>CALNYB010000059.1:0-417467 GCA_942490675.1 Cyanobacteriota bacterium | reverse complement strand
GATCGGCCCAATGGTTGTAATGCCTTTTTTTCTTAGCAGTATTTTGACGACGTTTAGCATTTACCTTTCCAGGATTTCTCAGGCGATTGCTTGTGTTGATACGTATAATTATGACCGACGTAGCATTCAGGATGTTTTTCTTGAGCCTCATCCTCGGTGCGGTAATTCTTGGCACAATAGAGACATACTGGATTAGCTTTCCTGCCCATAAGAACTACCAAATAGTAAGAGCGTAAAATTCTCTGATTTTCAAATCTTTGGTAATAATCGAGTAACCATTATGCATAGCCAATGCCACCATAATTCGGTCAACTGGATCACGATGCGACCATGGTAGATTTACACTCTTAACTAAAATATCTTCATCTACTGGCATAATTCTTACTACATCAGACTGTTTTAACTTAGAAACGTAAGTATCCAGAGGAATACCTAAATCTAGTTTTTTGTTTTTAACCTTGATAGCAATTTCCCAAATAGCCATTGAAGGGGTTATGCCATTTTTTTCTCGTTCCATTTTTTCAATGGCAACGCGTGCGGGGAGAAAATTCCTTTGGGTCTAGACTCCACCAAAGTAAGGCACAGGTATCCAAAACAATGTTCAAATCTCATCACCCCATTCTTCCATAGTAGAAGCTGTAGGATTTTCAAAATATTGAATGCGCCCTCGCCAATCTTGAAACAATTCCTCGGTTGTAGGTGCGTTCTGAAATTTTGTTTTTTTAGCTACAGGTTTACCTCGGTCGGTCACAATTACTTCTGTATTTTCTGATTCAACTTCTCTGAGAATTTCGAGAAGCTTACTTTTGAGTTTGCTTTTAGATATTTGCACGTCTTATAACTACAGTCATGACTATAGTTATAGTTTAGCGTATTAATTGCATATCATTTAATATCTACTGAAAATAATGTTGTCTAAAAAAACCTTTTGACAAAGCTTGCAAGCAATAAACATCATTCCCTACCTCCCATTAGAACAATTCTCGGAGCTAGAACAACATTCCGTACTATATTATCTTTTGTACTTACATCTCATACATAGGCTACAATTAGAGCTAGAAATATTTGGTTAAACCTATGAAAAATACTTTTGTGGCTGAAATAGAGGTTCCTAAGTCCAAGCGCAAATCAGCAACCGCAATTCTCAAACGTATAGAAGCTCTAATCGCCATCGCCGAACCAGAACATTTGGAAATCCTGCAACGCTCGTTAGAACCAAAGGTAGTTTCTTCTGCTGAGAAGGAATTGCACATAAAAAGATGGCGGGTAAGGATTATGTTGAGGGGCAGTCTTGGGAATTGGAGCTAGCTAATTTAGAACGTTACTATCAGCGTCGTCGGGAATTACTCGAAGGAAGTATTACCTCAAGTAAAGTAGCCGAGCTTCTTGGATGCCAAAATAGATAGACAGTAAGAGATCGCTGCTTGGCTAATACCTTACTTGGTGTAAAGGATGGAGGAGTTTATAAATATCCGTTGTGGCACTTTGACCCTGATGGAGACGATGGGGTTATAGATGGGTTGCCAGAGGTACTAGCTGCTTTGGATGTTTCTGATTTTGTTAAATTAAACTGGTTTAACAAACCTCATTTAGCATTTGATAAAAAGACGCCAATTGAGATGCTCAAGCAGGGTGAAATTGAGGCTGTAGTTATTGAAGCTAGAGCAGTAGGAATTGGTTGGTAATGGTTGTAGTTCATTTACCTCCACCGCTTAGGAGTATTACCCCTAAATTTACAACATTAAATCGTAATGATGAGTTGATAAGGATCTTCGACCCCACAAGCTACAACGCTACTGCCACCAGTTTCCGTAACTATGGTCCAATAAGTAGATTCGATCACCATCGGGATATGGCAGACAAGCTAGACCCTCAAAGAAGTGTTATCTATGCTGGACTCAGCCTATCATGCTGTCTGGTAGAAATATTTGGCGATGGTGGAGTAATTAGGATCGAACAGCAACAGTTAGCTTTTATTACTCTAAAAGATACTCTGAAGTTACTAGATCTACGAGGGTCTGCTGCTATGGCTGCGGGAACGGTGGCTGCTTTATCGTCAATTACTGAAAGAAATATTTCTCAAGCTTGGGGACGTTATTTTTATGACAATCCTCAACTATACGGTGAGATTGATGGTTTAATGTTCGCTATGGATATAAATATTGTTCCAGTAAAATCAGAAGTTGAATTTAAAACAACTTCTACTACTCTTGCTTTAACTAATATTTCAGAAGATATCTTTGCTCGGTTTCTCGAACTAGAAGTAGGAGATGGTGCAGCTTCCTGCGACACCATTCGCTCCTATCTTTCTCAGACTAAACAATATTTAGATTGGTGTAAAGACAACCTACTGCTACCGTTGGATGCTGATGTTGAAGATATCAAGCCATACCGACAATATCTAGTTCAATCTGGATATCAAAATAGTACGATCGCGACTAAGCTTAATATGGTCAGAATCTTCTACAAAGCTGCGTTGACTCATGGATTGATTAAAACTAATCCCGCAGCCAGATTAAAGCTCCCAAGGACAGGAAAGATCCAGCTTCTCGTGTCACATTCATGGAGGCAGAAGAATTAAAGTTTTTGCTCGACCATGTTCAATCTCAATTAGTACAGGCTAAGACTAATAAACAAAGACTGGTACTAATGCGCGATCGCGTTTTGGTTGGCATCATGAGCCTAGAAGGATGTAGAACGGTGGAGATGCATTCCTTAAAGATTGAGAATGTTGTTAGACAGGGTATTAAAACAGGTTTGCAGGTATCGGCTAAAAGAGCTAGTCGCGTCGTGCCTTTAACGGATAATTTAACTACTCAACTAGACGAGTATCTCCAGATGAGGCAAAAAGTCCTCAGAAGAAAAATTAAACTCACAGATTTTGTCTTTGTCTCCTTGAGTAACAACAGTAAAGGAGGTCAATTATCCAGACGTAGCATTAGAGCCATTATTGACAGTTATTTAGTTGCCACCAAATCTCAAACACCAAAACGGTCGAACTCTTTCTGCTCACAGCCTCAGACATACTGCTGGAACATTATCACTGAGAACTGGTTCGGATTTAAGGCAAGTACAGGATTTATTGGGTCATGCCGATCCCAGAACTACTTCTATCTACGCTCATGTAGGCGATCGCTGGGAAAAAAACCCAGGAGCTAGTATCGAAGAAAAGCTCGATTTATCGTCATAATTAACTTTTTCGTCTGACTTTAGTGTAAAAGTGATAATGGTAATTATCTGGGATCGAGGCAATAGTGCATATGTACTATGCATCTTAGTGGTTGATTTGCTGGTATTCTGAGTAGGCACGGTTGAGAGCAACGATGCGTTGGTGAGCATCCCGTCTTAGGTTAGTATCGGGGTGGTACAGCACGGACAGGCGACGATAAGCTTGTTTGACCTCTGTAGGTTGAGCATTGTGACTCACCCCTAACACCTGCCACCAACTTCCAGCAGTTGGCAGTTTCTCGTATGAGGCGTTTTCTTGATAGAAACGTTCGAGTAGAGTTTCTACTTCTTTGAGCAAGGGCAGCGGAATCCGTACAGTTTTAGTCTCGTAGTTGGCTCGCCGACCTCGTCCGCCCTTTGGCTTAGTGGCTTGGGTTTTGGTCTTTGGCATAGTTGTGACAGGTATAGTATTTATGATATAGAGTTTATAATAGTCACAACTATTTAGTCAAAGCCACGCTAGAGCCAATCGCCTTCACGAACTTTAAAAAACTTGTAACGTGTATAAGTTAAACTTAGTAATTATTATACTTATTACAAGTTATAGACCTGACAAGCTAAGAGCGAGAGCTTCTATGGCCGCATAGAGCCTGCGATCTTTATCCGATAGAGACTGATTGTATTTTATTTAATTCTCATTCCTTAACTATATGCAATAAAAGGAGAAATTTCTCTTGAATCTGGAAGTGTTTTCCATCCGTCGATTGAGATCTAGACGACCTTTCCAGCTTTACTGAATTCGCGCTTGATGGCGCGGAGCAGATCTTCCTGATAGATAAGTTTATCGCCTCGCTGAAGTGCTTGTAAGCAGCAGTGCTGCACCACATTCATAATATCAGCACCGGTTAATTCGTAGGTAGCCGAAAGAGCAGAGAGGTTTGCTGCCTCAGCTACCTGAACCTGGTCAGGGAAAGCCATTTGCCAAAGTTTCAACCGCTCTTTAGGGCTGGGCAGAGGAAAGTGAACGATCGACTGGAACCGTCGGAGAAAGGCTTCATCGATATTGCTCTTGAAGTTGGAGGCCAGAATTACTAATCCATCGTAGTTTTCCACCCTCTGCAGTAGGTAGCTCACTTCTTGGTTAGCGTATTTGTCGTGCGCATCCCGCACGTTGGTGCGCTTGCTAAAGAGGGCGTCCGCTTCATCAAAGAACAAAATCCAGTCTTTATTTTCAGCGCGAGCGAAGAGGTTGGCCAAGTTCTTTTCAGTCTCACCGATAAATTTCGATACTACCATCGAGATATCGACCTTGTAGACATCTTTGCCAGTGTATTTGCCCAAGAGACTGGCCGTGAGGGTCTTATACCCGTTCCAGGAGGACCGTGAAAGAGTGCCCGATAGCCTAATTTAAGCTTTTTTTTCATGCCCCATTCGTAGAGAAGAGTATGTCCGTGGGCAATCCAGGTTTCTAGGTCACGAATCTGCTTTAGGGTCTGGGCATTGAGAACAAGATCTTTCCACTCCATCTCGGTAGTGATGCTTTGGGCGGGAAAGGTCATGCTGAAATGGGGTCGGGAAAAGTTCCCCTGGCTGAAGAGAGCGAGGTAGTCCTGAGACATAACTAGTTTGCCGCTCATTAGGGGTTCACCCTCGGGTGGGGGATCGAGGTAGAGAACTCGTTTATGAGCAAAGAGATGTTCCTCTCCAAAAAGTTGCTGCAATCGAAGGCGATCGCAAAATTGATCGCCAGCCAGCATAAATAAAACGGTTTCCCCTGTGGGCAAAAAGCCACGATGTGCCTTACCTCGCCAACCGCCAATTTGAGGATAATCACCAGCTTGGGGTAGTTGAGCGGTAATGAGTCGATCGAAAAAGTCGGGTTGTAAGTGAGGGGCTAGAGCAATGAGGAGAGTGATTTGCTCGAAGGTATCTAACTGATGTGTATCAATAAAATGCGTTAGGGGATTCTTGTTGCCCAGCCAATCGTTGGGTAGACTGGGCATTGGAGATATGGAATTGCCGTTATCATTGAAGTAAGTGGTCATGCGCCACTGGATAACTTGAGCCAGGTAATTGAGCGCAGGTTGCAACGATTGAGCCTCGGTTGAAAGGGTCATGCTAGGTGAAATTGATGACAGCTATATTTTTGACTACTTGAGGAAAAACAATCATGCTTTATCTTGTCGGGCTAAAAACTCATTGATAGTTAGGCGTTCACCACTTTGAATAATGTCAATTGCACTTTCTACGAGCTGCTTTCCTTGGTGGATGAAACGATAGTGAATAAGATAGCCCCTTTCACTTCTGAACTCGATGATGCTCACACCAGGAGTCGGATTCCATTGCTCATGGTATCGAATCGTATCATCGCTAAGAGTTGTTCGCAGATGACTTTGTGCTCTGTGCAACTCAGGAGAGGAAGCATCTAAGTGATTTTGGGGTAAGGATTTTTCTCCTCCGATTATACGCTGAATGGTAGGTTGTGAATTCAGATTGGTAGCATTTGCCGAAACAGCATTTTGCTGCACTACATGAGTCAGCTCATGAGCCAGAAGGTGTTTACCGCTCTGGCTTTCTGGATCGTATTTGCCTTCATTAAAATAAATATCTTTGCCGTGGGTGAAAGCTTGAGCGCGGAGGTCTTGGTTCAGACGGACGGATTGGGCATCGGTGTGGATGGTGACATCGCTGAAATTGTAACCTAAAGCATTGGACATTTCGGCTTGAGTAGAGGCAGGTAAGGGTTGCCCTTGTCCCTGAGTATGATTGAGTTGCTGGCTCAGACTGACTCCCGTGCTGTGGGAGTTATTAGCCTTAGCTTGAACAGGCATCTCTTCTTCTTCTTTCTCAGCTTGCTTTTGAACAGGCATCTCTTCCTCTTCTTTTTCAGCTTGTTCTTGAACGGGCATCTCTTCCTCTTGTTCCATGTTCTGACGCTGAATCAAGTCGTCCGCCTTTTGTTGCACCTGAGGACTGCTCTGATGATTTACGATCCTGTCAGCCATGCGATCGGCTTCTTGCTCAAAAACATCTCCAGGGCGGCCAACCGTTAGTTTGGTTTGAATTGGGGGTTTGCCAATAGAACTGAAAAAAGGTTGGCTAGTCTGGTCTTTGTCAAAAAAGGGACTTTTCTTCTCTGGAGAGGAAGGTAATTTGCGGTGATATCGAGAATATTTAGCCATGATTATCAAACACTTATAGGAAAAAACTTAGGAAGCAAAGCGTTTTCGGCTATTATTTCTGGATGAAATTAAACTTTTCTAGATATACATTCCTTCATGAAACTAGTGAACTAGTAATAGCTTGAATTCGAGTTCACTAATTGATAAGGGGGAATCGAAGTAGGTTTATCTATAGCTTTACATCTTAATTTTATTAGAGAGCGTTCAGGGTTTCTGTATTAGTTAACAAAAAGGTACTTTTAGATTTTAGTGAATGTAGATGACCTGATAACAGTTTTAGCTTCGAGCAGATTTCTCTCCACCAAGGGCGATCGCGAATTCCTATCGACTTCAGAAAAGCGATCGCACTTGCTAGATTAGGTGTTTGTCGATATAGTTATGCTTGTTATGCTTTACGTAACACGTAACTTTTGTTATCATGATTAAAAGCTTTAAGTGTAAACAAACTGAAAAACTCTATAACAAGAAATTTGTGAAGAAGTTTTCAGGGTTTGCCAGACAAGCAGAAAAAAAGTTGAGGCTACTTGATGCAGCCAAGGTTCTTGAGGATTTAAGCCAAATACGTGGCAATCGCTTTGAATTACTCATTGGAGATCGACAAGGACAATATAGCATCAGAATCAATGACCAATGGCGCATTTGTTTTCGGTGGAATGATGCACCCTATGACGTGGAAATAGTCGATTATCACTAGGAGTTCTTGATGGAAAAGAAATTTGGAGACCCTATACACCCTGGCGAAATCTTAGCCGATGAGTTGGAAGAGATTGGGATGACTGCTGCTGCCTTGGCAGAAAAGTTAGACGTACCGAAGAATCGGATCTACCAGATTATCAATGAACAGCGTAGTATTACAGCAGATACAGCGATGAGACTGAGTATTTTCTTTGGTACTACGGCTGAGTTTTGGCTCAACCTGCAAAAGTCTTATGAGCTTGATGTAGCTCGCCAAAATGCAGACAACTGGAAGCATATTAGACCTTATGAGCCACCAACCCCAAATGCTGTACATTAACCCCTGCTGTACATTAACCCCCGAAATATTTGGGGATGGATAGTGTGTTACATTTCATGCTTCGCACCCTACAAGATGGCGATCGCCTTTCCGATAGTCTCAAGAGCGATCGCAACTTCTGATTCGCGAAAATAGAATTGCGCTTCTCGGAACCATAGGAGATCGCTGGCTCTCACATGGAATATCGCTCAGGTAATTCATGTTAAGTTGGATCGTCCTCAATAAATTCATTGACATCATTGGTAAACCGAGGGGTACAAATAGCTAGGAAGATCAAATCCTCCGAGCCGATGTTGGTGATACGCTGACGACACATCGGTGGGATGAGCACAATGTCACCAGCATTTACTTCCTGTGGGGGTAGTTCCCCAACTTCCATACGACCCCTGCCATTGATGATGTAGTAGCGCTCGACTGTTCCCTTGAGCCGATGCCAACGAGTTGTCACTCCAGGCTCCACTCTCGCTCGAGCGATTGATGCATCTGGGTCTTCGGGTATGTTAGACAATTCAGTAATGTAACACTTCTCGGGAGTATAGAACTCATTGCTAAGATTTTGCCGTTTAATGGCTTCTTTCATCTGAATTCTCCTATTTGCCTAACTATCGATTCTAGAAAAGCGATCGCCAAGTTGTTCTTTAAAGTTGTTCTTTTGATGATCTCACTGAATAAGAACGATTAAGACATTTAAACGAGATCGCACGTTCTGAAGACTTGAGTCAATCGGCGATTGCATTTCCTCCTTTTCGGACTGCTTCTGAAGGATTGGTTCGGGCATGGTCATGACCTTAATCGGCTTCCTGCTCGTATTTGTCATTGGGGTTACCTATGGTGAGGTTGGTTTGGATGCTAAGATTCTTCAAGCTGTAATTACCAGGGATTTCTTTTGAAGATTATGAGCGATTGCTTTGCTTGCAGGTGGTTGTTTTTTGGATTTTGTTGACGTGAACATTGATTAATTGAGCAATGCCGTTTGCTAATATCTAGAGATTAATTTAGTTACCCTTTAATTTTTATACCCGATGGTGTGACCATTTCTGTTACATGAATAGTCACTCCCTTTTCACGTGCATAATCTTTAAGTGGTTTAGTAACCTTTGCACCTTTTTGTCCAACAAAAACAAGAGTCTTTTCTCTGGTCTTGCTAGCAATTTCAATCAGTCCTTTTATTTGCTCCGTTAGCCCAATAGATCTTACTGCCCGTTCCCCGCTTGGCAACGCTTTTTCAAGTATTTTAGTATCGGCTATCAATAGTGCATCTTTTGGCCTGCGGGCTGGCAATACCCTGCCATCTGGTGTTAGCACTCGTTTGCTTACAATGGGTGGAATAAAATCGGGTTCTCGAGGGCCGAATTTTGTTGAAAACGAATCAGGTTTCGCCATTTCCATCCTAAGCGCTTTGCATGATCCCATTGTATATCACCGCTAATCCTTGACCAGAACTCCTCGGCAACTTTTCCTGCCATTTGTTCAACTTGAAAAGCAGCTGTTTTGGCAGGTAATAAATTATTGTCAATAGCCCATCTAAATTTCATGTAATCTGATCTGGTTTTTAATGGCCCCTTGTACGATTTCCAAGCCTTATAATATTCCAGCCTTTTAAGTATCGGTATATCTAGTAAATCTACTTCCCTGAAATGGGAAATTTTCTTTAATTCTTTCTTTGCGACTTCCTCTCCTATTTCCTTTGCTGCCTTTTGGTAGTCTTCTCCTTTCAGTCCAGCCTCTTTTAACGTCTTTGAGGTAACATCCTCTCCAGTTTCTTTTAGCGCCTGTTCCCCAGTTTCTTTCATAACTCTGGCAGATCTGGCCTTCAGAAGTCTAAGTCCTTTACCCACTTGAACAATATCTAGGCCAGTGAGTATGATATCGACCACTGCCCAAAGCAAGGCACTGCGGGCTGCTTCCTCCGCCACTAATTTTCGGTCTTTCCTGATGTCAGTTTTACTAGCTGCAATGAGATCCAGGGCTTCCTCCATGTTCATTGCAGCACCTACCGCACCAAGTCCAATTCCCACACCTGCCCAGAACCCGGTGGCCAGACCGGTAGTAGCAATCTCTGAGAAAATAAAAGCTACACCCACACCTACCCCTATTGCATTCGTAACAAGTTAAGGAAATCAGAAAAAAGTCAAGCCAAAAGCTAAATCGTGTCAAACTCATAGAGAATTAGCAATTGAGCGATTTTATTTCTTTATGGATAAGAGTAAAAGACTGAATCGAGACCACGCCAAAAGAATTCAACGACCAATGGTGGAAGATCGAGTCATTGCCGAACACTTAACCGCTTTATTAACTCCAATCATTACATCTCAGTCGCGGTTTTTTCGAGAATTGGGACTTAGAGATAGGATTTTGACACTGCCTTTAATGGTAGCTGCGGTGTTAACTTTGTTGTGGAGAGACGTTCCAGGAGTAACGGAATTAGCGCGGTTACTCGAGACAGAAGGATTTTTATGGTGTGGGAAAACAAAGGTTAGTCAACAAGCCTTGTCTCAAAGATTTTTAACCTTTCCTGCTATTTTATTCGAGAACATTTTCACCGAACTTTTGCCTAGCCTGAAAGCCAGATGGTCGGCTCGTCACAATCGATCATTACCCGAAAGTGTTCAATTTACCTTGTCTAAATTTGACAAGATTTGGATAGCTGACGGTTCAACATTAGAGGCATTATTTTGCAAGCTTAAGAGTTTGTCAGAGGTAAAGTCGGGAAAATTAGCTGGCAAGATGGGTGTGGTCATTGATTTGGTCACACGATTGCCCATAGAAATCTGGTTCCAGGAAAATCCCAATGCTTCGGACACTCGTTTTGAAGAAAACCTCTTAGAGTTAGTTTCAGCCAAGACCTTGTTGTTACTAGATCGAGGATTTTATCATTTTCAGTTTTGGCAAAGATTAATCGATCGAGGAGTTGACTTTATTACCCGCAGGAAGATTAATGCTGCTATTAAATATCAACAAGTTTTTACCGATAGTTATAGTTTACGCGATCCGAAGGCTATTTATCCCGCTTAGTTTGGGACGCGGAGCGTAATCGCTTGGTCAAGATCGGCTCCGGGACAAAAAAAACTCCATTTGTTACTCTGCGGTTGATTGAAGTCCGAGTTGGGAAAGTCTGGCATTCTTACTTAACTTCAGTGCTTGAGCCAGAAATATTACCTCCCTATGTTGTCATTGATTTATATCAAAAACGCTGGCGCATTGAAGATGCTTTTAATACAGTTAAGCGACTGTTGGGGCTGAGTTATCTTTGGACTGGTTCAATTAATGGCATCAAACTACAGATTTGGGCGACATGGCTATTTTACGCTGTTTTGGTGGATTTAGGAGATTCTGTCGCCGATGAGCTTTCACTTCCCTTCGACCGTATCTCCCTAGAAATGATTCCCATGCGGTCTTTATTATTTTCATGGTGCTTCAACTAGAGGAGAGGCTTCTGACCCAGTTAAATATTTTGCCCAGCCTAATATTCAGAAATGTTTGGGTATTGTTAAAAGACAGCGAAAACCGAAGCAGAAGTTAATAATTGCTCCCTTTCCAGATAAACAGCTAGGTTCTGAGCAGTTTTTCTTTCAATCTCCTCCCAAACCCTATTTGACAGCTAGCTTACAGCCTTAACTTGTGACCAATGCCCCTATTGCTGTATTTCGAGCCAGTTTTTTGTCTTGATGACTTTTTATCAAATCTTCGACAGCCCATTTCGGAAAGGCTTTTTGAAATACTAGATTTTCCTCTTTCACTAGATTTAAAGCTTTGGGAACATCAAGTATATCTAGATCCGCATCCTCTCCACCTAATAGTGATTTCTTAGTCTCCTCTATTTGGTCAATAACTGCATCCAATTTAGCTACTATCAAGTTACTGATACTGTTGGCGAAAGCAATCAATTAGTATTCAAACAAAATACAAAGAGAGAAAAATGTAGAATACGATCATTACTTGCACCATGAAATACATGGGAGGGATGTTAAACTAATTCCATGTATTTCATGGAAAGCGACCAACGTGAAACGGAAACGAGATATCCAAGGAAAATTTACTCTCAAAGATGATGATTATCGTCAAGTCCGCTCTCTGCGACTAACTGATGCTACCTGGACTTCATGGGGAATTGCAGCAGAATGTCTTGGTTTATCAAGGGCTGACTTACTAGAAAGTCTGGTCAAGGAAAATCAAGGAACTTTTCCCTCCGTATATTCTGAAAAACCAAGATTAAAGACTGATATACTCCTTAATAAAGATGAATTAAATAAAAAAGTTGCTCAAGTTCTAGCAGAATTGAGACTGGGAAAACAAGCTGCTAATTACAAGCTAGTCCAGAAAAGCTTAAATAGATTGATTGAGCTAATCTTGTCTCCTGGCAAGTGACTGTGGGATGTGGAGCTTCCATGTATTACTTGGAAGAGGAGTTAGAGTATGCCAAGCGATAAAAAGGTGAAGAGCGAGTTTTGGCCAAAGGAATATGTGACAACCAATTGAAGACTCGCACAAGATTCATGGAAGCCGCTGTCAAGATATGTTGTAAATGGGATTTGGCTAATCCAATATAACGACATTGACGTAATCCAAACCCCCGAATGCCTTGAGAAATAGTGCCTTCAATTCCTGCACGGAGTGCATACTGTTTTTTAAACTCTTCAGTTTCTTGCCTTTCCCTCGCTTTTTGCCGAGTTTCATATTCGAGTTGTGGCAGTAAAGTTATCCCTCGGGCATGTATTGGAGCACGAGTACACAAAGAACGAACTGGACAGTCCTTACATTCATTTTGTCGAAACTCGACATGAATGATCCTGTTCCCATAACTATCTTTTCCTTTTTTCCAGGAACGGCTCTGTTTACCCTGCGGACAAGAAACTTTCTTTTTATTCCAGTCTATTTGAAAATGAGATAAATCAAATCCTTGTCCAGCTCGTGCTTGCCATCCACCATTAGTCCCAACTGGTCCAAACAAATCAATCTGATAGTCCCTTTTACTCTGTACTATTAGACGAGAACTGGTATATCCTTGATCTACTAAATGCTGATTTGGTAACAGATTTTGGTCGGCTAAGGATTGATGAATTGAAGTGACCACTTGCTGGTCTTGAGTAGTAGCGGGAGTAGTTTCAACCTGAGTTATTACATGAGGTAAATTTTCCTCACAGGTTTCGGTTAAATGAACTTTATAGCCTGTCCAGTTGGTACTGCGTTTGGTGCTATTACGAGCCTCAATTTCATAGGGAGAAAAGATTCTGATGGCTGAAGGTGGGCCGTCTTTTTTGCTTCTTAGCTGTATTTCGGGCGTGGGTCCATAATACTGTTGTAGCCACACTTGACGTAGTATTTCTACTGCCTTGAGCCAACGCAGTTCCATCGGTGCTGTCTCCGCATATATCGCATCAAGTAAATCAAACCCATCTTGGCCAATCGTTACTGCCAAAGCATTGCGCTCGTCTTTTTGGCGGGGCAAACGAGTATTTTCTACTCTTCTTCCATAGCGGTCACACCACTCACTTTGAAGATTAGCTCCCAGCCACTCTGGGGCGGCTTCGGCTAGAGTATTTAAGGCATGGCGTAGAGTTTCAATGAGATTTTCCAAGCGGGTCAATTCCCGAACCTTTGCCAGTATATGAGTTGAATCTGTTCGTTGTTTACCTCTAGCTTTAAGTAATCCTTTTTCTTGAAACCTTTGTAACATCTGCTCCAGAATTTGTGCCAGGGCTTCTTGTTTGATTAAACGTTCACGAAACTCACTCAAAATAGTAAAGTCGAAACCTGGGTCGGTTAATTCTAAAGATAGAGCGTATTTCCAGTCAATACGACCTCTTACGGCACATTGGTGACAAGTTAAGAAAAAACAGTTTTAGTCAACTTCTTGGTGCATTCGCTCACGGCACGGGAACCAACAAGACCGCGATGCACCGCTACTACAGATAGTGTCTTATATCTCAGATAACACTAAATATGGATTAGAGTCGATGGGTATGGCGATCGCGCTTATTTCTCTGTTTGTTTTCTAGAAACACCTCAAAAGCTATTGGCTTAAAGCTTGGAGCTATTGGCTAGTAAGCATTTGACAAACAACACAAACCCTTAACTTGTCACCAATGCTTACGGCATCTGCTGCTTGTCGATCTGAAAGATTTTCCAAAAATTGCATCACTAACACCATTGCTAACCGCCAAGGTGCGTATCCTGGTTGACCATATACTGAATAAAGATGGTCAAAATCACCATCTTGATAAAATACTCCCAGTTCATCTCGTAGACGTAGATAAAGATTTCCTTTGGGAAAAGCAGCGACTGCAACCAGAACGGTTTCTTTTGGAACTAGTGGAATTGGTTGTGGATTTAGAGACATTTTTTCTCCTCCCTCTTCCTTTTTAACCTCTTTTATAATATCTAATTTACCATGTATTACTTGGTGTCTTTTAATTCTCCTATCCAGAATTTATACACTAATAACACGCTCTTATATTACATTTTATTACTTATTGATTACTTTCGCCAACAGTATCAGTTACTTGCTTCATAGGCACTTTCCATCTTGGTGAATTTGGTCAATTCACGATCTTCAATGATAGGTATTAAGGTTGGATAATCTGTTTCCAGCTGCCGTTTTGCATTGTAAAGGGTTTTTCGCTTTTGATCTAATTTCCAAACTTGTTTTCGTACTCGAGAAGGAACCTTTTCAAGGTCCACGGGAAGTTCCTTCCAAACCGTTCCCATGGTAGGAATCTTGGTAGGGATTATTGATTCAAAAATAGCTTGCTTAATCGCATATGGGCGAAGAATATCGAGAATTTGACGGCTTAACTTCACTATTCCTTCATCTATCCCCAGGTAGGATTCAGCCATTGACTTTAACTCTTCAATACGATCTCGGACAGGCACATCATCAAGTGAACATTGACTTTCGGAGAAACCATATTCTTCCTTAAGAAGCTCCAAATATTCTTTATTTCGGTTCAGGTAAACTATCGCCCTTTCTACAGCTGCTTTTTTAAATAGTTTTTGGTAAATTGAGGCATAGGGATTGACAAAGGCAAATTTAAACCTAAGATTATTAACTTTAGATATAAGGTCCTGCATGCCATTTTCTTTTTTAGCAATCTCTGTGAGCAAATTATAGGGACTTGAAGTTGCTTGAAAGATTCGCGATATGGCTAATTCATCAAATGGCCCCACCCAATCTTGGCCCAGCAGTATGAATATCATCTGGGCTTTCTGTTGTATTGTAGCCATCTTCAAGGCTTCGACATCCAGGTCTTTTATACCGTCAATGTCTTTGTTTTTAATAAGCTGATAGAACCTAGATTTACTTTTTTCCTTTGTGATTTGCCTTTGAATTTGAGGAGCCTTGTTTATATTGGGCTTCCCTCGTCCGACCTCCTCAATTTCATCATTCATTGTCTTTTTAGAAGACCTGTCAGAGCCCTGCTGCATTGTATGCGTCAACTCATGCGCCAACAACCGCTTCCCATCCCCAGACTCCGGACTATATTTCCCTGCCCCAAAATACACATCTTGCCCATGGGTAAACGCCTGCGCTCCCAACTCCTGATTCATCTGAACCGCATCAGAGCCTGTATGTACCTGCACTCCACTAAAATCCTGTCCAAATCGTGACTCCATAAAGCCACGGGTCTCCTCCGACAACTGCTCTCCTCCACCCTTGCTGGCATTCAATCGAGCCTCTAATGATGGCGTCACCGCAGGAACATGTCCCATCTGTTCCTTAGCTTGAACTGAGTCCTTCTCCTCCAAAGATTGTTGCTGTAACTCATCACTCGTAGCAGGAGAAAAACGTTGAATACCCAGAGGGTTAGGAGAGGTAATCACTCCAATCCCCTCTGACTCTGGCATCGTCATCACTCGATCTGCGATCGCATCCGCTTCCTGCTCGTACTTGTCTCCCGGTTGCCCCACCGTCAGCTTGGCTTGCACGGTTGCTTCATCGCTTTCAAACGCAGGCGTTTGTTGTATCTCAGGCAGATCCGCCCTGACCTTCTTCTTGTTGCTGCTCCTCTGCTTCACACTCAGCACATTTAGCTTGAATAGTCGGTACCCTGGACGGCTGGAAAAACGATCGCGCTCCAGCAATTAATTTAGGCTGTATATGGGAGAGCCCCCCAGGTTGGAAAAAGACAGGTTGCTCAGAAGTGGATTCCGAGAAAAAAGAACTTTCCTGTTCCTGATTAAAAAAGGATGTATCGGCAGCACCATGATGCTGGCTGTGGTTGCTTTTGGTCTCTGTAGCTTTCATAGCGTCAAGTCTACTCCACCATCGGAATTTCTTCCATTTAGCTGGACTTTAGGAAAAAAGAAAGAAAAAATCAGTAAAATCTAGATAGAGCAGTAACTTTACCTAATTTCATCCCCAAACAAATCCCCGATTGGCTTTATGCTCCGCAAACAGTTCCATATTATTTTGTAGCCAGCAAAAGAAATTGTAAGAAATCCCAGTTAAAAATGCTTCTAAAGTCTCCGCAAAAGTGGTTAAAGATTTATTGGCATAACGTTTTCTTAGTCCGCCCATTAATTGCTGATAAATAATGAAAGTATAAGCAGTAAATACTAAAATAAAGTGATGAATTAGACTTTCTTTTTTTCTCACTTGGTACTCTTTTAAGCCCAGCCATCCTTTAGCTTCTCTATAAAACTTTTCAATATAATTTCTATTTGAAAATGTTTTTACTATCCATTCTCCTGTTACTTGTTCACCTTGTTTATTGGTAATCAAATAATCGATTTCAGTCGCTTCATCTGGAGAACTAGGAGCCTGTCGGGCTTAAGAATTATGCAGTTTCAATAGAAGCTTAAAACCTACAAAAATTAGACAGGATTCTCGTTATGAGAGGTCATAAAGTAGCATTATCATCGCTCAGGAGCTGATTGAGCACGGATATTGCCTGTTTTTTGTTTTTTAGGCACTTAGGCGGCAAAGACGCTTCAAATTGAAGGCAATACACACCAGAGTCCACTCTCCTGTCACGGCATTAAGACCACGCAGCAGGAAACGGCGGAAACCCATCACCTCTTTAATAATGCCGAATACTGGTTCAACTGTAGATTTGCGCTTAGCATAGAATTGTTTACCTACTTCAGTTTTCAGGCGATACTTCATCGCCGTGAGGACATCAGGGTTCTCTGGTGGTGCTGGAGTTGCAGCCAAGCGTTCTTCAAGGGTTAAATTATGGCAAGTCCTACCGAAGGCGATGTAGGCTTCAATCTCGTTTTCTGACAGTCGCTGGGCATTGTCTTCACTCTCTAAAACCCGAATCGAGAGCTGCTCTGTTAACTTGACCCAGAGTTTCCAGCAGTTGGTTGAGTTGGGTCAACGCCATTCTACTTCTTGCTTGTCGTTAGGATTTTGACTGATATGGTTGCCCACAATCAGCATCGTGTCCATATCCACCGAAGCGTGAGCATCTATTTGCTTGCTCAAACCCGCCACCTGAAACTGGCATGATCCGAGAATCCTCATCCGTAAAATTTACTTGGTCTTTGGCTTTTGGTCCAGCCTCAGGGGCTTGAGGTTTCTTGCCTCCCAATTTACGACCTCGGACCTTTTCTTTGGCGGCCCGTTCTTTTAATTTGGCCTCGTATTCAGCTTTTGACCGATCATATTTTGCTTGGGCCCTGGCTTCAATCTCCCTCTTGACCTGAGCAATTTTTTCGAGCCGACTGAAGCCGTCTTTGCAGTTCTTGAGGAATGTCTATGTCGCGAAAGCTTTCTCCTGCCTCTGTCTGCGACTTGTGCAACAACGCTGACACTTCGGCTTGTAACTGAACTTCTAGTTTGTTGGCACCCATCCCAACTCATTGCTTTGTGTTTACTGGCATTGGCCTGGATTTTGCTGCCATCGATACTGATGTCCCCCAGCTTAAATATCCCCAGACTCCAGGCATATTCCAATATCTGTACAAACAACGGTTGTAACTGCTCTAAAAAACCTTTGCGGAATGTATTGATGCTGTCGTGGTCAGGGTGGGTGCCACCAGTAATGTAGAGAACTGGGATTAACTCATAGGTCGCTTTCTCTATCTGGCGACTGGCAAAGATGCCCAAGGCAATTGCAGTAAAACAACAAGGCCAACATCATTTTGGGAGCATAGGGAGCACTGCCACCACCTTTGTATTTCCCTTCTATTTCGCTGGTATCCAACTGCTCGACAATTTCTACCACAAAGCGTGCCAGGCTATTTCTGTCCAGCCATCCTTCCATATTACTCGGCAGTTTGAGCGTCCCAGTTCTATCAATTTTGATAAATTTGTTGCTGATGAGCCTTCTCCCAGTCAATTCTGAATAAGGGAAATTTAGCATAATTTACATCAGCTTTCCATAAGCCCGACAGACTCCTAGAACTTTTTTCTATCTATTCCTTTCATTAATATAAACAATCAAATATACAATAAACTAAACCCAGCACACAAACACAATCATAGGAGAAGTAAAAAAAACAAATCAGAACACAAAAATAAAAAAAAACAGAAAAAAAACAATTATCTACAACTGATCAATTCTCCTATCTTCTCCCCCTTCTCTCATTTCCCCCCCCCAAAATAACTATAATAAACTCCCCCTCCTAAACCCCGCACCTAACCCCCACCCCCACCCCAATATAAAAAACGCCCGCAGCATAAACGCACCCCGCCACAGGACCTAAAACCACCACAACAGCGTAAAATACCCAAGCCCCCCAAACCTCGAGTAAGATGCCATTAATTGAACCTCTTGGCCATTAAGTCTCGCCCCAACAGCTTGTTTCTCTTCCGCCGTTTTTGATTATCTGCACTGGGGGTATTTTCTGCTCCCTGTTGTGGTCAGCTCCCAACTCGGACTAACTGTAAAGAGGTACAAGAGTTTTTGCCCCCCTTTTCCCGCCAAGCGATTACGCTCCGCGTCCCAAACTAAGGGGGATAAATAGCCTTCGGATCGCGTAAACTATAACTATCGGTAAAAACTTGTTGATATTTAATAGCAGCATTAATCTTCCTGCGGGTAATAAAGTCAACTCCTCGATCGATTATCTTTGCCAAAACTGAAAATGATAAAATCCTCGATCTAGTAACAACAAGGTCTTGGCTGAAACTAACTCTAAGAGGTTTTCTTCAAAACGAGTGTCCGAAGCATTGGGATTTTCCTGGAACCAGATTTCTATGGGCAATCGTGTGACCAAATCAATGACCACACCCATCTTGCCAGCTAATTTTCCCGACTTTACCTCTGACAAACTCTTAAGCTTGCAAAATAATGCCTCTAATGTTGAACCGTCAGCTATCCAAATCTTGTCAAATTTAGACAAGGTAAATTGAACACTTTCGGGTAATGATCGATTGTGACGAGCCGACCATCTGGCTTTCAGGCTAGGCAAAAGTTCGGTGAAAATGTTCTCGAATAAAATAGCAGGAAAGGTTAAAAATCTTTGAGACAAGGCTTGTTGACTAACCTTTGTTTTCCCACACCATAAAAATCCTTCTGTCTCGAGTAACCGCGCTAATTCCGTTACTCCTGGAACGTCTCTCCACAACAAAGTTAACACCGCAGCTACCATTAAAGGCAGTGTCAAAATCCTATCTCTAAGTCCCAATTCTCGAAAAAACCGCGACTGAGATGTAATGATTGGAGTTAATAAAGCGGTTAAGTGTTCGGCAATGACTCGATCTTCCACCATTGGTCGTTGAATTCTTTTGGCGTGGTCTCGATTCAGTCTTTTACTCTTATCCATAAAGAAATAAAATCGCTCAATTGCTAATTCTCTATGAGTTTGACACGATTTAGCTTTTGGCTTGACTTTTTTCTGATTTCCTTAACTTGTTACGAATGGGCTTAACCATAAAACATACAGAATCTAGAGAGTGATTACACAGGGATGTTGAATAATCTGGTTTAGTCTCAAGCATTTTAGAGTCAAAGTACGGTAATTGTTTTTGCACGTAAAGATTAGTAAAGATTAATTTTTCGACGAAGGAACGAGTTTTCTGACCTTGCCATCTTGTTTGGATGTCACATAGATTTCTCCTTCTTCGTCTACCCCAAATCGGACATCGGAGCGTCCTTTACCAATAATTTCTAAAAAAGAAGCTTCGCGATCGCCATCAAACAGCCTAAGTTCTTTTATTTCTGCCTGTTTGCCATCAACAAGTTCATCCACCCGAACATGGAAAAACCTGGCATCACTACCAAAGTCGGCAAAAATATATTGACCCATTAATTCGGGAATTGCCTTGCCTCGATATACGTAACCACCTGTAATGGCAATAGCATAGTAATCTTTTTCTGGCGGGATATCATGGTCGTATTGAGCAACGGGATAAGTGTAATTATATTTCGCATCATCTTGAGGTAATGGGAACAAAACATTTTCATTATTTTCCTCGATCACCCAAGTACCTTCCCGCTCACCCCATCCATAATTAGCTCCTTTGATACCAAGATTAACTTCTTCAATAAAAGCTTGACCAGTATCAGCGATCAACATTTTGCCGTCACCACCAGTATCCCAGGAAAAACGATGGGGATTACGCAGTCCATAAGCCCAGATTTCAGCTAAGGTCTGAGGATCGTTATCTGCCACAAAAGGATTACCATTAGGGATGCCATATTGACCATTGCTACTATTATTGCCCAAAGGATTGATTCTCAGAATTGTACCCAGTGGTGTACCCAAATCCTGTCCATTATCTAAAGGATCGGTATCACTAACAGGAAAACCATCACTACCGCCATCAGCTACTGCAATATATAGCAGACCATAATCATCATCCCCTGGTTTGGCATTGGGATTAAAGCCTATTTGCCCAATATTATGATCTGAGTAAGGTTGTTCAATGCGTAAAATTTCACGGGACGTTCCTGCAAAAGTATTGCTAGAAGGTTCTGTTGCCTTCCACTCCCGAATTACATCGTGGTGAGAGCTTTCAATAATGTTCTGCTCACTATCAAGAATCGTTTTGGTAACGGGGAAGTCAGGAGTACCGCTATCTTTGATTTCGCTAGTTACAGTATAAAAAATTCCGTTACGAGCAAATTCTGGATGAAAAGTAAAATAAGCAAAACCCTGTTGAACACTTTCATAGGTAAAGTCGGCACAAATTAATTGTTTCAGATTCATGTAAACAGTAGCAGCACCGTCAATAATGACATACAATTTGCCACGCATATCGTTAACAAATAATCGTCCACTACCATCTCCTGCATGGGTAAGTAGGTTTAAACGGGCAGCTTTTTGTATATCAGTTCCACTGTTGGGAATTTGAACAATTTCATCCAATCCAACAGATAATTCTGACTTTTCAATTGGTTCGGGAATGGGAGTAATTATTTGGGCAGGAGAAATTTCAGTAATAACAAAGATTACTAAGAAAATGAAGCAGAGAAAGCAGAGAAAGCGAAATTTTTTCATACACAATATACGGCTGTTTTAAACCATACTCTATTTATCACCTTAAAAAGTCCAAAAAGACATATAAATGAGGGTCAATTAATGAAATTACCAAGGTGGAAAGTAATACTAATTTGCTCAAAAGAAAATGCCGTTTAATTGAAATTAATTATTGGTTCTGCAATTTATATTCAGATAAGATATATGCTTTTTTGTCTTGTAAAAATAATGGTTTTCCCAGTTCTGATTCTAAAGCTACTAAAAAACTATTCGGTTTCTCAGAGTTTTTTATAAACGAGAAATCATGACTTATTATCAAAAAGCTTTTGACTTTTAATGGTTTGTTGATTTCAGACTTGATGGCTGACAATAGATTTTTGAAATCTTCTTTTTTGACAACTAAATCAAGCCGAGTAACCAAAAATATAGTCGTTACTTTTTCTTTTTGATAATTTTGATAATTGCGTACCTCGCCAACCAGAGAAAGAAAGGACTACCAGAATCCACGAGATGTATATCTGCGATCGCCTTGTATGTCCTTAAATTAAGATAGTCCTTCTAGCTGAGTGGTAACAACTCTTAATTTCAAAGTGCGATCGCTTCTTTTGATGGTAAACTGAAGACTTCTATTGAGACCACTACTGTCAACTACTCCCTGTAACTGTCCTGCGTCAGTAATTGCTTGACCATCAATTGCGGTAATTACATCCCCCAAACGTAAGCCCGCTGCTTCTGCTGGAGTGTTAGGTAGCACTCTCACCACTAAAACACCTTCAACTTCAGGAATTGTAAAGGGAGAATTAGGATTGCTATTATTTCTTTGAGCTAACTCTGGAGTAAGAGTACGCATTTGCACTCCAATATAAGGATGAGGGACTTGTTTACCCGCAGCCAAGGTGTTGGTAATTGATCTTGCTTTATCAATCGGGATCGCAAATCCAATGCCGTTAGCATCGGGACGAATTGCCGTATTAATGCCGATTACCTCTCCCTGTTCATTTAAAAGTGGTCCCCCTGAATTACCAGGATTAATTGCTGCATCGGTTTGTAAAAAGTCAATCCGTTTGTCAGGGATACCTACTTGAGCAGAGGAACGAGTTAAAGTACTAATAATTCCTAAAGTAACAGTGTTATTAAGTCCTACAGGATTACCAACAGCGATCGCCCAATCTCCTACTTGAACATTATTAGAATTGCCCAAAGGAGCAACGGGTAGATCCTCTCCTGGAGCATCAATTTTGACCACTGCTAAATCCGTTACTTCATCTGTCCCTTTAACAACTCCTTCAAACTGCCGTCCATCTTTGAGAGTAACAGTCACTCGATCTGCACCACTAACTACGTGGGCGTTAGTCAAGACAATACCGTTTTTCTGGGTAATAAAGCCAGATCCTTGTCCTCTTACCTGTCTTTCTCGGGGCATTTGTCCGCCAAAGCGATCGCCGAAAAATTCCCGAAAAAAAGGATCTTCTAAGAAAGGGTCCATCCTAGTAGCCACGGTTTTTTCTGTATCAATTCTAACTACTGCGGGCCCTGTTTTTGCCACTGCTGCTGCCACAAAACTAGTAGAATTGCTGGTGACTGGTGCTTGTGCCTGGAGTTCTGATTCTGTCCTGAGAGCAACAGGATTTTGTTTATAGTTTAATTTAGATTCTAAAGGTAATGTTAATAATGTATCCGCTTGGGAAGACATTACTCTAATGGTGCTAAAAGTCAAAATGACTCCTAAAAAAAGTGCTGTAACGTGACTAGTCACTTTACCTAGAAATCCCTTGTTTTTCATTTTTGTTTATTAGCTCTAATTTAATTAAGTCATACTTTCCTATCATAGCTTGACTCAATAGTTTACTTTTCAGTTCCCCTTTTTCAGTTCCCCTAAAAACCAGTGGCGAAAAAAAGTTTCTCCTCTTACCGAAGAAAAGCGCTAAACTAATTTGCGAACAGCCTAGATTATTGACATGTTTTATGGTAGGAAATCCGCTCTCTTCTGGTTCTTTTGCGATTGACTTTGGTACTAGCAATACAGCGATCGCCCGATGGAATGCGGTGACTGGCAAAGCTGAACTGGTTAGGTTACCTGGCTTATCTCAGCAGTTTAGTTCTCAACCGCCTTTGATTCCTAGTTTGCTCTATGTGGAAGATGCGGCGCAGGAAAAAGTTATCGCTGGTCAAACATTACGCGATCGTGGATTAGATGGGAATAACCCACGGTTTTTTAGGAATTTTAAGCGAGGAATTGGTACGGAAATTCAGGGTTTTTTGCCTGAACTGGATGGTAAAAAAATCTCTTTTGAACAAATTGGTTCGTGGTTTTTACGAGAATTAATTACGAGTCTACAAGAGGAACCGACAGAAGAGCTCCAGTCTTTGGTGCTAACTGTTCCCGTTGATAGCTTTGAATCTTATCGTCATTGGTTAATGGGGATCTGTCAGTCGTTAGCGGTATCACAGATTAGAATCTTAGATGAGCCAACTGCTGCTGCTTTAGGCTATGGAACTGCAGATCACGAGTTGTTATTGGTAGTAGATTTTGGCGGTGGAACAGTTGATTTGTCTTTAGTACAGCTAACTTCTAAAAGTTATTCCAGCGGTTATCTACTTAAGTGGGGCAATAAAATGCTCGGTAAAAGTGCAGCACAACCGAAAAACACGGCAAGGGTAATTGCTAAAGCAGGAGACAATCTGGGGGGAGCAGATATTGATAATTGGCTGGTGGATTATTTTGCCACAACTCAGGAGATACCCAAATCTGCCTTGATTACTCGCCTAGCAGAAAGACTCAAAATTAAGCTTTCTGAGCAGACAGAAGCAAAAGAAGTTTTTTTTGATGATGAAACCTTAGAAACCTATGATTTGAATTTAGATCGTCCTTCCTTTGAGGGCATCCTCAAGCAACAGGGTTTTTTTGAACGACTCGATGATTTAATGAATCAGGTGTTGCAGCAGGCAAAACGTAAGGATGTGGAAACTACTGATATCGATTCAGTCTTGCTCGTTGGGGGCTCAGTACAAATACCTGCCGTGCAAAATTGGATCAGACAGTATTTTGATGAAGCTAAGATAAAGAATAAGTTTCAGCTTGAAGCGATCGCTATAGGAGCCTTGCAGGTGTCCCAAAGTGTTGAGGTACAAGACTTTTTGCATCATAGCTATGGAATCCGCTATTGGAATCGCAAAACTAACAGCCACGATTGGCATCCGATTATTAAAGCAGGGCAGTCTTATCCGATGGAACAGCCTATAGAGCTAGTTTTAGGAGCTTCAATCCCTAACCAGAGTAGTATTGAGCTAATTATTGGCGAATTGAGTACAGACACTACAACTGAAGTATATTTTGATGGAGATCGTCTCATAACTCGTACTGTGGAAACTAAAGATAATCTAGTTCAACCCTTGAATGACCGTGAAGGAGCAAGGACTATTGCTCAACTTGAGCCAGTAGGACATCCAGGCAGCGATCGCCTCAAGTTACTGTTTAACATCGATAGAGACAGATACCTGCGTATTACAGTAAAGGACTTGTTGACTCAACAATCTTTACGAAATAATTACATAGTAGTCAAGCTAAATTAACGAAGCATACTGTAATATGTACCTAGGTGAATTCAATTAAAATTAAAGACCATTGTTTTGCGTGAATTCTCAGCATATTTTCACTTTTAGGAGGCTAATGACGCAACTGCAATCAACAAGATCTGTTATGGCTTATTTTTGGTCGCTGCAATTTTTAATAGCTAATGATTTCATACCTATAGCCAGATAGCTTATTTAAATACTGATACTACATCATAGTTCTTCAGTACTGTTGCTTGTTTACTTAACAATTATGAAGATAAACAAAGGCAGAAGAATGAAGGCAGAGGGCAGAAGCTCACTGGTTTGGAAGGGGTTTTTACCCCCACCAAACTCTATTTCTTCTTAAAAGAAGAGGTCTTAAACCAAAGGGATAAGTTAGAAGTAGATCTTCCTTCTGCCTTCTGCCCTCTGCCCTCTGCCTTAAGGGCGAAGCCCGATAAACAATGCATTGTTAATGCATTAAGGGTATAAATTTATCGTAATTAAGTTAAGAGTATTGTAGTCCAGTCAATGCTTGTTAAAGATTACAGCGAATCAGGAAAAGTAATGAACCATACGCGAGTCAATATACTAGATATTCCTATTGATAATATAAGTATGTATGACCTATTGGAAAAGTTGAGAGATGGTGGAGTTGTTTTTACGCCCAATGTAGACCATTTAGTTAAGCTAAGGAAAGACTGGGAGTTTTACCAAGTATATCAAGATGCTGATTATCGAGTATGCGATAGCCAGCTAGTTATATATGCTTCTCGTTTTTTGGGTCAGCCTATTAAAGAAAAAGTATCAGGTTCGGATTTGTTTCCTGCTTTCTATCGACGTTACGGCAATGACGAGAGGGTCAAGATATTTTTGCTGGGTGGCTTGTCAGGAGTGGCTGCCAGGGCTCGTCTGCGAATTAACGCCAAGGTTGGGCGCAATATGGTTATCGGGAGTTATTCTCCTCCTTTTGGGTTTGAAAAAGATCCCGTAGAGTGTAGAAGAATTGTAGAAATTATTAACAATTCTGGCGCAAATGTCTTGGCGGTGGGAGTTGGCGCACCTAAGCAAGAAAAGTGGATCGTCAAATATCGCTCTAGCTTGACAGAGATTTCAACTTTCTTTGCTCTTGGGGCAACCATCAATTTTGAAGCAGGGCAAGTTAGACGAGCACCTACTTGGATGAGTTCAGCTGGTTTGGAATGGCTTTATAGATTGCTATTGGAGCCTAGTAGGCTCTGGAAACGATATCTGGTAGAAGATTTAGCTTTTTTTGGGTTAATTTTACGTCAGAAATTTAAGATGAACAGCAAAAGCAACTTTTCTCGCAACAATAATGTTATTGAGTCAAGATAGCAGTCTTTGAATATAGCTTATGAATCTGATTGACTGACAAAAGTATCCAGGAACCATCGCTGTATGTAGCTTGTAGGATTTATTGCTTTTATGGCGATCGCAGAAAGCAGAAAAGAATTAACTCAACTACGAATATTATTTTACTATTTGATTACTTTTATAATGTAAATATAATGTAAATTAAGCCATAATGCCGTAGCCTAATTACTCCAAATAAGACATAATTAACCTATAAGGAGTGTTAAAAAGGAATAATTAGAATGTTGGAAAGAATAGTGTTAGCCGCAATCATCACTTTTTGTGTTTATTTATTTTTGAATTTGGGTGGCAAGCCTTCAAAGACACCGTCTCTGGATGGGAATCAAGCAGTAATCCCTAGATTCGTCGCTAGAATTACCTCTTTTGCTTGGTAGTTAGCCTGCATGTAATAACTGTTATTAGTAATCCCGTTTAAGAAAATATTGGCAGATGGGTTCCTTTCTTACTGCCAGTTTTGTAACTTACTACTGTAGTTTTTTAGTTGATTAAGAGCCTGATCTCGCTGCTTTTCAAATCCTGCTGCGATCGCAATCGAGCATATTCCTGTCAGCAAGCCGACGATCCATTTTAAGAAAGAATAAGTTACTACTAAGATAACAAGCTGGTATACAGCAGTTAAAATAATCGTGATTGTGCCTGCAAATAAAAAGGCTCTAATTTTTAAACCTAAACCCATAAAAATCAAGCTAAAACTGATTGCCCCTGGAATAATTCCTGGTTGCTCAAACAGGGCAAATGTACATAAGATACTGCTGCCCACCAGACGAAGATAGTGACGTTGTGATTGATGAGCTTGGCAGTAGGGATCGAATTGAGCAACATATAAAATTGATAAACTGATAATGACCGCTACCCAAATAAATTCGGTATTATGTTGCCAAGCCAATCTGATAACTGCCCAGTTGATAAATCCCAGGCTAATATAGCTCCAGCGAATATTCTTTTGAGCATAAGCGATACGCAGATAGAATAAAGCAGTAACCACCAGGCTTAGATCAGAAATATCTTCTGCTGTCACCAGAGCCATCAGTGCGGGAGTAATTAAAGCAGTGCGTTGCCAAGGTGTAACTCGCCAGCCTAAATTTTGCCAGGGGATCTGATAGATCAATAGGGCGAGGGCACAGGTAAATATGACTCGCCAAGGATCAAATAGGCTTAATTTACTAATGATCAGACGGCTATAAACTAGGGTGGCAACAATTTCGACTAATCCCACATACACCCACCAGTCATTAGACTTAGATGTATTTTTAGATGTATTTTTAGATGTATTTATATTTACCTCTCGCTCTTTTCCTTGAATGACGGCATAAACACCCAGGAAAAAGCTCGTAGCGATACTGATGGAAGTGAGACGAGGAGTTGCACCTTCAATAGCAATACCCGCAGCAATAATTTTGAAAATACTACTGATTGCCCAGTGGATGTGAGCAACTAGAACAACTTTTGATAAGCTGAGATTAAATAAAGTAAGATGGTTACCTCGACGATACCACCAAGCACCAAGACGATAGCTAAAGGCGATCGCGGCGGTGACTAAGGCTAAAATAGTTAAACCATCGGCAGCACTTCCCCCAGTTGAGGATTGCATCTGGTAGATAACTAATTCATAAAAGCCACCAGAGATAGCTGCAAAACCGAGATAGTTAATTATGGGATTAATTACGACATTACCTTGATTATTTCTCTGTTGAGTATTAATGAGGATCAAGGCTGCACCCAAGGTTAATAATCCTGTGTAGGCATTAAAATATTGCAGTCGCCACAACATTCCTAAGACGGCATAAACTAAAGGTACATAGGATAAATTTAATTTTGTCCCAGGGGAATTAGGTTGATCTAACCACCCCACTATCCCTAACGCCACTAATCCTAGAATGATATTAGTAGTAGCAAAGATTAAACTGCTTTGCCCGAATAGCATCACTAAACCATAAGTAAATAATTCTCCCAGCCAAACTAGGGTATATAAAACTAAATTATTCGGTTGGGCATAGTAACGCCATAATAGGTTGCTAGCCAGTAACCCAGTAGTTAATAGATACTGAAAATACCGCCCCTCAATGTTCAAATCAGGTAGATCGAGATAAATAATGCTAATAACAGCTAATTCGATAGCGATTAAAGCGATCGCCCAATAGTCTGCTGCTTGGATATATTTGTTAATCAGCTTAAAGTTTTTTGCCTCTATTCCTACCCCTAAAATTCCGTGAGCAGTACGCTGAGAAATATAATCACATTTGGGTGTGTTGCTAGTCTTTAATAAGGATAAACGCAGTTGATATAGACCAACAATAGCTGCGCTACCGATTAATAACCAATACCAAATGTTGATTAAATCAAGATCAAACAAACTAGTAAATACGCTGGTAATCAGGCTCAATGAAAAACCTAAGTGAATCACAGTAACTGTGGTGCGACGCAGATTAAAGGAATTGATCAACATCAACCCCGTAGCCACGGCTAAACCGATGAATCTGGTTTCTGGCTTACCCAATACTAATAACTGCGCCACCATCAGAGCAATGCAGCTAAGAATAGTTGCTAATCGTCGCTGCTTTATACTGCGGGTATATTTGGCAATTAAGGTTAACATTCCAGGAGCAATTAACCAGATTAATCCCCAACGGAAAGAGTTTGCTGAAAGGGAAGATGTCTGAATATGCGCTAAGAAAGAAGTATAGCTGGCTGCACCCAGCAACAAACCAAAATACCAACAGCTTTGCCATACTAACGAAGAGAAATTAGCTTCCAGTTTGTTTTTTAACTGACGTACACAAGTAATACAAAAAGCCCACTCGATCGACATCAGAGTGATAAAAATAATGCCCCAGAAGGGTTTACTCAAATTGGGTAAAGCAAAGTCGATCCCATTGATGATTGTTATTAAGCCAAGTAAGTGAGCGCAATAAATTAAACTACCTCTGATTGGCTGTCGAATTTTGGCAACGTAAGCCAAGGTAAAGGTAGACAACAGCAAGTTTAGCGATCGCCAAGTAGGATTAGCTAGACTGAGGCAGGTTAAGCCAATACCGAGAATTAAACTTAAATATTCGGCATATAGGGCTAACTGGGGTTTTTGCCGACGATATAGCCATGAAGCGATTAAGACAAATATAATTACGTAGGGAAATAGAGTTACCCCAAACACTGACTCAGGAAAATATTCAGTTTTACTAACCGTAATGGAAAGATCTAAAGCTTCATTGCGTAAACTAGGGGGAATTAATTCTTTAGAGATGTATAGAGTTTGTAAGCCAATAAAAAAGATGGCGGTTAAATCTCGCTTATGCCAATAAAGTGTGAGACGTTGACTAAATAGATGAATGGCTAAAGCACTGATGGCAATAGTTTGCCAGAAAAATAATGATGATTCGAGGATGCCGCTAAAAACGGAGATCATCCAAGTAACTATCAAGAGGATAATGCTAACTATTTGGCATATTTTGCCAAAAAAGAGCTTCGTAATTTCTGTTGCCGACTGCTGATGGGGGGGGATTTTGCTCTTTTTCGTTGGAGTTAAATAAATCGTTGCTAGCAGCCAACCCAGTATAGCGATCGCCATACTATAATTAGGTATAAGATCGGCATCACTTATTAATATTCTCGCCAGTAATAATGACCATGTTGCCAAGATAAATAATAAATCAACCACTGGATATTTTGGTTGTCTTAGCATTAATCTATAGTTAATCAAACTGATTACTATAATGCCACCATATACTGAAACTAGAGAGAAAAAGGGAATCTGCCAGCCAAGGTGTAAATAGCTAAGTAAGAGAAAAAGTGTAATCCAAAAAATATTTTTTCTAGCTTTATTTTGTCGAGGTGAGAGGCAAACAATAACGGTTAAAACAACTACAGCAATGGCAATTACGAGCCACTCAATCGGCTTATTGCCTAAACCCAAATGACTAATTGCCCAAAAGTTAATGGGAACTAATAAAGTTGCGATCGAACTTAATGTCTGAGAAGTTAATTTTAAGTTGTCTTGCTTACTTGTCCACAAGCCAATACCCCAGAAGCTAAGAGTATAAATTAAAAGAACTAAATACTGTCCAAATACAGGAAAATTTTGCCATTGACTAGCAGCTAAAACCCCAGAAGAAATAACAACTAAAAATATCCCTAAAAACAGCAACCAGCGAATACTTAATTCATCCAAAAATCCCTGTAAGATACGTAAAAAGATATTAGGAAATGACGCAGGCTCTACTAAACTTTTATGAGTCGTCTCTGCAACTTTATTTTCTGCAATGGGAATAGATTTAACTACTTCTCTTTCTATCTCAGGTAAAGCACAGCTTAAATGATTACGACATAGCTCTCTTACCTGCCCATGACTAATTAAGCCCAACTGCAACCATTGATCTAAGCCGACAAGTAACTCTGGGTGATTGGCTTTGAGATAAATTTCTAGGCTCAACCAAGAATTATTTAAAGACTTAGATTGACGATTACTGATCTCTCCACCTATCTCTGCGGAAGAGCAATCTCCAACAAACTCCGTACCAGAATCCTTGTAATCGCCATTTGTAGACATAAGAAATATTAAATCAACTCATGCCTTACTTTATATCTTAGTTTATCTTTTGTGAGCGAGAAGAACCACGCCTACAGCTTGCGGAGGTGGTGGGATGAAAGCGAACTTTGAACTAAGCAGGATTAATGGTATGCTACTTATGCGCCTTGAAGCTGCACAGCATTAGGTGATTTCCATCAAAGAAAGTACCAAGTATTGCTGTCACATCACTAGCTGCTCTGTCGATTTACTGGTATATTTATTTCTAGAAATCACCTTAGACAAGTTTAAGATTGGGGTGTTTCCCCCGACAACTGGAGATGACCGACCCGTAGGGATAAAACCCGTCAAGTCCCCCGCTAGCCAACGTTGAAAGAGAAACAACAATACATACAAATAAGAATTCAAATCCATAGTTTTAACTGTGGTAGTGGCGTTGGGCATCTTCGACACTATAAAATGCTTGAATCCTGCACTCCCAGTACGGAGTTTCGTAGTAGATCTAGCAGGTGTGAGAAGCCCGCACCTATCGCACTGCGAAGGTGTCGGGAGTATGTCACTAAGTTTAAAATTATCCAATATTGAGAAATTTACCATGGCAAGTAAGAAACCTAATATCTTGGTCATCTGGGGTGATGACATTGGTCAATCTAACCTCAGTTGTTACACTCGCGGTTTGATGGGCTACAAAACACCAAACATTGATCGCGTTGCTAACGAGGGGATGCTCTTCACCGACAGCTACGCCGAACAAAGTTGTACCGCAGGTCGCTCTTCGTTCATCACGGGCCAGAGTGTTTTTCGCACCGGACTCAGTAAAGTGGGAATGCCGGGAGCCGACCTGGGATTACGGGCAGAAGATCCTACCATTGCTGAACTGCTCAAGCCTCACGGATACGCCACCGGTCAGTTCGGCAAGAATCACTTTGGAGATCGGGACGAGTTCCTACCCACCCAGCATGGCTTTGACGAGTTTTATGGCTTTCTTTACCATCTGAACGCTTGTGAAGAACCAGAACTAAGAGATTATCCGCCAGAGGCAGACTATCCTAACTTTCGTCAAAACTACGGTCCTCGAGGTGTACTAAACTGCAAAGCCAATCCCGATGGATCTCAAACGATTGAAGACACCGGCCAGCTGACTAAAAAGCGGATGGAGACGATTGACGACGAGATACTGGTCAAAACCAAGGACTTCATTGGTCGTCAGGTTGAGGCAGATCAGCCTTTCTTTGTCTGGGCCAACTCGTCAAAAATGCACTTTCGCACCCACCCTAAACCTGAAAGTTTAGGTCAGTCCGGGCGCTGGCAATCTGAGTACCACGATGCCATGATCGACCATGACAAATGGGTGGGAGAACTGCTCGACCAATTAGACGAACTGGGAATCGCCGACAATACCATCGTCATCTACGGCACTGACAACGGTCCCCACATGAACTCCTGGCCTGATGCAGGCATGACCCCCTTCCGCAACGAGAAGGATTCCAACTGGGAGGGTGCTTTCCGTGTGCCTTGGCTAGTACGCTGGCCAGAGGTGATTGAACCGGGCAGTATTTGCAACGAGATTATCAGCAATTTGGACTGGTTGCCAACCCTCCTTGCCGCCGCAGGAGATCCAGATATCAAAGAAAAACTGCTCACGGGGCATCAGGCAGGTAATAAGACATTCAAGGTGCATCTTGACGGCTACAACTTTCTACCTTACTTCAAGGGAGAGGAGAAAAAGAGCCCGCGCGTCGAGTATTTCTACTTTTCTGACGACGGCGACCTGATGGCGCTGCGCTATGATAACTGGAAACTCGTGTTTATGGAACAACGAATGGTAGGAACGCTGCGCATCTGGCAAGAGCCTTTAGTTCCCCTGCGGTTTCCGAAGCTGTTTAATCTGCGTACTGACCCCTACGAGCGAGCGGATATCACCTCCAACACCTACTGGGACTGGACTATCAATCACGTTTATCTGTTTGTACCAGCACAGAAGATTGTGGGAGATTTCCTGAAAACATTTGTGGAGTATCCGCCCCGGCAGAAGGCGGCTAGCTTTACCGTCGATCAGGTACTCGAAAAGCTCCAATCTCAGGGTGGTTCCCACTAAACCAGCTACAATCGCGTTAGATGATTTGGTCATCTCTTCAGTAGTTAAGCGATGCCTTGTGTGTGATGATATCGCAGCGAGGGAGGAAAAATACCACATGAACTGGGAAGACAAGCCAACAGCAACTGGAGCCGATGTCTGCGATGCAATCCGTTCTTTCTACGAAAAGCATCCTTATCCGACACCGCTCACTAATCTAGATCGGCACCGTAAGCTATACAGTGACCCAAACCGATGTCGGGCACTGTTCCATCTGATCTGGCCAACCGAGAAGCAACGGGGCAATCTGAAGCTCCTAGTTGCCGGTTGCGGAACCTCCCAGGCTGCTGCGATCGCCCTGCGTGAGTCGTCAGCCCAGGTTACGGCGATCGACATCAGCCAAACGAGTTTGGGCAATACCCGAGCTCTCCAGAGCAAGTACGGATTAGAGAATCTCTCACTCCATCAGTTGCCCATTGAACGCGTCCAGGAGCTGGGACAAACCTTCGACCAGATTGTCTGCACTGGGGTACTGCATCACCTGAGCGACCCCGACCTCGGCCTGCGCGCGCTCCGAGATGTCCTCAAGCCTGAAGGTGCGATGGAGTTAATGGTGTATGCACTCTATGGACGCACTGGCATTTATATGATGCAAGAGTACTGTCGTTTGCTGGGGATTGAAACAACGAATAAGGAGCTTCAGGATTTGGGGATTACCCTCGAATCACTGCCTGGGAATCATCCAATCGCTAATCTGTTGCGACAGGCCAAGGATTTTAAGCATCCCGATGCCCTGGCTGATGCCCTACTTCATCCCCAAGACCGTGCCTATAGCGTGCCGCAACTTTATGAATGGCTCGATCGCTGTGGCATGTCCTTTGGTCGCTGGTATGAGCAGGCTCCCTACCTACCCCAGTGCGGAGCAGTTGCTCAGATGCCCCAAGCTGCTCGTCTCGGCAAGCTGACTGCTCCATCCCAGTATGCTGCCGTTGAACTGCTGCGGGGAACCATGACTAAGCATCATTTTATTGCTTACCGTAATGATTACCCAGGGGAGCGTCAACCAATTCAGTTTTCGAGTATTGGGAGTAAACGATCTGCATCGAACCGAAGCGATCGCTGGCAACAGTATATCCCCATTCGTCTGCCCTGGACTATGTGTATCCGTGAGCGATTACCTCCTGGTGCAGTAGCTGTCTTAATTAACAGAGCACATACTTATCCAGACCTAACGCTGCCGATTGATAGGGCGCAAGAGGATCTTCTAGGTGCGATCAACGGCGAGCGCACTATCGACGAGATTATCCAGCTCGCCGCAGAGGGAGGCAATGAGAAGCGTGCCTGGAAATTCTTCAAGCGGCTCTGGCAATATGACCAAGTCGTGTTTGATGTGTCGGAGGCATTTTTATCCTAATAGTTAGGAAGTTCAATACCACATAACATAATGAGCATTACTATGTCGCGATCGCCGATGAAATCAAAGTCTTCCCCCCCGTCCAAACCACTCGGTAGACCACCTAAGAATATGGTCTGGATTCCTGGTGGCACCTTTTGGATGGGATCAAACGACTTCTATCCAGAAGAACAACCCGTGCATCGGGTCACAGTCGATGGCTTCTGGATGGATAAGTATCAGGTTACCAACCAACAGTTTCAAAAGTTCGTCAAAGCCACTGGCTATGTCACTGTGGCCGAACGCCCTCTGAATCCCGCCGATTATCCAGGCACCCCACGTGAAAAGCTGCTGCCAGGCTCGCTGGTGTTTCACATGACCTCTGGACCGGTGGATCTCAAGCATATGAGTCAGTGGTGGAACTGGACCCCAGGAGCTTACTGGCGACATCCAGACGGTCCTGGTAGTTCGCTCAAAAAACGACAGCACCTGCCAGTAGTACATATTGCCTATGAGGATGCTGTAGCCTATGCCCAATGGGCGGGTAAAGCTCTACCGACGGAAGCAGAATGGGAATTTGCGGCTCGGGGTGGTTTAGAGGCTGCCGCTTTTACTTGGGGGAATGAGCTAATGCCCCAGGGCAAGCCGATGGCCAATACCTGGCAGGGGGAGTTTCCTTGGAAATATCTTAAATCTCATTCCCCTGCCCCTGAACACGTTGGCTCCTATCCACCTAATGGCTATGGACTTTACGACATGGCGGGTAATGTTTGGGAATGGACCTGCGACTGGTATACAGCACAGCATCCCGAAGAGGCTGACAAGCCCTGTTGTGTGCCGCGTAACCCTCGGGGCGGGTCGATTGAGGATAGCTATGACTCGGCTCAGCCCCAGTTCCCGATTCCGCGCCGAGTTCTGAAAGGAGGTTCTTACCTCTGTGCGCCAGAATACTGCCAGCGTTATCGCCCTGCTGCCCGCCGTCCCCAGATGGTGGATACGGGGATGAGTCATGTGGGATTCCGCTGTGTGGTGCGAGTGAATGCAGGCGTTGCATCATTGCGGGATGATTTATAATCAAGGAGAAATTTTTACTCTAGGCGATCGCCACTCCTAAAAAGAAGATGAACTGTCCAAAATGTAGCTCTAATAATATTAGAAAAAACGGTCATAGAAGAGGAAAGCAAAATCATCAATATCAAGACTGTGGGCGACAATTTATCGAGCATTATTCTGAATTAGGTTATCCTAAAAAAGTCAAAGAAGATTGTTTGACTATGTATGTAAATGCAAATGGATTTAGAGCAATTGAAAGAATAACAAAAGTCAACCATAATACCGTAATACGTTGGGTTAAGAAGGCAGGAAACCAGCTATTAAATAGTAATGATACTTCTGATATTCCCATAGTTGCTCAATTAGATGAATTATATGCGAAGCGGCTTGCACCCATTCGGGCATAAACCCTCGAATGGGGGTATCCTTTAGGACAAACATTTGTCGGTAAAAAAAATAAGAGATGGATCTGGACAGCTTTAGACAAGGATTCACCTGGGATTTTAGAATATGTAATTGGAGATAGAAGTTCAGCAACTTTTGAAGAATTATGGGGCAAAATCAAGAATTGGAATTGTTATTTTTGGATAACAGATGGTTATAAAGTTTATCCAAAGTTCATTTCTGATGGAGACCAGATTATTAGTAAAATATATATGACAAGAGTTGAAGGAGAAAACAGTCGCTTACGACATTACTTAGCTAGACTACACCGTAAAACTTTTTGTTATTCCAAGTCCGAGGAAATGTTATTTCTCTCAATCAAACTGCTTGTTTATTACTTAAAATATAAGACTCTTTCTTTGATAGTTTAAAGGTTGAAGTGGAATTTGGCAACTCAGCGATCGCTTTAATTAAATCATTTTTAAAACTTAGGAGGAAATTGTAGATCATCCCGCAATGATGCAACGCCGAACTTTAACATCAATCAAAGAAGAAGTTTTAGCTATCATCAATAAATGCGATCGCTTTTTCTGATTCGCGATCGCGACTTTAGATATAATATAAATAGGCTAATTTCGAGAATTGGTCTAAGTTGCACATGGCGTTAATTTTTAGCAAATTGAGCAAAGCGCGATCGCACTTTACTTGTTTCTTAAGTTTTTTAACATTTAGGCTGGGAAGTCCCGCGCCGTAGTTATTTTGTAGCGAAAGCGGAAAAACTAATTCAGCGTCGGGAGAAAAGCCTGGAGTCGAAGCCCCCCCCTCCCTCTCCCCCCACCCCTCCCCCCCCCCCCCCCCCCCCCCCCCCCCCCCCCCCCCCCCCCCCCGCCTCCCCGCCCCCCCCCCCCCCCCCCCCCCCCCCCCCCCCCCCCCCCCCCCCCCCCCCGTCCCCCCCTCCCCCCCCCCCCCCCCCCCCCCTCCACCCACCCCCGACCCCCCCCCCCCCCCCCCCTCCCCGTACTGTCGGGGACTTGGTTCTGTAAGTTCCCCTGTGGGCGACCAGGCGACGATGGGCCCGCTCTATCGCTTTGCGATGAGCGTCGGGAGGATGTCACCATTTAGACCAGGCTTTCTTGACAAGTTCACAACTTCTCTACCGTTTTCCGCTTCCTTCTTACGTAGGTCTGCAAATATTGCATCCAAGTCATAGTTGAAGGACTTAGCATCTGCTGGGTGAACGAAAAAAGGTGTGGCAGTTAAACAATAGAGAAGCTTTGAGTAAAGAGTAAAGAGTAACGAGTAAATACTTATTACTCATTACTTATTACTCATTACTTAAACAACGCGAAAATTAATTTTTGCCACCGTAAATTTCGCTCACCCGCATCTGCTTCTCTGATTTGGTGGATTTCTTCGACTCAACTCTGAGAAAGACGTTTTACGGTTGCACCTCCCAGTAGTTTGTCAGTTTCCATCAGCAAATCAGGAATTTTGGCAGCGAAAGCATGAGATGCTAAACAAGGTTGAAGATCTAGGTTCGCTACGTTGTCTGCTTTCTCTCCAGGAAACCAATGACCACCGTTAGTCAAGAGATTATAGCGTGCTTGACCATATTCAATCATGTCATAAGCCAAAGCTAAATTACGTAGCCAGAGAATTACAGGCATATTGACATTGCCAGGAGTATTTTCATGGCTGGGTAAACCAACTTGCCAATTATCAAGCCAATCTTTACCTAAGATGGCGATTGCTTCTTGTTCTAAACGCTCTAAGATTGGAGGTAAGATCTGCTTTGCTCGATCGAGTAAGGGTAAGACTTTTAAGTGTTCATCAAAATCAGCTGGTTTGGCTGCACCTAAACTCAGGGTATGGACTTGAGGGTGGGATAAGCAAAACAAGTCGTTAAATACCATGGGACTAAGAGGCTGACACAATTCCACTAGCTTTGGTGGTGGGTTATAAAGCTGTCCTCCTTTATCGGATGGAGAAATAATAAATACCCCCATGTCCTGACGCTGGGCTGCTTCGATGGCTGACCAATTCCACTGATTGATGTAGTACCAATGGAGATTTACATAGTCAAACTCACCCGTTTCAATTGTTTTAGTAATTATTTCTGTTGAGCCGTGAGTCGAAAAGCCGATATGTCTGATTTTGCCCTCTGCTTTTAGTTTTTTGGCTTCGTCAAGACATCCACCAGGGCGCATACTGTTGTGGAAAGTTTCCTCGTTATTAATACCGTGTACCCCCAGGAGATCGACGTAATCTAATTGGCAAAAATTGAGGGACTGCTTAAAATCACGCCGAAAATCTAACGGATCGGGTTTGGGAGAAACTTTGGTTTGAAAAATGAATTTCTCTCTTGGTAGCTGGGGTAATATCTGTCCAAGCTGCATCTCAGAGGTACCATAACCCCTGGCAGTTTCAATATGATTAATACCTAGCTCAAACCCACGACGAATAGTGGCTTCGAGATTACGTTGATTAGCTGCGGGTACTTCAGATTGGGGTAAATCCTGCCATTTGTATTGATATCGCATTCCCCCACAGGAGAAAACGGGCATCTGTAACTCGGTGCGACCAAAGCGCCGATATTGCATCATCAAACTACTTTCTTGTATTTCTGCTTACCTCTACAGATATTATTTTAGATAGTATTTGGCAGAGCAGGAGTAATTAAGGAACAATTACAAGATTCTATGAAAATTCTGTTGGTGGATGACGAAACTGAATTAAGCGATCCTCTAAGTCGAATTTTGTTACAAGAAGGCTATCAGGTAGATATAGCTGATGATGGTGCAGCAGGAATGGAGTTAGCCTTACGGAATCAGTACGATTTGCTGATCTTAGATTGGATGTTGCCCCACAAGTCAGGATTAGAAATTTGCCGTGAAGTAAGATCGCATTCTTTAGCCACTCCCGTACTGTTTTTAACCGCTAAGGACACGATAGACGATCGCGTAGATGGTTTGGATGCAGGGGCAGATGACTATTTGGTTAAGCCGTTTGAACTACGAGAATTATTAGCTAGAGTTCGTGCTTTACTACGCCGCTCTAGTTTAGAAACGCCTCATGGCGATCGCTTAAAAGTGGCAGATTTGGAATTAGATTTAGATAATCAGGTGGCATATCGCAGTGGTCGCGCGATCGACCTTTCGGAAAAAGAAATTAAGCTCTTAACCTACTTTATGCAGCACCCAGAAAGATTATTAACCCACGAGGAAATCCATAGCTATCTCTGGCAAACCGAAGAAAAACCTAGTAGCAATGTCTTAGCTGCGCTAGTGCGTTTGTTACGACGTAAGATTGAAATTAAAAATGAAACTCAATTAATTCACACCGTTTACGGTAAAGGCTATCGCTTTGGGATTAATTAACTACTTATTTAAAAAAGAAAACTTGACCACTTAGATTGCGATCTCGATTAGTTAGGCGATCGCAGCCTTGAATTCCGTCTACACTATAGATGCTGACGATGACAATACTTGACTGTGAGGACGATTGGCAATCCAAACTCCGCACATTTCTAACATTAGGCTTGACTATTGTAAATATACGAAGATCATGACAAAATTAATAATTAGCTATAAAAAACATCAATTTCTTCACAAGTTTCTCAAACTTTCTTTCTAACTTAAGAACCAGAATAAATCGAATCAAATACCCTTAACAAAATCAAAGAGAAAGGTATTGCTTGTTGATTTACATTTCAAGCTAGAACAGCATTTGTTAATTAATTAATGCTGACTGCTAACATCGCAATTTAATTCATTTGTGTGTGGCAACAACAAAAACCAGCAAAGATGTGCGGTCTAACCAGGTTTACACTTTAGCCTCAAATTAGAGCGATCGCATCAAGACAGAGGTACTCTTTAGTTAATTGGAGACTAGGACAATGGTAAGTTTAGATACCCAAAAAAAATCACTTAATCCACCTTTCACTCAGTCTTCTCTAGAGGGAAAAGTTGTGAGTAACGATCAAAAATGGGAGTACCCAATCTACGGCTTGGAAGCTCTGGGGTTAAAAAACTTGGGTCGAGTCTACCGTAATCTGTCCGTTCCCCAATTAGTTGAGTTCGCTCTAGCCAGGGGAGAAGGAAGACTAGCAAGTAACGGCGCACTGGTTGTCGAAACTGGACAATACACTGGTCGCTCTCCCAAGGATAAATTTATCGTTGAGGAACCCAATAGTCGGGATGAAATAGACTGGAATCATCTCAATGTAGCTATTTCCGAAGAAAATTTTCAGCGATTGTACCATCGCGTCCTCGCTTACGTCCAAGGTCGGGATCTCTATATTTTTGACGGCTATGTGGGTGCCGATCTCAATTATCGCTTTGGCGTTCGCGTGATTAATGAATTAGCTTCCCAAAATCTCTTTGCTCATCAGCTTTTTCTGCGACCAACGGCTGCGGAACTAGCAGAGCATCAGGCTGATTTTACAGTAATTGCTGTCCCTGGTTTAGAGGGCGATCCCGAAGAAGATGGCATCCACAGTGAGGCATTTATTGTCGCTCATTTGGCGAAAAAACTGGTGATCATTGGCGGTTCTCATTACGCGGGGGAAATTAAGAAGTCAGTCTTCTCGATGATGAACTACTTTATGACCAAACGGGATGTCCTGCCCATGCACGGTGCTGCCAACATTGACAAACAAGGTCATACAGCTTTATTTTTCGGTCTTTCTGGTACGGGTAAAACTACCCTCTCTGCTGATCCCGAACGGAGTTTAATCGGGGACGACGAGCATGGTTGGTCAGAAGATGGCATCTTCAACTTTGAAGGAGGTTGCTATGCTAAAACGATCCGCCTCTCCGCAGAACAGGAACCCCAAATCTGGTCGGCACTGCGGTTTGGCTCCCTGCTGGAAAATGTAATTCTCTCTCCCGATACCCGCATTCCCGACTATGATGATGGTAGCCTAACGGAGAATACTCGCGCTGCTTATCCCGTACAATATATCCCCAACTGTTCTGTTTCTGGAGTGGGCAGCCATCCCAAGACAATTCTTTTCTTAACTGCCGATGCTTTTGGCGTACTGCCTCCTATTGCCAAACTAACCAGAGAACAAGCGATGTATCATTTTTTATCTGGCTATACTAGTAAGTTAGCGGGTACGGAACGGGGTATTACTACACCCCAGGTAACTTTCTCTGCCTGTTTCGGTCAGTGCTTCTTCCCTCTATCGCCGACAGTTTATGGCGAAATGTTGGGAGAGCGTTTACAGCAGCATCCAGATACAAGGGTGTATTTAGTGAATACGGGCTGGTCTGGAGGGGTCTATGGTGTCGGAAAACGAATTGCCCTTAAATATACGCGAGCGATGGTTTCGGCAGCTCTCAATGGCGAACTAGCAAAAGTTAACTACCATCCTCATCCTGTTTTCCAAGTCTTGGTGCCAGAGTCAGTTCCTGGAGTACCCAGCCAAATTCTCAATCCCCAAAATACCTGGGATGATCCAGAAGCTTATGAACAACAGGCACAAGAGTTGGCGAGAAGGTTTGTCGAAAACTTCCAGCAATTTTCCGATGCTCGACCAGAAATTGTCGCAGCAGGTCCCATAGCAAGTAACGGGTGAGCGAAAAAATGCGTGGGGATTTGGGGATTTGGGGACTTGGGGACTTGGGGACTTGGGGACTTGGGGACTTGGGGATTTGGGGATTTGGGGATTTGGGGACGCGCTTATTACTGAAAGCTCATGTTTCTCGATCGACTCTTGTTTAACGGTACTTAAACAATTTTGATACTGAAAATAAGATAGAATACTTTTACTGATTGACTAGACGCGTCATTGAAAGAAACTACTCCCGCAGCTATGCCTCCCTGCTTCGATAGATGGTGTAAAAAGTTTGATGATTTATTAAGAACTAAAGCCCAAAAAGGGAGTTTAGACACTATGTAGGGGGATTATTGGGAGAAAGTGACAGAAAAAATGTGTCTCAGATGGCTAGGGATGCAGTAGAAGTCACATATCACAAATTACACCATTTTTTAACGGAAGCAACCTGGTCGGCGGAGAGGATAAATGAGCGTCGTCTAGAAGTAATGAGTAAATGCAACCAAACCAGAATAAGTCGGGGATTTAGTCTAATTGTTGACGATTCGGGACATAGAAAAAGCGGTAATTTTACCGCAGGGGTAGGTCGTCAGTATATAGGAGAAATAGGCAAAACAGATAATGGGAATGTCGTAGTAACAACTCATCTATACGATGGCAAAAAAAGTTTACCTTTAGACATAGAATTATATCAGCATGGTAATTCACTACCCGAAGGCAAAAAAGACCCAGAATTTAAGAAAAAACCTACCTTAGCTTTGGAATTAATTGATAAAAGTTTAACCCGAGGATATCGACCAGGAATAGTGTTAGTAGATTCATCCTATGGTAATAACACATCTTTTTTGAAAGAACTAGAAGAAAGAAAATTAAACTACATAGGAGGAATTGCTAAAAATCGCAACATTTTATTTAAAGACTCCGCTGGAAAAACAGACACAATAAGAATAGATGAATACGCCCAATGGATATGCTCAGAAGAATTCAAGAAAATTCAAATACCAGGTGAAAAACCAAGAACTGTATGGGTAGCAATTATTGAAGTAGAAATATCTAAACTCATTGGTCAAAGAAAAATAGCTATCGTCATGAGCGCGCCAGTCTTTGAAGATGCAGAAGATATTGATTATTTGGTAACAAATGTTGAAGGAGAAAAAGTAACAGAGGAATGGATAATTGAAACTTATGGTCAGAGAAACTGGGTAGAAGTTTTCTATCGAGAAGCCAAGGGCTGGTTAGGATTAAGTGAATACCAAGTCCGAGAAAAAAAGAGTTTAGAAAGACATTTTATCCTGGTATTTTACGCTTATACTTTTATACTTTGGCATAAGCTAACTGGAGGATTAAGAAGGCGTTGGGCAAATAAATCTTTGGATACATTTCCTGAAGCTTTAGAGGCATTTCGTACAGCTATATCATATCGTTTTGTCGAATGGCTCAACCAAAATCGGCACGTATATACAGCTTATAAAGCCAGTTGTGGCTTTGTTTGGGCTTAATTTTTGTTTAAGTACCGTTAAGAAATGAAGCAAGTACCAGACAGTAGAGACTCCCTATTTCCCTATTTCCCTATTTCCCTATTTCCCTATTTCCCTATTTCCCTATTTCCCTATTTCCCTATTTCCCACAGCAAATTTCGCTCACCCGCAAGTAACATTTAGCAAGTCAGAGATCGAAAGGGTTTCAAGTTTCCCTCATGAGTGATTGTTTCCAATTAACCGTATAACATAGGAGAAAAGTAGGTGCTTCAGGAGATTTTATTAAAACTATTCATGGTTTGAGATATGGGCTCAATAAGGTTTTAGATTAATGCTGCTTCCTGTTTTTAAGCATCCTTCAGGTTACGATATGCAAATTTAATAATTCCTCGTGCAACTCCATGACCAATTGCAATTGCAGGAGATTGTACTAAAGTCCAGACAGTCCCAACTGGATCTAGACCCATGACGTTAACTGTGTATCCTGTAGCTGAGCTGGCAGTCCAATGAGCCGTTGCGACTACTATACTTTTAGTCAGGAAATCTGTGTTATTTTGTTCGCAGATATCTGATGCTATTTCTCCTGCTAATGTACCAGCAGTAAATGATGCAATACTAGAAGCTGGAATTGAGTACGCCATATTTTTCTCCTTAGGTTTGTTTATTCTAATTTTTGACCTATCCTTGTGAACCATCTAAGTCTGTTGCTAAATCTCTTGCTGTTTTATCATCCAAAATCATATTCTCATCATCGCTCAAATTTTTGTATGAGCGACGGAGGTTGGCTTCGGAGCTGATATTCACATCTTCTGCTAAACGGTAAGATTCAAAATCATCACCATAACCGTAAACTGCATTACTCCGCATTCCAGAATCCACATCGCTACGACCACTCATTAGCTCATCAGGAGTATTAAATCCAGTACCAGCAGGAATCAAACGACCGATAATTACGTTCTCTTTTAGTCCTCTGAGCCAATCGGACTTACCTTCAATTGCTGCCTCAGTCAAGACTCTAGTAGTCTCTTGGAAAGAAGCTGCTGAAATAAAGCTATCGGTGTTAAGAGAAGCTTTTGTGATACCAAGTAATACAGGTGTGTATTGGGCAGGTGCGCCACCAGTAATCGACATCGCCTCATTAACCTGTTCGATTTGGCGAAGCTCTAGCAACTCACCAGGAAGAATAATTGTATCTCCTCCATCATCAATTCTGACTTTAGCAGTCATCTGTTTGACGATGACCTCAATATGTTTATCAGAAATGTCAATCCCCTGGCTCTGGTATACAGATTGTACCTGACGAACCAAGAATAGCTGTGCCTTCTGTAAACCAATTAAGGAAGCTTCGTAGCAACCTTTTTCTGGCAGATGATAATTAAAGTGAGTCTCCAAAATCTCATGGGGGTTAGCAGGACCATCGGTCAATGGTTCTCCAGCTTCAACTTTTTGACCATCACTGACAATAGCGTTTTGCCCTGGCTTGATGGGATAGTCGCTTACTACGCCATCGCCATCGTCTTCAATAATTTTGACATCTACGGTTTCGTTTTCTTCATAGACCACCTGGCAGACTCCCGAGCTACGGCTAAGAATACAGCCTTCTTTTGGTTTACGAGCTTCTAGGAGTTCTTCAATACGAGGTAAACCTTGAATAATGTCCCCAGTTTTAGAGCGCTCAAACACCAGCAAAACCAGGTTGTCACCACGCTGCACTAGGTCACCATCGTCAATGTGTAACACTGCACCCTGAGAGACACGGTAGGGACGAGTATGACGCAAGACTATATTGGTTTTACTGGTTTTACCTGCTTGCTCGCTAATTTCTACTACCTGAACTGAATTTTCCAACCTGATTTCATCAGTAAGTTTGCTACCAGAGACCAGTAAATCACCTTTTTTGTAGCCACATTCGTTCTTCGGAATATCTAATTCGTGAGTAACAAGATCACTATCTCGTACAATCAAGATCCGACGGATTGCTTCTGCTCCTTCTCGAATACCCTGAACTTCTCCAGCAGATTTACAAAGGATCTCAGTGCGGGCAATAGTCGCACCTTTAGCAATTTCTTCACCGTCTTTTACTAATACTCTCGTCTGGATTTCGCCACTATGAGGGTCAACATCTGTGTCTCTTCTCAAGACTAAGGATTCCAAAATTACCATCTGGAGTCTTTGAGTATCAGGATCATCTTCATCTGGCTGTAGCTCTATATCCGCACTGAGGTTGGCGATCACATCACTTTGCTCTGTAGTTTCAATTTCTAAAACTAACTGAGTACTCACCAAAGACAAGCTATTAACTGATTTGACTCGTTCCCCGTCTTTATAGAAGATTCTTTGTACTGAACGTAATTCAATTTGACGACCATCGTCTTGGTTGATTGATGCCTGAGAAGGAATTGAAGGTTTGTCTGCTACCTCAAATTCTTGAACTGGACGCAAAATTAAAGCTATTCCTTCAGTAGTTTCAATTACTTCGCCATATCTAAACTCTTGGGTTACCACCCCTGGCAACACTTCTGTACCTGGTGGAATTAGCTGTTCATGCCATTCGCTTTTGGGTTCGTCAAGCTGATGAATTTTTCCTGGCTTGATAATAATTTCTCGCAGAATATCATTTTTCTGAACGACTTCAGCGATTCCTGAAGATTGACAGAAAACATCTTTGACTACTTCTGTTCCTGCTTCAACATATTCACCGTCTTCTACGATTAAGAGGGAGATATCTTTGTTGACTTCATGACTTTCTTCAGGAACCCAAAGTAAAGTACCGCCTGTTTCTATTTCATAACCCTGTTTACGATTGCCTTTACCGACTGTAATTCCACCATATTTAATGATGCCGCCCGTGTCAGTACGATAAAAATCGTCAATCAGCTCTGCAACGACCTGCTTATTTTGCACCTTCGTACCAGGAGTAGTCTTGAGTAGGAATTTGCGCTCATCAGCAGTGTAAATAATATATTGCTCGCGACCACCATCACTTTCGATTTTGACTTTTGCCTGATCTAGAGAGACAGAAGCAGTAACGATTTCGATTTCACGGCTGTCAGGAAACATTCTTACTACACCACCATTGGCAGCAGTCAATCTGGTTTGAGCCAGGATATCTCCTGGTTTTATCTGATCGCCGTTTTTCACGATTGCCTCGGCTCCAGGAAGTAGATTGTATACTTCTCCTGAAAGGACCCATAATAGTCCAGATCTCTGAGCGATGCGAGTGGTATTACCCTGACGGTCTTTTTTGTCTTCAGGGATAAGGTCAGCAAAAACAATTTCTCCCGCTAAATCTGAGGTTACATCCTTAGCTGCTTTCTCTGTCGATTTTTGGACTTTGACCATGGCTACTTCAACTAGTAGCTGACCTTTTTTGACCTCTTCTCCGTCTTCGACATAGATTAAAGAACCAACGGTTAGAGCAGTGTTTACAGTCTTACCTTTGTGGGGAACTAATTTAATGTCACCCACGGTTTCTACCTGATTTCTTTCATCACCGTGACGAGTTCGGATGCCACGAGTGGTTAGACCTTGACCAAATTCGACTTTCCCGTCGGCTTTAGCTCGAATTTGACGGGCAACTTCCCCTGTAAACACACCGCCCGTGTGGAAGGTACGCATGGTCAGCTGAGTACCAGGTTCCCCAATAGATTGCGCTGCAATAATCCCGACGGCTTCACCCATGTCTACCATGTGTCCGTGAGCCAAACTCCAGCCATAACATTTTTGACAGACAGAACGAGCTGCTTCACAGGTTAGAGGAGAGCGTACTAGCACTTCTTCGGCGCGATCGCCAATTTCTTGAGCTAATTCATGATCCATATCCTGGTTACGTGTCGCGATCAATTCACCTGTCTTGTCGTCATGCACGTCACTGGCAAGTACTCGACCCAGCAGACGATCCGAAAGAGAAATTAAAGTGCGATCGCCATCTTTCATGGCACGAAGACTGATACCACGTTGCGTACCGCAGTCTACTTCCCGTACAATCACATCTTGGGAGACATCGACTAAGCGACGAGTCAAGTAACCAGAATCAGCTGTTCTTAGTGCGGTATCAACCAAACCTTTCCTCGCCCCGTAAGAGGAAATAATATATTCAGTTACGGTCAATCCCTCGCGAAAATTAGTTTTGATCGGTAAGTCGATAATTTCACCTTGAGGATCAGCCATCAACCCCCGCATTCCCACTAGCTGACGCACTTGGGAAAGATTACCCCGTGCTCCACTAAACGCCATCATATAGACAGAATTGAGCGGATCGGTCGCCCGAAAGTTAGTTACCACCTCATCTTTGAGATTCTCTGATGTACTATTCCAAGTATCAATTACCTTCTGAAAACGTTCAACTTCAGTAATTTCTCCCCGAGCATAACGTTCTTCGGTTTCTCTAATCTCTACTTCTGCCGCTTCGAGCAGTTCGGCTTTAATCGGTGGCACTTTCAAGTCGTCTACGCTAATGGAAACTCCAGCTACCGTCGCGTAGCGAAAGCCTAATTCCTTTAGAGAATCAGCCACAGTAGCACTGTGTGCCGAGCCATATTCGGTAAAAGCCGAAGCCATCAGTTTTTTAAGGCGACCTTTATCGACGATGTGGTTATAAAATTTCATGTTTAATTTTTCTATTGTCTAACTACTAATACTTCTTGATTTGAGACTGATTCTAGTTACACCGCAGCAGTCAAAGCTTCTTGCACAGTTTTGTTGTAAATAATTCGTCCGATAGTGGTGTCGATATACTGAGAAATTTGCTCTCCTTCAGCGGATTTTCTCACAAACCTGTGCCGGTAGTACTCAATATTACTGCCGTCTCCAAAGCTCTCTGTTTCCACAACTTCCACATCGGGCTCTTCTGTCACCACTTCTCCTTCATAACGTAACCAGACATGAGCATGAAGATCTACCTGTCCTTGTTCGTAAGCTTTGATCGCATCATTTAAATTCCCGAAGCGACGACCTTTACCCTTAACTGCTTTAGGGTCTTCAGCAGTTAGATAGTAACACCCCAAAACCATATCCTGAGATGGAGCAACAATTGGTCTTCCCGTTGCCGGTGACAAAATATTGTGACAAGCCAACATCAGCAATCTAGCCTCAGCTTGAGCTTCTAATGAAAGGGGTACATGAACTGCCATTTGGTCACCATCAAAGTCAGCATTAAATGCAGGACACACCAGAGGATGAAGTTGAATTGCTCTTCCTTCGACTAAAATTGGTTCAAAAGCTTGAATACCCAAACGGTGAAGTGTTGGAGCGCGGTTGAGCATTACAGGATGCCCTGCAATTACCTCTTTTAAGACTTCATAAACACTAGGATCGTTGCGCTGAATTAGCTTCTTAGCAGCCTTGATATTATTGACCATGCCACTATTAATCAGGCGATGGATCACGAATGGTTGGAATAACTCAATTGCCATTTCTCTAGGTAAACCACACTGATAAATTTTCAGCTTGGGTCCAACCACAATTACCGAACGTCCAGAGTAGTCAACCCTTTTACCAAGTAAATTTTGACGGAAACGTCCTTGTTTTCCTTCAATAATGTCGGATAAAGATTTAAGAGGACGATTATTTGCCCCCACAACTGTCCGACCCCGACGACCATTATCAATTAAAGCATCCACCGCCTCTTGCAGCATCCGCTTTTCGTTACGGACAATAATTTCGGGAGCAAGAATTTCTTGCAGTCTGGCTAATCGATTGTTACGGTTAATCACTCGACGATAAAGATCGTTAAGATCAGAGGTAGCAAAGCGACCACCATCTAGTTGCACCATCGGGCGTAAATCTGGGGGGATTACAGGGATGGCGTTAAGTACCATCCACTCTGGGCGAGAACCTGTAGCCACGAAGTTATCAATTACCCGTAGACGCTTAATAAGCTTGGCTCTCTTTTGCCCTTTGGCATCACCAATTTGCTCCCGTAGTTTTTCAGCTTCTTCTTCTAAAGCTACTTCTTCTAAAAGTCTTTGAACTGCTTCCGCACCGATACCAACCTCTACGCCGACTAATTCCGAATCTTCACTGTAGAGCTGGTCTTCAATTTCAATCCACTGGTCTTCAGTTAGCAGTTGTTTTGCTGAGAGATTTCCTGCATTACCAGGGTCTAGCACCACATAGGCGTTGAAGTAAACTACCTGTTCCACGTCCCTTAGAGGCATATCTAGCAGAATACTCAAGTAACTAGGAATACCTTTGAGATACCAAACATGAGTTACAGGAGCAGCAAGCTTGATATAACCCATGCGGTGACGGCGCACCCGCGATTCGGTCACTTCAACACCACAGCGTTCACAAACAATCCCACGATGGCGCACTCGTTTGTACTTACCACAGTGACATTCCCAATCTTTAGCAGGACCAAAAATACGCTCGCAAAATAACCCGTCCATTTCAGGCTTAAGGGTACGGTAGTTAATTGTTTCCGGTTTAGTCACCTCGCCAACTAACTGACCATTGGGTAAAGTTCTTTCTCCCCACTGACGAATTCTCTCAGGAGAGGCAATGCCGATTTTGACGTAATCGAATCTTTGTTCTACTTGATTTCTCATTGATGAATTGAATTAAGAATTAGGTATTGGAGATTAGGGATTAGCTGTTTGTTGATAAGAATAAAGATATAAGAAACATCTTCCTTATTCCTTATCTTTGATTCTTTTGAATTATTAGACTTCTTCTGTTGTTTCCTCTCTTTGCAAAGATTCGTAAGTAGGTCTATTAGGAGTACGACGTGGAGTATCAGCCATTAAGTCGACTTCGACATCTCGGCTGCTACCATCGTCTAAAGATTCTAGTTTATGTACTGCGATATCCAAGCCTAAAGACTGTAACTCACGCATCAATACTTTGAAGGATTCTGGAGTACCAGGACGGGGAATTGGCTTACCTTTAACTATGGAATTAAGTGCTTCGTTCCTTCCCTGCATATCATCTGACTTAACTGTCAACAGTTCTTGCAGGGTATAGGCTGCGCCATAGGCTTCTAATGCCCACACCTCCATTTCTCCAAAGCGTTGTCCACCCTGTTGTGCTTTACCACCCAGAGGCTGCTGAGTAACCAAGGAATAAGGTCCAGTGGAACGAGCGTGAATCTTATCATCTACTAGGTGAACCAACTTGAGCATATAAGCTTTACCAATCGTTACAGGGCGGTCAAATGCTTCTCCTGTGCGTCCATCAAAGACCTGGATTTTGCCTGGGTTATTTTCATCGTATACCCAAGATTTCCCCGGTTTGCGAGCTGCATCCTGAATTTTGCCATGGACAGTTTCTCTGGACGCTTCTTTGCCATACATTTCGTCAAAAGGCATCATTTTAAAGCGGGTCGCTAAGTTTTCTCCAGCCCAGCCCAAAAGACACTCAAATACCTGTCCTACATTCATCCGAGAAGGTACACCTAGTGGATTGAGAGCAATATCAATTGGGGTGCCATCAGGTAGATAGGGCATATCTTCGATCGGTAAAATCCGCGAAATAATTCCTTTATTACCATGGCGACCAGCCATTTTGTCTCCTACTTGAATCTTACGTTTTTGTGCTACGTAGATCCGCACCACCATGTTAGCTCCAGGAGGCAGTTCATCTCCTTGTTCTCTGGTGAAGACGCGGACATCTACCACTCGACCTTTTTCACCGTTGGGAACTCGCAAGGAGTTATCCCGCACGTCTCGGGCTTTTTCGCCAAAGATAGCTCTGAGCAGTTTTTCTTCAGGAGGTTGATCGGATTCTCCTTTAGGAGTAACTTTACCTACAAGAATTTCGCCTGCTTCTACCCAAGCACCTATATGAATTATGCCTCTTTCATCTAGATTCCGTAGGGCATCTTCACCGACGTTGGGAATTTCGCGGGTGATTTCTTCTGGACCTAACTTGGTTTGTCTGGCTTCAATCTCGAATTTTTCGACGTGAATACTGGTGTAAACATCGTCATAGACTAGACGCTCACTAATCAAAATTGCGTCTTCGTAATTGTAACCTTCCCAGGGCATATAGGCGATTAAAACGTTTTGCCCTAGTGCCAGTTCTCCACCTTCTGTGGAAGAACCATCTGCCAATACCTGACCTGGAACCACATCTTCCCCTGCATAGACCAGAGGGCGTTGATTTAAACAAGTATCTTGGTTAGAACGCTGATATTTTTGCAGTTTATAGGTAATTTTCTCTCCAGGTTCAGGGGCATATAGACCATTATTGCCTTCTTCTACCCTAACTCTGACAACTTCCGCATCCACGTAAGTCACAATTCCATGAGTACGAGAAACCACTACCATTCCTGAATCACGGGCAGCTTGAGCCTCTAACCCAGTGCCGACTAAAGGACGCTCTGGGCGTAATAAAGGCACAGCTTGACGCTGCATGTTGGAACCCATTAGAGCACGGTTAGCGTCATCATGTTCGAGGAAGGGAATCAAACTAGTAGCTACGGAAACAATCTGTACAGGGGAAATTGCTACATAATCAACTTCATCGGGGTCGCAGGTGGAAAATTCTCGGCGATAGCGAATCGCTATGGTTTCCCCCAGAATATAGCCTTCATCATCAGTTGCCACATCTCCAGGGGCTACTCTCATGTCGTCTTCCTCATCAGCAGTCAGATAGACAACATCTTTATCTCGTAATACACGACCGCTTTCTACTCGGTAATAGGGCGTAGCAATGAAGCCATAGGAGTTAACGCGGGCATAAGTTGCCAGCGACCCAATCAAACCAGCGTTAGGACCTTCAGGAGTCTCTACAGGACAAATGCGACCATACTGAGTGGGATGAATATCCCGCACCGCAAAACCTGCTCTTTCTCTAGTTAGACCTCCAGGTCCCAAGGCTGAAAGACGACGTTTGTGAGTCAACTCTGCTAGGGGATTGGTTTGATCCATGAACTGGGATAGCTGTGATGAACCGAAGAATTCTTTGATGGCTGCTACCAGCGGTTTGGGATTTACCAGTGCTGCGGGAGTCAAGCTATTGGCTTCACTAACAGTCATCCGTTCGCGAATTATTCTTTCTAAACGGTTTAAACCGACGCGAACCTGGTTCTGTAGCAGTTCCCCCACAGAACGAACTCGACGATTTCCTAAATGGTCAATATCATCGGTACTACCGCCATCGAACTCTAGATTAATTAGATAAGCAATTGCTGCCAAAATATCAGTATTGGTCAGCACTCTAGTGGTATCAGGAATAGTAAGACGTAGCTTTTTGTTGAGCTTGTACCGACCGACTCGCCCTAAATCGTAACGTTTGGAATCAAAGAAGCGAGATTCTAAGAGCTGTTGTCCACCACTAACTGTAGGTGGCTCACCAGGACGCAGTTTACGGTATAGTTCCAGTAATGCTTCTTCTTCACTGGGATTACCTTCTTTGTCCAGGGTTTTTTGATAAAAGTCTTGATGGCGAATTCCATCCATAATTTCGTTATCGCTTAAACCGATCGCTTTCAGCAAGACCTGAGCCGAAAGTTTACGAGTCTTATCAATTCTGACCCAGACTAGACCATTTTTATCCGTTTCAAACTTTAACCAGGCACCCCGATTGGGAATTAAAGAGGCAGAATAAGTACGACGACCGTTTTTATCGGTTTCTGCTTTGTAGTACACTCCAGGCGATCGCACAATCTGATTCACAATTACCCGCTCTGCACCATTGATAATGAAAGTCCCGCGATCAGTCATCAGAGGTAGATCGCCGACAAAAACCTCCATTTCTTTAATTTCCCCACTCTCTTTATCAATCAGGCGAGTCGGAACATACACCTGAACGTTGTAAGTACTGTCACGGCGTTTTGCCTCTTCCATGGAGTACTTTGGCTCCTTGAGGCGATAGTTTTCTCCCATGAAATGTAGCTCAAACTTCCCCGTGTAGTCCGTAATGGGCGAAAAGCTATTGAGTTCTTCGATTAATCCCTCTTCCAGAAACCAACGAAAACTAGAGCGTTGAATTTCAATTAAGTCTGGTAGCAAATTGTAAGTCAAATTAGTCATGAAGATGATAGCTCTTGTACTATGTTTTACTGGTTCGGCTTTGAAATTAAAGAAACTAGCGTTTTGAGAAAACTTGATTTATTATTGATTTTTTAATTGGATGCCAAATAAACGACAGGCATTAGCTGTAGTCTGCTCGGCTATCTGTTCTAAAGGCGTTTGACGTAGTTGGGCAACCTGCTTGGCTACGTGTAGCACATAGGATGGCTCATTGGTTTTACCCCGATAAGGAACAGGTGCCAGAAAAGGACAGTCAGTTTCAATTAACAAGCGATCGCTGGGAACCATTTTCGCTGCTAATTGAACCTGGTTCGCATTTTTAAAGGTGACAATTCCGCTGTAGCTGATGTAGAAACCTAAATCCAAAAACCATTGAGTTTCTGTTTCATTCCCTCCCCAACAGTGCATCACTCCCTTGACTGAACCATCACTCTGCCAAAAATTAGTCAATACCTCTTTTAATTTTGCTGCTGCATTGCGACAATGAATAATTACTGGTATGTCGAGTTTCTTAGCTATTCTTAGTTGTTCCTGTAAGACTAAAATTTGCTTCTCTTGGTTATCGGCTTTGTAAAAGTCTAACCCTGTTTCCCCTATGGCTACCACTCGGCGATCCGAAGTTGCTAAGGTTTCTATTTCCCTAGCAGTGCTTGACTGCCATTGATCAACGTCTAAAGGGTGTAAACCAACCGCAAATGACAATTCAGGGAAACGATCCGCTATGGACTGTATTCCCTGAAATTCCTTTGGTTCGACACAAGAATGTATTAGATGAACTACACCTGCTTCCTGCCAGCGTTGCTGTAACGAGTTTAAGTTACCTTGAAAAACATCAAAGTTGATGTGAACATGGGTATCCACTAACTGCATTGATACTTGGTGTATTGTTTTACTGTTTTGATTTCTGCTTCTTGCTGGGAAACTACTAGTTGAATTTCACGAACAAGAGGCTCTAGACAATGGATTTAACCTATACACAGCTTATGACTAAGCAGCCGTCGCTTGCTTCAAAACTCTGGCTAAGCGAGACTTTTTTCTAGCTCCATTGTTGCGATGAAGCACCTTCCGCTTAATCGCCTTATCAATTTTGCTATACGCTGCGGACATCGCCTGGTTCACAATCTCCATATTTTCTGAGTTGGGTTCGGCTGTATAGGTTTCTAGCGCACTAAAATATTTCTTGGTTAGGGTTCTAAGTGCAGATTTGTACGCTTTGTTGCGTAGGCGATTGCGCTCTGCTGTTCTGATACGTTTAATTGCCGATTTAGAGTTAGCCACAGTTTTTTAAACAGAAATTTTGCTTTGTAAGTAATTCTGGAAGTAAATATAGAATTTGATTTTACATCCTAGCAATTTATTTCGGTAAGTGTCAAGCTAAGACCACAATTGTTTTTCACAAACAGCAAACATTCTAGCCTCGTTGACGCACTTGGGCAAAAAAGCGATGGACTATAGATTCACGTTAAGCTAAGAGAATAGTGGCTTTCTTACTGTAAAGATTTATATAATAGATTATCAAGTAAAAGCTCACTTCTGTGTAAAAGCTTAGATGGATATGGGGATCTCGATGCTGCGAATAATTGATCGGCAAACTGAGGCACAAACGGAATTAAAGCGGATCGGCGATCGCAACAATGGTGATGACATGCAGCCTAAGGAAACTGTGGTTAGAGAAATCGTTACCAAAGTTAAGAAAAATGGCGATCGTGCTTTACTAGAATACACGGAAAAGTTTGATCGGCAAGCCTATAGAGCTGACCAGCTAAAGGTTAGCGGGTCAGAATTGGACGCTGCTTATCAACAAATCTCGAAAGACCTCCTGCGTGCTATTCAGTTAGCTCGCCACAGAATTGAGGCTTTTCATCGCCAACGAGTTCCTCAATCTTGGGTACGGTTTGAAGAAGACGATGTAGTTTTGGGAAAACGTTATACTCCTGTAGACAGAGCGGGGCTTTACATTCCTGGAGGGAGGGCATCTTACCCTAGCACCGTACTAATGAACGCGATTCCTGCCAAGGTAGCTAAAGTTCCTCGAATTGTTATGGTTACGCCTCCTGGACAAGACGGTAAGATTAATCCCGCAGTATTAGTAGCAGCACAAGAAGCTGGAGTGGAAGAGATCTACCGAATTGGTGGAGCACAAGCAGTCAGTGCCTTGGCTTATGGCACAGAAACTATTCCGAAGGTTGATGTGATTACAGGACCTGGCAACATCTACGTCACCCTAGCCAAAAAGATGGTCTACGGCACTGTGGGAATAGACTCTTTAGCGGGACCTTCAGAGGTACTTGTCATTGCTGACGAACAGGCTAATCCTGTTTACGTTGCTGCTGATTTACTAGCCCAGGCAGAGCATGATCCGATGGCAGCAGCAATTCTACTAACTACTAGTAATGATTTGGCGCAACAGGTACAGCAAGAAGTAATCAAGCAATTGGCTAATCATCCCCGTAAGACTTTGACAGAAAAAGCGATCGCTCATTATGGTCTGATCGTAGTGGTAGATTCTCTGGCAGAAGCAGTCGAGCTTTCTAATTTATTTGCACCTGAACACCTGGAGCTAGAGGTTACAGAGCCTTGGGACTTAATTGAACAGATTCGTCATGCAGGAGCAATCTTCATTGGCAACTCCACTCCAGAAGCTACAGGAGATTATTTAGCGGGACCCAATCACACTTTGCCCACCTCTGGCGCAGCCCGTTATGCTTCGGCATTGGGAGTAGAAACCTTCATGAAACATTCCAGTCTGATTCAATATTCGTCAACGGCGCTTAAAAAGATGTCTAGCACCATTCAAATTCTGGCTCAGGCAGAAGGTTTACCCTCTCATTCTGATTCAGTGAGGTTTAGAACCGAGTAAGTAGATGAATTAGCTCTAAATGAACAGAAATTTTTGAATGTCAATGTTCAGTCTATATAGCGCTTCTCATTTTACTGAGATACATCTTACTTCTACCTTCTGCCTAAAAACAATCAACTTTGTACCTCACCGATTTGAGAAACGCTATATCATTACTTCTCCATGACTACCCTATAATTAACCTCAACCAAAAAATTCGAGGTTAATCTGCTTTAGCCGAAATAAATCTGTTATAATGCAAACTCGATAAGCTTAAGGAGAGGTGGCTGAGCGGTTGAAAGCGGCTCCCTGCTAAGGAGTTATGGGGTGTAAACTTCATCGGGGGTTCGAATCCCCCCCTCTCCGTATAAATTGAGACTCATAGAAAAAGTTAGAAAATGTGTTCTTTGAGGAATTTTCGGCTGTATAGGCAGAACATATTTTGATTTTTTCGAGTACAATTCCAATCTATTGAACCTTGACTGGAATTGGAGAAGATTTAGAGATGAAAAGTTTTAACTGGAAATTTCGCAAAAGTGACCGCGCTACCGTGCAGCGGACTGCTTGCCAAAAAAGCGGCAACTATCCCTCTGATTCTAAAGTGATGCTGGCGCTGATGTCTTTAAGTGCTAGTGTATTGCTAACTTCTTGCCAAGGAGGAGATTCAACAGGAAGTGGTGGGCTTAAATTGGGTACTTTGACTCCCACCACAGGAGATCTTTCCTCTATTGGACAAAACTTTTCCACAGCGTCTCAACTGGCTGTAGATACGATTAACGAGTGCGGTGGCGTAAATGAAGCGAAGGTTACCTTGATCAACGAAGATAGTCAAACTGATCCCAGCGCTGGTAGTAGTGCGATGACTAAACTTGCTGAAGTAGATCGGGTAGCAGGAGTTGTGGGTGCTTTTGCCAGTAGCGTTTCAGGGGCAGCAGTCGATGTAGCAGTGCGTAATAAAGTAATGATGGTGTCTCCTGGTAGCACTAGTCCAGTATTTACTGAAAGGGCACAAAATGGTGAATTCAACGGCTTCTGGGCGCGTACTGCCCCACCAGATACCTATCAATCTCAAGCATTAGCTGCACTGGCTGATAAAAAAGGTTTTAAAAATGTGTCTACAGTAGCGATTAATAATGATTATGGTGTCGGATTTGAGAAGCAATTTATTGAGGCATTTAAAAAAACAGGGGGCAATATCGTGGGGAAACCTGTCCGCCATGATCCCAAAGCAGCCACTCTAGATAGTGAAGCAAAAGCAGCTTTTGGTCAAAAACCTGATGCGGTAGCAGCAGTTCTATATGCCGAAACAGGAAGTGTGCTGCTCAAATCTGCCTTTGAAAACGGATACAGTGACGGGGTAACTGTTTTACTAACCGATGGAGTCTATTCCGATGATTTTGTGCAACAGGTAGGCAAAACTCCTGATGGCAAATCTATTATTGCTGGCGCATTAGGAACTGTCCCTGGTGCCGACGGCAAGGCTCTAGAGCAGTTTGCTGCTCTGTGGAATGAAAAGACTGGTAAAGAATTGACCGCCTATGTCCCTCATAATTGGGATGCAGCAGTTCTTATGATGTTGGCAGCCGAGGCAAGTAATGCTAATACGGGAGAAGGAATCAAGAGCAAAATATTGGAAGTGGCTAATGCTCCAGGAACTGAGGTTACTGATGCTTGTAAAGCGATGGAACTAATCCGTAACGGGGAAGAGATTAATTTTCAGGGAGCGAGTGGTAATGTCGATATTGATGAAAACGGTGATGTTGTCGGCAGTTATGATGTTTGGCAAGTTGGAGAAGATGGCACCCTAAGCGTCATCGATAAGGTCAACCCCGTTGGAGATAATTAAATATTCTTGGTCTTGCAAAGCAACCCTAAACCGAACTAAGCTAAACAAAGATAGGGAATTAAAGATATATCATGACAATCTATATCTTGGGAGCATCTTAACAATAGCCCTATTCTAAAAATTATTGCTGTTCCAAGTAATTTGCTTGCTCAAGCACATTCCTCTAAAATCAAACACCATAAACTATGACGTTGAAACAAGTTATTTTCCAGATCAAAAATCTCTTTCCTGCACCAGAAGTTCACGCTCATTGTGATGGTCCTTGTGGTGTATACGACCCTGCTGCTGCTCGTATTACGGCTGAAGCGGTTGTTTCAATGACCAAGAAAATCGTGGATCTTGAAGTTCCTGCTGCGGGAGATAAAGCAGCAAATATCGCTTATCAGAACACTTTAAGTCGTTATATTGCGATTAAAGAAGAACAAGCTCAAAAAACCAAAGATGACTTGCTAATTCTTTGGACGGACTATTTCAAACCTGTACATCTGGAAAAATATCCTGACCTCCACGATACTTTTTGGAAAGCGGCTAAACTCTGTTCTGCTTGTAAAGTAGAAGTCAGTGTAGACCACGCTAACGAATTGATGGATACGGTTCAGAAAATTCATGAGATGTTTTGGGCAACTAAAGGGCGTGACGTTAGCTTTGTGAAAGCTAGCTAGCCAAAAAATTCTGAATCAAATTATGATGAAAACTACATGTACTTGATGTACTTAAGGGTGAGTTAGTTATCTCTGGCTCATCTTTTTTACTGAAAGGTTATCAGAGATCACTGTTCAAAACTTTGGACTCCGAACCCACAAAACATTTAATAAATCTACATGAAAAGAATTTAGTATAATCTCTGCAAACAATGTATAATCATATATTTGGAGATATTTCATAATTGCAATCTAGAGAGGAAATAATATATGTCTCGCTATAGAGGTCCGCGTTTGCGGATCGTTCGCCGTTTAGGAGATTTACCAGGTCTAACCCGAAAGAGCGCCCGTAAAGCTTATCCACCTGGACAACACGGTCAGAGTCGTCGTAAACGTTCTGAATACGCGATTCGTTTAGAAGAAAAGCAAAAATTACGCTTCAACTATGGAGTCACTGAAAAGCAATTAATACGTTACGTTCGTAAAGCTCGTAGAGTAGCTGGTTCTACAGGACAAACATTGCTAGAATTGCTAGAGATGCGTTTGGACAACACCATTTTCCGTTTAGGAATGGCTGGTACTATTCCTGGAGCACGCCAGCTAGTTAATCACGGACATATTTTAGTGAACGATCGCGTGGTGGATGTTCCTAGTTATCAGTGTCGTCCTGGAGATGTAATCAAAGTTAGAAATCGCGATCGCTCTCGTAAATTAGTAGAAACAAATATGGAATATCCAGGTTTGGCTAATTTACCTAGTCACCTTGAGTTTGATAAGGCGGCTCTAACAGGCAAAGTTAATGGCGTGATTGAGCGTGAATGGATTGCCCTTCAGGTAAATGAACTACTTGTGGTTGAGTATTATTCACGGATGGCTTAATAGGTTTATTGGGTTAGTTTCTTTGATTAACTTATTAGCTAATAGCTTTTGGATCAGGGCTATTAGCTTTAAATTTAGCTTGGAAAATTTTCCATTTAATATACTTAAACCACTAAACCTGAGATAATAGTCAAGGATTAGAAAATGTATTAGCCTAAGCTGCATCTTGCTAACTTACACAGATATGATCTTTGCTTTTCAGTTTCAATCTCCTGGTCCAATTATTTTTGAGATTGGTCCGATCGTAGTTCGTTGGTACGGCTTGTTAATTGCGACCGCAGTTTTGCTCGGCGTAACTCTCTCTCAATATTTAGCCAAACGTCGTCGAGTCGATCCAGATTTGCTGGGAGATTTAGCAATCTGGCTAGTTGTTGCGGCTATTCCTTGCGCTCGGATCTATTATGTTGTGTTTCAATGGCAGCAATATGTTCAGCGTCCTTGGTGGCATATGTTAGCTGTTTGGGAAGGTGGCATAGCAATTCATGGTGCAATTATTGGTGGCACGATCGCTACGATTATTTTTGCTCGAATTAAGGGGGTTTCTTTCTGGCAGCTATTAGATTTAGTTGCACCCTCTTTAATCTTAGGTCAAGCGATCGGTCGTTGGGGCAATTTCTTCAACTCGGAAGCTTTCGGTAAGCCAACCGATTTACCTTGGAAACTTTTTATTGCGCCCCAATATCGTCCTTTAGATCTAATAAACTATGAATATTTTCATCCCACTTTTCTCTATGAATCTCTCTGGAATCTAGAGATATTTGCGCTGCTGCTGTGGTTATTTTTCTGGGGATTAAAAAGACCCACCCGACTCAAAACGGGAACGCTCGCCGCAGTATATTTAATTGGCTATAGTCTTGGTCGAGTCTGGATTGAATGGTTGCGTACTGACAGCCTAATGCTTGGTCCTTTAAAAATAGCTCAGGTAGTCAGTTTAAGTGCGATCGCTTTAGGTCTGATAATTCTTGCTTGGCTGTACTGGTTTAAACGACCACTTCCTGATGTAGTTTCGGTCAGAAATCAGCAAAATATCACTAGCAACAGACCATAATTAATCACCAAATATAAATATTGATCATTTAATGGAATTAACTCAAGTCGCGCTTAAACCTGCTGTTTATATTATTGGTGCAGGTCCTGGTGATCCAGAATTATTAACTTTAAAAGCTTATAAAATACTGTCTCAGGCTGATGTAATTCTCTATGCGGATTCTTTAGTACCGAAGCAGATCCTACAGGATGTCCGTACCGATGCCGAATTAGTTGCGACGGGCAATAAAACTCTAGAGCAGATTATTCCCCTGGCAATTGATCGAGTCAGACAAGGTAAATCAGTCGTCCGTCTGCACTCTGGAGATCTTACTTTGTATAGTGCGATCGGCGAACAGATACAGGCTTTTACTGACGCCAACATTCCTTTTGAATTAATTCCTGGCATTAGTGCTTTTCAGGCTGCTGCCGCCAAACTTAGTACTGAGTTGACTATTCCAGAGCTTGTACAGACAATCATTTTAACGAGAATCAGTGGAAAAGCATCATCCGTACCCGAAGCCGAAGAATTAGCTTCCTTAGCTGCTCATAGAGCCAGTTTATGTCTCTACTTAGCGGCTCGTCATAGCTCAGAGGCACAGGACAAACTGTTAGATCACTACCCTGAAGATACTCCTGTGGCAGTTTGTTATCGTGTGGGTTGGCAAGACGAACAAATTTGGGTAGTCCCACTATCAAAAATGGCTGCGGTTACTAGAGAAAACAACTTGATCAGAACTACGTTATATCTGATAAGTCCTGCACTGCAAGAATCTGTCACTACACGTTCTCGCTTATACCACCCCGAACACTCTCACTTGTTTAGACCAGCGAAAAAGGTTAATTAACGGTTTGAAAGATCAGACAAACAATTAGATGCAATGGTGATCGACGGAAGTTTGGTAAATTAATTATAGGTACGACTTCTGGCTTCACTGCTAGATGGCTTTACCAATTACTTAAAAAACACTGCACTATCAATGAACAGTGAAGACTTATTAAAACGTGTAGAGAATAAAGAAGATATTACTCGGGTTATCGATCAAGCCGAGCAAGCGATTAAAAACTGGGAGGTAGTCGTTACTGATTTTCTATCTCCCCCTGTAGTAGCAGAAGTACAGTCAATCTTTCAGAATTTGACGGAAATTGAGGTTTTACCCTGGGGTGGTTATCCGCAAGCTGAAAGGCAGCGCTTAGGGCTATCTCGCCCCGATATTCCCATAGATGAGTCGCAAGTTGAATTGGCTGCTTTAGATATTGCTGGTAACTTCTTGTTCGATCCTGCTACCCATCGAGACTTCTTAGGTTCAATTTTGGGTACAGGCATTGTTCGGGGAAAGGTAGGAGATATCATTGTTCTCGGAGAAAGGGGCGCACAGGCGATAGTTGTACCTGAGATGGTGGATTTTTTGACTTCTGCTTTGACTCAGGTGCGATCTGTAGCGGTTAAGACTCAGCAGATTGAATTTAGCGAATTAAAAATTCGTCCACCGAAAAAGAAAGAACTGACTACCGTAGAAGCCTCAATGCGCCTCGATGCGATCGCCTCCGCTGGTTTTGGCATGTCTCGTAGTAAAATGGCAAATGCAATTTCTGGTAAAGATGTCCGAGTTAATTGGAAAGAAATTACCCAGTCTAGCTACAATGTTAAAACGGGAGATCTTATTGCAGTGCGCGGTAAAGGTAGATTAGAAATCGGTGAGGTTTCGGTGACTAAGAAACAACGCTATCGAGTTAACTTAGTACGATATAAATAATTCCAAGTTTCTCTAGTAAAAAAAGCTTATAGCTAAAATACTTAAACAGCACGAAATTATACCCAATATAAAATGACTACGACTCCTCAATCACCCGCAACCGACGAAATGAAGTATGGGGAAAGAGCGATCGCCGAAGGGGAATTAATAACTTTTCCTAACCCCAGAATTGGTCGTAAATATGACGTTAGTATTACCTTGCCAGAATTTACCTGCAAATGTCCTTTTTCTGGCTATCCTGACTTTGCCACTATTTATATTACCTATTCTCCCGATCAAACAGTTGTGGAACTCAAAGGCTTAAAACTATATATTAATAGTTACCGCGATCGCTATATTCCTCATGAAGAGGTAGTAAATCAAATTCTCGATGATTTTGTGGCTGCCTGCAATCCTTTAGAAGTTACGGTAAAAGGTGATTTCACTCCCAGAGGTAACGTTCATACCGTGATTGAAGTACATCATCAGAAATCATAAACCTGTCTCAGCACTTTAGCGGTAAAAATCGATTACAATACGAAAGTAAAGATTTGTTAATATAACTGGACAGGAAACCTCAATAATGAAGACTGAAATTAAACCAAGTGTAACTCCTAACCTAGAAGAGCCAAAGTTCGGCTTTAATTCATATTCCGAACGTTTAAATTCTCGCGCAGCTATGATTGGGTTTGCTGCGATTTTGATCATTGAATATACTACAGGAAAAGGCTTGCTGGCTTGGTTAGGTTTACTTTGAACTTGACCAGTTTATACGGCATTCCTGGTTTATAACTATAGTTATAGTACAAGAAAATCGACATGGTTCAAACTTGGTCTTGAACGAGTCGCTCTTTGTTGGCTCGTCCTCGAATGGGGAAAACCGACAAGACTGCGCTAGTCCGCTAAATCAGCAACATCTAAAAAACAAAGGTGCGTAACCTCAAGGAAACACACCATTATTTTACCTATTTTACCGATTTAACTGAATCCAAAATCTATTCTTCGTCATCTTCCTCGTCATCTTGAGGATAAACAAAACTATTAGAGCGTCCAGATAGAACTGATTTACCCAAGGACAAGGCTTTTTGAGCTTCTACCGCTGCTTTGCGTTTCCAGACTGCTTTGCGACTATCTCGTTTCGATTTAGAAGTTTTCTTCTTTGGTACCGCCATAATGATTTAATTTAAAAGGACAACCTTTCTATTGTAATGGTTTGGTATAAAAAAGCTAGAGGGTCTGACCAGGAAACAGACTTGTTTCACCAATAGACTGACTGGAAACTGTAGGTTTAGAGTCGAGAAACTTTTGGTGAACTATTTCTCTAAACTCCTCTAGATCGGTTTTCCAATTATCTAAAAAGGTGCTTAACTGGGTTATTCTGTCTGTCGAATTACCTTGCCCTAAATTTACATTGTAATTGAAGTTGCCTGAAAATAGAATTGCTGTAATTGGTTTTTCTTGAGGCTTTTGCAGTTTAGCTTCAGAAATACTAATGGTTAGCTGACATCTTTCTAGGTAGTACATGAGATTAATACCTGCCTGCACAGGAGCCCTGCCAATTCTTTGCCAAGCACCAGATGCGAGCAAGTTACCAGTGATGTATTGACGCACTAATTGAGGTGCATCAGGAAAAGGTAGCAAAATTTTAGGGCCAAAGCTAAAGCCCATGTATTTTGCATGGGGCAACTTCTCAATATACCTCTCCGCCACTAGGGGAATTGCCAGATCCTCTGGTTTCTTGTTACTCAAATTTTCACTAAGAGTAATATTACCGGGTTGAGCGATAATTCCCACTCCGTTAGTAAAGTTTAGTTGAGCAAAATTAGGATTGAGTACAGGCTGTTGAGATAGTTCCCATTCTTTAGGGACAATTCCGCTAAATTTGAGAAAATCTTGGCTCAGCATCGTCGGAGTTAAATCCTGGGCTGCAATAACGAGAGATATTTCTTCAATAAATTGAGTTTTCCTTGGTGAATTGACAGCGGATGCCATGTCTAATGTTGTCATGAGAATTTAACCAGCCAAAATTGCCATTTATGTATATATCTATATAAGTTAAGTTGCCCAAAAAAAGACAGAAACTCACAGTTTACTAACGATATTTTGGTTAACTAGATTACTTAAATCATACTTAAATCAGCAACGTCAAATTGCGCTAGTTAACTTTAGCCTTGTGAGGGGCGGGTTGATTATTAGTCAAAGACTGGGGCGCAACGTTATTAACTCTAATGGATTCATTTTTAAGAATGTTAACTGCTCTAGCATATTGAGGATCTGCATTAGTGCCGATTAAATCAGGACGAATACTGAGATTGGTCTGATCTTTCCGACTGAGATCAACCTTGATATCGGGGGAAATACCCTTTTTATTAATGTCAATACCGCTAGGAGGATAGTAACGTGCAATGGTAACCGCTAAACCAGAGCCATCGGAAAGAGGATGAACTGACTGTACTGTGCCTTTGCCGTAAGTGCGGCTGCCAACTACCTTAGCTCGGCGATTTTCTTTCAAAGCTCCTGCTAAAATTTCACTGGCACTGGCAGAATAACCGTCTACCAAAACTACTAAGGGCAAGTCAGTTAATGCCTTCCCGTTAGCAGAGAATTTTTCGTTACCACCTTTGCGATCAATGGTATGAACGATCTCCCCCTTAGTCATCCACATCCGCGCAATTTCAACGCTAGAAAACAGTAGTCCCCCTGGATTGCCCCGCAGGTCTAAAATGAAGCCAGAAGCTTGTTTACTACTCAAATCTTTAATCGCTTTCTGCATCTGTTCCGCTGCATGGGAGCTAAATTCATCAAGCTTGATGTAGCCTACCTTAGAATCTTGCTCCTGATTGAGGGTATAGCTAACGGAGGGAAGCTCAATCTGCGCTCTGGCGATCGCAACTTCAAAAGCTGGCTTGGCTTGGCGCGAAATTGTCAATTTGACTTGAGTGCCAACTTCTCCTTTGATTTCCGCCGAGGCTTGTTCTAGAGTCATTGACTCAGTGGGCTTACCGTCAATGCGCACAATATGGTCCCCCGCTACTAATCCTGCTTCGATTGCTGGAGAGTTGGGTATTGGTTCAATTACAGTTAATTTGCTAGTTTTTTTGTCGATTCCGAGTTGAATACCAATTCCTGACAGTTCTCCTGAGGTTTGGCTGCTTAGATCGTCATATTCTGAGGGGTCTAAAAATCTCGTATAAGGATCACCCAAGCTCTCAAGAGATTCACGGATGGCATTATAAGCTGACTTTTTATTCCGATATTCTTTCTGAAGTAATTCTTGTCGCTTTACTTTCCAATCTGTATGATTAAATCCGCGGTCAACAAATTCGTTATTAACAATTTGCCATACCTCATCAACAAGGGTTTTAGGACTGTCTTCTAATGCTGCTGTTACCGGTGAACTGCTTTGGGACACTAGTAAACTGGTCACTGCGAGGGCAGTAACTAATTTCATAGTTCCTGAATGGCAATTTTTGAAGCTAACTGACTTGAGTAATGTAGCAAAACGTTTGGAGGAATGGGTCATGAGAAATGTATTAAATATTATTACAGTTGTAATGTTAGAAATGGAGCCTGCAACTCGGAGGTTAAAAGGTGCGCTTTAAAATCGACATCAAGGTAATTTATCCCTGTTATTTTGCAAGTATTTCCATTATTAGAGAAAAATTGGCTGAAAAAAGTATTAATAATCAATTAGAAATTTTTGAATAAATATATTTTTAAGTTCTAACTTATTGAGATTTTTTTTCATAATATAAAAGTTTGTCTCCTAAATATTCCTAATATTATGTATAACATTTTGCCGTTGTTTTTGACTGGAGTGTGTAGCAAAACGCACTCAAAGTTTAACTTTTGAAGTGATAAAATCTAGCATGATTTTACGGTGAATCTCACCCAATGGTTTATCGGCGATCGCCTTATGGGAATAAGCAAAACCCTGTCTGATTTCTGCTGGGGTTAATAATTTAAGATCCCATCCTTCCTTGAGTTCTAGTTCTTCGACAGGCACAGTTAAAGGACAAGAATATAGATGACGAATATATTTACCAAGGCAATCGCAACGAAATATCGTCAATTGCTTAACCCGATAGTTGATCTCTTCAATTAATTCTCTTTTGAGCGCTGCTTCTGGTTCTTCTTCTGGTTCAATGTGACCGCCAAAAAAGCCCCAAACTCCAGGATACGCAATATTGGGAATATCATCACGCAACTGCATGAGATACTTTCCCTCCTGGTGAATGATCGCTACAGCCACAGAGATCAATTGAGTTTGCTGGGGATGATTCATAAAACTTTGTTGATTGTTAAATTACTTTGAAAAATAATAAGCAATTTTACTCTAGAGTTACCTCAAGAGATGGTCTTCATTTCTCTTTGGCTGGAATAGGCAATTGCTCTAGCTCAAATAGATAAAGCTCTCCTAATTCTTGTTCAGCAAAAGACAGACTTTGATATTTAATTTTGCCTTTAATACTTATTGATTTACCAAACTCAGGAGGATTTTGAGTCGTCACCACCCAAATTTTTCCTGTAGCATCCTCAATCTGATAGGCAGCGCGATCTATAAAAGGGGCTATGTGTACTACTTTTCCAGTCAGGTACACTGTATTGTCGATTTTCTGCTGAGAAATTTCTTTAACAGAAATTGAGGAGTCTCGACAACCAATTAGACTCATCAGTAACGTGACCCATGAGATAATTTGCTTAAGTCTGTCTACAACGGATCTAAATCTTAAACTAGAAATTAACATTGCTCGTACTTCTGCCAATTTTCAGCATCCAGCTTAACTTTTTTTAATTATTGAAATTACCTATGTCTGTTTCAAACCCTTATCTGCTAGATGGTAAAGCCTTAGCTAAAGAAATTCAATCGGAATTAAAAGCAAATATCCCTAACCTAGAGTCAAAAATAGGTCGTCCCCCTGGTTTAGCAGTCCTAATGGTAGGAGATAACCCTGCCAGTGCGGTTTATGTTCGCAATAAAGAAAGAGCCTGTCAAAGAGTCGGAATTACTTCGATGGGACAGCATTTTCCTGAAAATACGACTCAAGCAGAATTAGAACAGGCGATCGCGCAACTAAATCAAGATAATCGCGTAGACGGCATTTTAGTTCAGCTTCCCCTACCCAAACATTTAGATGAGATCGCTCTGCTACACTCCATCGATCCCGATAAAGATGCCGATGGCTTACATCCAGTAAATTTAGGCAAATTAGTCCGTTCAGAAGCTGGTTTGCGTAGCTGCACCCCTGCGGGAATAATGAGACTGTTGCAGGAATACGACATTGCCCTGGAAGGCAAAAAAGCGTTAGTGATTGGCAGAAGTATTTTGGTGGGTAAACCGATCTCCCTGATGTTATTGGAAAAAAACGCCACCGTAACCATGGCTCATTCCCGTACCCAAGATCTCAGCTCAGTATGTCGGGAATCAGATATTATTGTAGCCGCGGTGGGTATACCCAACATAATTACGGGGGAAATGGTTAAACCTGGGGCAGTAGTAATAGATGTGGGGATTAATCGGATAGAAACTAGCAGTAGCAAATCTAAGCTTGTGGGAGACGTGGCTTTTGATGAAGTGTCTAAAATAGCCAGCTATATTACCCCTGTACCTGGAGGCATTGGTCCGATGACGGTAGCAATGCTGTTGAGTAATACTGTGCAAAGTTATGGTATGAAAGTGAGTAATCAGTAAGTTGAGTTGACAGCTAAAACTTTAGGGAGATAATTTTGTCCCATCCAGCTTTGAGTCGTTTGGGTTTTTTCCCAACAAGGTTCGCTTTTCAGTTTGTAAGAGGTTAGTAAATAGCTGTTTTCATAAAATGCGATCGCCCTAATTAGAAATCTCGATATAATGCCCCTGGTACCCAAAAGATCTTCAAATTAATTTTACTCACTTGCTTAAGAGACAGAAAAGATAAAGCTGAATATCATAGAAAAATTAGAGACGTTGCTCAATAGAGAATGCTAATCAAGAAATCATACTAAATCCGATTCTGAAAACCAACTTTTAGATTACTAGTGTTTAATAGACTAAAATCCTTCTGCCTTGACCGAAGGGAATCCTTTAGGGCTGCCTTCTGCCTTCTGCCTCCAGACAACATTTAAATGGTGTATCTCAACTGGATTTAGTATCAGATCCTTGAAACATTGCTTTTTGGTGGATACTTGCATCAAAAGCATTACGCACTCACCAACGCTAAATTAGAAAAGGCAACTAGATATAATAGATGTCGCATAGATAATAAACACAATGGAATCAATACTTGCAGATGCTTTTGGGGCATTTAATAAATATAGTGGTTGGATTGTCTGGAATTTATTTTTAGCTTTTATTCCTTTGGTTCTGAGCTTTTGGTTGTTTCTGAGACGGAGTAACAGGCGATCTCTAGTGTGGTGGATCGGCTTAATTACTTTTATTGCCTTTTTACCCAACGCTCCTTATTTGTTAACCGATATTATCCATTTAATTGAAGCCATCCGAGCGGGCTATTCGATTTGGATTACCACTTTAGTCTTTATTCCTCTACACTTATTGGCAATCTGGGCAGGTTGGGAAGCTTATGTAGTTTCGCTGATAAATCAGGGTCATTATCTTAAAAAACAAGGTGCGGTCAAATTCATTTTTCCCAGCGAGTTAATAACTCATGCTCTCTGTTCAATTGGTGTTTTTATTGGTAGATTTAATCGCTTTAATAGTTGGGATTTAGTCACCAAACCAGACGTTTTATTTATGTCAACAATAGGTGATTTAACTGCGAAAAAACCTTTATTAGTAATATCAATTACTTTTTTTATTTTAATTATTCTATATTGGTTAACCAAACAAATTACTCTAGGAACTATACTACGAATAAAGCTATTGTTATACAGTCTCGAACCTCAAAAGAAGACCAAATAAGGGAAAAACAAGAATCATAAATTTATTCTTAATGGTGCGATCGCTAGGTATTAATAGTGATAAATTGCTCTTACCAGTGGGACAACTGTGAATTGATAGATAGAAGCAAGCAGGTTTCTATCTTGTAGGTTATTTACGTCCATGTCTACTGGTAGTTTTTTGATTTTGACATTTTTGTTTGATAGTAATTAAACTACTCACTACTTTCCTCACGTCGCCAGTTCATAATATCCCAGGTTCGCATATCCCAAGCAGTAGGTTCATACCCTGTGATACTGTTGCCAAAAGCCATCACGTCTGCCCGATGCACTAGAGGAATCACCACGGCATCTTTAATTAATAAATCATTCATCTCAATAAATAATTGATTGCCTTTTTCAGGATCTAATTCTCTACTTGCCCCTTGCCAAAGACGATCATATTCGGGGTTACAGTATCGAGAATTGTTATCTCCCGACCAGTTATTTGCCTTTTGCGGAATCTGGTTGCAGGTCATAAAGTTCATGTAGGCAGCAGGATCGGGGCTATTATTGCCCGTAGTATACATCTGTATGTCGGCATAGAAATGTTCTATCGTCTCGTTGTTGCTGGGGTCACTAGAAAAATAAACGCTGGGGTCAATACTTTTTAGTTCTACCCCAACTCCAATAGACTGTAATCCTTGTTTAACTACTGCTTGAGTTTTCTGACGTAGGGGGTTAACTGAAGTTTGGAACACCATCTGCATTTCCACTCCATTTTTGTCACGAGTGCCGTTGCCATTGCTATCTTTCCACCCTGCCTGGTCTAATAGTTGCTTTGCTTGGTCAGGATTGTATTCATAACTAGTATTAGCTGAAGCATATTCAGGTGGTGCCACTAAAAAATTTGGGGTGGCTTTACCCGTAACGCCGTATAGCTGCTCGGCAATAGTACCTCGATCTACGGCTAATGCCAAGGCTTGACGTACAGTGCGATCGCTCAAAAAAGGATGGGGGAACTCGATGCTAGAGCGTTCTCCCGAAGGGGCAACCCGATTAGGATCGCTATGGTTAATCAGGATTCGTTCCATCTGCGCTCCATAATTAGAGACTACCTTGCCCTGTCCTGCTGCTGCTAATTTATCCAGTACAGGAGCTTCTACCTGGAGGTTATAGGCAAAATCTGCATCTCCTGTCTGCAATACTGCCCTCGCAGCGGAAGTGGCATCCCCACCTCCTTTTAGTTCAACTCGCTCAAAACCTAACTTTTCCGCCTGACGAAATTCAGGATTTGGCTCATAGATAACTGTATCTCCTGGTCGAAAGTCTACTACTCGATATGCTCCTGTACCGATAGGCTTGAGATTCGCTGGAGCTTCCCTAGCATTCTCTCCGTTATAAGATTCATAGATATGCTGGGGTAAGATCATGCCCTCTCCCCCCACGAAAACCAATGACCAAGCAGGATTAACTTCTTTAAAATTGACCTTGACGGTATAATCATCAATTGCTTCGACGCTTGAGACTACTTCATAGGTACCAGCAGAAACCGCCCCAACTTTGGGATTACTCAGAAAGTTATAGGTAAAAACTACATCTTCGGCAGTGAAGGGTTCACCATCAGACCATTTAACATTTTGTTTGAGTTTCCAGGTGACAGACTTGCCATCCGCAGCTATCCCACCATTGGCTATAGTGGGGATTGACTGAGCCAAAAAGGGAATTAAGTTACCTTCATTATCAAAACTGGCTAGAGGTTCGAGGGTAATGCGACTAGCTTCCCCATCTTTAAATCCCGTGGAGAGATGAGGATTAAGAATTGTTGGTGCTTGCCAATAGAGCAATTTTAGCGTGCTGCTGCCTTGTTGTTTACTAGTCCCCGTAGGACTACCACAGGCGGTAATAGCAATAGTTAAACCCAAAGACACACAAAATCTGGAAATAAACCTGTTGGCAATCACTTACTATTCCTCAAGCCAGTATTGATTAAGGATGATACTTGATCTTACTTGGTTCGTAAACTAAGGATAGATTCTTCACAGCGATCGCGCGATCGCTTTTTTTGCTCAATCCAGATGCGATAATAAATCTGAAATTAGCCAAATTCTCCTCAACAAGATAAATTCAGATTATTCTAGAGAATAGATACATAACTTTACAAAACTTGATATCCTATTCAGCAGAATACTGCTTTAACAATCGACCATCATCATGACCAACACCATTAACCAAACAGTCCAGAATCAAAGATACAAAATTGAAGAATGGAAGCGGGGTTATGAATCCCAACCCAACGAATATGAGTATGAGATTACCGAAATAAAGGGAGAAATTCCTGTTGAATTATCAGGAACATTGTTTCGTAATGGTCCTGGCTTATTAGATATTGGCGGTCAGCCAATTCATCATCCTTTTGATGGGGATGGCATGATTAGCGCGTTTTCTTTTAAAGACGGAAAAGCATATTATCGTAATCGCTTCGTCAAGACGGAAGCATATGTGGCAGAGCAGTCAGCAGGAGAAATTCTTTATCGAGGAGTGTTTGGCACTCAAAAGCCTGGGGGTTTACTCAACAATATATTTGATCTTAAATTAAAAAATATTGCCAATACTGGAGTAATTTATTGGGGAAGCAAATTACTTGCTCTTTGGGAAGCAGCAGAGCCTCACCGTTTAGATCCTCAAACTTTAGAAACCAAAGGAATTGACTACCTTGATGGTGTTTTAGAGCCTGGTGATGCCTTTGCTGCCCATCCTTGGATTGATCCCAGTTGCGTGATGGATGATGGCGCACCCTGTTTAGTCAACTTTCGGGTTGATCCAGGACTTTCCAGCAAAATTACCCTATTTGAATTTGCCCCTGATGGTCAACTGCTACGTCGTCATGCCCATAGCATTCCTGGATTTTCCTTTATTCACGATTTTATAATTACGCCTCACTACGCCATCTTTTTCCAGAACCCTGTTAATTTTAATCCCTTACCCTTTTTATTCGGCATGCGTGGGGCAGGAGAGTGTGTCCAGTTTCAGCCAGACAAACCAACCAACATAGTCTTAATCCCTCGCGATCCTAGTAATAAGGAAATCAAAACCTTTAGCGTAGAATCAGGCTTCGTGTTTCATCATGCCAACGCTTTTGAGCAGGGCAATCAAATTTGTATCGATTCGATTGCCTATCAAAGTTTGCCACAAGTACAACCAAATTCTGACTATAAAGAAGTAGATTTTGATCGTCTTGACCCTGGGCAGCTATGGCGCTTTACCCTAAATCTTGATCATGGTACTGTTGAGCGCCAAATGTTAGAAAGCCGCTGTTGTGAATTTCCCACCCATAATCCTAATCAAGTTGGTCGAGAATACCGTTACTTGTATATTGGCGCGGCATTCAACGATACAGGTCGCAATGCACCATTACAGGGAATTCTAAAACTAGACCTCCACACAGAAGAGCGTGAGCTACATTCTTTTGCCCCCAGCGGTTATGTCAGTGAACCGATTTTCGTACCTAAGCCCAATGCTAATCAAGAAGATGCAGGTTGGGTCTTAACTTTGGTATATGACGGTAGCAAACACAGTTCAACTCTGGCAATCCTAGATGGTGAAAACATAGCTGGAGATGCGATCGCTCTACTACATCTCAAACATCATATTCCCTATGGTTTACACGGTAGCTGGTGTGAAGAGGTGTTTGTTTAAGGGATAAAGGACAAAAAGGCACTGGTTCCCTTTTATCTCGTCAACGTTCAATTATTGAAACGATTAATGACCAACTAAAAAATATTTCTCAGATTGAACATTCTTGTCATCGATCGCCAGTGAATTTTTGCGTTAATGTTCTTTGCGGATTGATCGCTTATTGTCATCAGCCTAAAAAGCCTAGTACTAGGCGGCAGAAGTTTCTCCCCACTCTCAAGGAGGGTTTAAGTAGCCTGTTCAAGGTAGGGGAATCGCATCTAATTGATGATCGGCTTGTCATCATTAGGTTTGAGTCAGACAAAAAAGTGTGATGTCAGTTGTCATCGGCAAAGAGCGATCGCTCTTGTAAATAAATCCCCGAAAATTAGCTATTTTTTGACCTTAATAAGTAAAAATAAATAGGGTGAGAGTCTTTCTAGAGAGTATGTTAATAATTTAATAAAAAATAATAATATTTATGAGAATAATCAATTACTTGATTCAAGAAAGTGTTTGGGAATGTCCAAATATTCTAAAAAATATTATGGCTCTTCTAGATATGTTTCAGAGCAAAAAATGAGGTGAAAAACATAAATATTTAACCTAATCTTAACCTAGTCTAACGCCTTCTAGAAGTTGATAATACGTCGTGATATTGTGGAATGGTGGACGAAAAATTTTGCCAGTTGTCAATTAGGAGACGAGCGCTTAAACAACCGAGCATTCTCGATTGGGAAAACTTTAAGTCAGGGATTTGGAAAAGCCTTCTCAGAAATCTTTTCGGGAGCGAAGGAGTTGAAAAGAGGCTATGGCTATGAATTTTTGCCAACTCGAAGACAGATTTTGGCAAGATAATTGAGCCGCACTGTCAGATGACAACCGCCGCCGAGTCGCGAATACAAACTAGTTTTATCGGTAGGAGATACGACCTTTTTAGATTATCGCAAGATTAAGGTCAAAAGGGAAGGCTATGGTCCGACAGGGAATGGTGGGAATGGTTTAATTCTGCATAGTGCCTTGGCAATTGAACCAGAAAAAGGGCAAACTTTGGGGTTACTGTGGCAAAAACTTTGGAATCGGCAACACAAGCGATCGCCTCCCAAGGATGAAACTCCCCAGCAAAAAAAGCAACGACAGGCCCAGAATCGAAAAACGGCACGTCAAAGATCCTTTGTGGAGAAAGAATCTTATAAGTGGGTAGAAGCGCTCTGTGCCGTGGATAAGCAAGTAGAAGCGAGTACAAGAGTGATTCATATTTTTGACCGAGAGGGAGATATTGCCGAAGTCTTTGACCAAGTGCGACAACTCAAACACACAGGAGTTGTAGTAAGAGCTGCTCATAACCGCAGTTTAGACTCAAATAGCGAACGCCTCTGGGCGAAGATGGAATCGGAACCGATTCGTTTTGAACAAGAAATCGATGTACCTGCCACTGCGAATCATAAAGCGCGAAGAACTAAGGTAATAGGTGCTATCTGATGATTGATAATCTTGATTGCCTCTTGTGCCATGACGAAAAATTTTGATGACACTTTTAACTTCAGCCCAATGAGAGTCAATATTGGCAGGAGGGCTAAATACTTCAATGGTTCGATGTATCAACCGGTCTCTGGTTTCTTACGTGGTTGGATAAGCTTGGGAAACCCAAGCATCCCCCACGCGCTTTTTCTGTTTGTTCAAACTGGCGAGTTGGAGTTGTTGAATTACTGTGAGAGTTAATTTGTTGATGCAATCGTTTTTGGTTTCTTTTGACCACGACTAAATAGTCGCTACCGCTCTCAATAATGGTTGAAAGTGTTTTTTTTTGGCAATGTAAGGCATCCATAGTGAAAACTACCTTGCTCAAATCTAGTATTCCTAGCAACTTTTGAACCACTCCAATCTCACTCTGTTTTTTATTTTCCATGATTTGAATTCCTAAAACTTCACCTCGTTGATGAGAAAAAGCGTCAACCATGGTTACAAAATTTTGCTCTGAACCATGACAATCACTAACAGTATTTCGGAGACTCTTTCCATCTAATGCAATCCATTCTCCATTTTGCTTATGAGTGTATTGTGATGCCCAATGATTAAATACTTTTGCCAGCTCTTCGTAATCGAGATTGATCATCACTCTTCTAATTGTCGAATAAGATGGTACTTCCGCTCTTGAGATTTGAAAGATTTCGATTAATTCTCGTCGATGTCTTTCCACAAATCTTCCGATGCCTCGATATCCCCAGTAACCACTGATAATTGCCATGATGATAATTAATAAAATTAACCACAGAGGATGTCTTTTGCCATGAGGATCTCGCTCATCGGGTATCTCTTTTAAATAGTCAATTAGGCTTTTATCCCAGTTTTTTGGAGTCATTTGTCGATTAAATTAGGCTTTTATGTTAATTTACCTGACTTCTCTCTAGAATGAAACAGCTCTACCCTCGAATGGGGGTACTGTTCATTGTTGTATATTCTTTTTAATCTGTTCCAACTCCTCGTCTATTTCCCATTGCTGAAATTCTGCTTCTAGAGGATCTGCACTACGACGATACTGGGGAGAATTACCACCACGATCCCAGCCGATAGTATCACTGGGGTAAGTATTAGTAGCTTGGGTTTGAGCTTGAACTGATTTTTTTAGTTCTTGACGCTTTTGCTTAACCTGGTGGAGAAGTTCTTGGGCTTTTTTCGTGTGTTGCTTGACTCCTTCCATTTGTCCCCAAACTTGATTTCCCTGTCTTAATAACCCAGCTTCTCTTTCTCTGGCAGCATCAGCTAAATCTTTTCTGTTGGCTTTCTCAGCTTTCCCAATCCTGCCGTGCCATGTCTGAATATTATTGGCGATCGCCAATATTTGATCTTGAAGATTTTTTTCTTCCAACCGTAATTTGGTAATCAGCTTAGTTGTATCTTGTTCCTGCTCTCTAAGCTGTTCTTCTAATGCCTGTAATTCTAGATGAGGGTTATCCCGCAAAAATTCATCTAGTCGCTCTTCTAAAAACTGATTGATGTCATCAAATAAACCCATCTTGCTTCTCAGATATTTGGCATTAATTCATATCTTAGAACGTTTCTCCCACTGCGATGGACCGAACTTGCCCCTGATAACTAATTTTTGCCCGCTGATTGCCTACGGACTCTAAAATCCAACCATCAGTATTGATTTCTTCCCCTAACCAAACTCGTCTGGTTTTACCTTGAATCTTAACTAATGCTGCTGAACTACCTTCGCCTAATTCTAATGTTCCGATTAGGGTATGTTTAATCGTCGGTTTATTGGCGGTTGCAATCTGATTATTTTGTTCTGTATTGTTGCTTAGGTTTGTAGGTGCAGGTAAAGGAGGTGGGGCGGGAATTTGCAAGGATTGAAGAGGAGCGGGTTCAGGGGAAGGAAGAGCAGGAGCATTACTACTAGGTAAAGTTGTTAGGGGTAGATTATTACTCGCGATTTGCGGAACTTGAGCTGTTGCAGGAGCAGGAGTGTACACAGGAACATAGACCACATCATCATTGTCAGAAGCCTCTTGCTTTGCCTCTAATTGACGATCTATCTTGTCGAGCGATCGCTCCATGTAATCAATAAACTGAATATCTGAGTTAGATAGAACAATTTGTTTACCACCTGTCAACATGATTAATAGTCGATTCCCCTGATGTCCCAAAAGCCACCATAAGACAAATAGACAGTAGCTTGAGGCAAGAGCAAATAAAACTTTACCTAAATAGTTGTGTTTTTTTGACAGATTATGATCAATAGAATTTCCTGAAGCAGAATTAACTATCTCTGCCAGACTTAAACCATAAGCAGTTGAATCTGTCTGATACCAGTTATCACTAATAGTAGAAGAGGTATTGGAAGTAGCTACGATTGCTGAAGCTTCAGTTTCTGTATCCTCCGTCTTAACTGCTAAGGCTTGATCAGAAGACTTACTCTGCTGTTGAAAGGTAAAAGTTTGATCACTATTAACCTTATCTAAGTTTGGTTGAGTATTTTGGCTTACTTTCCGAGATAGGTTCAAGCTCTCGATAAAAGAAAATTTCTGGATTACTTGCTGATGACTGGCATCCCTGAGCATAGAGGGTTCAGCGACTAAATTAACTTATCTAACATAAGCTCCTTACATAGACTCTGCCATAGTATTTCCTCAGAGATCAACCAGCGTTTTTTTTCGGTTAATGGTGTAAATACGTATCCTTGGCTCAATGCTAAATACAAGATTAAAAATAAGGTATTTCCAGAGGACAAACTTAGAAATAAAGCGATCGCTAATCAAAATAATGTTTTGCTATATTCCTCACAAGTTTCTCAAATTAATTATTGATAGCCCAGCAATTCTCATTTTGAAACCAGTTTACGCCATTTAAGCGATCCTCATAATCTTTAATAATTGTTAAACCCTTGTCGTGCAAGGGTTTAAATGTCATGAAATCTTAAAATGAGAATTGCTGTTGATAGCCTCACAAGTTTCTCAAGTTAATTATTTAGGCTTAGTGTGGGTTAAGTTATGAACCCATTGTAATTTCGTCAATCATTCCCAAATTAGTATTTTGGGGGGTAGAAAAAAAATTACTGCAATCTAATTAAATATATTTTTTCGAAGCCTATGATTATTAAGATTTAGTTACGATATCTTAAGCACCAGCTATGAAAATAAAGCAGTTTGCTCTTGTCATTAATTAAATGTCAAAAGCTTTCGTTTCAAGAAATAGTTTATCCAAATTATAGTAACTTTAGTTCTTACAAGTAGAGCATTTTTTATTGCTTTATTTAAAATTTGGATAGTTTTGTCGTGCTTGTTTAACAGTATAACAGGTCAGGTCATTAATTGTGTAAAAATTAACCTCCAGCGAAAAGATAGTCAAAATTTAAGCCAATAAAAAATGTAATTTATTTTAGATAGTTGTCTATATTTAATAAACAAAAAGCTTATTTCAAAATATGTTAAGAAAGCAAAAAAAAGACTCTTAAAAATTTCATATCAAGTTATACTTTAGGCAGAGGAGAAGAAAAATATATTTTATGAATTTACTAGGAAAAAGCAAACTACTTGAGTAGTAAAGAGCTAAGTTACTAATCGGTTCTAGTTGAGGCATAAAAATTCTTCACAAGTTCGAATGTTCTTGCAAAACTGGCATGCTCCCAGCTTCCTCTGAGAAAAGTCTCTCGATTTTTTATCAATTTAAGGAGGACGAATAATGTCTACTTTAGTTATTTCCGATCTATCTTTTTTGAAAGAGTTAGACAATCAAGAATCCAAAATCGCTGGTGCTGCTTCGGCGGGTGCTTCGGCAGGCGCTGATTACAACGATGCAGTTGCTGCTAGTGGTTCAACTACTCGTGGCAGTGTTTATGCTCGTGGAGAAGGTAGTTACTATTCCAGCTACTACAGCAGAGATCGTTACGGCAATTACTACTCTTCCAGTTATTCTCGTGGCCCATCGGCATCTGTTGACGTTTATAGTTACTACTAATGATTTGTTTCGTGATCATAGTTAGTAAACTAGCAAGTTAAGTGGAGAACTAGCGAGAAAGACGAAATATCCCTGATCGACTTCTCGTTTGCTCCTCCGATGCCAAAACTCCCAGTGGAATTTAGGGATGCTGCGGTTACTCTACAGCATTCTTACTTCCCTGGAGCGGGTAGAAATATCCAATCTCACTCTAAGAGGAATGTAAAATCCTAATTTTGAGGAGGAAATCTCCTATTTTAGGAAATTCTGGGAAAATGCCCAGCACTTAAGTATAAAAAGACGGAATTGATGATCAATTCTAGTTGAAATATCAAAATTGTCTCCACAGTTCCAACCTTTTTACATAACTGACATAAACCCAGCTTCCTCTGAGAAAAATCTCTCGATTTTTTATCAATTTAAGGAGGACGAATAATGTCTACTTTAGTTATTTCCGATCTATCTTTTTTAGAAGAGTTAGACAACCAAGAATCCAAAGTTGCTGGTGCTGCTTCGGCAGGTGCTTCGGCTGCTGCTGATTACAGTGATGCCCTTGCTGCCAGTGGGTCAACTACTCGTGGCAGTGTTTATGCTCATGCAGAAGGTAGTTACTATTCCAGCTACTACAGCAGAGATCGTTACGGCACTTACTCTTCCTACTATTCTGGTGGACCATCGGTAAATGTTAGCGCCTATGACAGATACTAATAATTTGTTTCGTGATTGTAGTTAGTAAACAAATAAGTTAAGGGGAGAAGTAGCGAGAAAAACGAAATATCCCTGATCGACTTCTCGTTTACTCCTCCGATGCCCCAAAACTCCAAGTGGAATTTAGGAATGCTGTGTACATTCTACAGCATTCTTACCTCCATTGATCGAGGAGCAATACCTAATCTCACTCTACGAGCAATGTAAAATCCTAATTTTGAGGAGGAAAATTCATGGCAAAGCTTATTATTGCTGATTTATTTCAAAATGGAGACTTTTTTGAGCAGCTAACCAAAGAAGAATTACAGATGAATGTTGTTGGCGGAGCGACTGCTGCTGGTTCTATCAGTGCAGGACAATATTCCCAAAAAGGTGATGTTGTCGGAACAACCGCTGTCACTGCCACTGTTGCTACTAGTGATCCTAGACCTTTTAGGATCGACCTGGAATATTCATTTAAACCTCGATTATATGTTGCTGCGAGAGTTTCTTATATTTGAACATTTTGTCATCAAGTCTAGATTTGTATCTTAGCAGTCTGAGAACTGCTATGAGGAGTTGTCTAAAAACAATAGACCTCTTGCTTTCTAAGTCTCTCTGATTTGTGAGCAAAAAAACTGAAGCTACTATAATGGACAACTCCTAAATTTTGCGACGAAACCATAGGAGAAAAGATAATGACTATTGTTGATTTGCCTTGTCTAATAATGATTTCTGATCTCGACAAAGTTAAAGGTGGTAAACAAAATAATTTCTACGACAACAAAGCTACTGCTATTTCACATTCATATGCTGATGGTCTTGAAGCATTTTCTGTTGCCGGGACATCGGTTTATATTGATCGTGGTATATCTCAAGCTCTGAGTTTTTCTGAGGCTCAATCTTCAGGCTAAAACTATTTATTTAGTTTTGTAACTTTAGCAAAATTCCCTGTACCTGCTGATAAAAGCTATCATGGCGGTCGTAGTGAGTTTTTAACTCATTGAAACGATTGATTGTTAGGTTATTTTGCTGCACAATTTGTTGAGACTGATTGCAATAACGATTAGCAATTTCTTTGACTTCTGGCTGAAGATTATCGATGGTTGACTGCTGATCGCAGACAATGTTTGGTGGAGGTTCATTCATCAGGTTTTTGATTTCTTTGTAGACTTCCCTTCTTAGAAGTTCAACTTCGTAACCTGCCTTAGCATAATTTTCGGTTTCCTCTGGTGTGAATTGCTGTCCATAAGCGTCTCTAGCCAAAGAGGTTTTCAGCCAAGAAATTTCCTTGGCATCGTGCGATCCCATGGATATTTCAGGAATAAATCCACCAGTTAAGCTAATTAACGCCAAAACACTACTACTTATAATGCGAACATATAGTTTATTTGATTTAGGTACAGCCGACTCAACATTTAACATCATCAATAATAGTTACTGGGATCATCAAGATTACTATCTATATTGGAAGTGATTTCGAGGAGATAAGTTCCTGTTTTTTAACCTAATTAGCTAAAAATATCCGAAAATTAAGCTCAGGGCTAAATTAGCGATCGCCATTTAGCCTTAAAAAGTTCGGTTGTGGTCTTCTCTGTTCAATGACTAATCAATAACTAAACTTAACTCAGCCAGGCGAGACCACCTAGGATCACAATAATCAACAATAAAGCAAACCAAACAAACTGATTATCTTGAGTATCTGTGGTATATGGTTGGCGATCTTCGAGTTTTGGTTGCGCAGGTTGTGAGCTAGACTTTTTTTTAGCGCTAACATAGCGGGGTGTACCTTGATCTGCTGTGGCTAAATCAGGAATTTCACTCATCCATTCTTTCGGTCGATTCAGTTTGGGAGCTTTAATGATATATAGAATGCGCTGTGCCTGTTCACGGGTTTGACTATCGGGATGAGTAATCAACTCTTGAGCCAAAGCGATCGCTTGATCGAGCTTATTGGCTGCTTGATAAGCAGTAACTAACCAAATTTGCACCTCCCCGCCTTGGCGAGAATTGAGTGACACTAGTTCCTTAGCAGCTTCAAGGTTTTCAACACTAAGACGATACTGTCCTCTTTCCAAGGCTTCTTTTCCTACTTGGTATTTCTGATGAAACTTTTCTTGGTTATCTATCGTCACGTTATAATACTGTGGTAATTACTTAAACTCATTATTAATTATTAAATAATTTACCTCCACTGTTCAAGTCAACAGCGATCGATTATGAATCATCAATCCCAGGATAAATTCAATTGGCGATCAGCTTTGGGTGCTTTTGCTATTTTTTTGGTCACATTGGGCATCATAGAATCCCCCGCAGTGGCAAACCCCAATCAGGTTCAGGATAATTTTAAGCTATCTCAGGTTGGTATTCGTAGCCGTATAAAGGCTCCAACTCCTTTGAATCTTCGCCCCCAAACTCATTTTCCCCTTCCCGCAAGTAGATATAATCAACGCCAGGACTACTATAGGAACCCTGGATACAGGGGATCACCTAGAGGTCACAGGCAATATAAAGGCTCTAATCGCTACGGCAGATATGATCATGATCATTATCAATCCCGGCGAACAAGAAGCTCTGTTATCATCATCAACCCCGCTAACTCTAGCTACAGTAACTCTAGCAGTCACTCCAGCAGCTATATTCGAGTTATCCGCAAGTAGTGCATTTAAGCAATAGTTTCTTAATCTGTACTAACTGATTTTCTAATCCATCAATTCCGAAGCAACGATCATCGAACCAATGCCCTCGTCAGTGAGAATTTCTAACAGTAGGGAATGAGGTAGACGACCATCGACAATATGAGCCGCTTTTACTCCCTGTGCCAGCGATCGCACACAACAAGAAACTTTAGGAATCATACCCCCTGACACCACCCCCTGATCAATTAAATCCCTCGCCTTCCGGATATCTAGTTTATTGATCAGAGTCGAGCTGTCGTGGTAGTCGTGCAAAATTCCTGGGGTATCAGTTAACAAAATAAGTTTTTCTGCCTGTAAAGCTGCGGCAATTTCACCCGCCACAGTATCGGCATTGATGTTATACGCCTGTCCATTCTCATCGGCAGCAACACTAGAAATCACGGGTACGTAACCGTTACTAACTAGAGATTCGACTAACCCTGTATTGACGTTAGTAACCTCACCCACAAAGCCAACTCCTTCCTTCCCTACTGGTCGAGCCTGAATTAAGTTGCCATCTTTACCACAAAGTCCTACGGCTAGAGCCCCTGCACGATTAATCAGGGATACCAACTCTTTATTGACCCTACCTGCTAAGACCATTTCTACCACGTCCATCGTTGCCGCATCAGTAACCCGCAGTCCATCTTTAAACAGTGGCTCAATATTTAATTTTTGGAGCCAGGTATTAATTTCGGGTCCTCCGCCATGAACTACTACAGGGCGCACTCCTATACAGGCAAGAAAAACCACATCTTTTATTACCTTGGCTTTAAGGGTACTGTCTTTCATTGCTGCACCACCGTATTTAATTACGATAGTTTGGTCAGCAAATCTTTGGATATAGGGCAGAGCTTCACTAAGAATGCGTACACGGTTTGCTGCTGCTTCTTTAAAATATTCGCTATCGTTAACCATAGAATCAAGTATTCAGGATGAAATTTTTAGTTATCATATACATCGCTCCAGCACCAACTTTCTAACAACAGGCTAAACCTGGGACTTGAGAACAGTGGGCATAATTTCAATTATTTGAGCAGATATTTCTTTGGGGGACTGTTCTGTTTTAATTGTGATATGAATGTCGGCTTGAGCATACAATGGGCGACGAGTTTCTAGTAATGATTCTAGTTTGTCAGCCAATGGTCTAGTTTGATTTTTTGCTACCCTTTCTTTTAACATCTCTAAATCAACATCAAGCCAGACAATTAAACCGTGTCTTAGGTAGCTCCAGTTCATCTGTTGCTGAATTATCCCACCCCCAGTCGCAATTACTGAGCGAGTATAAGCCGACAACTCTGCTAAAACTTGAGTTTCTAACTCCCGAAAATAGGCTTCTCCTGACTGTTCAAAAATTTCTGAAACTGGTTGTTTAGCGATCTCTTCTATGGTATAGTCTGTATCTACAAAACGATAATTGAGACTCTCAGCTAAATGATTCCCTACCGTGGTCTTTCCTGAACCCATCATGCCAATTAGATAAACATTTAAGCCCCGTAATAAATTACTCATGTCAGTCTGTTTTTCTAATTCAAAAACTAAATATTAACAATAAAATACCATTAGCTTTTTGAGTTGATACGTATCTTAATTTGAGATATGCAAACTTTGATTTTTTGACCAACAAATAGATAGAGTTGGATCGAAGCATTATTAACCAATGAAAAAAAGAAAATAAGCGAATATAGTTTTTTCTTTAATTAGGTAGGCAAGTTTATTTGTATATTTCAGTTATTATCTGTCTTCTTCTACTCCAAACTATACAATTAATTTTGCATCAGTACTTATGATGTGAATGATCGACTGCTTTATCAAAACATTATATTTACTAGAAGCCTCTCGGAATAAGGGTGATCTAGATTACAGAAAAAACACATAAATTCAACTAAACTTTAATAACTAATCAGAAAATGCTTCATAAAAATACTGTTCTAGCTTAAAAAAAACTGATTTTAAGTATAGATAATGATTTTAAGCATAGATAATATTACTCAATATATAAACAGCAACTTTAAATAATTTTTATATTAAATTTAGAATTCAAAAAATATAGTTATGAAATTAATTCGTGAAGTAGTAGAACATGCATTGACCACGGGGTACTTGACCGTAGAAGCTGAGGAAAAGCTGAGGACAATGTTAAGAAATAAATATGATTTAGAAGATCTAGAAGCTTTTATTGATTTACAGCAGGCTACGATGGTCGGCATGGTTAAGCAAGAATCAAGAGAGATATTTGCTGCTAATTTTGCTGCTAGTAAAAACTAACTATTCCTAAATCCAGTCCTCATCATCTTGCTCCTGATTAACATTAGAATTAATTTCAGATTCAGTTGAGGTTTTCTTAGGACGGTCTTGATTATTATTTTGACGATCGCCCGCTTCACGATATTTGTAAGAATAAGTTGAACCTGAACGCTCTACATTTTGTGGTTCTTGCTTTATCTCATAACTATTAGCATCAGAAAATTGATCTTTAACAAGGGAATCTTCTAAGTCAATAGTTGAAGATTTATTTTTACGGCTCTTTTTCGCCTGCCGATTTCGATTACTGGGATATAAATCATCGTCTATAGGGAGTTTCTGTTTGTCAGAATCTTTGTAGCCATAGCTGCTGAGTGTCTGAACCAGTAAATTAGCGATCGCTCCTATCAAAGTAAACAAACCAATCCATACTGCAAGGGGTAATGGGCGAGACTGTGGGCAAAAAGAAGTTCCATAGCCACAAAGAAATTTGATGGCAATAGGCTCTCGATTTTGAACAAATACAATACTCAAGGCAGCGATGATCAAGATCAGTAAGATTATTTTGATACGACTCATAAATCCCTCATGGTTGGGTAGAAACTCAAATTCTGGCAGTGGTTGGTAAAATCAATTTATGTTGTTATTCTACTTTGCCATTCCCACAAGGGTAATATCTGAAGATTGATCAATTCGCGAAAAAAGCGATCGCATCACGGAAAAGAGTAAATATATTCCATATAATACTTTATATGGGATAGACTATCCCCACTAGACGGAACCAGTGCCCGTTTTGTTTAAGTCCGACTAATCAAAGTAAATCGGGTTTAGTAGAGGGTTGCTGATTGACAGTTGCTCTACAAAAAGCGATAATTTCAGGCAATGCCGAGGTCTGTTGCGGATAAACAATTTGGGGTCGAGTAACGACAATTAGAGGAATCCCTAAGTTTGCTGCTACATGACGTTTAACATCTTCCCCTCCTGCCTTTCCCGATGCTTTGGTAACAACTAAAGATATTTTCCACTGTTGCCATAAAGCAGTCTCCGTCGCAGCGCTAATTGGAGGGCGGATCGCAATCAAGCGATCACTGGTAAATCCAGCAGCTAAAGCAGTTTCTAAAGATGCTATTTTGGGTAATATTCTGGCAAATAAGGTGGACTCGCCGTGCCAAGATGTGAATCGGGGTAATATTTGACAACCAACAGTTAACAGTACTCTTTGTTTGCTTAGATAATCACCTGTCAGAAGGCGATCAAAACTATCTAATTCAATCAGAGAAGAGTCTAATGGTGCAGAAGTTGCAGCTTGATAATTAGCTCTTTCGTAACGTAAATAAGGAATACCTAGTTTGGCAGTAATGGCGATCGCCTGACGCGAAACTACTACTGCATAAGGATGAGAGGCATCAACAACTGCCGTGATTTTGTGGTCACAGCAAAAAGACTGCATTCTCGCCATGTCCATAGAACCAATCACTACTTCGGCATCAGAGTAGAGTGATTGAGCAGTAATCGTAGTTACGGTAACAACAAAGGGTAGGTTATAAACAGCAAATGTTTGGGCTATGGTGGCACTCTCACTTGTTCCACCAATTAACCAGACTTTATGATCCATTCAAATCTCTCAAGACTTATTTCACTAATCTGCCTTACTTACCCTTAATTTAATTATCTACCTTTTAAAGCCTTGCGAAAATTACGACGATAAGATTTATTGCCAATTAGTAAAACTGGCCATAACAGGGCTAAGGTAATGCGCCCAGGTAAACTAGTATTGAAGTTGGTGCGACGATAGCCAGATAAAAACTTCCAAATCCCACCAACGTAAACGACCAATAGTACAAAAGCAAAGAACTGTGGCATACCTATACTTGTTAACTACACAAACCTGCGACAGCTATATTCTAGCAATTATAGAATCCCCTCCGATTAACTAAGCGACATCAGACAAAACACTTCACCCATGATGGAGCGCTCGTTAATGCAGATAATTTTATCTTCCCCCTGTATAAAGCTGCACTGGGGATAGTTTTCACCATCTCTTGTTATTTTGTCTGAAAAACGTCTAGAAAAAGTATCAACTACAATTAACCTCCTAAAGTATAGTAAAAACCTTCACAAAGATTACAGTATCAACTGAACACATCTTGGGCATAATAGATATTAGAGAGATGCCGAAATAATATGCCAGAAATAACCCCCCCATATCCCGACTCCTATAGTCAAGAAGATATTCAACAAATTTTACAGCTAGCGATCGCCAATCATTACACCGAAGAAGAATTGAGCAGAGAACAACTATGGGAAATTGCCGCCGAGTTGGATATCAGCAATGCCTCCATCCAAGCTGCCGAGAGAAATTGGCTAGAGCAAAAAGTAATTGATCGACAACGTCACGCCTTTGATCTGCATCGTCGCCAAAAGTTTAAACAGAAGTTTACCAAGTATGCGATCGTCAATACCTTCTTCGTTTCTTTTAATTTGATCACTGCTGGTACTCTTTCTTGGTCTTTATATATTCTGCTATTTTGGGGTTTGGGTATAGCTTTAAGTGGCTGGAAAGCATATCAATCCAAGGGAGAGGAGTACGAAAAAGCCTTCCAAAGATGGAGCTTTCAAAATGAGGTTAAGAAAACCGTAGCAAATGTGTGGACTAGATTACAGCAAGCTTGGCAAGCTTGAAATAATTGATAATTGGTCATGAACAATTAAATATTTAGACCGTAGGGTGGGCAACCCCAAAAAGCTGAAGTAATACAGTTTAATAAGGTAAATTGCCCACCTTTTTTAATCGGGCGATCTCTTACAGTCGATAATTAGCGTACTTCATTACAATTATCTTTTCTGCCCACCAAATCTGATTTTTGATGATCGGAGATTACTTCAAGCCTAAAAAGTTTTTCAGCCATTCTAAAAAGTTTCCGACATCATTAGTAGAAACCTTGAGCAAAGAAAGTATCCCGACAATTATCAATATTGTGCCGATCAAAAAATTGTTTTCGTATAAAGCCAACCCAACGATCGCAATAAAGTAAGGAGAGACAATTCGACTAATTCTTTCTACCGTAGAAACCAATTCTTTGTCTTCAATAATTTCTTCTGTTTGTAACAGGGTATCTTGGGGAGGGGTCAAATTAGCTGTGGTAGGTGGCGAAAGTTTAATGTCTTTTAAATCAGACATGGTAGGTTTTTCTGGTTCTCTAGGCGACTTTCCAAACATAACTCAACTCATCGAGGGGTAAATTTATTTGTTATCTTAAGATAGCCTGATCTTAAGAGTTAATCTGCAATCTAGTTTAATTTTGAATCCCAAAATAGGTCAGGATTAAATTTTCCGTCCCCGTGTTGAGAATTTCATGGGTTTCTCCTATCTCAACCGACACACATACTCCTGGTACTAAATCATATTCGCGCTGATCAATCCGAATAACTCCCGCTCCTCCACTCACAAAAAACACTTCAGACATATCTTGATGAGAATGGGCAGATGCAACTTGTCCTGGAGCAAAAGTCGCCTGGGAAAAGTTAGTCAAGTGAGGTAAGTCTCCCATCCTCAGCATTACTTTTTTAGTAATTTCGGGATTATGGGATACTGCTTGCTGGGGTAAGTTACTCAAGTTGGTAATTTTCATGGTTTGCCAGTTAACTCTTAGCTTGTTAAGAAGGTAACAAAGATAATAACTTTTACTTTTATATTCCGACTCAGCAACGCCTTATCCAGTAAATATGTATTGAATAAGTTAAGTTAAGAGATAATGAGTTATATTCATCATAATCATGCAACTGCTGGCTATTAAACAAATATCTGCTATAGCGATCACAAAATCTAACTTTAGTCCTTATGGTCAGTTAATTACTCCTGATCCTGATGGTAAAACTTTTGACGAGAGTGATGCAATACTAAACCTACAAAATGGCATTCCTCGGTTTTATATTATGCATTTAGAATGCAGAGGAAGAACTTTTCAGACAATTACTCGCCATAACCTTTGTACTCAGTGCCTAGGTTCCTTAAACGGTAAAGATTGGCTGATGGCGGTATGTCCTCCTTCATCACAAACTGAACCAGATATTGATCGCATGAGTGCATTTCGCATACCAGGAAATTGTTTTATTAAACTGGAAGTGGGAACTTGGCACGCGGGACCATATTTTGATCATGAAGCAGTAGATTTTTATAACTTAGAATTGAGTGATACTAACGTCGTCGATCATTTCACGTACAATTTCGCCACTAAACAAAACATAAAATTTGAAATAGTTGATTGATCATCAATATAAAAAAGCTGATAGCTAATAACTAACAAACTCCAACGAAGCTAGCTTACCCTAAACAATGAAAGAATTAGCGATCGCTACTTACGGTTTAACTAAAAGATTTGAAGGGCATATTGCTGTCAATGATCTTGATCTGCAAGTAAAAGCTGGCGAAGTTTATGGTTTAATTGGTCCTAATGGTGCAGGAAAAACGACACTAATTAGGATGCTAGCGACGGCGGAAGAACCAACTAAAGGTGAGATTTATCTTCATGGCGATCGCTTATTGCGGGATGATTCTAACTCTAGATTAAAACAGCGTATCGGTTATCTTCCTGATGATTTTCCGCTCTATGATGATTTGACTGTATATGACTATCTAGATTATTTTGCTCGACTATATCTTCTAAAACAGCCTAGCCGCCGCCGTCGTTTACAAGAAGTATTAGAACTCGTTCAGCTAGAAAACAAAAGCAAAAGTATTATCTCTACTCTATCGCGGGGGATGAAGCAACGCTTAAGTTTGGCGAGAACGATTATTCATGAACCAATATTATTACTTTTAGATGAACCCGTCTCAGGTTTAGATCCTCTGGCAAGACAGCAGTTTCGTCAGATCATCAAAGTTTTACAAGAGGCAGGGATGACAATTCTGATCTCTTCCCATGTTCTCAGTGATTTAGCCGAACTCTGCACCTCCATTGGCATCATGGAATTAGGGTTTTTAGTAGAAAGTGCTTCTTTAGCTGAACTATATCAAAAGTTATCTCGTCAACAAATTACCCTTGGCACTTTAGGTAAGATGGAGATATTGCAACAAAAACTCAGTCAAAATTCCTTAGTAGAAACCTGGGAGATGATACCCCAGAGTAATCGTCTGAAGGTCAACTTTACAGGGGGAGAGGCGGACTGTGCTGAACTGTTGCGATCGCTTATTCTGGCTGATATTCCTTTAACTGAATTTCACTGTAGCCAAGAAGATCTCGAATCTATATTTTTAAAATTAGGACATCAACAAACTTCGTAACATCCTCCCTCAATAAGTTGAATAAATTAAAATTATGAAACAAAACATCAGACTGTTTCGACATCAAAGTTCTCTGTGGTCAAAGTTTTTAGACTGGAATCCTCAATTATTTCGAGAGATTAAAGGTAAGCTGAAAACTAGAAATGTAGTGATAGCTGCTGCCATTTCTGTTATTACCCAATTCGTAGCTGTCATTTCCTTATTAGGTCAGTTACCAGATCCAGACCCTGAAGGAATATTCCCAACGCAATATAGTCGTTATTGCAGAGGTAATGGCTTTGATACTCCTCTTACCTGCACTCAAGATATGTTGGGTAACTGGGTGATCAATTGGCAATTATTATGGCTAGATTTATTTATAATCCTCAGTATTATTAGTATTTTTTCTTTGCTGATCATCGGTACCTACATGTTGATTGCCGATACAATCAAAGAGGAAAGCCAAGGCACACTTAACTTTATTCGTTTGGCTCCTCAATCTACTGGCAGTATTCTACTGGGCAAGGTTTTGGGGGTGCCAATCTTACTCTACTCTGTAATTTTATTATTTTTGCCACTGCACCTAGTCTCTGGTTTGGCTGCACATATTCCGACTACTCTAATTCTCGGATTCTACGGAGCGATCGTTGCTAGCTGTGCTTTTTTCTATAGTTTGGCATTGCTGTGGAGTTTGATAAACTTGGGGTTGCCAGGCTTAAAGCCTTGGTTGGGAAGTGGAATATTGGCAGTTTTTCTCTTTATTCTTACTGGAGCTCTATTCGATGGCTACGTATCATTAGATAATCCTCTGGGGTGGTTATTTTTATTTAATCCCAGTCTAGTTTTATCTTATTTAATTGACGCAACCTACTTACCTAGTAGCAAAATTGATTTTTTATCGGCAGAAAACTTATCAGAATTATTATTTTTGGGACAGGCTTTTTGGACAAATGCCACTATCGGTATTGGCTTGATCTTGTTTAACTTTGGTCTGTGGACATATTGGTGTTGGTCAATTGCCAAACGCCGTTTTCTTAATCCTGAAAAAACCTTAATCAGTAAAACTCAGAGTTATTGGCTGACTGGCTGGTTTGTGGCGATCGCTCTTGGGTTCACTCTCCAAAGTACTAGACAAAACACCTTAGAAGACTATTTTATTTTCCTGCAATTCTTTCTTGGTATTTGGGGATTAGGATTAATTGCGGTTTTAAGTCCCCATCGTCAGGCATTATATGATTGGTCAAGATATCGCCATCAAGTAAACCAACAGGGCAATGTACTGTGGAAAGAATTGATCTTTGGCGAAAATAGTCCTTCCACCATTGCTGTTGCCATCAACCTCTTGATTGCGATCTCCTACATCGCCCCTTCAATACTTTTACACTTCAATCGAGATCGATATTTTTTACTGTGGGGATTTGTTCTCAGTGCAGGAAGTATTGTACTGTTGGCGGTGGTTGCTCAGTTGATTTTGACTAGTAAAACTCGTAAGCGTGCAGCTGTTTCAATAATTACAGTTACGTCTATGATTATTGTGCCACCAGTTTGTTTAGGCTTTGCCGAAATTAATCCCCATGCTACCCCCTTTGTTTGGTTATTTAGTTTTGTACCCACAGCCGTTGCTGAATACGCTACTGTATCTAGTTTAATCTTGGCTGTATTGGGACAATGGTTAGCTATTGCGGTAATTGGCTTCCAAATGACTCGGAAATTAAAGCAAGCTGGCGCATCGGAAACTAAGATGTTAATGGATCGTGGTGCTGTTTTAAGTGATTAGTTATGGCTGTTATGAGGGAGCATCTTCAGCCAAGTTAAAGGTGCTTTTACAGTTGATTCCTGCAATCGCATCCTATAAGCTGGAGGTGGAAACAGAATGTCAGAAGACAAGTTAGAATTCCCATTACGCACTTTAGATTGTAGTAAAAATAAAATATGGGTCTGAATCATTGGTGACAAGTTAAGCAAAAGAGAAAAAAGTCAAGCACTATAGGTAGTGTTTTATCAACTAAGCCACACTATATGTAGATTGAGGTTGATTTGACAGCGTAGCGAAGCCATGCCGAAGGCTTATCGCTTTATTTCTAAGTTTTTCCTCTAGAAATTCTTCATTCATCTTAAAGCTTAAAGCTTAGAGTTCCCATTACGCACGTCTAAATGTAATATATAAGATTACATTTAGACGTGCGTAATGGGAATTATTGATTGCGATCGGCATCCATACAGGATTGATCGATAATAACCATGATGGCGTGAAAATGATTTGGCATTACAATCCATTCGTCGATATACAAATACGGATAACGTTGACATAACCATCGATACGTATCGGCAACAATTACACCATATTGATTTAAAACCATCCGTCCATCAACCACGTCACCAAATAGACATTGCCGTTGATGGGCACATATCGTCACAAAATACGCCGGGTGAACGAAAAAAGGTGTGGCAGTTAAACAATAGAGAAGCTTTGAGTAACGAGTAACGAGTAAATACTTATTACTCATTACTTATTACTCATTACTTAAACAACGCGAAAATTAATTGTTGCCACCGTAAATTTCGCTCACCCAGCTACGCTTGATTAAATTTTGGTGGTTTAATATCTAACCTACCATCAGGAGAAATATTAATTTCAGCACCCAATTTTTTGAGCTTCCCTAAAATATAATCTTGAGTTTTAGGGTCGTGAGTTCCATATAAAATACTCATCCAAGCACCGAATTGTGCCTGAGTAGGATCGGGGTCACTGGCTAGGAAATTTGCTGTTTTATCGTAGCGTCCAGCCATTTCATTGCCGAGATCATCTTGGCGTAGTCTTGCCCATCTTGCAGCCATTTCATTAGAATGTCTAGCAGCTTCTATATCTCCCAGAAATAAAATTTCATCTGCTGCTTTGTAAGTCCAAAGTAAGAAAGGATAGTTAGGGGATTTAGGATCTACTGTTTCTAGTGCTTGATTGATTAAGTCAACTGTTTTTTCTGGTTGTGCTGCAAATAGAGAATTGGCAGCAGACATAACCAAATGGGACTGGATAAAATTAGGGTCACGATTGACTATATCTTCAAAATAGTCTGTAACTGTTGAATATCCAGTTACCTGCCTTGCCACTCCATCGCCGAAATAACCCACGAATTGAAGAAAAGTCCAGTCTGCAAGTAGATTATTAAATCCAAAGCTGGGTAGTTGCTTTTGAATTTTGGCAACAGCAGAAAATTGTTCTTGCTCTTTTAAATACGTCTCTTGATCTTGCACTATTTCCAACTGTTCTAAACTCTTGTTTTGGAGAAAAACAATGCTGGCTATACAGCTAGATAGAGCTACAAAATTGATACCTAATTTTAAATATTGACTGTATTTCATAATCAAAAAACACTCATCTATTTACTTAATTGTTACTCCGTTATTGGTGCAAGGATCGGTGACATTATCGGGAGCAGCCACAGCAGAAGTAGAGGCTTGCCCTCGACATAAAACTGATAAGTATTCGCCAGAACTATAATAAACACCAACTGCAAAGTTACGAGAAGAAATATCATAAGGAGCTTTAGCAATTGCTTGATGTTTTACGATAGTGTCATTAGCAATAGAAGGGTCAGGAAAATCATAAATAGGGCTAAAGTTTAAGTTAGTTTGACCCAAGCTATTAATATCGGTTGCAAATGTTTTAGTTTCAAAATGAAAGTTTCGTTGAGAACGACTTAATAATCCTAGATTACTGGAGGCTTCTGTTTCTCTGGCTTTACCTACTTGCGCTACCAAACTAGGATAATTCATAGCAGATAACACCCCAACGATAAGAGTAACTACTAATAATTCAATTAAAGTAAAACCTCGATCTAAAGACTGTAGTTTTTTGACAAGAAAATATTTAAGCATTTTAAAAATAGCTATTTAATAATAAGCACCAGATAAATTTTTATCTGGTGCAAACGTAGCTTGAAGCTAAACAGGGTTTTAAGCGATTAGACTATCTAATGATTACACCATCAGTACAATCATTGTTATCTGGGTTGGCGACATCTATAATGATACCGGAGGGAATAGCAGCACCAGGTACGTTGCCGATCGTGTTAGCTTGGCAAAGTGCCATACCATAAGTACCTGTGGCAGGGGCATATTGTGTACGACCAGCAAAGGCTCTAACACCATCATCGGTAGGATCTACAGGACTAGCAGTTGCTTGTCCACTATTGCTAGCATCTCCGGGAGCAGCTACGGCATAGTCGTAAACAGCACTTACTAAAGATACACCAAAGGGGTTAGCGATAGTTTGAAACTGTGCTTCAGTAACAGCAGGAGTAAATTCTTTAGAGTCAAAGTGGAATGTTTGCTGACCTCGGTTTATAGTACCCATTGCATTTTTGGCTTCAGTTTCACGGGCTTTACCAACTTGACCTAGTAGATTAGGTAGAGCAACAGCAGCAAGTACACCGACGATGATTACAACAACTAATAATTCAATTAGAGTGAAACCTTTTTCGCCTTTTTTGTTTTGTAGGTTGTGTAGTAATTTAGCAGTAAATACGTTATTCATGTCTATATCCTTCGAGTAATAAAAGTTTGTGTGTTTGTTTAGGTTTTTGTTTAGGTTTTTGTTTAGGTTTTTGTTTTCCTATTTAGAAATTACCCAATAGATCATCAAAACATATCACCCTGAAAAACTTTTTTCTAGAATTACTTGCTAGTAGTTAATTCTGTTGTGACAGCGATTAAGATCACATTTTTTATGTAGATTTGAAGATGATTTAATGGACTGTTTTAATTGCATTACTTTTCGATCCTCAAAGTTTGGAGGGAGAAAGGTTGATGCTCCCGCCGACATTGTACCCTTGTGGTATATATCGGGATTCCCTCTCAAGTTAAGTCCGCCATGATTGGGGGATTTAGGGGGCTAAATCCATACCCTTGTTAATAAAGAGTTTTGATGATGGGGAATTATTTTTACGACTGAGACGATCGCCCTGGCGACAAACTAGATCATAATTACAATAGAACTCTTGCATAAGTCCGATAAACTTCGGTTGAGTTTGGGTTAAAGGGTAAAGGTTAAAGGAACTTCGGGCGGTCAACAGTTTGAGGAAACCTCAAACTTACGCCCTCAAAATTAGGCTTTTCCCCTGACCCTTTTCCCCTGACCCTGACTACATGCGGGCAAGCCCTTTGTGCAAGAAGTCTAATAGCGAATCTCCTTAATCATTAGGGTGGGTGAGTATGTCAAAACAAAACCAGTTACCCATTGTTATTTGTTTGATGAGTTACGTAAGTTCTCAATACATCGTTAATTAATGTTTGATATCCTCTAATTTCTGGATGATTTTTCGCTGTCGCACGAAACCATTCCAAAGTGTCGCTGTCAACTCGAATGGAAATTGCTTCTGTCTTGGGTTGCCTCTTAACCAGTTTGGCGTTTTTGAAGAATGCCTCATCTAATTCTGGAATATCTGAAAAATCGATCTCTTCATCAGACATCGCCTCAATTTCTCTAGCTCGCTCCTCAGTCATGGGAGGTATTTCGTGATCGTGTTTACGTACAGTACTCATAGTATAGATTTCTCTCTCTTTTACTAGCTCGGCGTGCTGAGATGATTCTAACCCTTGATTCTCTGTCGGTAAAAACTACTGTCAGCACTACCATTTGCTCGTTTCTGCCAATTCCAATATATCGAATCTCACCATAGTCTCGACGAGTATCCGTGATTTCATACATTGGATAGCGAAAAATTTCGGTTGCCTCTTCAAAGCTAATACCGTGTTTTAGCTGGTTAGATTGATTTTTATCTTCGTCCCACTCGAATTCCATATTTTATATATACTAATTTGTATATACAAAGTCAATAATCTTTTTTGTAAAAGTTTTATTTATTTTATGTGACTTTTTTACGGAACAGGATTTAAAGTTAATGATAGTAAAAGCGATCGCCAGATTAAAATATCACAGTGCGATCGCTTTCAAAGGGGGATTTAGGGGCGCTTTTGCCTTTTGGATATATTAGCTTCATCAGCTAAGAGCTAAAAGCTACGAAATAGATTACTTTTCGGTTTAACGCTGCACCCTTGTGGTGTACTTTAAATCAACAACGTCTTTTTACGACTGAGACGATCGCCCTGGCGACAAACTAGATCATAATTACAATAGCGACAGGCTTTACGATCACTATCGGGGGCAACGGGATAGTATCCTTGTCCTAGGTGAGTTTTGACCTTTTCGGCAAAAGCCGCTAATTCTGCGGGGTCTTTTTTCGGACAATTAATGGTTTTTTGTTGGGTTAGGGAATAGTAGGCTGCCGTGTCGATGGTTTGATCGGGGTATTTTTCGGCAATCGCATCTTGGTATACTGCTAGTTGAATATCAAGATTGGCTTTGCCTGTATCGTCTTTTACTCCTGCGGGAGTGATACCGCTAGTCTTGTAATCAATTACAGTTAAACCTGCGGGAGTGCGATCGATTCTGTCTACTTGTCCTTGTATTTGCAAGCCATACCATTCCATGCCAAATTTAGTCTCGGTGGCAATGACTTCTCGATCAGTAGGTAAGAATGCGGCGGTAGCCAAGTTAAGAGCAAGTAAATTAAGATGTTCTTGGCGTTGAGCCTCCCACCCTGGTAATTCAGTTAGTTTCAATTCCTGTTCGGCGGTGACAAAGGCTTGTGCCAGTTGTGCTTGATTGAACTTGGCTAAGTCACTAGCGGTTTTGATCTGGGCTAAAGATAATTCTAAACAGCGATGGTAGAGATTGCCCCGCATCGCAGCACCAAGATCAGATTCTGCTTCGGTTAATTCTTGGAGTCTAAGTAACCGCGCACTAAACCATTTAAAAGGACATTGACCAAGCTGCGTTAGCTGAGAGGCACTAAAAATCTTAGTTTGTGGATCGATACTAATACCAATTACACCATCATATTGATCTGGTGCGATCGCACTTTCACGTCGAGTTTCTACCTGCCATGCTTTGCTTATTTGGGGTATCAACAGGGATGAGCAAACTTCAGGTTTTAATAAACTTGGTTGACGTAGATATAGTTGCCTCGCCCGCTCAAGGCTAGCTATGGGTAAACTTGTGACAGGACTGGATTTTAATCCTAAGGGAGATAGATAAGGACTTGGTATGGCGGGATTGTTATCGATTAATTCAGGATAAGAAAAAGTAATGCTGTTTGTCGGAACATTTAATAGACAGTAAAAATCCCAGGTTTCCTTCTGAGCAAGATCAACGGCGGTGGAAATGTTTAAGCCTTGTTTAGTTAATTTTTTGCGACTATGAAAGTCTAAAATCGGGTCATCAGCGATCGCTGCTGGAAATATGCCCTCAGCACTACCTAATACAAAGACATAGGCATAATTCGTACCGAGTAAAGCGGTAGGAGAATGTAGCTCAATTCCGCCCATCCCTGGTTGAGCAGGAACAGTCAATAAAGCTAATATATCGTTAATTTCATTGATAAAAGCTGATTTGTCAAGTTTTTGCCGTTTTGGTTTGATTAATTCTCTCAATCCTTCCTGTAAACGGTAGTAGGCGACTATTTCCCGCGCCCAGAATTTAGCTTTTTCTAATACATCCCAGGTGGACAGTATATCAAGTAACCGATTAACCCAAACGGAGCGATGATAGCTATCTTTGAAATCAAGCAGGCTGAGATCTATGCCTAACTCTTGCCAAGCTGTTAAACCATGAGGATGGGTTTGTCTGGCTTGCGACCATATTTCCGCAGACAGATAGTTAGCTAAAGGATGAGATAGTAACTTAGCCGTGGCTTCAAAGGGAAAGTTATCTCTAATCACTTCCAGCAATAGTTTGAGCCAGGCACCGAGGCGAGTTTGCTGTAGCGGAATTTCATAGGATAACTGTACAGGCAAATTGTATTCCCAGGCAAGATCAATTAACATTGCGCCATATAGCTGCTCTTCTCTGGTTACTAAAACAATATCCTGAGTAGCGACTCCTTGAGACTGCAAAACTTTTACCTGAGTCAATACCCCCCGTACTTCCTCTGTTAAATTAGGAAAAATATTTAAACTTATATTTAAACTTACTCCTGGGGGCAAAGGAGATCTCTGCTTAAAACACTGCTGTAGCTGATGATTAGTGCCTGGGGTATCTTCTGACTTACTCCTTACTAATTTCCACCCCTGAGAGAACAGCCAGCTTAAAGCCCGTTGATTTTGAGGATATAAATCATCTACAGGCAATAGTAAAATACTATCTTGTCCTGCGATCGCATTTATTACCGCTAATTCATCTTGACCTGGAGCAAAATAACCATAAAATATATAAGCTTTTTGATAAGTAAGATCAACTGCACCCTGCCAATATAATTCCGCAGCATCAATACAATTAATTTGTCTTAAGCGGCTGCGGTAAGCAGCGCAGAGATTGCCCAACTGTTGCATTCTGGGATCAGGATTTTGTTGCAGTCTGGTTAAATCAATACCACTACGAAATAAATCTTTGATGGTGGTTAAAAAAGCTCTTGCTGTCCCTTCAATATCTTTGGTATCAAATACTTCCCGCACCGCATTTTGCAGCAAACGACGACTCAACAACGCAGAAGCAATCCCTAATCCTCGACGACGGACAACATTTTGGGTCAAACTTGACAAGCTATAGTGAGGTACTTTTAGGTATGATGCGATCGCTTTACTTGGCGTAATAATTTGAAACTCAAACTCTAAAGAAACTGACGGATTCAACTCCGATAAGATATATCTGACCATGTTTTTGAGGTATCAAGAATAAGCTCTAAGCTTTTGAGATATTTTTATAGTTAGCCATAGTTGTCTTTTGAGGTTACTTATCACTACTCATGGGGAAGTAGTAAACTGAGTGGGTAATATTATCTAACATAATAAATTAAGTGAATATTTTACTTCTATACTACGGAAGGTGATAGTAAATGCAGAAGCAAAGAGCCTATATTATTTTAATTTTCGCATTGGTCGCAACAGCGATCGCCATCCTCACAACTATTCCCCCCCAATTAGGGCTAGACCTTAGAGGAGGAGCGCAATTAACTATTCAGGTTAACCCCACCAAAGAGCAACCTGATGTCCAACCAACTCCTGATGATGTTCAAGCAGTGCAGCGAGTTTTGGAAAATCGGATTAACGAGTTTGGTGTTTCAGAAACCACGGTGCAAACCATCGGTGAAAATAAGATCTTGATCCAACTACCAGGAGAAAGCCAACCCGAAGAAGCGGAAAGGCGCTTAAAAGGAACGGCAAAATTAGAATTTAAAGAGCAAAGACAAGGAACAGAAGGGGAATTTCAAGCCGAGAATCAAGTTAGACAACAAAAGGCATTACAATTAGCAATTCTCAGTCAGGGAGAGTTAAAGCCAGAAAATCAGGAAAAACTAGCAGAAGCCCAAGAATCTCTGCAAAAATCCAATCAGGCGATCGCAAATTTATTTAAATCTGTTGGTTTAACGGGGACGAATTTAACTGATGCACGTCCTCAACCCGATGCCACAGGAAACCGTTGGGAAGTAGCAATTAACTTTGATGATGCTGGGGGGAAGAAGTTTGCTGAGTTAACCAAAAATCTGGCAGGTACTGGTCGTAGTATCGGGATCTTCTTGGATGATGAATTGATTAGCGCCCCCATAGTTGGTCCCGAATTTGCTGATACGGGAATTTCGGGAGGAAGAGCCGTCATTACAGGTAACTTTGACCTAGAGGGAGCCAAAGACTTAGGAATTCAGATTAAAGGCGGTTCCCTACCTTTTCCCGTTTCTATAGTGGAAAATCGCACCGTAGGCGCAACCTTAGGACAAGACAGTATTCGTCGTAGTATCATTGCTGCCAGCGTCGGCTTAGTCCTAGTCCTGATCTTTATGATACTTTACTATCGCCTACCAGGGATTATTGCTGATGTAGCACTGATTGTATATGCTTTGCTGACCTTAGCTTGTTACGCCATTGTGGGAGTTACCTTAACTCTTCCTGGGATTGCTGGCTTTATTTTAAGTATTGGCATGGCGGTAGATGCTAACGTGCTAATTTTTGAGCGTACCAGAGAAGAATTACGGGCAGGAAAAACTCTCTATCGCTCCGTAGAATCAGGTTTCTTTCGGGCATTTTCCAGTATTTTAGACAGTAATGTCACTACTGCGATCGCCTGTGTCGCCCTACTATGGCTTGGTTCAGGTCTAGTCAAAGGTTTTGCGATTACTCTTTTAATTGGAGTATTGGTTAGTATGTTTACTGCCGTTACCTGTAGCCGTACTCTGATGCTATTAGTAGTGCTGGGCAACTCTAAAGTCCGACAAAAACCAGAACTATTCTGCCCCAACCTAAATATCAGTCAACAGTCCCGGCAAGCGGGATAATATCAACAGTAATCAGTTACCAGTGATCAAATCAGTAATCAGTAATCAATCAATGAAATTTAGTGTTACTAAACAGCGAGGCTTATGGTGGGCAATTTCGGGAATAGCAATTCTTGCCAGTATTGCCATGATGATTTTCTCCTTTACCAGCCTCAATGCACCCATCCGCCCTGGAATTGACTTTATCGGTGGGACTCGCATCCAGATCGCTCGGGATTGCTCGGTAGCAAGTAACTGTGACCAGTCCATAGATACGGCTCAGGTGCGTGAAGTCCTAGAAAATCAAGGTATAGGCAACGCTACTATTCAGCTATTAGGAGATAACAAACAAATCCTTTCGGTGCGGACAGAAAACCTAGATGGCGATCGCCGTAGTGAGTTGCTTGGTTCAATTAGTAAAGCGATCGGTAAATTTGATAGCAAAACCGTTCAAATCGACTCCGTGGGACCAACTATTGGCGAAGAACTCTTTGTTTCAGGGATATTGGCTCTATTAGTGGCATTCTTTGGCATTATTGCCTATTTGAGTATTCGCTTCCAGTTTGATTACGCCCTGTTTGCGATCGTGGCTTTATTTCATGATGTATTGATTACCGCAGGCGTATTTTCTCTCTTGGGCTTAACTATTGCTTTAGAGGCGGATAGCTTATTCTTGGTCGCTTTACTAACGATCATTGGTTTTTCGGTTAATGATACAGTAGTAATTTATGACCGCATCCGCGAAAACTTAGCTGTCAATCCTGACAAGGCAATTAACGAAGTAGTTGATAATGCCGTCAATCAGACTTTAGGACGTTCCATCAATACTACCTTAACTACTTTACTGCCGTTATTGGGTATTTTTCTCTTTGGTGGGCAAACTCTAAAATTCTTCGCTCTAGCTTTGATTGTGGGTTTTACCTTGGGTGCATATTCAAGTATTTTTATCGCTAGCACTCTCCTTGCTTGGTGGAGAAATGGGAAAGGCAAAAAGCCAGTCATAATTCCTGATAATCCAGCATCAGAATAAGAGTCAACAATCAACACTCAACAGTCAACAGAAGAGACAAGACATGCCTTGTCTGTACAGTCAAGAATCAAGAAAAAGTGAGTATAAATCAATCTGATTTTGAACAAAAGGTAGCAAAACTATATCAGCTAACAGTATATGGTCGCTGGCTGTTTGTTTCTGTTAGCTGGCTGACTCTGGGATCTTATGCCCTTTGGAATCTAAAAGAAGAAATTGCCCTCTGGTTTGATTATTTTACTTGGGCAGCATTGTACTATGGATTACACTTTAATCTTGTGCCTACCATTTGTCTATCCTTTTGTGTTGGCATTACTATTTCTGTTTTAATTTGGCAAAGCCGCAATATTATCTGGGGTTTACCAGCCAACGAACAACGCCAGCTAGAAAGGAAAGTGAAGAAAATTCAAGCAAAAGGGAAAAAACATCTTCTTTGGAAATGGATCAACCGATAAAAGCTACAGGTTGACTTGTGATCGAGTTAGGGCATTGATAGAGCAGTTTAACCAGAAAGATGATGGTTTAGATGGTTCATAACAAATCTTCTCACTATGTTCGTTCTTTTTTCAAACAACCACCAAAACATTATGCCAACAACAATAAGTAATCCAAGCCATAGGACAAAATGAGAAAAACCATTAAAATTTGGTAATAATTGATTTGAGTCATAGAACAATGAACCAATTAAGATAATAAGGGGGAAATGCGATAAGTAAAGTGAATAAGAGCACTCAGATAAGCCACGTATTAATTTAACAAGCCCAAATCTACTAGTTGAAGGATTAGATAGATTTAACAAGCCTAAACACAACACAGAAAATCCTAATCCAACTACTAAATCTTTCGGTATATTCAGGATTCCTTGCAAGACAATAGACTCGCTATAAACCAATGCCCCAATAAACAGAACTGTTCCAATCATTAATAATGGGAGAGTTCTTTTCTTCAATCGAGCAAATGTTAAGTAAATAATGACTCCTAAAAGCCAAATAAAATAACCTTGTCGAATTTTGGATGGAAGCCAAAGAAAAATAGTAAGTGCAACTAATGCCGCAGCAATACGTAAAAATGGTCGGGGCTTACTAAGATTAAAACAATTACCAGAGGCGTATGCACAAAGAGGAAAAAGGATGTAATACCAAAATTCATTCGCCAAGCTCCAGAGTGGATCGTTTGTGCCATAAATGGGAGTCAAAATATCTTGCAGAAAAAACATATTTCCCAAAAATGTCAACAAGGTATTAGAGTAAGCGGGCTCTAGAGATGGACCTGAATTCCATATAGAATCGTAGGCACCAGCTATAACATTAGGTGCCACTAATAGAACTAATTGATCAATAAAAAAAGTGAATAAAAGTGCTGGAATCAGAACAATCCAAAGTCTTGATAACCTGGCTATTCCATATTCAATCCATCTAAAATTATCTCTTCTGTTCAGAATAGATCCTCCTACGAAGAAACCACTCAAAACGAAGAAAATCATAACAGCTTGGTGCCCGATTCCAGTAGCAAAATATAATATTTTGTTTAATAAAGAAGCTGATTGCAGTTCTGAGTAGTCAATAAAGAGCATCACACGCAGATGACCTGTGCAGACAGCAACAGCACTAAGTCCTCGAACAACATCCAACCAAAAAAATCTTTGTTTATGTTTCATCCTACTTATTCTTATTTCAGGGAATGAGCTGAAGCAGTATAGTAGACATTTACAACTTGTGGTATACTTCACATCAGCAACGCCTTATTGGGCAAACTGTTGTAGTAAATAACTATAAAACTTTTCCTTATCTACCTGTGTCATGACGTTAATCTTTCTTCCCCCTGCTTTAAGTATTATTCTTCCCTGACTAATACCAGTGGTAATAATATCTGTTTCCTGTGAACCTATCTGATATAGTTCAGGACGAGCGAGATAAGCTGTAGCCAAAATGTCCCAGAAATAATAGTTTTGGGGAATTGCTAGAGAATAACATAAACCTGCCAAGTCTGATAAAGGATGTCTGCGTTGTTTAGTTAGCTGCCGAATAAACTCTGACGTCACAGGAACACTATTAGTTAAATCCAAGGGACATAATGTAATGGGAATTTTCGTATCCCAGATTTTTTTAGTCGCTATTGGGTCCCAAAAAGCATTCCATTCCGCTGTGCCATCATGTTCCAGGGCAAATACTTTTTCGACATTTCCCGATACGGTTAATGCTCCTCCCATCCAAACAATTTCAGCTATCTGATCAATTATTGTCGGCTTAAGGGCGATCGCTTCTGCTACGGTAGTTAAAGGACCAGTTACGATCAAGGTTACTGCTTGAGGCGCATTTTGTAATTGCTCCGCTATAAACTTCTGTCCCGATACTTCTGCTAAAGATGTCAAGATTTGAGCTGACTCATTTAGAATCGGAAAGTTATCAATAATGGTGCAGTCACGGCGAAAATCAGCAGGGAAAGGATTAATTCCTCTGACTGTACTTTTGGCAACTAGAACATCGGTACGCCCTATTAGATCTAAGATTTTGCGACTAACTCTAACCGCAGCATTTATGTAACAGTCTGCTGGAGTAACAATTATTCCCAATGGCTCTATCTCTGTCATGGTCATCAGCAAGATCAGCGACAAGAAATCATCAATTGCTCCATCGTGATCCATTAGCACCAGTCTTTTAGACATATTTAACCTTAATTCATCTGCGATCGCCATCAAAAATACGATAGTCTTCCCCTTATCATAGACGCTATCGGGGAAGGGAAAAGTTGGAGAAAGGAAGGGGAACTATGCGCCTTTGTATGCGCCTTTGTATGCGCCTTTGTGAGTCTTAACTCAAGACTCTTCACGACTTAGCTGAGGAAATTAATTGGAATGACTATAACTTAAGCAACGATCGCACTACTTCTAGCAGGAACAACCAGTTCTAATTTTTGGGCTTCAAGATTATTATGCCAAGCTATTCTTCCTGAACCATAAACCAGATTCTGGGGTTGAGACTTCAATTCTGTAACTCCAAAAATAGCGTCAGCCTGTTGATTACCAGTATTAACTGCCACAATTACTTCCTGATTGTCTAAGATACGGGCAAAAGCATACAAGTGTTGATCGGCATAAAGAGTTTTATAGGTTCCCGTGCATAAAGCCGAATACTGATGGCGTAGGGCAATTAACTGTTTGTAATCTTTAAGAATCTCTACATCCCAGTTTTCGGGTTTAGGAAAAACCCGACGGCAATCAGGATCTTTCCCTCCAGTTAAACCTACCTCATCACCATAGAAAATACTCGGCGCACCAGGAAAAGTCATCATCAGCACTGTAGCTAATATAAAGCTGCTTTTGTCTTCTCCCACTGTGGTTAACATCCTGGGGGTATCGTGACTGTCTAATATGTTGAGTTGAGCCAGTTGGATCTCCCAATCGTATAACTTAAGCAAAGCATCAATCCGAATGGCATATTCTGTCCCTGAGAGCGGTGGATAAGGTCGAAGTTCGTGCTGACAGTATTCAGGATCATAATTTTCGCCGCCAGCAAAAGCAATAGTCGGTTCAGTAAAGCGATAGTTCATTACCCCATCAAACTGCGTACCATCCAGCCAGAGACTCGCATCCCCCCAAATTTCTCCAACGATATAGGCATCGGGGTTTACCGCCTTAACACGATCGCGGAATTCCTGCCAAAAGCCAGGGGTATCTACTTCCCCTGGTACATCCAACCGCCAACCATCAATACCTTTGTATAGCCAATATTCAGCCACCTGCATGATATATTCTTTGACCTGGGGATTATCATGGTTAAATTCAGGTAAAGCGCGATCGCCAACCCAGCCTTCGTAATTTGCAGGTTTACTGCCATCGTAAGCTGACAGGGGCCAATCATTAATCTTGAACCAATCTAACCAAGGGGAATTAGGCCCATTTTCGAGAATATCGTTAAAGAAGAAAAAACCACGGCTAGCATGATTAAAGACACCATCTAGCACTACTTTGATATCATGCTCATGAGCTGCTTTGATTAGGGCATCAAATGCAAGGTTGCCCCCTAACATTGGATCTACTTGATAGTAATCGTGGGTATGATAACGATGATTAGAAGCAGATTGAAAGATCGGGGTAAAGTAAATTGCGTTGATTCCTAAATCCTTGATGTAATCTAACTTGTCAATTACGCCCCAAAGATTACCTCCTTTATATCCCTGATAGGTAGGAGTGGCGTCCCAGCCCTCGTAGGTCGAAGCTTGCCACTGTCCTTTAATCGTAGACTCACTTCGAGCAAAGCGGTCAGGAAAAATTTGATAGAAAATGGCGTTTTTGACCCAGTCTGGTGTTTTAATCATGGCTAGAGGTTATTTGTTAGTTGTTATTAGTGCAGACTTTAATAATTCTGAATACACCAGAAAATATCAGTTTCAACTGTTATTTAAGAGCTATTGCCCGTCCGTCATCAACTGTAAAAAGATAGATTTTATTAATGTCTACAGTCAACCAAAGGCGATCACCAATTTTTACAGACTGTTCTGGTGGCAGAGATACCGTTAGGATAGTATCAGGCTGTGCCGTTAAATGAGCAGAGATATAAGTTTCATTTCCTAGCGCCTCTACTAAATCTACCTCAATATGGATACTTGATTCATCTTCTGTACCTATAGATAGATGTTGCGGACGGATACCCAGAATTAATGATTTTGCCAGACTAGATTGCAGCGATTTTGTCCAGTCAACTGGAAGTTCGAGGGTAAAGTGTTGATTAATCAATGTTGAAGGTAAACCTAAATCTACAGCTAAAAAATTCATCGGTGGAGAACCAATAAACTCAGCTACAAAGCGATTAGCTGGCTGTTCGTAGATCTCTAAAGGTGGGGCAATTTGTTGAATTTGACCATTGTTCATCACCGCAATGCGATCGCCCATAGTCATTGCTTCTGTCTGATCGTGAGTGACATAGATTGTCGTGGTGTTTAATTGACGCTGAAGTTTAACAATTTGGGCGCGGGTTTGAGTACGCAGCTTGGCATCCAGGTTAGATAAGGGTTCATCCATCAGAAAGACTTGCGGGTTACGGGCGATCGCTCTACCCAATGCCACTCGTTGTTTTTGTCCACCTGATAGTTCCTTTGGTAAACGATCTAGCAAAGATTCGATCTGCAACAAACTAGCTACATATCTTACTCGATCCCGGACATCCTTCTCTTTCGCCGACAGATATTTTAGACTGCGAGGCAAATAGCGAGTTGTTGCTGTTAAAGCACTTTCAAGAAAACTAGAGTTAGCTTTGTCTTTTTTCCCCGTCTCCTCATCTCCTAGTCCCCCAGTCCGCGAATTGCGTCTCAAGCCAAAGGCAATATTATCATAAATATTTAGATGAGGATAAAGGGCGTAATTTTGAAACACCATCGCAATATCTCTGGCTTTAGGAGGGAGATCGTTTATTAGGCGATCTCCAATTTTAATATTGCCTCCCGTCAATTCCTCCAAACCTGCCAGTAATCGCAGTAAAGTACTCTTGCCACAGCCAGAAGGACCTACGAGAACCAAAAACTCACCATCCTTAACGGTAAAATTAATATCTCTTAAGACACTAACTTGCTTCGACGAAGCTTTACTACTAGAAACTTTTTTGGCTACTGCTTCAGATGTATTCTCTCCATCTGCCTTACCGCGAGAGTAGCTTTTATAGACGTTTTCGACTAATACCTGTGCCACTATTAAACCTAAATAAAGTGGATATTATGAGCTTTGTTTAGTAATGTTATCACTAGGTATTAGGTATTAGTTACTCTTCATTCTTCATCCCTTTATTAATTAAGGCGTTTTCCAAATTCGCTGATGATAATCTTCTAATTTGGCATAGGGATCGCTATTACCGTGATGATGGTGATGGTGTCCATGTCCATGCCCATGTTCATCGGCTACTGCAAGACGGAACTTACACATTTCACAGTTCATTGCTACTTGACCCAACTGCGCTTCGATTTCTCTCTCCCGAAACACCTGCAACAGTTGAGAGGCAATACCCATCTCTGGCAAGCAAGCAAAATCAATCTCAGGATGTTGTTCTTCTTGTTGGGCGGTAATATCAAAGATCTTCTCCATCAGAGTTCCCGTAAACAAGAAATAGGGCAAAACAATCACTCTTTTTGCTTGATACATATATGCCCGACGGAAACCTTCATCTAAACGGGGATGAGTAATGCCAATAAAACAGGTTTCTACCGTTTTGTAGCCACTTCCTTCCCAGATAATTCGGGCTAATTTACAGACATCTCCATTGGCATCAGGATCACTCGAACCACGACCCACAAACAACAGTACCGTATCTTCGCGGGAGATATTATGGGGATTATGTTCTGGCTGATCTAATTTGGTTAAGCGATCGCGCCACAGTTCAATAATTTTTGGCGTAATCCCAAAATGACGACCATAGCTCAAGTTTATCTGAGGATAAGGCGATCGCGATCGGTCTAGTTCATTGGTAACATCAAACTTATTATGTCTGGCAGCAAACAACAAGATCGGCAAAGCGGTAATATCTGTATAGCCACGTTCGACGCAGGCTTCTACTCCTTGCTGAATTGTCGGTTCGGTTAATTCTAGAAAACAGGGAATTACAGGGCGAGAAGTATCTAATTTTTGATAAGTCTCGACAAAATCTATGAAAGTCTGCCTCCCGCGATCGTTTCTGGTACCGTGACCAATGGCTAATAAAGGTCGTTTATGGGGTAATGAAGGGAGTTGAAGGGAATTAAGATTTGACTGAATTAAAGAATTGACCATAACTATCTGTACCTCGCAGATGTGTTGATTTAGCTAAATGTGGCGATCGGTGGGCATCCTGACTGAGAGATTTTTTGGTACCATCTCATCACAGTTGCGGGACAGCGTTGGACTTGCACCAAACTTCCCCCATTACTTCTAATAGATCTTTCTCATTAGAACCGAACCGTATCTAGCCTAGCAATACTAGCTTTGATCAAACTTACTTCCATCAAAAACTTAGCTTAAGTTTAGATAAGGAAAGAGCCTGGTAAACAATTACTTGTCGTACCAAACTCTGTTGATGTTTAGAATGTATTTTATTTATGAGTGCAACAAATGACTTTTGAAGTCAAACGGACGACGTTTTACAAAATGCCCAACTGACTCAGGATACCCTGACCAGTCAAGTATTCCGTTGCCACAGCGATAATAAACCCCAACATGGCTAAACGACCATTCCAGTTTTCTGCAAATTGAGTAAAGCCAAATTTGTTTTCTTGGTTTTCCATCAGTTTAGACCTCTTTTTGATGTAGTTATATTTATATTAATTAATTTTAATTTTTATTAATGTAGCTTGACAAACAAAATAGCATGTATGTCAAATAATCTTGACAATTTAGTTAAATATACTGTAACTAAAGGTAGTTAAAATAATGCTGTGTTCATAGCTGGTTGTAGCCAGAGCGATCGCTATTCTGTTCTTATAATTGTTCCAGTTTTGCCCCTTAAAATCTCTGCTGCATCAGAAATTATGAGAATGGTGCGTTGCTCCTGCAAACGCACCCTACAAGAACTGCGATCGCACTAATAAACTTCGTCATGAGAGCCTAAATTAAGCAACAAGATCGCATTTTCTTCAGTTTTAGAGTCTTGGATAAACTCAAACAAAATTCGATATTTATAATCAATCGAACAAGACCAAACATCTGCTAAATTTCCTGTTAGCTTGTGAGTACGAAGACTAGGATGATAACAATCATTTTCAAGTTGCCTAAGAGCTTGAGCGATCGCAATACGTAGTTGGGGATTCTTACGGACTAAACGTTTGAAAGAGCGTAAAGATTTCGGAGTCCAAGCGATCTTCATTCTCGATCTAACTCTGCTAAAAAATCTTCGACAGAACCGAATTTCACTTGTTCTTCTCTGTATTCTTGTCTTACATCCTCAATTTCCTGTTTTAATTGATCGCGTTTTTTTTGTCTTAAGCGGTTTTGGATAATTTCTATGAGAATAGTCTGATCTTCTATAGATAAGGCTTCTACTGTAGCGACCGCTTGTTGAAATATAGATTCATTATGTATTGCTTTAGAATTCATAAACATTTATAGTATTTCATCTAACTAGTTGCATCTTATCGCCAGAGTTTATTGGTAACAAGAGAAAATTATTAGAATAATGCATTTGCGGGAGCAACACACCCTAAGAGATTTGCGATCGCACTTAAGCATTTGTGTAAGAATAAGGGGTAATTGTTGCTAGTTCATCTTCCTCTGCTCGTTGAGCAAAGTATAAATCCCATCGTAATTGTAAGTTTAGCCAAAAACTTGCAGACATACCTAAAAACTTCTCAAGACGTAATGCGGTACTAGGAGTCATTCCGCGCTTTCCATTGACGATCTCGTTAATTCTTTGATAGGGAACTTAGGTGAAGACCGCCAGAATTTGTTGGTAACAATAGAAAATTATTAAAATGGTGCGATGCTCCCGCAAAAGAAATCCAAGAGATATGCGATCGCTTTGATAGGGTCGATGTGCAACGGGATTGTTATGTAGCAATGGTCAAGATGATTCTAGATGAGTGACGGGGATTTGTTCGTTTCTCTCGGGGGCTTTCGTTCCAGTTGCCACAGCATGAACTGCATGAAGAATATCGGCTGAGTAGTATCGATTGCCACAGGTATCACAAACACCAATAGTCACATCTTCAAGGATGACAAACCCATCTCTATGCTTGAATGCCTCACATTTGACGGTTCTGGGTTGAACGGTTCCTTCACAATACTCACATCTGTCTCGCAGATCAAGATGCACTAGATATTTAAAAAAACACTTAATAAAACAAAAAAAAAAAAAAAATATAAATATTTTTAACAATGAATTGAAAAATTACTTCAATTAAGTGTCAATGCCATATCGCGAATACTAATGCTTATAGCTCATTTACCTAACAGTTAACAAAATGAGCTAAGAAATTTATTAAAAAGCAGATTTATTAAGGCAATATGATACGATTGGGCCGACCGCGCTGTTTTAGCCATCCGCTAACTCCGTCCAAAAGAGCGAATTATTAGACCAGTTTATTAGGGCATATGAAAAAACTTTAAAACTTCTAGAATTAAATCCTTACCATCCCTCTCTGAGATTGCACGAATTAAAAGGAAAACTAAAGGGACTGCATTCTGTATCAATTAACATATCCTACCGCATTACTCTTCAGTAATTATCACTGACAAAGATATAATTCTTGTGGATGTAGGCTCCCATGAACAGGTATATTAAATAATTCTAATCACTGAAGCAATAAAGTGTTGGTGGGCACTGCTTTGCCTTGTTTTAAACTTATCTGGTAACAACAGAAAATTATTAGAGTGGTGCGTTGGCAGGAGCAACGCACCCTACGAGATCTGCGATCGCACTTAACAATAATCCTATCTGAAGAGATCGCCTTGATTATTTAGTGCAGTACAGGGTTATGATTGTTGGGTTTCGTTCCTCAACCCAACCTACGAGATCGGCGATCGCACTAAGACGGAGGCTGAAAAGCTTATTTTGTCGTAGATAAACAAAAGTTTTCCATCTACTGATTTTCTGAGAAGTTGTCTCCTGATAATCATTGGATAATCATGGCAGAATTGATTCCCTGCTAGTATGCATCTTTTCTTTGTGAGATAGTTAAGATATCTACTTCTTTAGTTTCAGCATCAATCTCATAAAAAATTCTGTATTTTCCAATGCGGTAACGCCAGGTTGGAGGATCATAGTGTTTAAGTTTTTTGATATTAGAACCAAAATAAGGCTCAGACTTTAATTGAGGAATGATATATTCCTGCATCTTCTTCTCAATTAAAACTCTGTCATTTTTTGGCAAATTCTTGAGCTGTTTATCATATTCTTTCGTAATGAAGACTTCATATTTAGACAATGCGGCGTCTCCTATTTTCCTGCACATCAGTTCTGCCGCGTTTTAATGATTTTTGCAAGTCTTCATTAGAATTGATTTCAGCCATTTCAAACTCATCTGCATATTTTATTTCTTCAATATATCTCGCAGTTGCTGTCTCAATAAAATTTGAAATGGCTCTATTATCCATTTCGGCAAACTTCTTAAACAGCTTATATTTTTCATCGTCCAAACGGATTGTTACAGTTTTAGACATAATTTCCTCACTTTTACAATAGAATGTATTTTATTCGTTTGTATTCACCTGCATTCTATCGTAGCTTACAAAAAATGGTGAAATTTTGTTTGTCTGTGAATTGGTAGTCGATGATATATGTGCCTCTTTCACTTAACTAGTAACCCAATTGGTATGCTTGGCGGCATAATCAACCTTTGTACTCAGATCTTGCAGCAGTACAAAAAAACTAAATATTTTGAAGTTGGCAATCAATTTAATGCCCTTTTCCCCTTAAGCTTTCCCCTTTACCCTCATGGCACAGATAAATTACATATTAGGTGCAAGATCTCAGTTATATACGTTCCGTTAACAACTCAGAATCGAAGAAGTAAGTATGAGGTGGAATTACCAAAACTAAAATTTCTGAATCGAGATTCGTTTGCTAATGTGCAAGGTCTGGGATCTATTCCACGAGTAAGGCTTGAACGTAAGCTGGGTCAATTGCCTGATGAAACAATGCACCGAATTAAGCAAGCTATCTCCTTTGCCCTGGATTTAGAGCTTGACTCCTAACGGAATCTCCAGCGACGTAAAACCAACCTTGGAAAAAAAAGTTAGTACTTTAGCCTGCAAAAGCTTGTTATACCAACCGCTACGCTAGAAATCCAACTTTACCAGATAACCGCTCCCCCACAAAAAATAAAAATCCCCCTACCTTCAAAAACACAACCCCACCAGCCAAACCAACCGCCCCCCCACAACACCCCACACGAGCAAACATGCTTGTGATGTTGTTCGGAGCATAATATGGTTTTCCCCAACCCCCCCCCCCCCCCCCCCCCCCCCCTCCCCCCCCCAAAAAACAATCCCCCCGAGCTCCCCCTTTTATTTCTCAATACAGTTTGTTGTTGTTTCCTCCCCCCCCCCCCCCCCACCCCGCCCCCCCCCCCCCACCCGCCACCCCCAATCCCCCCCCCCCCCAACAAAACCCCCCCACACACCCCCCACCCCCCCCCTTTTTCCCCGCTCCTTGAGGTGTTAGACCGCATCAACTGACCAGAATTTATGGTGCCACACTCAGCAATTCAAAAATGGCTATAGGATATTCGCACTGATTTTGCAGAGATTTTTTCACCCAAGAATTAATAAAAGAATGAAGCATTTTATCTTTAGCCACCCAACTTATTCCACTTAATTCTTTAGCTTTGTCATGAGTGCTTGGGCAGCTATCAATTACACACCTCTCGTACAATGCCCTCAAAAAATCGAAACCTATATGACCATGACATATCCATCTAATCAAGGAAAGTGAGGCTCTAGATACTTGCTCAGTATAAGCTGAATAATGTGTTTCTATGTCTCTTGCTTGAGTAGGCGTAACACCTCTACCATTTAGCCTTTGAATCCATTCTTCAAAAGTTTTTCCACTAATACTATTGGCAATAAGCTCAACCTTTTCTCTATTGTTCAAAGATGAACTTGAATCTACGTTAAGAAGATGTTCTGCGGAATCAACAAGAATTTTATCGGTATTATTCGAGCTATTTTTACTCTTTTCCAATCTTCCCTTTTACTATTTTTTATTTTTATTTCTCTCCTTTCCTTTTTCTCCCCTCCCCCCTTTATATTGGCTGGCAAGATCTTGCCAAAGTCTTTCAACTAATTGTATATTTGTCATCTTGCTGCCCTCAACAAGAATATGTTTGTTATTATCACTAATGCTACTTCATCATATATACGATAAGACTGTGGATCCAGATTTAGTGCATGTATCTTAAAAATCCTCACTGTCACCTTCGATGGTTTCGTCAACGTTTAGTATTTTCTGACTCACATGTTATTTCTTGGCCTGAAAATAACCACTCGATCTTCATAATCTGCTCCAATTACGGGTGAATGACCCGTGTCAAAAAAATACGATAATTTGGTTTTCTCCAAGTTGATTAGACATTTTTTCGAAGAAGATGCCTTTGCCAATCGACATGTTCTGTATAATTCACCATGGAACAACGTCCTAAAAAACTGTTGGAACAAGTACGAGATGCTATTCGGCTCAAACATTACTCTTAGCAAACAGAAAAAACCTATGTTCATTGGATTAAACGCTACATCTTTTTTCAGAATAAACTAAGGAAATTATTCTGTTTTTATGATTGTGCCACGGTCGCCCTTCAAAATTCTGGCTGCATCTTCGTGCCTTGCCAATTCCCGCCATATTTCCATTACTGATATTAATCCAATCTATGAGATCGGCGATCGCACTGCATTTTATTAGTTATAGATAGATCGGCGATGTCCAACCTTGTGGATTGTGATCCGCTGTTCTTTGGTTGCAAAAGAATAAATAACTCTGTAGTCGCCGACTCTGAGTTTGAAAAGACCACTCAAATTGGCACTTAAAGCTTGAGGACTCAGATTTTCAAAATTAACCGACAACCAGTGAACTTTACGCAAAATGCGCTCTTGGATAGTTGGAGTAAGTGTTTCTAGCTCAACCGTTGCGTCTGGTGTAAATTCGACAGAGTAGGTCATTACCAGTCTAATCCTAGTTTTTTCGCGACTTCCTCTGCTCTTGTTCCACGTTCGCCATTTTTAGTCCGCTGTAGAGAGTCAAGGAGTTGCTGCTTTACTTCAGGTTTAACTTCTTTGCCTTCGTCGGGATCGAACAGGAGAGACTGAATCGTTTCGGCAACAGTTTCTTGAATCAGAAGCTTGAATTCTTCAATGGTTAGCTCTTTAACTTGCATGGTTTGAACTGAGAGAAGATAGTAAACTACTCCTATTGTGGCATTAAAAGCGACGCTATCCTACTCTGACAATTGTCCCCTTCTCCTTAGATAAAATCCCTGCTGCATCTTCTAACTTGCCAATTCCCGCCATACCCCCAGTAGCCTCAACAAAGCGACAGGCTGCTTCTACCTTTGGTTGCATTGAACCAGGAGCAAAGCTATGGTTGCGAAGATGCGATGGGGTTGTTGCATGTATTGGTTCTGCTTCTGGAGTATTCCAGTTATGGTAAACCGCACCTACATCAGTTAATAGTAGTAAGGCATCGGCTTGTAACTCTGTTGCCAGTAATGCTGTAGCTAAATCCTTATCGATAACTGCTTCCACACCACGGATACTCCCTGCTGGGGTGACAACAACGGGTATGCCACCACCGCCAGCACAGACGACTAATGCTCCAATTTTTACCAGTAACCGAATTGTAGGCAATTCTAAGATCCGCTGGGGTTCGGGAGAGGGGACAACGCGACGATAGACATTGCCATCGGGGGCAACTGTCCAACCTCTCTCTTGGGCTAATTGTTTAGCCTTTGTCTCTAAATAAACTGCACCGATTGGTTTAGTGGGATGAGTAAAAGCGCGATCGCGGGGGTCTACTTCGATCTGGGTGAGAAGAGTAACTATTTGCTGTTCTGGTAGTTGATTGCAGAGTTCTTGTTCGATTAAATAACCGATCGCTCCTTCTGTCTCCGCATCTAGTACATCAAGAGGATAGGGTTTAACTTCCTTGTAAGCTTCTCCTTGCATTGCCAGCAGTCCTACCTGGGGTCCATTGCCGTGGGTGACTACCACCCGATGTTCTCTAGCAATTTTTGCGATCGCTTTGGCTGCTAGCTTGATATTTTGTCGCTGGATTTCTACTTCTGGAGGTTGACCGCGCCGAATTAGAGCATTACCCCCCAAGGCAATAACTACGAGCATAATTATCTATCCTCCTAAATTCTTCCGCAGAAGAAACTTTTCGACTTGATCCGAGAGACTCGGTATGCCGATCTCAGCAAATTCATAGTGGGCGCGTACTACTGGCTTATTAAGTTTGAGTAGAGAACTAAGATCGCTGGGAGTAGCTGCTACAACTACATCAGCTTCGGCATTGTTAATAGTCGCTTCTAGTGCTTGGAGTTGGGCGGGGAAATAGCCCATGGCTGGCAATATCGAACCAATGTGAGGATAGCGGTCATAAATTTCAGCGATTTCGGGAACGGCAGAAGTTCTAGGATCGACGATCGCTGCTGCCTGGGCGCGGGTAGCAGCTACATAGCCTGCACCATAGGGCATTCCACCATGGGTGGTAGTGGGACCATCTTCTACTACTAACACACGGCGATCGCGTACCGCTTCGGGATTGTCTAATTGGATGGGGGAAGCACCACGAACAATAACTGCTTTGGGATTTACTCTCTTAACTGTATCGCTAACTCTCTGTACATCAGCATCCGCTGCCGAATCGACTTTAGCAATAATCACAATGTCTGCCATCCGCAAGACTACTTCCCCTGGATGGTGAGTTGTTTCATTTCCAGGACGTAAAGGATCGACTAAGACCAGATGTAGATCGGGTTTAATGAAGGGAAAATCATTGTTACCTCCATCCCAAAGGATAATATCGGCTTCTTGTTCGGCTTTCTGGACAATTAATTCATAATCGACTCCAGCATACACTATGTTGCCCATCTCTAAATGAGGTTCGTATTCTTCCCGTTCTTCGATGGTACATTCAGCTACATCTAAATCTGCTTTGGTGGCAAACCGTTGCACAATTTGCTTCTCCAAATCTCCATAAGGCATGGGATGACGGATAACTGCCACCTGTAGACCTTTTTGTCGTAGTAACTTGGAAAGCCAGCGAGTAGTTTGAGACTTACCGCAACCAGTCCGTACCGCAGAAACAGCAATTACGGGTACTTGGGCTGATAGCATAGTTCTTTCGGGACCCAAAAGTAGGAAATCTGCCCCCGCTACCATTGCCCGCGATGCCAAATGCATTACTTCCGCGTGAGTCAGATCGCTATAGGCAAATACTACACAGTCTATTTGCTCTCGACGACAAAGAGATTCTAATTCTGTTTCGGCAATAATAGGAATACCTTCAGGATAAAGAGAACCTGCAAGACTAGGTGGATAGCGACGGTTAGCAATACCCGAAATTTGCGCTGCGGTAAATGCCACTACTTTCACTTCTTGGTTATGGCGGTATACCTGATTAAAATTATGAAAATCTCGACCTGCTGCCCCCATAATTACAATTCTTGTAGGCGATCCGAAGGGTACGCGATCGCGTAATCGCTGTTGATTTTTCATCAAATTACTCCTTTACTAAATAACTAAATTCAGCCAGGAAAAAATATATTCCCAACTATTGTTTAATCAGCAGTTTCTCCAATCAAATTCAATAACTATCAGCTAAGTAATTAGACTTTGCTTTAAAAAAGCTGACAGCTTAAAGATAAAGAAACTACTTGAAGAACTTGTGAAGAAGCTATTTATGGAGTGCCAATCCTCAGACAACTGCCTACTTTAAGATCAGTACCTAAAAACTGATTTTGATCGGGAACGACAATTCAGGGTAAGCGCAAGAAAATAAGCAAGACAAAAATGCTAAGCGATCGCTATTAATAAAATCAAGTTGGTTAGCCTGACAATATTAGCTTTACTACCTTCGAGATTATACCGCTATTTCTCACAAATTAAGTTGAAAGCCAATTTAAAGCTTAAAAGTTGAAGATTTTTTCTAACAAGAAAAATTTGAGATACTGACGATAAAAAATCAGGTTAAATTGTGAGAAAATTCGACAAAAGAACCTAAAAATTCAGTCATTAAGAAAAATTGAGTTTAATTGATTTTGATACTGACTGGAACTCAAACCACAGACTGTTGTTTCACAGCAGGGAGTTAACACCAGGGTTAAACATTGATGCAGTAAAACTTCTGGCAAAGAGCGATCGCACTTTTTGTGAGAAATAGCGGTATTACTATTGACCTTAAAGCCTTCACTACATCAATCAGCGATCGCGCTTTTGAGGAATTGTGCGCGGATAATCCAGAAGCGCGGTTTGAAACCAATAAAGAGGGAAAACTGATTGTTATGTCCCCTACAGGAAGTGAAAGTGGTAAGAGAAATGCTGATTTAATCTACCAAGTTCAATCATGGAATCGCCAAGACAAGCTAGGAGAGGTATTTGATTCTTCTACAGGTTTTAAACTTTCTAATGCCTAGATCGCCTTTAATTGAAACTGCACATCAAGAAAATGGGTACCCTAGGAGAGTTAGTTAAACACTTTGTCTTGGACTAATCAAAGCCAGGGGATGCTGAATACAGGAAGAAACTAAAACTCCCGCCTCTAGCACTATTACTGTTCATTACGTCAAAAGTCCCTTACCCTAGCAATAGCTCACTGCCCACTGTTCACTGTTCACTGCTCACTGCTCACTGCTCACTGCTCACTGCTCACTGCTCACTGCTCACTGCTCACTGCTCACTGCTCACTGCTCACTGCTCACTGAATTATGCCTTCTGGAGAGACACACGATCGCATTACTATTGGGATTCTTCCTTGGATAGTGGGAGTTACCTACTGCTTGACTCGCAACGGAGAATTGACTTTGATTCTCTCTGGAGGTTATTTCTTTAGCGGTATGATGTTTGGTCCCGATCTAGATATTCGTTCCCTACAATACAAACGCTGGGGCGTCATTCGCGGTATTTGGCTGCCTTACCGTAAGTTTTTAAAACACCGCTCAATATTGTCTCATGGATTTATTCTTGGTACTTGTGTTCGCCTCGTATATTTATGTTTAATTATTGCCTGTATTAGTATTTTTGCGGTTGCGATCGCTCAATTGATTTTTGGCTTTATCTGGAATTGGCAAGATTTTGTACAAGAACAATTTTATTTATTAATAAAAAAATACCCTCAAGAAACCATAGCTCTTTTCATCGGGCTAGAAATTGGCGCAATGAGCCACAGTATAACCGATTGGATTACTTCCAGCCGTAAACTTCGTCTAAAAAACAAACTCGGTGAACCAAAGAAAGTAACAAACAAACTACGTAGTGCCAAGATTTATCAGAAGAAGAAATAAGCTGTTAATCATCTGTCCAATAATTATTTGGCAAAAACCCAACAAATATTCAAAGAATGAAGATTCAGATTGGAAATCCAGAGCCTTTTTAAGGCACAATTAAATTTACCTTAAAATTCTCAGTAGTTCACGATTGAATGAAAAAAATCTTTGTTATTGATACTAATGTAATACTCCATGATCCAACTGCTATTTTGCGGTTTGAAGACAATGAAATAATACTGCCAATCGCCGTGATTGAGGAGTTAGACCGCTTTAAAAAACAGCCAGAAATGACTGGTCGTAATGCTAGAGAAGTTGCCCGAACTCTAGATCAGCTTCGTCAAAAGGGTCATTTAACCACAGGGGTAAAATTAAGCAATGGCGGCATTCTCAGAGTAGCATTGAGCGATCGCGAAACTCTGAAACAACTTCCTCTTGAATTGAGTGGCGATGTGGCAGATAATGCTATTCTGGCGGTGGGAATGCAGTGTAAACAAAACTGTCAATGTCCCGTGATTGTAGTGAGCAAAGATACCAATCTCCGCATTAAAGCCGATGCTCTGGGACTAAATGCCGAAGATTATGAAACTGATAAAGTAGACGTGGATGACCTCTATACTGGCACAACGGAAGTACTAGTTAGTGCAGAACAAATTGCTGAATTTTTTCAGGCTGGATCGGTCACTCTCAAACAGAAATTTTTAGCCAATCAGGATATTACTCTAGTAGATAACGCCAATCCTTCCCACACTGCATTAGGTATGGCGGAAGGAAAAAGCAGCAAGATCATTCCTCTAGTGGCTTTGCCCAAACTAGGAGTATCGCGGATTCAACCCCGTAATCGAGAACAAAGATTTGCTCTCAACTTACTGCTACAGGACTCGATTAAGTTAGTTACTTTGGTAGGAAAAGCGGGGACAGGAAAAACCTTACTAGCGATCGCCGCTGGGCTACAAAAAGTCGCCGATGAAAAGGTCTACAGTCGCCTTCTGATATCCCGTCCAGTAGTGCCAATGGGCAAAGATATTGGGTTTCTTCCTGGAGATATTAACGAAAAGCTAACCCCCTGGATGCAACCTTTATATGACAATTTTGATTTGATTTTTGAAACCCAGGACAGTAGCCATAAGCCTGGACATTGGCGTAGAGGACACGAAGAATTAATCGAGATGGGACTGCTGCAAATTGAACCCCTAACCTATATTCGGGGTCGTACGATCCCGCAACAGTTTTTAATTATTGACGAGGCGCAAAACCTAACTCCCCATGAGGTGAAAACAATTATTACTCGTGCAGGAGAAGGCACAAAAGTTATTTTAACAGGTGACCCAGATCAGATCGATAATCCCTATATTGATGCTGCCAGCAATGGATTAACTTACGTCGTCGAAAGATTTAAACATGAACCCTTAGCAGGTCATATTACTCTTACTAAAGGAGAGCGATCGAGTCTAGCAGAAAGAGCAACGGCATTACTTTGAAAGGCAGGAGAAGACAAAAAGAGCAAATAGAATCCCAGATGTCAAATTCTTATAATATTGACAAATTTCAGAGATAAATCTCATAATTTCCCAATTATCCAGCCTGAAATAAAATCTATAGTTATAGTTGCCTGAATTTATACTCGCTCTAAGTTCTAGTAATTCTTCCATTTTTTAAATAATTAATTTAATAAAAAAGCAGAGGCATATTTTTCAACGCCCCTACGTTATCATTTTATAAATAGTTATCAATTAACTTGGCAACTTCTTACCTAGCAATTGATTAGTCAACTTAGGATCAGCACGTCCACTAGATTTCTTCATCACCTGTCCGACAAAGAAGCCTTTAAGCTTAGTTTTACCGTTGCGGAATTGTTCTAACTCCTTGGGATGCGCTGCAATTACCTCATCAATGATTTTCTCGATTTCTCCCGTATCAGAGATTTGAATTAAACCTTTCTTCTCAACTAAAGCTTTAGCTGAACCACCTTTGGTTAATAGTTCAGGTAAAATATCTTTACCGATTTTGCCACTAATTGTACCTTCCGTAATCAAGCTGATTAACTCAGCCAAAATTTCTGGCTTAAGTCCAGTTTCCGTGATTTTCAGATTGTTACTGTTGACATAGGCAGCAATATCTCCCATTACCCAGTTAGCCACCTGCTTAGTATCTGCACCAGTAGCGATCGCCGCCTCAAAATATTCTGCCACGGCGCGATCGTCAGTCAATACTCTTGTATCATAAGCGGACAAACCTAATTGTGATTCATAACGATGGCGTTTGCTGACAGGAAGTTCTGGTAATTCTGCTTTCCAAGTTTCTAACTGTTCGGTTGATACTTCAATTGGTGGTAGATCTGGTTCAGGGAAATAGCGATAGTCGCTGCTGCCTTCTTTAAGACGCATACTTTTCGTACGTTGTGAGCCTTCTTCCCAAAGACGGGTTTCTTGATAGATGGGTTCGCCGTTTTCTACCGCCTCAATTTGCCGTTCGATCTCATAGTCGATCGCCTTTTGAATCGCGCTAAAGGAATTCATGTTCTTAATTTCCACTTTAGTGCCAAATTCCTTTTGTCCTACAGGACGTACCGAGATGTTAACATCACAGCGTAAGGAGCCTTCGTTCATCTTGCCGTCACTGATACCCAGGTAAAGCATGATGCGACGGATTTCTTGAGCATATTCCGCAGCTTCCTTGCCAGTACGCAAATCTGGTTCGGAGACAATTTCTACTAGGGGTATACCTGCACGGTTAAAGTCTACCAGGGAATAGGTTGAGCCATCAAGGCGATCGCTCCCACCATGAGTTAATTTTCCCGCGTCTTCTTCCATGTGCAAACGAGTAATGCCGATTTTTTTTCTAATCGCTTCGGTGTTGGGCTTTTCAACAATTTCAATTTCAATCCAGCCATGTTCGGCAATCGGTAGATCGAACTGAGAGATTTGGTAATTTTTTGGTAGATCAGGATAAAAATACTGTTTGCGGTCAAATTTACTGTAGGGTGCAATCTGGCAGTTGAGAGCTAAGCCTGCCTTCACTGCATACTCTAAAACTTTTTCATTTAACACGGGAAGTACTCCCGGATACCCCAGACAAATTGGAGAAATATTAGCGTTGGGGTTATCGCCATCAAACTTGGTTGATTCACGACTAAATATTTTGGTTTCAGTACTCAATTGACAGTGAGTTTCTAATCCAATTATTGCTTCGTACTCTGTCTTCGTTGGTGCAGCACTAGTCATAGATTTTTTGCTGGATAGGAATTAGTTTTCTTATTTTATCGGTTTTAATTCCTCTGGGTTCACGTAAAATTCGCTCATTATGCACCTATTAAATTTCATGCCTATGGTGTAATCTAGTTACCATATGTAAGACAGAAAATACTACACACAAACTACTGAGTAGTATAAATATAAATATAAATTTTATCGCTTATATTAATATGATTCGTACCTTAATAGTTGATGATCAAATTAGTGAAGGATATTAGGTGAATTTAGGAAATTTTTAACGGTGTGATAGAGTTTTGGGATTGTTTTAGGTTATAGAGATTAAGGAAAGTGACATATCCGTTTGTTGATAGATAATCGGGATAAATCACCTTCTATGTCTGCAGCTCCCCCAGTCAACCAGATTTCTTTAAGCTAGCCAATGAGCAGTATGCCGAGTTAGTGAACAGCTTGAAGGCAGAGGATGCTCAAGCCTGGGAGCATGGCGAGGTGGAATCATACATAACCGTGTTCGGAACCGAATTAATGAGGCGGTTAGTATAAATATAAATATAAATTTTATCGCTTATATTAATATGATTCGTACCTTAATAGTTGATGATCAACATTTAATACGTGAAGGCATTAAAGCATTACTTAAGACAGCGACTGAAATAGAAATTGTCGGTGCTGTAAATGATGGGGAAAGCGCTCTAAGGAAAGTAGAGACAATTCGGCCAGATGTAGTGCTGTTAGATATTGATCTTCCTGGTATCGACGGATTAACGGTAGCCAATGAGATTAACCTTAAATTTCCTCAAGTAAAGATAATTATGTTGAGTAGTTACGAAGAGGAAAGCTATGTTAGCAAGTCAATAGAATTGGGTGCCAAAGGTTATCTCCTGAAAAATGTGACCTCTGAGGAATTGGAGTGGTCAATTAAATTGGTACACCAGGGATACTCGACATTTAAATCAGAATTATTGACGACATTAATCTCCAGAAAAAAACTAGCATCCCTAGTCAGTTCAGTACCTGAGATAAAACCTGGTCAACAGACAGATGTTTTCTCGATGTCTCAAATTTCAGCTTCATCTCAATCACCCACGCAACCAGAAACAGAAGCAGAGGTGGCACGCATGGAAGCCTTACTCGCGAGAAACCACACTTATCAAAAATATTCTAAATACTCTGATTATAGTAGACAGCATAGAAGAAGTCGATTATTTGATAATGTCAAACTAAACCAAGTTAAAAAGACGATAATGAGCTTTGAATTTCAGCTTTTAGTCTTTATAATTTTATTTTCTTTGGGGTTTTTAGTTTTCGTAGCTTTATCATCATGAGATTGTTTATTTCAGGGAAAAAAAACAATAAAAGTAGTGACTTTATCTTGACTTTTCCCTTAAATAAAATGTATTAAGTCAAATAAATTAGTATCCCTCAATTTTTTAGTATGGGTTTGCCCTGTCTCTTAACTTCTAAGTAAACGCTGCTACCAACCTAGCCAATTCAGCCTTTTGCTCTTGCACATTCTTCCCCAACAACTCACATATTTCCTTGCCACAGGCTAATGCCCTCTGAGGATTATCTCCTAGACTCGTACGTCGCAACACTAAGTCATCTAAATGAACAACTGCCTCTTCTGTAACGATCTTTTGCAGAGATTGTAACCATGCTAAATCATTTCCTGGCCACCAATCATAGTCAAATTGTCCCGATGCTATTGTATCTTCGGCTATTACTAAATCGGTGACAATTTTCTTTCGGGTTGGGAAAATTGCTTTCAGGGTTTTATCGGCTACCAGTCGAGAGGTAGTAAACTTTACTCCAGCAATACTATATAAACCTTTGATTCCCCCCTGTTTGCCATGATCCCAGATCTTTTCCCGTGAGGCCAGCTTGATTCCTCCTGTCTGTTTAACTGGCAAGACTCCCGCTAAGATCCGAACCACTTCTGAGAGTTCTAAATTTAAGCCTGGGATCGCTAGATTAAGATTATTAATAAAACTTTTTAGCTGGGATTCCGAAGGCTTTGGGCGCACCTCAACAGTCTCGAACCAGGGATTATGGATCGTCCCCACCAGCAATCTTCCCTTCCAAGGGTGTAGAAAATAGGTTTGAGCCTTTGGTTGTTTAGGAGCGATCGCCAAAGCATGATCTGACAGAGCTTCGCGGTCAAATAGTACATTCCATGCTAGGGAGGGTCGAAATATTGGTGCTGAAATCCTGGTTTGATCATCTGCTAAAGATTGATCAAACTGTCCTGCTAGTTCCTGGGACCATGGTCCTGCTGCATTCACAACTATTGGAGCCTGGTATTCATAACTTGTATCAATGAGAGTATCTCGACCTCTTACCCCAGCTACCTGTCCCTGCTCGGTCAAAAGCGCCTCAGCCGCCGTATAGTTTAAAGTAATAGCACCTAATTCACTGGCCCAGCGCAATACCCTCATCATGACTCTTTGAGAATCAGACAGAGAAGCATCAAACCAAACTGCACCCCCCTTGAGTTTTTGGCGATCAACTTGAGGAAATCGATGCAGTACCTGTTCTGGACTAATAATTTCCCCTGAAGGAAGATGTTGACTGGCTCTGATTCCTCGATTGCGTTGATTAGACAATAGATCGTTGATCTGCAACGCTCTATTTAAGATTGATGGGTGCTTAATGCCTTTGCCATAGAGGGGCATTAAACAGGGCAGAGGTTTGACCAAGTCAGGGAATGTTTGCAAAAACCAGCGACGTTCTCCTACCGATTCATAAAACCGCCGTAGGTCAAAGGATTGTAGATAGCGAAACCCGCCGTGAATAATACGCAAGCTATTGTAGCTGGTGGCTCCCCCAAAATCATCACGCTCCAATAACAGCGATCGCAAGTTACGTAGCCCTGCTTCTAGGGACAACATTGCACCATAGATTCCACCGCCAATAATAATTAAGTCGTACTTTAACAAAGCTGCCGTAGCTGGATTTCTCAAAATTGGACTCATGGCTTTACTGTGAACGCAATGATTCTGTCGCAGAAAGTTCAATTACTTCTCCCGTGATGCTAAAGGCTCGGATTTCAGTGATTTTTACTTTGACAGTTGTGCCTTTCAATTCTTCAATATTGCCAGGAAAGAAGGTTAAACGATTACTCCTAGTTCTACCCATTACCTGAGTCGGATCTTTAGTATTTTGGGCTTCTACCAGGATTTCTTCTTCTCGCCCTAAATAACGCTGAGAACGGGCTTCGGCAGATACAGATACTAAGCGGTTGAGGCGTTGTAGGCGATCGCTTTTTACGTCCTCACTCAATTGATTATCCCACAGGGCGGCAGGTGTACCAGGACGAGGGGAATAGGCAGCGGTATTAATTAAATCGAATTCAATATCTTCTACTAGCTTGAGGGTATTCTCAAACTGCTGTTCGGTTTCTCCAGGGAAGCCCACAATGGCATCGGCAGTAATCGAAGCATCAGGCATGTATTCCCGAATTGTTTTAATGATACGGCGATATTTTTCGTGGGTATAACCCCGCTTCATTGCCTTGAGAAGATCATTATCTCCTGACTGGAAGGGAATATGGAAATGTTCACAAACTTTGGGTAACTCTTTGCAGGCTTTGATTAGTCTTTCAGTAAAGTAACGCGGGTGACTAGTGGCAAATCTCAGGCGATCGACTCCAGGAATATCGTGAACGTAATATAGTAAGTCAGTCAGAGTATGTTTATGTCTACCTTCTGGGGTACTTCCTGGCAAGTCTCTACCGTAGGCATCAATATTTTGTCCTAGCAGGGTAATTTCCTTATATCCCTGTCTACCCAACTCCTCCATCTCGGCTTTAATCGCTTCAGGGGTACGAGATTGCTCTGTTCCTCGCACGTTAGGCACAACACAGTAGCTACAGCGCTCATTGCAACCATAGATTATATTTACCCAGGCAGTAACATCGCTGTCTCGGCGCGGTTTGGTAATATCTTCAACAATGTGAATCGGCTCGGTGGCAACTACTTGGCTACCATCAAACACCTGTTGTAAGAGATCTTCCAAGCGATTAGCGTGTTGAGGACCCATTACCAAGTCTAACTCAGGGACACGGCGTAGTAATTGCTCCCCTTCCTGTTGAGCTAAGCATCCTGCTACTACCAAGGTTAAGTCTGGCTGTTGGTGTTTGCGCTTTGCTTGTCTGCCCAAGTAAGAATAAACTTTTTGTTCAGCATTATCGCGAATGGTACAAGTATTATAGAGAACCAAGTCTGCCACGTTAGGATCTAATGCAGCCTCAAAACCCATGTTTTCTAGTACGCCAGCCATACGCTCAGAATCAGCTTTATTCATCTGGCAACCAAAGGTAACAATATTGTATTTTTTACTGGCGTTTTTCATAGGAAATCAACAGTGGCTTCAAAAAGGATTAGGACTACTATACTAGTTTGACACTCCCAGGCATAAATGACGTGGGATTCTTGGCTCACAGAAAAAACTTACCCTGACAGGCTCTCACCAGCTAAAATAGCGGTTTCTTCTCCCCAAGCTTGAGATCCCGTGTGCCCCACGGTACGGATGAGCGAAATTTACGGTGGCAACAATTAATTTTCGCGTTGTTTAAGTAATGAGTAATAAGTAATGAGTAATAAGTATTTACTCGTTACTCGTTACTCGTTACTCGTTACTCAAAGCTTCTCTATTGTTTAACCACACCTTTTTTCGTTCACCCCCACGGTACTTAATCCAATTGAAAGGATGTTTCGTGCTGCATTCTCATCTCTATCTAAGGTGCAGCCACATTTGCATCTGTGAGTCCTAGTGCTTAATGTTTTGGTTACTTTAGCTCCACAACTAGAACAATTAACCGATGTATATTGTGGTGGAACGGCAATTGTTATCTTGCCAAACTTATAACCAAAATACTCTAACCACACTCTAAATTGATACCATCCCGCGTCAGTTATGGATTTAGCTAGATTATGATTTTTTACCATGTTGGCAATTCTTAAGTCTTCGTAGGCGACTACATCGTTAGATGTGATTACGCACCGTGCTAACTTCACAGCATGGTCTTTACGTTGTCTACTTATCTTAAGGTGCTTGATGGCATATCTTTTTCTAGCTTTATGGTAGTTTTTGGACTGAGGTTTAGCACCTTTGGCATACTTTTTGGACTGACGACGATTACAACGATTAAGTGCTTTTTCCCCCTGTCGATAAAACCGAGGATTCTCAACCTTATTATTTTTGTCGTCAGTATAAAAGTGATTCAGTCCAACATCTAATCCAGTCTCTGAATAGGATGGTTCTAGCTTTTGTCTAGTATCGACATCTACTAAAAACTGACAATAATAACCATCAGCACGTCTGACTATTCGTACTCGCTTAAACTGTTTCTTGTCATACCAGTGCAAGTCACGAGTGCCTTTAAGTTTGACTTTTCCAATGTTCTTTTTGTCAGTGAAAGTTATATACTTCCTGTCTTCAGATAGCTTCCAGCCAGTAGTCTTGTATTCTACTGAACGAGAATGTTTCTTGAATTTAGGGAATCCTTTCTTGCCAGCTACCTTGTTTTTACAGTTATCGTAGAAACGAGATATTGCCGCCCAAGCACGATCGGCACTAGATTGTCTTGCCATTGAATTGAGTTCATTAGCAAAGGGAAACTCAGCAGCTAATACCTTGCAGTAGGCTGATAACTGATATTTTCCTACACCCTTGTTATCCATCCAATAACGTAGTGCTTTGTTGCGTATGAATTGCGCCGTTTGTATAGCTTCATCCATCGCATTATATTGAGCTTGTTTGCCGTATATCTTCATTTCTAAAACTAACATAATTTTATGCCACCACAAAAGCATAAGATTGTATTTTAAGTTATGATAAATTATCGACTGGGGCTTCAGCCTCCGTGTCGCGATTCATAAGGCGGAAACGGTCGGGTTTCCCGACCATGTTCCATATGCGGAGCGGTATCCTTTAGGACGCCGTCCGAACACTCGTCGCTACATCCTTGGCGACAGAGTGTCGGGCTTCTTGCTCAGACAGCTAAATCCGCTTGGCAAAAGTAGTGTTTAGCTGTAAACTTTAGAATTAAATGGATTCTTGCACATTTTTGGTGATGCCAATAGATCGACCGATACAAAGAAAACATTGTCTTGAGGATCGAGTAGAAACCTCCAGGCAACATTCATGCCAACACTAAACCGCGTCTAGTTTGAAACCTGTAGTTTTCGTATTTGTTTGGGGGAAACGGTTAAAGGGAAAAGGGAAAAGGGAAAAGGGAAAAGGGAAAAGGGAAAAGGTTTTACGGGATCTGTCTTTTTATTTCAAAACTCCAGTTTTGAATGTGGACGCGGTTTAGAACCAAACCAAGGAGTTTGGAGCTTGCCTGTAAGTTTAATGGAAGTATAACCTTGCCAGTAGCACAGAATTAGCTTGAAATGTCTAATCGAATAAACCTTCTACATTTTCTCGGAAGGCAATCAAGGCGAAAGTTTCGGGAAACTGTTTCAGTTTTTCAAGCAATTGGTCAGACACTTCTGGTGAAACAATGGTTTTGACTTCAATATTAGTGTTATAGCCAGCCATATCTCCCGTACGTTTACCATGACTACCTGCACCTTGTACTGGAACAATTGTATAGCCAGAGACACCTAATGTTATTAGTAGCTTGATTAGACGATCCTGTAATACGGCTTCGCTCACGATTGTAACGAGAATACCCTGCTTTAAGGAAGAAGACATAAAAAACCCCGAATACAAATATAGGTTACAAATTTCTACTTATTAGAGTAAGAGTTCATCAAATCCCTGGTCTTTTTCTCCTCCCACTCTGAACCGAGAAAACCTTTGATTCCGAACACAGTAAATGCATGGGCAATAATTCCGATTCCCCATCCCAGTAAAGGCCAGTAGAACCACCAACCTGAACCCCAAAGAAAATCAATGAAGAATAACAGTGCCATCACTCCGATGTAGGTAGCTAGATGGATGTAGAAACCTTTTAGTACACGAACTCGACGCTTGGCACGGCGGTATCTGTCGTCGCTTTCCATTTTGTTCATCTCCTGATATAAAGTCACTATGCTTATGAGTAACCTTTGACTATCAAGTTAGACTAAAAATCTGAGGAACTTGTGAGTAATTGCCGATATACTTCACCCAACAATCTAGAAATGTATTCAATCAAATCGCGCCTACTAATACTCCCTCTAATCCTATCGATTTAAGAATTTTTGAGGGAATTTTTCTGTAATAAAGGGCGTAATATTAACGGCGAAACAACACAAGTTATTGCTGAAACTAAAATTGTGGTACTGAATATTTGCGACGATACTGCCCAATCTCCTAATTGCCGTCCTCTTTCCATGACCACCATCGTAATTTCTGCACGGGGAACCATGCTCACTCCCAGCAACAAAGCAGTCGATCGCCCTCCTGTAATTAATGCCAATCCTCCAGTACCAATAACTTTACCGAGAAATGCCACTATTAAGAGAACTAAGCCCAAAATCCAAGAACCAGATAAAGATTCAAGCTGTAGTTGTAACCCTAAATGAATAAAGAAGAATGGGACAAAAAATTTATACAGAGTAGCAAAAGAAGCATCAAACTTAACTGCATCGGGATCGCCACCAAATACTAAGCCAGCAAAGAAAGCACCAACAGCAGCGGAAAAGCCCATCAAACCAGCTAAAGCAGCAATGATAAAGACCATTCCTACTACCATCAGTATGGGATCTTTTACTACCATCAGTATGGGATCGGGGGAAGGTTCAAGTCGTTCAAAAAAGCGGGTCATCGGTTGTTCTAGATAGCGAAATAAAATTAGACAAAATATGCCAAAAATCCCCACTTTGAATAAAAATGGAAAAATTGTCCCGACCAAAATTGGCAAGAATTCAGCTTCAATATCACCTTGAAAAATTGGAATCATAGCAAATAGGAGTAACATTAGAGCGATCGCTACAATATCGTCCATTTCCGCTATGTCTAATAAAAGTTCGCCATTGGGTGAATCTAGAGCTTTTGCTGACTGCCACACACTGACTGAAATACCAACGCTCGTAGCAATTAGAGCAATAGTAATAAAGACACTGGGAATTAGGTCTAAATCTAGCCAATAATAAGTACTAACAAGAGTTAGTCCCCCGCTAAAAACTACATCCCCCAATAGCAAAAAGCTGGCACGGGGAAGCTGACGCAATAATCCCGCTATATTACTTTCTAAACCCACCCGAAACAAAAGGGAGATAATGCCCAACTCGCCTAAAAAGGCGTATACTTCCCTAACTGGTGGTGTCAGAAAATGCACCTGGTTATCTAATAAGCCTATTCCCGTTCCTAAAAGTAGATAACCAACTAAAGGAGGGATACCAATTCGCTCCAAACCAGCTTTGATTAGAATAGCGAGAATAATAGTTACTCCCACTAACAAGACCAGCAACAGCTGTAAAGTCTCTCCTTCAATCACTCTGACTCTCCTTACTTATCCTAATAGTTAACTTATCCTAATAGTTACTGATCTTGTTGTCTTGAGCATATTGCGATTGCCAAACCAATAAAAGTAAGTTGAGCTTGCTCAAAGCAGCCGCCAGAAGCCTCTCTTGCAGAACTTTGAGTAATCGGTTCTTTATCGCTTTATTCTGGTAATCGTTCCCAGTGTTAGAATGAGTTAGCCTTTCTAATTGTTAGGTTTCATCGGTCTTAGATCTAGGCTTCTGCCTCGCAACTTCGCTGCTTGACTGTCTAAGTGACATCCTCCCGACGCTCATCGCAAAGCGATAGAGCGCGGGCTTCCATCGTCGCCAATGGATCTTGCTCCCCTGACACCTAACGGTGAGTTGCGCCACTTATCTAGAACCAAGTTCCCCGACAGTACGACTTGAGAGCCAATTTCTTGCTTTTCGGGAGTCCCCCGATACGTTTCTATTCCTCGGTTACAGATTTCCTGTGCCGAGGCAATATCTCTATCTACCACATAACCACATTCTCCACATTCATGCCGCCGAACACTGAGATCCTTTCTCACTGTGGTTCTACAGTTAGGACAAGTCTGAGATGTGCCACGATGATCTACTCGTCCCACAAATACATCTCTCTTTCTAGCTACATATTCTAAAATGGTTCTTTGCTGTCCAAAAGAAGCATCAACTGTATGCTTGCCTAACATTCCTTTTGCCATGATGCGGAAGTCACAATCTTCAATGTAGATTGTCTCTGCCATATCCCATAGCTTATGAGCTAATTTGAACTGATAATCTGTGCGCTGGAACCCGATGTGGTTATGTTGTTTTGCTACTTTGACCCGAGCTTTCTCGTAGTTGTTCCCTCGCTTCATCTTTCTCGACAGTCGCTTTTGTAGCACTTTCAGCCGACGATGGGCTGTCTGGAAAAATTTAGGTCTTGCTTCGGTATATCCATCGCTGGTTGCCACATAAGACAACAAACCGACATCGACACCTATTGCATGACCATGAGGTACGGGACGAGGAAGTTCCATATCCGATTGTATGGCTAACACCGCAAACCAACCTACTGCTTTTTTCACCACTCGAACTTGTTTGACCACAAACCCCTCTGGTATCGGTCGGTGCAGATTGATTGGCACGAACCCTAACTTGGGTATCCCAATAGTCCAATCCGTTAGAGGATTAGTCTTGAACTGAGGGAACAGCAAAGATTTCATCTGTCCATATTTTTTGAACCGAGGGAAGCCATATCCTCTGCCTTGAAAGAAGTCCCAGGCATCGTGCAATCGCCTAACATTGGTCTGAAGCACTTGGGATGGGGCAGCTTTGAGCCGAGGGAACTTTTTCTTGGCTGGAGGCAGGTTATTTTGCTGTTGGTGGTAGCTAGGAAAGGGATAGTCCGCAGCCATAATGTATTCTGATTCCAAACTGCATCTGGAGATCGGACATTTGCGAGATGCAATCCAATCTTTTAGCTCCCTCAGGGCATAGTTATAAGATAGGCGACAAGTTTCTAACCACTCCGACAGTAGTTCGATTTGCTGCTTATCTGGGTATATCCTGTAGGCGTAATTTAGAATCATCTGCCTATTCTACCATACTGAAGTGCTAATGGTAAAAATTCAGATTGATTCGTCTGCGCTATCGCTTCGACTCACAGGCTTTTCATCCCGACGCTGAATTAGTTTTTCCGCTTTCGCTACAAAATAACTACGGCGCGGGACTTCCCAGCCTAAAGGTTAAATAAACCTTCTACATTTTCTCGGAAGGCAATCAAGGCGTAAGTTTCGGGAAACTGTTTCAGTTTTTCCAGCAATTGGTCAGAGACCTCTGGTGTAACGATGGTTTTGACTTCAATATTAGTGTTATAGGCAGCCATCATATCTCCCGTGCGTTTACCATGACTACCTGCGCCTTGTACTGGAACAATTGTATAGCCAGAAACACCTAATGTTATTAATTGTTTTATTAGACGATCCTGTAATACGGCTTCGCATACAATTGTTACGAGAACACCCTGGTTAAAAGAAGTAGACATATTTATTTATCTCCTGATATAAGGTTACTCTGTTCATGAGTAACTTTTTACTATCAACCTAGACTAAAAATCTGAGAAATCTGTGAGGAAGAAGCTCGAAGACTTTATTTAAGAAAAGAGTCGAAGGTACTCCGCTTATCATCGGCGGAACGGGGTTCACAAGGAGGCGGGGCTACCCTTACAAGATACTGCACTACCTATATTTTAATTTTAAAATAGAGAGAAGATGGCGATCGCTCCTGTTTCTAACAGTAGTGTAGGGATCATCAAACTAATTAATAACAGATAACTTGACGCAAAAGCTGTTGCTGTCGGTTGAAATACTTTTGCTCCTCTGTTAATAACCCATAATTCCCAATGGGAAGTCGCATATCCCATTGGGTTTCTGCAAAGGCTAATAAATTAGAGCCCATAACCAAACCTGTAAACAGGAATTGCCAACCAATTACATAGGGAAGAATCGCTATTCCTACAAGATGTATTAGACCAGAAAGTAAAAAGGCACGAGATTGAAAGCCTATAGCTGTACAAAAATATCCTATGGCTACTATAAGCAGCCAAACATGGGATAGATGTAGCAAAATTTGACCCCAACCTAAAAAAATTCCACAATCAGTAAGAACTACTCCTAATAGCATTAATCCTGCCCAAGTGTAGAGTACCCACTGCAATCTTTCTACCTTAACCCAAAAATGAGTTAGTACAATCATGACCAAAGTACCTATTAAGGTAATTATCGACCAAATTATTGCTTGAGTAACCCAGCTAATAGGTGCAAATTGGGCAGTCAGAAAAATAAAAGCTGAGATCAAACCCCAAACTACAAATATCTGATCGATTTTGGTGTAGATGCTGGAGAACAAAGTCTTATTTCTAATTTGCCAATGAATTCTGAGGAGTCCCTGACGATCTTGATAATCTAAGTCATATTGCTTACGGCGAAAAATCGGTTGCGTTGAATTGAAAATGTTCATTCAGTTTTTTGTGCTGGAGAATATACAGAATTGTTTGTATTTCTAATATTCAATTAATCATTTGCCACTCTATGGGTTGGGCTAAAGAGTACTAGTCATTTATCCAACATCTCAAAGACCGGCGCAGCTTCAACCTGGCTTAGCAAGCTGTGTAGTTTCTCACCTTCGATCGCTTCTGTTTCTAACAGTAGCGTGGCAATCGTCTCTAGTAAATCTCGATTCTGCTTGAGCGCATTCAAAGCTTGATTATGAGACGTTTCTAGAATTTCTTTCACCTCCCGATCGATCGCTTGTGCTGTTTCTTCACTCATGACTCGACGAGGATTGGGCATATTATTATCCAAAAACATGGGTTGCTTTCCCTGCTGGTAGGCCTGCGGACCCAAGATTTTGCTCATGCCATAGGTGGTCACCATCCTCTCTGCCAGGTCGGTTGCTCGTTGCAAATCGTTGGATGCACCCGTAGTAACACTGTTAAACACAATCTCTTCTGCTGAGCGTCCACCCAGTAAGGTGGCAATCTGACCCCGAAGTTCCGTTTCATCCATGAGAAACCGATCTTCCGTTGGTAGTTGCAGTGTGTAACCCAGTGCTGCCATACCACGAGAGACGATGGAGATTTTTTCGATTCGACCACTGCCTGGCATCAAAGAACCAACCAGGGCATGACCGACTTCGTGATAGGCGACAACCTTCTTTTCCTTATCGTTGAGGACACGGCTTTTCTTTTCCAGACCGGCAACCAACCGCTCGATCGCTTCGGTAAAGTCTTCTTGTGCCACCGTCTCACGTTGATTGCGGGCTGCTAACAGTGCTGCTTCATTTACCAGGTTAGCCAAATCTGCTCCAGCAAAACCAGGAGTACGAGTGGCGATCGCCTTAAGATTCACATCCTTACCCAACTTCACTTTCTGAGCATGGATGTTGAGAATCGCTTCTCGCCCCGATAGTTCTGGGCGATCGACTAAGACTTGACGGTCAAACCGACCAGGACGCAAGAGGGCAGGATCTAATATTTCAGGGCGGTTAGTGGCGGCTAGAACGATCACAGTCGCTTCGCCAACTGTAAATCCATCCATTTCTGCTAGCAATTGGTTGAGGGTTTGTTCCCGCTCATCATTGCCACCGTAGAAACCGCCACTGCTACGAGACTTGCCGATCGCATCCAGTTCATCAATAAAAACGATGCAGGGAGCCTGTTTCTTCGCCTGCTCGAATAGATCGCGAACCCGTGAAGAACCTACCCCGACGAACATTTCCACAAACTCAGAGCCAGAGATACTAAAGAATGGTACTTCCGCTTCTCCTGCCACCGCTTTAGCCAGCAGCGTTTTACCAGTCCCTGGAGGACCGATCAGCAAAACGCCCTTGGGAATTCGCGCCCCAATCTGGGTATAGCGTGCGGGAGTCTTCAGGAAATCGACAATCTCGATTAACTCGGTCTTGGCTTCCTCGACCCCAGCGACATCGGCAAAGGTCGTTTTGGCAGATTCGCCTTCCACATACACTTTGGCTTTGCTCTTGCCTATAGAGATAACCCCCTGGGAGCCGCCAGCACCTCGACGGGCAAAAAACTGCCAGATTGCGACAAAGATTAGAGGTGGAATCACCCAACCCAAAAGGCTAGTAAACCACGCATTCTTGGGTGGGGGAGCAGCGGCAAATTCAACACCCCGATCTTCTAGCAACTTGGGCAATTCCAAATCAAAGATGGGTGTAGTAGAGAAGACAGAGCCAGCCTGTTCATCGCCAGTTTTCAATTGAAAGCGAATTTGGTTTTGACCAATTTCTACCTCTTGGACTTCTCCTTCTTGTACCTGATGGATGAACAGACTGTAGGGGACACCAGGAATCCGAGGACCGGAGATAACAGGCAAGACAAAATTTATGAACACAAACAAAGCTGTCAGTGCCAGAAAAATGTTACCAAATAGGCGAGAACTAGGGGGAGTAGGTTGTTCTTTAATCGGCATGATTATGATGAATTCTGATAATTTGAGATGTTCGATCTGTGAGTATTGAAGACAATACTCCAAGTTTTGTGATTCTAAGGAGTTTCCTTTTTGATAAGTTTTGCTTTTTATTTTTGTGACATGTTATAAATTAAACTTAACATTTTTATTACGAATATTACAAAACTGCAATGTTTATTGCCAAATAAAAGAAATAATGGTAATAATTTTCCGAACTGACCCGTATAAAATACATCCAAACACTTAAAGTACAACAAGTGAAATCATGTCTGGTTCTGGTAGCAGAATCCTGGTATAATCCTTGCACCCATTGAACTATCCAATTTTCAATAATTTTGATCGCCATTCTGGGCGTAGACCGATTCTCATTCTTGAGAGGCTGCGCCTTAGCGTGTGCTTTGCACTCTCAGCCATGTCGAAGGCTATACGCCCGCTCTTGTATGGTGGGTTGAATGTGTAGGCTTTGCAGGAGCGCAAGAAGGTAAACCACCATTTTTATGCTTTAGAGCTTAAAACACAAAGCTGATGACTCATCACTCTCAAGCGCATTCACCGGACTAAACCTAAGTTCAGCAGCTCCTGGGCAGATGCCAGCACGTCAATTCCTACAAAGAAAATCTTGCTTTCAGGATTGAGCAAAAATCGCCAGGCAACGTTAATGACAACACTGCCACCAAACCAGGGAGTTTGCACTTTTCCCGTCACTTTAATCTGGGTGAACCCTTCTTCTGCTGGCTCAGATACGCCTCGCTCAGGCATCAGCTTGAGTCCGTAGCAGTCATCCCGCATATAAGCGAGAATCATCTCTTGCCCCACAATCGGTTCCTCAAAAGGAGGTTGCAGGGAACCGTCTTCCGTAAATAAAGCTACTGCTGCCTCGAAGTCAAAGGCGTTCATATTCTCCATGTAACTCAGAACTGTAGAGTTTTTGATGCCCTTAATTGTGACTTTCTTTCGAGGTGCGAGTTCTTTAGGTGGAACTACAGGTTCTTTGACTTTTGTAGTACCGTCAGTTGCAGCATATCCCATCTTGGCAACGATATCCTGTAGTACGTTTAGTTGCTGACTTCTTTCAAGTTGACGGATGGCTTGGAGAACATCTGATGCCTTAGCAGACAATTTATAGCTTTCTGGGATGGGAGCAACAATTCCCTGTTTCATCCACTCGCTTAACTGATACCAGAAGCCCAACTTAACATTCGTGCCGAAAGATGAATAGGTTTGGCAGATAGGAGTATCAGTATGGTTAACCAGATCGCACATAACTTGCGTTTGCTCGGCAGGAGGCATCTGTTTGATTTGAGTCAGAGTTTTTTCTGCAAAGATCATTTTGGCTACCGACATAGCTGCGGGAATAATGGTAACTCCCGTCTCGGTATAGGCAAACCAAAGTAAAGCCAACTGATCCTCAGCACTGAGTTGATTGAATGATTCAATCGCAGCTGGAATCGCGTCAGCAACTTGAGTATCGGGGAAAATTGTTCGAGCTGAGTCGATGGTATATGGCATGATAAAAATCTCCAAAAATTGATTGAGCTATTTAGTTAATCAGAGCTTGAATAGAATTGGGTTTAAGCCTAAGCGACCGCAAAGGCAATCCATATTGCTAAGGCAACAAACAGGATCGCTGCTGCTCCTAAGAAGATATAACGTCGCTGTTGTTTGGGGGAAGGATACTCTGCTTCAGACACATCAGGCTCAATTGCATAGTTATTGACAATTCCTTCATCGTCTATTGTGTAACCAGCACCTAATGGCTCATTAAGGGATTTACTGGCTGCTTTGCGGGTATTGGCTTGAACCTCTGCGGGGATTAGCTCACTGCCATCACTAGGAGGATGTGCTGCTGCTTTTTTCTCTTTATCGGTGTAACTCATAGTTATGTTGCCTCATCAAAAGGTTAATTTTAAAAGGTGAGTAATGTTAGGCATTACCCAACACTGTTTTATTTGGTTATTGCATACTCTCAGTTTTCTAGTCTCTGTTCATCTTGTTCATCAAATCTCTGGTCTTTTTCTCCTTCCACTCTGAACCGAGGAAACTTCGTCGCTTTCCATTTTGTTCATCTCCCGCTCGAGGTTACTCGTGAACAAGTAACCTTTTTCTATGAAGATTAGACTAAAGATATGAGGAATCTGTGAAGATTAGACTAAAGATATGAGAGATATGAGGAATCTGTGAGGAAGAAGCTCGAAGACCTTATTTAAGAAACGAGTCAAACTTACTTTCATAGTTGGAATCATAAGTATTGAAAAGCCTATCCCAAAAGGTAAAATAAAGCCCATAATGCACCGTATACTTGCGATGATGAATTGAGTGATAAGTCGAACCGATGAACCATTTGACCAGCCAGTGACTAGCCAAAGATGAGTCAAATAGCTCAAATCCAAGATGATTTAGCACTGCCCAAAAGGTCATTGTTAAGAGTAAAGCAGCTAAAACCATAAAATGGAGCGGGATGATAAAGACTATAATTATCAAGACAAGACCCTGTAAGAGTGCTTCTGGTGGATCGAGAGCGAAAGATGTCCACGGTGTCGGTTTAATTGAATAATGATGACCAGAATGCAGATGCTTGAACAGTAAAGGGTGGTGAAACAATCGATGAATAAAGTAAAAACAAGTATCCTGTATAATCAGGATACCGATGAAGCTTACACCCAGATACCACAGTCCATAATGATTTAAAGAAGTGTAAAGGCGTGTTGCTCCCAAGTTGTAACTAACCATGACTGAGGCAGCACAACCAGCTAAAATGACCGTTGCTAATAATGACAGTTGAATATCATGTTTAATTGATTTCCAACTTGAGATTGGAAGATTAAGAGGCGGTTTGTGGTTAATTAAGAACTGATTCCCAAATGAATAGAAGAATAAATAAGTGCCTCCAGCTACCAAGAAATATCGAACTAGAATAATTCCCGAAAAAATTAACCAATAAAACCCAAATTTCATTCAACAAATTCGCCTAATGTGATAAAAATCATGTAGTTTTTATGGGGACTGTTCCCCTATCTAACGCCCTGCTTCGGCCACATTGGGATGGGCGTGATGATTAGATGATTATTGTGCCAACCTTCCCAATAGGCAAGAATTGCAGTCCACCAGAGGTTGCGGGAGTTGTCTGGTGTATTAAAATTTCGATATCCCACCATATGGGCAGCAGAATTAATGAACCAGGTGCTGTGCCAGAGCAAGACCTCCTCCTCACTTATCTAGTCTTCTCTACACTTTTTATTTTAAAATATATGCCAGGTATTCGAGGAATCTGTAAACGAATTGGACACAATTGGACACATTAAGTGTAGATCCCACATTCAGCAGGTTAACTTGGATATCGAATATTTTTTACGACACTATGGGAAATCACGCGATCGCAAGTTCAGCTATTATCAAAAAGCCTAACCAATGGAGAATAAAGTTAAGCTTAATGATCTTTCTCAAGAAATCGATGAAACCTTTGTATGGCATAGCTTTTGATTGTAAGCAAAGAAAAAATTATTCAAATTGAGGCTGAACCTGCTGAATGTGGGATAGATTGGTAGTATTTGTTATAAATAGGCGGAAAGCTAAGATAACTTAGTTTTCCGCCTTAAAAGTCGAAAGCGATTTACAGCCCGATCGCGACATAAGGGACTTCCAAAGTGGCGATCGCCATAATTCTTTTATCTTGGGAACAGATGTCGCCTTAGTCCAATACCGGGATTAAAAATACCTGCCACATCCTCATCAGACAATTGGCTGAGTTGAGTCTCTAAATCTTTGAATGTGAAGGCATAGCCTTTAGCTGTAGCCAGAAGAATGAAAGCTTTTGGATCGCTCTTGGCTTTTTGTCTTTCCTGTTGAGCGTGGGCTTGCTCTAACTGTTTATAGATTCGAGCAGCATTTTGCGCAGTCATTGTTGTGCCTCCTTTTGCAAGGACGAATTTTTTAAATGTTTATCCAACTTTTTAAACTTTTAGTTATTATAAGCAAAAGTTATTTGAACATAACTTAATTATAACTCATAATTATTTTTAATAACCAACGTGTTTTTGAACTTTGAAAAGATTCGTTATTGACATCCTCCCACCGCTAAACGCTAGCGCGCTATAGCGGGGGATTTCCTAAGACTCACGACTTAGGTTTCTGTTTCCTTCTCGAAAACACGAGTTTTTCGCAACTGCCCTTCTTACGACAATCGCTCATGGGGGAAACCCCAGATGTTTATACGCCACGTCCCGTCGCCAAGCCCTACATACTTGGGGCTATGGCGAGGGGAGGAATGCGCCAAGAAAGATGAGAAGACAATAAGTTCAATCAAAAAATTAACGCTTCTAGGAATCAAGTAGATTAATTCTACATCACTTTTCTAGAGGCGTTTTGTTGTATGAACGAAAAATAATACAGTGTTGGGACTTAGCGGAAATACTGTAATCTAAGTTAAAACTTACTCCCACTCTGTAAATTTTAGAATTATTTTTGGTTAATTTCTTGGCTCAGTAGCGCTGACTAAACTAAGAAGCTGTTATTAGAGTTACTATTGAACATCGCCAAGATTAAACAGAAAAGGAACGCCTGCTTGCTCTTTTCCCCCCATTACTAAAACTTTGGGCATTTGAGAACCACCTTCGCGCCAAGCTTGAATTGCCTCTTTCTGCAAGACTAGTTGACCACCTTCAGCTTTCAGGGTTTCAGCTAGTAACCTTTGAGCTTCTGCTTTACCCGTAGCGCGGTTAATATCAGCTTGTGCCGTTTGTTCTGCTTCTTGGGCTACATAAACAGCTCTTTTAGATCTTTGTTCAGCGATTTGTTTTTCTTCTACTGCTTTAGCAAACTCTGGTGAAAAGTCTAAATCCACAACACTAGTATCAAGGACAATAATTCCGTATTTGTCTAAACGCTCACTAAGAGCATCATCGAAATCTTGCTTAAGTTCATTTCTTTTAGTAATTGCTTCTTCTACTGTTCTCCTGGCAGCAGCAATTTTAAAAGATTCCTGAGTTTGAGGGGCAATGATATTGGAGACAATATTAGCTAATGTTCCTTGTTTTCTACGTATTTCCACTACCTGAATGGGATCGAGGCGAAAGTTAATTGCAAAACGTGCTGATAAATCCTGAAGATCTTTAGTCGAACTTTGTGCTGGCACTTCAAATTTTTGCACGGTTAGATCGTAAATGTCTACAGCGGAAACCAATGGCGGTTTAAAATGAATTCCCTCTAGCAAAACTCCATCTCTGGCTTTTCCTAAGATGCTGATTACTCCCGCCTGTCCTGGATTGAGAATGACAAAGCTATTAAACCCAATCAGTAAGGTCAATACTATTAGAGTAATAGGTATTATAAGGTTGTCGCTGAGAGAAAATTGTTTTTTCAAGTTTTTTTCCAAAATATTTATTTAATGACAAGAAAAAAATGTAGTGATTAATATTTTAATTAGCACTACAAATTTCTTGTTAGCTTTGACAACACGACTAACTACTTAGTCTGTATTCCGTCATATCTCTTAGGGTCTTTTTTTTGCTTTTTAGTTTCATCTGATTTTTGTTTGGGTTTTTTGGATTCTCGATTACCTTTGTTTTTTGCCATAATAATTTTCTTCCTAAATTGAATGCATGAAGCCTCTCACACTTGCCTTGGGGCGAAGTGTGAGTATCTGGTAAGACACTCTTCTCGATTGAGACAGCTACTCGTATCCCAGAAAACCGTGCTTCTCGGTGAACAGCAGGGACTTTAGCCATACTGCACCTCTAACTCATTTCTGGTTAGAGTTTTTAGAAACAAAATTCTTGTATTTAGATGCCATTTTGCTTGCTCCCTACTATTATTTATCGGGCGACACAAAGACTTACAGGGTCGGCTGTTACCTTGGTGCGTTGGTCTTATATCTACCCCAGTAAACCAGCTTTCTATATCTGGGGGGCAATAGTGCCTCTGCAATTAGAAGTAGTATACCATAAATGCCAACCCACTTCGCTTACGCCCTAACCCAGACTTGCTTCGCGAAGTCTGAGAATGCGGGCTGATTTTTGTTCAAGATATTAATTAATGCTTTGGAAAGTTTGTTGCTTAAAACGATTAATCAAGTTGGGCGTCGTAAAGCTTAAAATTGCTGTACTTGTTGGTACTTCAGTTCGGTCAAGATACTAATTCACTTTCTGACGTACTAGGTTGAGTAGTTCTTTTGGTGATGCCAAGAGATCGACCGCTACAAAGAAAATATTGTCTTGAGGATCGAGTAAAAACCGCCAGGCAATATTCATGCCGACACTAGAACCAAACCAAGGAGTTTGGACTTTGCCTGTAAGTTTAATGGAAGTATAACCTTCGTCCATTGACTCAATTCTGCCTCGCTCTGGCATTAATTTGAGTCCCTGGCATTCTTCCCGCATATAGCTTAAAACCGCTTCACGACCAATAATTGGTTTTTGAAAGGGTGGTTGCAGAGCACCATTAGGGGCAAATAGACCAACAGCAGCGTCAAAATCATTAGCATTCATGTTGTTGATGTAACTTAGCACTGTGGTGTTAGTCACGCCTTCGATAGACACTCTTGTACGGGCTGCTATTGTAGTGGGGACAGCGATAGGTTCTCGGACTTTTTGGCGACTGCCAGGAGATTTTGAGTCAAAGCCCATGTCAACAACTGCATTACGCAAGATAGTAATTTGCTGTCCAGGATCGGCATTTTCAATTGCCTGAAGCACAGAATTAGCCTGAGAAGAAAGCTTGTAACTTTTGGGAATAGGTGCAACAATTCCTTGTTCCATCCATTCTCCTAATTGATTCCAGAAACCTAATTTTAGATTCGTAGTAAAGAAACTATAGGAACGGCATAAAGGTGTATCAGCATGATTTGCTAGATCGCACATGACTCGTGTTTGCTCGGCGGGAGACATCTGCTTAATCTGTTCGAGCAGTTTTTGAGCAAAGATCATACTGGTTGAGCCAGGTGCAGCAACCGTAATTGTTTTACCCATTTCGGTATAGGCAAACCAAATTAATGCCAGTTGGTCTTCAGCCTTAAGTTTATTGAATCGCTCAATTATACTTGGAACAACATTGGCAACTTGAGTATCTGAAAAGATAGACTGAGCAGAATTAATAGTTATAGACATGAAATAAAAACTCAAAAAGTGAAAAGTGAATTAAAAGTGCATCGTCATCAATTCTGAAAAAGCTGTAGGGCGTGATATCTGCAATCAAACTGAAAACTCGTTGTGTTAATTGGGTACTTGGTCTTTTTCTACAGGCATAGTCCACCAACCGACAATTGGATACTTAGCCTTTTTCCAAGCACGTAAACCACCAATTAATTCAGAAACGTGTTGATAACCAGCTTGGCGTAGTTCATTTGCTGCCACAGCAGTTTTCTTGTCTGTTTCTGCGTAAATATAAATGTCACGGTTCGATTCAAGGCTAGTGAGAGTAAGATCGTTAGGTTCATCCATCGGCATCGAAATAGAGCCTATGATATGAGTAATATTGAAAAGTACTCCAGGTCTGGCATCAATGATAGTTAGGGCTGCTTTACCCCACTCAAGGCGTTTTTTTAGAGTATTAACACTAGATTGATTCTCAATTGCCCCAGGGATGGGAATGAATTTAGAAAACATAGTCATGAGTTTCCTTTGCTAATGTGCTGACTAAATCCCAAATGCTTGTAAAGAAGGGTTTTAACAGTTAACTGGTAATTGTTGCATAAAGTAATTGATGCAGAGGTTAGGGAGAGGGAAAGAGGTATTTTAAACTTTTCTAGTTTTCTTATTTATGCTTTTTTAGGTGGAGATACTTAGCTAGATGTTTATTAAAATACCTAGCTTTGCTTATGTCTAGCTGACAGCAAATGCAATCAGTAATGTAACAGTAATAAGTAGCGTAGCCCCTGCTCCCCAAAAGAAATAACGCTTTTGTTGTTCTGGTGAAGGATAGTTTGCTAAAGATATATCGGTTTCGGTGGCGTAGTTATTCACGATTCCTTCATCATCAATGGTGTATCCACCTTCCAAGGATGTATTCAGGCATTTACTGATTTCTTCTCGTGTATTTGCTTGTATCTCAGCAGGGATTAATTCACTTCCATCACTAATACGATGCGCTACTGCCTTATCTTTTTCAAGGGTGATGGTATTGGAAGTATTTAGTTTGTTCATACTGCAAGTATAACATTTTATTTCAAAACTTGCTTGCAATAATATTTTATGGTAATGAAAGATACAAAAAACCTAACATTAACACTTAGTAATCAATAGAAACGTATACAACCAAGTTAATCCGATGGTTTTCATAATGCTTTAACTATCTAGTCGAACAAAATATTTTAAGTCCTTTAAGCGGAAGAATTTTAGTTAACCAAATCAACTAAAGTTTCGGATTTAAACTGAATAGTACCTGAGCTTGAATAACGATAATGTTCGCCAAGAAATACTGATAGTTTAATGTTAGTCTTATCAGAAGTGGAGATGTATTTTACCGTGCATATCTGCATTTTATTTTTGAAATAGGCAATAATGCGATCGCCAGGCTGAATATTTAATGCTTGAATTTTCGCACCAACCAGAAACTTATTCTTCTCCATCCAATTCTTCCTCTTGGTCTAAAATATTTTCAAGTTCATCTGTCCCTTTATCATCGTGAAAGCTATCTGATTTATTAGGCATAAATCGACCAGTACTTTTAATCCATCTAAAAAGAGATTCATTTTCTCTAGGAGCAATAATCGATGCAGTTTCGCCGATCGGTTCTTCTTGAAGTGCAGGATTTTTGTATTTTTTATTCATTTTTGTTGTTGATTCGAGTTTCATTTAATAAATTGCTTTTTGATAAAAGGTGAAGTCATTGCCATCAAAAGACTGGCATAATCTAGGTTGAAATTTACTCCCACTCCGACTTTTAAATCAGAGTTTTTGCAGTCGAGAACCACATGATCGCTACTAGCTCCTAATATTTCGAGATCGCGATCGCAACTTAAACCAGAGAATGAGGTATCCTGCTTTCCTAAAGCAATAATTGCTCTTCTGTGCATACCGTGGTCGCGGAAAACGGGAATATTACCAAAAGCATCCCGACAAATTTCCCCAGAGGGTAGAGAAGGCTTTACTTTCGATTCAATAACTTCGGCAATCAATTTAAAAGCATTAGTATGTAATTCGGGAATAGCTTGACCTTTAACCGTTTCACAGCCCAAAAGAATTGATTCTCCCAAACGCAGATTATTGATTCGCCCCAGGTTTTTGGTAGATTTGTACCATTCATAGTTAGCTGAGTTTCCCCCAGAAATTAGAGGTAAGTTAATTTGAAATTTCTGCTCCATCGCATCGGTTAATTCTGACAATTGCAGCATTTTTTGATTGTCAGGTTTAATACCCCCATAACAAGCCAAATTACAACCGAGTCCCAGAATTTTGAGATGAGGTAAGAAAAGAACTTTTTTAATAAAGAGGAAAATATCATGAGGCATTATCCCCTCCCGTAAATCACCCATTTCCACCATCAAAATTATTTGATGAATTTTATTATGCATCTTTGCATAATAGTCAAGTTTTTCGATCGTCTCAATTTCCGTGTTGAGGCTAATGTCTACATTTTGAACAATCGATTCTGCTTGACTTAAGGGCGTGCGGAGTAAAACAAACTGAGTCGATATTCTGGCATTTTTCATCCTTTGAATGTTTTCCAGGCGAGAGTCGGCAATAAACTTGACACCACCTCGGATCATTGCATCCGCAATCAAAGGTTCTCCCAATACTGCCTTAGAGACTCCCATCAAGGAAATACCTTGTTCTCCATAAAGTTCGCATAACATCCGAGCGTTATGCTGTATTTGGGATAAGGTAATTTCTATTCTGGGCATAAACCCTGGTATATTTTTGCGGCAACTTTTAAGGTTCACCCCGTTGTTAATAAAGGACGTATCTGAGAATTTCTTTTGTTTTGTCGGTCGAGAGTGGGAAAAAGATTACCCAAGGCACGTATCAGTTTTCCCGAGCCATAGGTCAAGACATCAGTAGTTGGTAATAAAAGACGGTTTTCATAGCTTTTAATGGTTTTCTGAACTTCTGTCTCTGTCAAATTTTCATGGCTTAAAGCGATCGCAATTACCTGAGATTGGGAAATTGCTTTAATCAGCCGAATTTCACTAACAATACTTGGCATTGGTAAAAGTGGAAAATCGCAACGGAATTTCCTGCTAGGAGGATGTTGTAAAATAATTCCATCGGGCATACATCCTTTTAAAATCCCTACCGAACTCATAAAAGCTGGATGAGAAACTGAACTTTGCCCTTCTACTAAAATAATATCGGGACTTTCTTGTTCAAAGGCTTGAACAACAGCATGTTCTATTTCGCCAATCACAAATTGAGACACCAGGGCATCGATGGATACGCCATATCTTGCTCCTTGCATCAAGCCAGTTTGACCTGTGGCAACCAGCACCGATTTGATTCCCAGATTGTTTAAGGCTTTATTTAATTCCACTGCGGTAGTCATTTTACCGCAGGCGCAATCAGTACCTAAGACAGCAATTACAGGAACATTAACCTTGGCAATTTGACCAGTAAAGACATGGAGATCTTTTAATTGGGGAGGTTTTCTAATATCCCGAATTTCAACTCCCCATTGATTAGCTACCTCAACAAATTCAGGATCTTCAGAAAAGAACTGATGAAGACCATTAATAATATCCATTCCTTGGGTCATTGCTTCCAATATTAAAGCTCGTTCAGCAATTGATATGGTTGCATCTAAGGGAGCTTTGCCGTAAATGTAGCAATCTGGAACATTTGGTAGGTTAACTAAAGCTGATTGCATGTTAGCAAAAATGGGAATATGGTTTTTCTTATTGTCTAGCTGTTCTCCTGCATCTTCCCCCGCTAAGAAACTATCAATTACCCCGACAATATTATAAGTTTCCGAGTGCCGAACTAAACCTGCTGCGGTCTTACCATCCATTAAGCCAAATTGATTTTCACAGTAAACCAAAGCTGTTTTTTTTGTGATCGACATTAAGATTGTTTTCCTTAGTTAATTTTAAAATTATGCTCAATTTATAGATATTTACTGGTTTCTGCCGCTTGAAGCTCTAGCTCATCTAGCTCATCAAGATAAGCTCCCTTTAAGTTAGCTCCCTCTAATTTGGTCATTTTCAAGTTAACTCCTGTTAAATCTGCTCCTCGCAGATCAGCCCCTTGCAGATTAGTATTCCGTAAGTTTGCCCCTCGTAAGTCTGCTCCACCTAAATTAGCCCCTCGTAAATCTGCTCCTTGTAAATCTGCTTCTCTCAAATCTGCTCCACTTAAGTCAGAGTCAATCATTTCTGCATCAATTAGACACGCTTGAACCATTTCCGTATCTGCCAGATTTGATTCATTCAACCTAGCTTGACTCAGATGCGCTTTAGTTAAGTTTGTTCCTCGTAGATTTGATCCAATCAGGTGCGCTCCAGTTAAGTGCGCTCCAATTAGATTGGCATTAGTCAGACATACCCGAACTAGACTCACCCGACTAAAATCTCGTTGTCCTGCTGCATATCGTTTTAAAATTTCCTGAGCATCCATGATCCTTGGTCTCCTGAATATAAATCTTTGAAAAGTAAGTTGAGCTTGCTCAAAACATCCGCCGAAGAAGTTTTCGGCGGAGCTTTGAGTAATTGGTTAGAAAGCTGGCATTTCTTGATAACAGTGGCTACAACGCCAGTAAATACCTCCCCAACGTAGATGGCGAAGTAATATGTATGAGCAGCAAGGACAAGTATGGCTACTTATCATGGAGAACTTGCTGAAACTGTTCCCCGTTTTGGGTTGAGCTAGCCGTCGAGAAGATCTATTTAATAAAGCTTGCATTTTTTAAACCTGATTTTTATTTATATCAGACTTAGCTTTTGGAGGTAGAGAAAAATTGTAGTTGAATCCACAATTCTTGTTTCCATTTAAGGCTCGAAATTTCTGAATTTTCCACTCCTAAAGCCCTGAGGCTATTTAACTATGTCTTTTTTGGTCAGTGATTGTAACGGCAATTCTGAGGCTACAAAACGAGCCAAGCTCGGGGAAACAAAGGGGAAACAAAGGATAGATCGCTTAGATAAATTGACATAAATGACATAAAACTTCTTCTTAATTAAAGGGTGTAGAGGAATGTAGAGATTTATATTCGGAGAGAAGTTTACAAATTTAGTCAAGGTTCCGAAAATATTTCTTAACACTTAGATCCTAACGTGGAACTCTATATAAACAAGATCGAGACACAACTCTTATTAATCAACGCCACAGGATTTAGTATAAGCTCTAATTTTCCACTATGCATTGAGCATCTAACAAATTTAGTTTAGTTGTGCGGAAAATACTGCATCGCTCAATTTTGCTGATGATTGATGGTTTTATTGACTGTTGCAAGGCTGAAATTGCATTGTTTGTTTCGGGTTGAAACTGATTTAACCAGGAATTTTCCCTTAAATATTTAGCCGTAAAAGCCGTTTCCTCCAGAAGCCATAGATTTACCTGATACTTTTGAATAAACTGATTTAGCTCTGCTTGGCTAGAACTATACTGAGCTTGAATCAAGTCTTGTGTTCGCTGGCGAATTTGTTGGTAGTAGTCCCAATGGTAGGGGATACTATACTCTCTAGCAGTTAAAACTGTGCGTTGAGCCAAGCTAGGAATGAAATCTGCTTCCGAACTTAGAGTCGCGATCGCAACATCTTTTGGCTGCCGTTGCAAAAATTGATAGAGTTCTGGTGCTTTCCCTTCAACATAGCTGAGGCGATGGGGACGAGACTGTACTTCAATAGTGGGAATTAGGATAATGACAATGGCGATCGCTATAATTATAAACTGGCTTATTTTAGGGAGATTGGTAATTTGTTGAGTTAGTTGGTGTATTAATATCGCTAGAGTGATTCCCGCAGTCAGAGCAATAATAATTCTCCAGTTATGTTGAGAATAGCGACTAGGTAAATGTAAACGGAACAGCATCAGATGAGCCAAACCAAATAAACCAAGAGAAGTCAAAAGTATTTGCCAAATAATTTCTGCCTTGGCATTGAGTTTTTTGACTAGAGGAAATTTACGGGGAAACTGATAAATAATTGGCAGCAACAAGCCAAAAGAACATAAAGCTGAATATTGCCATTCAAAAGGAAAAAAGCCACTTCTTTCGGCAAATAGCCAGAAATACCAGGATGGATCGATAAAAAATTTGCTTCTTCCTTCTGGATAAAACTCAGATAGCTGTTTTGCAGTTTCTAAAGTAATAACTTCAGTAAATTCAGCCGCCTGTAGTTTATAAACCATCAGGGTAATAACTGCTGTAATTAAGCCGATTAGATAAAAATATCTGTTTTGCTTGTGAGTAATTAAATTAAGACCAAGAATACCAGCGGAAATTATTACTACCTGGGGATAAAACAAGCTCTGTAAAACAATTAATAGTAAACAAGGCAATAGTTGCTGACGCAGCAGATAGTAAATAAATCCGAGCAATAAAACATAAAAAAAAGCTCTAGGAGTACCAGAAACTAAATCATTTAACAGCCACAGATTTTGATTGAGCAGCAAGCTTGACAAGAAGCCAGCAACAGGAACAGGAAATATTTCTATGGTTACTAAAAAAATATAAATGCTGGTGCCAATACCAAGCAAGAGAGGGAGGAACTTATTGAATAAAAATGGCTCAAGTCCCAACAAATTTGCTAGCCAATATAAGAATTTATAGCCTGCTGGAGCAACAGAGCTAAAGTAGTTGGCAATTAAATCATTGCTAAATAATCCCTGATCATTTAACCGCTGTAACCAAAAAACGTGCTGCCTCGCATCGTCTTGAACGGTATAAGCGGATTTCAAAGACAGTCCAAATCCCGATAGGCTAAATAATACAGCCACTAAAATGGTAGCAGCTAACCAAAATTTATATTTATTATTAAAAATACATCCTCCTTATACCTTGAAAAAGCTAAAAGCTAAGAGCTAAGAGCCTTGAGAAACTTCTGCAAATTGCTCAGCAAATTAGTTTTTTTCCTGGGCTGGGTATTACTATTACTATCTTCTCCATCAGGATTGCTCAAACTGATCATTAATCGTTCGAGATCTTCCCCCATCGGTTTAGTAGATAGTTCTGTCGCCAATTCGTATCCAGACTCTGACTCTAGCCATATTTGCCAGGGATCAGGGTGACAACGCAGAATTGCAGCATCTTCGAGGGGACGTAAATAGTAACAGGAATAAATATTTTTAATAAAGCGATCGCGCAACTGTCGAGCAGCTAAACCGATCCCAACCACCGCCACATCTTCTAACTGAGGAATGAGAAAAATTATAGGGCGATCGCCTGCAACTTTGCTTAGTTTCTCCGCACGTTCAACCTCTACCGCCGATGGACAGGCAACAATAAATATTTCATCTTCTGGGTCAATGTGCGTCTCGATAGCAGTAAAACGACTACCCATATCCGTTACCTGAAATGGCTGTTCTCCCCAGTTGCGTTTTGCCAAGGCTGCTGCACCTGTATCGGGAAACATTACCTTGACACCTGAACCCTGTTCAGCAAACAGTTGGGCAAATTCTAGAGCTAATGCCTCGGACTTAAGAGCAATTTCGGGGATAAGTAACTCTACTTGAACTAGTTTGTAGCCATCGGCGATCGCTGCTTTGGTAGCTTCTTTTGCCTGTTCCACTGATGCATCTAAGGTTTCGGGAAAAGTATTCATCAATAATTGCAGATATAAATTAGTTTCATTTTAGCGATCCATGTCCTAACTAATTGCTAAGTATTTTTGCTTTTTTAAACTTTAAAACCAACCTAATTCATTATTCTGAAAAATCTAATCGATATCACCTAATTATGTCTGTAGAATGAAATCAAACTTCACGGCACTGACAGGAATAGTTAAACCAGGATATCAGGTGACTTCGGTCAATGCTAAGGATAGTCCTTATGAACGGGTTACTATAGAAAGGATAAAAGGCTTGCCCGCATCTAAAGGGAAAGAGAAACAATACTGTACCCCATGACTCTGAGAAATGCTATATTTGCGATCTTCCTTCTTGGCAGCTACTAAATGCAGCGATTAACATAGTTGCTAATTATTTTTTCATTTTTTAATAGGTTGCTAAAAAGCATTGATTTATCTGTATTAACAAAATTAAATTTTCACGAAAAATATGGGTTTGACATAGATGTGTCAGGCAGCCAGGCTAATTGGTTTATCTTGACTTTTCACTCAAACTTATATTATCAGTTTATTTTAAAGCTAAAAGCTAAGAGCTTTATAATGTTTAATCTCAACGTTTAATATCAACGAAGTGTCTTCCAAATTATGGGGTCAAACCATGAGCGCATTTCCTCCGCCACAGTTGCAATACAAGCTATCTTTAGTAAAGCTTCAGCAACATCGTTCAGCCCGCATCTCTCTGTGGCGGGCTTGTTTGCTAATTTGCTGCACCATGAGTCTGAGTTTGTTAGCAACCTTACCTTATTGGCAAGTAAAACATAAAACTCAGATTAAAATTAGTGGTGAAAAACTAGTAAGTGAAAATACGATTTACAGTACTTTGAATTTTGCTTATCCTCAATTTATTTGGGCAGTAAACGGATTAAATTTAGCCCAGAAAATTGAATCTATACCTTCCGTTGCAGTTGCTAAAGTTAATCGAAGAATTATACCTCCCCGTATCATAATTTCTCTTCAGGAAAAGAATCCTGTGGCTATAGCTACATTTCAAGGAAAAGTAGGATTTTTAGATTTTCAGGGAGAATGGATTGCCCTGAATTTCTATGGCAACGTAAATGCTGATTATCCTTTACCAAAAATCAAAGTAATTAATTACGAGATGCAATTTAGCAAAGATTGGAGCAAGATATATGAATTAATATCTCTCTATCCCGAGTTGAAAATTTCCGAGGTGCATTGGAATCAATCTAGCAGCGTATTCCTACAGACAAAAATAGGGCAGGTCTTTTTGGGGTCAGAGTTATCTAGACTAGAACAGCAGTTTAAAATTATGACCAAACTGAAAAATTTGCCTAACCATCTTGAAAGTAGCGAAATTGCCTACATAGATTTAAGTAATCCCGATATAAATTTAATTCAAAGGTACTAAACGAAAGAAATAATACGTGTATATACTGACTGATCTCGCTATTTTTACAGCTTATTCAGTAATTTCGTGGAGGATACTTGAAGCCATCTGTTTAATAATTACAAAAACTTTAATAATTTAACCCAGATTGAATTAGGCAGATGATAATAAGTTGAGTTAAGCTATCAAATTGAATTCTGTATAAGAAAACCTAGCGCGGAAACCTTGATGCACGCCCATGTCATTAGAAAAAAGAAACGTTAATGCTTTCAATAATGAAGTTAACTATAATAATAATCATTCTAAGTTACCCATATCTTTAGGAAATAATTCTCTAGGTGGCGGAAAGGGAATACCTTTCAGGGGTAATAATAGTTCCCAAATTCCCAAAGAAGAAATTAGGAGTAATAAAATAGTGCCAAGTAATGTCGCTAAGATTAAGGTAATGGGAGTGGGTGGTGGTGGCTGCAATGCAGTTAACCGCATGATTGAAAGCCAAGTATCAGGTATTGAATTTTGGGCGATCAATACTGATGCTCAAGCTCTGGATAATGCTATGGCTCCTCAGAAGCTACAGATTGGGCAAAAGATAACAAGAGGACTTGGGGCTGGCGGAAATCCTGCTATCGGGCAAAAAGCAGCAGAAGAATCAAGAGATGAATTGGCTCACGCTCTAGAAAATACAGACTTAGTGTTTATTACCGCCGGCATGGGAGGTGGGACAGGTACTGGGGCTGCACCGATCGCAGCAGAAGTAGCCAAAGAGATGGGCTGTCTGACTGTCGGGGTTGTCACTCGTCCCTTTACCTTTGAAGGTAGAAGGCGTACGAAGCAGGCGGAGAAAGGAATTGAAGCTTTCCGAAGTCGGGTGGACACCTTGATCGTCATTCCCAACAATCAGTTGTTGTCAGTGATATCTCCTGAGACTCCAGTACAAGAGGCTTTTGGTGTGGCTGATGATGTTTTACGTCAGGGTGTGCAAGGCATCTCGGATATTATTACCATTCCTGGCTTAATCAACGTAGATTTTGCTGATGTTAGAGCGATCATGGCAGATGCTGGTTCGGCATTAATGGGAATTGGTCTGGGTTCAGGCAAGTCTCGCGCCAGAGAAGCTGCGGTAGCGGCTGTTTCCTCTCCCCTACTAGAAGCATCAATTCATGGTGCCAAAGGCGTTGTGATTAACATTACAGGTGGATACGATCTGACTCTTCATGAGGTTAATGCCGCTGCTGATAGCATCTACGAAGTTGTCGATGAAGATGCCAACATCATCTTTGGAGCAGTGATTGATGAAACCATGGAGGGAGAAGTTAGAATTACCGTTATTGCTACAGGGTTTGATGGCGAAACAGAAGAGTTTGAATTGGAACAACCCCAAGCAGAAACAAACAATGTTTTTCAGCCCATGGCAGCTATTCCCCAGCCAGAGAGGAATAAGGTGAAAGAAAGCGGTCGCATTGAAATTCCCGACTTCCTGCAACGAAGACGGTTCCCTAAAAACTAGACTGACTTTTCATCGATTAATGATAGCTTGCCTCTGTTTAAGCTTAGAATTGATGCAATCACAGAGGATTTAACGATACAATGCCTTCAAAATAGGAATGCTGTTAAACTCTGAAAAATTATTACTGCTGAAGCTGGTAGCGATCGCTATTCAGCGCAGCTTAGGTTTATAAAAACTTGTTTAACAAGTAACTGACTGCTATGAAACTAGCTACTAAAATTGAAGCCATTATTTATCTCAAAGGTAGACCACTTTCAATTGCAGAAATATTTGCCTATCTTCATCAAAAAGATCCCGAATTAAGCAAAATTTCCGAGAGGGATAAGCCTGCCCTAAACCTAAAGGGTAGCGCTTTCCATAAGGATACACCTTCGGCTAAAGGCATGGCTGCGGAACGTGAGTTGATTGAAGATGCTCTAATTGAGTTAATGAATGACTATGCCCATCGCGATAGCGCTTTAGAAATCGTGGAAACCGAGTCTGGTTATAGTTTACAACTCAAAAATGAATATGAATATCTGCTCCAAGAATTAGTGCCAGCAGAATTGGGCAAAGGAGCCCTACGCACTCTGGCAGCAGTTGCACTCAAAAACCCGATCCTGCAAACGGAATTAATTGACCTGCGAGGTAGCAGCGCCTATCAACAGGTAGGGGAACTTGTAAAGCTCGGTTTTGTGCGCAAAAGAGAACAGGCAGATGGTCGTTCGTATTGGCTAGAAGTAACCAATAAATTCCATCAATACTTTGAAATCAGCAATATGGCTATATCCTAGCCGTTTGTCTTCCCTATTATTACTAGCGGTTGTCACTAAAGTTATGTCAAAGTAGAAATAACGTTCATACTTGGTTAAAGAATGATATTTAACTTTGATTTTCTTAATTCCGAATCACAAGATCAAAATTACAATACTTTGATGCAGTACCTGCGTCAGCAACATCCTGAAGTTCTAGCACAGATTGCCTCGTCTGCTAGTCCAGATGTCAAGCAAATTATCTCACAGAACGTCCAGGGACTAGTGGGAATGTTGCCTTCGGGAGACTTCAACGTCAAAATAACCACCGACAAAGAAAATTTAGCACACTTGTTAGCTTCAGCGATGATGACTGGCTATTTCTTGTGCCAAATGGAAAAAAGAATGGATCTCGAAGAGAGCCTTACTGAGCCTTCAAATCACTCTTTAAGGGATGAATCTTCAGAACTTTGACATTACCCATCTGCCTAAAGGTAACGGGGCAAACGCATCTTAAATTTTGAAGTATCTCGGTTGGGGGTGTAGGCTGAAAAGTATGTCCAGTAAGTCAGTTAGCCCGATGAAACGTGTAATTAATTTTGTGTAACTACTTACTAGCTTTTGAAGAAATGCGATCGCGTTATAATCTAAAACACTAGCATCCATTTGGTAAACTCATAGAAATATAGGTGAATATTCAGGTATCAGAATTAAGCCAACTATACGAGCAAGATTATTTTCTATGGCTGGAAAAAACTACTGAATTGCTAAAAGCAGGCAATTTAAATCAATTAGACTGGGAAAATTTAATCGAGGAAATAGAAAATTTGGGGAGAAGTGAAAAACGGGCGGTTGTTAGTTTTCTGAAGCAACTAGTCAAACACTTGCTACTCTACAGTTATTGGCACAGAGAAAGAGAATGGAGCGGTAGAGGTTGGTTAGAAGAAATTAGTAATTTTCGCTTTGAACTATCGCAATATTTAGATTCTAAAACATTAAAAAATTACGCAGAACAGGAATTAGAAACTATTTATAGTATAGCTAGAAGAGAAGCTATGCTCAAATCACAAATAAACGATATGCCTGTTGACTGTCCTTATTCTCTTGAGCAAATTTTGAATGATGAATTTATTCCAGTAGAAAAAATATAATTTCGTAACGATGTGATGTAGGTTATTTTTGAGATCGCAATTGCTACACTCTACTCAGCAAAAACTTGGGATAAATCCAAGCTAACATCAAAATCAGGAAGTTTTACTGTTTCGTCAGATAATATAATTTGCTTGGAACGATATGCAAATTGACCTTGATTATCTTGAAAAGGCTTACTATAAACTTCTAGATGATTATCAATTAAATTAAAGATCCAATAATTACTTATTCCCGCTTCTGCGTAAAGAGATAGTTTAGTTTCCTGGTCATATTTTAAAGTAGAGTCGGCAATTTCTATTACCAATAAGATATCTCCAGGGATTGGATGAGATGATAAATAGTTGTCATCTTGCTGAATAGCCATAACCAGATCTGGTTCGGGTTCACTGTTCGGAGAAATAACAATCGGTTCTTGTACTCTTATTTCTGCCTGTTTGCCAATTAAGTCATACACTGCTTTCCACAACAGAGAGTTACAGACAGAATGAGGTGTTCTTTTCGGTGACATCTGGATAATCTCTCCCCGAATTAATTCAACTCTCTCGTTTTCAGCAAAGAAACCCCAGTCTATTAAACAATGATACTCATCTATAGTAAATTTTTTACGGGCGATCGCAACCATTGGCAGTCATTTACCTAATGCAGTCAAATTATTATATCTTTCGGGGTAGAGTAATTTATTGTCTCCCTAAATAATTTAACGGCGAAAACTTTAGTTAACACTACTATAGTTTTGAGAGTAGAGCAACATTAACCTATTGACTTTTCCTCAGAATTATTGAATTGTAGTTCATTACTATAGTGAATGTACTCAGACTAATAAAAAAATATTCATAATATTTCAAGTTATTAAAAAAAAACAAAGATATCTTATTTTGACCTACATCATAAACAAATGAGGTTATCTTAGAGCTTGCTACTGCAATCTTAATCTTAAGAAGAAGTCTATTTTAGTCTATTTATCTATTGTGCAAGCTATTAATTCGACTGTTGAAATTTTATTAATAGGCAATGATCAGGCTGATAGCAAGCTATTCAACCGTCTCTTAAGTAATATTAAATCTCAGATATTTCACTTGAGCAAAATTCAAGATCCGAATGATAGCTTAGAATTTATTCAACAACATCATCCTGATCTTATCTTCTATATATTTAATCAACAGAAAAAAAATCACTTAAGCACTCTATTAAAGCTTCAAGAGATTAACACACAAGATATTCCTCTGATCTTAATTTCTACTATTGTAGATTTTGATTTTACGTCGCTCTCGGTTGAGATAGATGATTGCTTAATATGGTCAGAAATGTCTACTTTTTTATTAAAAAAGGCAATTTTTTTAGCACTTAAGCGGCGTAAAAATAGACGTGAGGCTGAATTGCTTAGTCAGGAAAATATTGAGCTTAGTTCCCAGCTATTAACAACAAAAAAATTATTTCAAACCATTATCGACAATACTGAAAACTTAGTTTGGATGTGCGATGAACAGGGGGAGAGTACTTTTTTTAACCAAGCTTGGAGTCGGCTTTTAGGATCAAAGATTGAAACAAAATCAAATAGCAATTGGATGATAAATATTCATCCTCAAGATTTGGCAAAATGCCATCACAAATTTGATCAAGCATTAGCTGGACTCAAAGGTTTTACGATTAGCTATCGGCTTAAAAGATTTGATAATCAGTATCGCTGGATTTCTAATTATGCTGTTCCTCAATTTACCTTGAACGGTGAATTTAAAGGATTAGTTGGTTATTGTTTTGATATTACTTCTCATAAGAAAATTGAGCAGAAGCTAATTCAACGGGCAGCTAGCGATCGCCTTCTGACTCAGATTATGCAAAAAATTCATGCATCCTTAGATTTAGAACAAATTTTGCAAACAACTGTTGCTGAAGTAAATCAGTTTTTGCAAGCCGAAAAGATTCAGATCAGTAGGGTAGATCAGGGAAGCAAATTAACTTTATTGTTTGAGTCCAAGTTAAATGAGCAAAGCTTTTACTGTTGTGATCTTGCTCAATCTCCAAGATTTCCCGTCCTACTATTCCAACATAACCTGGCTCAGTTATCAGCAGGTCAAATTGTGACTCAAGATTACGTAGATTCGCCAACTATAGGGGACAACCGTTGCTCTATCTTGATGATTCCGATTATCTCTGAGGATAAACTGTGGGGCTTACTTTGTATAGAACAATGTTCCATCGCCAGAGAATGGAATAAAGAGGAAATTAAGCTGTTAGAGCGGGTTGCCATGGAATTGTCCGTGGCGATTAAACAGGCAAAACTATATCAACAGCTAGAGCAAGCAAATCAAGAACTTGAACAACTATCAGTAGTTGATAGCTTAACTAAAATCGCTAATCGCCGTAGATTTGACCGATACATAGCAACCGAGTGGGCTCGATTAGCAAGAGAGCAGAATCCTTTATCGTTAATCCTTTGTGACATCGACCATTTTAAACTATATAACGATACCTATGGTCATCAAGCAGGCGATCGCTGTTTACAAAAAGTTGCTCAGGCGATTAGTAAAGTAATCAAACGTCCTGCTGATTTGGTAGCTCGATATGGCGGAGAGGAGTTTGTCTTAGTGCTGCCTAATACCCCGATGGAGGGAGCAAAATACTTGGCACAGCAGGTGCGCTTGCAGATAGAAGCTCTCAAGCTTACTCATATCGGCTCTTCTGTTGATCTTTATGTGACAGTCTCATTAGGAGTATCCTGCTGTATTCCTAATAGTAATTTGGGTTTTCATGTATTAGTAGCAGCAGCTGATAAAGGTCTGTATCAGGCAAAGAAAACAGGACGTAATCGAGTTGTAAAATATGAGATTAAGCCATAATAATCTACTATGCCTACTGGATATACTCTCCCTGTTTTCGCCTGCGCTAGCGCGATCGCAGCTCTACGCCATCTCCAGCAACAACCAACTCAGAATCAGGTTACGGTTAATTTAATCAAACCTCCTCGACAAGCAGAGATTAAGATCGAACAGGTAGCTAAAATCGATCAGTATTCAGCGATCGCCATAACCCGTAGTGATCCAGGAGATCATCTAGATCTGACTCGTAATACACCTATCTGGGCAAAGGTAAGTCTGATAAGTTCTAATGGGAATCAAATTACCATTCAAGGGGGCGAAGGAGTCGGCAAGCAACAAGGTAGTCAAAACCAGGCAGCAATTTATAGCTATGCCCAAGAGTTAATTAAAGAAAACCTCAAGCCTTTATTACATAAAAACCAAAGTGTAGTGGTAACGATCATCTTGCCTGAAGGAGCGAGGTTAGCTAAACGGACATCTAATGAGGCTTTTGGTGTCGTCGAAGGGCTTTCATTGTTGGGGACTACGGGCATTGTTCAACCATTGACTGCACCAAGTCAGCTAGAAGTCTACCAAGAGGAGATTAAAACCAAAGCAGCTTTGTTTGATTCTTTGGTATTTTGCATCGGTGAAAACGGAATTGATCTAGCGCAGAAATCAGGCATAGAGCCCCAACGGATCGTCAAGACTGCAAACTGGCTGGGTTCAATGCTAGTTACTGCGGCAGTAGCCGAGGTCAAGTCTATCTTGTTGTTTGGCTATCACGGCAAACTGATTAAGCTAGCAGGAGGCATCTTTCATACCCACAATCATCTTGCCGATGGCAGACTAGAAATTATGACTGCCTATTGCGCCAAACTTGGCTTACCAAAATCTCAAATTGAGCAAATCTTTAACTGTTCCACTACTGAATCTGCTCTCGGTATGTTGCGGGAGATTGATTATACCAACCCAGATCATCCCAGTTGGGTTAATTCAGTGTATCAGGAACTGGCACAGGCGATCGATTCAAAGTGTGAAGAGTATATTCATAAGTATACAGAGCAAAAACTGCTGGTCGGGTCAGTATTATTTGATCGCAGTCGTCAGGTAATTTGCCAAAGCGAAAATGCTCTTCTTTTGCTATCTGAATTATGTTAGGGTATTTAGAATATTTACATCGTTTTTGCTTGACACAGTTTTGCCCAGAGGAATCATAACTCACCAAAATTGTGTTTGGTATCGAAAGCTCAAATTTCTTCACAATTTGTTACCTGATTACTTACACAGATTTTCTAGAGTATAGTGACTATCCAGACAGAATCAATCTCCCCCAGTAGCGACGCTTTGCCTCCGAAGTCTCTAGTTGATAACCCTAACCGTCAAAAAATCATTATCATCGATTTTGGGTCTCAATACTCCGAGTTAATTGCTCGCCGAATTCGCGAAACACAAGTATATTCAGAAGTATTATCTTACAGGACAACTGCTGAAAAGTTAAAGGAAATAAATCCCCAAGGAATTATCCTCTCTGGTGGACCTAATTCGGTATATGACGATCATGCTCCTACGTGCGACCCTGAAATTTGGAATTTGGGTATTCCCGTTCTTGGCGTATGTTACGGAATGCAGCTGATGGTTAAGCAATTGGGTGGAGCCGTAGAAAAAGTCAAGCTGGGAGAATACGGCAAAGCACAATTATTTATCGAAGATCCTACCGACTTATTGACTAACGTTGAACATGGTTCAACCATGTGGATGAGTCATGGTGATTCTTGCACTCGTCTGCCAGTCGGATTTTCAATTTTAGCTTATACCAAGAACACTTCTTGCGCTGCAATTTCTAATCCAGAAAAGAAACTATTTGGTGTACAGTTCCATCCAGAGGTAGTACATTCTGAGGGTGGAATTGCCCTGATTCGCAACTTTGTCTATCATGTTTGCGAATGTGAGCCTACTTGGACGACAGAAGCCTTTGTCGAGGAGTCGATTCGTGAGATTAGGGCAAAAGTTGGGCACAAGCGAGTTTTATTAGCCCTTTCTGGGGGAGTAGATTCTTCAACTTTAGCTTTTCTGCTGCATCGAGCAATTGGCAATAAACTCACCTGTATGTTTATTGACCAGGGATTCATGCGTAAGGGTGAACCAGAAAGATTAGTCGAAATATTCAACAATAAGTTTCATATTCCAGTAGAGTATGTGATGGCACGCGATCGCTTTTTAAAGCAAGTAGAGGGAGTAACCGATCCTGAACTAAAACGCCGTCGCATTGGACATGAGTTTATCCAGGTTTTTGAAGAAGAATCCAAGAAACTAGGACCATTTGATTATCTAGCCCAGGGAACTCTCTATCCAGATGTGATTGAGTCGGCAGATAGCAATGTTGATCCCAAAACAGGAGAGAGAGTAGCTGTCAAAATTAAAAGCCATCATAATGTGGGTGGTTTACCCAAAGATCTTCGTTTCAAACTGGTTGAACCCTTGCGTAAGCTATTTAAAGATGAGGTACGGAATGTTGCCCGTGCCATTGGCTTGCCCGAAGAAATAGTACGCCGTCATCCTTTTCCTGGTCCCGGTTTAGCGATTAGGATCGTGGGAGAGGTTACTGCTGAAAGATTAAACATTCTACGGGATGCTGACTTTATAGTTCGTGACGAAATCAGTAAACAGGGGGTGTATCACGATTACTGGCAGGCGTTTGCAGTCCTCTTACCAATTCGTAGCGTTGGGGTGATGGGAGATAAACGCACCTATGCTCACCCAATCGTGCTCCGCTTTATTACTAGTGAAGATGGTATGACCGCAGATTGGGCGAAAGTTCCATACGAGATGTTAGAAGGTATTTCTAATCGAATCGTGAATGAGGTTAAAGGAGTGAACCGCGTGGTGTACGATATTACTTCTAAACCCCCTGGAACGATTGAGTGGGAATGATTTAAGGGATGAGGTACGAAGGATGAAGTAATATATATAGCAAGTTAAAAGTCACTGTACTATAGGAATAATGCCCTAGCCTAGGTTCAGTTTTTTTCACTTTCACAGCACATTACTCGTATTAGGACACTTATTACTCATTACTTGTTACTCATTACTTGTTACTCATTACTTGTTACTCATTACTTGTTACTCATTACTTACGAGCAGTTAACTTTTCTGTCCTAACCGATTAACTTACTGCGATAATTCTCCTAGACGGGATAGAATTCAACACTTCTTCTCTAATGACATAAACTTCTCCCCAGAACCACTTTTACGCGTGGGTCTTACAACACCATTGTTATGTCGGTTTTAACTGCTAGAACACTTTTTGATTATAGGAGGAGGATAGTCTTTCTCGGTTTAGCTTAAACTTCCTGCCCCTGTTTCTCTCCGACATAACGGGATTCTGTTCGTTGGACGCTCACCTCTCTTTTAAGCCATCAAGGAGTAGGAGTGAGTTCTTCTGAAGTTGATTCTTCTGGAGTAGATTGTTTGTAATTAGAAACAATTTCTTGTATTTGAGGATTGCTTAAAAACTTACGGGTGTCTTCAATTAACTGTTCTCCCCAAAGATTTTCCTCTAGAAACTTAATATCAGCATAGCGACTATCAAGTTCTAAAGCAGCTTTCCCTAATTCGATAGCTTCATTAACTTTACCCTCGGTATACAAAGCTACAGCTAACGCTAACTGTGGTTCCGCCTGTTTCCCATCTACTTCAATTACTGACTCCCATTTAGCGATCGCTTGATCGAGATCCCCCTGTTCGTATTCTACCAGCCCAACATTATTTAAGGCAGGCCAAAAAGTAGCCTCCTGAGCAAAAGCTTCTTCATAGGCATCAATCGCATCATCGAACTTGGCTAACTTAAGATATGTATTGCCTAAATCGAATAAAGCGTCTGGAGAATTTTTTTCGATCTCCAATCCTGCTTCCAGTTTTTCTTGCGCTGTCTTATAGTCACCTTTCTGAAAGTAAGCACTGCCTAATCGAAATAAAACACCAGCTTGTTCTGGAGCGAGGTTTTCTGCTTTTTCCAATACTTCGATACCTTTGTCTATTTTTTCCTGCTGGATGTATAGACTGCCAAGGATAAACCAAACATCATAATTTGTTGGAGCTAATTGAGTCGCTAATTCTGCTCTAGGTAATGCCAAATCATATTGTTGAAAACGAATCAACTGCACTGCATCCTGAAGCAGTTGTAATCCTTGCAATTCTAATTTTTCTGAATCCAGTTCAGGTACATAAGGCAACACCGCTTGACCCCCAGCAGGCAAAGATATACAAGAAATGCCAGCACAAGCCATCAGAGAAACTAACCAGTTTTTAGACACAACAACGTCTCAATCCTAAATAATTAATACTCACAAGTTACTTCATTGTCTCGCCGAACGGCAAATTTTGTTAATATTTTCTAGACCAATTTAGAGATCAATTGAGAAATTTTGTGAGACTTTATTGTCCTGAGCCCAAAATATTACCTGTAAATTCTGGCTCTATTGCTACCTGACTACTATAAACCTTTCGCACCCCTACTACCTGCATAGCAATGTTTTCCATTCGCCTTAAAAGATCCGCATCGGAAATAGTTCCCATCAGAATGATCGCATCATCCTCTTGTGCGACATATACAGTAGAGATATCTCCTAACAAAGAGTCTTGTTGATAAGCCTTAGCTACTCTTTGAGCAATACCATTAAGGCTGAATTCACCATATAAACCGACTCTTTCGGCAGGAATAACGCTTAACTGAAGGCTGTTCGTCTTATTGTAAAGCTTAAATATATATACTCCCAGTAAAGGTAAAGATATCAAACATAGCAAAGATATTAGCCAAATATATCTATTGTGGTTTGAAAGATTTTTTTTGATCTTAGGTAATTCTTGCAGATTGCTGTCTATGCTTTGGCGCAGTTTCGCAATCTCTTCTTGCTGTTGGCGACAGGCAAGTTGCAGACTAGAAATTGCCTTTTGTGGTCTAGTAGTAATCGGTGCAATATTACTAGCTTGTCGTTGAGCATATGCTGGACTTTTTAGCTTGCTGAGAACTATTCCTGAATCAGTATAAACTAATAGTTTTTCTAGTAATCCAGGGGCAATTTGAGTGTAGCCTTTATGGATGTTGCGAATAGCTACTGCTAAGTCTGGAGTCTCAACATTTTTTAATAAATAACCTTTCGCTCCCATTGCTAGAGACTGCGTGATGTATTCATCGTTATCGTAAGAAGTATGAATTAAAACTTTAGTCTCAGCAAATCTGCTCGTAATTTGTTTAGTCGCACTAGCCCCGTCTAACCCAGGCATTTCCATATTCATGATGACAATGTCTGGCTGAAGAATTTCTACCTGTTCAATTGCAGTGATTCCATTATCAGCAGTCCCGACGATTTGTATATCTATTTCTGGCTCTAAAGAAAATTTCAAGCTTTCTCTGACCATTTTTTGATCATCAACTAGTAAAACACGAATCATATTAAAAATTTATAAAAAAAAGTAACAATATAATTTCACTAGAAGCCAAAAACGTCTCAGTGCTTTTCGCTACTAGTTATTACTTATATATTTACCTATGCTTTTTTTTTTCGTAAGATCCTTTACTGAATCTTTATGGTTTCATTAAGCTAAGACAAGCTTTAATCTCAACTAGTTTCTTTAAACCACTAACTCACTAGCTCCTTGAGATTGACTAAACTTGAACTCTCTTTTACCCTGTTAAAAATTATTCAGGAGTTGGGAAATAATTGAATTTATATATTAAGAATTAATTTTTACTGTCTGTTGCTACATAAAGCTATAAAGTAGTCTCAAATTACCATATTCAAAGGCTGTTAGTATTAATATGTCCATGATATGAACGAGAGGGGTAAGCATTATTCTTGAGTTTTCTCTGAAAAAAATGTAAGCAGTATGGGGCAATCTTTGTCAAGAATCAGTCAAAAATTATTCAAGGAAATGATTCTCTTTTATCTAACAGTAAACTACTTCTATGCAAAAATATTATGAGCTTGAAATTATTAGCATCTTTCATTCTGCCTTTCCTCTTTTTAAACTTTCATGACTCAAACAGGATTGCTATATATTCAGCCTAACCCTATGTCTCAGATTTATTGGACTCAACTCCATGCTAAATTACATAAAACTTTACGCCAAAGATCGCTTTTGCCCCAGGGAGAAAAAGTCTTAGTTGCTGTATCTGGGGGACAGGATTCCTTATGTTTGGGAAAGTTATTATTAGATTTGCGCTCGAAGTGGAATTGGCAGTTGGCGATCGCTCATTGTGATCATCAATGGTCAACTGATGCGGGAATTGCGGCAAGAGTGAGTCAGGTGGCAGAAAACTGGCAGCTACCTTTCTATCTTAAAATTGCAGGGACTTTAAAAGAAACCGATGCAGCAGCCAGAAAATGGCGCTATCAAGCCCTGATCGAAATCGCTAGAGAACAAGAATTTAAATATATTGTTACAGGGCATACTAAAAGCGATCGCGCGGAAACTTTACTCTATAACCTGATTCGTGGTGCAGGGGGGGATGGATTAGCTGCCTTAAGTTGGCAACGCCCTTTAACTGAGGAAATTAAGCTAGTACGCCCGATCTTAGAAGTTTATCGTCGAGAAACTCTGGAATTCTGTCATCAGTTTGACCTGCCGATTTGGCATGATGTAGTTAACGAAAATAATAAGTATGCTCGCAATCGCATCCGTGGTGAATTGATTCCCTATCTCCAAGATCACTTCAATCCCAAAGTAGAAAACTCTTTAGCACATACAGCAGAGATCCTACGGGCAGATGTAGAGTATTTGGAAATTACTGCCCAGAAACTATTGCAACAAGCAAGATTAACTGATGACTTTAAGTTAGATCGCTTAGTTTTACAAGATGCACCCCTCGCCATTCAACGTCGGGCAATTCGTCAGTTTTTGCCTCTAGTAATGTCTCGACAACCAAACTTTGACCAGATTGAAGCGGTGGTTAATTTAATTGACGCACCCAATAAAAGTCGTACTTCTACTTTACCAGGAGGTGCGATCGCTGAAGTAGCAGGACAATGGATTATTTTTTATGCCTAATGGGAATTAGTTATGTTCCAATTTATAGGTTTCTCTCTCTTCTTTAGCTATTACACATCAAGGTTGCTAACAAGACATTGTAGACGCTGTAGAAGGTAATGCCATTGGTTACCGAGAGAGGGAATTATCGGAAGTTAGCGACTATTCAACGCTTTGAGAGATTATTCGCTGTGATGTGAATTTTGTAGAATGAGCCTATTCAGTAGATATTTAAAATAATATCTGGCTTGCGATCGCCAAACACGATAAGATAGTATCAGGCGATATATTCGACTAGCTTTGCCATCGCCAGAATCGGAAATGCCTGTAAATTCTAGTCTCTAACCGAATAATTGATTGGCAAGAATTAGCTCTGAAAATGAAGTTAAATTATCTGCAACTGTGTAACTTTCGGCAGTTTTATGGCAAAACTCCCCAGATAAAGTTTGCTAGTGGGACAAGAAACACCACAGTTATTTATGGCAACAATGGCGCAGGTAAAACTTCGATTCTTAATGCTTTTACCTGGGTACTCTACAAAAAGTTCACGGCAGCTTTTGCTTCTCCAGAATTACTAATTAATCAAAGAGCGATCGCCGAAGTCAAACCAGAGCAAGCGGTGGAATGTTGGGTAGAGCTACAGTTTGAACGCGATCGCAAGATCTACCAGTTAAAGCGCAAGTGTTACGCCAACAAGAATGCAGAACGACAGGTACAGTATAGTCAGACAAAGTTGTTTATGTTGGTTGCGGGAGACGATGGACGATGGTATCCACCCCTTGAGGCTCCAGAAGATATTATCAACCGCATTTTACCCGCTAGCTTACATCAGTATTTTTTCTTTGATGGGGAAAGAATTGATGGTTTTTTTCGTCAGAATCATAACTCAAATATTGCCGAAGATACGAAAGAGTTGTTGGGGGTTAAAATTCTAGATCGGGCGATCGAGCATTTGAAGAAAGCTAAAAGAACTCTGCAAGGAGAATTGCAAGAACTAGGAGATGCTCGAACTAAGCAGTTATTAAAAGAGCAAATCAATTTAGAGCAAGAGAAGGAAACGATAAGCCAACGTATCGCTAAAATTATTGCCGAGGTTAGTGAGTTGGAACAACGAAAAGCTAATTTGTCTCGACAGCTATTAGAAATAAGTGGTGCCGATGAAATCCAAAAGCAGAAGCTGAAACTGCTTAAACAGCAGAAATCACTGAAGAAAGAGGTTATCTACAGCAAACACCAACTTAAAAAGTTATTATCACAAGATAGCCACCTGGTTTTTCTGCCCTCAATCACCGATAGTTTTTTAGATCTATTGCAAACATTACGCGATCGCGGGCAACTTTCTAGTGGACTCAAGGGAGAATTTATTCAACAACTATTGGAACAGCAACGCTGCCTTTGTGGTGAGGTTTTGACTCCTGACACTGATTCCTACAATAACGTTAAATCTTGGCTCAAGAAAGTTGAAATCAAAAATGTAGAAGAGTCCGCAATTCGTTTAGAGACTCAGGTAAATAAAATAGAGTCTCAGTCAGATGATTTTTGGCGAGCATTAGATCATCAGCAGGCAGAAATTAAGCATCAATACTTAGAGCTGAATCGCATCGAAACAGAAATCGAGCAAGCCAATAGACAGCTAAAAAGCTATCCTAACCGAGATACTCAAAACCTACAGCAGAACATAGAATCCATTGAAGAGCAAATCAAAAGTCTAATTTTAGAGCAGGGAGAAAACCAGCAGCAACAGAGCGATCGCGCACAGCAGTTAGACAAACTTAGTCAAAAGATCGCGCGACACCAGCTTACAGAAAACAAGCAAAAGCTGGCACAGCAAAGAATTGCAGTAACCGAGGATGCGATCGCTCGGTTAAATGAAGCCAGAAATCGCCTAGAGCATCAGTTTCGTCTGGCTTTAGAACAGAAAGTGCAGTCAATATTTAGCTTTATTTCTTTTACTCCTTATATTCCGAAATTAAGCCGTGATTACAAGCTAACTTTAGTTGAAAATACATCAGGGATAGAAGCATCTGTTGCAGCATCTACAGGTGAAAACCAAATCTTGAGCCTGTCATTTATCGGGGGCATTATTGATCGCGTGAGGCAATGGAGTCAACGTAATACCCTGATGGGTTACGATAGCAGTACTTTCCCCATCGTCATGGATTCCCCCTTTGGTAGTCTAGATCAGATTTATCGCCGACAGGTAGCAAAAGCAATTCCTCAGCTAGCCAACCAATTAATTATTTTAGTGACCAAAACCCAGTGGAAGGGAGAAGTTGAGACTGAAACAGCAGCAGTAATTGGTCAAGAGTATGTGCTAACCTATTATTCTCCAAAAACGAACTGTGAGTCAGACAACCTGGAACTTAATCAGCAGAATTATCTTCTGGTTAAATCAAGTTTAAACAATTTTGAGTATACAGAAATTATTCCAGTACAGGATAAATATTAATATATAACAGTTATAGCCTTTCCCGTATTAATGAGATACACCTTGGTTAGGATAAGTTCGGAGTCTGGAGTTTGCTTGCCCTTATTATCCCGCGAAGACGGAACGAATAGGGGGAGTTGGGAAAATTTTGTATCTCATCTATTTGAGAAACGCTATACAACAAAAAAAGTTGAGTTATAACAGTGTTGATTGGGCAACATTTACAGGGGTAGATACAGGAGTAAGGAAAATGTTTTTCTTAGATCATACGCAGGTACAGTATTGCAAGATAAAAGATCAAGATAAAACTAGATCAGGCTTGATCTACAACGATAATTTGTTCGTCAGAGAGAAAGCTTTCCCTAAAGAAGAAATGGAGATAGCTATCAAAGAATGTCGTGAAGAATATCTCGATCACGAAGAACGCTCTAAAATTCCCACTCTATTAGTCAAAGAAAAAGATAGTGTTGGCATTTGGATGCAGAATAATGAGTACAAATCAGATATTATTGGTATCTCCAGTGCCATGCAACAAGTCGCAGGAACTCAAGCATCTTCTAGCAATAGTAAATCGAAGAACAAACTGAATCATGTTGCTGTTCGGCAACTGGTGGCGGAAATGCGCTCAGAGAGAGGAGTAGAGGTCAAAACTCGTCGCTACAAATTAAAGCTATACCAACGGTGTTTTGTCGGTAATGAAGCTGTTGATTGGATTAGTAAAAAAACAAAATTATCTAGAGAAGATGCAGTTAGTCTAGGTCAAAAAATGATTGACAAAGGTATCTTTCACCATGTCCTAGATGACCATCAATTTAAAGATGAGGCACTATTTTATCGCTTCAATGATGACGAAGGCAAAAGCATCTGGAATAGTTCCATGTAAGAAGAACTAACAACTAATCAACTAAACCGCGTCCACATTCAAAACTGGAGTTTTGAAATAAAAAGACAGATCCCGTAAAACCTTTTCCCTTTCCCCTTTAACCGTTTCCCCCAAACAAATACGAAAACTACAGGTTTCAAACTAGACGCGGTTTAACAGGCATAACAAAGCATGATTGATTAAACAAAGAGATCAATTTTATTACTAGATTTATAGCCAGGAAAAATTCGACTTAAACTATCCCTAGAAATTGACAAATGCTGCTGTAGTGCCAGGGAAATAATTTCCCTAAAGTCAGTCATCACGGGTAAATCTCGATTTTCATAAAGGACAGATGGGTTTAAGCCTGACCACTCTCCATACACCTTCCCCCCATTAATGGCTCCTCCCAAAAGCCACATCGCATTACCATATCCGTGATCTGTTCCTTGGTTGCCGTTTTCTTTAACTGTTCGACCAAATTCTGACATGACGACTATTACAGTGTCATCAAAAATTGGCTCTAATCCCTTAACTAGGGTCGCTAAACCTTTACCCAAATCAGGTAGCAAGCGCTCAAAAACAGTATTTTGATTGATATGAGTGTCCCAACCACCAACTTCCATAAATGCTAATTGAGTCTTGGCATTTCCTACCATCAGTCTTGCTACTTCGGCTGCATCATCGATCAAGGCGCTGGCATTTTTTGCCCCCCGTGATGACGATATCATCTCTTGACTTAATTCAGTTAGGATGATTTCTCGGGCTTTGCTGCCATCTTGATAAGCTTTGCTCAAAGCATCCTGACCGCTATATAAACTACTAAAAGCCTGATTGAGAAAGGGGCGATCTGTGGGAATTGGTGCTGCGGAATTAATGCCAGGTTTCAAGCTGGCGATCGCCATTTTTCCTTGGAGTATATAAGGCGTAGTCCCCCCGACATTTAAAGCTTGAGTTAGTCTGTCTTCAGGTAATTCAGCCAATAGCCGATTCATCCAGCCATCTTGAGTATTTTTGATTCCTGGGGTACCGCTTTCCATATAATCCTGAGCCTGGAAATGAGAGCGATCTGGTACAGGGGAACCACTGGAGTTAACAAACGCCAACTTCTTCTGTGACCACAAAGGCATCAAATCTTGCAACATAGGATGTAGACCAAAAAAGCCATCAAGATCGATCGCCCCATTTTTTTCCTGCGGATAGGGAACAGCGATAGTTGGTCTAGCCTGATAGTATTCGGTTTCTTGGTGAGGAATAACGATATTTAAACCATCCACAGCACCCCTCAAAAAAACCACGACCAAACGTCGGCGATCGCTCTTAGAGCTAGCTGTTTGCGCCACCCAACTATTACACCCCACGGGAAGCAACATTCCCGCCGTTGCCAAACTTGCTGCGGTGATAAACTTTCTTCTTCTCATAATTTTGTCTGTAGCACTAATAATAAATATCTCAATTTGGAGGCTTAAAGCTTAAAGCTTATAGCTAAAACAAATTAGTCCGAACGAAGTCAGATGATTTCCCAAAAACTATCGATACATTGACGCTGGACTACCCATAATTAGGGCAGAGCGGAGTTTAGCAGGACTTTTGGCAATTATCTGTTTGGTATTTTGGGAAATAGTGCCAAAATTCTGGTTTAATTGTTTCTGTTCAATCCTATCGCCACGGTTTAGGACTCCATTAGCGATCGCTGCTGCCAGACTCGTTCTCTGTAACATTGCTTGAGGGTTTAACCACGCTGACTGAGTATTTTTGTAGCCAGTAGGTGCAAGGCATTGATATACAGGCATTGATAGCTGTGTCAACATTCCGCGAATCCGTTTAAAATTGGGTTGGGCGATCTCACCCATACGCACCAATGAAATTACATATTGATAAGGGGTTTTAAACTTTTGCTTGTAATATTGAGGGCTATTAAATTCTGGACTATGAATCAAGACATCCATGAGTGCTTTAATATTGCCCTGACTATCCATAAATTCCTGTGCTAGATGATTAACCAAACTAGAAGGTGGCTGATCCGCGACAAAATATTGCGCCAGTTTGTAGCTAATGAAATGGGCGGTTTTAGGATGACTTGCCAAAATATCTAGAGCCTTTTCTCCCTCTTGGATACCGTTGGCTGCGATCGTCTGACCCAAAAATACTTTATCTTCTTGATCATGACGATTTTCATAGTAGAAAAATCCTTGACGATCTCCTTTCTCTCCAAGAGCATCCATACCCCAACCCGTAAAAATCCTAGCTAAGGAGATGACGTCATCTTGTGTATAACCTCCATCTATCCCTAAAGTATGCAATTCCATCAGCTCGCGAGCATAGTTTTCGTTTAGACCAAGTTGTGTTTTTTTTCCCACAGGACTATTGGGGTCTGTATTGCTCTTATTGTCTAAGTAAATTAGCATTGCTGGGTGTTTTGCCGTCACTGCCAACAAGTCACGGAAGTTACCTAAAGCATGAGTCCGAATTTTGCTTTCATAATCACTCAACCAAAGTCTGACTGACCCTTTATTGGCAAAAACATTAAAGTGATTAAACCAGAAATCTACCATCACCTGCTGTAGCTGACGATTAGAATATATTGCTCTAACCAAATGGGCATCTATCGCTTCATCTCTAGTTTTAAAAAGTAAGTTTTTGATTTTGCTACGTATTTGCTGATGTTGGGCAGTAGATAGTTGAGAATTACGTAATTTTTTGCTATTAAGATACATTTCTTTTTGTAGTTCAATTGGCTCTTGGTAAATTGAACTGAATTTAGCTAAATAGCTATCGACTCTAGGAGATTCAGATATTAACTGAGGACTAAGTTGAGACTGAATATAAGCTTCGATTCCTCTGGTATTAATCTGTTTTATTTGTGAGGAAGTTACACCAAAGCTTAATCTTTCTAAGATATGTCTTTCATGAGGCTGCAATAGTTTACTAGTCGCCATTACTTGATTAGTTAAACTCAACCATAATATTGAGCTCAAAAGTAAGATTTTTAACCCTTGTCGCAATTTTCGCCGCATACTTAATTTACGATTTTTGTGTCCAGCATTATAGCCTGACTCAAATTTAATTTTAAATATTGCTTAAGCCCATCCCACCCATAAATGAAGTGAGATTTCGCTCTAATAGCTAATTGTTGTCGCAGTCAATTTATTCAAGAGCGAAGTAACTGACTGGTTCACTCTACTTAATTACTCATTACTCATTACTCATTACTCATTACTCATTACTCATTACTCATTACTCATTACTCATTACTCATTACTCATTATGTAATGCTCTTATAGCGCTCATTAATTACGAGCAGTTAACTTTTCTGTCCTAACCGATTAACGTACTGCGATAATTGCCATTAGTCCACTAGTAAGGAGTAGCATCATTATGTAGTTAAATAAAGTTATATCAAGAAAAATTGCTTTTATGAGCTTACTGTATCAAAAGCTAGTTACTATTATTTTAGTAAATACAAAACCAATAATAAGCTTTATTTCATAGATTTCCCTTGATCCCCGACTCGTTTTTGCAGCTTGCTTGGTTTTGAAACTGGTTTTGTATCGGTTAATATATCTCGAAAAATTTAAAGGCATCAAAAATATGAAAACTTCAACTAATTTGGGTGAATCAATTACCTTCGCGCTATTATTGGCTTTGAGCAGTATTGGTGTCATCCTATTAATGTCATTTGTAGGCAGTTAGATCGGACATTTCGCGGGTAGATCAGCAAATTAAATATTTAATACCCTACAGCTATTCATCTCCTTGAATCGGTAAAGATACTGTAAATTTAGTGTTCCCTGGAAGAGTCATTTTTCCTGAGAGCAGGTTGACTGAAATGCTACCATAATGTTGTTCCACAATTTGTTTAGCGATCGCTAAACCCAAACCCAATTTGCCTGTGGTCGATTTAGTGCTAAAGAAGGGATCACAGAGTTGATTCAGTATTTCTTGATCGATACTTTCTCCCGTATCAATAACGTCTACCATGAGATTATTTTGCTGTTGATAAAGATTGATTGTCAATATTCCGTGAGTACCAATGGCATCTACCGCGTTTTGGATTATATGAAACCAGACCTTTTGTAGTGCGTCAGGATAACAGTTGAGGGTGGGAACATCACCATAATGCTTGATAATTTGAATTCCCGAAGGTATCTGAGGCACGATCATACTTAAAGCTTGTTCGAGGGTATTTTTGATATTAGCTTGGCGTTTAGTTGCATTATCAATAGGACTATTAGCATAATCTTCAAAGGCAGAAATTACCTTGCTAACCTTGTCTGTAGAATCGGTAATGCTGGTAATGCTTTGGTGTAGATTAATAATTAGATAGGCATTGTCGAGAATTGACCAATAATTCTCACTCGCCAGCAGAGGCATAAACTCTTCTATTTCTTCATTAAATCCCAATTCAATTAACATTTCAGCGATTTTATCAGTTTTTTCGAGCTGAAATCTATTTAGTTTGCTTACTAGCTGAGTTTTTAATTCTTGTTTTGCTGTGGGAGATAATAAGGGATTAATCTGATTATCTTGAGCATGCTTTAATAAAGAAGCAAAATATTTTTGCTGTTGGGGAGAGATTTTAGTCAAGAAAGCAGGAATATCTTGTAAACTAGCTTCGCCAAACTGCTTGATTTCCTCTAAGGTATTGTTGATTTCAGATAAAGGATGATTAACTTGCTGGCTAATACCTGAAGTAATTTTGGCTAATGCTAAATGCTTTTGTGATTCAACTAGTTTTTTTTGGCTTTTTTGGAGTTGAGTTATTGTCTGCTTAAGCTGATCATTTTTAGATGTCAGCTGTAGTTGCAGACTTCTTGAGGCAAGCTGATTTTTAACTCGCATCAGCACTTCATGCATTTGGAATGGCTTAGTAATATAGTCAGCACCACCGATCGCAAATGCCTTAACTTTCTCTGCCACTTCATTCACCGCACTGATGAAAATTATGGGAATATCTTTAGTTTTAGGATTACTTTTTAGTTGTTTACAGACCTCATAGCCATTGAGATCAGGCATCATAATGTCTAATAAAATCAAGTCAGGGGGACTAATTTCAGCAGCCGAAAGAGCGAGCTTTCCGTTAGGCACAGGTCTAACTTTATAATCATATTTAGTCAAAATATCCACTAATAAATGCAGATTTTGGGGAGTATCATCCACAATTAGAATGTTATTCAACTCCTTTGCAACCATCAATCTTTTCATTATTTAATTTTCCTCAGACAAGGTTAACCAAGAGGTGATAAATATAAAATATGCTCGTATTCAAAATTACTAATGCGTCGCTCAATTGTATTTGCTGGCAATTCATTTCCTGACTGATATTCTCGATAATCTGCTCAATTTTGTCTAAATCAATTTCCATAATGGATTGCTGGAGTTATAGAACTAATTCATCCTGATATGGTAGCCCCAGAGAATTATTATCTAAGGACGACAATCAAGCTGTTTTCTCTTGAGGAGCAATAGCTTCTGCATAGGTATAGCACACCCCTAAATGCTTCGTCATCATTAACAGCAATTGCTCGGCTTTAAAAGGCTCCCGCAGCAAATCATCATAACCGATGGCTAAGATAATTAGGTAGGGCTGTTTCATTCTCGAAAAAAATAGATGGGGAGATAAGGGAATGGGGAAATAGGCTTATCCTTGGACAAAAACTCACTTATTTGAACATTATTTAGCGATTAATAATTAAATTCTTTTAATAACCAACAAGCTGTAGTTGTCATCCCTGAATCATCTGGTTGGATTAGTAAAAAATGTAGTCCTTTACTAGCTTGTTTCTTCTGCTCATAATTTCTAGCAATTCCCGCAGCTTGTTCAGATTCAAAAGTATTAAATACCCAACGATCTACTAATCCAGTCTCTAAAATAAACCCTCCCGACTTACCAACTTCAGTGGGAATATAGTTGATAAAAGCTGGTATTTGTTGCTCAATCCAGCGGGCAAGTTGCATTGATTTTTTACCCCCAAAAACTACTATCCCAGGAATAAAAATATCAAAAGCAAGATTTAAGTTAAGCGGATAAAATTCTTCGGGAATGCTACTAATAGGAATTGGGCGATCGCAAAATAAATCAATAATTTGCCCTGCTGCTATATTGGCTATTTGCCACTCATCTCCCCAGAGATTTTCAGGTAGTGCTTGTGGTGGTGGTTTTTCTAAGGCAATAGGATTATAGTTAGGATTGTTTTGATATTTTTCACTCAATACTTGTTTTAAAGTCTCGGTATTTCTAGTCGCTGCAACTTTAATATTTAATTTCTCAGCAACAACAGATATTAAGCCGAGTGCTTGGGGACGAAATACTTGTATTTTATCGGGTAGTTTTCCTTTTGCTGCTAGTAATATTTGTTGTTCTAACCAGACAGCATTAGCATCAACTGAAGAACATTGTGCAGTATAAATTGGTGTTATTTTTTGGTTGTTTGAAGTGATAGAGCGATCTCGCAGCGTACCTTTTGGGCAGTCGCAAATTACTAATTCCCATCGTCTATTATCTTTTTCTATTTCACTGGGATGATAATAAAAATCAACTTGCCAAATATTCATCTTACTTGTTAATTCTTACTTGTTACTTTTTTGAAGGCGTTGCAGGGGATATATCAGGAGACATAGCATGCTATGTCTCTACTGTTTTTATGGCGATCATTTTTAACTTTTGATAATTTATTTTACCTCGATTATTGCGGGGAATACTATCAACTTTAATCCAGTTTTTCGGTAATTTGTGTTTAGCAATTTGTTGGGTAGCTTTGTGCTTGATTAAATCCAAATTGATTTCTGATTTTATAGGAATATATATAGCCGTAACTGCTTGTCCCCATTTCTGATCTGGGATGCCAATGATGCAGACATCTTTTACTAATTTAGTTGCATAAATTGCCTCTTCTACTTCAGCAGGAAATACGTTTTTACCTCCTGTAATAATTTTCTGGCTATTTCTACCAATTAAATGTAGATAACCCTCTTGATCAAAATAACCTAAGTCATCAGTTACCAATGGTTGTCCTGGGGTAAAAAGCTCAGGATAGTAACCAAGACATAGAGAAGTGCAGCTAATCTCAATTAACCCAATTAACCCTATTCTATTGATTTGATCATCTGTATGCTTGATGTTTTGACTTTTTATATTTGCAGGTTTATCTTTAACTTCCTCGCCTAAAACTTCTTCTACCTCAGTACTTCCAGCAGTTTCTGCTACTGATAAATGATTAATATTCACTTGTGCATGAGACAAAACTCGACCACTACTATTGTTACCTGCCAAAAAATCTTCAGGTTTGAGAGTAACTATTCCTGAAGCGGTTTCCGTCATGCCATAGGTAAGTGCTATGGTAATATTGTATTCTCTGGCGGTGTCTAAAAGCGATCGCGTTGCTGGTGCGCCACCAAGTAATACTGTTTTAAACTGGGTTAACCAATCTGGAATAGATTCAAGTAAAAACTTTAGTTGAGTAGGTACTAAAGAGATAAAGTAGTCCCATTTATCTAAAGTAATCTGTTTAGTTTTAACTATTTGATAGGGGCAGACAAGTAAATTTCCCTGAGTCACAAACGAACGCATAAACTGCATTAAACCACTCACATGATAGAGAGGAAGAGTGCAGCAAGAATTGATTTGTTGACAATTAAAATAATCTCTAAAGCCAGTTACTGATGCCCTTAAAGTATCCCAACTGTGCATCGCAAACCGAATCTTACCAGAAGTACCTCCTGTAGGAATCATGATTAAAGCTGATCCTGACAAGTTAGATTTATCATCAGCATAATTTATGACCGTAGATCCTACTTTAGCAATTAAATCTTGTGTAGTGCGATCGGCATATATTAAGTCAGGTTCAATTAAGTTGAATACTTGTCGCCATTCCTGTTGTTTCCAAGCAGGATCACAGAGAAATAAATTTACCTCCGCAATTACCCCAGCTAAGAAAGCAGCGATAAAATTGACAGGGTTTTGTTCAACAATAAAAACTACAGATTTCCCAGGTTGTTTAATTGCAACAGCAGATATTTCCGCTAATCTATGTTGAGTTAGCTGATAAAGTGCTTGGCTACAATATTTTTCCTCATTTATTTCATGATTACTCATAGAATCAAGAGAATAATACTGTAACCAATCTCGATCAATAGATGACTTTAAATACTTTAATAGCTCATTTTTCATTTTTTAATCATCTGAATTGATTTCAAAATACCAGAAATTTACTTCAAACTATGCTTGTTAAGGTTAAATTTAATTAAGAGTAAACAACTATTAATCCATACAAATACTGAAAATACTTAAATTTTAGACAAAGAAATTTATGTAAAAAAACTAATGGCAAATAGTTAAATTACGCTGACAATTAAGCTAATTGACTTTAACGAATAAGCTAGTTTTTATACTATGTTTGAACGCGCTACTATTTTTTCTGCTCTGTTTATTTTTATTTCTTTTGGTATTTTAGGATTAAAATATCTTGAGTCAATGGAAGCCAAAGCACAAGGTGATTCAACCTCGGCAACCAGTACGCAATAATTTCTCAATAGCTTGATGCAGATAAAATAGCCCAGGTTCTGATTTGCCAACCCCAAAGCAGCAATTCCAGCAATTTCAAATTCGGAATGTAGCTAAGAATACAGAATTGTTGTTCCTATTCAGATCTAAGGTTAGAGATAAATCAAACTCATCATTGTTTAGAGTATGTTGTTGTCCACAAAATATTATATTCTTCGCTATAACGCAAGCACAACAAGCAATTCTGGGCTTATATAGCGTTTCTCGTATCTATGAGGTACACCTCGGTTGTGTTTGGGTAAAGGTTAAAGGGAAAAGGGGAAAGATCGTACCTCACTCATCTGAGAAACGCTATATGACTAAGTTTATGCCTCACCCGAAGCGATATGCAGGAAGAACTAAATCGTTTCCCTCTAGTCTGATTTAAACTCATAATATAATCTCTAATCTTCAATCTCCGAAAAGCAATCTAAAAAACCAAAGATTTAAAACTACACATTAAAACTTGACATTATTTATGATTTCTTGATTACTTTATTAAAACTTTAACTTGACTGTATATATAAATACCAGAAAACATTATATTATAAATATAATCCCCATCCTGATTTAAGTATTTAGATTACTGTTACTACCCTTTCTGCCAATTACTAATTGTCATGAACTGATTATTTGGGTGGTATGAAAAATAATTTGTAGGGGAATAATAATCATATACTCTGCCTTTACATCTTTAAAAAAATATTATGTGGAAATCATTTAATAGCAAGACTTTTCTATTAATTAGTATTGGCTTGATATCAACAGCAATTGGTTCAAAAGCTATAATTTCTGCCAATAAAAAAACGATAAATACCTCTCCAAGCAAAAGTAAAATACTTTCAGTTAAGCCAGCAGTTGCTCTTGAGGGTTCCTCGGCAAATATTGATCATAGTTTTCTCATAGCAGCAGATCTAATTGACCGCCAACAAGGAAAAGAAGCCTTAGCTAAATTGCAAGATTTAGAACAAGAATATCCTTTATTAGCTGCCCATATATTGCTAGCAAAAGGTGAAGCATATCAGCTAGAACAAAATTATCAGTCAGCAGAAAGAACTTGGCAGAAATTAATTACCAAATATCCCACATCAGCCGCCACAGCGGAAGCATTATACCTCTTAGGTAAGTCTAATCCTACTTATTGGCAACAGGCGATCGCCCAATTTCCCTCCCATCCCCGTAGTCATGAGATTATTCGTCAGCAGTTAAAGCAAAACCCTAATCAACCAAAGCTGATGGCAGTGCTGGTTAAATATACCCCTGATGATCCTGGGGTGGATCAGATGAGAGATCTTCTGGTTAAAGAGTATGCTAGTCAGTTAACTCCCGAAGAATGGCAAGCGATCGCCGATAGTTACTGGTTGAAGTGGGACTATGGTAAAGCGGGACAAGCCTATGCTAAAGCAACCATTACGCCCCGTAATCTTTATCGTGCTGGCAGAGGATATCATTTGGGAAATAGTACAGTTACGGCAAAACAATATTATCTCAAGCTAATTCAGCAATATCCTGATGACGACTATACAGGGTGGAGTTTACGCCGTATCGCCACCATTGTCAGTAAACAAGAAGCGCTGACATATCTCAATCTGGCAATTAAGCAATTTCCCAAACATGCACCAGAAGCTTTAGTCGTCAAAGCCCAATACCTCGAAGCACTCAATAGTCCAAAATCTGCTACCAAGGTGCTGCAAACTCTGTTAACCGATTATAAACACTCCGAAGCAGCAGCAGAATATCGCTGGGATATTGCCAGTCAAAAAGCTAAAGCAGGAGATTTGCTTACCGCTTGGCAATGGGCGCAACCAATTGTGGTTAATAATCCTGATAGTTCCCTCGCCCCTAAGGCTGGTTTTTGGATTGCCAAATGGGCTGAAAAGCTAAATCGTCCCCAGGATGCAACTAACGCCTATAAATCCGTGCTAACTCGTTTTCCTCGGTCATATTATGCCTGGCGTTCGGCGGTGGCTTTAGGCTGGGATGTGGGGGACTTTACCACGGTGCGCCATCAAGTACCTCAAGTAGTTAAAGCCAGCAAAACCAATCCTCCTGGAGGCTCGGAAACCTTTCAAGAACTATATAAACTAGGGCTAGAGCATAAAGCTTGGGGGCAATTCCAGACAGAAATCAGCGATCGCACTGAATTAACTGTGGCTGAAGATTTCACCAAAGGTTTGTTAAAACTCTACCAGGGTAAAAACCTCCGAGGCATTAATCAAATCTGGTATCTCCAAGATAGAGATGCCCCCAAAGACAAGCAAGAGTGGCAGCAACTACGCCAAACTCCTGAGTACTGGCAGGCTTTATATCCTTTCCCTTATGAACAAACTATCCTTAAATGGTCTAAACAGCGTCAGCTTAATCCTTTGCTAGTTACATCCCTGATTCGCCAGGAATCTCGATTTGAGCCAGAGATCAAATCCTCTGCGGGGGCGTTAGGTTTGATGCAGGTAATGCCCCCCACCGCTGAAAGCGCAGCCAGAAATATTGGTTTATCTAGCTACTCTCTGAGCAAACCTGAAGATAACGTCAATATTGGTACTTATTACCTCGACTTTACCCATAAGAAATATGGCAATAACTCTATGTTAGCGGTTGCTAGTTATAATGCAGGACCAAATGCAGTAGCTAAGTGGGTTTCTCGTTATGGTTTACAAGATGCCGATGAATTTGTTGAGAAAATTCCCTATCGGGAAACTAAAGGCTATGTCGAGTCAGTATTTGAAAATTATTGGAACTACATGCTGGTTTATAACCCAGAGGTGGAAAAATTATTTAAGCAGATTAATAAGCAGTAGCTTCTTTTTATCTAGGGCATCTGGAAATTTATTTTCAGTTTGCCCTGCAAATTAATTTTTTCCAGTGTTAAATCCCTAAATCTCAGTTTTTCACTAAGCCCTTTTTCACTAAGCCCCATTTTATGTTTAATTAGATGGGACAGATTAGAAGTTGTGCGGTGTCAAATAAAAGTAATCTCAAACGAGCAAACTGGCTAAAATTCTTTAACTACCTGAGTTTGTGCTTTATTTCCCTCGGTGTTTTGGTTCGGATAGTTCAATATCTCAGTAATCGATCGCTTTGGGGCGATGAAATCAATCTAGCTTTAAACATAATTGAACGCTCCTACGGAGAATTATCTCAAGTACTGGATAATAATCAGGCTGCACCCCTGGGATTTCTGTGGCTGGAAAAGTTGGCTACGCAGATCTGGGGCAATAGTGAATATGCTCTCAGGCTATTACCTTTTATCGCCAGTATAGTCTCTTTGGGCGTATTTTATCGGCTAGTGCGTCAGTATAGTTCTACTATCGCTGCACCGATCGCGATCGCTTTATTTGCCTGTGGTCGCTATACCCTTTACTTTGCCACCGAATTAAAGCCCTACTCTAGTGACGTGGCGATCGCGCTGATTCTATCTAAGATAACAAAAGAGTACCCCCACTAAAATGCCAAGGATGTAGCATTTAGTCCTAAAGGATACCGCTCCGCATATGGCGGGGTGATGCGGGCGGTCAACATTCTGGGGAGACCCCAGAATTACGCCCTTAGAATTTTGTTCAACAACATAAACATCGCAGCGCGTTCCCTAGCGTCTTAAAAAGACGCGGGGTCGCTGCTCATTGTAGCCATTCTTTACATTTTCTACACGAATAGTTGCACTGTGTAGGCTACAATACAACTATGCTTACTTTGACTTACGAGTACAAACTAGAACCAACTTCTGAACAGATCGAAAGCATTGAGAACACTCTTAATGTATGTCGCTCTGTTTGGAACTTTGCGCTCTCGTATCGTAAAGACTGGTGTAAGTCTCGGAAGTCTCCAATCAACGCTTGCTCAATTGAACGTGAATACATCATGTCGGTTGATGAGCCATTCCCTAATTACCACGTACAAGCAAAACAACTAACAGAAGCCAAGAAAGATATTGAATTTCTCAAATCTGCCAATGCTCAAGTTTTACAGCAAACATTGAGAACATTAGATAGAGCATGGGACGACATGAAGAATCGCGGCTTTGGGTTTCCGGAGTTTAAAAACAAGTACCGATTGAGGTCATTTGTTTTTCCTCAGTTAAATAAAAACCCAATATCTTTTGACTCGATTAAGTTACCTGGGCTAAAAAGTGTTAAGTGGAGAATGTCTCGTCCAATTCCAGATGGGTTCGTTCCAAAGCAAGCAAGAATAGTAAGAAAAGCATCTGGTTATTTTGTGATGCTGTCACTACAGTTAAATATTGATGTTCCAAATCCATTGCCTCATGGACATCCCAGAGGTTTAGATCTAGGCTTTGACAAATTTATAGCTACCAGTGACGGCAAAGAGATTAAACGACCAAAGTTTCTCAAAACCCTACAATACAAGCTTAAATTGCTGTCCCGTAGACTGAGAAACAAACAAAAAGGCTCGAACAATCGACACAAGTTAAATCAGAAAATAGCTAGACTACATCAACGAATAAGTGATGCTCGTAAAGACTGGCACTTTAAACTAAGCCATCAACTCGTACAAGACACGGGAATGATATTTATTGAAGATCTCAATTTTGTATCTTGGCAAAGAGGAATGCTTTCTAAGGCATCAGCCGATGCTGGTTTTGGTCAATTCGTAAATATTCTTCAGTGGGTGTGCTGGAAGACAGACACTTATTTTGCCAAGGTAAATAAGGACGGCACAAGTCAGACTTGTCCTAAGGGACTTCCAAAAAATAAATTATCCAAGAAAGACTCAGGAAATCACTTTTTAGAAAATGATAATCATTCTTATAGAGGAAAAGAAAGGTTTGCCGTCGGCAACCCTTTCTTTCCCAAAATACGCAGCACAAATTTTTATACTTCGTGGCTTTTTTCGAGTACAATGAGACAAAAGTAGAATCAATTTAGGATTTCCTAGATTATTTTAATTATGATAAAACTAGCTGGCTCCACAACAGATATCAATAAACCACTTCCCTAAATTTGGTAATTCTTGATTTGTAGAATTGGTAAGACGTTGGATTTGTCCCTCAATTTTTGACATAGCTTTTTTGGTAAGCTTGACTCCTGTATCATAAGTTTGAGTAACTAACTTAACAACTGGGTTTTTCCCTTCCAAGTCATCGTTTGGGCAAATTTTAATGCCGTTTCAACTTCATCTAAAATACTCCCATTCCAAGATTTTCTAAGACCGCCCAAGTTCTTTCAATGGGATTATATTTACTGTGATAAGGAGGGTAGTAAGCTAAACGTATATTGACTTGGTACTTCTGAGAAAATTCAACTATCCGTTTCATAAATTGAGTTCGCCGTGAATGATTCTCTGGTCCATTATCTTGATTAATCACTAGTGTTTTTATTTGGTTAAAGCGAGACTTTTCAGACTGCCAGAAATCCTCTAAGATATCAACAATAAAGTCACTGGTAATTTTTGAATCGGTGAAGTACAAAAATAGCTCATCAAGCTCTGGAATAAATATCCCGTAAGGTGTTAAAGTTGTTTTTGAATTAAAATCATGGTCATTAGTTTCAACGACTCTATTTTTACCTCCGCGGTCAAATAAGCCAATATTTACACTAGCCTTGGCATCTAAACTGAGACGCAAAATATTAGGATCGTCATCAGCTTCCTGATTAACTATTGCTAATTGCTCAAAGATTGCCTCGGTTTCTGGAATTATTTTTGAGGTAAAACTTTGGCGACTCTTTTAATACGATAGCCTAAATTATTTAACTTCACCCGAATCGTTTCTTCTGTCGGTAAATCTTCATCACTATAACCAAATTTCTCAATTAATTGCTTTCTAACTTGAGCAGCACTCAGTCTTGTATAAAGTCTTTGGCTTTTGAAACTTGGGTCGGTTTGACTTTGGGAATCAACTAGGTTTTTGAGATATTCTAAGAGTTTCGGTAAATGTTCTTCCGCTTTCTTTCTACCTTTAGCTGAATGATTATCTACACAAGTAATGCCACTTTTTAACTCTCTAATTCCTTTACGAATCGTCTTTCTATTCCACCCCAATTCTTGTTCGGCAAGAGATTGTCCTCCATATCCTAACTCCAAAACTGTTTGTGCCATAAATCTTCGTCGGGCTGTACCTTTTAATTGAAGAACAGTTTCAGTGAGCAAATTTTTGAGTGAATCGGTTAATTCTATGGACACTTGAAGTCTACTAAAAAATTTCATTGTCAAGATTGATATTACTACAAAATCGGGAAGGAGGGGCAGGCATCGCCTGCCCCTCCTTCCCCCTCATAATGATTATCATTCTTGAAAGATGAGTATTTTATTTTCTGGAAGTCCCTAACTGTGGCGCACATACGGGCAAGAAAGCTTTAGATGTTCGGGTTCACCACTGCCAAGAATGCGGGTACACAACCACAAGAGATGTAGCAGCTAGCCAAGAAATTAGAAATCGGGGAGTACAGGCGGTCGGGCAGATCGTCTTTCAAGCAAGACCTGCGTATGCTGGGGAAACCCCAGCACGCTTCCTTGCTCAAAATGTCTGCGGACTGGATGCGACGGGGAGTATTGGTAACAGTATTCTAGTTGGCACAGGGCGAAACAGAAAGACCAACTTGCGAGAGTTGGAATCCCCCACTATAGGCAATGACGAAGTGAAAACGGAGTCAGTGGTTTAGTGGCGGGAGGATGTCAAGAAGAAGGGAATAGGGCATTTGTTTACTATCTAAAACTAAAAGGTTATGCCAACTTGGATTACACTTACGGGACAACAAATTTTTCCTCCAAGGGGAAAAAATTGCCAGATAAGCAGCGTGAATTAGCCGCAGATCTTCAGCCTTTAAGGGGTCATCGGGTCTGGTTTATTCTCCGCGCAGATCCCCCAGAAGAACTAGAGATATTACAGTATCTCGATCAAGCTGGTCAAAGAAAAGACTATTTTCCGCAAACTGGAGCATCAGCCTATCTTTACGATTTGAGTAATTCTAATTAATAATTTACCTGTAATCAATTCTTTAATCTGCCAACTCAACGATTACTACTATTGTTGATTTAGCAGGTTGAAGCTATAAATAAATTGACTTTGTCAGGCAATATCGTTTATTTCAGTTAACAAAATGCTTTTTAATCAAGATTTATTATTTCTCCACGTTCCCAAAACAGGAGGCATGGCAGTTACGAAAAAGCTATTGGACGTTTTACCTAAGCCAATTTACTACGGGTTACCAGAGGGAGCAAAAAATAAAGCGCACAATCCACCTGAAGTTTTTGCTACGACGAATAAACGACATGGTAATTTAAAAGACGCTAGAGAGTGGGTATCGGAATACGGTAAGACTTTGGCTGATTTTAAAAAGATTGTAGCTACAGTTAGAAATCCCTATGCCATGGAAGTATCTCGCTACTTTTATCTGCGTCGTGGCTATGCTTGGGATCAGGGGAAAGCTCAGAAAATTGCCCTGGAAAGTGATTTTGAAACCTTTGCAGTTAATAGTCCTTATTTTGGGCGCAAGACTTCTCAGGTAGAAGATTATTTTCTACTAGATGGCATTACCCCCAGAAACTTAGCTGTAATCAAAAACGAAGAATTATACTCAGACCTCAAAAAGGTATTAGCAGAAGTAGGTATAACTCTAGACAACCCAATTACTAGAGTAAATCATACTAAACACCAAGATTATAATCAATATATTACTCCCAAAGCCGAAGCTGCTATTTATGAGCGATACCGATGGTTATTCGATGCTGGCTTTTATCAACGTAAAACTGCTGCTATTGTTAACAGCTAATTATCAGGACTTAGACATTTTTTGGTCTTGGATTTGAGGCTGTTTTCTTGTTGTTTTTTGTCTAAGTCCCGTTAGCAATAAATCTTTTAATCTAATTTTCATAAAAAGCTAATACATCATTATAAGCCTCAAAATCAGCATGGGAATCAATGTATTTTACTTCAGAATCAGACAAAGTTCTTTGTTTGTTTTGCAAAGATAAAGCAGTTTTATGAATTCTACTCATGACTGTTGTAACGTTTTTGTCTTTTGTAGTAACTTTTAAATAATCAAATAGATGCCTCATTTTTGACTGTTCAATAAAAAAATCTTCGTACTTAATAAAATAAACTTCGTAAAAATTTGCTAATTTTTTGATTTCTTGTAGTCCTTCATTCCAGTCTCTTACAGCTTTTGAAAAATCTCGGCCAGTTGACCAGCTCTTATCGATTTCCAAAGCAGCATTGCTAGCTCTTGTATTATAAGAACAGGCAACATCATAAATATTCCGAAAAATGTAAATAATTTTAGCTTGAGGCAAATTCAACCACGTATTCTTCCAGCATTTAACAAATCTAGGTCTTTTATCACCGATATATCTCGACTTTTTAAATTTATCTTTAATCTCTTCATAAAAATGGGGACGAACTAAATAATTTTTATCTTCAGTATTAAAAAAAGAATCTTTTTCAAAAGACGAGGCAGAAATATCATCATTACTAGGATATCTTTCAATACCCAAGCATATTTCTGGACTAGAATTTAGCAATGTTACTAATGCTGTTGTTCCAGAACGGGCATTTCCTATGACGAATAAATAATTTTTATCCTGCAAGATACTAGTAGCCATTAGCCGACGACTAAGGCAAATTGAATCGATTTTTTCAGTTAATTTATGATTTATTTTTCGATTAGTTTCTTGAGTATTTTCACTTATTTTTACCAAGTGAAAATCTATTTTTTTGTAAGTAATCTTTTGATTATTGTCTAGAGTAATTACTAAATCAAAATTTTCCTTTGCTTCATTATCAGCAAAATTTATTATGCATTTCCATCGAGCATTGCCACTGTTTTTAATATCTAGTTGTCTTTCTCTCAATGCAGGAGAGGGACAGCCTAATTTTCCAGAAAAACAACAATTGTTGCCGACAAGATTGATCTCCTTGATTTGATTTTCCTTACCCAGGGCGAGTCCACTAAGAACAATTGATGGCTTATGATTGAAAAACAACTGGTTTTGATCCAGAAATAGTTGATTGTTTTTATGAGAATCTAAGGATAATTGGTGGAAGTATGGTTGCCAATCTTCCTTTCCTGCCGAATATAGCTTTATTTGATAGCCTATATTCAATCTATCAATATCTGCTAGAATTTCTTCCTTGTCGTTGCCGATGACCATGCTGAATAAGCCTAAATAGCGGAAATTATAACCACAATTTTTTAAATTGACCACGGATCTTCAAGGTATTAATTACCCCTAGCTATGAAAAAAATAATACTGCTATGAAAAAAATAATACTGATAATACTGAGAAAAATCACAAAATAGCTTATCGAATTAATCTGATTCTCAATCTTCTTGATTGCTTGCTTATTACCAGCAAATAAGGTGTTGATGTATCTTTGCTGTTCTAGGTTACGCTGGTCAATCTGCATTCCTATTTTTTGCATATCAGGTGTAGAACTACTAAATTGAGCGTTTGCCGCATCGATACCATTTTGTAACTGTTGACTGACTTGGTGTTGAAAATTTTCTAGTCCTTGGCGAAAATCCCGTTTGAGATTAAGTATCTGAAGCTCTAATTCTTGATCAATCTCTTTCCTTTCAGCCTCATTGTGATCAATTATCTTTCTCTCTAACTCCACTATCGATTGAGTATAATTCTTTTCAAGATTCGATAGATTTTTAGCAGCTTCCTCTTTTTCTTGAATTAGATGAGAAAGTAATTTTTCAGATAATCCTGGTCCTAGTTGAAAGTATCCTCTTTGAACAGTACGTATAGTGTCTATAATTTCTTGTGCAGAGGTGTTTTTGAGTAGATAACCTCTCGCTCCAGATTCTAATGCGGAATAGATATTATCCTCATCATCATGACTACTGAGGATAATCACTTTGGTTTCTGGAAAACGCTGACCAAGTATCTTAGTTAAGGTTGAACCGCTCATCTCTGGCATTTCCAGATCAACGATTGTAATGTCAACTTTTGTTTGTTCAAGGTATTCAATAGCTTCTGAACCACTGATGGCTTTACCCACTACTTCCAAATCTGATTCGGTTTCTAGAATTGACTGTAAAGCTTGTCTGGTAAAGTTTTGATCGTCCACTACTAATATTTTAATCACAGATATCTCCCAAGATCAAACAATATAAATAGAGGCATAAAAATAATATCTATTTTTAATAGTAATAAAAAAAGTGTCTGTCAATTAACCATCTAATTTTATCCTCCCGCAAGTTACTACTTAATTTAGTTAAAAATATACTGAGAATATAACATGGCTGATGTGCCTAAAATATTTGTTATTTGGATTAATCAATAATTTATTAAAAATAATTTATTAAAACTTTATTCTAAAGGCTAATAACAGCTAATAGCTAACAGCTACGTATTAATTTATTTTAAGGTCGCTAATTCACACAAAGCATAATATACAAAGTGGAATTTTACAGGAATTCAAGTAACTTAACTTTATTACGTAGCTTATGGGTAAGAAAATTATTAATTACCAAAATAAACGCTTTATTTGCCTTCAACTAATGAGTAATCTGAATTTATGAATTTATGAATTTATGAATTCTTATAAATTACGCGATTACGACCTTTGAGTTTGGCATCATATAAAGCATCGTCAGCAGCAGCAATTAGTGTCTGAGGAGAAGTTCGAGTATCGGGAATAATACTAGAAACTCCTAGACTTAAGCTGACCATATCACTAATCTCTGAGTCGGCATGAGGTATCTGTAAGACTTGAATTTGCGCCTGAATATCTTCTGCAACCTTGATTGCACCTTGTCCCTCAGTGTGGGGCAGGATAACGGCAAATTCCTCCCCACCATAGCGAAATGCAACATCAGCAGGTCGTTTTACTCCCCGTTCAATTGCTTTGGCGACTTCATATAGACAATTATCTCCTGCTTGATGTCCATAATTGTCGTTGTATGCTTTGAAGTAATCTACATCGCACAATATTAAGGACAAATATTCCCCTTCTCTAGCGCAGCGCAACCACTCTTGAGTAATATACTCATCAAATCGGCGACGGTTAGCTATCTGAGTCAGACTATCTATATTGGCTTGATAAGTTAAGCGCAAATTAGCTTTTTTGAGAGTTATTTCTATTTGCTTGCGATCGCTTATATCCCGAAACGTCATCGCAAAGCCATCACCAAGCTTGACTGCTACAATATGAAACCAGGCCTTAAGAGAATAGGAATCATAGTAATATTCTTGTTCTAATACGGTACAAGTTTCTACTACCTGAACAAACAATTTAAACAAACCATCAAACAAATGACCAGGGGAGCCTTCCACAAACAAACATTTTCCCTGAAGGCTTTCAATTGTACCGCCAACGGTCATTGCTGCCACAGGATTGGCGATTAACCAGCGAAAATCAACAATTTCACCCTGGCGATCGCGAATTGCTTCAAAAGCGGCAACACCGTCCAAAGAGCTATCTAATACCCCCGTTAGTAAAGCGCGGGATTTATTTAGTTCTCTTTCAGCGATTTTTCGCTCCGTTATTTGTTCACTCAGTACCTGCTTGAATTTTTGCTGTTGCTGAAGAATAGCTAGCTGTGTCTTGACACGAAAAACTACTTCCTCGACAAAGAAAGGCTTTGTGATGTAGTCTGATCCTCCAACTTTAAAAGCCGCTATTTTATCCAACTCCGAATCTAAACCACTCAAAAAGATAATCGGAATATGTCGCGTCTCTTCTGCCGATTTTAGGTGATGGCAAACTTGATAACCATCCATTTCAGGAATCATAATATCAAGGAGAATCAAGTCTGGACATTGTCTTTTGACAATAGACAAAGCCATCTGACCATCAGTGGCAGAGATAACTTGATAACCTTGCTCTTTCAATAATGATGATAGAAGCCTGACATTTTCAGGTAAGTCATCTACAATTAATATTTGTTTTTGTAATTCTTCGTTATACTTTTTGTTCATCTACCACAATTGGTTAACGAACAATAGTCAGAGCTAGTTATCTCACTATTGCCGTAGCTTAAATAAGCAGTTATAGCCACTAAATTCGAATAAAGAGAGTTGCAATATTGAATATGATTTAATAAAAATTTGAGTTTAAAGATTTGAAATCTAATATCACAATTATTTTTATGTTTGATAGATTAGCTTTTGATTGGTAATAAAATTACTTACCTTACCCTACTAATAATCTTATTTATGAAGGATATTCTCTTAATCTATAACCTGTTATATCATCTAATTTCCTAGACGCAAACAACACAATAAACAACAATATTGAGCACTGTGTAATCGTCAGTGCCCAGAGATCGATGCTTCAATTAATTGTTTGCTTAAATGGAGACGTAAGCCTAAGTTGAAGAGAGATTAGGCTTGGGTCACAATAGCTTACAGAGATTGGCGTGAAGCAAATTTTTCAGCGATCGCTTGGGTTTCTTGCAGCATCTGATGCCTACTGTCAGTGACGGGAATATTAGTTAGAGTAGGAACTAAATTACGGGCTTGAAGTGCCATGTGCAGCTGTAACTGCGCCACATACTCGCTAATATCTTCACGAAATAATTCTGACTCTTGATTTAAGGGTTGAGTATCCAAGGCGATAAACTCCTGTGATTTATATTTACAGCGGGTTTTACTTCATAACTAAACTAGCATGAGTAGTTCCAATTTTGTATAACTTTTGACAAATTTAAAATATTTTGCAACATATTTCGTAACTAAAATTTACTTAAGTCTTAATCAACATAATCGAAAAGTAGGATAAATCAAGTTGAGGATAATTAGTCAAATCTCTATAGATCTTTTGTTCGGGAAATGTAACTTTCTCGACAATGTAACTAGTTAAGAGTAAATTTCTGCGCTGTAAGATTTGCCAAACCTGCTGATAAACGGAATTAACCTTGAGTAAGACTAGAACTTCTGCCCAATCTAATGTCTTCTCCAAATCTTGAACTGAATACATCGCAGGAAGTATCGCCAAGCGTTGATGATTCACCGTTAACGGAATATTAAGTACAGATGCGATCGCTACTGGCGAACAAACTCCAGGTACAGTTTCTATTTTTGTTTCAGGATGTAACTCTTGTAAGGCTTGAGCTAAATAGGTAAAGGTACTATAAAAACTGATATCTCCCAGACAGGCAAAAGTGATATCTATTCCTTGTTGCAGATAATGCCAAACTTTCTGTGCTGCTTTTTCCCAAGCTATTTGCAGTAGTTGTGAGTCTTGGACGTAAGGAAATTCCAAAGGTAGAGTTTGCTGATGAGGTTGCAGCCAACTAGAAATAATATTTTGAGCTATTCCTGGACGGTTATTGACGCCCGAGGGAAAAGCAACTATCTGACTACCTTGTAAGATTCGCAATCCTTTGACTGTAATTAGTTCAGGATCTCCCGTCCCTACGCTAACACCGTATAGTGTTCCTAGTTTCACTCTTGCTTGTTGTTCGTGCTAAAGACCGTCTCTTAACATAACGTGAGTTAAACAATGTTTGCCTACAACCAATAAGCTGGCTTAAAGATCCCATTGTTCTAATCTCCATAAATACTGCTTTATTTGACCGAGAGTTTGATTGATAAGCTCTTTTTAGTTATCAGATTAAAAAATCTCAAGCTTTAAATATTGCTTTTTGTACTTATTGCTCTACTATAGTTACATAGATAAAAATCAATCTAAATATATATATGATAGTTTTTAGTCTATAAAAATATTGGACAAGGTTAAAAGCCTATGTAATCTAATGGCATACTACATCATATTTCTCTTGGGACTAGTAATACTTTGGATTGGTATCAAAACTGCTGATGAAGTTCATCGTTTAGCTTTAACTTCTGCTGCTGTTTTCCCATTGAGTTGGGGCTATTTTTCTAGTCCACTTTTGTTTCAATGCCTGAGTGGAATCCTGATTCTGGGTGCTTACCAAATCTACATCTCTATAGTTAGATAATCTCTGTAATCGTCTCGGTTAACATAGTTTTTATTTATTTGTCAATATTAGAAACTTAAAACATAGTAAAATTCACTAATACACAACATCTAACAACATCTAACACTTTTTAAGATGTCAATTACTAACAGAATTCACTTTAGAAACGTAAAAGGCGATATCTTCGGTGGTATTACTGCTGCGGTTATCGCCTTACCAATGGCTCTGACCTTTGGGGTTGCTTCGGGGGCAGGAGCTTCGGCAGGATTGTGGGGCGCGATTTTAGTCGGCTTTTTTGCTGCACTGTTTGGCGGTACTCCCACCCTAATTTCTGAGCCAACCGGGCCCATGACCGTAGTTATGACGGCAGTAATTGCCAGTTTGACGGCTGCTAATCCCGAACAGGGTTTGGCGATGGCGTTTACCGTGGTCATGCTGGCTGGCATACTGCAAATTGTTTTCGGGTTTTTAAAACTTGGTAGATATGTTACCTTAATGCCTTATACGGTTGTATCTGGCTTTATGTCGGGTATTGGGGTAATTCTGATTATTTTGCAAACCGCACCATTTTTAGGACAGGCTAGTCCTAAAGGGGGGGTAATCGGTACAGTACAAAATTTGCCGACACTAATAGCAAATATTAATCCCCTGGAAACGATACTCGCTGTTATAACTGTGGCAATTCTCTTTTTCTATCCTTCTAAGTTAAAGAAATTTTTACCTCCTCAGTTACTAGCTTTGATTGTGGGGACTTTGATTGCTATCTTCTTCTTGGGTAATGCAGATATTCGTCGTATTGGAGAAATATCTGTTGGTTTACCTAGCTTACGGTTACCAACTTTTAGTGCTGATCAACTTCGAGTAATGCTGTTTGACGCTTTGGTTCTAGCCATGTTGGGCTGTATTGATGCCCTGCTAACGTCCTTAGTGGCAGACAGTTTAACTCGTACTGAACACGATTCCAACAAAGAATTAATCGGTCAAGGTATTGGTAATTTGGTTTCTGGTTTATTCGGCGGTATTGCTGGTGCAGGGGCAACTATGGGTACGGTAGTTAATATTCAAACTGGTGGTAGAACTGCTTTATCTGGTTTAACTCGTGCTTTGGTATTGCTAGTAGTAGTTTTAGGATTGAGCCAATATTTAACAGTTATTCCGAGCGCAGTTTTGGCTGGTATTGCGTTCAAGGTGGGAATGGATATTGTGGATTGGGGTTTCCTCAAACGCGCTCATAAAATTTCTCCTAAAGCAGCCTTAATTATGTATGGGGTAATTGGGCTGACAGTTTTTGTTGATTTGATTGTGGCAGTGGGTGTTGGGGTATTCGTAGCCAATGTCCTCACGATCGAACGTCTTTCTAACCATCGTGCCGATCAGGTAAAAGCGGTCACTTATGATGATGAAGAGATTGAGCTAAACAACGAAGAAAAAGAGTTATTAGAAAAAGCTAATGGTCGTGTACTTTTATTTTATCTAAGTGGTCCGATGATCTTCGGTGTCGCCAAAGCAATTTCCCGCGAACACAATTTGATCAATGATTATCAGGCATTAGTTTTAGATTTATCTGAAGTACCTATTTTGGGCGTGACTTCTGCCTTAGCTTTAGAAAATGCCATTACCGAAGCAGTAGAAAAAGGTCGTCAGGTATTCCTAGTTGGATTGCAAGGACAAGCCGAAAAACGCCTCAGAAAGATGGGTGTCATGGCGCAAATTCCCGATCAAAATCTGATTAGCGATCGCACTAATGCTCTGAAGCAGGCAGTTAACTATGTTGATGCTCATGTAGTGGACTTTGATCGCGACACTCTTACGTCTCAAGCGATCGGTTAGTAATTACTGATTACTGGTTACTGATTAGCAATTAGTCATTTATTCTTTGCTATGTAGTGCAGATGATCAATGACTAACAAGCAAAAATATTTTAATTACCGAGTCGAAAATAATCATGTTCCATTTTGCATCACTATTATATAGCGGGTTTATTCCCGATATCCTATTCTCCTCTCCATTGTTAGCTACTGAAGCGAATGCAGAAACTGCACCGATGGTACTGGCAGGAGTTTTATTAAGTCTTGTCTTTATCTATCTGGCGAGCAAACTAGGAGGAGAACTTTCTAAGTTAGTCGATTTACCCCCTGTCTTGGGAGAATTAGTTGCGGGGGTCATAGTTGGGGTTTCCGCATTGCACCTATTGGTATTTCCCGAAACAGGCGCAGTTGCTAGCGACTCAGTTGTGATGACGATTTTGCAACAGATTGCTGGTTTAAATCCTGAAAGCATTGGGGAAGTGTTTAGTACTCAAAGCGAAGTTATTTCTGTCTTAGCTGAACTTGGGGTAATCATCCTCTTATTTGAAATCGGCTTAGAATCGGATTTAAGAGAACTACAAAAGGTTGGTTCGAGAGCAGCAGTTGTAGCGGTTGTCGGTGTTGTAGCTCCCTTTGTGGCTGGTACAGCAGGATTGATGTTAATTTTTGGGATGCCAACTATTCCTGCGGTATTTGCAGGTGCAGCGTTGACTGCTACCAGTATTGGTATTACCTCCAAGGTGCTTTCGGAGTTAGGACAGCTTAAGTCTACTGAAGGTCAAATCATTGTTGGAGCAGCAGTCATCGATGATGTTCTCGGCATCATTGTGTTAGCCGTAGTGGCATCTTTAGCTAAAACTGGAGAGGTTGATATCACTAATTTAATTTACTTGATCGTCAGTGCGACAGTGTTTTTATTAGGTTCGATCTTTTTGGGTAAATTCTTTAATAAAAGCTTTGTGGCGATCGCCGATAAACTGCAAACTAGAGGTAAGTTAGTCATTCCCGCTTTGATCTTTGCGATTTCAATGGCATTTTTGGCTCATGCAATTCATTTAGAAGCAATTCTTGGTGCTTTTGCTGCGGGTTTAGTACTAGACGAAACTGATAAACGTAAAGAGTTAGACCAACAAATTATCCCCATTGCTGACATTTTAGTTCCCATTTTCTTTGTCTCTGTTGGTGCTAGAGTGGATTTAAGCGTACTTAATCCTAGCAGTGCTGATAATCGTCAAGGATTAGTTATTGCAGCGTTCTTAATTGTAGTAGCGATCATCGGTAAAGTTATTACTGGCTGGGCAGCCTTTGGTAAAGAGAAAATTAATCGTTTAGCAATTGGAATTGGCATGATTCCCCGTGGTGAAGTTGGCTTAGTATTTGCTGGAATTGGTGCAGCTAGTGGCGTTTTGGATAAACCTTTACAAGCAGCAATTATTATTATGGTAATTCTGACGACTTTTATTGCTCCTCCTCTATTACGTTTTGCTTTTAAAGCTGAGGAAGAATTGCCAATAGTTGTAGATGGTTAGAGACGTAGCCCTAAAGGATTAGCTTCGCGTCCATGCTACGTCTGTACAGTAGTAGTTAGTAGAAATATAATTCTAGTTGTTTAAGAGAAGGCAATTATTAGATTGGAGATCTACTAGCTTAACTACTTTTTATTTAGTCATAGTTTTTTTCGAAAACAATTTTAAATTCTTTTCAAGGAGTTGAAAAATAGTGAATTACTTAATGTCAGATAAAAATACTTTAGTTTGGTTTTGTTTTACCGTTTATACAATCACGGCATTATTAATCGTACCCAATAATATGAACCATAATTCCGAAACTGTACCTGTAGATAGTTCTGATGAGAAAGAATTACAATTTGCTTCTCGGCTCATATTGCGTATCACTTTACTTCTACCCATGATAATTTTACTAAAAAATGTCATTTAACAGTTATGTATCTTTTCTCATTGTCTATAGTTGCTACCAACAATTAACAACCGACTTAAATGTTAGAAGCTTGTGTTTTAGCCACCATGTTATGTGGATTTTTTGGCATCATCTTTAAAAAAAATCTAGTGATGAAAATTATCTCGATGGACATTATGAGTACGGGAGTAATTGCCTATTACGTACTGATAGCATCGCGGGATGGTTTATTCACGCCAATTGTCAGTACCAAAGAGGTTGCTTATGCCGATCCTGTTCCCCAGGCAGTTATTTTAACGGCGATTGTCATTGGCTTTTCAATCCAGGCTTTGATGCTGGTTTGTGTCATAAAATTAGCTAAGAATAATCCTACTTTGGAGACTAGCGTAATTGAAGAAAACAATACGCCATGACCAACATTACGATCGCCTGGATTTCTTTACCGTTTTTTATCGGGTTTGTTGTTTATCTATTACCCCAATTAGCTCGCTGGTTTGCTTTAGCAATAGCAATGGTTTCGGCTGCTTATGCCGTGCAGATATTTTTGCTCGGTTCGTCTTTGGAGATACAGTTACTAGATAGTTTTGGCGTTACTTTAGTCGTCGATCGCTTAAGCGGTTTCTTTATCTTAACTAATGCTCTAGTAACGACCGCAGTTACTTTTTACTGTTGGCAAACTAACAAAAAAGCATTCTTCTACATGCAGCTAGTGATTTTGCATGGCAGCGTCAATGCTGCTTTTATCTGTGCTGATTTTATTAGCTTGTATGTAGCATTAGAAGTTATAAGTATTGCTGCATTTCTGCTGATTGCTTATCCTCGGAGCGATCGCTCTATCTGGGTAGGATTGCGTTATTTATTTGTCAGCAATACGGTAATGCTGTTTTATCTAGTGGGGGCAGTGCTGGTATATAAAGCTAATAATTCGTTTCATTATCAAGGTTTGCTCAATGCTCCTCCAGAAGCGATCGCGTTAATATTCCTGGGATTATTAGCCAAGGGTGGTATTTTTGTCTCTGGTTTTTGGTTACCTGTAACTCATTCCGAATCAGAATCTCCTGTGTCGGCAATGCTTTCTGGAGTAGTGGTTAAATCAGGGGTTTTCCCTTTGTTACGTTGTGCATTGCTATTAGAAGAAATCGAGCCGATAGTAAGAGTGTTTGGTGTAGCTACAGCACTGTTGGGGGTGAGTTACGCTATGTTAGAAAAAGATACTAAGCGTACTCTAGCATTTAGCACTATTTCCCAATTAGGCTTTGTTTTAGCTGCCCCAGTCGCGGGTGGTTTTTATGCTTTGACCCATGGTTTAGCTAAGTCCGCACTATTTTTAATCGCTGGTACTCTGCCTAGTCGTAATTTTCAGCTATTAAAGGAGCGAGGAATTAACTTTAAGGTAGGTATTCCCTTGATTATTGCTAGTTTATCAATCTGTGGGTTACCGTTGCTATCTGGTTTTGGGGCGAAGGTGCTAACCTCTAAAAATCTCCTGCCCTGGCAGGTGATCGCCATGAATATCGCCACCGTAGGTACAGTAATAACCTTTGCCAAATTTGTTTTTTTACCCTGGAATCAAAACCAGTTAGGAAAAACACGCTCTAGTTTTTGGTGGGGGATGGTGATCCTGATTGGAGGATTGATTTTAGCCAACGGTGTTAATTATGAAGTTTACACAGTTGATAATCTGCTTAAATCACTAGTAAAGATTGCTATAGGATGGTTAGCATATCTTTTGATTTTGAGAAAATCAGTAATTAAGTTACCCCGTGGGATGGAGCAATTCGATCATTTGATTGGGGGTATGAGCTTGATTTTAATCTTAGTCTTCTGGATGGTGCGTATACAACCTAATATTTCAGCTTACTTTTAACAAACAGTTAATTATGTATCAATCAACAATATTATTATTGCTAAAGGATAATCTCAAACTAGAAACTAGCGCGATTCTGGTTTCGAGCCCCTGTGCCATCGAAGAAAATAAAACGCCATGACCAACATGACGATTCCCTGGATTGCTGCCTCATTTTTTATTGGATTCGTTATTTATTTGCTACCAAAGCTTGATCGCTGGCTAGCATTGGCAATAGCATTATTTAGCGCTGGCTATGCTATTGCGATATGTTTGGCAGATTCGCCTTTCGAGATACAGTTACTAGATAGTTTTGGCGTTACTTTAATCATCGATCAATTAAGTGGCTTCTTTATCTTAACTAATGCTCTAGTAACCACCGCAGTTATTCTTTACTGTTGGCAAACTACCAAAACTGCTTTTTTTTATATGCAGATGGTGATTCTGCATGGCAGTGTTAACGCTACTTTTATCTGTGCTGATTTCATTAGCTTGTATGTAGCATTAGAAGTTATCAGTGTTGCTGCATTTTTGCTAATTGCTTATCCTCGGAGCGATCGCTCTATCTGGGTAGGATTGCGCTATTTATTTGTCAGCAATACGGCAATGCTGTTTTATCTTGTGGGGGCGGTACTGGTATATCAAGCTAATCATTCCTTTCATTATCAAGGTTTGCCTGGTTCTCCCCCAGAAGCGATCGCTTTAATCTTTCTTGGATTATTAGCTAAGGGGGGAATCTTTGTCTCTGGTTTTTGGTTGCCTTTAACTCATTCCGAATCCGAATCTCCTGTGTCGGCAATGCTTTCTGGAGTAGTGGTTAAAGCGGGAGTTTTCCCGATGGTGCGTTGTGCGCTGATGTTAGAAGAAATCGATCCCATTGTGAGATTTTTTGGTGTTAGTACTGCGCTTTTAGGGGTAGGCTATGCCGTGTTTGCCAAAGATACCAAGCGGATGTTGGCGTTTCACACCATTTCACAGTTGGGTTTTGTCCTGGCTGCGCCAGTGGTGGCTGGGTTTTATGCTCTTACTCATGGTTTAGTAAAATCTGCCCTGTTTTTAATTGCAGGAGTCTTACCCAGTCGTAACTTTAAAGAATTACAGTACCAACCCATTGATACCCCAATCTGGATTGCTTTAGTTATCGCAAGTTTTTCAATCTCTGGCTTTCCCCTGCTATCTGGCTTTGGGGCAAAGGTCTTAACCACCAAAAATCTCTTACCCTGGCAAGCTATTGCGATGAACATTGCTGCCTTGGGAACAGCAATTTCCTTTGCTAAATTCATCTTTTTACCTCATCAGAAATACTCTCAAACCAAGAGAGAAACAGAAAATAAAGTACAGCCTGGTTTTTGGTGGGCGATGGTTATTTTACTCGGCGGATTAATTGCTGCAAATGCTATTTACTATGAAGCCTACACCTTGAAAAATACTGTTAAACCATTGGCAACTATCGCTATTGGCTGGCTGGCATATTTGCTGATTTTTAAGAAATCAGTAATTAAATTACCCAGGGTGATTGAACAATTCGAGCATCTAATTGGGATTATGGCAATAACATTAATTCTACTCTTCTGGACGATATGGACGCGATCACATCTCTCAATATCATACTAAGACTGACAATTTGGTTTTTGCTAACTGCCGATTTTAGTTTAGCAAATATTATTATCGGTGTAGCGATCGCCTTATTGTTACCTCGTGGTGCTACATCCCCAGGGAAGTTAAAAGACTGGCTGAGGGTATTGTGGGAAATCATCGTAGCAATTCCCCAAGCATATATAGAAGCGATTCAAATTATGCTTCGTCCCCATAATGAAGAAGATATCGTGAGGGAAAGAGTCAAACCGCGACGGACACCAGGACTTATATTTCTAGATATATTTTTGATTACCTTTACCCCCAAAACCATTGTCACAAAATACGACGAACAAGGTTGGTATGAAGTACATCGAGTTCGACGAAAGAGCAGACAAAGGCTTCAGCCGCATGTAAGCAAGAGAGGCAGGGAAAATGACTAACTACTAACGACGGTACAAACGTAGCATGGACGCGAAGCTAATCCTTTAGGGCTACGTCTCTAACTACTAACCACCAACAGTTTGCAGCAAAAATGGATTCAATCTTAATCGCCATGATTTTGGCTTTACTCATACCAATTTACGAAGCTTGGCAAGATGATAATATTTGGCAAAAAATGCTGGCATTTGCCAGTATCGCCACGAAAACTTCAATTATGATGCTAGTTATCTCCGTTTTGCGTGATGATTGGTCAATTGGAGTAGTTGCAGTTATTATCCTCAGCGTCGGGGAAGCAGGATTAATGTTACTAGCACATTTAATTAAACAGTTAAACGAAGCATGATTGACATTTTAAGTTACAGCTTGATAGTAATCGGCATTATCTTTTGGTTTTGGGGAACATTACCCCTAATCGGCAACAGATCGGTATTATTTAAACTCCACAGTCTTTCTGTTGCCGATACCCTTGGCTCAATGGCTATAGTTGTCGGTTTACTGCTCAAAATACCTAATGAATGGCCGTTATTACTGTTAGCAATTATCACTCTAGCAATTTGGAATACAGTGCTGGGGTATGTCTTGGCGTATTGTTCTAGTAGCGGAGTCAAAAATGATTGACAGCTATATTTATGTCATAGTAGCTTTGCTACCCTTAGCAGCTTTGATGTTGGTATTTCAAGCTAATCCCTATCAAGCTTTAGTTATCAGAGCCATTTTAGGAGCAGTAGCAGCATTAGTCTATGTTGTTTTAGGGGCTGCGGATGTTGCGCTGACTGAAGCTTTAGTAGGTACGATGTTGGCAGTTACTCTCTATGTAATTGCCGTTCGTTCTTCTTTGGTAATGCGTTTAGGAGTGATCAAAGATTCTGAACTACAGAAAGAAAGCTACTTCACCGAAATAATAACCAATATCAGAAAAGTTATTAATAAGCATTATTTGCGTCTGGAAATAGTTGAATATACCAGTTTATTAGATTTACAACAAGGCTTGTTAGGGAAAGAGGTTCATGCTATCTGCACTAAACGAGAATTAGAACCCTCAACAAAAGATAGTATTGGTACGTCGGAAACAAATATCGTGCAATCCTACGACACGACTATTAAAGTTAGAGTGCATCGTCTATTTGAAATTATGCAAACTGAAGCATCCCTGCCAAAAACAACCCTGACATACATGACTGTATCCAACACGGAGGACAAACATTAATGAAATGGCTTTATGTTGCAGCAGGTATAGCATTATTTATCAAAATGCTGATTATGCCCAATCCAGCAGCAGAATGGGAGGAAGTTTCGATAGTTGAATCAATCGTAAAAGAGAGTGGAGTATCTAATGCAGTTTCTGGCATTATTTTTCGTAATCGACTCTATGACACGATCTTTGAAGTGGTGGTATTTACAATCGCCATTTTGGGAGTCCGTTTTCTTTTAGCGAATGAAACACCCACTACCACAGTCTATCAGTTTAGCGATCGCCCTTCCATTGTATTAGCTCGTCTAGGAGCAACCATTGCTGCACTGGTGAGTTTTGAACTAGCAATTCGCGGGCATCTTAGTCCTGGTGGTGGTTTTGCGGCGGGAGTGGCTGGGGGAACAGCAATCGGCTTGATTGCGATAACTTCTTCTTCACAATTGATGGAAGAGATCTACCAAAAGTGGCACGCTGCTACCTGGGAAAAGGTTTCAGTGCTAATTTTTATAGTCTTGGCGGGTTTCACTTTAACTGGATGGGAAATACCACAGGGAGAATTGGGTACACTCTTCAGTGGTGGTATTATTCCCTTACTAAATATTTTAGTGGCTTTAAAGGTGGCATTAGGTTCATGGGCAGTTATTCTATTGTTTATTCGCTATCGAGGCTTACTCTGAAGTTTAGACGTTGCACTACTAAAGTATGATTGAGACTCTGATGCAATGTCCAGAATGTAGATATCATCTGTAAGCTCACCCACGGTTAAAAGCGCCTGGGCTTTCGCCACGCGAAAAACCCTGGTGTTTCAGTAGCCCTGGATTTATTGCCCTAAAGGATTCGCTTCGCAGCGCACAAGACAATTCATCCGAACCTCGGAGGAGGCTTACAACCCCTCCAATAATAGACAAGACATAGCTTGCATTTTCGTCAGCGTCACCATGCCAACCACAAATGTTATTAGTACATTTAAATCTTTTACCCCTTCTGAGTCCCAAGTGCATACAAGCATGGCAGGTTTGACTGCTGTATCTTGGTGGAACTGGCAAAACTTCAATACCGTTAATCAATCCTTTGTACTCAAGAAAAGTACGCAGTTGATAAAAAGCCCAAGAGTTAGATCTTCTTCTTTCAGTTTTGCTTCTAGGTTGTTGATTGGTTCTTTTTCTGATACCAGTCAAATCCTCGATAGCAACAATACTATTAGATTTTTGGGCATCAAGAATTATAGTTTTGCTGATGACATGGTTAACATGGCGTTGAAATCTTTTCTCTTGACCCGACAGCTGTTTCAACAGTTGCCGACATCTCCGTCTGCTACTGCGTGTGCCTTTCGAGGCTTTCTTTTGGAGATTAGCGCGAAGCTTAGAATATCTATCTCTTACATCGCGTATTTCTTTGCCAGACCATTTTTTATTTTGCGAGGTTACAGCTATATCGGTTCTGCCAAAATCTACACCAATGACATTATCCGAGTTAATGGGCAAGGGAGCATCATCTTTGATTTGAATATGAATATAGTAGTTACCATCTCTATGCTTACAAAGCTGTGCAGATGTAGGTTTACTCCCTTTCAGCTTTCCTTTTTGATAGTTGCTCGCAGCAATTGGAATATGCTCTCTGCCACCTACCAAGGTCAAACTAACAGCCCAGTCTTTCTCGCGAAAAGCAAAGATTCTGGCATCATAATCAGCCGATGTTGGCGCTATAGCTTTGACTGGCTTTTTGTCTTTCTGAGCAGTTTTACGATTAGCACCAACCCTCGCGCAAGCCCTAACAGCCAAGTTAGCCGACAAATTATATTTACTCCTAATGGTTTGATAAACCTGAGACTGAATAGTAGTTTTGCTAGTTATTGTCGGTTTAACTTTCTGATTGGCATAGTTACAAGCAGCAGCGAACATCTCAAGAGTAGTATCAATCTGGTTAACTATTTCTTTAGAGGGGTTGAGCTGGCAAACTATAGTCAGGACTTGTTTCATGAGTCCAATTATATCAGCATGTGACGGCACTTTTAAGTGCCGAGTCGAAATTCCTCCAACGGCTAAAAGCACGTTGGCTTCCTTTCTCCCGTCTTTTTTGTGACAAGTTAAGGGGCTATGTTGTTTGTCAACTATTCATTTTGCAACGCCCTGATGCTCGATAAATCTTGGCACTCTTTGATTAATTAAATAGATAAGCCGAGGTTGAATCCCAATACAGCATGCACCACCATAATTAACAATGCCGTACTACCGACATAGGCATGAACTGTTCTTGCGGTTTCTTTGTTGCCAATAAATCCTGTAGCAGCGATGATAGCATTAACAGTCAATAAGGCAATAACTACTGTACCTGTTATAAAATGAGGACTTTCGAGAATTGATTGTCCCTGCATTACTAAAGACAAGACTCCACCTGTATAGCCCAAAACTAAAAAAACGTACATCAAAGGGGCAATTTTACGATGATCGGCTTTATTCTTAACTGCTACCTCTGCGTTAGTTGTTGCCAAGGTTCTACCACGCCATCCAGCCAAAGCAACCGCACTACCCATAACAAACACCACGATACTCATCATCAAGGGATGTCCCCAATGGACTATAGGCTCTGGTATTCCTAAACTACTAAACAAATCTGCGATCGGTTCGAGTGATGATCTTAAGCTGCTCATTTTCTATCTTTTTCTTAACTAAACTTAATAAGTTTAGCAATAACTATACATCAAAGCAGTTCTTAGGAGTTAGGAGTCACAAAGACTTTAATCTCTGAATAAATTATCCGGCACTAGTTTACGAGAATGCAATATTTTAAGGGGAATTTTAACTGCTGAAGGTTGGTTCAATATTTCCTCCGCCCCTAAAATATCAAGGCTTTCTAACAAAGCATTCCTAACTACTGGTGGTTGAGGTTCAGATAACATCAGGTGAAAATACTCAATGGATTGCCCATAATACTCTGAAGATAAGCGATTGCTAACTAACAGACGGGTTAACTGTCTAATGGCAACCAGACGTTTAAGGCGATCGCTGTGACTTAAATCCGCTAATAATTGATCTAACTTGGCTTGAATGGAGGAGGCTTTTTTACCTCGTAACGACCAGCATAAAAGAGCTAAAGTAGTTAAGCTGACAAAACCTTGGAGTATGCTACCCGTCGCTAACCACTGATTTTCGGTATCAGTCCAAACGGAAGCAGCGAGATAGGTGCAAAATGCGCCAGATGCTCCAGCAGCAACGGCTAACACTAGTTGACGATTGCTACCGACAAAAAAATTCTGCCATTTCTGCCAGTAGCGTTGCCAATGAGAATTTTGCAGTAGATAGCACAAAGACATCAAACCGATGCCAACAGAGGTAGCTAGGAACAATTTCCAGTTCATCCACCACAACAGAGCAAAAACCACTAAGCAAAATGCTCGTCCATTAATTTGACGTAACTGCTTATCGTTAACCAATAAGGTGCAGATATTCAATATTTGTTGCCAGCTAGATCTTGCTTTAGACACTAACGATTTACCAATCCTATCCGATACAATATACTATCAATTTTTAACCATTGGTGGTTATTTAGAGAAACAGTTATAGTCTTTAAATGAGGCGTGTTTTTGTTTCTCGTCAAATCGACGATGAGGAATTTCAGCACAAGATTTAAGCCCAAACTGAACTTGAACGTCTTCCCACTCTCCATTGATAAATGAATTAGAATTCTCTGCTTAAGATTACCTTGATAGAATTTATTATAAACCGCGTCCACATTCAAAACTGGAGTTTTGAAATAAAAAGACAGATCCCGTAAAACCTTTTCCCTTTTACCTTTAACCGTTTCCCCCAAACAAATACGAAAACTACAGGTTTCAAACTAGACGCGGTTTATGTTGATTCTGTCATGGTTAAACTGAATCTCTTGATAATTCTGACTGCTTAAATTCAACGTTTAAATTCTGTGTATTTTCTGTTTCCAAAATTGATCCATCAGGGTTTTCCAGCACAAATCCCGCATCACGAATCATCGCTAAATCATTACTGACAGATTGCCCCACGGTAGTTAAATAATCACCGACAAAGATGGAGTTAGCAGGATATAAACCCATTACCTGTAGCGATCGCAAATGAACTTCTCTGCCCCCTGCAATTCTAATTTCCTGTTTAGGTAAGATAAAGCGAAACAAATTGAGAATCTTTAAGCAACGACGAGGATTAAGCTGATTAATCTCGGCTAAAGGAGTTCCTTCAATAGGAATGAGAAAGTTAATTGGCACGCTGGTAACATCTAATTCTCGGAGGGAATAAGCCAAATCAATGATATCCTCATCACTTTCATTCATCCCCAGAATACCGCCAGAACAGGTAGTAATGCCAGCTTTCTGCACGTTTTTAATTGTTGCCACGCGATCGCGGAAAGTATGGGTGCTACAAATATTTTCGTGATGGTTTTCAGAAGTATTTAAATTGTGGTTAACCCGATCGACTCCTGCCTTTGCTAGACGTTGGGTTTGAGCTTCACTTAGTAAACCTAAACAGGCACAGATTTTTAGATCGTGTTTGCTTTTAACAGCTTGAAAAGCCTCTAAAACACTATTAAAGACTGATTCAGAAGGAGAGCGCCCTGAAATTGCCATGCAGAAAGTACCTGCCTGTAAACTAGCTGCCCGATCTGCTGCTTCCACAATCTTTGATTGGGCAATTAGAGGATACTTCTCAATCTCCGCAGTCGAGATTTTAGACTGAGAACAATAATTACAATCTTCGGGACATAAACCACTTTGAGCATTGAGTAAAAAGTGAAGCCTGACGCGATTTGACCAATAATGATGACGTACTTTATAGGCTGCTGCTAACTGTTCCAGCAATACCACATCAGTGGCATTTAAAATACCTGTAGCCGTAGAGCGATCGATCAATTCTCCTGATAGGGAAAGTTCTGCTATGGCACTGTAGTCAAGATTAGTCATGGCGTTCATTCTTTATCAATAGAGAATTTTAGAGAACTTTATTGTTGTACCACGACTGGACTAGATTAAATCGAGAGAAATTTTTAAAAAAGTTCGGAGTTCGCTTGTCCTTATTATCCCGCGAAGACGGGACGAATGGGGAGAGTTCGGAGTTCAGAGTAAAATAATCAACATTTAGACAGGGGATGTTACTGTCTCTCCTATCTCCCAATCTTATATGTCTCAACTAAAAAGTAAAACGATATAACCACTGTTGAATATCCGTCAAAACTTGATCGGGAATTTCCCAAGGAAATAGATGGGCAACCTGGGGATAATTCTTATATTCACAATTTTTGAGATATTGAGCTGTTTTTTGACTGGCATAGGCAGTAATATGGCGATCGCATTCTCCCGATAACATCAAGCAGGGAATATCGATCTGATGTAAATCCTCTAAGCGATTGTAACCCTGTCTAATTGCTGTAACTAAGGCTACATTGGCTACCTTAGAAGTCTGAAGATAAGCGGGGACTCCTTCTTTTGCCAGATACCTATAAGACTCTGGTTGATGGTTGTTGATGAGGTAGCGAAAAAGCGATCGCTTACCGAAAGTATCTATATTCCATTGCCAAGCTGGTTTTACATAATTCAACATACCGCCAATAGCCGTAAATAAAAGATCCTGCCAAGTTTCTTGAGGATGACTACTAAGGGGGTGAGCTGCGGTAGCGATTAAAATCATGCCGCTAAATCTTTTAAGCTGCTTCAGAGCTAATTCCATAGCGATAATACCCCCTAAAGACCAACCTAATACCAAACATTGCTCTATCTGATGTTTATCTAATAAGGCAGTGATATCCGTTAAATGATCCTGCATCACAAAAGTGTCCTTGTAACGACTCTTGCCATAGCCACGCAGATCTGGAGTAATGGTTTGGTACTGTTGAGACAAATAATTAGTAAATACAGACATACTGGCAGTGCAACCAGGATGACCGTGCAGACATAAGATGGGATATCCTTGTCCTTTAATTTCTGTATTTAGTTCCATGGTTTTGATTTAAGGGCAAGCTGTAGCTTGTAGCGGAGAGGGAGGGATTCGAACCCTCGAACAAGTCACCCCGTTACAGCATTTCCAGTGCTGCGCCTTCGACCACTCGGCCACCTCTCCAGAAGACGTACCGAATTATAATTATACATGGTTAGCTGTTGCTGTCAAAATTAGACGCTTCTTTTTTTGCTGTAGACTAACAAAATAAGCAATTTAAACAACATTTAAGCAGCAAATATCTCGATTAAATGACTAAAATTCATACTGTTAAAGTGCGCGATCGCGCTACGGGCAAATGGCACATCATCGAAGTTCCTGAAGATCAATACATTCTGCAAACTGCTGAACAGCAAGGTGCTAAATTGCCTTTTTTGTGCCGTAATGGTGCTTGTACAAGCTGTGCCGTCAAGATTATTTCTGGAGAACTTGCTCAACCACAAGCAATGGGACTATCTCCCAAGCTAAAAGACCAAGGTTATGCTTTGCTATGTGTTAGCTATCCTCGTTCTGACTTAGAAGTGGAAACTCAGGAAGAGGATGAAGTATATCAGATGCAGTTTGGTCGTTATTTTGCCAGAGGTAGAGTTCGGTTTGGTTTACCCTTGGATGAGGATTAAAGTCTTTGACAGTAACAAACTTGATCTTATTCTGATTGACCAGGAGGAACAAAACGGATTTCAATACGAGTATCACCCTGAACATCAACTTTGAAGATATTATCAAGATAGTTCTTCAAGGGAACTAATTAAAAGAGATTTAGCAAAGTTAGTATTGCAGCGTAAATTAACTCCAATTAAGATTGAACTACAGGCGATCGCAGGACGATATATTGGCGATCGCGCTTTTCAAGAAATATGGGTAATCTTTTGGTGCTACATTTTGACGTGCGGAAGGTGAGATTTAAGTTTTTGGATTATCAATTGACTTGATTCTTAAGTGGAAATAACTATTGGTTTTTTGTAATTTATAACATTACTTTTATATTGAGATCACAATCTTTCCTCGATTGAGGTCACTGGCTTCTTTCAATTATAAAGAGAGTATTAAGTAATACTTGAGTATTTGCTTTTTTGATGAAGGACGACAGGGGATTAATCAGTGGAATTTTTAACTAGCGATTTAGTACAAACGAGCTTTTTAGTTAAAACTGAGTGGGACAAAGGATTTACGGGAATAATCGAGCTGATAAATACGGGAGAAAATTTAACCGAGTGGACAGTCGAATTTGAATCTCAGTTGGAGATCTATCCAGAGCAGATCTGGGGCGCAGAAATTGTGAGTCGTCAAGGCGATCGCTATACTCTTAAGCCAGTAGACTACAACCAAACCATCAATGCCAACCAAGGCACTTCCATTATTTTTAATGCCAATAAGATAGATGGCGAAATTCTTACACCTCAAAACATCAGGTTAGCTACAGAAAGTATTGTGACTCCTGTTGCCGAAAATCCATCGAAATTAGGTAATGAAGTTATGCCGACTGTAATGGAAGAAAGCCAGTCAAACGCAGCACAATTATTTCCCTATCAGATAAAAACAAATTTTGAAGTTGAAACGGAATGGGACAAAGAATTTACTGCCAGATTAGATCTAATCAACGCAGGGGATGACATAACGAAATGGACAATTGAATTTATATCTCCTTATGAAATCGATCCAGAGCAATTATGGGGGGCAGAAATAGCGAAGCAAGAAGGAAATCGATATCTCCTCAAAGCACCAGACTATAATCAAAATCTTGATTCTCAACAAAGCACATCAATTACCTTTAATGCTCCCAAGATGTATGGCTCAACTCTACGACCACAAGAAATTAAAGTTGGGAATAGCTTAGAATTTTCTAATGATTATTCCGATCTGTCTCAAGTTAATCAAGAGATTTCAGCAACATTTCCCGTTCAGACTGAGCTAGCTACTACACCACAAAATGATTTGCCTGTCGATGTAGACTTTACTTTGATCAGCGATTGGGGTGATGGTTTTCAAGGTTCAATATCTATTACCAACAATAGTGGCAGCAATATTGATACCTGGAATCTAGAGTTTGACTTTGCCAATGAAATTAATAATATTTGGGATGCTGAGATTGAGCAAAATCAGAACGGGAGCTATGTAATTACTAATGCAGCCTGGAATCGAGAAATTCCAGCAGGGGAAACTTTAGCCTTTGGATTCACAGGTAATGACTCTGTAACCTCAGAACCACAAAACTTTGAACTAGACGGCTTCATTTTTGATAGCCCCAGTATTTACAAGACCATTTATACTTACCAGAACCCAGATCTAGCACCAGAATTAGAGCTAAATCAGGTGTATCAAGGAAGAGCCACGTATTATGATGCAGCCAATCCTGCTGGTGGCATCGGAGCTTCAGGTTTTGATGTGCCAAGTCAAAACGAGCTACACAAAATTGTGGCAATCAACAATATTCAGTGGAATGGTTCACAAGCCAGCGGTGCTTTTATCAAAGTATCTGGACCTAAACAAAGAGAAGGTGCTGCGCCAATTATTGTTCAGGTAGTAGACCATTTGGTTGAACGGGCAGATGGAATAGATATGAGTGCCGAAGCCTTTGCCAAGGTAGCAGATCCCATTGATGGAACGGTGAATATTGAATATCAATTAATTGGACCCGTTGATGACTATGTAACAGCCTATGGTTACAGTATCGGTCAAGGTATTGTTGTCGAAACCATTACGGGGACTAATCCTTACTATGCAGCGACGAGGCTAAATAATCATCGTTATCCAATTGAAAGTGTTGAATTAATTGAAGATGACGGTGATTTAATCGAACTAAATCGCGAGTCGGATAATCGCTTCGTTATGGAAGGTAACTATCCTCTCTATGGGTTACAGGATTTGCTGGTTACTGATATTTTTGGTCAGCAGGTAACTTTAGATGACATTGATATTACCAATAGTTCTAGTGCCGATACTATCACTGGAGAGCAATTTGCTCTAATTTAATAGGCTTGATGTAAATTAGCTTTAAGCTGCATTATTTATAATCATCTATTTAAAACTCATGCAAGCTTTATCTGGAGAAGCTCAGAGCCGAATCTCCCTAAGCATCGTTATTTTTAAGACACCACCACAAATATACTCGTGATAATACTTAGCAAGGCTACTGTTCCCAATTAAGGAAACACTTGTCCGAATCCAGGATAAAAGCGTGCGCTCTACAGCAATACGGTTACGCTCTTTAGCAAGTTCTATTTGGAAATTTGGTGGTTTACTGAATTGATTTGATTCTGCCATAATATCTAAAAGGTGATATGTCCCATCGCTTCCGCGAGCGGTAAGTGTTGGTCTTCCCTCTCACAGAGATAAAGTAGGGTTAGCCGAATTTCAAAGTTTCTCGATTCTTTTATGATGAGAATAACGTGAAAAAATTAATAAAGACACAATAATAACTTTTATGGGACTATTCGGTTTAGGCAAACCAGCCACAATTCCTTCCTCTCAAGAAGCATTACCAGGACGCAGCCAAGTTATGCCAGTGCCAGAAAAGCATCATGTGAATGGTAATCCCCTTAAACCACCTTTCCCTGAAAATATGGAACAAGCAGTATTTGGGTTGGGTTGTTTTTGGGGCGCAGAAAGAAAATTTTGGCAGCAACCAGGAGTATATACAACAGCAGTTGGCTACACAGCAGGACATACTCCCAATCCTACTTATCAAGAAGTCTGTTCGGGAATGACGGGACACAACGAAGTGGTTTTAGTTGTCTATGATCCAGATAAAATTAGCTATGAAGAACTGTTGAAAGTATTTTGGGAAAGCCACAATCCTACCCAAGGAATGCGCCAAGGCAATGATCGCGGTACTCAATATCGCTCTGGAATTTATGCCTATACCCCAGAGCAAAAACAGTTAGCAGAAGCCTCTTTAAAAGCTTACCAGCAGGAATTAAGCAAAGCGGGTTATGACCCCATCACTACTGAAATCATTGATACTTCAGATTTTTACTACGCTGAAGACTATCATCAACAATATCTAAGTAAAGTGCCTAACGGTTACTGTGGTCTTGGTGGCGTAGGTGTTTGTTATCCTGCTAATTAAGATCAGTTGTTGAATTTAACTACAATGCGATCGCCCTGGAGAATCACCGACTACTTTTGACTGCACACGATTTGGGTGTTTCAAATTTTAGAAGCTAGGAGGCTGGGGGTGAGCGAAATTTACGGTGGCAACAATTAATTTTCGCGTTGTTTAAGTAATGAGTAATAAGTAATGAGTAATAAGTATTTACTCGTTACTCGTTACTCGTTACTCGTTACTCGTTACTCGTTACTCAAAGCTTCTCTATTGTTTAATTGCCACACCTTTTTTCGTTCACCCGGGGGCTGGAGGTCAAAATTGTTCTTTGTCAATTGCTACTTTGCCAAATCGAACAGTAAAATTTCGCTCTCCTCACTGTTTCCTGCGATCGCAATCTCGGTTTCATTAGTTATTGCAGCACCATCTCCAGCCTGTAATAATTGATGGTTGAGTTGGACTTCGCCTTTAGTAATCTGAAGCCATACAGCGCGATTGTCGTTAATTTTATGGGTTAGGCGATCGCTACGATTTAGTGAACCAAGATAAAGATTTACGTCTTGGTTGATGGTTATGGAATTATCTCGTCCATCTCGTGAACCTACCAGGGCTAATTTACCCTGCCTTGCTGCTTGATTAAAGTTTTTCTCTTCATAGCTAGGCTCTAAACCTCTTTGCTCTGGGATAATCCAAATCTGCAAGAAATGAACTGGATTCCTATCAGAAGCGTTAAACTCACTATGTCTTACTCCCTTACCAGCAGACATTCTTTGGATATCCCCTGGATGAATTACTGAACCATTCCCCATACTGTCGCGATGTTCTAATTCCCCTGAAAGAACATAAGAAATGATTTCCATATCTTGATGTCCGTGAGTGCCAAAACCTTTAGCGGGTATCACCTTATCTTCATTGATTACCCGTAGACTAGAAAAACCCATCTGTTGGGGATCTTGATAATTACCGAAAGAAAAGGTATGTCTACTATCTAGCCATCCAAAGTTAGCGCTACCTCTTTCATTTCTATGACGAACAGTAATCACTTGATTTTACCTCCTTTTTCTTGTTTTATTTCGATATATTTATTATGAATTAGATTAATATAAAAGACAATATGATGTTTAATTGACACATTGTATTGAAAAAATCTACAATCTATGGATAAATTTGCCAGTATGCAAGCCTTTGCTCAGGTGGTGCAGTCAGGAGGATTTGCCGCAGCTGCCCGCAAAATGGGAGTTTCGCGCTCGACGGTTAATAAGTTAGTAATTAATCTCGAATCGGAATTAAAGGTACAGCTTTTGCAACGAAGTACTCGTAAGGTCAACCCTACACCTACGGGACTTGCTTTTTACGAACGATGTCTGAACATCTTGGCGGAAGTAGAAGCAGCAGAAAATACAGTATCAGAACTACAAAGCACTCCCAAAGGAATGTTGAGAATCAACGCACCCATGTCTTTTGGTACTTTGTATTTGGGACAGGCGATCGCTGAGTTTACTGCTCGATATCCAGAGTTACAGGTGCAGCTAACCTTAGACGATCGCTTTATCGATCCCATTGCCGAGGGTTACGATCTGACAATTAGAATTGCTCGAACAGTGGAGTCTCCTAATTTGGTATGTCAAACAGTTTCACCTGTTCATCAGCTTATTTGTGTCTCCCCAGACTATTTATCTCAGCATGATATTCCCCATCGTCCGCTGGAATTAAAGGATCACTCTTGTCTACATTATGGGCAAATAGTTACGGGTAATCAGTGGCAATTGAGTAACGGCGATAATGAATATTCAGTGACAGTTAAAGGTGTGCTTTGTTCCAACAACGGTGAAGTTTTGCGAGATGCCACAGTAAATAATTTAGGCATAGCTTTACTGCCTACTTTTATCGTTTGGAAGGAAATTAATTCGGGTAGCCTAGTACAAATTTTGGCGGACTATCATCCTCCAGCTCTCGACCTTTGTTTACTCTATCCCGCAAATCGACATCTCAATCTAAAAATAAAGCTGTTTGTTGAGTTTTTTGAACAAAAGTTTGCTAATTTTATTGGACTCAAAAACATATTGCCGAGCTGGAAATAGAGGGCTATTACTTCAAATACAATACCTGGCTATCTTCTATCTCAACGTCAGTTCGACAAAGCTACAAATTCTGTAATTCATAACTTTTTAGGTGTTGGAATTACCTATTATTTTAACTAAGCTATCTTTTTTTTTGCTAGCAGATTTAGTTTATGCTTCTTTCTCAATCGTTGATAGCGTTAATAGTTTGTTTAAAAAAGATTGTTGATTTATTAACATTTAATTGTCTATATAGTTGTGATTAGCAACGTATAGGCTTCATTTTCACGTACTCTCAAAATAAATATGAAAAACTGGTAAATTATCTACGCAAAATTACTTTAAATTCTAAATCCGTGATTATACGGTGTTAGTCTGGATTTGAATTAAGCGAAAAAGAAAATTAATTTTATGTCACTAATTTCTATATCAGGATTTATAGCTTTAATTACATATATTACAACTTTATTGCCCAGCAACTTGAATAAGGTTTTTCCCCATTTCAAAAAAAATAGCCTAGTGAGATTTCTGGCAAAAAATAGACGTAATACTGGGTTATTAAGCTTCTTCTTTGCTAGTATTCATTCTGCTATCACAGTGTCCCATTTAAATATAAACTTACTCGATCTCAACACTTATTCAGTATATTATACAGGTACATTTTCCTTTGCTATATTTACCGTTTTGGCGCTGACCTCTAATAATTTTAGTATTAAAAAACTTAAGAAAAACTGGAAAAAACTCCATAATTTTACTTATGTGGCAATGGTATTATTACTGATTCATATCTGGAGCTTGATGGGTGAAAAGTGGACAATATTTACGGGTATTGGACTCTGCTTTTTGAGTGCGATCGCCATAATTTATATTGCTCGTTTATATCGTGACCTTAATAAAAAAGCCCTCGGCAATTCCTAGTTTATTAGTTTAACTTTTTCCTAAACGCTGTAAGGATATTAGAGCTGCCTCTTTTACTTGAGAATGCATATCTTTTGCCAAAAACCTCAGTGCAGAAATGCTTTTCTCCGTCTCTAAATTACCTAAAGCTTCGGCAATTCTTTGGCGAATTAACCAGTCTTCGGAACTCGCAAAGGTAAGTATTTTATCTACTGCTTCTGTGGCTTTAATTTCTCCTAATGCTGCGATCGCAGCTTGCTGTAGAATAACCTCATCACTATCAAGAGCTTCCATGAGCAACTCTTTGGCTCTAATATCCTGTAAGTTACCTAAAGATACCGCAGCACTAAACCTGACGAGCCAGTTTGTGTCTTCGTAAAATGCACGAACTAAGTGTTCAAAAGCACGTATGTCATTCAGGTAACCTAAAGCTCCAGCTGCATCAGCTCGAATACCATAATCTGGATCATTCTCCAATAAATCGGTCAACAGTGGGAAACATTCTGCTGTAGGTTTTAGTCCTAAGGCAAATACCGCCATTGAACGTACAGGAAGTATTTCATCATTCAAGACTTTTTTGATCAGTGGCACTGCATCCTCTGGAGAAACTTCTCTCAAAGATGTTAAAGCCAGCAAACGATCCTTAGAATTAGTACTTTCTAATTGGTTAGCAATTTTCTCTAAATCTGGCATTTTTAAATATATTTATTTGATATTGGCTTTTCATTCCTCATCTCTCATACCTCATTCTAGTAAAGAAATATTCGGCAATTTAAGAACTAAAATGGCAAAAAACAAGCCTCCGCCAAATAGCAGAGGCTTATTCACATACTAAACTGTGATTAAACTAATAACTTATACAGTCAATTAGTCCAAATCAGGCATAAATAATGTTGGTTCAGTTTCCCGTTCGATACCTTTTTCAAATCCGCCAGCGGCAGCTCTAGCACGACCAGCATGCCACAAGTGACCAACAAGGAAGAAGAAAGCAAGAATGAACTGGAATGCAGCCAACCACTGACGAATGTTTACGAAGTTGAAAGAGTTAGACTCAGTGATAATACCACCAACAGAGTTGATTGAGGCATTAGGAGCATGAGTCATATACTCAGCAGCACGACGTAGTTGCCAAGGCTGAATGTCATTTCTGATTTTGTCGAGGTCGATACCGTTAGGACCACGCATTGGCTCTAACCAAGGACCACGAAAATCCCAGAAGCGCATGGTTTCTCCACCCAAAATGATTTCACCAGTAGGAGAGCGCATTAAATATTTACCAAGACCTGTGGGACCTTGAGAAGAACCAATGTTCGCACCCATTTGTTGGTCACGAGCTAGGAAAGTAAAAGATTGTGCTTGAGAAGCTTCTGCGTTGGTAGGACCATAAAACTCACTAGGATAAGCAGTGTTATTGAACCAAATATAACAAGAAGCGATGAAGGACATTAAAGACACGGCACCGATACTATAGGAAAGGTAAGCTTCACCATTCCAAATTAAAGCACGACGTGCCCAACCAAAGGGTTTAGTCAAAATATGGAATATACCACCAGAAATACAGATCAAACCGATCCAAATATGACCACCGATAATGTCTTCCATGTTGCTCACACCAATGATCCAACCTTCTCCACCAAAGGGTGCAGCGGTTAGATAGCCAAAGATTGTGGCTGGGTTAAGAGTGGGATTGGTAATAATCCGCACATCTCCTCCACCAGGAGCCCAGGAGTCATATACTCCACCAAAGAACATCGCTTTAAATACCAAAAGCAATGCACCGCAACCCAATAAAATTAGATGGTAACCAATGATGTTGGTCATTTGGTTTTTGTCTTTCCAGTCTTGACTGAAGAAGTTGGAGTAATCTTCTAGTTTTTCTGGTCCACGAAGGGCGTGGTAGATACCACCCAAACCAAGGACAGCAGAAGAAATAAGGTGTAAAACACCAATTACAAAGTAGGGATAGGTACTAATAACTTCTCCACCAGGTCCTACGCCCCAACCTAGAGTCGCTAAGTGAGGAATTAAGATCACCCCCTGTTCGTACATGGGCTTCTCAGGAACATAGTGGGCAACTTCAAAGATAGTCATTGCACCAGTCCAGAATACGATCAGTCCAGCATGGGCAACGTGTGCGCCCAATAGCTTTCCTGAAAGATTGATTAAACGAGCGTTACCAGCCCACCAGGCAAAGCCTGTTGAGTTTTGGTCGCGACCTGCTCCAATGGCAGGATTAGAGAGCGTTACCACGTGGTAGAACCTCCTCTGGGAATTCAAAGTTTTGATGTGGTTGGTCTTGGGTCGCCATCCATGCTCTTAGACCTTCATTGAGCAAGATGTTTTTAGTGTAGAAAGTTTCAAACTCAGGATCTTCTGCTGCTCTTAACTCTTGTGATACGAAATCGTAGGCACGTAAGTTCAAGGCAATGCCGATAATCCCAATGCTTGCCATCCATAGTCCTGTTACAGGTACAAACAGCATGAAGAAGTGCAACCATCGTTTATTGGAGAAAGCAATGCCGAAAATCTGTGACCAGAATCGGTTGGCTGTCACCATACTGTAGGTTTCTTCTGCTTGGGTGGGTTCAAACGCTCGGAAAGTGTTGGCTTGTCCGCCATCATCAAACAGGGTGTTTTCTACCGTTGCTCCGTGAATTGCACAGAGCAATGCTCCACCGAGTACCCCCGCTACTCCCATCATGTGGAAAGGATTGAGAGTGAAGTTATGGAATCCTTGAACAAACAGGATGAAACGGAAGATGCCCGCTACTCCTAAACTAGGTGCAAAGAACCAGCTTGATTGTCCTAAAGGATAAAGTAAGAAGACGGAGACAAATACAGCGATTGGTGCGGAGAAAGCGATCGCATTGTAAGGACGAATCCCCACAAGACGAGAAATCTCAAACTGACGGAGCATAAAGCCGATTAGGGCAAAGGCACCATGTAGAGCAATAAAAGCCCACAAACCACCGATTTGACACCAGCGAGTGAAACTCCAACCAGCTTCTGGACCCCAGAGAAACAACAGGGAGTGACCCATGCTATCTGCGGGAGTGGAAGCGGCTACGGTTAGGAAGTTACATCCTTCCAGGTAAGAACTTGCTAGACCATGGGTGTACCAAGATGTTACAAAAGTGGTGCAGGTAAGCCAACCCCCAATTGCCATGTAGGCACAGGGAAAGAGCAGGATACCAGACCATCCTACGAATACGAAACGATCGCGCTTGAGCCAGTCATCGACGGCATCAAAGATGCCACGCTTAGCTGGGGCGCGTCCTACTGCTATTGTCATATTTTTTAATCCTCTTGCTTTAGATAATGTTAGGCTGCAAGATTTGTCAAAATGTACTTTTCTATCATGTCTTAGGTAACTATCTCAAATATTGTTGAGAAATACCAAGTTTTATAAAACTTTACCAGATTGCCAGATAATTTTTCCTGTCATCAGATGAAATTGTGCTTAAGATACCGTTACAGAATAAATTTCTTCACCCCATTAAACTAACTATCTTAAAATAACATGAAAACATTACCAATACGCGACCCAAGGTAGCTTTAAGACTAAAGTCCAGATCGACTTAAGCTAGCAGAAACCCTTAAATAATTATTAGCAAAATTTTTACAAAACGACATAACCATAGTTTATGGCAAACCAGAGAACAAGTTTCGTCCAGATCATGGCAAATCTTTACATTGATTAAGTTTTTACTGAATCAACTGAATGAGAAAATAGAGTCGTAGAGCAAAATCCTCTTTAAGTACCAAAAGATATTAATCAAATTTAAGACAATCGTGATGACAACCAATCAGACGAAGCAACAGATTTTGAGACAAGACATTCTTGGCTCTCGCAGATTAAGTAATCTCTTATGGGCAATCATAGTGACGATGGGAGGAATAGGATTCTTGCTAGCTGGTTTATCTAGCTATCTAAAGACCAATTTATTAATCGTTTCGAACACTAGTGAATTACAGTTTATTCCTCAGGGAGTTGCCCTAACTTTTTATGGTGTGGCGGGATCGCTTCTAGCAACATATCTATGGCTGCTACTATTCTGGAATGTCGGCGGAGGCTACAACGAATTCGATAAGTCAACTGGCAAGGTAGTAATTTCTCGTCAGGGCTATCCTGGCAAAAATCGACGGGTAGAAGTTGAAATTCCCCTGAGGGAAGTTCAATCCATCAGAGCCGAAATAAGAGAAGGACTAAGCCCTAAACGGTCCTTATATCTACGTTCCAAGAAAAGAAGAGATATTCCTTTAACCCGTGTTGGTGAACCTATCGCTCTTTCTACTTTAGAAAATCAGGGAGCAGAGTTAGCCAGATTTTTAGAAGTTCCCTTAGAAGGATTGTAAACGTCCAAATAGAATTCAGGCGATCGCTTTCTAGATGCAGTCGCCCTAAGAAATAAACCTTCAAGATCCCGCTAAATCGCTTTTCAAAGTTATTTATTGTGTAACTTGTCTCGCTTCCTCTACTTTGGCTTTACTCCTTTAGTAATGGGCGATCTTCGATTGTCGACGATGGGAATACGCACTAAAAAGCAAGTGCCGATATTAAGCTCGCTGGTGACAGAAATTTTGCCTCCATGGCGTTTGACGATCGCCGCAGAGATAGCTAACCCCAAACCAGTTCCACCTTCTCTGCGAGTTCTCGCTTTATCAGCTCGCCAAAAACGGTCAAAAACTTTAGAAACTTGATCTGGAGCAATGCCAATACCCGTATCACGAACGCTGATTACGGCAAAACGATTTTGCCGATATAGATCTAAGCTAACTCGACCTTCATCAGGGGTATACTGCAAAGCATTTTCTAGCAAATTAGAGAAAAGCCGAGCAAGTTGAGGCATATCTCCCAATACTTTAATCTCATCTCTAAATTTAGACTGGAAGACAATTTTTTTATCGTTTGCCAAGGGTTCGAGGAGGACAAAACAATTTTGAAGAATTTGATTGAGTAATAGTGGAGTTAATTTACGCTCGTTTACAGGTAAATCTGAATCCGCATCGGCACGAGCTAGAAACAACAGATCCCCCAACATCTCATTCATCTGTACAGTAGCACCAGCGATCGCCTCTAGTTTTTTAACATCTTTGGGATGAACTCGCTCTGGATGGGTACGCATGATATCCACCGAGGCTTTAATCGCCGTGAGAGGACTACGTAATTCATGGGAAGCATCGGCAGTAAACTGCTTCAACTGGAGAAAACTTGCTTCAATCGGTTCAATTGCTTTTTTAGTCAGCCAGAAACCACCTAAACCAATTAAAATCAGGGTCAGCATGCCACCAATGACAAAGATCCAAAATAGTTCTTCCTCTGCTGCTTCTATTTCCTCGCTAGATTGAGTGGCTCTAATAAAACCAACCAAGGTAGGGGGACCAGCCTCGCCATTTTTACGGATAAACATAGACAGAGTATGAGTCCGAAATACTTCCTCTGTATCTGGATTCTGAATAAAGGTTGTACCTACTTTTGGTGCAACACTCAGCTTAATTAACCCCTTGCGACCAAGTAATTGCCCTTTTTCATCAAACCATTCCAAACTTTGCTGATCTCGATTAAAAATATCTCGCCAAGGAACTTCCTCCACTTGATTGAGATATTTACTACCGCGATCGCGTACGGCTGCAAAAGAGGGAGTAGCAGATTGAGCCAGGGTGACTAACTTTTTATCAAGCTGTTTGTATAAATTACGCCGAAAAACAACATAAACCCCTGAACCGAAAATACCTAAAATAGCTGCCATAACTATGAGATAGTAGAGCAGCAAGCGCGATCGCAAACTTTGATGCATTATAATTTAACCTAGTTATTTGACCTGCTGCGGTTCTTCTTTCAGACGATATCCTAAACCATAAACAGTCTCAATTAGATCGTGGGGCGCACCTGCAGCCTCTAGTTTTTGCCTTAACCCTCTGATGTGAGCTTTGACGGTAGCTTCTTCTGGGACTTGTTCAAAAGACCAAAGATGTTCCAAAATTTGAGCGCGACTAAATACGCGACGACCATTACGCAGGAAAAATTCCAGAAGTTTGTATTCCTTGGGACTTAAAGGCAACAGTGTATCGTGATAAAACACTTCACAACTACTAGGATCTAAACGCAAGTGTTCCCAAGTTAAGACAGGTGGCAAACTGCTTGCTCCTCGACGCAATAAAGCACGAATTCGAGCCGATAATTCATCTAGTTCAAAAGGCTTAACCAGGTAATCATCGGCACCAGCATCTAAACCGTCAATTTTATTTTCCAGAGTGTCTTTAGCAGTCAGCATGAGGATGGGAATATCAAAGCCTTTTTTGCGCAGCTTCTGGCAGAGGGTAATTCCATCCATTTCGGGCAACATGACATCCAGTAGCACTAGATCGTAAGTAAATACATCCAGTAAATCCCAGGCACTTTGTCCATCGTAAACCGCCTCCACAGCGTAATGTAGATCGTTTAGGTATTCCACTACCGCATCACTAATGCGCTCGTCATCTTCTACTACTAAAATTTTCATAAATCTTTCCTAACTAAACTTGACTATATTGCTAGTTAATTATTTATATAGCCACACTCTGGCTATAGTATCGTAAGCAAATAGGGAACAACAATCAAGCTTCAATACTGATTTCCTGACTCAAGTATTTAAAAGTGTTGATATTTACCTATGGAGATGCTAATCTCTGACGGAGAATAAATTCAGCGATCGCCAGATCCACAGGAGTAGTAACTTTCAAGTTAGTTTCTTCTCCTTGAACAATTTTGACGGGAAGCTTACATTTTTCAAATAAGGCTGCATCGTCGGTTACTTGCCAACCTAATTCTTTACCTTGAGCATGACAATGTTTTAACAATTCCAGATCAAATCCTTGAGGAGTCTGGGCAGCCCAGAGATTACTGCGATTAGGAGTATCGGAAATGATTCCTTGATGATTCACTACCTTGATTGTGTCTTTTACAGGGACAGCAGCAATTAAACCTCTACAGGTGTTTAATGCCTCACTGCAACGGTCAAATAATTCAGGAGTAGCCAAACACCTTGCCCCATCGTGAATCAAAACTTGAGTGGCACTTTCAGGTAAAGACTGTAAGCCATTATACACAGATTCCTGGCGGGTATCACCGCCAATAATTAACTTGACTGGTTTAGTTAAATCTAATTGACTTAGAATATCTTGGAAGTCGGCAAAATCCCCAGGTTGTCCCATAATGCCAATCCATTCTATGGTTAAAGAATTTTCCACAGCTAACAAACTCCAAGCTAACAGAGGCTTTTCCAGCAGTTTTAATAAGAGCTTATTGCGACCGCTGCCCATGCGACGACCCATACCTGCTGCTGGAATCAATAAGTGCATTTAATGATATTTTCCTAAAAATAATCCGCTTTAGCTCTATCATCTACTAAAATTGACCACAGATAAAATTAAGGACTATATCTTCTTTATAGAATGCGTATACTAGCCCTCATTCCTGGCGAAATTGGCAATCAACTCCTCTTTTTTCCGACTCTGGAAACCATTAAACAGCAGTATCCCCAAGCTGCAATTGATGTTTTAGTTGAACCCCAATCAAAAAAAGCTTATCGAGTCTGCAAGAATGTCGATGATGTTTTAGTGTTTGATTTCCAAGACCGCAACAGCTTCGCTGATTATCTAAACCTCCTGGGGACGGTACGCGATCGCGAATATGATGTCCTCATTAGTCTCAAAACCTCCTGGCGCATCAAACTATTGTTGTGGCTCAATGGAATACCAGCGAGAATAGGCTATCAAGATGACTTTGCTATGTATCTATCTAACCCCGTAATCCGCAAATCAGAGCAATATACGGCTGAGATGTATCACGATTTAGTGACAGGATTAGGTATTCAGAAAACTTGTCCCCCAATTACTGTTAATGTACCGACGGAAGATATTAGCTGGGCAGAATCCGAACAGCAGCGTTTGGGAATTGATAATAGTGGCTATATTATTCTCTGTGATGAACCATTGGATAGGTCAGAAGTTAGTGCTTACCCAATTCCTAGTTGGAAAAAAATTATTGAAGATATTGAACAAAGACAAACAAAATTGTCAATTGTCTTATTGCAGACAGACAATAATCAAGAATGGGTAACAGCGATGATTTCGGCGAATGGTAATCTTAAGGTGATCGCGCCTTCCGATGTCGGTAAAATGGCAGCTATAATCGCTGGGGCAAATTTAATTTTATGCAACAATAGCACTCCGATGCAGCTAGCCGTAGCTACAGGGATTTATACTTTTGCCTTATCAACTCGTCAAGATAGCAAAACCATTCCTCCAGAGAAAGACAACTGCATCGTAATTCCATCTGATACCAGCAACCTGGGAGATATAAAGCCTGAAACAATTATTGAACAGCTATGGCAAGGATAAATTAATTTATCCCTCATCTTGTTAAAAGTCGAGTATATTAAGATGCACAACTATTTCAAACCGACTTACTTGTGCATCTTTATTAATAGTTTGAATAATTTAGCGACTGTACGAAGAAGCAATTGTTTGTGAAACACAATTACTGGGATCAAAAGCCAAGTTCGTTTGCCGAAACAGTTCAGTTAGTGGAAAGCTATGTTCGAGCAGAGATTAAGCAAGAAACCAAAGATAAACAACTTTTTTACCATACTCTTGACCATGCTCTAGACGTAAAGCGCCGAGCTAGCAGTATTTTTCAGGCAATTAGACCTGTTTTGTCTCAAGACATTGCTGCTGGTGAATTAAAGCGATTAGAAAGCCTCGTTAATCTTTCTGCCATAGCTCATGATATGGTGCAGTTATTCGACTCTTCCACCCTAGTCGATCAGCCTCGTAAACGTCTGACAGGACTTAGTGAGACTGAGACTGCTAACAAATTGCTCAGGTATATTCAAAATCTGAACCAGGAATTGACAGCTTATAATCTCAATTCGGCAATTCTTTTTAGCGATCGCGATCAACAAATTATTAAAGATGCGATCGTTGCTACAATTTGTAGGAATGACCCCCAAGCAAACAAAGCAAACTATACATTTTCAGCCTACTCAATTTATCAACCGTATCTTTATGAATCTCGACCGAAAATATCTGTCGTCGGTAGCATTATCGCTTTAGCAGATTTGGGAACTTTGGGCATGGACGGAGTGGAAAAATATCTTCAAGATGGGATTTTGATTTTCTTAGAAGATAACCCTAATTATCAAGAGTTAATTATGAATCGCAATTCTCAAATATATGAGCCACTGGATTGCTCTGGGTTTTCTGCTGGCAATATAATTAAGACTAGACTACTTGCTATGACTCGTTTCATGGTTAGTTTCGCTCATGAAAGACAAGCTAGATTTGAGTTGGAAATTTCTGGATTTCCTCCCCAAGTTCGCCAGACTTTACGGGACAAGGTTTTTATTTATTTAAGTCAAGAAAATATTAAAAAAATTGAAGCACTAGTGCCGACACAAGAAAACGTCAGTTTAGCAGAATTAATAGACTTCTTTTGTTTGCAATAAAATTAAGGATAAATTTTTAACTGACAATGTTGCTCAACTCAGGTGGCTAACCTACTCAACTCTGTGATCAGCCACCTAAATTATTCACTCACAACAGAATCCCCGACTTGAGATTCCTGCCATAATTGATACAGAAAATATTCGCTTTCATTACCTAGCTCACAGACAAATATGCCTGATTCATTATCCTCAGTTTGTGAAATCCAGGTACCTGGAAAAGAAACTTCAATGTATTCTTCATCACAAGGAATAATGCTGATTAGCTTTTTCTCGGCTAAATTCACCAACTCTCTAAGGCAGGAAAGATTAACAGGAAGCACTAAACTGGCAGTACTAGATTCTGTATATACGCTTACTGCGGCACGCAAGTTAACTAGTATTCTTTCTTTTTTCCAAGCTTCTACGGACTTTTGCAAATATTCTAAATAAATTTCGTCTTCTAAATATGTGATTTTAAGCATGAGATGCTTTGCTCCTAAAATATAAAATTGGTCTTGCTATCGATTCCGATTTTGGGAATAATCATTGACTAATCCATAACTAACTGTTGTCTATTTCCACAGCTTTGGCATTGACACAAATCACCTTAGACTGAGATCTTGCACCTAATATGTAATTTATCTGTGCCATGAGGGTAAAGAGGAAAGGTTAAGGGGAAAAGGGCATTAAATTGATTGCCAACTTCAAAATATTTAGTTTTTTTGTACTGCTGCAAGATCTGAGTTAGAGTTGTTCAAAATGAACAACAAAAAACCCCGCTACTGAAACGTCTGTTAGCGGGGTTGGTAAACTTTTGTTAAATTAACAGCTTATTTTGCTCTGGCTATTCGGGGTCTTTTTTCCCGCTATTTAGTTTGGGCTGCAATTTTTCATCGTCTATTCTTAGGCTGTAATCATCGGTATATTCTTGGTTACAAGCTTTTATAAGTTGGAGTTCTGATAAATATGCTGCATGACTTTCTCCTGGAACAAACAAGTACTCATGTTTATTTCCTACCCACAAACAATTGTTTGTGCGCGCTATATTAGAAATCAGAGAAGAAAATGATAAAAATAACATTAAATTTATCTAAAGGGGTTTTCAAACTGCGTTTTTAATACTACACTTATAGTACCGTATATGTCTAGTATCTAGAGGAAAAAAAATGCGAACCCTAACTCGCACATCAACAACTGAAATGGAAGTTACCAGTATTCGCTTAGAGCGGAGTCTTAAGGACAAGCTTAAAGAGTTATCTGGAAATCAAGGTTATCAAGCTTTAATCAGAGATATTCTTTGGAACTATGTTCACCAGAAATCTGGAGACTATCGCCCTCAATTTGCTCGCTCCGATATTCGTGCCACAGTTGAGGCGACTGCTCGTAAAGATGAAAGCTGTGCGCTTACTGGAAAGTTAATCCAAGAGAATGAACCCATGCTTCTAGGATTTACGATCTATGGAGATTTAGTTCCCTTAAGCGTTGAAAGCGTAACTAAATAGTATTTCTCACCTGGAGAATTAGAAAGCTGAGTGCTGTCTAATTTTTATTTATGCCGCCTGACTTTCTATTTCTCCACCAAATTCTCGTTTTAGAACTCTAGATATTTTTTCTCAACGTCTTACACTTAAAATTGATTGTATTACCGATTTGTTATCATCTTTTAGTCTTGAGCAATAAAAGAATCTAAAATAATAGAAGATATAGATATATGAGTTTCATAGACAATTTTCGGCAACTATACAAAGTTACTGATCATTTGCTAATTTATCATCAATCTCAAAGGAGCTATTAAGACAGATGACAGAAGCTACAAAAACCATAGAAAGAGGAATCCAACTAACTCCAACAGCTTTTAAACACATTAAAATGCTGCAAGAACAGCAGGGAAAAGAACTGTGTCTTCGAGTAGGAGTACGCCAAGGTGGTTGTTCAGGGATGTCTTACATGATGGACTTTGAAGAACCTGGGAAAATTGGCGATAACGATGAAGTATTTGACTATGATGGGTTTCAAATTGTTTGCGATCCGAAAAGTCTTTTGTATCTTTATGGTTTAGTCTTAGACTACAGTAATGCCATGATTGGTGGTGGCTTCGAGTTTACTAATCCTAATGCGGCTCAAACCTGTGGTTGTGGTAAATCTTTCGGTGTATAAAAAATAACTGACATATCGGAAACGTTAAAATACGTTATTGAGACAGACTGCATTAGTCTGTCTTTTTTGTTTTCAGAGAATTTTGCTGTAGAGTACGTAGGGATCAAGTTAAATTTGTCCTTAGTTCTGACTTTTCCCGTTATCTTATTAGTTGAGCGATCGCTGACTATTCCTTTATCCCAAAGTCCTATTTTCTCGTTGTTCATTGTCATAAAACTTAGCTTGTTGACAACAAAGGCTGGGCTGAAACCCCTATTCTTTGGTCGTTTTAAGACTTAACGGGAAAAGTCAGGTCCTTAGTTGAGGGGCAAACAGACAACTTTTGCACAGTAGGAAGTTAATTATTATCAGGCAAATCTCTTTCAGTTTTCAACCATCTGCTTTGAGGTTTAATCAAAAACTTGAGATAGATGGGAATTTTACCCAGAATATAAACAGGAATAGCAATTAGGTTTTTCAAAGGTAAATCGGCTCTGCCAAACTTGATCCAGGCTAAGAATACACCGCTAAGTAAAAAAAATCCTGCAATACTGAAAATAATGGCAGGGACAATAGAAACACTAGTGAAAATTGAAGCCAACCAAACAATTACTATGGTGACAAACCAAGTCATCACTAAAAGGGACAAAGGAGGAATTAAAATATCTAAAGCCAGTCCTAAAGCGGGGAAACTTCCAGTTGTGAAAAAAGCTTTGAGTAATCGAGGAACTTCCACTCCTATCATTTCCAAATGCCCATGTTCCCAGCGCGATCGCTGGCTTTGAGCATCCTGATCTTTCATCAGACGACCCATAACAAGAGCCTGCTCACAAAATACGGGAGTTGAACCTGCTAAAATCAGATCCACTGTTAGCTGCATATCATCAGTAGTTTTGCTTCCTGCCAAAGAGACTTGACTGATCAGTGACCAGGGAAATGCCATTCCTGAACCTGTCAATAAGCTATGCCAACCCAAGCGATTTAAGCCTAATAAGCGCACCAGATTTTTAACTTTAAGCGAAAACATGGAGATATTATCTTTGAGGCTAGGATTTTCTGGTTGTTCCATCAAGTAAGTAGCTTGTATTGGTCTACCTGTGGCGATCGCCTTACAGCTAATGTTCTTGATGGAGTTAGGCTCTAAGATGCAGTCTCCGTCCAGAATCACAAGGACTTCTGGAGGATCGTGCTTGATTTGCTGTATAGCATAATCTAGAGCATATCCTTTTCCGCGATCAGTTAAATTTTCTCGTTCTAAAACCTTGACTCCTGTGGCTTTAGCTAATTCTGCGGTGTTGTCATGACAGTTATCAGCAATGACAATTACCTGGTCTTGCTCTGTTAGCTGTGGCAGCAATACTTCTATTACTTCTTTAATTTGCCCTGCTTCATTGTGAGCAGGAATTAAAACTGTAGTTTTAGGTCGTTCAATATTTTCAATGTTTAAACTTGATGAGGGTGAAATAAAAGCTGCCAAACATTCTAGAAAAAATGCTGAGCAGGGAATTAATATAACGATACCCGCTGTAATAAAAATGACGTTGAATACGGTGTTAAATTCCATCTCGATTCCATCTCAATAATTTTTAATTCTGCTATTTAGCAATACCATACTATCCTCTGGCAATATGCACTTTTTTGATTCCTATTTAAAGCTAAACTATTGTTTTCTATTAGTTCACCAGAAAAATGTTAGATTTGGGAAAAATAAAGAGACTGTTAACAGATTACTGCATCTTTCAGATAACTGTTTTGGGTTAAAGGGGAAAGGGTAAAAAATGAACTACCTCAAACTCCAGTTTTCTATCTGGACGTAGTTTATTTCACTATATTTGACTATATTTCACTATATTTCACTATAAAGGTTATTAACCGCTTATATTAGCAAGATTATTGCTGCTACTAAAATTCAAACAAATATGATCATTTCTATCTGTGTGATTACTTTCAAGCGTCCTGAAGGCTTAAAACGGCTATTAAAAGCGATTAATAATTTAACTTTTGAGAGGATAGAATGCCCTGACATTGAGGTCATAATAGTAGACAATGATACCAACCACATAGCAGAAAAAGTTTGTCAGTCCTTCTCGGATTTTCGTTGGTCTTTAAAAACTGATGTTCAGCCTCAAAGGGGAATTACTTATGCTCGCAACAAATCAGTCAGCCTAGCCAATAAAGAAGCTGATTTCGTTGCCATTATTGATGATGATGAAACACCTGAAGCATCTTGGTTAGAGGAATTATTGTTAGCACAGCAAAAATTTGGTGCTGACGTAGTTACAGGTCCAGTTATACCTCGTTTTCAAGAAAGTGATGTTCCTCAATGGATTGAGAGAGGAAGATTGTTCAATACTCCTCGCTATCAGACTGGGGAACGACGTCATGTAGCTTTTACCAATAACGTAATGATTAGAGGTGATATTATTCGTCAATACGATCCTGTGTTTGATAATCGTTTTGCCATCACAGGAGGCGAAGATTCACATTTTTTCTTAGGTCTTAATAAAGCAGGATATAAAATTTTCTGGGCTGATGAAGCTATTGTCTATGAATGGATTCCCGCTTCTCGTACTAATCTAAAGTGGATTCTTAATCGAGGTTTTCGGACTTGGGGGACTCATAGTTTAGTAGAAAAAGAGTTATATCCCTCGTTCCTAGTTCGTTTAGTCAGAATGTTTAAGGGACTAGGTTTAATTTTAATCGGTATTTTAGGATTTATTCCCGCCTCAGTAATGGGCAAATCGATGATCGTGAAGGCTTTGCTCCTTATCTATCGTGGTACTGGTACTTTTGCTGGCTTATTAGGGGTAGATTATGAGGAATATAAAACAGTTCATACTGATTTGGAAGCGCATAAACAATAAGTGATCGATGACTTAAGATCTAAAATGATCTAAAATTTGCCGTGCGTTGGCTAATAACTAAGAGTTTTTAGTCTTGTAAACAATAATCTGCTGTATACAAGATTTTGCGATAAATTGTTGATGTCCCCCAGCTTCTAATTAGCACAGCACCTTGAACAATTCTTGTTTTGAACAGTTTGCTCCAGTTATTGCGATCGCCACTCATCATCAAGCGACACAAGCGATCGCCACCTTAGTACAAGATTCTCACATTCAGCTATGGTTACCCTCGACCGTAGAACAACAGGGGAATTCTTTACACTACGATAATTCTCTGAAGGAACATCTTGCTTCGATCTGGGACAAAAATCGGGCTTTTGTGTTTTGCCTGGCTACTGGGGCAGTCGTGCGCTTAATTGCTCCTCTACTCAAAAATAAGGCACAAGATCCTGCGGTAGTAGTTGTAGATTCTCTAGGAGATTACGTTATCAGTCTGTGTGGTGGACACCAAGGTAAAGCCGATCTGCTGGCACAGTTAATTGCTAACCAAATTGGGGCAACTGCGATCATTACAGGGGCATCCCATGGTTTATCTTTCCCTGCAATTGATATTCTGGGTTTTACTTACGGCTGGCGTAAAGGTGAAGGAGATTGGACAGGGGCAATGGCAGCAGTTGCTAATCAAGAAACGGTTCAGGTCATTCAGGAGGCTGGTTCAACTCTATGGCAATCACATCTACCGCCACAACATCCATTTTATTTTGGATTTTCCGCCCCGCAGTCAGAGATTAAACCCCAAGCCCGAATCTGGATTAGTCCCACCAAGAGAAAAATCGTGACTAACAGGGATTTTCCCAAGGTGCAGTGGCATCCTAAAGTTCTGTGGGTAGGCATCGGGTGCGAGAGAGATACTTCTAGTGAGTTAATCGAGAAAGCTATTGATGAAACCTGTCAGACTTATCATCTGGCTACGGTCGCGATCGCTGGAATTGCCAGTATAGACTTAAAAGCCGACGAAAAGGGAATTATCGAAGTGTGTCAGCGACGCAATTTATTCTTCACAACCTTTACTGCTGAACAATTAAATCAGGTAGACGTACCAACTCCCTCACAAGTCGTTAAACAAGAAGTAGGAACTTCCAGCGTTGCCGAGGCTGCTGCTATTTTGGCAGGATCAAAGCTCCTGGTATCTAAACAGATTTTTAAATCCAATAATCAATCAGGGGCGGTGACAGTGGCGATCGCTCAAGCTGATCGAGAGTATATTGGACGGGTAGGTAAGCTCTATCTGGTGGGCATTGGTCCTGGTAACTTAAATCAAATTACTCCTGCTGCCAAAACGGCGATCGCTGAAGCTGATATAGTGATTGGCTATCGTCTTTATATCGACCTAATTCAATCTTTGAAACGTCCAGGTCAGATATTCGAGTCCTCTCCCATTACTCAAGAGCAACAACGGGCTAAACGCGCTATCGAACTGGCACAGTGGGGTCTAACGGTGGCAATAGTTTCTTCTGGAGACTGTGGCATTTACGGCATGGCAGGATTGGTATTAGAAGAATTACAAAATATGGGCTGGAATGGTCAAACCCCCCGAGTACAGATATTTCCTGGTATCTCTGCCCTACAGTCAGCAGCCTCTAGAGTTGGTGCGCCTTTAATGCACGATTTTTGCGCTATTAGTCTGAGCGATCTATTAACCCCATGGGAGATGATCCAGAAACGACTTACCGCAGCTGCTAGTGGGGATTTTATTGCCGCTCTTTATAATCCGCGATCGCAAACCCGCACTCAACAGATTGTTACTGCCCAAGCAATATTCTCCCAACATCGTCAACCAGATACCCCTGTGGCGATCGTTCATGGGGCATATCGGGAAGATGAACAGGTAATTTTAACCACCCTGGAAAAGATGCTTGAGCATCCGATAGATATGCTTACCACCGTCATTATCGGCAACACTACTACCCGTAATCATGCCGAATGGATGATTACTCCCAGAGGATATTTGGGTTTTTCTCAGGAGGGTGAAGAATCATAATGCAAATAATGTGAGTTCGGAGTTCGCTTGCCTTTATTATCCCGCGAAGACTGGACGAATGGGGGGAATTAGGTGATTTCTGGAAAAAAAGATACCGATTAGGCAGGTCGAATAAGGATGTCCCATTTCGGTAAAAGAGGATTGCGTTCCAGTCGCTTCTCGATAGCCTTCATCGCTTTCTTGGAGAGAGAGATGCCTTTTTGGTAACTTTTGTTGCTCAAATTAATAATCGGTTTGAGCCCCTTCCTGGTCATACTCTCGGCCCAGGCCAACATGGTTGACACATCGATGAGTTTGGCTCCATTCCAATGCTGCTCTAGAACTCCCCAACAGCGCTCGATGGGATTGTACTTGCTATGATAAGGGGGATAGTACAGTAATTGAATTGGTTTACTCAGACTGTCAGCCAACTCCACCATACGCTTGAGGAACTGAGTCCGCAGTCCACTACTTTCAGGGCCATTGTCAACTTTAAGTTGAATTAGCTCACAAGTTTCTTGCTCCTGGGGTTTTAGAAGCTGCCACCACTGCTCCAGAGGATCGACGATGAAGTCACTAGTTTTAAAGGAGCTCCCAAAGCTAATGTAGAATTGCCCACTATCTTCATCGACCACACCACAAGGAATATACTTTTCTGTACATCCCATATCATGATCCTCAGCCTGATTATCTCCTCTTGTCTTACCGCCACGAGAATAATAATTGCCAATCTTAACAGTCGCCTTCGAGTCGAGGCTCAAGCGCTTGACTCGACCTGAGTCAGAGGGACTGTCTTTCCCTTTGATATTGTCAAAGATGGCGTTGGTTTCTGGCAGTTTTTTTTTGGGCTTGGCTTTGACTATTTTGCGGAGGCGATAGCCCATACGGTTTAAAATCTCGGCCATGGTGCTGGGGGCCGGTAATTGGTCTGACCTAAAGCCTTGGACCCTCAGTTGAATAATTGCTTCGGCCGCAGTGAGTCGAGTATAAGCAATTGTGCTCTCAAAAGTTGGATCTTGTTGGGCATGAGCTTCAGCTAACTGGCGCAGGGTTTCTGCTGCTGAGGGCTGTTCTTCTTCCCAGCGCTTGCTACCACTCAAGAATGATTGCGCTCCTACACAAGTGAGGCCACTCCGTTTTTCGGCTAAACCCAGTGCTACGGTTTGGCGCTTCCAGCCAAACACTGTTTCACTCAGACGAGCACTCCCTTTACAGTATTTCAGGGCCATTTCCGCCTGAAAAGCTCTCCTCTTTGCTCCCGTCATCAAAGATGATGCCAGACGAATATCTGCAATTTGGTCAGAGTTTAATCTTTGATGGGGTGCAAGGTCTTGACTCAATGGTTGACTCCTAATTTTTCCTTTGAGAAAAGTAACATTTTTTAGAGTGCTAGTGGTACCTTCTTACTCACAAATCACCTTATTAGGTGATTTACTTTCTTCCAATCAAGCCTCTACGGTTATGCGCTAGAGAATATTGCATAAACTCCTGTAAATGTCGAACATGTTGACTATCTGCTAACGCTTCTAGCTGGACGATCGCATCTTTGAGGGGAAGATGCTGAAGATAAAGCAGACGAAAGGCTTCTTTTAGCTGCCGAATTTCTTCACGGTTAACACCTCGTCTTTTTAAACCAATGAGATTGAGCGATCGCACTCGGGCAGGATTCCCCTCGATAGTCATATAAGGAGGAACATCTCGGCTAATACGACTCATTCCCCCCACCATTGCCAGGCGACCAATGTGAACAAACTGGTGTATGCCTAAAACACCGCTAATAGTTGCCATCGATTCCACCTGAACATGACCTGCGATCGCCACACTGTTAGCAATTACAACTTCATTTTGAATAATACAGTTGTGACCAACATGACTATAAGCCATCAATAGATTATCATTACCAATTACGGTAGCTTCCCCTTCCTCAGTAGCGCGATTAATGGTGACATACTCGCGGATGCGGTTGCGATCGCCGATTATTACCTGACTGTTTGCCCCTTTATACTTTAAGTCCTGGGGTTCTAAGCCGATCGCTGCACCAGGAAAGATCTGATTGTCTTTACCAATTGTAGTTAGTCCATCAATAATGGCATGGCTACCTACCACAGTATTAGCGCCTATATTTACCTGCTTGCCGATTACTGCATAAGGTTGAATTTGTACCGTTGGATGTATTTGCGCATTTTTATTGATAACAGCAGTCGGATGAATTAAGGCGGTCAAGATCAATTCTCCTCAAGGCTATGGCTTAAAAGTAAGTTGGGTAATTGTGAAATAGACAGTTGAGATAGTTATAGTTATCAAACAATTATTAGACTATCTCTGACTAGCTAATCTTAAATTATGGACGATGATAACTTATCTAAGTTAGATGGACAGGCAGAATCAAAATAATCTTTGGTTTGTTATTAGTGATAACAAATATTTCTCTTGAGTCTTAGGGAAATATTAAGTTGAAATATTAAGTTTATTTCTCAATCAAAGAAAACAACATTTCTCCTTTGACGGCTAATTCTCCATCTACTTCACCTCTACCCTGCATCTTGGCAATACGGTTTTGTTTTAGGGATAGCAGTTCAACTGTCATGGTCAAGCGATCGCCTGGAACCACGGGACGGCGGAAACGAACCTGATTAATCCCAGCAAAAGCGAAAAACTTACCAGCCATCCCTGGTAACTGAACCAAGATAATTCCCCCCACCTGCGCCATAGCTTCTACCATCAGGACTCCTGGCATCAAGGGAAAGTCTGGAATATGTCCAGGAAAAAAAGGTTCATTAAAAGTAACATTTTTAATCCCGACAGCTTTCTCTCCAGGTAGGTAATCGATAATGCGGTCTACCAAAGCAAAAGGATAGCGATGAGGCAGTAGTTGATGGATTTCTTGAATGTTGAAGGTGGTCTTTAGCTCAGTATCGGGTGTTTCGAGAATAGAGTCGTTAACGGTAACCATTGGAGATTTAATTAATTAATAAACTTGCTTTAATTTAGGGTCGAAAGATCGCAGACAGATATTAGGTTATACAGATTCAGCAAGCTTAATTGCTAATTGAGTATGCAGCTTGTGACTGGCTTTATAAGCAATCAAGTGAGCAGTTGGTAATTGACCTAATAAACTAAGATCCCCCACTAAATCTAATAGTTTATGACGGGCTGGTTCATTCGTAAATCTCAAGGGAGGATTGACCCAACCCTGATGGCTGCAAACTAGGGCATTTTCCAGATTACCTCCTTTAATTAATCCTGCTTGTTGTAACTGCTCTATTTGGTCGGCAAAACCAAAAGTGCGTGCGGGAGCAATTTCACTGGCAAAACTACCTTGAGCAGGATTCCAGCTATGCCATTGATTACCAATTGCTGCATAGGGAAAATCGATGCCGTAGGTCAAACGGGTTACAGATGCGGGTACAGCAGCGACAAACGAGTCGTTTTCTCTAATCCAGATCGGTTCAATGGGAGTAATTGACTGTGGAGAATGATTAGAACCATGAGCCACAATTCCCACATCAGCGATCGCTTCACACCAGTTTTTGGCTGAACCATCGAGCAAGGGTATTTCTTCCTCGTCAATTTCGATACGGGCATCATCTACCCCATAAGCCATCAAAGAAGCTAATAGATGTTCTACTGTTCTAACTTTGGCTGTTCCTGCCTGTAATTCAGTAGACAGAGTAGTTTGCGCGATCGCATCAATCCGAGCAGGAATTTTCGGCGCATCAGGCAAATCAACCCGCACAAAATAGCGACCAGATCCAGGATTAGCGGGCATAATCTTTACCGTGGCATGTTTTCCCAGGTGTAACCCTATCCCCGATAACTCAAACTCCTTCTTCAGCGTACCTCTCATAATCTATTCCCTATTCCCTATTCCCTATTCCCTATTCCTTCAAATAGTTACCTAAACAACTAGAGAGGACAAATTACCAGCGATTTAAAATTTCTCGCCAATACCAAACTGAATCCTGGTGTCGTCATTATCATTGATGGCGTAGTCAACGCGAATTGGACCCAGGGGAGACTGTACCCTAACCCCCACCCCATAACCGTAACCAGAACCTGGTAAGTCTCTTACAATTGCGGGACTTCCTGGTACGTCACTTTCAGTCCCTAAAGTTGTGCCGTAGTCAAAAAAGAGTGCGCCACCGACAACTTTATAGATGGGGAATCGATATTCTGCGGTAGCTTGGAAAAAACTCCTTCCACTCCCAAGTAGTCCATCGGCATAACCGCGCACCGAGTTACTGCCACCCAGAATGAAGGCTTCGTAGGGAGGCAAGTCTCCGATTACCGTTCCTCCTTGGATGTTAAAGGCTAATGTTTCAGTTTTACCACCAAAGGGAACAAAATTGACGGGGAAATATCGGCTATAGTTAGCCCGAATCCGATTAAATAAGATACCGCCAATGGGTACAGTTTGTTCTGTTCCAAATCTGAGTAAGGAACCTTTGGTGGGCTGTAATGCATTGTCGCGGCGATCGCGAGTTGCTCCAAAGCGTAGGGTTAATAAGTCATCAGTACCATCATCGTTAAAAGCAAGATTAAAGCTATTACTTTCTTCCCCTGGAGGATTTGTATTTTTTGATTTAGGAGCAAGTTCTCCATCTTTATTTTTGACTTGTACTAGTTGGTATTGAACCCCTGTCGATAATGTCCAATCTGCCTTCTTAAAAGGATCTCCAGGTACGGGAAGTGCAAAGTTAACCCCGCCACCAGAACGAACTATACGTGGATTATCATTACCATTTGCAGTATCAATATCATCATTGTCTCCAGTGTAAACCAAAGAGATTGAGCGACGACGAAACCCATTAACGGTATAGGAAACACGACTCTTACTTCCTGCAATCCAAGGATCAGTAAAGCTTAAGTCGAAGAGCAAGCTACGATCACCAACTTGAACTTCTGTGCCTACAGTCTGATTATTGCCACCCAAGTTTTTTTGTTGATAACTAACAGTACCAAACAAACCACTATCGGAACTAAATCCTGCCCCCGCAGCGACCGAACCGCTACTGCCTTCCACTACATCAATATTGACGATTACCTTGCTAGGATCTGACCCTGGACTAAAAGAAAATCGAGCATCATCAAAAATTCCCAACCCAAAAACTCGCTGCAAATCTTTTTGAGCCGTATTTCGATTAAATATATCTCCAGGTTCTTGTTCTACTTCCCGCGTCACAATAAATTCACGGGTTTTGCCCTTAACGGGTTCATCATCTTCATCAAAATATCTAACTTGGATATCTTCAATGATTCCTTCGGCAACGACTAAAGTGACTTCTCCTTCTGGGCTGACTTGGGGTGAACCGACAACCTGTGCTAGCTCATAACCCTTTTCGCCATACCATTCATTGACTTTGATGATGCCCTGTTGTAGTTTTCGTAAATTAAGAATTTGACCATAATTGCCCCCAAAGAATTCTGTGATCTTTTCTGGAGGAAGAATTTTACTGGGATCTTTATCAGGAACAGTTACTACTGCAACATTATTCAGAATGGGGTTAGACTCGACTGTAAATGTAATTCTGACCCCAAGAGTTGTATCTCCTGGGCTTACCTCAACGTTTTGGAAAAAACCAGTGGCATAGATGGCGTTTACATCTTCCTGTAGCTGAGTTCTGGTAGTAGTTCTTCCTGGTTCAGTGGCGATAGTGGAATAGACTATATCTTTTAGTTCGTCATTTACCCCTTCGACGACTACCTCCGCTACTAAAACTCGCGGTTCGTTCGACGACTGTGGTTCATTTTCTGGATTTTCTGATGGTTGGGTTTGGTTTTCTCCTGGAGCTTTTTCTGGAGCTTGCTCCGATTCGGGTGGTGTAAATTCAGGTAATGTTACGTCTGGAGCGACTTCAGGATCCGAATCGTCGGGGGATGGTAATTTGGGAGAGGAATTCGGATTTTGAGCTATTTTGCTAGGCTTGATGTTTTGGAGTAAAGCTGCTCCATTGGTCACTATAACTTTGTTTGATTGCTGAGGAAAACGGTTGTTCTCTGCTCTGCTGGGTAGAGCTATGTTCAAGGTAAAAACTGTTGCTAGGACTGTAATTAAGGTAGGAGATAGACGCACTTTTTTCGATTCTGTTAACACTTCCACATACCAGATAGAGAATTTCAGCAGGTCGATAATTTTGACCGAGAGAGAGGGCAAGGTGTTGACGATTGTCCAGCCCAATAAATGACTAAGTTAACTCACAACTAATCAATTTGAGTTAACTTAGGAAGACTGTTTGATCTTAAACAGCGATTTAATTCTCGTTAATAGTTCATCAGCGAGCTATTAGGAAAACACGACTTCTTATCTCACTTGATGTTCCCCATTTTTATTAATTTAGATATTTAGATATGCTTACATAGAGTGAGGCATTTAAGTTAAATAGTTGATAAAAGCAATTAATTTAGAGTAAACACAGTCTCTATTGCTCTAACTGTGCTAAAACTCGCTGTTGAACTTCTTGATATGCTGATTCTACTTGACCTAAATCTTGGCGAAAACGATCTTTATCCATGACTCTAGATTGGGGATCAGACTTTTCTTGATCCCAAAGACGACAGGTGTCAGGACTAATTTCGTCGGCTAAGAGTAAATTTTGCTGGGCATCAATGCCAAATTCGAGTTTAAAGTCTACCAGAGTGATCTTGCATTTATCAAAAAAACTTTGCAGATTTTGATTGATTTTGCGTGCTAGATTTTCAATTTCTGTCAATCTCTTCGCAGTCACTAGGTTTAACAATAATATGCGATCGCTCGTTAGTAAAGGATCACCCAATTCATCACTCTTGTAGTAGTACTCCACTAAAGGAGAAGACAATAGTTGTCCTTCTGGCAGCCCTGTCTGACGGCAGAGACTTCCTGCGGCAATATTCCTAACAACTACTTCTATCGGCACAATAGTAACGGCTTTGACCCTCATTTGATTAGGTTCAGGACAATCTATATAGTGAGTTGGAATATCTTTTGAACCCAACCATTGAAATAGCGCAGCCGTAATCTGGCAGTTGATTTCTCCTTTTCCTCGAATTTGCCCCCGCTTTTGGGCATTAAAAGCTGTAGCATCATCTTTGTATATAGTGAGTAATATACCTGGATCTGCTGTACTATAAAGAATCTTTGCCTTGCCTTCGTAAAGTTTTTCTGTCTGTGACATTTATTTAAATGCTGAAAATTCTGATAATTAATGGGCAATAGTTGGGCACATTCTCCATTTGTTACTGCAAGCCTTTTCCTATTGCTATCAGGCATAATTTACGTGACGCTAGGTTAGGAACAGCTTAACAAAATTTAGTTGTGTTGTTAGTATTTAAAATAAAACCCTGTATATAGTAGCGTCATCCCGTAACTCCGTAACTGTTAATCAACCTTTTTATCCACCTCTGATTAGGAAGACAAATATAAAAAATTGTAAATCTAGAACTAGATTAAAAACAGAATTGTTACAAATTTACTTGGAGAATTCCCAAAAAATATGACAAGCAACAACAGCAAGAATGATTTTCTTCATCCGCGATATCCTTATCGTGGTCAAGTTAAGCCAGAAAACATGGTTTTCAACTCTAATTTGCAGGAATTTGCGCAAAAAACCAGCTACATCTGCAACTTAGAAACTGGTGGCAGAGTATCTCCAGAGGAAGCTTACCAACGAATAAAATCCCTTTGGAAAGAGCTTAAAAAAAGTAAGAAAGACTTAGGTATCGGACGAAACAAAAAATAAGGGAGTAAAAACCTGGACAGATTTGCCGATTTTGTAGATTTTGCAACTTTGTAATTGTTCAATTTTAGATTAGCGACTGTTATAACTAATAGGACTGTAAACTATGGCTCAATATGTCTCGCTCCAAAGCCCTGCAATCCTATATTTTGATTCGCCTGCTTCTTGCTCCCTTAATGTTGCTTACCATCGCCACTGTCGTATTCTTATTGTTAAGAGCAACCCCTGGTGATCCAGCAGATGCAATTTTGGGTACTCGCGCTCCAGAAGCAGCCAAAGCAGCCCTGCGATCGCAGTTAGGTTTAACTAATCCCTTATGGCAGCAATACCTAGACTACCTGAAAGATTTGCTCAGTTTTGATTTGGGCAGTTCCCTTACCAGCCGTGGTTTGTCGGTTTGGTCGGTGATCAAAGAATATTTTCCTGCTACTGTTGAGCTTTCTTGTTGCAGCATGATGGTGGCAGTAGTTGTCGGAGTGCTGACAGGAATGATTTCAGCTGCTTCCTCTAATAAATTTATCGATGCTGGGGGTAGATTATTTGGCATTATTACTTACTCTCTGCCTTTGTTCTGGGTGGGTATGGTATTGCAGTTAATATTTGCCGTTAACTTAGGCTGGTTTCCTTTGGGTACTCGTTTTCCCGTAAGTGCGCCTACTCCACCAGATGTCACGGGACTATATATAATCGATAGTCTGTTGGCAGGAGATATCGGAATGCTGCTCAACTCGTTGTATTACTTAGCATTACCCAGCTTGACTCTAGGATTACTCCTCAGTGGTATCTTTGAACGGATTGTGCGGGTAAACCTGAAGCAAACTCTCCAAGCTGATTATGTCGAAGCAGCCAGAGCCAGAGGAATTCCTGAAAGAACTATTTTAGTAGATCACGCCATGAAAAATGCCTTAATTCCTGTAATTACGGTATTAGGTTTAACTTTCGCTGCTTTACTGGGTGGTGCTGTACTGACTGAAGTAACCTTTTCTTGGCCAGGATTGGGCAATAGACTATATGAAGCAATATCTTTGCGAGATTACCCCACCGTCCAAGGAGTAATGGTTTTCTTTGGTATTATTGTGGTGATTGCCAGTATGGCGATCGATATTATTAATGCCTATATTGATCCCAGGATTAGGTATTAAACAATATTACTGATTGGGTAGATTTCTCAAATAGTCTTGATTGATAGCAGCATTTGTTAAAGAACTTGCTGAATGTAGGTTGTATTGGAAAATAGCAAAATTATCGTGAATGTTGCAGGTAGCCGATCTCGTTACAAGCGATCGCACTCTAACTTCTGGACTGAAATTCAAGGTGATCCCATCTTCTATTCACTATTATTCACTATAATCACCGTATTTTACTTAACACAAGTTGCTAGCTGCTTTGATCAGTAAAACCATCCAATTCAAAGCAATCTAAGTAAAAATACTAAGGTAATTTCAACCCGAAAAACAATTCCGTAGAATTACGGATCAAAAAAAAGGAATATATCTCTTAATATAAGTAAATCTTACGATACAGAAACTTAATATGAGCTATTCAATCAAGCAATTACCCAATCGGAGATGGGGAATTTACGCACAAAATAAGCTCTTAGCAACTTTTGGTTGTCACGACCAGTGTTTGAAAGTATTGGAGTTGTTGAAAAAAAGAATGATGTTAATTGCCAAGACGAATAAAGTTCCAGCTCTATCAGATAACCAAGCTGCCTAAAAGTTTGAACGAAATTTACACCATAAACACAATAAGGAGTTAAAAAAAATGAAAGTAAAGATTGAAACTTTGTTAGGAATCAACGACTGTACCTTGGCAATTTATTGTTATTCCGATCAAGAGTATCGTTTCAGCGTGTTGAGTATGCTGGGTAAAGCCTATACTTGTGATAGTAGTTTTCCCACATTCAGTAGTGCTAAATCTGTAGCTATTGCTATTGTTGAAAGATTTAGCTGTAGATCATAAAGAAAAGAGGCGTTGCTGGATCGAGGTATGGTTGTATAGTTTTAGGAATTAAGCAGATCGATTAAAAAGCTGATAGCTAAGAACAGATTACTTATCGGTTTCATGCTTTAAGTCAACATCGCCGTAAAAGGTTAAGAACTTTGGTAGCAGTTGATAACCTGAGTAATCCTCTCGACCTGTAAAATTAACATTATATTTTCCTAATGTTTGCTGCTGATGAACTAAAGCAACAAGCAATGCTGCGCCTGATGATGGTGGGGCAGTTAGGAAAATAGTTAGGAAAATGAAGATTAAATCAACTGTAATCACAGCTCTAGTTTATATATATTTTAATGAACATACGTACTGTTTCCACAACGCCTTTTTCAGATCAAAAGCCAGGAACATCGGGATTACGTAAGTCCGTCACAACTTTTCAACAGCCTCACTATCTAGAAAACTTCGTTCAATCAATTTTTGATTCTCTAGAAGGGTGTGAGGGTCAAACTCTAGTTTTAGGTGGCGACGGACGCTATTACAACCGCGAAGCGATTCAGGTCATTATGAAAATGGCTGCTGCCAATGAAATTGGACGTATTCTGGTAGGGAAAGCCGGAATTATGTCTACTCCAGCTGCCTCGGCAATCATTCGTCAATACAAAGCTTATGGCGGCATTATTCTCTCCGCTAGCCATAACCCTGGTGGTCCCCAAGGAGACTTTGGCATCAAGTACAATATTACTAATGGTGGACCAGCACCAGAGAAAGTAACCGAGGCAATCTTTTCCCATTCAAAGGTAATCGATCACTATAAAATACTCGAAGCAGACGATATTAATCTAGACAAGCTGACGGTGACACGCTTAGGAGAAATGAGCGTTGAAGTTATCGATCCTGTTGAACCCTATGCTCGTTTGATGGAATCTCTATTTGATTTCGATATTATCCGCCAGTTAATTAAAAATGACTTTAAGCTTTGTGTAGATTCCATGCATGCAGTTACAGGACCATATGCTAAAGATATCTTTGAAAAGCGTTTAGGAGCGACAGGCTCAATAGTCAATGGTGAACCACTAGAAGACTTTGGCGGTGGACACCCCGATCCCAACTTAGTTTATGCTCATGACTTAGTAGAGATCATGTTTGCCAACGATGCCCCAGATTTTGGTGCAGCCTCTGATGGAGATGGCGATCGCAATATGGTCTTAGGTAACAACTTCTTTGTCACTCCCAGCGATAGTTTGGCAGTGTTAACCGCTAATGCCACCTTAGCACCAGGATATAAAGATGGTTTGGCTGGAGTTGCCCGCAGTATGCCCACCAGTGAAGCGGTAGATCGAGTGGCAGACAAGCTCAATATTGCTTGTTATGAAACTCCTACAGGTTGGAAATTCTTTGGTAACTTGCTGGATGCAGATAAGGCTACTATCTGTGGAGAAGAAAGCTTTGGTACTGGTTCAAATCATGTCCGTGAGAAAGATGGACTCTGGGCAGTATTGTTCTGGTTAAATATTTTAGCTGTCAAAGGAGAGTCGGTAGAAGCGATCGTTAAAGATCACTGGAAGACTTACGGACGTAACTACTATTCCCGTCATGACTACGAAGAAGTAGATCAAGAATCTGCTACTAAATTAATGGAACGTCTGCGAGAAATGACAGACACGATGGCAGGTAAACAGTTTGGCGACTATGAAGTTAAATATGCTGATGACTTTAGCTATACCGATCCTGTAGATAATAGCGTTAGTCAAAAACAAGGTATTCGGATTGGCTTTACCGATGGTTCACGGATTGTTTTCCGCCTTTCTGGGACAGGCACTAAGGGGGCAACTTTAAGATTATACGTTGAAAGTTATGAACCCGATGCTAGCAAGCATAGTTTAGACACCCAACAAGCTTTAAAACCTCTAATTGATTTAGCTCAAGAAATTGCTCAAATCAAAGAATATACTCAACGTGATGCACCCACTGTAATTACTTAAGTTTCAACTACGTTAATCAATTTTACAAGGTCGTTATTAAACGACTTTTTTTATGTCAGCAGCCTGCCAAGTCTAAATGGTAGCTTATTACTAAAAAACTAGGGGACAAAACTAGGGTGAGCGAAATTTACGGTGGCAACAATTAATTTTCGCATTTTAAAGTAATGAGTAATAAGTAATGAGTAATAAGTATTTACTCGTTACTCGTTACTCAAAGCTTCTCTATTGTTTAACTGCCACACCTTTTTTCGTTCACCCGCAAAACTATTTTCATCCCCCATTTTTGCTATTTAATTTTTTCAAACCCTGGTGAATCAATAATTTGAGGCTAATAGCTAATAACTACGAACCCTATAACTTGTGTTTTTACACCTTGAAACCCCAACGACTTAAACCACCAACGACTTAGGCTACTTGTTCTACTTCGACGATTTCGGGAATTTTCTCCCGTAAACGGCGTTCAATTCCCATTTTCAGAGTCATTGCTGAACTGGGACAAGATCCACAAGCACCCTGTAGTCTGAGTTTGACAATGGGACCTTCGATGTCGGCTAGTTCGACGTTACCACCGTCAGCCATAAGATAAGGACGTAGTTCGTCTAAGACGGTTTCTACGTTATCCTGAGTTAATGCTAATGTCATAATTGATTGAGTTGATTTTGTTGATTTACTTGTATTACTTAACTTATAGTCTGATCCTAGCGCGTAGCCAGAATAATTTACACCACTGATGCAGGTTCTAATAACTTGGTTTCAGAAAAGACAAATTCAGTAATAATCTTGTCAGAGTTAGGATCGATAGATTCAATCACCTGATGTTTAGGAACATAATATTTACCAAGCTTTTCATAGCTTTCGTTAAACTCACGCTTGGCTTTTAGATCATTGGTTTTGGAATCGCGGAAGATAGCATTATAGCCAGTCGAAATATAACCTTCTCCCGTATCGAGACTGTCGTTAGTGTTGATCACAAATGCCATTGGTCCCATGACACGGCTTACCTGACATATTTCTGTGCCACGAATTTTATAATTAGAACCCATAGAGTCCCCTTTGACTAAAATTTCTACTGCACCAGTAGTATCTTCTTCTCCCAAAGTAAAAGTGCTTTTACTGTGAGCATTCTCAAAGGTGTTCCGTTTACGGTGAGTAATTACGTCTCGCATGTGGTTGTAAACGCTTTCTGATACCTTCTCCTCTTCAATACCAGAGACTTCTACAGACAGATCGCTATTTACTTTAATCTCGGCGGTATATACTTCATCCCCTTGCTTTAATTCCAGCTTGGTAGTGTAGCCAGGAAAGTTACTATCCCAAGTGTAACGATTTTCGTAAGCTGCGCGAAAGCGATCGCGTGCAGTATTATCTGTCATATTCTCTCTTAAAATATTATTTTCCTTCTTTATCTAGTTTAGAAAAATTTGTCCCAATTAACCGCGGCGGGAAAAATTAAACCCATATTTATGCTCAATTAGTATTACTCAAAACATAGATGAGCGCCTTAATAGGTTAACTTTAAATTAGATTCAAATCTTATTTTTAAGCTAATGCAGTTTAATATACATAGTTTTAAGTTAGATAGTCCCGAATCTTGCCTGATTATTCTCATTTATGCTGGATTTTGGGGATATAGCTATTATTCTCTGATAGTGCTTTTAATCCATACCTATAAGCAAAATCAGTCAACAGAAGAGACAACCCATGCCTTGTCTGTTAATTCGCATCAGAAGTTATGACGTCATATAGTGTTACAAAAACTGTAACGATCGCCTATTTTTTAAACGCAGCAGACATACTGGAAGTGTTGAATTGTTATGAATTAATGATCAATGCTTATTATTAAAGATGCTCGGGTAACTCAAATTATTTTTTTGAGCTTATGTTTATTTTTAGGTATCAATAGAAGAGACTGGACTATCCAGCCTGACTTGATTTTAACGGTTGTGGCTAGCTGCCTAATTACCCAATGGTTGCTATCAGGGTTGGTGGAATATGCTAAAAATAGTAGCGAATATAGCCTAACTAATATCTGTAAGGAATTAAATATCTTAATCAGTCCCAAGGTATTAACCTCTCTGCGTAGTGCCTTGATCACCTCCTTGGGTTTATGTCTACTATTGCGCAGTAATAGCCATCAGACGATGATCATTGCTGGTTTAAGCGCGATCGCCAGTAAATTTCTCTTTCGCCACCGCCAGAAACATTTCTTTAACCCCGCTAACTTTGGCATTATCGCAGCAATTACTATAACTAATGATGCCTGGGTATCTCCTGGACAGTGGGGAACAGATTGGTGGTATCTATTGCTGTTTCTTGGCTTGGGAGGGGTTGTCTTGAGACAAGTTGGTCGTTGGGATACCTCAATCACTTTTCTGCTTTCTTATGGCACTTTAGAAGCTGTGGGTAACGCCTGGTTAGGCTGGAGTTGGGATGTTTGGCAACATCAGTTGATGAGTGGCAGTTTACTGCTGTTTGCCCTATTTATGTTGACCGATCCTCGTTCAATTCCTAATTCTAAGACAGGGAGGTTATTTTGGAGTATGGCGATCGCACTTTCTACCTTTATTCTGCAACAGTATTTCTATCTTTCCACGGCGATTTTCTGGTCGTTATTCATTATTTCTCCTCTGACAGTAATATTCGACATGATTTGGTCAGAACCCCGATTTAACTGGTTGCGAGAAACCAAATTACAGATTACAACCTAACTCGTTATCTTAATTAGGTTGGATACTGTTTTTATCCTTAGATTGATCAAGATTGGTATAAAATTAAGCGTGGCAATAATAATAGGCAATAATAATAACTATTGTGATTAGCTATGGTATTGGCTAACCAGCAACTCCAACACGCTTTGAAAGAATGGGCGATCGCAGTTAATGCTTTAAGTACGGGGAAGACTATTGTTTTATTGCGCAAGGGAGGTATTCGTGAAGCGGGTTTTAAAGTTAAATATTCCTCGGTTTGGCTATATCCTACCTACGAACATCAAAAGCCTGATTTGCTCAAGCCAGAATACGCTTCTGGAGTAATTCCAGTAACATCTGGTTGGCATCCCCAGACTGTTGTAATTAAAAGTTGTGCCGAGATTACTAGTGTGATACCTATTAGCAATAAAGACCAGATTGAATCATTGCAACCATATCATATCTGGAACGAGAAAATGATCGGCGATCGCCTGAAATGGAAACCCAAAACACCTTTAATGGTTCTGTTATTAAGAGTATATCGTCTTGCTGCACCGCAAACTATCCTCTATAACAATACCTATGGTGGCTGTAAATCATGGATTGACTTGATGGAACCTATTGCTACAGATAGCATAACTCCAGTAATCAAAGCTCAGGAATATCAGCAACAAGTACAAGAGATCAAAGATTTAATTACCTTGAAATCAGGGATTTAATATTTAATTATATTTTTAATGATTAAAAGCTAAAAGCTAAAAGCTAATCTAAGCACCTAGCACAGATGAAATCAATTAACAGAAATTGAGACTGGGAAAACTTTATTGTTTTTTGTCTGTAATAATTGTTATTAGGGAATCGACCCAGCATAAATTAATAAATAATTATGAAATTCTTATCTAATAAGCTAGGTGTTTATCTGAGTATCTTTGCTCTCGGAGGAGGTTTGGGATTTTGGAGTAGCCGTAATGTTAAGCAAATAACCACCATCGAGGAAGCTCAAGTATATCCGACGGCAATTCCTACTCAGTCTAATCCTCTCACCAGCAATGATAATCAAAATATTAATTTTATTGCTACTGCCGTACAAAAGGTAGGACCAGCTGTGGTTAGAATAGATGCTTCTCGTCAAGTCTCGTCAGCGTTGCCCGAAAATTTTAAACATCCTTTATTTCGACGTTTCTTTGGTAGTACTGAAGAAAATGAAAATGGCAGTCCTTCAAGCTCCCCAACTGATAGAGTTGAACGAGGAACAGGTTCAGGCTTTATTATTGGCTCCGATGGTCGTCTGATCACCAATGCTCATGTGGTGAACGATGCCGAAAAAGTTCAGGTAACTCTCAAAGATGGCACTAGCTATGAAGGCAAGGTGCTTGGTACTGATTCCTTTACTGATGTGGCAGTAATTAAGATTGAGGCAAGTGACTTGCCCACAGTTAGTTTTGGTAAGGCGGAAAATTTAACTCCAGGAGAATGGGCGATCGCCATTGGCAATCCTTTAGGATTAGATAACACTGTTACTGTAGGTATTGTGAGTGCTTTGGGTCGTTCTAGCTCTCAGGTAGGTGTTCCCGACAAGCGAGTGAGATTTATTCAAACTGATGCTGCAATCAATCCTGGCAATTCTGGCGGACCTTTACTTAACTCCCAGGGAGAGGTGATCGGGATCAATACGGCAATCCGCGCTGATGCTCAAGGGTTAGGATTTGCAATTCCCATTGAAACAGCCCAACGCATCGCTAATCAGCTATTTACTAAAGGACAGGCAGATCATCCCTATCTAGGGATTCACATGGTAAATCTCAACCCAGAGACGAGGGAAGAAATTAACTCTAGCCAAGAATTTAACTTTAAAATTGCTCAGGAAGAGGGAGTATTAGTAGTGAGAGTAATTCCTCTTTCTCCTGCGGCTAAAAGCGGCTTTCAACCAGGAGATGTCATTAGTCAAGTAGGAGATCTCTCTGTAACGACTTCTCTTCAAGTACAAGAGCAGGTGGATTTGAGCGAAATAGGTTCAGAATTAGAGGTTAAAGTCATTCGAGATGGTAACCCAAAAACCCTTAAAGTAAAACCAGGTGCTTTTCCTCAGGACAAACTTGAGTAATAGCAGAAATTACTATGGTTCTTTTTTGTAAAGCAGTATTAACGTGATCGAAGCAGATGTTCATTCATCCCTGCGGGATTTTTTACGACAACACGGAAATCGCAACTTTCCCCATCATTTAACCATGGCGCGACTGATTGCTCGGGCTCTGCGTTTAGGTCGTCCTGCTTTGATGCAGACTGGTAGCAGCGTCAGCAAATACTGCCCTAGTTACTTAACTCCGCTACTTTTGGGGGATTGGTCGGTAATTATTGTTGCTCCCGCCTCAACTCAACAATATTTGTTAGAGATTGAAATTCCTCGGCTACAGAATTGGCTCGGAAAAACTAAAAACGTGAGAATAGGCGATCGCTGGAAACCAGAGGATCAACTACTATTAACCTCTCCCCAAAGTTGGATCGGCGATCGCTTAGAAGATCTGGGAAAATTCCCCAGTGATCTTCCGACAATTATTGATCGTGCCGACAACCTGGAAGAATGGACCAGACAATTACTAACCATCACGATTACCTCTGCCGACTGGGATGCACTACTAAAAACTATTCCAGAACAGCAAGATTTGATTCGTAATACGAGAATCAAACTTACTAAGTCTATTTTTGCCCGTCCCGAAAATCCCTATCGCAATTATATTCTTCTCGATTCAGAGTTGGCTATGATTGGTTGTCTTTGCAAAATATTAAGCCAACAACAACTGCTTAATGGTAAATTAAAGCAGTTTTGGCAACAAATAGCTGATAAGTCCAACATAACTTGGATTTCACGCGATCGAGAGCAGGGTTCATTCACGATTAATCTCGCTCCCGCTAGGGTCAGCAGTAATCTTAAACCAATTTGGCAACAACAACCCGTAGTCATCATTGGTAGCTTTTTAGATACAGAAGCTAATGCTGCCACATATCAACAGCAGATCGGCTTAAATCAAGGCATATTGAGTCTTAAATTTGCGCCCAACCGACAAAACAACCATATTCAACTCTACCTTCCCGATCGCTTTCCCTTGCCCAATTCTCCTGATTTTCGGTCTGCTTTTATGGAACAAAGTCTGCTTTTAGTTAGCCTGAGCAGCAGTATGAAACGCTTGATTGTGGTCATTGCGGATGATGTCCCGCTTCAAGGACAAGTGGGTTCAGTCTTGGCTGCGGAATTTGGCTCTAGGGTTAAGGTAGAAAATGCCCAGATTTCAGACACCAGTATTTTGATTTGTGGTTGGTCATTTTGGAAACTAAATCAAGAATCATTGCCAATTCCCTATCTCCTCATTATTGCTACTTTGCCCATACCGTCCCTAGAAAATCCCCTGGTTGCTAACCTAGTTACTTACTATAAAAATCAGCGTCAGGATTGGTTTCGACTATATTTATTACCTGCAGCTCTCAAGACTCTGGAACAAACGGTAGTTCCCTTAAGAGAATCTCAGAGCATTGTCGCTTTATTGGATAATCGCGTCAACTTTCGTAGCTACGGCAAAACCATTTTATCCGCTCTCGAACCCTGCGCTCGGATTAACTATATTGACCCAACTTGGTTCGGCTATCCCAATTCCTGATCTACTAGGTTTTACCCATGATAGTATGACAATACTATTAACCGTCCAAATCCAGAAGAAAAGATCAACCTGATAGTAGAAATCAAATTTATAAACCAGTATGCCGATAGTAGATGTTCGTGGGGTAGATCACTATTATGAATGGATTCGTCACTCAGATAATACTGATAATTCTTCCAAACCTGTGATGGTGTTTATTCATGGTTGGGGTGGATCGGGAAGATATTGGCGTAGCACTGCGATCGCTCTTGCCAAGGATTTTGATTGTCTGTTGTACGACCTGCGTGGCTTTGGTCGCTCTCCTCTACCTCAGAATGCAACTGATTTGGGATACGCGATGGAAGACTATGCAGATGATTTAGCTGCTCTAATAGATGCTTTAAGTCTTAATCGAGTGTATATTAATGCCCATTCAATGGGAGCTTCAATTGCTACTTTGTTCCTTAACCGTCATAGTGAAAAAGTCTATCAGGCAATTCTTACTTGCAACGGCATCTTTGAATACGATGCTAGAGCCTTCGCCACTTTTCATAAGTTTGGTGGATATGTAGTCAAGTTTCGTTACAATTGGTTTTTAAAATTTCCCTTTGCCGACAGGATGTTTATGGCGCGGTTTTTACATCGCCCAATTGACAAAAGCGATCGCCTGGCATTTTTAGAAGATTTCCTGATGGCAGACTACGAAGCTGCGGTAGGAACAATCTATAGTTCTGTGAGCAAACAGGCAGTAGAAACTATGCCCAAAGAGTTTGCTAAATTAGCCGTGCCTACCCTAATGGTATCGGGAGAAAAAGATATTATCATCCCTGCCAAAATGGGTAGACAAGCAGCAGCTTTAAACGACAAGATTCAATATATAGAACTATCTCAAACTGGTCATTTCCCGATGCTAGAAGATAAGACAGCTTATCTAAACGCAATCAGAGAATTTTTACAGGTTGGTACTGCCGTTGCTTGATTAGCAACGAAGCCAACTAAAGCTTTAATCAAACCATCCCATGAAGTATTTGTAGTCTTTGCCAACTTGATCAGCATAGTCCCCCGCTACATCGTAGACCAGCTTACAGAAGTCCTTCTCTTTGCCCTTGGTTACTTTGCCCACTTCCTTCTCGAAAGAATATTTGATGTGGACTTTATTGTAATCGTTGTCGGCACGAGCATGAGAGGTTGCCAGTATTTTTCCCCACTGCTTGCACATACTGATGAAATTATCTTTTTTCTTTAACGTCAACTTCTTTTTGGTAGCTTTCTTCATCTCCTCTAGCTCGTTAACCAGTGCAGGGTAAGAGTCCTTTGAGGGCGTACGTTCGCGAACTGAATAATACCCAGCAGGGGCATCTTTAGCCATTTTAGGTAACTTTACCCAGCCTAAGTGATCGTTTGTGTTATTGGCTAGTGCACGATAAGCTTCAACTGTACGCTCTGCTTCATTATCAAAACAGTACAGCTTGTAATCCGCTTTGTTCAGATAAGGATAAGCCGAAGCAACACTCTGATGTTTTACGTCTAGGATCAGATCATCCTTACTGTTCGACTTCTTCCCCTCGATCATGACATAGTAGCGCTTAGTGCCCAAAGATCCTGTTCCAGCATTTAGACGTTCAGCCACGTCGAGGACGCGAAAATAGCTCGATTTCGCTTTCTCAAGCGAGCCTTTGAGGGTTTTACGGTATTGGCTTTTCTTGCCGTCTTTACCTTCGATGGCTTCGGCAATTATTTTTCGCTCCTTTTTGCTGACTCTTGCCAATTTATCTGAAGAAGTGTTGAAATGTCCCTTTTTTGTCCATTTTTCTAGCATTTCTTGGCGTGCTTCAGTATTTCCTCGATTAACTTCTTTCATGAAATCTTTCAAGGGGGAGGATGTATTTTGAATTGTATAGGCAATTTTTTCTTCTTTGTCGCTACCTCGCAATTTATCGAGTTGTTTTAAATAGGATTTGGCAAAAGTCAATACCAAATCTTCTTCGTCGGTCTTCTTTGATTTACCGTTTTCTCTAGCGATGAGTATCAGGCTGGTAGCTATGCGCCAGACATCATATTGGTAGTCTGCAATCACTCCCTCATCGAAGTCGTTTAGCCCGTAGACCAAATCACCGTCATCGTTGTCGAAGGTGCCAAAATTATAAGCGTGGAGATCTCCCTGAAGCCAAGTTTTAGTTTTCGGTGTGGAAAATTTCTTTAGTTTTCTACTGTTACTAAAATCAGACCAGTAGAGGTGATTGGTACCGCGATAAAATGCATAGGCTGTTGCAGCCATTTTATAGTATTTTTCCTTGCGGATCTTTGTCTTTATATCCTTGTTGTAAGCCTTAAGTTGGGAAATAACGAACTCTTGGCGCGAAGTTTTCATCTTTTGTCTACATTTCTTGTTTAAATTAGGTTTTTTTCACCCTATAGCCCCCTATCTTGGATTGGAACGATCCCGTTGGGGTGCTCGGCACTATATCTATATCTATATCACTACTGTTCGAAAAAATAGATTCTTTGAGTATATCAGCAGTCAACCAAGGAAGTAAGGGCATTGCTGAACTACTACCTGACGACTTTTTTTAGCGCGCTACTAACAACTAAAGAATCCGCCCCTGGTAAACAGGCATTTTCGGTAATGTAGCGTTTCCAAGCTTTTGTCCCTGGCTGTTCGGCAAATAGCTGTAACATATGACGGCTAATGGAATTGAGTCTTGTTCCCTTGTTTATCCAGTAGTCAATATAGGGCAACATCGCTGCAACGATCTCTCTTCTAGATTTAGGAGTTACATTTTCTTTAAAGACATCTCGATCTGCCGTAGCGAAAATATAAGGGCGATCATAAGCAGCACGTCCAATCATTACTGCATCGACAAACTTCAGATGCTCCTTGGTTTGCTCTAGGGTAGTAATACCGCCGTTAATTTCGATAAACAGGTGGGGGAAATCTTGTTTGAGACGATAAACATCTGCGTAGCGCAGAGGGGGGATATCGCGGTTTTCCTTAGGACTTAAATCCTGTAGCCAAGCTTTACGAGCATGAACACTAAAGTTAGTACAGCCAGCTTCAGAGACGATCTGGACAAAGTTAACCAGATCTTCATAGCGATCGCATTCATCAACTCCAATGCGGTGTTTAACCGTCACAGGAATCTCAACCGTCTGCTGCATTTTCTCTACTGCCTCGGCGACTAATTCTGGTTGGGTCATTAAACAAGCCCCAAAGTTGCCATTTTGTACTCTAGGGCTAGGACAGCCAATATTAAGATTAATGGCATCATAGCCCCAATCCTCGCCAATTTTGGCACATTCAGCTAGATTTATCGGGTTATCTCCACCTAACTGTAACACTATTGGTTTTTCGACTAGAGAAAAGTCTAATAGCTTATGGCGATCGCCATGAATAATTGCCTGAGAAGTAATCATCTCTGTATACAGCAGAATATGACGACTAATTTGACGCATGAAATAACGATAATGACGATCTGTGCGATCCATCATCGGTGCAATACTTAAAGGAAGATTTATCTTAGGCTGTGCAATCATCTAATGTTATACAACGGTTGAAATACTTAATATATCTCGATCGCTGGATTTTGCGTTTTTCTGGAAGAGCGATCGCCGATATTTTGCTGAATATCATGAATCTAAACGAAGCTAATTCAAGCCTAGGAGTCTGTCGGACTTAGGAATTCTTTGACATTAAAAAGCACTGGAAGTCACCTGGATCAATACAATAGTACTGTTTTGGGGCGATCAAGTGCCATTGCGATCGCTCCAGTTCGGATTTTAGAGGCCAATTTCTGGTTATTTACACACTGATGGTGCAAAGACGCTTCAAATTGAAGGCAAACAGACAAGAGTCCACTCACCTGTCACGGCATTAATCCCCCCAGTAGGAAACGGCGGAAACCCATCACCTCCTTAATAATGCCGAATACAGGCTCCACTGTCGATTTGCGCTTAGCATAGAATTGTTTACCGACTTCGGTTTTCAGGCGATGCTTCATCGCCGTTATCGTATCAGGGTTCTCTGGTGGGGCTGGTGCTACAGCCAAGCGTTCTTCAAGGGTTAAGTTATGGCAAGCCCTACCGCAGGCGATGTAGGGGTCAATCTCGTTTTCTGACAGTCGCTTGGCATTGTGTTCACTGAAAAACCCCGAATCCAGAGCCGCTCTCTTAACTTGGCCCAGATTTTCAGGTAGTTGATTAAGTTGCTCCAGCGCTGGGTCTACTTCCTGCTTATCGTTGGGGTTTTGACTGATATGGTTTCCTACAATCAGCATCGTGTCCATATCCACAGAAGCGTGGGCATTGTAAGCTTGCTCAAACCCGCCTCCTGAAACTGGCATAATCCGCGACTCGCCGTCCGTGAAATTCACCTGGTCTTTAGCTTTTGGACCTGCCTCAGGAGCTAAGGGTTGCTTGCCTCCCAATTTGCGACCTCGGACCTTTTCTTTAGCCTCCCGCTCTCTTAATTTGGCCTCGTATTCAGCTTTTTCCTGGTCAGCTCTGGCTTGTGCCCGTGCTTCAATCTCTCTCTTGACCTGAGCGATCTTTTCCAGGCGTTCTTGCCGCCTTTGGAGTTCTTGGGGAATGTCTATGTCCCCAAAGCTTTCTCCTGCTTCTGTTTGGGACTTGTGCAACAACGCTGACACTTCTGCAAGTAACTGAACTTCGAGTTTGTTGGCACCCATCCCAACTCATTGCTTTGTGTTTACTGGCATTGGCCTGGATTTTGGTGCCATCGATACTGATGTCCCCCAGCTTAAATATCCCCAGACTGCAGGCATATTCCAATATCTGTACAAACAAGGGTTGTAATTGTGCTAAGAAACGCTTGCGGAATTTATTGATGCTGTCATGGTCAGGGTGAGTGCCACCAGTAATATAGAGCACTGGGATTAGCTCATAGGTTGCTTTCTCTATCTGGCGACTGGCAAATATCCCTTTGGCATAGCAGTAAAACAACAAGACCAACATCATCTTGGGGGGATAAGGGGCACTGCCACCACCTTTATAAGCCCCTTCTATTTCACTGGTATCCAACTGATCGACAATTTCTACCACAAAGCGAGCCAGGCTATTTGTATCCAGCCACCCTTCCATATTACTGGGCAGCTCGATCGCTACAGTCCTATCAATTTCGATAAATTTGTTGCTGATGAGCCTTCTCCCAGTCACTTCTGCCTAATTTACATTTAGCATAGTTTACATCAGCTTTCCATAAGCCCGACAGACTCCTAGTGTAAATTAGTCAATGAACCTTGATAAACTACTTAAACTGAGAAAATATAACAAACAAAATAATGATCAATAGTTTTTTTGATGATTCACTGGATAAAAGGAGCATTAAAAAACGAATTCGTAAATTAAGTAAAGCTAAGATTGGTTTTTATAGCATTGGTCTATATCCAGGCTCCCTTGCTTACAATTCAGCAATGCAAAGAAGCGAAAAGTCTCTGTTACTGGCTCCTCGTCCTGACAGAGATTTAATGGGGGCTTTTTCCCAGGATGAAATTAGAGGGATGGATCCGAAGCATGTTGTCAAAATGCAACGTATGGCACATCATCGGGAAGGAGAAGAATCAGTTGTCAACAATTTAGAATATCTAATTGATAAATGCGATCTGGTGGTTTTGACTGCCAATAGTAAATACATCGAACAGGATTTAGTGGAAGCATGCCAAATTAGAGAGAAAATCAACCGTAAAAATGTTGTTCTTGCCTGTCTAGCGGGTTCGTTTAGCCACGATGATCAGCAAAATAACTCTTATGTGCTGTGTGAAAAAAATCCTAATTTAGCTTTCTTTTCTGGCTTTCATCGCCATGGGGCTTTACGCTCGCCAGTTGATAGCTTTACTGCTAATTTTTGCCATCCCAATGCCCTGACCGCATTAATTGGTGCGCAAATACTAAATAAACTTTCCCCAAATATTCAGGTTTCGCCTGGTATCCATAATGTGGAAGCCCAGTATATTAAAGCAGCAAAAAACATGGCATCTATCTTTGCGGGTTTCGGCTATAAGTACCATCGGCAAAATACAGGGATTTTACCCACATTGCTAACTTTACTGCTTAATCAATCTCTCGATCAAGCAGCCACGGTTTCTATGTATAGACGCGATCGCCAAAAACTTTACACTCGTCAGCCGATCGCTTTAACTGAGTTAGGCTACGCCGTACCGAGAATTGAGGCAACTTTAGATAAGGGTAGCTCTACGGAGAAGGTACGAGATCACACTTTTTCCCAGTTAACGGCGATCGTTGCCGATGTCCGTGGCAGCATGATGCTTCCTGTATCGGGGAAACCCACCAGAAACTTTCAAGCGGGACAAGTATTGGCAACTGGAATGCTGGAACATGGTCGCTGTCCAGTTACTGTTGAAGAGTTTGAGCAGTGGTGTGAAGCTGCTGGTCTAAACAAAGGCTCCTTAGAGGGATTAAAAGCTTTAAGGTACTGGCCACAAATTGAAGAAAAATATTCGATTCAGGGGCATGATGCTTCAATGGTCAATCTGCTTTATAAAGGTTTATATGGCAGCGAAATGGAAAAAAACTTTGCTTTTGAGGTCATGACCGAAAGCCGAGAATTATCAAATTACTGTCAAGAATCAGTTAGACACACCCACAGTCGAAAATATGCCGAGGCACTTAACAATATGGAAAATTTAGATGCCCTAGAGTTAATTGCTAACACTGTTGTTGCCGAAAATGCGCAACAAGCGATTCATGATGATGACAGCATTGAGGAAAGAGAAATTCACCCCGACGATCCTGCCTATTTACAGGTCATGGATTTAATTGAGCAAGCTTAAGGGATAAGGGATGAGGGCTTGCAGCACAGTAAATTAATTACCAAGCTCAAAACCAATCCTGTTTACTTGAGGAAGAGGATTTTTTGCTCTTAAAGCCAAAGCTCTCGGCTTCATTGGCTGAGGAATTAGTCTCTTGACTAGAATTGGGATGGGGGTGATTAGACCAATCAGTAAAGTTGTTGATTAAATCTTGGCTTGCTGTTGCTACCTTATTAGCTTGCTTTAGGCTGAGATCAAGGTCTTCCTTGGCACGACGAGAAATCTTCTGGGAAAGAGATGAATTAGCTTGGTCATGGGAATTTTCTGGAGTGCTATAGTTTCCCATGTTTACAATTCGCTCTTTAATCTGAAACTGTTCTAGTTGACTGATCGTCTGATTGAGAAAGGGACTATTAGTCAATGCTTTGCCGTTAATATTTAGACAAGTAGAAGTCGGTTGTGGACATAGAACAGATGTTAACCATAGCAAGTTGTTTTGTCGAGTCAGACTGGGCCAAAGGTAAATTTTATTAGGGTACTTGGCGTAATCGTTTAACTCAGGAATTTGATGGTTGGTTATGGCGATCGCAGAATCGGCAAAACTTCGAGGCTGATACTGGCTTAATAGTGGAGATCGGCTATTTTGCTCATAATTTTTGACTAACCAAACTTTTTCAATTTCCCGATAGAGAATTTTGAAGTTATCGAGGTATTCTGCTGTATACGGGGGAAAATTCTGAATAGTTCTTTGCTGACTTAATTTAGTTACGTAGCCGACAAAAATATACAGGGGTCTACCCTGATCGTCTTTTGCCATGACTTCAATGAAATCTTCAGCCAACTGACCGATTAAGTCTCGCACCATGCAGGTAACGCCAACAATACAGTGAGAGTTGTTTTTAAACAGTGACCAACGAGGAGAATCTGCTAGGTTACGAGCTTGCTGAGTTGTGGCAACAATATGTTGTGATGCCCACTGGATATCTTGTCCCGTAAAATTATGCGGCACAGTGATAAAACGAAAATCTAAATGATAACTTCGTCCATAAACAATCACCGCCCACTCTCGTTCAGACATCTGCCGTTACCTCGTTACCATTAAAGTAAAGAGAAGCCTGTTGTAGCTCCTGGGAAAGCAACTTCATATTTTCTTCCACTGTAGCAATTTCTGTCTTACTGGTTTCCAACTGGGTAGATTGCTCTCGCAACTGAGAGGCTTTAATTATCTGTATTAAAGGGTTCTTCTGCTTAATTGCTTCCACCACCAGAGTTTGACGATCTCGGTGCTCTCTTAATTTTAAACCATAAGCTCTTAACTGAGAGTAGACGGCAAAGACCACGGGCAGATGAACATTGACGGGAATAATACTCGCGTTGTCAGGATCATCACCTAGTTCTTTACCCAAACTGACAGGACAAATCATCACCAACCAGCCTGAATTGGGGGTAAATAATGCCTGAAACAACTGTTTTACGTCTGTAATAATATCGTCCTTGTCTCGATGGTGGCACAGGTCGTATTTGGTGATTACAATCGCTACAGGAAAAGGCTTTTGGGAATGAGGATTTTTATTACTGCTAATGTATTGCTGAATAAATTGATTCATGCGATCGCTTTTAAGTTCCCGCACCGTGCTAGGGGTAATCTCGCTGATTAGGTGTTCGCCAGAGATACACAAAAATAAGCATTCGGATTCTTGCAGATATTGAACCAAGTCGGCGACATCTTGTTCCGTAGAGCGATCGCTCAAGGCTAAACCACGATAGTCGAGCCATTGAAACCTCATTAAGGGACGGAAACCATAACTAAAGTCAAAACCATAGTATTCCATGGCAGCAGCGTTAGGAGTTGGCCAGCGATCTTCTCCCTTGAGGGAAATTAGCTTTTCCCATCTTTGGCTTAGTTCGAGATCCATGTCCATGTCTTTAGCAGAGAGAGTAAATCCCTGGACTCCTGTTTGCATTACTGCATACATTCCCAATAAATAACTGGTTTTTCCTGCCCCAGTGGTGCCTAACATCGTGATCTTGATTTCTTCGAGTTTCATGTTTAGTGGCGTTCTCCCGACGTTAAATCAATGATTATAACGCGGGCTTCCCTAGACTCACGACCAGGTATTCCTGCGTAACACTTATCTAGTTTTAAGGACAAGTCCCGACCCTCCTGACAGTATGCTGCGTTGGACATAAACCCCTGGTAAAGCAAAGGCGACGCGTACTTGTAAGTAGGCAGTTTCATAAGGAAAGAGCTAAAACCACTGATTTTGATTAGGAGATGATTGTTGAGGGGGACTAATTTGACTTTGAGCCTTACCAAAAACGCTCCAAGCATCTGATGCACAACAGTATAAACTGCCTGATTTAACCTTTGAGGGTAACATGGGGTCATCTAAATGAAGCTGATCAATAAATTCCCGCACTGACTGTGTTCGCTCGGTAACATCCATGACCATCGCTTTGGCGATCGCATTACTGACGTGAGTACTAATCTGTGGCATAATTTCCTGGACTGTTTTCAGTTCAACTCCTGCTGCTCTTTCGATGGCAGATACGGGAGCGTCTCCTGTTAACAAATGATACAGCGTTGAGCCTAGGGCATAAATGTCAGTGAATGCGCCGTACTTTAAAGCACGTCCATATTGTTCCAAAGGCGCGTAACCAGGAGTTAGCATTGTGGTATACCTGGTGGTAGAATTGCTGGTAAAGTCTCTGGCTGCACCAAAATCAATTAAGACCACTCGTCCATCTTCAGCCAGCATAATATTGTCAGGCTTGATATCTCGATGTAAAAACTGAGCCTGATGCAGAATTTCTAAAGCCTCCCCTACCTGGGCAATATGCTTTAGAGCTTTAGCTTCTGGTAATTTACCTTGATGCTGCTTGAGAAGTTCCGCCAATGTTTTCCCGCGAAGATACTCCATTACCATATAGGCAGTGTTGTTTTCCTCAAAATAATAGAAAACCTGGACAATTCCAGGATGATTAAACTGACCTAAGGTTTGACCTTCTAGCAAAAACTTTTGTTTGGCGTTACTATAGGTATCTGAATTCCAACGACCCGCAGACACTACTGTTGAACCTTCTCGCCAGCAACCCTCGGGAAAAAATTCCTTGACTGCTACGGTTCGGTTTAATCTGGTGTCTATGCCTTGGTAAGTAATGCCAAAACTGCCCTGACCAAGTGGCTGTTTAATGCGATACTCGCCACTTGCTAGACATGAACCAGGACTAAGGACTCCGTTTACCCTGGTAGATACACCCATGAAATAATGCTCCCACCCATGAAATAATACTCCTCAACAAAACCTACCCAACAGTCTGCTCATATTAACAACCTAATTTTGCTCATTCCTAATTTTGTTCATTAATTTCTTTATATTTTAATCTGTAGCTAGTTAGTTTTGTGATTAGTCTAGATAGATACAAATACTGAGATTTTTCTGAAAAAAAATAGCTAGTCCAAACTAGATATTTTAAGGAGTTGTGAGATTTTGAGTCGTCAACAAAAATAATTAACAAATATTAAGCTGCTCTCTGTTGAACCTTAGTCAGGGATTACTTTATAGATTCTCGACAAAAGTACGTCCCAAGATTAATTTTGCTATAGAGAATTTGAGACATCAAAAATGTTCTAATTGTGGAAGGTATATCATAGCATAGGTCGCACCTGTAACATTGAGTAGGATATGGCAGATAAGTCTGAGACAATTAATAATACTTTCAACCAGTTAATCAAAATTGCTAATCAATTTGAACCAGACGCTCAAATCACTGATATTCGTCAACACGGAAGTGGCAACATTAACAATACCTTTCTGGTTATTGTGGGTCATCAGCGACCATTTATTCTGCAACGTCTGAACACCGCCGTGTTTTGTCAGCCAGAATTGGTAATGGATAATATTTGTGTTTTATCTGATTATGTCAGTCAGAGGTTGCAGCAATTTGAACTACCGCAAAATCGTCGCTGGCTGATTCCCCAAGTTCTGTTTACCAAAAAAAAGCAGCATCATCATTTAACAAAAGACGGCTCTTTTTGGCGCGCCATCAGCTTTATTGACAATTCTCAATCGTTTGACACTATTCAAGATCTCAATCACGCCCAAGAAATTGGCTATGGCTTGGGTATGTTTCATGGTTTGCTCAATAATTTACCGCCAAAGCAGTTGGTAGACACCTTAGAAGGGTTTCATATTACTCCTGGATACCTTAAGCACTACCAGCAGGTAATTAAGTCGATCAAAGTCCCAACTTCCCCTGAGATTAACTATTGTCTTCAGTTTATCAGCGATCGCCCTAACCTGCCCCATATTCTAGAAAACGCCAAAGCATTAGGTAAAATTAAACTGAGAACAATTCACGGCGACCCCAAAATCAATAATATTATGATCGACTGCTCTAGCAAAAAGGCGGTAGCAATGATTGATTTAGATACAGTTAAGCCGGGTTTAATCCATTATGACATTGGTGATTGTTTGCGATCCGGCTGTAATCTATTAGGAGAAGAAACCGAGGATTGGTCACAGGTAAGCTTTGAACCTGAGCTGGCAGAGGCTATTCTTAAAGGTTATCTCAAGGTTGCTCAGGATTTTCTTACCGAAGACGATTATCAATATATATATGATTCAATTCGCTTACTAGCTTTTGAATTAGGCTTGAGATTTTTTACCGATTATTTAGAAGGCAATGTTTATTTCAACGTCAGTCATCACGAACACAATTTAGCTAGAGCTTTAGTGCAGTTTAAATTAACTGAGAGCATAGAAAAGCAGGAATTAATAATTAAACAGATAATTAGCAATTTAAGATGAAATCAACCTTTGATTTAGTTCCTTTCGCTTCAAATACGGCTCCAGCGGTTAACATTACTGGAGATATAGAACGTCAAAATAATCAACTCAAAATTGAATATAAACTTACAGGAAATCTATCACAGATTATTATTGCTGAACATGCCGATGCTCAAACTCGCCAATACGATCTTTGGGAACATACCTGCTTTGAGTTTTTCTTGGGAATTAAAGATTCAACAAAATATTGGGAATTTAATCTTTCTCCCGCAGGACACTGGAATATCTTTCGCTTTCCCGACTATCGACAAGATATATCCGAGGAAATGGCTTTTGATTCTTTACCTTTTACTGTGTTGCAGCAAAATAATTCTTGGCAACTTAATCTAGAAGTTGATTTGGAGCAAATTATTCCCGCTGAACAAAATTTAGAAGTTGGCATTACTAGCGTTATTGAAGATCAACAAAACCACCTTAGTTATTGGGCATTAACTCATTCTGAACCAGCAGCAGACTTTCATCATCGAGATAGTTTTATAGTTGATTTATCGAGATAGTTTTATCAATGATTAACAATCCTAAACTAGCTCTTAGCTTTGTAAATTATTATTTTGTTCATTTTTGCTTTCGGAAATAGGAACAAAGACTTTGAGGCTATGGGGGAGGCACTCAATTTCCAAAGGTGTGTTACCAATAATCTCCCCATCGAGAACAACTTTTTGTACTGGATTGGCGGAAATTTTTACTTTCGGCGATCGCAAATGGACGATGTTGTCTAATTCGGCACTAGTTTTGATCAAAGCCGCCCCCAGCATACTTAAAATTGTCGTTACTGCCTGAATTTTATTATCTACAGTGGCGATCGTAATATCCAGTAAACCATCATCCACGACCACTTCTCCAATTCCCTGAGCTAATACTGATGTGGGTGGAGCGGCATTGGCGATCGTAATTGCCCCAGCTTGAAAAGTTCTTATTTCTCCTTCGATTTCGATTTCTGCCTCAAATAATTGTTGCTCATCTAACTGTTGCCAGCCAGCCATCAGATAAGCCAGGCTACCCCAACGGTTTTTTGCTTCGCGGTCAGCTTTTTCAATTGTTCCAGCTTCGTAACCAATTCCTGCCAGCAGAATTAAGGGTAAATCATTACAGCGAGCAGTATCTATTACCCTAGTTTTTCCTGCCAAAATTATTTCGCAAGCTCTTCTGAGGGGATTAATTTGCTGAGTAATGCCTAATGCCATCCCAAAAGCATTTGCCGTCCCTCTGGGAATTACTCCCAGGGGAATTTCTGTGCCAATTACTGCTCCTGCTACAGCAGAAACTGTACCGTCCCCACCAGAAGCAATGATCAGATCAGCATCTTGAGCGATCGCCTGTTCCGCTAATTCATGGGGATCGATTTCAGGACTGGTTAAATGAACCTCCAAGTGTAAATGAGGCTCTAGCATTTGCTTAATAAAATCTAAATCTTGCTGACCATTGCCATTTCCTGAAACAGGATTAAAAATCAAATGAGCCACGAGACTCTGAGCAAAGCTATTGGCGATCGCTTCTGCCGTCCCTAAATTAGTTGCTAAAGGAACTAAATGAACATTACAAATCCTGAGAAGTGCCTGAATATTTGGCTCATGGGCTTGAACCTTCAAAGGATCCATCAAAAAAATGACTGCAATCACTTCCCCTGCGACAACTTTGGCTGCAATTTGAGCATCTCCCCCCAATGATCCTAATGCCATAAGTTCTACCTTGAGATTGCTAGACTCTTGAATACGCTTGCCTGTTGATTCTGTCGCGATCAGACGATAACGAGATAGTAGAGGTTGATGGCGGATCGCAAAATCTACCATGTCATCTTTCTTGTCATCGTGAGCAATCAGTGCAATTGTTCTGGCCATAGTTGATCGTGGGCAGGATAACTTATAACTTGAAAATATGGATAGTTCGGTTAGAGTTCGGTTTTATAGATGGAAACAAGCTCAATCCTGGTAGATAGATGCGTTAAAATCATTTTACTAACCTTGACATTAAAGCAATAATTGCAGCTTATTTGTTGTTTCCCCGTCAACACCGTGGTTGGATCTGGTCGGGTTTCCCTACCGTCCTCCACAGTTAATTTGTTGAGTAAATAACAATATAACGTAAGAAGCAAATAAACTAGAAAACTATGGATTCACCAATTCAGGCAGTTCAAGCTCCCTACAGAGGAGGAGGCGGCAACTATCGTACTCCCCCTCCAGATTTACCTTCTCTTCTGCTCAAAGAGCGCATCATTTATCTAGGACTTCCCTTAGTCTCTCCTGATGAATATAAAGATCAAATCGGAATTGACGTTACGGAATTGATCGTAGCTCAATTACTGTTTCTACAGTTTGATGACCCAGACAAACCAATCACGATGTACATCAACTCTACTGGTACTTCTTGGTATGGCGGAGATTCCATTGGGTTTGAAACTGAGGCTTTCGCTATTTGTGACACGATGGACTACATTAAACCCGAAGTACATACTATTTGTATTGGTCAGGCCATGGGAACAGCAGCAATGATACTCTCTTCAGGAGCAAAAGGCTATCGTGCTAGTTTGCCTAATGGCACCATTATCTTGCACCAACCTCGTCAGGGTGCCCAGGGTCAAGCCACAGATATTCAAATTCGGGCAAAAGAAGTTATTGAAAACAAACATGCTGTGCTAGAAATTTTTAGTCGCAACACTGGTCAATCAATCGAAAAGCTAGAAAAAGATACTGACCGCATGCTGTATATGACTCCTCAAGAAGCCAAAGAATATGGTCTGATTGACAAAGTTCTAGAAAGCACTAGTGATCTACCTACTCCTGTTTCAACTCTTACTTAGATAAAGCTTCAACAAAAATAGACATTAATAATTTAATTCAAGGTAAAAAAAACATGCCAATTGGTATTCCCAAAGTTCCCTATCAACTTCCTGGTCAGCAATATAGCGACTGGATTAGCATTTATGACCGTCTTTATCGTGAGCGTATTATCTTTTTGGGAAGGGGGGTTAACGACGCTTTAGCCAACCAGATTATTGCCATCATGCTTTACTTGGATTCTGATGATCCTGGTAAGCCAATTTATCTCTATATCAACTCTCCTGGTGGCTCAGTAACTGCTGGACTGGCGATTTATGACACCATGCGTCATATCAAATCAGAGGTAGTTACCATCTGCGTTGGTTTAGCTGCTTCGATGGGGGCATTTTTGCTCTGTGGTGGCACAAAAGGTAAACGTTTGGCTCTACCTCATGCTCGGATTATGATCCACCAACCTTTGGGGGGTGTTCAAGGACGTAGACAGGCAACAGATATTGATATTGAAGCTAAAGAGATTTTGCGTATCCGCGATCAGCTAAACCAGATGATGGCAGATAATACAGGACAATCTATCGAAAGAATCAAGAAAGATACTGACCGTGATTACTTTATGTCAGCTTATGAAGCAAAAGAATATGGTCTAATTGATCAGGTAATTGAAGAAAAACAATAGCTTTAATGGCGTTGTTGATTTTAGGTAGGAAACTGAAAATGTTACTTTTCCTAGCTTTTAGCTTTTTCAAGACATCTACGATGCAGACTGGCAAGTTTTAATAGCTTGCCATTTTTTTTAATATTTATTGAAAACCAAACTGTTGAAAATTGTGGAAGCTTACTATAGCTTGAAAACTGGAAATGTTTTAATTTATTATTTATGTCCCCAAATTTTGTGCAAATCTCTGTAGTCATTCCTTTTTACAATGAAGAAAAAAATGTTGATTATTTATTTCAACGTTTAATCGAGGTTTTAGACAAATTAAAAACCACCTACGAAATTATTTGCGTAAACGATGGTAGTCAAGATGATACATTAAACTGCCTAATAAAATATCATCAAACCCAACCACAAATTAAAGTTATTAATCTGTCTCGTAACTTTGGCAAAGAAATTGCTCTAACAGCGGGGATAGATTATGCTGCTGGAAAGGCTATTATTCCCATTGATGCCGATTTGCAAGATCCACCAGAATTAATCGAACAATTAGTTGCTAAGTGGCGAGAAGGATACGATGTAGTTTATGCTACAAGGCGATCGCGCCAAGGAGAATCTTGGCTAAAACGTTTTACTGCTGATTCTTTTTACAAAACTATCGGTAAAATGAGTCGAGTCTCCCTTCCTCATAATACAGGAGACTTCCGTTTACTGGATCGAAAAGTTGTAGAAGCCCTCAAACAAATGCCTGAAAGAACTCGTTTTATGAAAGGCTTATTTACCTGGGTTGGCTTCAAACAAACATCAATCATGTTTGATCGCCCAGCTCGCTTTCAGGGAAATACCACTTGGAACTATTGGAAACTGTGGAACTTTGCCTTAGATGGCATTACTTCTTTTACTTTTCTTCCCCTTAAAGTTTGGAGTTACATTGGTTTAGGTGTCTCTTTTGTATCACTCTTATATGCTTTCTTTTTACTAATTCGCACTATCATTTTTGGTGTGGATGTTCCAGGCTATGCCTCCTTAATGGTAGCAGTGCTTTTTTTAGGAGGAATACAATTAATTACTCTTGGTATCATAGGGGAATATCTCGGTCGAGTATATGAGGAAGTTAAAGCACGACCTCTTTATTTTGTTCGAGAATGCTATGGCTTAGAACAACAGCAGGGGCAAGAAATCGTATTAAAATAAAAAACAAGTTGGTGGTGATTCACTCTTTGGCAACTAGAAAGTGATGAATCTGCTTAAATTATATTATTGGGGATTCTTCATAATTACTAATTTAACAACTATGGCAACTTCGGAAAATCAATACGACATCCAGAAAACAGAACAAGAGTGGAAAGAAACTTTAACTCCTGAACAGTTCAAAGTGCTACGTAAACATGGGACGGAAAGAGCAGGTACAAGTCCTCTGGACAAGGTTTATGATCAGGGTACATACCTTTGCGCTGGTTGTGGACATCCCCTGTTTACCTCAGAAACCAAATTTAACAGCGGTACGGGATGGCCCAGTTTTTATCAGCCCTTAGAAGATGCGATCGATACTACTGTTGATCGATCCTTATTTACGACTCGAACTGAAGTACATTGCAATCGCTGCGGTGGTCATTTGGGTCATGTATTTAATGACGGACCTAAACCTACTGGTCAACGCTACTGTATGAACGGTGTCTCTCTAAAGTTCGTTCCTGAAAACGAGTAAGAATTATTGACGATAATTCAGTGATTTAAGATAGATTGGCTAAGGAAAATTCAAGGTCAATGTTTGGGTAGTCCTGTAGAAGTAATGTTCTGAAGTACCTCAAAAAAAGATTTAACTATAGCGACGCTTAACTTTATTTGAACTCTCATTTCCTGGTGCAAAAAAAATTTATTGGCTTAAGAAGCTCGCCAATCTGATAATAGGGGTGATCGCCTCTCTAAGATGAAACTTTATTGGCTGTAACAAGAATTATTGCGTCAGAGAGAAACTGCTAAATTCCTTACTGGGGTAGCTCACAAATGTTAAATGGCTCTCTGTATGAGTAGAGTAGGTATTAAAATTAGAGGGACTTAAGTTAACGGTCTTTTAGGCAATTGTGTCGATGGATAACAATCTTGTAGGACAAACTATTCAGGGACGTTATTACGTCGTCAAACAACTAGGGAGAGGTGGGCTTGGGGTTACATTTTTAGCTAAGGATCAACAGTGTTTTGACAGCCCCTGTGTCGTCAAGCAACTCAAGCCCAAAACCTTGAATTCTCGAACTTTAGCCATAGCTAGAAGGCTATTCAATCGAGAAGCAGAGATCATGAACCGTTTAGGACATTGCGATCGCATTCCTCGACTGCTAGCTTATTTTGAGCAGGACAACGACTTTTTTCTGGTTCAAGAATTAATTGAGGGACATGACTTAAGTCAAGAAATAATTCCTGGTCAGCCTTGGTCAGAAACCAAGACAATTGCTTTGTTGCAAGATGTCCTCGAAGTACTGCTGATCGTTCAACAACATAGTGTAATTCATCGTGATCTAAAGCCTTCTAATCTAATGCGTCGCCGACTAGACGACAAAATTATCTTGATTGATTTCGGCTCAGTAAAGCAAATAAGTACCCAAATTATTGATGCGGCAGGACAGGTTAAACAGACTGTAGCAGTGGGCACTAAATCTTACATGCCGATGGAACAAATGATGGGTCGTCCTGGATTTTGCAGTGATATCTACGCTCTGGGAATTATTGCCATCCAGGCTTTGACAGGAACAAAACCTCAAAAACTGGCAATTAACGATAATGGTGAAATAATTTGGCGCAATAAACTTAATCCACAGGTACATTATCAGCCTCGCTTTTTAGATATTCTAGACAAAATGGTGCGCTATCGTCATCAAGCAAGATATACTTCGGCTGGGATGGTTTTATCAGACTTAAAACAGTTAGATGCAGCCCAAAATAATACCAAAGAAACAATTATAATTTCTAATCGTAGCTCTATTCCGCCACAGCATGTTAAGCCTATCCCAAACAATGATCTAGAGGCAACAATCCTCACTGGTCAGTCTACTCCCATAGCCGAGCAAGCTGTTCCTGAAACCATGCTAACTCCCAATTCGGTTCAATCTAACCAGCAACAAAAATTAGCTCTAGCTGAGCCTCAAAAAAGATCTAACGGGACGATGGTGATAGTTTTAGTGGGAACAATAACAATGCTAACTGTTACTGTTGGAGGATGGTTATTAGTAAAACCAAGAGTGATCGAGCCAGAAATTGAATTATCGCTCTACGAAAATTCTAGTCAGGGTTTTAGAATAGATTATCCTGAAACTTGGTCTCCCCAAAACCGGGATGATTTTTTTGCTACAGGGGTAGTATTTTTCTCCCCCCCCGAAGATGATTCAGATCAATTTAAAGAGCGAGTAAGCATATTGATCGAAAATCTGGCAGATACCTCTTTGGCACAATATTCAGAGCAATCTCTGGCTGAAATTAAAAGATTATCCGATCCAAATGTTGATGAAGCTCAAACAATTAACTTAAGAGGAGAAGAAGGGCGACAAATTGTTTATGGAGGGGAAGAAAATGGTAACCCTGTGCAAAGAATGCAAACTTGGTTAATTAAGGACAATCAGGCTTATGTAATTACCTATACGGCAAAACCCGAAAGTTATGACAAGTATTTGCCCACAGTAGAAAAAATGATTGAGTCTTTTCAAACTACTAAATAGGCTTTACTCAAAAAGTCTGAGTGGAATTGAATGAGAGTTAAAGTTGAAATTGAAATTGAGAAGAAGAGTGCGACTTAATTAAAGTTTTACAGGACAAAGCGGTATATAGATCTACAATAGTCTAGTTGAATTAAGAGAGTGAATTATTACTCAGTATGTCACCCCCAAGAAAGCAACTCAAGCTCTTGGAGTTAACGAACGAACATTACGACGGTGGGCAGAAGATGGCAAAATCGAGTTCATCAAAACCCCGTCAGGTCAAAGAAGATACAACATCCAAGGCTATACAACTCAGTTTGTTTCAGACCGAGTTGATGTTATATACGCCAGAGTTAGCTCAAGGGCGCAAAAGCCAGATCTTGAACGACAAGTTGCTGCCCTCAGTAGTAGATACCCAGAAGCAGAAATCATCTCCGAAATCGGTGGTGGACTTAACTTTAAAAGGAAGAAAATGCTTGCCTTATTGGGACGAATCATGTCGGGAACTGTCAAGCGTCTTATCGTCGCCCACAAAGATAGACTCGCCAGATTTGGCTTTGACTTGTTTCGATGGATCTGCGAACAAAACGGGTGTGAACTCGTGGTTCTCAATGAAACAGCACTTAGTCCAGAACAAGAAATGGTTGAGGATATCCTCGCCATTCTCCATTGCTTCTCATCCAGGCTCTATGGACTCAGAAAATATAAAACTCAGATGCAAGAAGATTCAGATCTACCCAAGTCCAGAACTAAATAAAATGTGGCGACAGTGGTTAGCTGCCTGTAGGTTTTGCTTCAATCAGGCAATGGCTTGGTTGAAGACCAATAATCAGCTGATTGCCAAGCGGAAGTTAAGAAACCTCATTATGCAGTCCAATCTGCCTGATTGGGTAAAACAAAGCCCATGTCACATCAGGCAAAATGCTATTTTTGATGCCCATCAAGCTTATAAGGCTAGTAAAAAAGCCAAGTTTCGTAGCTGCCGAGAAAGAAATCAGACTATCAAATTTAATAACTGTAATTTTAAAAGTGGCAGATGGTATCCAAATAAGACCAAAAACCTCGCTCTTAAAGCCAGCGAACCAATACCCCTATGCTGCGAACAAGCTACGGGATTGACCTGGAATAAAGGTAGATGGTTTGCCACTTTTCCTCTGCCAGTTAACCCTGTTGATAATCATAGTGATGGTATTATTGCCCTAGATCCTGGGGTTCGATGTTTTCAGACAGGTTTTGATGGGCATAGATTTATTGAGTTTGGCAAGGGAGATATTGGTCGTATAACGAGGCTCTGTCAGCATCTTGATAATCTGATGAGTAGAATATCTCAAGCTACAGGATCTTCAGGATCCTCAATGAGAAAAGCTGCCAATAGAATGCGGAATCGTATTCGTAATTTAATTGACGAGGCACACCGACAAATTGCTCACTATCTGACTACTAACTATAGAGTTATTTTTCTACCGACTTTTGAGACTTCCCAAATGGTTGCCAAGTCAAAAAGAAAAATACGCTCCAAGACAGCTAGACAAATGTTAGGTTGGGCGCATTATCGTTTTTCTCAGGTTCTAGCCAATCAAGCTGAATTAACCAATACAAGGTTGATCTCAGGAAGCGAGGCTTACACTAGCAAAACCTGTACTAAGTGTGGTCATATTCACACAACCTTGGGCGGTTCTAAGGTTTTTAAATGTCCATCATGCGGTCATAAATTACCGCGAGATTGGAATGGTGCTTTGGGCATTTTGCTCAGAGCTTTGAGGGATACCTCCTTCACTGTCAGTAATGATGGTGTCGCTATCGCTGCGTTGTCCAGTAATTACCTGTATTGCGTCGCGTAAATGTATCAGGAGTAAACAAACAAAAAGAAGTTAATAAGTAGGCAGGGTTAAAAAACTTATGTATGTAAAGCTTTATGAAGTATCCAGTTTTGATGGAAATTTAAATCGCTCCGCTATGTATCCATTAGCCTCCGCTCTGGCATCAATTCCATCAATGACCGCATAAGCTAGCTCAAGTTCATCCTCAAACATTCGTCCTACAAGCTCATCCCGTTTTAACTGATGCCACTCTGTTTCAATCGGGTTCATCTCTGAGCAGTATTTTGGCAAAAATAAGAGATGAAGTCCTTGGGCTTGCCAGCCTGACCACTTCGCTTGTACAGCTTTACTATTACATAACTGAGGATTTCAACCCCTACCTACTTAGATGGTCTTTTTTACCTCTAGAAAGGGGAGAGAAAACTCCTGAGCCAGAAAAACTGGCTGCCAAAACCAAAAAAAAGAACAAAAAACTGCAATATGAAAGATCTAGATATAAATGTAACACTTTGCTATTGTTACACTAAGCAAACCATATTGAGTTAGTGGTTATTATGGTAATAGATAAGCATCAATCAAAAGCAACTTACTGGAAATATAGCTGGGCTAAGAAAATTGATTCTTATTTGATAAATTCTCCTCTGATTAGAAACATCCTAAGATGGGGGTTCATCAAGTGGCAATCCACCAACAATAGTCGAAAAATTAAAGGAAGAAATAATAACATCTGTATTAGCAAATCAATTATTAAAAATAGTAGCTTCGATATCCAGGGTAATGACAACACAATCAAAATAGATTCCCAGTCGATCATTGAAAATTTAACTTTTTATATTCGTGGTTCTGGTCACAACATTTCGATTGGATCGAATTGTCGATTTAATCAAGGCGGAACAATTTGGATTGAAGATGAAGGGTGTAGTTTAACCATCGGTGATAATACCCTAATTCTTCAAGCCGATATCTCTCTTACCGAATCTAGTTCTTCAATAGAAATTGGTAAAGACTGTATGCTCTCTTCTGATATTGATATTCGTAGTGGTGATTCTCACTCCATTATTGATTTATCTACAGGAGAAAGAATTAACCAGGCAAGTAATATTAAAATTGAAGACCATGTTTGGATTGGGGCTCATGCCAGAATCCTCAAAGGAGTAACTATTGCCAAAAATAGTGTAGTGGGAATGGGGTCAATAGTTACTACAAATGTCTATAGTAACACTGTGGTTGCAGGCATTCCCGCAAAAACCGTGAAAACTAACATCACTTGGGATTCAGATAGAGTTTAAGTGTTATTTTGCTGAGAATGATATTCAAAGCGCGATTTTTCTCGCAGGGCACAAGTATCGCATCAGTAGTACGTAGTGACAATCAATTTTGAAGCATATTAAAAAAACTGTGAATTGAGAACTAAAGCCAAGGACACGGCTGACTATTGGTCGTAGTATTTTTGTACGAAAACGCAAATGACTGTACGTAATTATCTACACGATTAAGTCTAGTAAAAATTTAGTTGTCAATTACTGTAGTCACCTGTTTCTTGCCATCGCTGGTAACTATGATATCGTTCTCGCTGAGAGTCCCGACAGCTTTTTCTCCTGTTAAACGAGCTTGGGGATCAGCTTGTTCATAAATCACATTTCCTGTCGCTTCAACTTCTTCTGCCTCAATTTTCCAAATAAGTTGACGAGCATATAGTTCTGAGACTTCCTGCTGGTTAATTCCCTTTACCCCATCTTGCAATTTAGCTAGCTGTTGTTGAAGGTTTATTTCACCTTTGTTACCAGTAAGACTGATTTGGCGTTCGCGGTCTAGAATTTGAATTGGCTGATCGGTTTTGCCGATACGCTGTTGATAATTCCACATGAAAAAGTCTGTCGCTACTTGTAGAGGTGGATCTATCGTAATCAACTCAATATTTTTGTTTAAGGTAGCAGTATTGCTGGCTAGATTGACCTGAGCGCGATCGCTCACTAATTTATCGGTGACGGTTTGGTTTTCATTGTAGCGTATTAGCTCGACTGCACTAGGACTTTTAACCTGGTTTTGGGCAATATCCCACTCCAGGCGATCGCTTTTGAGCTGAAGAGATGGTTGATGAGTAGTTGCAACCACATTGCCTTGTATTTCTAGCTGCTCAATATCGGTAAAATATTTTCCTGACTCAGCAGTAACTTTTAAATTAGGGTGAGTACCGTTTAACTTTTCTTTGATCAATAATAAGTTCTCTTGAGGTAGCCATTCCACCGCATCACTATTGATAATACTGCTATTACGAGGATCACTGGCAATTATTTCTTCATTCAAGAGAATTATGTTGCCATTGTCCCTAATCTCTCCTGTTTTGGCACTAATTTTCAAAATTATGGTTCCGTTTTGCCATAAATTGCCGACTACCTTGTTTAAGGTTGCGATTTGTTTGTCTTCACTATAGACAATCTTATCTGCTTTTATTTTCCAGACAGTATTTTCTTGCTTGTTTGATTGCTCCAAAATGGCATTGTTTAGTACTAATTGAGTATCTAATCTACTTTCCCTTTCCCTTTCTGTTTGGTTGGAATCAGGAATCGATGGTTGACAGCCAACAATGCTGATAATCAGCAAAGAAAATAATACGTATCGCTTATTTGTTGTTGATTTAGCTAGGCTCAAATTTAGTAACTGGCAGGAGATAGTTGTAAGTCTACTCTATACCCTCTGGCTTATAATTGGTGTTGCCTTTTCCCTCTAGACATTATCAACGATTTTTCCCAAATAACGACCAATATCGTTTTTAGATCCGTTACGCCTAATTTCCAATCGATAAAAGATCCATTGCCAGAGGGCAATACGGCACAAGTCAGAACCGCCGATAATCTGTTTATCTTTTTTATCACTTTATCACCTGAACTATCTTCAGTCGGAGCAATCCCCAAAGCTTTCTGAAAAACTGAAATGATGTACTGTCAAACTTCAGCCCACTTACGAAGCAGGTTAGCGATACTTTTGGAAACTAGGTCAAACTCAGGAGTTTTACCCGACTTAGCGAAAATAGCACGACGGGCAGTTTCTAAATCAAAAAGAATTTCGCGATCGCTCGCATTACGAATTATACTCTGTACCCACCCGACAATAACTAATCTAGTTCCCATAGTTACAGGATTTACTCGATGCAAGGTAGTGGAAGGATAAACAATCGCTGAACCTGCTTCTAGTTTGTAACTCTGTTCTGATTGCACTCCTTCAATAACTAATTCTCCCCCTTCATAGTCTTGAGGTGAACTGAGAAATAGGGTAAAAGAAACATCTGAACGACTTAAGCCAGAAGGACTTTCCATCAGTGCATTATCAACATGGGTATCATAGGACATCCCCAGATCATATTGACTAAATAGCAAGGAATGAATGGATCTGGGGCGTATTGCTGACTTAAATAAAGCATTTTTGCTCAATGCAGCTATAATTTTAGACTTTAGTACTTTCTGAGTCGTTCCTGCTTTTAATTGCTGGTTATTCTTAACTAATTTAGCGTGCCAGCCTGCCGTCAGCTTGCCATCAACAAATTCTGCTTGTTCTAAAACTTGTTTGATATCAGCTAACTCATCGGGTGAGAGTATGTGATCGATAGCAAAAATCATAATTTAGTTCGTAGTTATTAATTACTAGGGTCGATACGGATTAATTGTCCATTTTGCTCATCTGTTAAGACGTATAATATACCGTCGGGACTTTGCCGAACATCACGTACTCTCTGACCAATAGGGATTGATTCTTCCCCCAGAACATTACCCTCTGCATCCAGATCGATGCGACGAACATCACGAGAAACCAGTCCACCTGCAAAAAGATCTCCTTGCCATTGTTTAAAGCGATCGCTGTAATAGACTGCTAATCCTGAAGGTGCGATCGATGGTGTCCAAATGACTTTCGGTTCTGGCACGTCGGGGCGAGAACTAATTTCAGCGACTTTTCCCCCAGTGTATTCATCACTGTAGCTAACTTCTGGCCAACCATAGTTTTGAGCAGCTTGCATCAGATTTAGTTCATCACCACCCTTAGAACCGTGTTCTGTTGACCACACGCGGTTGGTAATTGGATTGATGGTCATTCCTTGAATGTTGCGATGTCCATAACTCCAGATGGCAGGATTGGCATTGTTATTATCGATAAAAGGGTTATCTTCAGGGATTGAACCATCATCATGTAAACGAACAACTGAACCAAGATGAGAGTTGAGGTTTTGAGCTTGCTGGCGAATCAACTCCCCATTTAGTTGAATCGGCGGATTACCACCATCACCAAACGCGACTAACATTGTCTTATCAGGTAGCCAAACGATTCGTGAACCAAAATGTTGACCTTCTGGTTTTTTGGGTTCAACCTCAAAAATATCTGACCAGTTTTGTAAAGCAGTTCCATTAAAAGTTGCCCTGGCAACTCTAGTATGGTTTGCCTGATTAGTACCGTGAGAGTAGGTAAAGTAGACTAAATTATTTTCCTCAAAATCAGGGTGCAGAGCAATATCTAATAAGCCACCATGATTGACGGCAAACATTTCAGGAACTCCTGAAATTGCCTGGAGATCTAACTTGCCATCGCGGACAATCCGCAGTCTTCCTGGTCGTTCGGTAATCAATATTGCGCCATCTGGCAACCATGCCATACCCCAAGGACGTTCCAAACCCTCTACTATGGTTGTGGTTTTAAAGTTTTTAGCTACGGCAACACCATTCTGCGATACCAGCGGATTATTAGACGATGGGTTATTTGTGCTGGAGGCAGAAGTAGAATTTTTTGAGACAGAACAACTCACTAGGGTTAGAAGAATGGTTGCACTCACTGCTATTTTGACTTGCTTATCAATTATGGTTTTCATAACGTTGGTGCTATTTCTATTCGCTGATCAAAATAATTTCGTGCTGCATCATGGCCAAATAATTTAAAGTTTCGTACCAAAAGTAATAACGATGAAAGATTTCACTGAAATACCACAAAACTTGCCTGTACCTTTAGATGATGGATCAAGTTCTCACCTACTAGGAAAAAGCTTGCCTAATATTATTCTTCATTCTAGTTCTAACAAACAGGTAAATATTTCAAATATTAGGGGTAATGTAGTATTTTACTGTTATCCAATGACAGGTCAACCAGGGGTTAAACTACCTGACGGTTGGGATTTAATTCCTGGCGCGAGAGGATGTACTCCACAATCATCTAGTTTTCGAGATCACTATCAAGAGCTTAAAGCACTTGGTACTCAAGTCTATGGAATAAGTAGACAAAAATCTACAGCTCAAACTGAAGCAGTGAAAAGACTTCATTTACCATTTGAACTTCTAAGTGATGACAATTTTGAATTGACTACAGCATTACAGTTACCAACTTTCAAAATAGAAACTAAACGATTTATCAAGCGTCTAACTTTGATTATCCAAGAAGGAAAAATAGTAAAAGTATTTTATCCAGTTTTTCCTCCCGATCAAGATGCTAGGGATGTTGTCGAGTGGTTGAAGCAGGAGAAACTTATGTGAGTATTTTTTCTTTAAAGTAGCTTTAGATTTCTTTACTCAAAGAAACTGGTTGTGAAGAAATTTTTGAGGAAAAAATTTCAGGAGCGAAAAAAACTCGTCCCGAATTAGAGAAACTGCTGAGTCAGATCCGCGCATCAGACACTTTAGTTGTTTGCAAACTAGATCGCCTAGCTCGCTCAACCCATCACCTACTAGAAATCGTCGAAACCTTGCGAGAAAAAAAAGCTACTTTTTGTTCTCTTGGAGAACCTTGGGCAGATACCACCTATCATGCAGGGAAAATGATTAGACCTCTTGCAAAAGTCTTTTATGGTAAGATTAAAGGTTATTTACTTTATTTTTTGCCGATAATCTTAATCAAGTATCAATCAGGAGCGATCGCTGCATCAGGATAGATACTTAATTAATGTAAACAAGTCCTGTCAATTAAGTTTTAAAACAAGAATAATTGTATAATTATCAAAGACAATTATTAGAAAAAGAAAATTGATTTAATAATGAAATATTGGCAAGCCAAAAAATTACCGTCAACTGAATTTAAGCGTTTAACAGGGATTAAAAAAAACTTTCAGAGTAATGGTTCGCACCGTCAAAGCTAAAGAAAAAGAAAAAAAGAAACCTAGATTACGAATTGCTGTAGAACACATTAATCGACGATTAAAAATATTCAAAATCCTCTCTAACCCTTACCGAAATCGTCATAAGAGATTCGGATTAAGAGCAAATTTAATTGCTGGAATTTACGACGCGAAGCTAGTCCTTTAGGATAATTATGAATTAGCCTAAAGCTGTTCAATACAAATCAATAAAATTCCGATTTGTTTAGCTTTTAATTGGAAGTTAAACGACCTTTTTATGTCAATTTTTAGTTTTTTGAGTTTTTAGCGATCGCCGTCATCGTAAAAACATTAATCCTAGCCATGTGCCTTAATCCAATTTATCCCAAAAATGGAGAAGTTATTGTTTTTTCCTGGGGAAAATTTTATCGACGAAAAGCTCTTCACTATAGCACAAAAAACTTTTGCAAGAGGTCTATTATGACTGTCTTTGCAGGTATTGCCGAATTTGAAAGGGATTTAATTCGAGAACGTACCAGTGTCGGACGAGAAGCTGCCATGAAAAGAGGGGTCAGATTCGGTCGTCCCAAAAAGCTTTCCAATCAACAGAAAGAACTGATTTTACAATTGAGAGAAGAAGGAAAGTCAGTAACTGAGTTAGCCAAAACCTTCAATGTAGACCGTTCTACCATTTACCGTTTATCCCAAGTTTGAATCAATGAATGATTCGATATCTATCTTAAATGCAAAAAGAGTACCCCCACTAAAACAGGCGTTGTTCAAACGAGGGTTACAGTTGGAGGAAAAATCACTTGCTTAAATAGTACATATGCTCTAAAATCTCGACAACAAAGAAGTATTGAATATGGTTAAATTAGAGAGAATAAGCCCAATTTATGAGTAAAGCGAGTGAATTCAACTTCTTCTGTAGCTTCTGGTCTTCAACCTCTGAACTCGTCAAGCAATGGCGGTTAAAGTTCTGACCAAACAAGAACCCATAACCGAGATAGCCAAGGAAGAACAAGTCAGTCGTAAGTTTGTCTATCAACAACAAGCCATTGCTCAAATCGCTTTAAATCAGGCGTTTGAGAAGAAAGAACCAGAACAGGAAGTCTTATATTACCTGCCCATCACCCAGAAATGGATATTTCAGTTCATTTTAGCGTTGATTCTGATCTGTCACTGTTCTTACAGAGGAATCAAGGAGCTATTGCGAGATTTATTTGATTATTCTGTTTGTATTGGCACTATCCACAATCGGGTAATGACAGCAGTGGAAAAAGCCCGAAACATCAACCACGATCGAGATTTATCGTCAATTAAAGTTCCGTTGCTAGATGAACTATTTCACAGTAATCAACCAGTCTTGACAGGAGTGGATTCTGATTCTACCTACTGCTTTCTTCTAGAATTAGTGGAACATCGAGATTCGAGGAGGACACTTGGGGATGGTATTTGCTGGAAGCCGAAGAGCAAGGACTCGGTCCTGATTACACCATCGCCGACGGGGGAAAAGGAATTAGAGCGGGACAAAAAGCTGCTTGGGGAAATATCCCCTGCCATGGAGATGTATGGCATATTTTTGACCAAGGTGCAACTTTATGCCGTAATTTAGCTAAAAAAGCCCAGGGAGCTAAGACTCAAAGGGAAAAACTAGAAGAGAAGATGGAGTCAGCCAAATTAAAGGGCAAAGGAAATAAATTATCAGCTAAGTTAAGCTTAGCCCGCAAAAATGAAGCAGAACTGCTAAATAAGTTCGCTGACATCAAAATATTACTCTATTGGTTGAGAATTGATATTTTATCCTTGGCAGGTCCCGAGTGGGCTGAAAGAATGGAATTACTCAACTTTATTATTGAAGAACTTGAACTCAGAGAAGACCAGGCTCACAAAGGAATTAAAGCTTTAAGAACCGCTTTATCGAATCAAAAAGAGGATTTATTAGCCTTTGCGGAGGTTCTTGACCATAAACTAGCAGATATTGCCCACAAGTTTAAGATTTCTCTATCTCAGGTGCGAGAAGTTTGTTTACTAATGAAGAAGTCCCTTCACACGAACCTCTATTGGCAGAAGTGGAATCACCTTTACAAGCAACTTTCGGAGAAATTTCTCTCAGTGAAGGAAGAGGTAGAATCGGCTATGAAATCGACTCCTAGAGCTAGCTCCTTAGTGGAAAATCTCAATTCTCGCCTCAGAAATTACTTTTTCTTGAGAAAAAACCTGAATTCTGATTATCTTGACCTGCTTCGGTTTTTCTTGAATCATCGCACCTTTAGGTCAAGTCGAATTCCTGAACGAGTTGGCAAAAGTCCTACAGAGTTGATGACTGGCGAAAAACATCCACATTGGCTAGAACTATTGGGGTTTGAGCTTTTTCAAAGAGCCTGATAATTAGGCTTTCATAATAATACAGTTGTTCTTTAAGCGAAGTCAAAACTTGGCTTAATTTGCGCTGCGTTTGTTACCCAAAATCCCCCCTTTTTGAACAGCGCCCATTTTTATCGTTGGGGAAGAAGTTCTAAGAAGCAAGAACTCAGACAAGGAAAGAAAACTGGCAGTTGTTGAGAAAGCTCAAGCTCTATTGCAATACTTAATTGAGCATGATGCTTCAGATGATATGCTCTATAGCGCAGCACATTTGCTAATTACAGATATGTTCGAGCGCGGAGAGTTCAAATTGACATTAAGCGAACTTCTAGATATGCTCAAAGATGATTTTGAGATTGTGCGTCAGGAACACATATGGCCTGAAGGAAAGCCAGAGTTCGGAGATTGGTTGTTGATATGTCGAAAGAAGTAACATAATTTTTCTTCATCAACTTATAATTGAGACAAAAAAATAAAAATCAAAGAATGCCAACTAAGAATTTTTTCTTCAGTTGTGAGCAGATATAGATATTGGTATTTACAGGAAATAGTTAGATTTTCCAACCTAATCTAGTAGGCTGTTGATAGATCTTCTTGAGGGTATTGATATCTCGTGGGGAAATAGAAGCAGGATCGCTTACCTGAGAAAAATACAGTGCGTCGCTTGCTGCTGGGCTATGTCCCCAAATTCCTAAAGCATGACCTAATTCATGGCGGATTGTAGCTAACAGAGATACTCCTGCAAAATTCGGGCTAACCCGCACCGTCATCCGCAGGGCAATCACAGCAGGATCTTCTGTCAAATAAAATTCGTAGTTAGTCTGGGCTGCAATAGCTCTAGGAATATCATAAAGTCCCGTATCTGGATTTAATTTGGCTTCTCGCTCAGTTTGAGAACGCAAAACTACTATATCCGCAGTTTCTCGCTTGGTTGTTTCTTCTAGGGGAAAATAAACATTCCATTCGGCGATCGCTTTTTTGACGGCTGCCGTCCATTGCTGAAAACGCTGATTTGCTGCCGATATCTCAGTGTTTTCAGACTTTTCTACATAGATTTTAAGGGGGAACTCTGACCAAACTAAATATCCCAGAGGAGTCGATTCAATCTGATCGAAGTAATCACTGCTAATTGATTTATCTTGCCACTTGGCTAGAAACTCAGGTAACGCATGAGCTTGTAGTGATGGGAAATCTGAAGCAGAAGAAATTTGTGGATTAATTTGTGGATCAGCAATATCACTAAAAACAAATACACTTAAAAAAGTAGAGATCGCTATGACAACGACCTTTTGCCATTTTGAACGCCACTTGTTCATAATGTAGGTCTGATGTGAATTAGTTTCGTCCAAATTTATTGGTTTTTAGCTCTTAGCTTTTAGCTACAATTTCAGCCTACAGCGACGCTAATAACATTATCAATAAATACTCTGGGAGTTGATTAACTGGGGTTACCAAATTTAGCTAAGATCGCCGTAAATGATATAAAGGTAATTGCCAATGCCCAAGTGATTCTGTTCAAAGCATTCTCGGCACTTTTGGTACTAGTAAACATCTGAGACTGCCCGCCAATACCTCCTAAGCCGTCACTTTTAGGGCTATGTAACAAGACAAATACAATTGTTAAAAAGGCACATATCGCCCATATAATTTGCACTATTCCCAGAGTTTGAGGAGTCATTTCAAAAATCTAATTTAGGTTTTAATTTTTTAACTTAAGTCTAATGACCATTGTATGCTGACGGTAGAGATATATTCAACTTATTTTCAAGGGATTAACTATCATCCTTACAAAATATCTGTTTTAGTTTAAACAGGTTAAACATGCCATCAACGAGATTGACTGCAACCTACCGAAGGTAGCTTATAGCTTATAGCTTATAGCTTATAGCTTATAGCTTTAATTACCTTGATATCTTAATTGGAGTACGGTTTGGTTTGGCTTCATAAACCGCTGGTTGAATCAAAGATTTCCCTGTCATCTCTTCTGGCTGTGGAATCTGCAATATTTCCAAGATGGTAGGTGCAACATCTGCCAAGCATCCGTCGGTTCTTAAGGGAACATTTGTACCATGCCCGATAATTTTTCTGGCTTCACCCTCAACCAGAATAAAAGGAACTGGATTAGTAGTATGGGCTGTCCAAGGATTACCATATGCATCCTGCATATACTCTGCATTGCCGTGATCTGCGGTAATCAAAAGCGTTCCGCCTGCTTGATTGACTGTCTCAACCACCCTACCTAAACATTGATCAACAGTGGAGATCGCCGTTATCGCTGCGTTTATATTTCCTGTATGCCCAACCATATCAGGATTAGCGTAGTTAACTATAATGAGTGAATAAATACGCTTGTTTACCGCATTACAAACTACATCGGTGACTGCCTGGGCAGACATTTCTGGCGCGCGGTCATAAGTTGGCACCATTGGGCTTTGAACCATTTCGCGATCTTCTCCTTCAAAAGGTAGCTCTAAACCACCGTTGAAAAAGTAGGTGACATGAGGATATTTTTCAGTCTCTGCGGTGCGGAATTGACGCAAGCCCTGATTAGCAATTACTTCACCTAATATGTTGGTCAAATTTTGCGGCTTAAAAGCTACTTCTACAGGTGCGCTAGGGTCATATTGAGTAAAGCTAACAAAATGTAGGGGATCTATTTTTTCTCTAGCAAACCCATCAAAATCATCGTTGACAAAAGCATAAGTAAGCTGCCTTGCCCTATCTGGACGAAAATTAAAGAAAATGACCGAATCGCCTGGTTTAATCGCCCCAGCTGCTATTCGGGTGGGGATAATGAATTCGTCACTCGTATCTTCAGCGTAGAAGCTTTCTAAAATCTCGGTAGCTGGTCGTGAGTCAATATTTTTCTCTTGGGTCATGATATCGTAGGCTAACTGCACTCGATCCCAACGTCGATCGCGGTCCATAGCATAGTAGCGTCCACTGATAGTCACGATACGTCCCAAGCCAATCTTGTCAATAGAGTCTTGAACCTGGCTTAATGCCTTGATGCCTTCCGTAGTGTAGGTATCCCTGCCATCGGTAATAGCATGAATACAAACATCTTCAACATTATTGGATTTAGCTAAATTTAGCAGACCGATTAAATGCTTTAAATGAGAATGAACGCCACCTTCAGAACATAGACCAACTAAGTGTAACTTGCCACCCATAGCATTAACCTTAGTGCAAGCATCAACCAGCACTTCATTGGTTAGCAGAGAGCCATCATCAACCGCATCGGATATCCTCACTAATTCTTGAGGCACTACTCTCCCCGCGCCTAAATTAAGGTGTCCCACCTCTGAATTACCCATTTGACCATCGGGCAGTCCTACATCTTTACCCGATGTATGGATTAACGTATGGGGATATACCGCCTGCAAGCTACTAAATACTGGTGTGTTCGCTGCAGCAATAGCATTAGCTTCTGTCGAATCACTATGACCCCAACCATCCAGAATAGCTAGCACCACTGGAGATACAGGTGCTTGAACCATAATTGTTACCCTATAATAATCTCTGGCACATTGATAATAGCATTAAGAACTGATTTAGTTCTAGCTTTATTTTTTTCTTACTTAATTATAGAACTAATGATTAACGCCAGTTTACTAATCACTAATTTACTCTACATTTTGGCGATACACCTTGGCGAATTTAAACTATTTAATTTTTCTTGCCTTTCGGCAATAATAATATCTAGATCTGGTCTTCCTGTAATTTTTAGTCGCCAGTCTGCCCAAATGCCATAGAGCCAATCTGCGATCGCTCCTATAACTGATACTTTGGTCATAGCATAGACCCAACCCATTCCTAGACTTTCATAAGCTTGTCTAAAGACTTCCACATCTTTGACTACTGTGCCATCAGATAAAATCCCATGAATTCGCCCCATAGCAGTCGCGAAATCAATTCCCTCATGCTCCTGGGAATCATAATCAAGACTGGCAATATCGACAAACTTAATAATTCCTCTACCTGCATCTTTTTTAGTTAGGAAATTAACTTCCCGTACACAAAGAGGACATTCTCCATCGTATAGAAGCTTTATCTTCCAGGAAGGTTGAGCTGAATACTCTGAATACTGGTCGCTAAATTCCTTGGTTGTAGAAGTCATTTTAAAGTATTAATTTTAGATTAATTCTAGTTCAATCTAGATGATTCTCAGACTGGAGATCCCTGTAATTCTACTCAGCAGTTTAGAGTGATGGAGTTGCGTTCAAATATGAATTCACTGTAGTCGGCTATTGTATCTGTACCGACATAACCAAAAAATGCTTCTAAGGCTAACCAAATGCCAACTCTAAACACTAATTTCTTCCATCTGATATCCATCATATTCAACCTAATATTGAATCTTAGTTTTGTGTCTGTTACTAAAGTTAACAATTAATGTAACGAAAAGCAACAATCAAGCTGATTGTTTGAGAAATCTCTCTCGTAAGCACTGGTACTAGAAAGAAATTCTGATCAATATTTAGGTTGAGGAGAATTCATTTATGCAAGAGAATTCATTGCCAATTATTAGGAGGAGCTTAATTTTTAGCTTCTGGATCAGGAGAGACTTGGCTTTCAGTCTCAGAATTAGCCTCTTCTGGTAAAGTTTCCGCCACAGAATTTTCAGATTCTGGCGCAGTTTCTTCAACGCTGGGAGCATCAGCAACAGAACTTGGTGTTTTTGAGGAGGTTTCCGCAACAGACGAAACATCTGTATCTTTAACGGGGTTTTGAGCATTTTCCCATCTTTCCTCGGCGTTTGCCATTACCTGCTCAAATTTTTCGATGTTTTCTCCAGGATATGACTCCAAAGCCTTGATCGAGAGAGACATGCGATTTTGATGTTCATCGATTTGTTTGATCACAACTTTAATTGCCTGTCCAACCTCAAAGACAGTGTTTAAAGATTCAACCCGCGCGCCACTAATTTCTTTGATATGTAACAAGCCTGTTGCTCCGTCGAGATCAACAAACACTCCATAAGGCTTAATATTGACAACTTTTCCTGCCATCAAAGCTCCTTCTTCAATGCTGTTCATCGCCACTGCACGCATAGCATCTCTTTGGGATAAAACTAGCTTTCTGTTTTCTTGGTTGACTTCTAAAAACGTTGCAGTCAAAAGCTGTCCCACTAGAGATTCTAAGTTGTCTCGTTGCTGAAGGTGCGATCGCGGTATAAAGGCTCGCAATCCTGAAACTTCACCCATCACACCGCCCTTATTTACCCCTGTGACCCGCATCTGGGTTGATTTGCCAGTTTCCGCCATTTCTTTAATATCAGCCCAAGCTTGATCCAAGGCTAATTGACGAATTGAAAGAGTAACCTGTCCGTCAGAATCTTGCTCACGAATAATCAAAAACTCTCTGGTTTCACCAACGGGTAAAATTGCCTCTAAGTTATTCACAAAACCTAGTGCTGCTTCATTAGTAGGAACAAAACCAGGAGATTTCCCACCAATATCAACATATGCCCCGTCGGAGGTAATTTGAACTACCGTTCCCTGTATTTTCTGCCCTCTGGTAAACTCATAATCGTATTCTTGAAGGGCATTCTCAAAATCTTCCATCGAGAAGGCTTGAGTCGAGTTGGGAACAGAGGTTGAATCAGACATAGTAGTATATATGGTGAATAATAACGGACAATTAGCTTCAGATCTTACGCTTATTTAAGACTTTTATTCCAAAAAAGCGAATATCTCAAATAGAAGAACATACTGACCTAAAAAGCAAGACTGAATAGATTTTAAACTACTCACAGCTTTTGGCTAAACAAGTCTAGCACTTTTTTCCAGGCATCTTTTGCCACATCTGGACTATAACTGTCACGACGATTGCACATAAACCCATGAGTGGCACCCTCGTAACGAAATACTTGATGGTCAATGTGATGTTGTTTTAATGACCTTTCTATCTGCTCGGTTTGTTGATTAGGAATTAGGGGATCTTCTGTACCAAAGAAAGTATAGATTGTCCCTGTAATATCTTTGGTACGACTAATAGTTGGCTGATCTGATCCAGGACACCAGGTAGCAATTTGAGCGCCATAAAAAGAAGCTGTTGCCGCAACCCGATCTAAAGTAGCTGCCAAATAGACAACATGACCCCCAAAGCAAAAGCCAATTGTGCCAACTCCTGACTGTTTAACTATGGGCAGACTGTAAAGATAATTAATACACGCTTGAATATCGCCGAGCAATTCTTCAGCTTGAGTCTGAACCTTATACTTTCTACCTCGTTTCACATCTTCTTCTGCATAACCCACCTCAAATCCTGGTGCTTGACGCTGATAAATCGCAGGAGAGATCGCCACATATCCTTCACTGGCTAATCTTCTGGTAATGTCACGAATATGCTCGTTTACTCCAAATATTTCTTGAATGACGATTACACCTGGATAAGTTTCCGATCTCTCTGGAATTGCTAAATAAGCATCAATCGCCAAATCATCATGCTGAACCTTGACCCACTTGCTAGATACTTCTACCTTCATGATTACTGATTACTGATTACTGATTACTGATTACTGATTACTGATTACTGATTACTTAGGATCATTCTTTATTGATTATTTAGTAGCTGATCATTGTTAAAGAACTCCTTTGGAACTGGGAATATTACCTGCACGACGGGGATCGATTTCCGTTGCCATGCGCATGGCACGAGCAAAAGCCTTAAAAGTTGCTTCAATAATATGGTGGGAATTGATCCCGTCTAGCTGACGGATATGTAAGGTCATCTGGGAATGATTAATTACCGCCACAAAAAATTCTCTTACCAGTTGAGTATCATAAGTGCCGACTCGTTGGGTAGGAATTTCCAGACCATAACTTAGGTGTGGTCTACCCGAAAAATCTAAAGCTATTTGCACCAAAGCTTCATCCAAAGGCGCAACAAAATGACCAAAGCGGACAATGCCTTTGCGATCGCCCAAGGCTTGTGCTAAAGCCATACCTAAAGTAATCCCCACATCTTCATTAGTATGATGATCGTCAATCTCAATATCTCCAGTCGCCTTGACATTGAGATCAATCAAGCCGTGGGAGGAGATTTGGTTTAACATATGGTCGAGAAAAGGAATCCCAGTATCCGCCTTACACTTACCAGTACCGTCTATATTTAATTCCACCATTACCTCTGTCTCTCCCGTCGTACGACTAACAGACGCAGTTCTCCCTTTGTTCAAAGAGTGATTGTCTAAAGAGGTGGTTTGGTGATTACTCTTCTGGTACACTTCGCGATCGCTAATTTGCATTTTTACTCCCCATAGATTAAGTTCATCATAGTTTTGGACTTATAGCTTATAGCTTATAGCTTATAGCTTATAGCTTACAGCTTATAGCTTCAAGACTTACATCCCCATGATCTCATATCCAGAATCAACATAGATCACCTGTCCTGTAATGCCACTGGCAAGATCGCTAGACAAAAACGCTGCGGTGTTACCAACTTCAGTTTGAGTCACTGTGCGACGGAGAGGAGCAGTTGCTTCTACATGACGAATCATATCGAGAATACCACCTACCGCAGAAGAAGCTAGGGTACGAATTGGTCCCGCAGAAATAGCATTAACTCGGATATTGTCTGGACCTAATTCAGCAGCTAGATAGCGTACACTCATTTCTAAAGCTGATTTAGCAACTCCCATCACATTATAGTTAGGGATAACTTTGACTCCTCCCAAATAAGAGAGGGTAATAATGCTCCCGCCTTGTGTCATTAATGGTTTGGCTCTACTAGCTAGACAGTTAAGGGAGTAACTACTAATATCTAAAGCCTTGGCAAATCCTGCTCTAGAAGTAGCCGAAAAATCTCCTGTCAAATCTGCTTTGTCGGCAAATGCCAGACAATGAACTAAGATATCAAGGTTGCCCCATGACTGAGCAATAGTGGCAAACGTCGAGTCTAGCAGCTCATCACTTTGCACATCACAAGGAACAATGATACTCGGAGTAAGAGGTTCAACTAAATCTCTAACTTTTTTTTCAAATCGCCCTCGTTCATCGGGCAGATAGCTTACACCTATATTTGCACCAGCTTTGTGTAGCTGCTGGGCAATACCCCAAGCAATAGAACGATTGTTAGCTATTCCTGTAACGAAAGCATTTTTTCCAGTTAAATCTAGCACGATCTTTTTCTAATTTTGATTGCAATTATCTATCCTACAACTGCCTGGGGGAGTAAACTTACTCCTGTTACCTATATTTGTGCATTAGTTTGCCCCTTAAACAAATATCCCAACGATTGACACTCCTACGCATAAATGACGTGGGATTCTTAGTTCACGGAAAAAACTTACTCTAACAGGTTCTCACCAGCTAAAATAGCGGTTTCTTCTCCCCAAGCTTGAGATCCCGTGTGCCCCACGGTACTTAATCCAATTGAAAGGATGTTTCGTGCTGCATTCTCATCTCTATCTAAGGTGCAGCCACATTTGCATCTGTGAGTCCTAGTGCTTAATGTTTTGGTTACTTTAGCTCCACAACTAGAACAATTAACCGATGTATATTGTGGTGGAACGGCAATTGTTATTTTGCCAAACTTATCGCCAAAATATTCAAGCCACACTCTGAATTGATACCATCCCGCGTCAGTTATGGATTTAGCTAGATTATGATTTTTTACCATGTTGGCAATTCTTAAGTTTTCGTATGCCACTACATCGTTAGATGTGATTACGCACCGTGCTAACTTCACAGCATGGTCTTTACGTTGTCTACTTATCTTAAGGTGCTTGATGGCATATCTTTTTCTAGCTTTATGGTAGTTTTTGGACTGAGGTTTAGCACCTTTGACATACTTTTTAGACTGACGACGATTGCACCGATTAAGCGCTTTTTCACCTTGGCGGTAGAAACGAGGGTTTTCAATCTGAGTACCTTTGTCGTCAGTATAAAAGTGATTCAGTCCAACATCTAATCCAGTCTCTGAATAGGATGGTTCTAGCTTTTGTCTAGTATCGACATCTACTAAAAACTGACAATAATAACCATCAGCACGTCTCATTATTCGTACTCGCTTAAACTGTTTCTTGTCATACCAATGCAAGTCACGAGTGCCTTTAAGTTTGACTTTACCAATGTTTTTCTTGTCAGTGAAAGTTATATACTTCCTGTCTTCGGATAGCTTCCAGCCAGTAGTTTTATACTCTACTGAGCGAGAATGCTTTTTGAATCGAGGGAATCCTTTCTTGCCAGCTATCTTTTTCTTACAGTTGCTATAAAAACGAGATATTGCAGCCCAAGCTCGATCAGCACTGGATTGTCTAGCCATTGAATTGAGTTCATTAGCAAAAGGAAATTCAGCAGCAAGCACCTTGCAATAAGAGCTTAGTTGATATTTTCCCACACCTTTGTTATCCATCCAATAACGTAGTGCTTTGTTGCGTATGAATTGCGCCGTTTGTATAGCTTCATCCATCGCATTATATTGAGCTTGTTTGCCGTATATCTTCATCTCTAGAACTAACATGTTCTTATGCTAGCACAAGAGCGTAGCTTTATTCTTGAATTTATCTAACGCCTAAAAGGACGCTTCGCTCGTTGGCTTTCTCGCTCCCGCACTACCTGTAAGTTGACGCCCCCCCGACTAAAGTACTGCGGGGATTGTGCCTTCCCGCCCATTACTGTCAAAATCTTGCATACTCAAGTTTTTTTCTTAATCAAGATAATTTATTGTTAGTAGTACTTCTCTGTTTAACTTTGATTAAAAAGTATACTTGGCTAGCAATTTTAAAAGCTTATGACAATTGGCGTTAGATGCCGAGAATAGCAAAGAGAAACAAATTGAGCTTGTAGTATGAGAATATATAACTATTATTAAAGATAATTAATTGTACTAAAGATAATTAATTGATCAATACAACTTTAACTAAGATCTAGGTTATATGGAACTTCCTTTAACACAAAACCAGCCCCTAGCATCAGTATTTCGTAAACTTGGTCGCGGTTCTTTTCCGCCGATTGTGGAGAGTTTTGAGCGTGGCAAAACTATTTTCTTTCCTGGTGATCCCGCAGAAAGAGTTTACTTTCTCTTAAAAGGAGCAGTCAAACTATCTCGTGTATATGAAGCAGGAGAAGAAATTACCGTAGCCCTGCTCCGAGAAAATACTGTATTTGGCGTACTTTCTTTGATAACTGGGCAAAAGAGCGATCGCTTTTATCATTCTGTGGCATTTACCCCAGTAGAACTTTTATCTGCACCGATTGAACAAGTAGAAAAAGCTCTTAAAGAGAATCCCGAATTAGCGATGTTAATGTTGCGAGGATTATCTTCGCGTATTTTACAAACTGAAATGATGATTGAAACCCTGGCTCATCGAGATATGGGTTCTCGTCTGGTTAGCTTCTTATTAATCCTGTGTCGTGATTTTGGTACACCAACCACAGAAGGAATTAAGATTGACTTAAAATTGTCTCATCAAGCGATCGCTGAAGCTATTGGTTCGACCAGAGTCACCGTCACTAGACTATTGGGGGATCTAAGAGACAGAGAACTGGTTTCGATTCACAAAAAGAAAATAACGGTGCATAACCCAGTAGCATTGAGTCAACAATTTGCCTAAAATGGTTGAGCAGACAAATACAAATAACAGTACTGATAACTAATAGCTAGTTACTGCCTATACAAGCTAATGTTCGTACTAAATTACTTAATCATTATCATTTCTAATGACCAGCGGCTATATCCTGATTGCAGCAATTTTTCTTCTGGGCGGTATTATTGCGGCATTTGGCGATCGCTTGGGAACGAAGATCGGCAAAGCCAGACTCAGATTGTTTAACCTTCGTCCTCGTCAAACAGCAATGATGATTACGGTAATCACGGGAATGTTGATTTCTGCGCTGACTTTAGGCATTTTATTTGGTTTGAGCGGTTCTTTGAGAAGAGGTATTTTTCAGCTAGACGATATTCTCAAAGAGAAAAGACAGACTGAGGCAGAGTTAGCTCAGGCTAGAGAGGAACAACAACAGGTGCAGCAGCAATTAGCTGAAGTGAGAAGACAACAAAGCCAAGCTGTTGCTAATCTAGATGCAATTAATCTTGATTTTGAGCAATCAAAACAGCAGGTTAAACAGATTTCTGGTCAAGCTACAAAATTACGACAAGAGCTAGATAGTTTATTAAGCGAAAGGGAAAAACGACAAGAGCAACTCAATCAACTACAACAGCAAAGTCAAGAATTACAAGCCCAGCTACAGCAACGTGAGCAGCAAATTAGCGAGCAAGATCAAGTTTTATCACAAAAAGAAATTCGTCTCCAAGAATTAGAACAACAGCAGCAATTATTGCAAACTCAAGTACAAGAACGAGATCAATCTATTGCCCAGCTAGACAAGGAGATCGCTAACTCAGAACTAGATCTAAAGCTCAGAACTCAAAGATTGGAAGAGTTAGAAGCTCAGTTAAGCTTTTTGTCTAAAAATGTAGCAGTTCTAGAACAGTCCTATCAGGAACTGAGAGAAAAAAAAATTGCCGTGGTCAAAGGTCAAGTATTATCTTCGGCAGTAGTCAGAATCGTCGATCCCAATGCAGCTAAATCAGCGATTGATAGTCTATTAAGACAAGCTAATACTAATGCCGTTAAAGCAACTCAGTTTAACCGTACAAAATCTAAACGGCGAGTTGTAAGCATCACTAAATCTCAGGTAGAACAGCTAGAATCTCAAATTAAAGATGGTCAAGATTACGTGATCAGGATTATTTCTGCGGGTAACTATGTTCAGGGAGAACAAGAAATTAGAGTCTTTGCTGATTTAGCTTTAAATAAACAAATATTTCAATCTGGGGAAGAAATTGCTACCGTATCGATAGATTCTCAAAATATTAATCGTCAGGAAGTACAGGAGAAATTAAATTGGCTATTAGCGGTGTCTAAATTCCGCGCTCAACGAGCTGGAACATTGGGAGAAATCGAAATAGGGGATAATAAGGTGGAAAATATTGTTGATTTTATCGACCAGGTTACCAGAACGACAGAACCTGTGGGAGAAATTAAAGCAGTAGTGTCAGAGAATACCTACACCGCTGGACCATTAAAACTTGATTTTGTGGTTATGCGTGACGGCAAAGTTATTTTTAGCACTTAAGTGCGAGATATTGATAATTAATTACTCGGTAACTGCATTTGAATAGTCAAAACATACTTATACTTGGTTTAGATCCTGGGCGGGATAAGTGCGGTGTGGCGGTAATGAGCGGTAGGCAAGAAGTGATCTATCATCAGGTGATTGATTCAGATAAAGCGATCGCTATAATTGCTCAGCTATCTCGACAATACGACCTAGACTTGATTGTGATGGGAGATGGTACAACCTCTAAAAGCTGGCGCCAACAAATTGAGTCTGATTTAGCTACAGTGCCAGTAATCACTATTAATGAAGCTAATAGTACTTTGGAAGCGCGCGATCGCTATTGGGTAATGTATCCTCCTAAAGGATTACAACGCATGGTTCCCCAAGGTTTAAGGGTTCCTCCTCGTCCTGTAGACGATATCGTAGCGATTATTCTCATTGAAAGATATTTGAATCAATAATGGCGTTGCTGATTTGAAGTATCAAGCTGAAGGCAATACTGTTCGTAGCTTTTAGATTTTAGATTTTTAAGATTAATCAGTAATCAAGTTACATTTTTGTCCTGACTGTAAAGGTATAGTCCCCACCCGCTTCTAACTGGTGATCGCAGCGTTCGAGAAAGCGTTCTAGGGGTTCTTGAATTAAAGCTCTGCCTAAAGAAGGTTGAACAGATAGTTGTCTTTGGCGAAAACGCCATCTAAATTGCCACTCATACTGAGCAGCCTTGACTTCTCCCTCAATTTTGCCCAATGATATGGATTGTTGAGTAATGCGGACGTGAGCAACTGTCTCTGGTAGGTAACTACGGTTCACAATTTATGAAGGGCAATTTATTAGATAGGTGGACGAGGTTTTATTAAATGATATAGCGACTATCAGCAATCTAAACTGCCTCGGATTAATAATTCATTTCCTCTAGAGATTAATTCAAGGAATTAGACATGAGTATGTCAATTCTGCTCATGGTCAATGTTGCGGATATGTAAATCTCTTTGAGGAAAAGGAATTTCGATATTATGTTTGGCAAACGCCCGCCAAATCGCTTTGTTAAGATCGCTGGTGACAGGCTTCTGGATTATCTGGTTGTCAAGCCAAACTGAAAGTTCAAAATTAATACTAGAGTCGCCAAATCCAATTAAGAAAACTACTGGTTTGGGTTTCTTGAGAACTTTTGGGTGTTCTTTAGCCACCTTGAGTAGAATCTCAATCACCGTATTAGGTTCACTTTTATAACTAACTCCTATAGGGATTAGATAACGGCAAATGCGATCGCTGCCTGTATAGGTGATCACCGAAGAGGTAAAAAAAATTTGATTAGGAACAATTTTCTCGATATTATTGAATGTTTGAACCGTAGTTGCACGAATACTAACTCGCTTAATCACCGCAATTTCTCCATCTACCTCGATCACATCTCCAGGTTTTAAGGCGCCTTCAATAAATAGCAATATTCCGCTAATGAAATTACTCAGAATTTCCCGTAAGCTAAACCCCAAGCCAACAGATAATCCTCCTGTAATTGCTGCTACTGTGGTCGAATTTAAGCCTAATTGACCCACAACTACGGTAATACCAAAGCCAATTAATAGATAACGACTCGAAGTTAGCACACTTTCTATTAGTCCTGGCTCAGCTTTAGTCTGTTTGGTCATCAGCAGATAGAGAAGATCCTGAATACCAGATAAGACTCCGATCCAGATATACAGCCCTACAAAAGAATTAAACAAAAAACCAATGGTAAGGACATTGGCAAAAGCTGATGTCAATACAACTTGGCTTAGAGATTCAAGATTCGTTAAATTAGACAAGATCCCTGTAATGAAATAGAGACTAAATAACGGGGCGAAAAAACGATAATGGTAGTCAATAACCTTTGATGGAGCAAAGCAAGCATAGAGGATTCCCAAAAATAAGCGGTAAGATAACCAAGTCCCCAAAAAATATGTCGTATTAGTCAGAAGACCAACTAATGAACCCTGTAATAGAAGCAACTGTTTGGTAATCGAGATTGCAATTAAGGAATCTTCTCAATAAGTCTGGGGAAACTCGCTACTAGGGATGTGGTGAACCCCACAAGCAATTTGTGTAGGCGAGGTTGACCAGACTTTTCAGCTCAAGCGAGAAACTGGTAAGATAATTGGCTATGGGCATCAAATTAACCAAGCTTCCCGAGCTCTCTGACTTTTCCCGTTATCTTATTAGTTGAGCGATCGCTGACTATTCCTCTATCCTAAAGTCCTATTTTCTCGTTGTTCATTGTCATAAAACTTAGCTTGTTGACAACGAAGGCCGGGCTGAAACCCTTATTCTTTTGAGGCTTTCAGACTTAACGGGAAAAGTCAGCCCGAGCTCTCCCCTGAAAATCTCACTGAAAGTGAGTCCCAACTGTGGCTCCTGCTGCGGGAGAGAGAAGAGTGCATCCAAGAACTCAAAGATGAGATTGCCCGTCTTAAAGGAGAAAAGGGAAAGCCAAAAATCAAACCAAGCCGACTAGAGCCAGAAAAGAAAGCTCGAGACCAACAGGAGAAGACAGAAGAGAATGCTCCTCAGGATAAGCAAGCTTCAAAAAAGCGTCCAGGCTCAGAAAAACGGCAGAAAACGGCTAACTTAATCATCCACGAGACGAAAATTATCCAGCCAACTGAACAAATTCACCCAGACGCAGAATTCAAAGGATACCAAAATTACACAGTTCAAGAGCTAATTATCAGAGCACATAATACTCGCTATCGATTAGCGATTTGGAAAACCCCAACGGGAGAATACCTGAAGGGGAAGTTACCAGAGCAAGTACGAGGTCTAGGGCACAAGGCGCGTAATGCTCAGAAGTTATCTTCTCTATCAATACAATCACTGCCATGTTACCCAACCCAAGCTCCTTGAACAAATGTACGAGTGGGGAATAGATATCTCCGCCGGACAATTAAACCGACTCTTAGTGGAAGACAAAGACGCTTACCATGCTGAGAAGCGAGACATTCTGCAGGCAAGCTTGAGTGTGTCCAGCTATATCAATACTGATGACACCAGTGCCCGTCATCAAGGGGTCAATAGCTATTGCACCCATATCGGCAACGCATGGTTCGCGTGGTTTGAAACCACCCCCCGTAAGAATCGGATTAATTTTCTGGAGCTGTTAAGAGGAGAAAGAAGCGATTACGTTCTCAGCAGTGAAGCCCTGACCTACATGGCTGAACACAAGTTGCCCCAGTCAAAATGGCTACCTCTGAGCTTGTCGATTAACCGAGTGTTCAAGAACAAAGAAGAATGGTTGGCTTACCTTCAAGAGTTGGGAATCTTCAAAAACTCTCATGTGAAGACGGCCACCGAAGGAGCGTTGTTGGGAGCGGTTATCGCCAGTGGGGTATCTGCCGATTTAGGGATTGTGAGTGATGGAGCTGGGCAATTTCGATTGCTCGAGCATGGCTTATGTTGGGTTCATGCCGAGCGTCTGATTAATAAGCTGATTACTTTCACTCAAGCCCAGCAACAGGCGGTGGAAATCGTTCAAGGGGAAATCTGGGACTTCTATCAGGATTTAAAAGCTTATAAGAAATTGACGTCCGAAGAGCAGCAACAACAGAAAGCCACCCTCGAAGCCAGTTTCGACCAAATCTTTACCCAGACCACTTCTTTTGAAACCCTCAACCAAGTGCTGCGACGACTCAAGAGACGCCAGGCTGAACTGCTCAAAGTTTTAGACAGACCAGAGTTACCGCTTCACAACAATGCCAGCGAGCAAGACATTCGAGAATTCGTCACTAAACGAAAGATTAGTGGCAGTACTCGTAGTGATAATGGACGAAGGTGTCGGGATACTTTCGCCAGTCTCAAAAAGACTTGCCGCAAGTTGGGGGTTTCCTTCTGGGAGTATCTTACTGACCGAGTAGGGGGGAAAAACTTGATTCCGACCTTAGGAGCACTCATTGCCCAGAAAGCAGCGTCAAGCCTGGGTGACCTCACCGAGACAGTCTCTGTGTCATTAGCCTGACTTTTTGTGGCAAGTCCACCCAGGCTTTTTTGAGAAGGTTCTCCCTAGATGGAGAATTTTGTTCAAAATCTAAAATTTTTTGAGTGAATTCTGAAGCGGCTTCCTGCGGCATCATCTCCCCTGACATCACAAGATTATAGTAAAGATCTCCATATATCTTATCAGCTCCCTCATACTCATAAATAAAATCCAAGTCAACTGCCACTGCTGTCTTCGACTGGGCAAATAAAACAGCTTGAATCGGGGATAAGCGTCGATCAAGTTGAACCTTTTTGTTGACGGGGATCAGGGATTGTGTTTCGAGGGCTAATATCGTTTGCTGTTCAGCGTTGGTCAAAAACCTAGCCAGTTGAAGAGCCAATTTGGTTGTGCTTTGAGAAGATATCCGATTAAATACAATTGCTTTAGTAAAAAGCAGTGGACCAGCAGATCTATTTCCTGCACTTGGTAAAGTCGTTATGCCGAACTTATCTTCACCTAAAGTTGCCTGTAAATTAGAGATATCTTCAGACTTACAGATATAATAGGCTAATTTCCCTTCTGCAAATACCTGATCTAGACTAGCGCTCTCATCTGCCAAGATGAAATTGGGATTTTTCTTCACTAGTCGCAGCCATTCTAACCAGTTTGCCCAAGCTGGGAAATCAACTATCCTCTCTATTTCTTTTTTGTTTCTTGTCGGTGTTGGGTGTTGGAAAACCTGCACTCCCCAGAAAGTATCCAAAAAGCTGGAAGTTTGAGCAATTTGGCGTTTAGCATCAATTTCCGCCATCATTTCTGGTAAAGTATTTAGGGGTCGCTCGACCTTTGTTTTGTTGTAGCAAAGTACTTGAGTATTCAAGGAAAAGGGTAAGCCATATAGTTTATCTTTATAGGTAACCTGTCCAATGGGTCTGGGCAAGTAACTTGATAAATCTAGATTGTAGTCGTTTAAAGTTTTTAAAACTCCAACTCTAATCAAGGGAATCAAATCTTGATAAGAGCTGATCATTAGGTCAGGACCCAAACCCGCTTGCGACTTTTGCCTGAATTGCTCAGATATCTTATCTTCAGGAAAGAATTCACTTATAATTTGGATTTTTGGATATAATTCTCGATATTTATCCAAGATAATCTTTATTGCCTCAGCCTCTTTGCCTTCAAAAGGATGCCAGATTAGTAGTCGACCATCAAATCCCTCTTTGTCTCCAGGCTGAATAATATTACATCCAGAAATATAAAAACTACAGATAAGCGCCAAAAATAAAATGTTACAAAAACGTTGATACATTAATAGTACTTCTTGAGATAGCGGTTCTCGAATTGGTGAGATACAAAATTGTTCGTTTGGAGGTAGGAGGCAATTACCGCTTCGCATAAAGGCAGAAGGCAGAAGTAAGATGTATCTCAGGAAACTGAGATACGCTATATGTGAAGAAATGCTTAAACCTTTTAAGAAGCAATTTGTTTCTTACTGACATTATTAATCACAATTCGTATTATCGCTAATGTGAAGAGATTAACCAGTTGTCAATCCTAATCATCAGAAAATTATATTGTTCTGGTGTTTTTTGAAAGAGAGATCAATTGAGTAAATTTTTCCTGGAATGTTTTGCTTGTTCTCAAAATGCGATCGCTTTATCAACAAATGGTTGAGCCTTTTTTAGCTTTAATTGAGATCTTTAGTCGGGAAATTACATTAAGAGATATTTTATTCTAAAGGCTAATAGCTAAAAGCTACGTATTGGTTCATTTGAAGGTCGCTAATTCACACAAAGCGTTTTAAACAAAAAATCAAATTTCTCTGCTAACTTTGGTTTCTCACTATATCTAGTAGCTCCATGAGTTGTAAGCGTACCGATTCATGGGTGTATTCATCTTGTGGATGAGGAGTTTGCCCTGGTTGCTGAAAATAAGGACGTTCATCATATATCTGACCCCACTTTTGATCAACTTGCCTCACAAATTCATAGAGTAAATTCTGGTTGTCGATCAACGTGGAAAGAATTTCATTCAAAGCCATTAAAGGTGAGTTGAGATGTTCAATTACTCTGGAATCTGTCTGAACCCAATTGTATAAAACCGCTTGTAATGCTCCCGATGAATCCGATAGGTTTTGGTTGATGAACATTTGGAGTTCTGCGATCGCCTGTACCAATTGAGGCACAGGAGAATCTCCTTTCAAAAAGCCACCCCCTTCTCTACCTATTGCTTCAGCAAGCGAAAATTTCCGACCAGAGAGAATTTCTCGCTGTATAGCCAGATCGCGATCTTTATCATCTTTGTGGGTTGTCATAATGCTTTTTCCCAACAATTTTGAATCTACTATCTATACATATCAGTTTCACACGATTTTTGTTTCCTGTTGATAATTAATAAATTTCTTAATCTGCAATACCCACTCTACACATGTTGTCTTAACTTGTCACGATTGCACTAATAAGAGAAACACTGTATCAAATCTTTAACCTGCATCCAGATCATTGCATGTTCATTACAAACCATATCTGACTGACAGTAATCTTTACTTTGGCGAGTAAGCCAATGAGTGGAATCATTTGAACAGCAATCGATCGTACACTTACTTCCCTTGGGGTTGGCTTGAGTGGATCGTTTATCCAACTCTCTTATCTCGATCCTATGTTCTAGCTCAGAGGATAGATTTTCTACCTGTGTCGCAAGATTCTCAAATATTTCTTGATTAGCTAATCTGTTGATATAGTGAGGTTCCAAAGACATTTCGGGAGGAATTGCGCCCAAGGCGAGAGCAAAAGAATTACCAGTATCGGATAAACTATCACCCAAGAAGAAGGATTGCGTTGTGTTGTCAAAATTCGGCATAAACTAGTCTCTTTGTTGACGACGGAGAGGATATCAATTCAATAAGTCTGCGTTTCTTCAACTACATCCCATGCCACTTCACATTCACGATCTATTTCTTCTTGTGAATCGGAAGCTACGCGATTATGTAAAAGGGTTTCACGAATTTTTGACGATAATCTATCCGAAGTAGTTTGTTGCAATATTTTTGACTTCATGATTAAATCAGTCATGGAAATCATTCCTAAAAGCTTTTTCTGAATTACTGGCGCTCTACTAATTCCTGTGTCAGCAAATAGCCGTGCCACATTTTTTAAATCCAAATCGGGGTTGACTACAATACAGGGCTTAGTCATAATCTGGTAGACCATAATCGAATCAGGATCTCTATCTTTGCTGGCTACTTTATAAATAATGTCGGTTTCGGTAACAATTCCATAGGCGTTATCATCACTAGGTTCAACAATCAAAGAACGTACTTTTTTATCCTGCATTAGGGCGATCGCCTCTGCTACTGTCGCCAAGCTGTTGATCGTAAATACTTTGGTTGTCATGATGTCGGCTGCCTTCATTTCTATTCCTCCCTTAGTTCTTTACTCTGTAACTAAATATGCAAAAAAACACTTCATAAACGACTCTAATCCAATTTATAAACTAGTAACTTGAGGAACTTGTGAGGATAGAATGACTGAATTTTATATGAACCACCACCAGTTAGCGACTCACGTCGCTTGAACAGGTGGTTTCTGTCTCTTCACTTCCCACACTTGCTTCCATCCTCCAGTATGCTTACGCTTACTGGGGTTGGTTGTAGAGGTCTGAGATCTGAGATTTTGAGTACCATTGTTACTCTGGACGCTAGTTCCTAACGCCACCGCTGTAGTGGAACATGGCGAAGCAAGTTCGCCGTTTCCTACAGCCCACTGAAGATTTACTTTGGCAGCATTTTCATCCCGTCCGCAGACTTCGGGGCAATGCTGGCAGTCATGGATGCGGTCAGACAAAGATTTAGGCGTTAGTTTCCAACATTTATTGCAGCGTTGAGTAGGCTTGAGAGTCCGAGTAGGGCTTTCCAAATACATTCCCCCCGCTTCCTCTTCTTTGTATGCCAACATTTTACTGACAATACTCATCCCTGTATCCAAAATAGAACGGTTGAGTCCAGCTTTTTGCCTCTTTCTCTTACTATCTTTCTTGGCTTTTTTGGTCATGTTCTTTACTGTTAGCTTTTCTCCCACAACCAAGCTGTTACCGCTTACGATTTGTGCCGTGGTTTTGTGCCCCCAATCTTTTCTCTGTAATCCAGCTTGGCGCTGCAACTTAGATACTTTCTTGGTTGCTTTGAGCCAACGTTTTGAGCCTCGAATATTTTTCTTCCTGTTTGGCGCGCGTTTTCTCCTCTTCTCTTTAGATAATGTCTTTATTTGAGCTAGCTTTTTGGTATAAAACTTAGGCGCAACAACTGTCGAACCATCATCAAATGTAATCGCATCTTTGCCAGGGCAAACGCACCTTATTTTTACAATGCTTACGCCATAAAGGTTTTAGCTATTATTTAGTTTTGTTACTAAAATTTAAAACTCTTGCTACGTAAGGCTTACAGAATTTAGATGCGTTTGCCCTGGCATCTTTGCAGCCCAAGTCCAACCCTACTGCACCTTTTCCAGTAGCTCTAACTGGCTCACATTTGCTCGTGATACTGGCATACCAATTATTGTTACGGTAAAAGATAGTGCAGCTAGTAGGTTCGCCCCAAGTTCTAGCAATTCCACGCATTCTAATATCGCCTATCTTAGATAGCTTTAGCTTGCCGTGTTTACCACTGCTCAAAGCTTTCCAACCAGTTTTAGCTGGATATGTCCAACCGCTATATCTACGACCAGCTTTGAACTTAGGATAACCTCTTACTCCCTTGAAAAAAGACTGGTAGGCTAAATCCACTCGCTTCAGTGTTGCCTGTAATGCTTGCGAATTTACCTCTTGATACTCGACCCAAACCTGCTTGAACTTAGGCAGGCAATTTTGCTGCTCGTAGTAATCTACTGATTTGCCAAACTGCTTGTATTGGGTACGTCGATTAGCAACCGCTGCGTTGTATAACAGGCAGTGCAATCGGCGATGATAGAACAGTTTTTGTTCTTGCTGCCGATTTGGATAAAGCCTGTAAGTTAGGCGACGGGTTATATGCAAAGCGGTATCCCTGTGGGAAAATCATCTAGACATAGTATCACGTACATTGATGAAATACAAGCTACACAAATCGGCACATAGTGTTTATTCTATTTACCTGCACATTTACTTTGTTACTACCCGTCGGCGTAATGCAATAAGTGATGAGATGGCAATCAGAATAAGAGAAGTGATGTCTAATATATGTGTCAAAAACAAGTCAGAGCTAGCTGAATTTGGTGCAGAGAAAAACCATGTTCATCTAATCGTAGACTTACACCCAGACAATAATATTTCTCAGCTTATAGGCTCGCTCAAGTCTGCTAGTAGTAGAATGGTGAGGAAAGAGTTTGCTGAAGAGTATTATCATTGGTATCCCAAAAGCAAGGTTTTTTGGGGAAGGCAGAAGTTTGCTGTATCCTGTGGTGGCGCACCCTTGGAGATAGTAAAACGATATGTGTCGGCTCACCCGCAGGGTGAGCGAGAAATCCACCCCTTAGTCCCGCAAAGCTAGACTAGAAGAGGTGGATTTCTCGCTCACAGGGTTAAGAATTATTGGTGGGAATCATTAGTGACAAGTTTAAAAAACCTACAAAAAGTCAAGTGCTATATATATAGTTTTATTGATTACTTAGCACTAAATATAGATCGAAAATTGCTCGATTAGCGATCGCTTTATTTCTAAGTTTGTCCTCTAGAAATACCCTAAAAGCTTAAAGCTAATAACCATTTGACGGCGAGAGAGGCTTTCGGCTAGAAAGCATATCCAACCACGTAAGACACTAGTTGACAAACAGCGTAGTCTCTTAATTTGTCACTATTGGGTTGAACCACAAAATCCGTTAGAACCAGTCTTCGTTTAACTAAGTAATGTTAATCTATTATTACAAAGCGTAAAGTAGATTTACTTATAGCGTTTCTCAGTTTACTGAGATACATTTTACTCCTGCCTCCTGCCTTCTGCCTTCTGCCTCCTGCCTCCTGCCTTCTGCCTTCTGCCTTCTGCCTTGACCGAAGGGAATCCTTTAGGGCTGCCTTCTGCCTCCAAACGAACAATTTTGTATCTCACCAATTTCGAGAACCGCTATATAATCTACTGCCTAATTTGCTAGTTTTAATAAATTAATGTTTTGAATAAATTAATGTATTCTTAAGCTCTCTACACCCTATATTTCCTTGAAGAATTAGACTGTACTGCATATTTTTAAAGATCAAAGACTAATAATAATTAACTAGGCTTAAACATATCTTTTTGATAAGATAGAGTTCAATTTATAATTTATTTTTATTAGCAAATAGTTTTGATGCTAAATTAATTGTATTTCAACTATACTCGTGACATATTTTTAAACTTAAGCTGATGGGTCTGTGCATAAATCCTGAATGTCAAAAACCTCATAATTCTGATACGACAATTTTTTGCCAGGGTTGTGGCTCAGAACTACTTTTAGATGGTAGATATCGCGTAGTTCAACAGCTTGGTCAAGGTGGCTTTGGGATAACTTATGAGATTATTGATGTCAATTCTCATCCTTGGGTACTCAAGGTTTTAACGGATAATCATCCTAAATATGTTGAGTTATTTCGACAGGAGGCTCAAGTATTAAGCATATTGAAACATCCAGGCATACCCAAGACCGATCTCGATGGCTATTTTATCTATTTTCCTAGAGATAGAGAGGAGCCTCTGCATTGCCTAGTAATGGAAAAAATTGAGGGATTAAACCTCAGCGAGTATATCAAACGAAGAGGCGATCGCCCAATTAAACCCAAAAGAGTTCTCCGTTGGTTAGCAGAATTAGCTTTAATTCTCGAACAAGTTCACAACGAGAATTTTTTTCATCGGGATATTAAACCATCAAATATAATGTTGCGCGCCAATGGTTGTTTGGCTCTGATCGATTTTGGTACCGCAAGAGAAGTAACTGGTAGCTATCTGGAAAAAATGGCAGCAGGGGAAATTACAGGAGTTGTTACCCAAGGCTATACTCCCATGGAGCAAATGAGAGGCAAGGCAGTGTTGCAGTCTGATTTTTACGCTCTTGGCGGTACGGCAATTTATCTGCTAACCACCCAAAATCCCAGTAGCTTTTACGATTTTACTGAAGATAAGGTGATTTGGCGAGATGCTGTTCCGCAAATTGTACCAGAATTTGCTGATTTAATTGATCGCATGTTGGCATTTTCTCCCGTTAAACGACCATCTAATAGCAGAGAAATTTTTAATCAGATAATTGCCATAGATCCAAGTTTACAAGTTCTAGATGAGCATTTTAACTGCACTTCTGTCAGGCAGTCGGCAATATTAGATACTTCAGATACTAAAGTTACTAAAGTTACAACCACTGTAAATAGGGAGACCTCAATTGGCAGCACAGTATTTTCTTCTAGTTTCAATAGGCAAATAACCCCCGAATTTATCGAACGTTGCCGACAGCAATTAGCAGAGTTTATCGGTCCAATGGCTAGTATTGTCTGTAAACGCGCTATCCAGCAAAACCCTAACATGACGGAAAGTGAACTATCTTTGGCATTAGCTAAAGCTATCTCTAACCCACAGCAGGCAAAGGATTTTCAGCAACGGCTCCTTAAATAGCAGCAAACAGAAGCAGCAAACAGATAGGCTTTCTGAGATTTACTTCTCAAGATCAAGATGTCAAGTTTCATTATTTTCTAGCATATCCATCGCCATTTTTAAACTAATTTTCAAACGATTGAGAGAAGCTGCTAAGATGCCGATTTCATCATTAGTTTTTTGTTCAAATTCGATATCCATATCTCCCATACTTAGCTGCTTGGAAGAATATGACATTTTCTTTAGTGGTTTAGTAATAGTAAATCTGAGGAAGAGATTGAGTAAGATACCTGTCACGAGCAAAAAGATGACAAACTTGCTAATTACCAAATAACGAAGCTGACGTGCAGCATTGAAAACTTGACTTGACGGTACTGAAATAACCTGCGCTGCCACAATTTCATTCAGTTTCCACCCGAAACCGTTGTCGCTACCATAAGATGAGATCTGACTGGCAGGAGCTGCTTTAGGATCACCATGACAGCGCAGACAACTCTCCTTTTCAATTTTGAGCGGACGAGCAATATAAAAAATTTCTCCCCCAGGAATTGAACGAAAACCTTGCTTTTGTTCTTCTGGATTATCTCGAAAGAAATTTACAATTTCAGTTTCAAACTGATCTGCCTTGTCTCTAACGTTGGTGGGATTAAGAGTTGCCTCCTTGTAGAAAAACTGACTGTACTCCTCCCTAGAGCGCAAATGCTCAAATACTTCCCTAGCAGAATAGGCGGGTATTGTTTGAGGCAAAAATACTTCTTCCGTTTCTAATCTGTCAGACAATTCAGGGGTGATTTGAGTGTTAGTATAGTTGCGAATTGAATTCATCGTCTCAATTAACATTGAGGCTTGGTCAATAATTATTTGTTCGGCATAATTTTGCAGAACTCGGGAAAGAATTAGTCCTGAAGTGACAGTTAGAAACAGTAATATAATTGCTAAAAGGATATTAAGCTTAAGTCCTAATTTGAGATTCTTATACATTTTAGATGTTGTGCCTTTATTGATGGCGTTATTGATACTTTAAAGGTTATATTTTGGCAAATATTATTTAATTTATAAATAAGGATTAGGTAAAAATAAATCTTAATAAAAATTAGTGTTTAATTACTATCTGCGATCTTAAAGTCAATCATATTAGAAGTTAACAAAATGTTAGGAGCCTTGCTCCAGAAGCTTAGAGATTAAGGCTTAGAGCTTTCAAGATAATCTCTGGATTTTTTAGTTCACATCACGCACCACCATTAAAATCATAGAAAAAATATGTATTTGCAACGTATTTTATTAATAATAATTATCTTTTCTCTGACAGCTTGCGATCGCCCGACAGAAACTAAAATCAGCAAATACACTGTGGGAGTAGTCAGCTATGGTCAAAATGAAAAATCATTGAAGCGATACGCCGATTTTCAAAACTACATCGGCACTCGGCTTAATAGTATGGTTGAGATAGAGCCTGTTTACAATGAAGTCAGAGCCTTAGAACAAATAAAGAGTAAAAAGTGGGATTTAGTCTTTGCTCCTCCAGGCTTGTCAGCGATCGCCATTAGTCGCTATAATTACGAACCCTTGGTTCCCTTAGAGGGCAGGGACAAAACCCGTTCGGTCATCGTCTCCAAGCAAACATCACCCTTCCAAAAACGTAGAGATTTAAGGGGTCAAACCATTGCTTTAGGGCAAAAAGGCTCGGCAACAGGATATTATATGCCAATTTATAATCTATACGGACTGAACTTTAAAGAGGTGGTATACGCCCCAACCCCACAAGATATTTTACAGTGGCTGGATAAGGAGATAGTTACAGTTGGGGCATTATCTCTAGCAGACTATAACTTGCTTAAACGGGAATATAATCCCAATACATTCAAGGTTATTTATCTAGATAAACATAATGTGCCGACTGGGGCAATTTTAATCAGCGATCGCCTGGAACGAAATGAGCAAGAACAAATTAGATTAGCATTGGTGGAAACACCTTCCTCTATTGCATCCACGGCAGGCTATTTACCCAATCAGGAACTGCCAAACTATGACTATCTAATCAAAGTTATTGAGAGAGTACAAGAAGTTTTAAAAGAGTCTCCGATGGTGCTTCAGTGAGTTCGGAGTTCCCTTGCCCTACATGCAGCTAAAGCCTTTGTTATTCCGCGAAGACGTTACGAATGGGGGTATTTCGGAGCTTCTAAAAACTAAAAGCTAAAAACTATAAGCTAAAAACTATAAGATAGATTTTCAATTCTGAGAAAATATTCACAGTTGGATTTATGCAAAGAATTACTGAGCCAGAATTAATGGAAGGAAAAGAACAAAGTCTTGCTTATGCTCAAGCTCATTTGGAAGGGGTTAATGTTCATTTTATGAATCTTTTTCAAGAGACTTTTGGTAAGAAATATAAAGGGCGTATTCTGGATATAGGTTGCGGTAATGCAGACATTACTTTGCGTTTTGCTAAGGCTTATCCTGATTGTTTAATTGATGGTATTGATGGTTCAGAAGCCATGTTGCATTATGGACGTAAAGCTTTAAACAAGGAATCATTGGATGTCCAAAAAAGAGTCACATTGATAGAGGGAATTATACCTAGTATTCAATTGCCTCAATTACATTATGATGCTGTTATCTGTAACAGTTTATTGCATCACTTACATAATCCATCTGTTTTGTGGGAGTTCATACAATCTTACGGAGCTGACGGGACAAAAATTTTTATCGGTGACTTACTACGTCCTCCAAGTCCAGAAAAGGCAGTAGAAATAGTTGAATTATATTCCAAAGAAGAACCAGAAATTCTCAAACGTGATTATTACAATTCTCTCTTAGCTGCATTTGAAATCTCGGAAATTAAACAACAGCTAAAGTTAGCTAATCTCGATTATTTATCAGTCAAACAAATTAGCGATCGCCATGTTCTCATTTCAGGATTTTTAAACAAGAGTTATTGATCAACCTCTAATCAACAACACTATTTTAGCTTGATTTTAGCTTGTCCAAAGCTTGATGCCTCCCAGCAAACCATTAATGTTGGCGATAATTTTGGCATTGCGGGGTAAATCAAAATTGATGTTCTTGGCTTCTCCACCACCAATATACAGAGCATCGTAATTAAAAAGGTGATCTAAATTGGCGATCGCTTTTTCCAATCGCTCGTTCCATTTCTTTTTGCCTTCTTTCTCTAATGCAGCTCTGCCTAATTGTTCTTCATAGGTTTCTTTCTTGCGAAAAGGGTGATGCCCCATCTCTAGGTTAGGTACTAATTTTCCCTCGACAAATAAAGCTGAACCAAATCCCGTTCCTAAAGTAAGCACCAGCTCTACTCCCTTGCCCGAAATTGCGCCAAATCCTTGAATATCTGCATCGTTAGCTACTTTTACTGGCTTAGATAGTAGCTGAGTCAAACTAGTAGCTAAATCATATTCTAGCCAGTCTTGATTCAAGTTGACGGCAGTTTTAATCACACCATTTTGGACTACTCCAGGAAACCCAACAGAAACACGGTCAAATTCTTGCTGTTTTGCCAGAGTTAGAATTGTATCGATTACCTCTTCTGGCTTGGCTGGTTGGGGAGTTTTGAGGCGTTGGCGATCGCTTAAGGGATTACCGACCATATCTAGTGTCATTACTTTGATACCGCTGCCACCAATATCTACAGCCAAGGTATGTAATTGTTGAGATTCGTTCATGATGCTTTCGCAAATAGGGCTACCCAGATTATAAAAGTTTTAGCAAGTTTGATTAAGTCTTATTGATTTTTATTTTTTTATTGGGCACAATAAGTAATAATAGTAGTAAAGTTATTCACATTAATACTACTTTTTATTTTAAAAAATTTTATTTTAGAAAATTATAATTTTCTAAATTTCTCAACCTACTTTAGTTAAAGAATGAACTTCAAACAAGATGTTAAACTGGCGTTTGTTTTTCGCGGCGCGATCGCTGTTACTCTAGGATTATCAACCATCGCCTTGCAACCTCAATCTGCCTTTGGTGCCGAAAAAGTGAAATTAATTTATGGACCTTTCAATGCCAAAATTTCGGTAGAATCTCTAGAAAAGTATGCCTCCACTGGAGAAATAACTGGTGAATTTCGTCTATATTCCAAGTTTGTTGATAAAAAAACCTTAGCTCAATTGCGTCACTGGTTGAGCAACCGTTTTGAATGCGATCTGGTTGAGATATATAAATTTACTCATACCTCAGAAGGCAAAAAGTTTCTTCAGGAATTGGGGACGGTAATCAAAACCCATCATGAGCGTAATGGATTTTATGCGATTCGTTCGTCTTTAATCAAAACTGCGGACAAACCAGGTAACTCTGATGGCTGGACAGTAATCGAAGCAATGCAAAACTTTCCCACAGAAGACCTACAAATAGATACTAAAGATCTATTCAAACTACAAAAATTTTGGGCAGAAAACCCCGACAAGAATCAGACTGCTTTAGAGATTTTTTCTTCAAGAGCAGAGAAGTAAGAAAAGTAATTATCTCCATGCATGACATAAGAATCTCTGCTGATTTCTGGGTTGTTTTATTCCACGGATAAACCACGGGGGCTTTTATTTTCTGTAATTTCTGCCATCACTAGATTATTGCGATGCACCACCGTATCTGAACTGTCGTAGCCTAAAATTGCAGCAATTTCTGTTGAGTGGTGTCCTTTAATTTGTTCTATCTCGCTACTATTATAGTTGACCAAACCTCTACCTAGTTCAATACCTTCTTGATTACATAGCTGCACCGCATCTGAGGTAGAAAATTCTCCTTCAATAGCGACAATTCCCGCAGGAAGCAGAGATGTCCCTTTGTGAGTAATTGCTTTAACTGCACCACGATCCAAATATAGTTTGCCCATGGGAATTAAACCATAGGTAATCCAACGTTTACGAGCATTATCAGTCTCAGGTTGGGGTTCAAACTGAGTCCCTAAGTCTTTCCCTTTCAAGATCTCCAAAATATTTTGTGGCTGCTTTCCTTGAGTAATTACAGTTCTAACTCCCGTACTAGTAGCAATACGTGCTGCTGCTAGTTTAGTAGCCATGCCACCTGTACCCCACTCAGAACCGCTAGAACCCGCATTTACCTGAAGCTGACTAAATTCTTCCCTACCAACTAGTCTGATTGGTTGAGCATCAGGAACCGTTTTCGGATCGGCAGAATACATCCGATCTACATCAGTCAACAAAAATAACCAGTCTGCCTGAACTAAACTAGCAACCAAAGCAGATAAAGTATCGTTGTCGCCAAATTTTAATTCGTCTACGGCGATGGTATCGTTTTCGTTGACAATGGGAATTACCCCCAAATCTAGTAATTCTCTAAAGGTATTAGAGGCATTGACATAAGTATTCCGCTCAACTAATTCCCTTCTGGTTAACAGAACCTGGGCGATCGCCTGTTGTAAATTACTAAAGAGATCGTCATAAATTCGCATCAAACGACCTTGCCCTACCGCTGCTACAGCCTGCTTTAAAGCCATTTTGCGGGGTCTTTCAGTTAAGTTTAATCTGGCACACCCCACCCCCACAGCACCAGAGGAAACTAACACCACCCGATGCCCTTGAGAACGGAGATAACTCAAGGTTTCTACTAAAGAAGCGATAGTAGCGATCGCAATTTGCCCTGTCGGCTGTGTCAAACTGGAAGTACCAATCTTAACTACTATTGTCTGAGATCTTGTCTGAGACTTGTTGTTCATTAGTTTTAATCACTCCCTGGAACAATAGTGATGTTTTTGATGATTGAATTGCATCAATCTAATTCTGTTTATACATATATAGAGTTTGCAGTATTTTATGCTATCAGTATGAGCAGAAAATATAATCATAATTAAAGATTAGGTTGAAGTCTCCCTGACTAATTTCCCTAAGACTTTAAACTTTATTAAGTTTGAGAGTAGCGATCGCGTGACCTATATTAAACCAGAACCAGCATCGAATCCGTGGGGGACTTTCAGATCCACGTCGATTTCTCCATGGGTTTGAGAAGCGCCCGCTGGACACCGGTGCGAAACGTCGCCGATCAAATTGTGGCTGGAGGCAATTTTGTCGATTTCATCGATATAGATGATTCCATGCTGGGCCAGCTGGATATCCCCGTCGGCCTCGCGTTTGACCAGGTCTCAAAAGACCAGATCCTCCACATCCCCGCCGACATAACCCGTCTCGCTGAATTTGGTGGCGTCTCCTTTGACAAACGGCACACCGATCTTCTTGGCGATGAGCCGCACCATGTAGGTCTTGCCCACGCCGGTTGGGCCCAGCATCAGCACGTTGTTCTTGATGATGCCGACCATGTCGACAAAGTCGTCCGGGGCGCTTTGAAGATGCTTGATCCGGTTGAAGTGAGTACAGATTTTGGTGGCCAGCGTGTCCTTGGCTGCCGTCTGCTTAACAATGTACTGGTCCAGATAAGTGACCAGGTCCTGTGGCTTGAGATCGAAATTGATCGTTTTGCGGCTTTTCGGTGGCGGTTCGCCTTCATCGCTGCTGGCTGCCTGGGGCATAACGATGGGCGTTGCCAGTTTCACGCTGCCACCGAATTTTTTGGCCAGGAAATCACCCAGCTCTTTCTCCAGCTCCTTGGGGTCGGGAATCTTTTCGTTGTAATCGCTCATAATGGGTGAGTATAAGCACCTGCCCCGGTAAATTCAAGGTCGTCCAGGACGAAAGAATCCCCCACCTGGAAAGCATTGCCTGACAAGCCATCTGCCCAACCAAAAATCCGGCTTTAGAAATCCTGATCTACTGCCGATAATACAGTATGATTGCTAAGCCAGCCGGCGCCGGGCGAAATCGCAGTGCCGCGGCAAAGATGAAAATAAATGTTGACACAGGAACCAGGTAGGCTAATTTTACTAATTGGATAATTTACCTATAGCAGACACTGCTGATCGAACGAGATATATGGATAATTTAAATCGAATTCAGTTTGAGACTCCCGATCTGACTGCGTTATCCAGCTGCAATACCGTGGTTGATCTTCATTTCCACTCCCGCTTTTCAGACGGTGCCGATACCGTGGATGACATTGCCCAACGGGCCCGGCAACTGGGGATCGGTATTGCCATTACCGACCACAACGCCATTGACGGGGCCGTGGAGCTCGACGGCCATGAAGGCGTGTTCAGCATACCCGGCATCGAAGTCACCTCCCTGGAGGGGACCCATGTGCTGGTTTATTTTTATCGTATCGATGATCTCAAGGACTTTTTTGCCGCCGATGTCAAGCCTCATATGGGGTCAACGGTTATGTCATCGATCGAACTGGATGTGGAATCCATCGTCCGGCGCGCCAGGAAATACAACAGCGTCGTCATTTTCCCGCACCCATACTCAGCCGCCTTCACCGGCATCTGCAACCACAGCTTTTCAGAAGCGCAGCTGGACCGACTGCTCCGGATGGCAGATGGTGTGGAAGTGATCAATTCAGAAAACCTGAAGCGCTGGAATCTTAAAAGCGCCCTGCTGGGGTTTAACCTGAACCGCGCCATTACCGGCGGCAGCGACGGTCACAGCCTCCAGGAAATGGGTCGTGTGGTCACCTATGCCGCTTGTGCCCCCAACCGGAAAGCTTTTTTGGATGCCGTGAACCGCAAAGAGGCCAAGGTGATGGGGACCGAGTCGAAACTGTTGAAAAAGATCCAGTCCAACGGCGCCAAGCTGAAAAACAGCATCAACAATTACCCGGACATGGTGGAGAAGAATATCCGCTTCGGCAAGAGCGTGATCCGCTTCTGCACCCGCAAGGCGTCTGAACAGATCTGGCAGCGAATCAACGATAAACACATTAAAAAAGCGTTCTATTTCGTTGCCGGGTTGACCTTTCTGAAGATCAACTACAATGCCCTGCCGTTGATTATTTTTTCCCTGATCACCTGAGTTTTCTTAGTTGCCCAACCCCTTGAGCAGGCCTTTCACGCCTTCCTGCATCAGTTTATTCGCCTCTTCTTTTGAAGGTACCATCTTTTTGAGGGCTTCTTTGTCCGGCAAGGGCTGGTCGAGCTGTTGTCCCAGGATGGCCTTGAGATCCGGCGTGAATGTGGGCGACTCGAAGCTGCCCGACACCATTACCGGTACCAGGATCCCCTTGCGCTGAGCCGTATCACCCTGGCCCTGGATGGTGGCGACAAATTTGGGTTCGACGCGAAAATTCAGTGTTTCCTTGGCCAGATCGGCGTTGCCGGCCACCAGCACACGCAACAGGGGTGAAACCAGCCTGGAGGCATCGGTTTTAAACAGCCCGTTGGCGATCGTATATGGCAACTGCAGTTCCGCAAAGTCGGTGCGTGGTTTTTCCGAGAGCTGTTGACCCAGGCCCAAGGCGGTTTGCACGTTGCGCACCATCGACGCCAGGTCGATGCCGACAATCGCGCCGTCGGTGAACCGCAGGTCGCCTTTGCCGCCCAGGGTCCGACGGATACGATCGGGGGCATCACCGCTAAAATTCAGACCGATTTCGGCGCCCATGGCGCCTTCGATGAGTTCCTTGTCCATCAAATCCTTGATCAACGGGCCGGCCTGGATGCCTTTCAGGGCCAGTTCCATGGCTGTCGTGGGTTGATCCTTCTGAACATTGACCGTGCCGGTACCGGCAAGATTGCCCTGGTATAGGTCGAGTTTGAGTGGATCCAACTGAATGATGCCATTGCGGGCACTGACCCGGACCTCGAGGTTTTGCATGCGGGCTTTCTTGACTTTCAATTCACTGGCTTTGAAGCGTGCATCCATCACCAGGCGGCGCAATGGGGTGTAGTCGGTTTTTTTCCCAGCCGGATCCGCCGACGGTTTTTTGGCGGGATCAGCGCCGGCTTTACCTTCGGTGGGGGGCGGCAGGTAGCGATCCAGATCGATGCCGTCAAGATTCAGATCCGCCTTGAGATTGGGTTTGTCAAACTCGGCGGCCTGGGCGGAAAAGGTGGCCTGGGTGTCGTCCAGTTTCAAATTGCCGTCGGACACGACGATGTTTTCCGGGGTGCCTTTGAGTTTGAGTGACACGGCAACGGCGTTCAGCACTTTGGCGTCAGCCGGTTCAAAGGGTAGTTTTGGCCCAGCTGGTCCATATCCTGCGGGGTGAAAATTCGGCAACGTTAACGGCCAGATCGAATTTGGGCGGTGTCGCGGACGGGTCGATAGGGCCACTGAGGGTGACATCCAGTTCGTCGAGCAGGTTAAGGGCCAGATTCACTGGCAAGGGGCTTTTACCGGGTTTTGTCCCCACCGGGCCGATGGTACCGTCAAGCTTCACCGGCTTTTGGTCCACCAGTGCCGAAAAAGCAACCCCGATGGGTTTGTCGAAGGAGACGTCCGTCAAGACCAGGTCGATGTCACTGATCTCTTTGCGCACGCCAGCTGCCTGGTCCAGCCATACGATCAGGCCGTCGGTGATGGCAAATTCGCCCACCAGCAACTCCTTGATGGGCAGCTCACCGGTTGACGCCGGTGCCGGTTTGTCTTTTGCCGTCACGCCGGTTTTTCCGCGGGTTGGCCCAGACCTTCCCAGCCGCCTTTGCCGTCCTTGCGTTTTTCCAGCACGATTACCGGTTTGTCGACCACGAACCGTTTGACTTCGATGTTGCGTGACAGCAGGGGCAGGAGTTTGATACGCACCTCGAAAGACGCCACCGAAACGAAATCTTTCTCCTTGAAACCGGCAGGATTGCCCAGGTGCAGGTCCGACAGCCGCACACCGATCCAGGGGAATAGGGACGGTTTCAGGTCACCGCCCAGCTTAAAGGTGCGGCCGGTGGCTTTGGCGACCTGCTTTTCGATCTGCGGTTTGTATTTTTCGACGTCGATGACCATCGGCAGGACAATCACTGCGATGACGACCAACGCCACCAGTGAACCGGCGATAATAAGCATCCATTTTACGGCTTTGTTCATGGTGAGCCTCCTTCTTTTTGGCCTGGTTCTGGTTGGGGTGTTTTCCTGCCTTTACAGTGATCGCAATTTAAGACCGCCGCCTGAATAGATGTAAAGCCCTGCGATGAAGGTTCTTCAGGCGGATAGGGTGCAAGTAAATGATATTATATAAACATGTTGCTTTCCTATCTGTCTTGACAAACAAGCGGCCATTTGAGATATTCCTGCATCTGAAATGTGATTTTCCAACAATCACCATCATCGCTTACAGGAGGAGAATATGAGGCCAGGAGAAAAATTAAGCAAATCGGCGGAAAAGCTGGCAGACATGATTCATAAGGCCATTGCCGACTGCGAATTATCCAGCTCCGAATACGATGCCATCATGAAGATTGCCAACGAAGATCACCACATCGATCGCCAGGAGCAAAATCTTCTCAATCAGTTACAATCGCTATTGGCCAACGGCACCATAAAGCGCGTCAAGGGCTAATGTCCACCAGCCGCCAAGGCTAAAAAACGTTGATCGGATATAAGGTCGAAGCCGGAATCCCGCGGGTTTATCCGTGGGTAAGTGAGCATCTCCTCTCTTAAGCAGCCTGGAAAATGGGTCCAGCTATTTTTCAGGCTTTTTGTTTGGCTGGGTGGTGCATGGGCTTGTCAAGAAAATAAAGAGAAGGGCCTGCAGGCGCCCGCCGAAGAATAGGATTTGAAAAACGTCCGCTAATCCCTCACACCCCATGGCTGCGCGAATAGGCTGACGGTGATGGGGGCGCCCAGGCGCCCAGCGCTTTGGGGTCGGGGCGATGAACCTCGACCCTCAGCGGGAAACAGGCCGCCGCATTGCTGGAATGTTCCATGCTGCAATCACCGCCGGGGCAGGTCGACAGCCCACCCAGCAGGTCGATTTCGGCGAAAAATTCGATGTAATCGCCGGGGCGCACCGGGCTGGCCTTCATGAAATACTGATGCGTGTCGTGGGTGAAGCCCGTGCACATGAAGACGTTGAGGACATCATGTACATGGGACTCTGCTTGATGCAGCGGCAGGCCGGTTTCGGCTGCCAGGGCGCGGGTCAGGTTCGAATGGCAGCAATGATGATAGTCCTGCCCGCTCAGCAGCCGGCTGGTGTAGGGATCGCAGCGGGTGCCGATCACGTCGTGTACGCTGCCGCCATCCGCGTCAAAGCCGTACCAATCGAGTGTGTCATGGGTGATCGTCGCCATGGGCCGCATATGGGGAAAACCGCTCCACATCCGGTCTCCGGTGCTCAGGTGGGTGCCATGCAGCGCGCGGGTCTTGCCGCTGTAAAACCGCTCCGACAGGTCCTTTGCCGCCCAGAGATTTAGATCGCCCACCTGGGGGCCATCCACGCTGACGATACGGAAAAAATGGCCTGCAGGCACCTGAAAGGTTCCGGCATCGCGCGGCGGTACAACCACCACATCCGTCAATTCCATGGTTTGACGTGCGGTGGCATAGGCGGTCATATCCGGCGGGGGCAGTGTGTCGACTGGGTAGCAGATCACGGGGTTGATCGCTCTGCGGGCGTCGGCATCGATTGGCGCCTGGTTTTGGGGGGTGCGTTTCATCGGTATCCTTTCCTAAATTGTATATGGTGTGTCTTATAGGCACAAAGTTGATTTTCTGGCAATTGGTTCAAGGGGTGGCCTAAAAAAGGGGAGCGTGGGCCTGTGTCGTCGATGAATAGGGGCCGATATTTGCCCAAATACCGGCATCATGATAAATGAACTGATACGGTAGTACAGATTCGGTATCGATCAAGGAGTCCGCATGCCGGTAAAAAACCCACGACCCTTCATCCTGATTGCCTGCGCCTGCGCCATCTTCTGGCCGGGCGCGTTTATTTTCGGCCTTCCCGGCGTCCTGCGCCAGCATTGGCAGCAGGTATTCAATGCCGACGGCGGGGCGATCGGCGGGACGGTTTTCTCTATTCTCACCGGCGCCACCTGCTTCATGTACCTGTGTGGGCGCCTGCAGGAGAAATACGGTCCGGGACGGTTGGCTGCTTTCGGAGCCTTGATGGGCGGCGGCAGCTCCATCTGGTTGAGTCAGGCCGCAACCATGGCAGAAGTCAACGTCTGGGCGTTTTCCGTCGGTGCCGCGTCTGCCTTTGTTTATCTCCCGGGATTGACAGTGGTCCAGCGCTGGTATCCCGAAAGACGCGGCCTGGTTGCGGGCTTTTTCAATATGGCCTTCGGCTTGTCGGCGGCGGTGATGTCCCCGGTTTTTTCCATCCTCTTATCGAAATGGGGCTACGAAGCGTTGACCCTGGCGTCCGGCTGTGCAGCCCTGATCATCGGCCTGGCTGCTTCCGTTTTGATCCGCTTTCCCGAGAACGATCCGTCGACGCCCACGTTTGCTGCGCCCAGCGGGCGCTCGGTCAGGGACGCCCTGAAAAGCCGGGAGTTCTGGTGCCTCTGGCTCACCTGGGTGTTCGCCGGCGCTGCCGGAGCCAGCATGATCGTCCTGGCTACCGGGTTCGGGCTGGACCGCGGCCTGACCCTGGCCCAGGCTGTCGTTCTGCTCACGGCGTTCAACCTGACCAATGGATGCGGCAGGCTGATCAGCGGTTATTTTTCGGACAGGATCGGTCGCTCCCGAATCATGGCGATGAGCTTTGCCGGCGCAGGCGTCGCCTATCTGATCATGCCCCATCTGAATGGCCTGTGGTTGTGGGCCGTGCTGGCGGCGGTCATCGGTTTCGCCTTCGGGACCCTGTTTGCGGTCTCCGGCCCGTTGGCCGGCGACTGCTTCGGCATGGCGCACTTCGGGGCCATATTCGGTCTGGTGTTCACCGCTTACGGCTTTGTGTCCGGGCCGCTCGGTCCATGGCTGAGCGGCCATATCCTGGATGTCACCCGGGGCAACTACAGCCTGGTTTTTTCCTACCTGGGGTTGATGTATCTGGGGGCAACAGGGTTGATCCTGCTGGTTCAGCCCTGGCGGGAATGTCGCATGTAACGGCTTACCCTCGGCTGAACGAAGGGGGTTTCAACGTTCCCTCGCCCCTGTGGGGTGAGGGGATTGGCTATACGGTAACGGCCGCCGGCCTTTGACCCGCTTGATTGAAAATGTAACCTATAACAAGCACAGGCATACGCTATGGATGTCAATCAGATGCTCGAATCGACCCAGCCGTCACGCTTGATCGTAGAGACGCGCAAACGGGCCGACATCGTCGTCGGCATGCCCCACCATGCCCCGGCCGGCACACCTTGCCTGCCTTGCGCCGAGCATAGCGATTCGGACGAAAATACCGGTTTTGTGGGCCGGCACCTCGCCGACCGGCTCGAGTGCTGCAGCATCATCGCCTGCAATTTCACCATCGATGCAAACAAACACCTTCACAGCGAGTATACGCAGCAGATTGAAAAGTGGCGCCCCAGGATTCTGGTCGAAATTCACGGGCACGGAAAGGTCCGATCCAAGTTCGATGTCGAGATCTCCTGCGGTTCAGCGGACTTTAGCGCCTATTCCGAGGCGTTGGCCGCAGCGATCGATCGTAAGCGCCTGGCGGATGCAGACTTGGCGGACGTGTCTGTTTGCGGGCGTTTTACGGACATATATTTCAAGGCGACCAAGACGCTGACGATTACCGATCCGCGCTGGCTGGCCTACCATATTGAGCTGTCACCCCGGCTGAGGAAACCGGAAACGGGGCAGACAGGCAAGCCGACCGCACTGGCTTACCGGTTTTGCGATTATCTGGCAGCCGCGTTGAATGAGAAGCATGGATGAAGGCAGATTTTCAGCATCCGGTTAAACATGTCCGTAATAATCACGGTGTACGGTAATCGAATATGCAAAATCCATAAGCGTTCCCCAACATCCGTCAAGTGTCTGTCCAGGAGCGTCTCCTTCACGGACATGAGTATCCCCACAACCCGTCCGGGGCCGATTAAGGATTGGGCCCATGGGACTTGCAGCAGGCTGGACATAAAAACCGGAACTTCCATCCGGGCTGCGATCTCTTTCTGAAAATAAGCAAAATAGCCGCATTCGGCGAGAATGGCCCGACAGCCCATTTTTTCAAGCTTCCCGGCCGCCTTTAAAATCGTTTCAAGGTAAGGATGTCCATTCAACGACTCCGGGAACTGCGCTTGCGATTGCATTCCCCGTCGTTCCTGGCGAGGTCAGCGAGCAAGCTGGTATTCGATTTATCCTTACGGTGCTGCGCAGCACTGCAGTTTCAGGCAGAGCATTCCCAGCAGTTTGCCGCCGGGAGGGTTCAACTTAAACGCCGTGTGGCCATGCACAATGGTTTTTCTGCAGATCATTAAGCCATTTCGATCTCAAAGCCAACAATTCCTTAGCCTTAAATTTCAACCTCTTCCCATGCGGCAAGCGTATTCATCTCTTTTCCGATTTCAACAAGCCGATCAGGATGAATCCCTTGAGCGGTAATGGAGTTCGTAATGTCATTAACGATGTAATATGGCCCCAGACTTTCTATTGTCCTTTTTCGAATCCTCGTTTTATGCAAGGATTGATTGTCCTTTGATAACCGCCTGTGAATTCTTTTTTCCAGTGCTTTCAGCGAGATTTTGGTTTTCAACGGCCGTCCCCCTTTAGTCGCAGTTATAATGCCTATCATAGCATGTTTGGGTTCATTCGTCAGAAAAAAGAAAAATCAATGCGTTTATGGGCACGAAAGCTCGGGCACCATATTGCGATGGAAAAAGCCGAATGAAAATGGAATGGTTTCCTGGTGATTTGCTAATAAAGTGTTTGGGTATTTGGGGGGATGGCGAAGGCTGCGGGGTTAGGGACAGCTGACATACTTATCTTTTTCAGTTGTGTTACCGTATCGACTAACGCCTGCAAGAGAAATGGTTTGGGCAGAACTGCATCGCAGTTCGCTCCTTCCAGCAACCAGGGGGTGCCGGAGATGCCGATAATGGGGGTAAGGGGACGGCTGGAACTTCGAACGTGGCGAACAATATAGTCTCCGTCCAGATCCGGCATGCACATATCGGTCACCACCAGGTCGAAAGAGCTGTCCCGAAGCAGCTGCAACCCCTGCCGTCCATTGGACGCAGTTTCTACCCTATAACCGAATCTCGTAAGAATGTCGCGAATCATGTCAGCAATACCCGGCTCATCGTCTATGACCAAAATACGGTTCATCACAGCACTTTCTGCAACGGCAATTGGGGTTTATGGGGAATTTACTGCGAATCTTCCTGAACAGCAGCTTCCCTTTCAGGGAGCGGAATACAATCCGCTGGATTGGGGACGTCGACAGGCTTATTTCCAGGTTCGTCCCATAACAAATATTTGCCAGTTTGGAATATCGGCGTGAAAGATGTCAATATGGATAATCGTGGATTTAATTCATTAAGGTCCAGCGTTGTTAACAATTTGTATTTTACCGTATTTAAACGATTTTTAATCGGTTTGAATGCGTGATGCATTGGTAGCTGGGGGTTTCAACGGATGGGTAATTTAACACCGTCTTAACAAGGCATTAGGTGAGTTATTAACAAGTTGTTGACAGGGTCGGTCACTGACAAATCTCTATCAATCTGCTTTTTTCTTTCTTTTTCCACATAACCTCGTCCAAGTGATATCTCCAACTGATCACCAGCCAACCAACCCCATTTTTCAAGGTCGGTAGTTTCAGGGAGTGTACAACCTATTTGAGGGGGTCTGATTTATCGAAGCTGCAATGGCCTGGGGGATTGCCTGGGCATTTTTTTCTGGCAACAAAAAAAATGGGCAAGACCTCTGGCGGGAGTCTTGCCCATTTGAGGGATACGAGAGCCAGGACAATTCAGATTAAAGCCAGGTCAATTCTGTTGGGTGTTCCCTCTGTTTATAATCATATCGGCATACCGTGTTCAGACTTTAGGCAAATCGGTTGATTAATTATGATGACGGCTCCTGGGCAAGCAGGGGTCTTTTTTTTGTGGGGAATAATGTGGGATACTGCATTTAACGGGTACAAAAAAAGGGACATACATTTTGTTGTAAGTCCCTGTTTTTATAATTTGGCGCGCCCGGCAGGTATCGAACCTGCGACCCCCAGCTCCGGAGGCTGGTGCTCTATCCACTGAGCTACGGGCGCGAATGTGTCGGAAAAATAGAGTATCGGCTTGAACAAGTCAAGGCCGTTTTAGATCTGAAACAAGGCTGCCTTCGATTGTTCCAGCGCCGCCTTGGCTTCACCGACCACATAAAGGGAACCGGCCACGCATACCGCATCCTCGGGCCTGGAGGTGGCGATGGCGTGGCGAACGGCGTCTCCCACATCCAAAATGATCTGAATGTCCGAAATCAGCGGTCTGGCCGCCGCTTCGAGCGTTTCGGGGGGCAGGGAGCGGTCGATTTTGGGCCGGGTGACGATCAGGCGTGCGCAGGGGGCAACCAGATCCTTGAGGATCGCCTTGTAGGGCTTGTCATCAAGGATGCCGGCGACCATGGTGATTCGACGTCCGGCAAGGGCGTCCTGTAAAAAGCGCCTCAGGCGCCTGGCGGCCATCAGGTTGTGCGCCCCGTCCAGAATCACGTAGGGATTTTGGGATACCAATTCCAGGCGGCCCGGCCAGCGGTTCTGGGCCAGACCGGATTGGATGTGGTCTTTGGCGAGGCGGTCATGGTCGCGCATGATCAGTTCGCAGGCTGCCAGGGTCAGCGACGCGTTGTCCAATTGATGGCTTCCCATGAGACCGGTGCGCATGCCTGCCCAGCGGTGATCCACACCAAAATAGGCAAAGCGGTCGTCGCCGCTGCGCCGCACACGGAAATCCCGGCCCTTCATATAAAGCGGGGCCGATCGCTCGGCGGCGATCGTTTCGATGACGGCCCTGGCACTTTGCTGGCTCACGCCGGTGACAACCGGTATGCCGGGTTTGATGATGCCGGCCTTTTCTCCGGTGATCGCCGCGATGGTGTCGCCTAAGTAGGTCTTGTGTTCCAGCGAGATGTTGGTGATGATGCTCACCGCCGGTCGGACGACATTGGTGGCATCCATCCTTCCGCCCATGCCGGTTTCGATAACCGCGCAGTCGACCTTGCGCCGGGCGAATTCATAAAAGGCCATGGCCGTGGAAAACTCGAAGAAGGTGGGTTCTCGATCGCCCTGGTGAACGGATTTGACCGCCTCCCAGGATGCCACCACCGCATCGTCGGAAATGGGCGTACCGTCGACGCAGATTCTTTCGTTGAAACGGATCAGGTGCGGTGAGGTGTAAAGCCCGACGTGATATCCGGCTATCCGCAGGATCGTTGCCAGGGCGGAAGCGATCGATCCTTTACCGTTGGTGCCGGCGATGTGGATGGCAGAGAAGGTCTGCTGGGGATTGCCCAGGCCGTCAAGGATGTTGGTGATGGTTGACAGGCCGAGGATGATGCCGAATCGTCTCATGCGGTACATGGAATCAAGACATTCGGTGTAGGTGCTAGTCGGCATGGTGGCGACTCCTTACCAAACAAAAACCCGGCGGGGAATGGCCCCCTGCCGGGTCATGTCATCTAACGGGTGTCGCTAACGGTATCTCCTGCTTCTTGCAACAGCGATGCGCTGTCTGCGCAGGGCCTCACGTTCTTTGCGGCGACGGAACTCGCTCGGTTTCTCGTAGCTTTTTTTAAGCTTCAAGCGCTTGAACAGACCATCGTTCTGAATTTTTTTCTTCAGAATCCGCATGGCTTTTTCGAGATCGTTGTCGAAGACTTTGACTTCAATTGCTTTCAAACTGACTCAACCCCCTTCTTTTCCCATCGCGTAGACAAGTCGGCTGTGCACCCTTGGGATGGTTATTTCAAAAATTTTAAACGTAATTAATATCAAAAAAAATTGAAATTTTCAACAAAAAGTTTTTTTTAGACATAGAAGAACGCCGGATGCCCGTCGATCGGATCTATCGAATCTAAGGGGCAGGCTGCAGAGATACCGAAACTGAAACCAGGAAACGGTGAGGCCTTCACCGTTTCCCGGAATATACGCTTAATCCAGTTTGGATACCAGTTCAGCGGTCACGTCCTGCACGCTGGGGGCGCCGTCTAAGGTGATGTATTTCATGGATCCGCCCTTTGCGGCCAGATCCCTGAAATAATAGGCCGAGGCCAGGGTCCCTACGGTGGCGTCGTAGTATATGTTGTGGCGTTTGTTGATCGCCGCTTCATCCTGATCGTCGTCCCGGGTCTTCAGGTCACCGCCGCAAACCCGGCACTTGTCACCGTCGGGCTTGATGGCATCGATGTAAATGTTGTTGGGGTGGTTGTTGTCATTCACACACAGGCGACGGCCCATGATGCGGTTCTTGGCGATTTCGCGGTCCAGCAGAATCTCGACGACGATGTCCAGCGCCATGCCGGCTTTTTTGAGGGCTTCATCCAGTTTGATGGCCTGGTTTTTGTTGCGGGGGAATCCATCCAGCAGCCAGCCTTTTTTGCAGTCGTCCTGCTGCAGACGGTCGAGGATCATGGGAATGGTGATCTCATCAGGGACCAGGTCGCCTTTGTCAATGTAGGCTTTAGCCTTTGCACCCAGTTCGGTTCCCTTGCCGATGTTCTCACGAAAGATCGCTCCGGACTCAATGTGAGGGGTGTTGTACTTGTCTTTCAGGATTGCACCTTGTGTACCTTTGCCGCTGCCGTTGGGGCCAAAAAACAAGATATTCATTCACCTTCTCCTTTCTGTTTCCCGTACACTTAAATGTGTTTCTTCCAGCTATCCGCGTTAGTACAGAAATGATGTGGGCTTGTCAAGCACCGGCATGGGGGAAGGGTGGTTCTGGGTTCTGGGTTCTGGGTTCTGGGTTCTGGGTTCTGGGCGTTCAGGGTTCTGGGTTCTGGGTTCAGGGTTCAGGGTTCAGGGTTCAGGGTTCGGGGTTCGGGGTTCAAGATTCCTCTAAGTAGGTGCCGACCCATTTCAGGGCCTGGTCCCGGGTGGCCAGTTCGCCGGACAGCCGGCCTTCATCCACCCGGTTCAATATGAGCTTGAATCGGGCGGAAGGGGATAGGCTGAAAACCGAAATGAGGTCATTGCCGCTGATCAGCGGCGGCACGGCCGCCTGGCGTTTTTTGTAGTCGATATAGGCATCGAGCAGGCCATCGCAAAAATTGAGGAAGCCGCTGTCCCTGTCCTGCATGCCCTCACCCTTGGCCATGATATCGGCCATGGCATGTACAATGATCGGCAGGGTCAGGTCGCTGCACCGCTTAAAAAAACGGACCGTGCCCGTGCGGTTCAGGCTGCCGTTTTCTGAAGCCAGGTATAGAAACAGCGGCCGGATATGGTGGCGGATAATGGCATCGGAGACGTGGCGCTGCCGGTTGGACAATCGTAAGCGCCGACTGATTCCCGTGGCGATGGCGGCGCTTTTTGCAGCGTGGCCGGGAAAGCGGATCCGCCCATCCCTGTCGACTTGCCGGGTGGCCGGCTTGCCCACATCATGCAACAGGGCCGCATATTTCAACATGGCCGCGTGTTCGGACAGTTGCACATCTCCGGCAATGCCTATCAGTCGCGGGAATCGGGCCCCGCCATCGGGCAACAGGCTTTCCAGTGCGTCATACACCCGCAGGCTGTGATCGAACACATCGAAGGCGTGATGGCGGTTCTGGGTACAGCCGACGGCGGGCGTTAGCTCCGGGAATATCGCCGTTAGCAGCCCACTGGCGACCATGCGCATGATGACAGACGCGGAATCGGCGGTGCTGAATATCTTGACCAGTTCCGCCCAGACCCGTTCTCCGGCGACGCTGCCGACAAGGTGGCGATGCCTGCCGATGGCCGCCTCGGTCCCGTCGTCGATGGTGTAATGCATCACCGCAGCCATGCGGTAGGCCCGGACCAGCCTGGCCGGGTCTTTCTCAAAGGCCGCCGGTGACACCATGCGGATCATTTTTTGCTGCATATCCGCCCGTCCATCGGTGCAGTCCACCAGGCGCTGTGCCTTGACGTCGTAGGCCATGGCATTGATCGTAAAATCCCGCTGGAGCAGATCGGTTTCGATGGTTGGGTGCTCAAGGGTCGTGATGTCGATGGTCGTCTCCGGGGATGCAACCCTTAATGTTTCAAAGCCCTTTTTACCCAGATCGATGACGCTGCCGCCGGTTTTTTCGGCGATCTGTCCGGCGGCGCGGACGATATCCCCGGCTACCACCAGGTCGATGTCCGCCGGGGGACGACCCGCCAGCAGATCGCGTACGATTCCGCCAACCAGGTAGATGCCGTCCGGATCGTCAGGCAGGAAATTGAGGTTAATGTCGAATAACGTGTTCATTTATTGCACAATAATAATTTGTGCAGGCGGTTGCACGGCCCGGTGGTTTGCCGATGGCTGAAACGCCCGCGCCAGCGGGTTCAAATTCCCTTGACACCAGTGGATTCATGGTATAAAAATTTTACTAATTCTCATGGATAGACCCGTCTGGTTGGGTAAATTCGAATAACTTCTATCACAAAAACACGCATAATCCTCCAAAAAAAACCAACAGTCCAACCCAAATCACCCGAAAGGCACTGTCGTAAAGTGAAATCCGAAATGTTGGCTTAGGGTGTAACACCTTGTCGCCATTGGTGGTAACCGGAAATCAGGGTCGCTGTTGTTTGCCTGTTCATGTGAATTGCTTTTGTAGGGCAGCATTTGCAGGTGATGCGCGCTAATCAATCCTAACGTGGGGTGTGTTGATGAACATCGTAGAACTGAAAAACAAGAAGATTAACGAACTGACCAAACTGGCCAAGCAGCTCAATATCGAGGGTGCTGCCGGCATGCGCAAGCAGGAGCTGATATTTTCCCTGCTCCAGGCCCAGATTGAAAAAGACGGGCTCATTTTCGGAGAGGGAACGCTGGAGATCCTGCCCGACGGATTCGGCTTTCTGCGAGCACCCAACTACAACTATCTGCCCGGCCCCGACGACATCTATGTTTCGCCGTCGCAGATTCGGCGGTTCAACCTGAGAACCGGCGACACCGTCTCCGGCCAGATTCGCCAGCCCAAAGAGTCCGAACGCTATTTTGCACTGCTGAAGGTGGAGGCCGTCAACTATGAAGATCCGGAAGTGGCCCGGGAAAAGATTCTTTTCGACAACCTGACGCCCCTGTATCCGGAAGACAAGGTCAACCTGGAGAACGAGCCGGAAAACTATTCCGCCCGGATCATGGACCTGTTGACGCCCATCGGTTTCGGGCAGCGCGGGTTGATCGTGTCACCGCCCCGTTCCGGTAAAACCATGCTGCTCCAGTGCATCGCCAACTGCATCGTGAAGAACCACAAGGATATCGTGCTCTTCGTCCTGCTCATCGACGAACGCCCGGAAGAGGTCACGGACATGCAGCGATCGGTGAAAGGAGAGGTGATCAGTTCGACCTTCGACGAACCGGCCGAGCGCCATGTTCAGGTGGCCGAGATGGTCATCGAAAAGGCCAAACGGCTGGTTGAGCACAAGAAGAACGTGGTGATCCTGTTGGACAGCGTTACCCGTCTGGCGCGCGCCTACAACTCGGTTATGCCCCCCAGCGGCAAGATCCTCTCCGGTGGTGTGGACTCAAACGCCCTGCAGCGGCCCAAACGGTTTTTCGGTGCCGCGCGGAACATCGAAGAGGGAGGGAGCCTGACCATCATCGCCACCGCCCTGGTGGATACCGGGTCACGCATGGATGAAGTCATTTTCGAGGAGTTCAAGGGCACCGGCAATATGGAAATTCAGCTGGATCGGCGCCTGGCGGACAAGCGCATCTTCCCGGCCATCGACATCAAGAAATCCGGTACCCGCAAGGAGGAACTGCTCCTCGACGCTAAAACCTTGAACCGCGTCTGGATTCTCAGGAAATTGTTTGCCTCCTTAAATCCGTCGGACAGCCTCGAATTTTTACTTGAAAAAATGAACGGAACAAAGGATAATGCAGAATTCTTGGATTCAATGAATGCTTAAAATATTTACAGGGGGTTGAAATACCAATGAAAGCCAACATCCATCCGGATTATCACGAAACAACCATCCAGTGTGCCTGCGGTAACACGGTCGAGGTGGGTTCTACCAAACAGGACATACGCGTGGAGATCTGCTCCAAATGCCACCCGTTTTTTACCGGTAAACAGAAACTGGTCGATACGGCCGGCCGCATCGAACGGTTCAGAAAAAAGTACGAAAAATTCCAGAATCAGTAGCGCTTCCGCTCTGTCTTCCCACAGGCTTCGTCCGGTGCCCGGCTCCTTAAGTCGGCACCGGGACCTGCCGGCCCTGACCATTCCAATACCCTTACTATACATCATCGAATGGAACTGCCGACCCCTGGAAAACCGCTGGTTGGTTGCGGTAGTATCCCGTCATGAATGGGTGGTGCGACATGTTTGACAAATTAAAAGGTGTTGAAGATCGTTACCATGAGCTGGAGCGGCTGTTGTCCGATCCGAAGGTGGTTGCCGACAGAGATGCCTATCAAAAGTATATTCGGGAGCATGCGGAGATTTCACCCATTGTGGCCGCCTTCAGGGAGTTCAAACGGGTGGACCGGGAACTGGATGACAGCCTCGATCTGATGCAAGATGAAGACCCCGACATGAAGAAGATGGCCGGCGAAGAGGTTGGCCGGCTGGAGCGGGAAAAGGAGAGATTGGAGGAAGCGCTCAAAATTCTTCTGGTCCCCAAGGACCCGCTGGACCACAAGAATGTGATCCTGGAGATCCGTGCCGGTACCGGCGGCGATGAAGCCGGGCTTTTTGCCGGCGACCTGTTCAAGATGTATCAGCGATATGCCGATGCCCGCGGATGGAAGGTGGATGTGATGGACCATCATACCACCGGTGTGGGGGGGCTCAAAGAGATCATTGCCAACGTCAACGGCAAAGGGGCCTACAGTCGTCTGAAGTTCGAAAGCGGCACCCATCGGGTTCAACGGGTGCCCACGACCGAGACCCAGGGACGGATTCATACCTCCGCCGTGACCGTGGCCGTGCTGCCCGAGGCGGAGGAGATCGAAGTCAATATCGATGCCAATGAACTGAAGGTGGATGTATTTCGATCCTCCGGGCCCGGCGGCCAGTCGGTCAACACCACCGATTCGGCGGTACGCATCACGCACCTGCCGTCCGGCCTGGTGGTGACCTGCCAGGACGAAAAATCCCAGCACAAGAACAAGGCCAAAGCGATGAAAGTACTGCGTTCCCGCCTGCTGGACCAGATGATCAGCGAACAGGACGAGGAGCGCTCCCAGAATCGCAGAAGCCAGGTGGGCAGCGGCGACCGCAGCGAGCGGATAAGAACCTACAATTTTCCCCAGGGCCGGGTCACCGACCACCGCATCGGACTGACGCTGTATCGGCTGGAATCCATTCTCCAGGGAGACGTTGACGAGGTCATCGATCCGCTGATCACCTATTACCAGAGCCAGGCACTCCAGCATGCCGAACGTGTCGACGGATAAACCGTCACCCTGGACCACCCTGGACCTGGTCAAATGGACGACCGGGTATTTTAGGGACCGCCAGGTCGAAAGCGCCCGCAGCGAGGCGGAAATCTTGCTGGCGCATACCTTGAAGGCGCGGCGCATCGACCTTTATCTGAACCATGACCAGCCCCTGTGTGAAGATGAACTCAAGCGCTTCAAATCTTTGATCAAAAGGCGGGTAGACGGAGAACCCGTAGCCTATATTACCGGCACCCGGGAATTCTGGTCCCTGACACTGGCGGTCAATCCATCGGTGCTGATTCCCCGGCCCGAAACCGAATGCCTGGTGGAAGCGGTGCTGCCTTTCCTGGACGGTCACGCCGGATCGATGAAGCGGATTTTGGAGATGGGGGTCGGATCCGGTGCCATCGTGATTGCCCTGGCCCACGAGCACCCCGAGTACCGCTACGTGGCTATGGACCGATCTGCGGCTGCCGTGAAGACGGCCCGGCAAAATGCCCGGAAGCACCGGGTGGACCATCGAATCGACTGGTTCTGCGGAAACTGGGATGCGGCCCTGGTGCCGGACCGCGAAACCTTCGACCTGATCGTTTCCAATCCGCCTTACATCCGCAGCCGCGATATCGACGGTCTTCAGCCTGAAATTCGCATCCACGAACCCCGGATGGCCCTGGATGGAGACGGCGACGGCCTGGCCTGCCTGCGGCGGATCATCCGCTCGGCCCATCGCTTTCTGACTGCCGGCGGCATGCTGGCGCTGGAGATGGGATACCACCAGGCCGCCGACGTACGGTCCTTGAGCGAGGCGACGGGTGCTTACCAGGCGTTCAGGGTCGTCAAGGACTACAGTGGGTTGGATCGGATCGTGCTGATGGAAAAAAGGCTTGCGGGCTCATAGTTATTTTGTTATTTAAACTCGTTTTAAAATCACACGTCCGTGGACCTGATCCCGGTGCTTTCATGGGAAAGTCGGATTCAGGGGTGAAGCGGGCGAAGGAAAAACCAACCCACAAGGAGAAGACTATGGCGTACGTAACAATGAAAGAACTGCTGGAAGCCGGTGTTCATTTCGGTCACCAGACCAAACGCTGGAACCCCAAGATGAAACCGTACATTTTTGGGGCCAGAAACGGCATTTACATTATCGATCTGCAAAAAACCGTGAGAATGTTCAGGGATGCCTATGACTTCATCGTGGACACGGCGGCGTCCGGGAAATCGGTTCTGTTCGTGGGCACGAAGAAACAGGCCCGTGAATCGATTTACGAAGAGGCCAACCGGGCCGAAATGTTCTATGTGCAGAATCGCTGGCTGGGTGGCATGCTGACTAATTTTCAGACCATCAAGAAAAGCGTCGACCGCCTGAACCACCTCAACACCATCGAAAACGACGGATCCATCAGTCTGTTTCCCAAAAAAGAACGCCTGAAACTGGGCAAGGAACGCTTGAAACTGGACAGCACGCTGGGTGGTATCCGCACCATGACAAAGCTACCCGGCGCCATGGTGGTTATCGATCCGGGCAATGAAGCCATTGCCGTGCGCGAGGGGCGCCGCCTGGGCATCCCCATCGTGGCCATCGTGGACACCAACTGTGATCCCGACTTGATCGATCACGTCATCCCCGGAAATGACGACGCCATCCGGGCCATTCGACTGGTTACCTCGAAAATGGCCGATGCCTGTATCGAGGGCAAGGATCGATACAACGAACGCCAACAGGCAAAAACAGACAAGGGCGAAGAGGAAACCGAACTGGAGAGCGCCGCGGCAGAACTCAAGCCCGGTGAGCGTAAAGTGATCTCCGATGGCACCGACGGGCCGGTGGTTGAAATTATCCGCAAAGGCGCTGCCCCTGCCGAAAATAGTGAACCTACCGAGGAAGCCGCGCCCACAGAAGCCGCGCCCACAGTAGCCGCCACAGAAGCCGCGCCCACAGAAGCCGCGCCCACAGAAGCCGCGCCCACAGAAGCCGCGCCCACAGAAGCCGCGCCCACAGAAGCCGCGCCCACAGAAGCCGCACCCACAGAAGCCGCGCCCACAGAAGCCGCGCCCACAGAAGCCGCGCCTACAAAAGCCGCGCCTACAGAAAGCAGCAGAACCGACGGGAGAATAATCCACATGTCAGGTATCAGTGCAGCAATGGTCAAAGAACTCCGGGAGAAGACCGGTGCCGGTATTATGGATTGTAAAACAGCCTTGGGCGAGTGTGACGGCGACCTTGAAAAGGCCGTCGATTTCCTGAGAAAAAAAGGAATTGCCACTGCAGCCAAACGGGCAGGCCGGGCCACTTCCGAAGGCACCATACAGTCATACATTCATATGGGCGGCAAGATCGGCGTGATGGTGGAAGTAAACTGCGAAACCGATTTTGTGGCCAAGACGGATGATTTTAACGAATTTGCCAAAAACCTCGCCATGCATATCGCGGCCACCAACCCGGTGGGCATTGTTCCCGAAGATGTCCCCCAGGCGGTGGTCGACCGGGAGCGGGAAATCTACAAGGCGCAGGTTCTTGAGATGGGCAAGCCCGAGCAGATGGTCGAGAAGATTGCCGAGGGCAAGCTGAACAAGTTCTTCAAGGACAGCTGCCTGATGAATCAGCAGTACGTCAAGGAACCGGACAAGACCATCGCCGACTACCTCAACGAAGTGATCGCCAAAACCGGTGAAAAAATAACCATTAAACGATTCGCCAGATTTCAAATCGGAACGGAATAGCGGTGGCAGCCAAATTCAAACGGATCCTGCTCAAGCTCAGCGGTGAAGCCCTGATGGGCGATCAAGGCTTCGGCATCTGTCCCACCATGCTCGCCTACGTGGCGGAGGAAGTCCGCTCCATTGTCGACCTGAATGTGCAATTGGCCATCGTGGTCGGCGGTGGAAATATTTTTCGCGGCGTGGCGGCCGGTTCTTTTGGCATGGAGCGGACGTCGGCCGATCACATGGGCATGCTGGCCACGGTACTCAACAGCCTGGCCTTGCAGGATGCGCTGGAGAAACGGGGCATTCAGACACGGGTGCAGACGGCTATTTCCATGCATGAGGTGGCCGAACCGTATATCCTCCGCCGGGCATTGCGGCATCTGGAAAAAGGTCGGGTGGTCATCTTTGCCGCCGGGTCCGGGAATCCCTATTTCACTACCGACACGGCCGCCGTTTTGCGTGCCAAAGAAATTCATGCGGAAATTTTGCTCAAGGCCACCAAAGTCAACGGTCTGTACGACGCCGATCCCGAACGCAACGTCGAGGCCCGGTTCATCAAGAGCATCAGTTACATGGAAGTGCTTGAAAGGCAGCTTCGGGTCATGGACATGACCGCCATTTCCCTGGCCATGGACAATCACCTGCCCTTGATGGTGTTCAATCTGAAAGAAAAGGGAAATATTCAAAAGGTCGTCTGTGGAGAAGACGTCGGAACCATTATCGGCGGATAATTTGAATATTGATAAAACCATTCATAACGCGCCGCCTACCAGCGAGGTGACTCAGCCATGATTGAATCTACACTTCAGGAAACCAAAGACAGGATGGGTAAAACCATCACCGATCTCGAAAATGAGCTCAAGCGGGTAAGGACCGGACGGGCGTCCCTGTCTCTGTTGGACGGTATCCGGGTGGATTACTACGGCACCCAGACCCAACTGAACCAGATGGCTTCGCTGTCGGTGCCCGAAAGCCGCCTGATCGTCATTCAACCATGGGATGTTTCGGCCATCAAGGAGATCGAAAAGGCCATTTTAAAATCCGATCTCGGTCTGACCCCGTCCAGTGACGGCAAACTGATCCGGATTGCCATCCCGCCGCTGACCGAGGAGCGCCGCAAAGAACTAGTTAAAGTGGTCAGCAAGATGTGTGAAGATCACAAGATTTCCACACGTAACATCCGTCGGGATTCCAACGAACTGCTCAAGGGCTTTAAAAAAGACGGCGATATTTCGGAAGACGATGCCTTCAAGGCCCAAGACGGTGTCCAGAAGATCACCGACGAATATATCGGCCGCATAGACGAGATATACAAAAGCAAAGAGAAAGAGATCCTTGAATTCTAGTTCATCCTCTTCAACGCGGAATGAACTCGACCCCGACCGGATGCCCAAACACGTTGCCATTATCATGGACGGCAATGGCCGCTGGGCCAAAAAACGTTTGCTGAACCGCATCAACGGGCACGAGAAAGGGGCGGCCGCCGTGCGGACCATCGTGCAAACCGCCCGCAAGCTCAATATCGCCGCACTTACGCTCTACGCCTTCTCCACCGAAAATTGGCAGCGGCCCCAACCTGAAATCTCAGGACTCATGCTGTTGCTAAGGCGTTTTTTAGCGTCAGAACGCCAAACGATGATCGACAATGAGATCCGACTCAACACCATCGGTCAGATTGACCGCCTGCCCCAAGCGGTCCGTGACAATCTCAAGGCGGTCATGGATGCCACCGCAGACAACAAGCAGATGGTCTTGAACCTGGCCCTGAGTTACGGGGCCCGTGCGGAAATCGTTGAGATGGTCCAACAGATCGCTTCCAAAGCCCAGCAGGGTTCTCTCGATCCTGGTGCGATAACCGCCGATACCGTTGCCGATCACTTATACACCCGCGGGCTGCCGGAGGTGGACCTGTTGATTCGAACCAGCGGTGAAATGCGCATCAGCAATTTCCTCCTTTGGCAGATCGCCTATGCGGAGATCTTTTTTACGCCGACCCTCTGGCCCGATTTCGGAGAAGATGAGTTCGTGACGATCCTCAAGGATTACCAGCATCGGGAACGCCGTTTTGGTACGGTACCTGCGTCAGATTAGATTGTAATTTGTCGTTTATTTGAAATTTGGGATTTGTAGTTTGTTATTTATTCAAGATTTGGTGCGCGCAAGTTTTTGTTTACGGCCTGCGCCTTTTCAACAGCACCGATTTATCCGGGTTAGGATAAAGCACTCCCCATGCACCTGAAACGCTGGATCACTGGAATTGTCGCCCTGCCGATCATCTACCTGCTGGTTTCGGCAGGCGGCATGGTCTTTACCCTGTTGATTGCGACCGTCAGCCTGGTGACCTTGTGGGAGTACTACCGGGCGGTTTTTAAACCGGGCGCCGACGGCCCCATGCGGCTGATTCCGTTTGTCGGGCTGTGCCTGGCTCCGGTTATCGTCTGGTTGGTGAGCCGGGGTGCGATGATCCATGCGCCATTGATTCTCGCCGTGGATCTGATCGTCGTGGCCGGGTTGACCCTGCCCATTTTCAAGAACGATTCCCAGGCCCCTCACTTGGTGGCCAAGCAGGTGTTGGGGTTGGTCTATATTCCTCTTTCTCTATCTTTTCTGGTTCTCATCCGCTTCGATGAGAGCGGCAGCCAATGGATTTTCTGGATACTTTGCATCGTTGCCGCAGGCGACACCGGGGCGTTTTATGCGGGCACCTACCTGGGCCGCCACAAGCTTTGCCCCTGGGTCAGCCCCAAAAAAACCATCGAGGGCAGCCTGGGGGGGCTGGTCGCCAATGTTGGGGTCGCCCTGCTGTTTAAAATGATGCTGCTTCCTTCGCTGGCGGTCCTGCCATGCATCGTCTTTGCATTGGTCATCGGCGTTGCCGGACAGGTGGGAGATCTGTTTGCCTCTGAATTCAAACGATCGGCCGGGATCAAAGACTCCGGGACGCTGCTTCCCGGCCACGGGGGGTTTCTCGACCGGCTGGATGCCCTTCTGTTTGCCTCTCCGCTTGCCTATCTGTTGAAAATCAGTATATTCTGACGAGGATCGGACCATGAAATCACTTTCCATACTGGGGGCAACCGGCTCCATTGGCTCTAATGCCCTTGAAATTATAAGGCAATTTCCGGATCGGTTCACGGTGAGCGCGCTCGCGGCGAAGACCCGGGTGGCGGTGCTGGCCCGGCAGATTGTCGAGTTCACCCCCCGGTTGGCCGCCGTGGTCGATGCCGACCATGCCAGGCAATTGAAGGCGTTGCTGCCGCCGACCATGGACGTCGAGATTGTCTTTGGTGAAGCGGGATATGTCGAGGCAGCCACCTGCCCGGAAACCGACATGGTGCTGGGCGCCATGGTGGGGTCGGCCGGTTTGGTCCCGACCCTGGCCGCCATCGACGCCGGTAAGGACATCGCTCTGGCCAACAAGGAAACCCTGGTCATGGCCGGGGCCATCGTGATGGAGAAAATCGCCGACCGTGGCGTCAAGCTGATGCCCGTGGACAGTGAGCACAGCGCCATCTTCCAGTGCATGGCCGGTCATGGGCACGATGGGATCCGTGAACTCCTGCTGACCGCATCCGGCGGCCCTTTTTTAAAGCGACCGGCAGCAACATTCGCATCCATCACCCCCCAGGACGCCCTGCAGCACCCCAACTGGTCCATGGGCAGTAAAATCACCATCGACTCGGCGACCCTGATGAACAAGGGCCTGGAAGTGATCGAAGCCCGGTGGCTTTTTGATGTGGATTTTGCCCGGATCAAGGTCGTGGTGCATCCCCAGAGCATCGTTCATTCGATGGTCTCCTACCACGACGGTGCGGTGATGGCGCAGATGGGTGTGCCGGACATGAAGGGCGCCATTGCCTACGGCCTTTCCCATCCCGGTCGACTGCCGCTGGATGTTCCATCACCTGATTTTACCCAAATCGGTCAGCTGACTTTTGAAGCGCCTGACCATGGGCGGTTTCCTTGCCTGGCCCTGGCCTATCGGGCCGGGGAAGCGGGGGGGACCCTGCCAGCCGTGCTCAATGCCGCCAATGAGGTCGCCGTGGCCGCGTTTCTGGACCACCGGCTGCCGTTTCTGGGAATTTACCCGATCATCGACCAGACCCTCAACCGTCATTCCGCAACAACTGGCCCGAACCTCGGCCAGCTTATCGAGGCGGACCGCTGGGCCAGAGAGACGGCCCTTGCGCTGATCCGCCGGCAGGAGCGTTAACGTATCGCCTATGACCACTAATATTTTTGCCTTTGTCGTCGTTCTCGGCATTCTCATTTCCTTCCATGAGCTGGGCCACTTCCTCGTTGCCAGGCTCTTTGGCGTCGGTGTGGAGAAATTCTCGCTTGGCTTCGGGCCGCGCCTGTTCGGCCGGACCGTGGGGATGACCGACTACCGCATTTCCGCCATCCCACTGGGGGGCTACGTCAAGATGGTGGGTGATGAACCCGATGCCGAGCTCGCACCGGAGATGATACCCTATTCGTTCACCCACAAGCACGTGTTCAAGAAGATCATGATTGTGGCGGCCGGCCCGTTTTTCAACCTGCTGTTGGCGGTCATCATCTATGCCGGCTTTTTCACCTTCATCGGTACCGAGGATATCCGCCCGGTCGTCAACCATGTGGTCAAGGAGAGTCCGGCGGCCCAGGCGGGTCTGCAGACCGGCGATGTGGTGGTGGCCATCGACGGTTCGACGGTGGCCGCCTGGAGCGACATCAACCGGCTGATCGCCGATGGCCAGGGCCGTGCCGTGCGCATCAGCGCCAAACGTGAGGATAATTTTTTCGATGTATCGGTCATCCCTCAGACCAAGGTGGCCAAGGATATTTTAGGAGACGATGCCCCATACTACGATATCGGCTTTTCCGGATTGGCACCTTTAAAGGCCGTGGTCGGAGAAGTCGCCGACGGCTACCCGGCCAAAAAAGCCGGCATGCAGCCAGGGGATCTGATCGTCGCCATCGACGGAAAACCGGTAGACAGCTGGAACACGATGAAAGCGATCATCTCCCAAAGCCATGGCGAGCCGATGGCGCTGCGGATCGTCCGCGGGGAAGAAATCCTCACGGTCGATATCGTGCCGGTTCTGTTCAGCGAGGAAAATGTGCTCGGGGAAAAGGTGGACAGCTACCGGATCGGCATCTCCACGCCGGGCATCGATATCCCCGAGGCCGATCGCATCACCATCAAACGGGGGCTTTTCGAGGCGGTCGCAGAGAGCGTGGATCAGACCTACCAGATCTCCCGGCTGACCCTGTTGAGCATCGGCAAGCTGATCAAGGGGACGGTATCCACCAAGACACTGGGCGGACCGATCATGATCGCTGAAATGGCCGGGCAGCAGGCCAAAGCGGGGTTCACCAACCTGATCTTTTTCATTGCCGTACTGAGCATCAATCTGGCCGTGCTCAATTTTCTGCCCATTCCGGTTCTGGATGGCGGTCATCTGATGTTTTTTTTCATCGAGGCGGTCATCCGGCGCCCCATCAACATCCGCATGCGCGAGATCGCCCAGCAGGCCGGTATTTTTGTCCTGATTCTGCTGATGATTTTTGTGTTCTACAATGATATTATGCGCATATTTTCCAGCTGAGGGTTTGAAATTATGCCGCAACGAATCGAAATCACCTTAAAAGAGCAGCTTCTGGATGCAGAAGGGCAATCCCTTCGCCTCAAAGCCAAGACCTATTTTGACATCGATCTGCACCAGGTGCGCACCATTCATGTCGTCACCATCGATGCGGATCTGACGGCCGATCAAGTTGAACGGGCCCGCACGGAAATCTTCACCAATCCGGTGACTCAGGTGTCGTCCCTGCAGCCGCTGGATGTGGATTTCGACTGGATCGTCTGGGTCGGGTTCCGTCCCGGTGTTCGTGGACAATCCCGGCGCCACCGCCGTCGAGGCGGTGGAAGACCTGTTGCGTCTGAAGCTGAAGCCCGGCCAGGCTGTCTATACATCAAGACGATATTGTCTGAAGGGCAACGGCATCACCCGCCAGGATGCCGAAAAAATTGCCGGCGAGCTGCTGGCCAACGACATCATCCAGCAGTGGGCGGTGTTTGACCGCAGCCAGTGGGACCCGGCCGTCGGCATCGGGTTTGTCATCCCCAAGGTGATACTCGACCACCAACCCGAGGTGGCGACGCTGTCCATCGACAGTGACGAGACGCTGGCCCGGCTCAGCGACCAGCGCAGCCTGTCCCTTAACCCCAGGGACATCCCCACCATCCGGTCCTATTTTCTGAAGCCGGACGTGCAGCGTCAACGCCGTCAGGTATCCCTGTCAGACCCCACGGATGTGGAACTGGAATACATCTCCCAGGCCCGCAGCGATCATTGCAACCACAATACCTTCGGCGGCCGCTTCCACTACCGGGACCTGGAGACCGGAAAAACGGAGACCATCGACAGCCTGTTCAAAACGTTTATCGAAGGTCCCACGCTGGCCTTAAAGGCGCAAAAGCCGTGGGTCGTCTCCGTCCTGTGGGACAATGCGGGGGTGGGGCGTTTCGACGCGGATCACAACTACGTGATCACCGGGGAAACCCACAACTCGCCTTCCAACATGGAGGCATACGGCGGGGCCATTACCGGTATTGTCGGCATTTACCGGGACCCCATGGGCACCGGCAAAGGGTCCAAACTGATCATGGGCAGCTACGGCTACTGCGTTGGGCCGCGTGATTACGCAGGGAGATCTCAAACCGCGGCTGCACCCCAGGCGCCTGCTGGACGGTGTGATCGAAGGGGTGCGCGACGGCGGCAATAAAAGCGGTATTCCCACCCCCTTCGGACAGGTGATGTTTCATCCGGGATACCTGGGAAAATGCCTGGTTTTCGTGACGGCGCTGGGTATCATGCCGGCTGCGATCAACGGCGAACCATCGGATCAGAAGACCATTTTGCCCGGCGACCTGGCCATCATGTTGGGCGGTCGGGTGGGCAAGGACGGCATTCACGGCGTGACGGCCTCTTCGGCCACCTTTTCCAAACACACGCCGGCCGGCCACGTCCAGATCGGCGATCCGTACACCCAGAAGAAGATGCACGATTTTCTGCTGGAGGCCCGTGACGAAGGGCTGATCCGCTTTATCACCGACAACGGCGGCGGCGGGCTCTCCTCTTCCATCGGCGAGAGTGCGCTTTTTTCCAACGGCTGCGACATCCAGTTGGAAAAAGTGCCCCTGAAATACGACGGCCTGGACCAGTGGGAGATCTGGATCTCCGAATCCCAGGAGCGCATGACCGTGGCCATCGATCCCGCGCATCTGGATCGTTTCATGGCGCTGTCCCGGCAGCATGCCGTCGAAAGCAGCGTGATCGGCACCTACACCGATACCGGGAAACTTCATATCACCTACAACGGGGCCACCTGTGCCTATATCGATCTGGATCTGCTCACATCGGCCTTTCCCCAGTGGGAGTTCGAGGCCGTCTGGCGACCGCCGGCCCTGCGCGGCCTGACCGAGCCTGTGCTGGGCGTTCCGGAAGATTGCGAGTCCCTGATTCTGGATATGCTGGGGCGGCCCAACATCTGTTCCAAGGAGTGGGTGTGCCGCCAGTACGACCATGAGGTGCAGGGCACCAGCGTGATCAAACCCCTGATCGGCGCCGGGCGGGATGTCCCCAGCGATGCGGCCGTCATTCGCCCGGTGCTGGACCTCGCAGCAGGGCCTGGTTTTCTCACAGGCCTTGATCCCCATGGTCTCGGCCATCGATGCCTATCACATGACCACCTGCACCATTGACGAGGCCGTGCGCCGGGCCATCGCCGTGGGCGGGGACCCGGATCATCTGGGCGGTGTGGACAATTTCTGTTGGCCCAACATCCAATACGATCCGCTGAAAAATCCCGACGGCAAGCATAAAGCCGCCCAGTTGGTGCGTTCGTGCAAGGCGCTCAAGACGATGTGCCTGGCCTATGGCATCCCGCTGCTGTCCGGCAAGGACTCCATGTACGTGGATGGGCATCTGCCGGGCCGCTATGGTGAAACCCACAAGGTCTCGGCGCTGGAGACCCTGCAATTCTCGGTTACCGGTGTGATCCAGGACGTGGACCAATGCCTCACCATGGATGCCAAAGTCCCCGGGGATCGGGTCTGGGTCGTCGGGATCACCAAAAACGAACTGGGCGGGTCGGAGTACTATGAGCACCTGGGCCATGTGGGCTTGAATGCCCCGGTCGTCGATCCCGAGAACTTTGCCGCCTGTTACCGCAGCATGGCAACAGCGGTCGAGAAGGGGCTTCTGGCTTCCTGCCACGGCATTTACCGCGGAGGATTGGCCGTTCATCTGGGCCTTGTGGCCATGGGGGGGGAGCTGGGCCTGACGGTGGACCTGAGTCGGGTTCCGTCGGAAGGCGTCGACCGGGACGACACCTTGCTGTTTTCGGAAAGCGCCGGCCGGTTTATCGTTACCGTGGCGCCTGACAACCAGGATGCCTTCGAACGGGTGTTTGCCGGGCATCCGGCAGCCTGTGTGGGCGAGGTGACCGAGGCGCCGGAATTGAAAATCACCGGCTTCGATGGTAAATGCCTGGCAGCCTTGACCGTTGAACGGATGAAGTCGGCCTGGAAAGGGCCTTTTGGGGATCTGATATGAGCACAAAACCGAACGTACTGGTGCTGACGGGTTTCGGACTCAACTGTGATCATGAAACGGCTTATGCCTTTGAGCTTGCCGGGGCTGCGGCCAAACGGGCGCACATCAACGCCCTGATCGCCGGCGACGTGCGCCTGGATGATTTTCAGATCCTGGCCTTTGGCGGTGGCTTCAGCTGGGGAGACGATCATGGCGCCGGGGTGATCCAGGCCCTGCGCCTGAAGACCAACATCGGCGACCGCCTGCTCGATTTTGTGGCCGCCCAGAAGCTGGTCATCGGCATCTGCAACGGGTTTCAGACCCTGGTCAACCTGGGCCTGCTGCCGGGGATCGATGGGGATTACACCCGGCGCAGCGTAGCCCTGACCTACAACGACTGCGGCAATTTTCGCGATCAATGGGTCCGCCTGAAGATCAATCCCGACTCGGCATGCGTATTCACCAGAGGCATGCAGACCCTCGAGCTGCCGGTCAGGCATGGTGAGGGCAAGTTCTATGCGGAAGGCGACACACTGAGCACCCTTTCGGATAACGGTCAGGTCGTCATGCAATATGCCATGCCGGACGGCCAGTCGGCCAACGGTGCCTTTCCCCACAACCCCAACGGCTCTCTGGCTGACATTGCCGGCATCTGCGACGCCAGCGGACGCGTCTTCGGCCTGATGCCGCACCCGGAAGCCTACAACCATGTCACCAACCATCCGGATTGGACACGGCAGGTGGAGAAGAACAAAAGGGCCGGGACTATGGCGGCGGGGACAAGACTGGGGCCGGGATCCGGATTTTCGAGAATGCCGTCGCCTTTTTGAAATGAGAAAAAAGAGACAACCGACAACAACCGATTACCGCGTTTACGACATCATCTTCCGGCTGATGCGAGCCATGGGGCGAATCCCGCGGCCCATGGCCCGAAGGCTGGGGAATCTGTTGGGCGACACCGGTTTCCTGCTGGACCGGAAACACCGCAAAATAACATTGAACAATCTCGCGTTTGCCATGGGCGCCGAACTGGACGCCAGGCAGAGATGGCGAACGGCAAGGGCCATCTACCGTAACCTGGGGCAGATCCTGTTTGAAGTGGGGTGGTCGTTATGTGCGTCTCCGGCCGAATTGGACAACCGGTTTCGCATCGATGGGCTGGAAAATTACCGGGCCGCCCACGAAAAAGGGAAGGGCGTTCTGGCGATTACCGCCCATATCGGCAACTGGGAGCTGTTGTCCATTGTCGCGGACAGAGTGAACATGCCGATCAATGTTCTCTACCGACCGCTGGATTTCATGCCCTTGAATCTTTTTTTTGAAAAACTGCGAGGCCGCTTTGGCGCCCGGTTGATTCCAACCAGCCATGCCATGCTGAAAATCGTCAGGGTGCTGAAGAAAAAGGAAGTCCTCGCTATTTTAATGGACCAGAGTGTGGACTGGTACGATGGGGTATGGGTGGATTTTTTTGGCCGGCGCACATGCACCAGCAAAGGAATGGCGTTGATTGCTCTGAAAACAGGGGCCCCGGTGCTGCCGGTCTTTTTATATCGGGAAGCCGCAGGTTTCCGCGCCGTGTTCGGCGAAGAGATCCCGCTTGTGGTCACCGGGGATAAAACCAGCGACATCGAGAGCAATACACTGAATTACAGCAAGGCAATCGAAAAAGGCATCCGCAGGCATCCCGAGCAGTGGTTCTGGGTCCATCGAAGATGGAAAAAAAGACCCTACTGCCTGTGGCCGAGAATCGAGGAACGCTGACACGTTGCATTTAAGATCGGTGCGTCATGACCTTGCGTTCAAAAAAGCATCTCGTCCCATGAACTTGAAAGAGAAAAAAAAGATCAAGCGCTTGCTGATTCGGTCCACCAATTGGATCGGCGATGCGGTCATGACCACACCGGCGGTTCGCGCCATTCGACGCAACTTTCCCGGCGCCCATATCGGCATGCTGGCCAAACCCTGGGTGGCACCGGTGTTTGCCCACAGCCCGCATGTGGATGAAATCATCATCTACCAAGCCAACGGGCGGCACCGGGGAATCGGCGGAACCATCCGCCTGGCCAGGGATCTGAGGGCACACCGGTTTGACGCGGCCATTCTGCTTCAAAATGCCATCGAGGCGGCCCTGATCGCCTTTATGGCCGGCATTCCCAATCGAATCGGCTTTGACACCGACGCCCGGCGGATGCTGTTGACCCATCCGGTGCGCTGCACCAAGGCGATCAAGGCCATCCATCAGACCGGCTACTATCTCAAGATGATAGAAGGCGCCGGACTGGTTGGCGGAGACCAAACGCTTGAACTGAGTTTAGGGACTTGCGGACCGGCAGCGGGCGGGGCAGATCCTTGCGACGCATGGCATCACGGTTGATCGACGGGTTGTCGGACTCAACCCCAGCGCCACCTTCGGTCCGGCCAAACAGTGGTTTCCCGACCGGTATGCCGCCCTGGGTGACCGCCTGAGCATTGATCTCGATGCCACCATTTTAATATTCGGCGGGCCGTCGGACCGGGAGCTGGGACGGGACATTTCCCGGCTGATGGCGGCGCCGGCCATCGATCTGAGCGGCCGGACCAGCCTGGGCGAGGCCATGGCCCTGATCGATCGATGCAACGCCTTCGTCACCAACGATTCGGGCCTCATGCACGTGGCGGCGGCGCTGAAGACTCCCCTGGTGGCCATTTTTGGCCCCACCGATTCAACCACCACCAGCCCATACAGCCAATCCAGCCGGATGGTACGGGTACCCATCGAATGCAGCCCCTGCCTGCAGCCGGTATGCCCGCTGGGCCACCACAACTGCATGAAACGGGTATCCGTGGACATGGTGTTCGACGCCCTGCAAGGCATGCTGTGAAGATTCTCATCGTCAAGCTCAGCGCCATCGGCGACGTAATTCACACGCTGCCTGCATTAAATGCCCTTCGTGAGCACTATCCGCACGCCCACATCACCTGGTTGGTGGAAGCGGGGGCCGCGGATCTGATTAAAGGCCACAAGGCCTTGAACCGTGTGATCGTATCCAAGCGCAAGCGTTGGATCAAGCAACTGAAAGGGCCGCAACGATTAACAGCGCTACCTGAAATACGCGCGTTTTGGCGGCAGCTGCGCGACACGCGCTACGATATCATCATCGATTTTCAGGCCCTGCTCAAAAGCGGCCTGCTGGTCTGGCTGGCCAGGGGCAGACGCAAAATCGGTTTCGACAAAGGCATGCAGCACCAGGAACACAGCTACCTGTTTTTAAACGAACGCGTGCCGCCGGTGGATATGGAGGTGCATGCCCTCACCCGGGGGTTGATGCTTTTAAGCGCCATCGGCATAGAGGCGAAATCGGTCGTTTATGATGTTCCCGTGTCGGTTGAAGACCGCAGCCGTGTCCGGACTCTGATGGTGGCTCACGGCATTGACGGCACCCGTCCCCTGGTGGCCGTCAACCCGGTGGCCTTGTGGGAGACCAAACTTTGGCGCAACGATCGTTTCGCCTTGCTGGCAGATCGGTTGATCGATGAATGCGGGGTGGACATCGTATTCACGGGGGCGGCCGGTGACCGCCAGGTGATCGAAGATATTCGCCGGATGATGACCTTACCGTCCGTTGATTTTTCAGGACGCACGACACTTAAGATGCTGGCCGCTCTGTACCAGCGGTCGACCCTTCTGGTGACCACCGATACCGGGCCCATGCACCTGGCCGCAGCGGTCGGCACCAAAGTGGTGGCCCTGTTCGGCCCGACCGCCCCCTGGCGCACGGGCCCTTTTGGCGATGGGCATCAGGTAATCCGGACGTCCCCGCCCTGCAGCCCATGTTTCAAACGCCGGTGCGATGAGCACCGATGCCGTTGCATGACCGATATTTCCGTGGTTCAGGTGGCTGACGCCGTAAAACAGGTCCTCCGATGCCCCGAGCGCTTCAATGTGGTGCCTTCGTGAACGTTTCAATCATTGTCACCACATACAACCGTCCCGCTGCGCTCGTGAACGTGCTGAGCGGGTTGGCTAATCAGATACGCCCCGCCGACCAAGTTATCGTCGCCGATGATGGCTCGAATCAGGAAACGGCGATGGCCATAAAAAAACTCAGCACGGCCGTATCCTATCCGCTTTTGCACGTCTGGCACGAAGATCAGGGATTCAGGGCTGCAAAAATCAGAAATGAAGCCATCCGGCAATCCAGCGGAGATTACATTGTGCTGCTCGATGGCGATTGCATCCCCAACCGGCACTTTGTTAAAGACCATATCCGGCTGGCGAGAAAGGGGTCCTTCTTTCAGGGCAAACGGGTGCTTGTAAAGAAAATGGCGGCGGATGCATTCGAATGGCAGCACGCCAATTCCCCGCAAATATTGCTGAAACGCATGCTTTCCGGGAGGCTCGGGAATGCCCACCATCTGCTGCGCTGCGCATGGTACCCGCTGATGAACGCACCGGGCCTGTCAGGCACGCGCAGCTGCAATATGGGCCTCTTCAGATCGGATCTTTTTGCTGTCAATGGATTCAATGAGGACTTTGAGGGGTGGGGACGAGAAGATTCAGAACTGGTGGCCCGATTGTACAGCTATGGACTCAAAAGGAAAGTTCATCCCTATATGGCGATTTGTTTTCATCTGTGGCATGCGGAAAACAGCCGCGAACAATTGGCTCGCAATGATGACATGTTGAGAAAGGCATTATTGTCCAATGACTACTACGCTCCTCGGGGACTGGTTAAGAGATCCTGACACCACCGCCAGCCAAAAGGCCCTGTATGCAGTTGTTGCGCTGACCTTTTTCTGCCTGCCGCTGGGTACCGCCCCGTCGACCATCGCAGGATCTCTGGCCGCAGGTATTTGGCTGTTTTCGGGAATTGCCCTGAAACAGCGCCGCATATACACGGCACGATACTGGTGGCCGGTGTTCGCGCTTATTATTTTGCATTGGACGGGGATGATTTATACGCACGACACCACCGGCATCGGCATGGAGTATGCCGAAAAGACCTATTACTGGCTGTTCGGACTGTCGGTGGCCGCGATCTCCTTTCACCGCTTTAGTGCAACCCGACTGGTTCAGGCGTTCATGCTGGGGTCTGGGGATCAATGTGTTTGCGGCCATTGCCCAGATCGTCTTCCAGTTGCCGGACAAAAACAATCAACACCGGGGCCTCGGGCCGGACTACAGCACGTTGTCCGCCTACCTCATCGTCGGCATCATGATGGCTGTATTCTTTCTGAACCGGGAGCGTCGGGCCAAAATCAGAATGGCCCTCGTGGGACTCATCGGGTTATATTTCTTCCATTTCGTGATCCTTCAGAGCCGGGCCAGTTATGTGGCCTTCGTTCTGTTGGCGCCATTTATCGGCTACACCTTCTTCAAACGCAAAAAACTGCTTAAAACCGCTGGCGTCTGTTTGCTGATACCAAGTCTGATGATGCTTTCCCCCATCGTTCGTGACCGTGTCGCGACGACCGTTGACCAATTCAACCATCATTTTTACGCCACCGACGATTCAGCGTGGGGTAACAAGTACTTTTCGCATGAAGAACGACTCTACCTGTGGAACGGGGCCGTGAGAATTATCAAGCAGAACCCGTGGGTCGGTGTGGGTACGGGGGGGTATCAGACCGCGCTTAATAAGATTGACAGCGACCCCAACGTGCCCTTGATGGCCCATCCGCATAACGACTTTCTTTATATGGCGGCAAGTTTCGGCATCGTAGGTGTGGCTGTATTTTCCTGGTTTTTGGTCGTGGGGCTTTCAAATGGCTGGCGGCAAAGAAAGACCACTGGGGGGTATTTTGTGCTGTGCGTTTTCCTGGTGATGGTTACGACGGGGCTGTTTAACACCCAGATGCTGGATGTCGGAACCGCTTTTCTCATATCCCTGGCCATCGGTTTGCAACGGTCCTTTGTGCGGAGGAATAAAAATGGCTGATGGTGCCCCCGCCCTTCTTTCTGTTGCCATTGTCGCCGGAAATGAAGCGGACCGAATTGAAGCCTGCCTTAAAAGCCTTGCTTTCGCAGATGAAGTCATCGTTGTCGTCGATGCGAGAAGTAAAGATGAGACATTTGACATTGCACGATCCTATGGATGCCGTACGATCTCAAAGGAGTGGTTGGGCTTTGCCAAGCAGAAGCAATATGCGGTTGATTTGGCTAAAAATGAGTGGGTGCTGATTCTGGACGCCGATGAATGCGTCCCACGGCAAACCGCCGAAGGCATCAACCGCCTGCTCGCTGCACCGGACCCCGGTGTAGCCGCCTATGGTATATTGAGGAAGAATTTTTTCATGGGCGATGGATCCGCAGGTGCGGGTGGTGGCCGGATCGTGTGGTTCGATTGGTAAACCCGAAAAAAGGCCGCTTCAGCGACCACTGGGTTCACGAGCATTGGCAGGCAGACGGCACGGTTAAAGATCTCGGCATGGTGATCGAGCATCGCAGTTTTCGCAATTATGCCGACCTGATCGATAAAATGCAGAACTACTCGACCCTGTCGGCGATGCAAATGAAAACCGAAGGCAAATCTGCACGCTGGTGGACACCGCCGCTTCACGGCCTGTGGATGTTTATCCGCACCTATTGCTGGAGCTGGGCGTGATGGAAGGATTTGACGGGCTGATCATCTCACTGCTCAATGCCGGGGGATCTTTTTTTAAATACGCGAAGCTGAAATGTACAGGCGGCAGGATATAAATTAACGGCACTGGTATTTTGCCCGATCCGCGTTGCGGAAAAATTTTATCCTGGAAACAACTACGGAAAATTTCCCGCGCCTTCGACAAAATTCTCTGGAGATCTTTCTAACAACGATGAAATCAGAATCCTGAAAATCGTTCACACGGAAAGCCACCGCAGTTGGGGCGGGCAGGAACTGCGCGTGCTCAGCGAATGTCAATGGATGAAACAACATGGCCACCGGCCCTTGCTGGTGGCACCCAAAAGGTCGCAAATTTACGCCCGGGCCAAATCAGCCGATTTGAATGTCTTCCCCATGTCCTTTTCCAATCTGACAGCAGTTGTTGACTATTTTCGCCTCAGGGGGTTTCTAAGAAAAAATGCTCCTGACGTATTCAACACACACGGCAACATGGATGCCAAAGTAGGGTTGATGGCCGCCCGTGGTTTGGGGATACCCTGTGTGATTCGATCCCGCCACCACAGCCACCCGGTATCTGCCTTCGTGGCACAACAAATGGATGTACCGCAAGCTCAGCGATTATATTTTTACTTCCGCTCAGGGCATTTCGGACCAGATTGCAAAGGATCTGGCGGTTGACCCTTCAAAGGTGGTCACCGTCAGCCAGCGGTATTATCCCACCCGACACGATGATCGCCCGGGAAGATGCCGTCCGTCGCCTTCAGGAGGAATTCGACCTGGATAGCAGTGCGCGGTTTATCGGTAGTGTGGCCATGCTGAGGGATTGGAAAGGCCATCGCTATCTGATCGATGGATTTAAAGCAATCAGTCAACGATTTCCCCATCATCACCTAATGATTGTCGGGGATGGTGACGAATTGGAATCCCTGAAGCTGCAGCGAGAGCGCCACGGACTAACGGACCGCATCCATTTCGCGGGTTATCGCGATAACCCCTGGCTTTTTTTCCGTGCATTTGACCTTAATGTCCTGGCCAGTACCAAAAACGAAGGCCTTTCACAGACGATCCCTCAAGCCATGTTTGCCGGATGCCCGGTGATCGGTACCCGGGCGGGCGGTATCCCGGAAATCATTGAAGACGGGAAAACAGGACTCCTCGTTGAACCAGAACAGTCAACCGCATTGGCAAACGCCATGGCATCTGTTTTAGACGAGCCGGACGCTGCGACCGAAAGAGCAAGCTTAGCCTATAGGTATGTGTTGCAGAATCATACCATCGATACCATGGGGCGACGGATACTGGGACTTTACGATAGGGTCCTATCCCGCTAAATTTAACTGCAGTTAACTCAGTATCCAATTTTGGACGTTCGATGTTCAACGCTCATCGTCCCTGAATCAGGCCTCTCATTGCCCGCATACTGCATCCGATGCAGTTTGCTATACTCACCGTTGCTGGATATAAGCGCTTCATGCGTGCCCTCTTCCACGATTCTGCCGTCTGACAATAACGGCAATGCGATCGGCACCGGCAACCGTGGAGAGCCGATGGGCGATCACCACGGTCGTACGTCCGTGCATCAGGTTCTCCAGGGCCTTTTGAACGACGGCTTCCGCTTCGGAGTCCAGGGCTGAGGTGGCTTCATCCAGAATCAGGATGGGCGCGTCTTTGATCAGTGCCCGGGCGATGCACAGACGCTGTTTTTCCCCCCCGGAAAGCCTTCCACCCAACTCGCCGATCATGGTGTCGTATCCATTGGGAAAACGCAGGATGAAGTCGTGGGCAAAGGCCGCCTTTGCCGCGGCAACGATCTGATCCGCCGTGGCCTCGGGTCTACCATAGGCGATGTTGTCGCGCACCGTTTCATTGAACAGGATCGGCTCCTGGGTCACGATGGCGATCTGGCGGCGAAGGTCGGCCACGGCAATGTCGCGAACGTCGATGCCGTCGATGCGGATATGGCCACCGGTGACATCGAAAAAACGGGGAATCAGGTTGGCAATGGTGCTCTTGCCGCCGCCGCTCATGCCCACCAGAGCCAGCACTTGTCCTTTGTCTATTTTCAGGTCGATGCCTGTGAGAACTTCTTTTTCACCGTAGCTGAAATGAACATCTTCGAAACGCACTTCATGAGAACCAGCTATGAGTGGTACAGGTGACGCCGGGTCCTGGATATCGGACGGGGTCTCGACGATGTCGAAAACTCGATCCGCGGCGGCCAGCCCCTGCTGAATGGTGTTGTTGAGATGGCTCAGCTTCCTGACCGGATCATACAGGAGCAGGACACATGCCAGAAAGCTCATGAATGTGCCCGGCGTGGTCTTGCCGGCGATCACCTCCGATCCACCATACCAGATGACGAAGGCAATGCCCAAGCCACCGAAAAATTCCATGATGGGTGAAATCAGCGCGCGCACCTTGACCCCTTTGATCTCCAGGTTGAAGAGCTGCTGGGTTTGGTCGAAGAAACGCTGCTTTTCGTGCTGCTCCATGCCGAAGGCCTTGACGATTTTGTTGCCGGCGAAGGTTTCGTGCAGGAAGGCACTCAATTCGGCCATGGCCTGCTGGCAACCGGTGCTGACTCTGCGAACTTTTCGCCCCAGGATGAAAATCGGCCAAAAAGCCAGCGGCAGGATGAAAAAAGCAAGGATCGCCATGCGCCAGTTCTGATAGAAAATGACTGCCGTCAGGCCGACAATGGTGGCGACGTCACGCAGGGAGCTGGTGACGGCGGTGGACACCATCGATTTGAGAATATTGACATCATTGGTGATGCGCGACATGAGGGTGCCGGTGCGTTCTTTCTGGAAAAAGGCCAGCGAGAGATCCTGAATCCGATCGTAAAGCTGGTTGCGCAACCGGCGAATGATGTCTTCGCCGACATAGTTCATAAAATATTCCTGGCCGTATCGACCCAGGCCATTGACCAGAAAAACGACAATCACCAACAGGGGAAGCAACAACAGACCGGTGGTATCCTTATTAACGAAAATATCGTCGATCACCGGTTTGATCATATATCCCATTGCGGTGGTGGCGCCTGATATCATCAAACTGGATCCGGCTGCGAACACCAGGCGTGTGCGGTTTTTCTTGATCAAGGACAAGATCCGCCGATGCCGGTCCCTCAATTCGATTGTTAAGAAATGTTTCACCTTGGCTTTCCTATGCTGAAATCTAAACCTTTGAACCCATGAACGGCTACCCTCGCGCCACGTATTTAACCCATGGGGTTCGTTTTGTAAACGATGCGGTTAAGAACGGTTTCGTTGACGAGCAACAGGAAAGAAAACAATAATCGGCCTTCTGGATAGCCATTGCCAAGGCTAACCCGGCGTTATATAAAGGCTTGAAGCTTTCATCTTTGAGCCTTGAGCGTTCACCTTTCAGCATTGGAAACACAATCATGCCCTATCAAGAGATCGATCTTTCTGCAATCAAGACCTACCCGGCTTCGGCACGGGCTTCAAAGGTAACCACGGCGCTTGAAGGCAGCCCCTTGCGGTGCGGCATGCGCATGTCAGCGTTTTTGGAGAGCCTGCCTGCCGTCCTCAAAGCGGATGAACTCAAGGCTGTCGCCCAGGCCGTCGTGGGTGCCCAGCGTCTGGGAAAACCGGTGCTGGTTATGTTCGGCGGCCATGTCATTAAAACCGGCTGTGCACCGGTACTTGCCGGTCTGGCCGCCGACGGGTTCATCACCCATCTGGCGTCCAATGGTGCGGCAGCCATTCACGATACCGAACTGGCGCGGTTGGGCCATACGTCAGAGGATGTGGCTGCGCAGTTGGAAGATGGCTCCTTCGGCATGGCGTCGGATACGGCTTTTCTGGTCAACCATGCAGCCAAACGGGCAGCCGCCGGCCAGGAAGGGTTTGGTGAGGCGGTGGGGGCCCTGCTGCTCGAAGAGAACGCACCGCACGTCCAGCGCGCCTTGATTGCCCGCGCCCATCAATTGAAGATTCCCTACACCCTTCACGTTGCCCTGGGCACCGACATCGTCCACCAGCACCCGACGGCCAGCGGTTCCGCCATCGGCGAGGCCTCGCTGAGGGATTTTCGCATTTTTGCCTCGACCGTCTCCAAGCTGGGTGGCGGCGGTGTGGTCGTCAACCTCGGTAGCGCGGTCATTATGCCGGAGGTCTTTTTAAAGGCCCTGGCCGTGGCCCGCAACCTGGGATATCCGGTCAAGGATTTCACCACGGCCAATTTTGACATGATTCAGCACTACCGCCCCGGCGTCAATGTGGTCCAGCGGCCGGTGCTGGCCGGCGGCCGCGGTTATGCGATTACCGGTCACCACGAAATCATGATTCCCCTGCTTGCCGCAGCGATTTATGAGTATGCGGAAACCGGAACCTGATTGAAGAAACATAAGTGCTGCAAATCATGCCTGTGTATGGTATTAAATCCCACCTTTCGGCATAGCGCAGCAGGGGCAAACCCCTATCCGTCACCGAAAAATGGGAGAGCAATAAAAACCATGCTGAACGCCATGATCGACGCGCATGTCCAATGCCTGCAGCACCTGAAAACCATCCAACCGGCCTTGAAGCGGGTGGGCGATATGCTTTTGCAGTGCCTGCTCGGCGGCCGTAAGATAATGATCTGCGGCAACGGCGGAAGCGCCAGTGACGCCCAGCACTTTGCCGCCGAGATCGTGGGCCGGTTCGAGAAAGAACGGCGCGCCTACCCTGCCGTGGCACTGTCTACGGACACGTCTATTCTTACTGCCGTGGGAAATGACTACGGCTACGATGAAGTGTTTGCCCGCCAGGTGGAGGGCCTCGGCCGACCGGGCGACGTCCTGCTGGGCATTTCCACCTCCGGCGGCTCGGAAAACGTGATCCGGGCCGTCAAGCAGGGCAAATCCATGGACATGCAGACCGTGGGGCTGTTGGGAAAGGATGGCGGCGCCCTTAAACAAATGGTGGATCAGCCGATCGTGGTGGAGAGCGACACCACGGCCCGCATTCAGGAGATCCATATCTTTATTCTGCATTATTGGGCCTGGCAGATAGAAAGCGGTCTGCCCCAACTCCCCGGAGATCAGGTGTGAGCACAAGTTCCTCCCATAAACATCTGGCCGGTCAACTGGCCCGCGCCAAGGTACTCGTGGTGGGAGATCTGATGCTGGACTGCTATTGCTGGGGCGACGTGCGCCGAATTTCTCCGGAAGCGCCCGTTCCGGTAGTCAAGTTTAAGATCGATGACAAGACCTTTCGATTGGGAGGAGCGGGGAACGTTGCCGCCAATCTTTCCGGTTTGGGATGCACGGCTGCCGTTCTGGGACTGATCGGACGGGATGTGGCATCCAACCAGGTTCAGGAACTGCTGGCATCCGCCAATATACAGGATCATTGCCTGGTCGATGAACGCCGACCCACGACTACCAAGACACGGATCATGGCCGGCAAACAGCAAGTGGTGCGGCTGGATGAAGAGGATGGCAGCGGCATCGGGGCCCAGACGGCAGAGAGCGTCATCAAGGCCGTCGAAGCGATGCTGCCTTCCCTCGATGCCCTGATTTTGTCCGACTACGGCAAGGGCATGTTTGATTCGATGGAATTCATTCAGGCGATCATCCAGTCCTGCCGACGGATGAATGTTCCCGTTTTCATCGACCCCAAGGGCAGGGATTGGAATCGCTATGCCGGAGCCACCTGCGTCACCCCCAACACTGCCGAACTGGAGCTGGCCGCCGGCAGCGAAGTCAACGGGGATAGTGCCTTAATTCCCGTCGCCCGGGATCTTCGACGGCAGTTGGCCCTGGACTGGCTGCTGGTCACCCGGGGGCCCAAAGGCATGGCCCTTTTCGGCGAGGACGCCTCACCGGTGATGATTGCCGCCCGGGCCAGGGAGGTGTTCGACGTATCCGGTGCCGGGGACACGGTGATTGCCACCCTGGCGGCTTGCGTGGCCGCTGGGCTGCCCCTTGCCGAAGCGGCATCCGTGGCAAATACGGCTGCCGGTATTGTCGTGGGGAAACTGGGTACGTGGGCGGTTCGCTGGTCCGAACTGGCGGACGCGTTGATGCACGAGTCGCAAAAGAAGCCGGCGTCGACGCTGTGGAAAGTGGCCGACGTCGAGGAGGCTTCGGCACGGCTTTCGCGGTGGCGGCAGGCCGAGCAGCGGATTGTCTTTACCAACGGCTGTTTCGATCTGTTGCATCCCGGCCACGTCAGCCTGCTTCACCAGGCTCGGCATCTGGGAGACCGGCTGATTGTGGGGTTGAATACGGACGCGTCCATCCGACGACTCAAGGGGGAGCAGCGGCCGATTCTCCCGGGGCAAGATCGGGCCGCCATCCTCAGCGCGCTCGAGGATGTCGACATGGTGGTTTTTTTTGATGAAGACACCCCATTGAATCTCATCGGGCAACTCAAGCCGGATATCCTGGTCAAAGGTGCGGATTACCGGACTGCGGACGTGGTTGGCAAATCGATTGTCGAGTCCTATGGCGGCCAGGTTCGTTTGGTGGAAATCCTCGAGGGGCACAGTACCACCGCCATTGCCCGCAAACTGTCAGCGAATGGAACTAAAAAAGAAGAAGGAGTCACCCATGGCCATCAACCCGGAACTGCTTGAGATCCTTGCCTGCCCCCAGTGCAAAGGGGAAATCCACCTAAACGACGCCCAAGACAGTCTGATCTGTGAAGCGTGCCGGTTGGTTTACGAAATCCGGGATGACATCCCCATCATGCTGATCGAAGAGGCCAAGCCGCTTAACCCATGAGTCTGCCCCAGCCTCCCACGCCAGCCAAACTGATTGTGGGCTTTTTCGTCCAGGACAAGGCCCTTGCCGCGGGTATCGTGCAGGAACTGCAGGACCGTCTGGGCCCCATTGACATGATCAGTGCCTGGCTCAATTTTGATTTCACGACCTACTATGAAAAGGAGATGGGCGCCCCGCTGAGTCGCCGATTGGTCGTTTTTAAAAAGCTTGTCGAGCAGACCGAACTGGCCGTGATCAAGCGGATGACCAATGCGCTGGAACACACCTACCAGGTGCAGGGGCAGCGCCGGGTCAATATCGATCCGGGATATCTGCTGCCCGAGCGATTCGTTCTGGCCACCGGAAAGAACTTTACCCATCGCATTTACATTGGCCAGGGCATTTATGCGGACCTGACGCTGATCTATCAAAAAGGGGCCTTTCGCACACTGCCGTGGACCTACCCGGACTATGCCGACAAGCAGCTGATTGACTTTCTAACCCTGGTCCGGAAAAAATATATGCTGGAATTAAAGCAAGGGAAGTAACCATGATCAAAAGCATGACCGCCTATGCCCGGGCGGAAAACCAAACCGCTCCCTACACCGTTCGTGTGGAGGTGCGATCATTCAACAGCCGACATCTGGATGTGGCCCTAAAGCTTACCCACGGGTTCGAAGCCCTCGAGGAGCGTATTAAAGGTGTCATCGCCGAAACCGCGGCCCGCGGACGGGTAGATATCCGGGTGCAGATCCACGATGCGTCGGAGGCGGGCATCGCTTTTGAGGTCAATCTGCCACGGGCCCGGGCATATCACGAGGCCTTGACCCGGCTGAGCCAGACCTTGAACCTTACCGGCCAGACCAGCATTGAAACGGTCCTTTCGGCTGGCAGCATGATCCAGGCGGTGGAGGTGGAAAAAGACATGGATGCCGTTTGGCCGCAGCTGGAACCGTGTCTCAGGACGGCCATGACCGATTTGGATGCCATGCGACGGGTGGAAGGGGATAACATGGCCCAAGACTTCCGGCAGCGCCTGGACGCCATCGAAACCATGCTGGAAGAGATCAACGACCAGGCCGCCCAACTGCCTGAGATGGTCCGGCAGCGGCTGATAGAGCGCATCGAGGCACTGACCCACGGTATTGTCGAGATTGATCAGACGCGCATCGCCCAGGAGGCGGCCCTGTTGGCTGACAGGAGCGATATCTCCGAAGAAATCGTACGGGCCAGAAGCCACATCCTGCAGTTCAGGTCCCTGATGGAAGACGACACACCGGCTGGCCGGCCATTGAATTTTTTGCTCCAGGAGTTCAATCGGGAGTTCAACACCATGGGATCGAAATCGGGAAAGGCCGCCATGTCCCACATCATCGTGGCGGTCAAATCAGAGCTCGAGAAACTGCGCGAACAGATCCAGAACGTGGAATAGCAAGTAATCGAGAAGGGGAGGGGGATGGAAAAAAAACTGCTGAACATCGGCTTTGGCAATACGGTCGTGGCCGAACGGGTGGTGTCCATCGTTTCGCCCAGTTCGTCGCCCATGAAGCGGTTGAAAGATGAAGCCCGCAATGAAAGGCATCTGGTTGACGCCACCCAGGGGCGCCGCACCCGAGCCATTATTATCATGGACAGCAACCACATTGTACTGTCCGCGATCCAGTTCGAAACCATCTCTCAGCGCTTTGAAGACCTGACGATGGACAAGTGATCGATGATGACCGAAACGTTTCAAAAAAATAGGAATGGCAGGGGAGGACAGGGCGGTCGGCTTTTTGTGGTCTCCGCGCCATCGGGTGCCGGCAAAACCACGCTGTGTGATGCAGCCCGTCAGCACCTACCCGATCTGGTATATTCGGTCAGCACGACCACGCGGGCACCCCGCGATGGAGAACAGGAGGGACGTGACTACTTTTTTGTCACCGAAACGCAGTTTCGTGAGGGTATCGACACCGGACAATGGGCGGAATGGGCCAGGGTCCATGACAACTATTACGGCACTGACGCCCGGTTCATCGAGGATCATCTGAATGCCGGCCGGGATGTCCTTCTGGATATCGATGTCCAAGGCGCCGCGCAGCTTTTGCAACGCTACCCGGATGCGATCACCATCTTCATCATGGCACCGTCAATGGAAATCCTTTGCCAGCGGATCACTGCCAGAGGGCTGGACAGCGGCACGGTGATAGACAAACGGATGAAGAACGCCGAAGCCGAAATCGCCTGCAAAGGGATGTATCGGCACGTGGTCGTCAATGATGATCTGGACACAGCCATCGCCCGATTCGTTACATTATTTAAAGGCGGAGCAGCTTGATATGGCCGGCATGTCAAAAAAACGAAAGTCAACGCCAAACAGCCGGGAGGTACTTTACGGATTTCACCCAATTCTGGAGGCATTGACCGCCGGACGCCGAAGCATGTATAAAGTGATGGTGGATCGGAAGGCCCTTTCCGAGCGCCAGAATCGGATTGTTGAACTGGCCGAAAAAAGGGGTATTTCCTGTCAGACGCTGACACCTGAACAGATTCGTGCGGTCTGCGGCAGCGACCAGCACCAGGGCGTTGCCGCTGACGTTTCCCCGTTGCCCACCGATTCCATGGAATCGACCGTTGCCGAAACCGGCCACAACGATGGCACCTGCCTGCTGGTGCTGTTGGACAGTATTGTGGACCCGAACAATCTGGGTGCCATTGTCCGCACGGCCCACTGTGTGGGCGCCCACGCACTCGTGATTCCCAAAGACCGCGCCGTCGGGGCGACACCGGCGGTATCCAAGGCTTCCGCCGGAGCCCTGGAGTACACGCGGTTGTGCCGGGTGACCAATCTGGTCACGACCATTCAATGGCTGAAAAAGACGGGCGTCTGGGTGGCCGGTCTTTCCATGCAGGCGGATCAGACGGTTTTTCAGGCGAACCTGAAAGGCCCCCTGGCCCTGGTGGTGGGAGGAGAGGAAAAGGGCCTGCGTCCGCTGGTCCGGCAGCATTGCGATTTCCTGGTCTCCATTCCGCTGCGTGGCCGCGTGGATTCGCTCAATGCGTCGGCTGCCGCGGCCGTCGTGCTCTACGAAGCCTTCCGGCAGCGCCAGCTGGCGGGATGACAATATAAATTAGAATTTATGATTGGGTCTTAACCCGGGAGGAGCGCCTCATGGCAGATGCAGAAAAAATTAAAAAAAACAGTGACGGCAGTCTGAACGTTCCGGATCATCCGAGTATTCCCTTCATCGAAGGCGACGGCATCGGGCCCGATATCTGGCGGGCGACCCGGCTGGTCATCGATGCGGCGGTTGAAAAAACCTACGCCGGGAAGCGAAAAATATCATGGGTTGAGCTGCCCGTCGGGGAAAAAGGGTACGAGAAAACGGGCAACTACCTGCCCCAGGAGGCCCTGGATCTCATCCAAGCCAACGTGGTGGCCATCAAAGGACCGTTGACCACGCCCATTGGCAAAGGCATACGCAGCCTTAACGTGGCCATCCGGCAGAAGTTGGACCTGTATGCCTGCGTTCGCCCGGTGCGTTACATCGATACCGTACCCAGCCCCATGAAACACCCGGAAAAGATCAACATGGTGGTGTTCCGGGAAAACACCGAAGATCTGTACGCCGGCATCGAGTGGGCCTCCGGGACCGATGAGGCCAACACGGTGGCTGAATTTTTCAAAACGAAGATGGGCGTCGACCTGCCACCCGCCGCCGGAATCGGCATCAAGCCAATCAGCCCGGCCAATACCAAGCGTCTGGTGGCCAGCGCCATTGTTCATGCCCTGGAGAACGGTTTTCCCAGTGTCACGCTGATGCATAAGGGCAATATCATGAAATTCACCGAAGGCGCCTTTGCCCAGTGGGGCTACGAGGTGGCCAGGGAGCGGTTTGCCGACCGGACGATCACCGAGGCACAGCTCTATGACCGGTACGACGGAAAAACACCCCACGGAAAGGTGGTGATCAAGGACCGGATTGCGGACATGCTGTTTCAGCAAGTCTTGTTACGACCCGATGAATACAGCGTCATCGCCACGCCCAACCTCAACGGCGATTACATATCCGATGCCCTGGCCGCCCAGGTGGGCGGGCTGGGTATGGCGCCGGGGGCAAATATCGGCGACGCCTGCGCCGTGTTCGAGGCCACCCACGGCACGGCCCCGAAATACACCGGCCTGGATAAGGTGAATCCTGGCTCCCTGATCCTGTCCGGTGCCATGATGCTCGACTACATGGGGTGGAAAGAGGCAGGGACTGCCGTTCGTGATGCGGTTCAGGCGGCCATCAAGGACCGCCGGGTGACCTACGACCTGGCGCGGCAGATCGAGGGTGCCGAGGAAGTGAAATGCTCCGAGTTTGCCGGGGCCATCGTCGCACAGATGAAATAGGACGTCGGCATGCTGAGCCGAGTGTTGTTGAAGGGAGTGCTCAAGCAGCTGCTGCATGGCATGGGTGACGCCCTTTTTCCGGCGGTCTGTCTGGGTTGCGGCCGGCTTTTTCAGCATGACACCACAGCGCCTCCAGCAGTCCTTCCTGCTGATTTTTCCAATGCGATGGCCCCTCATTGTTGTTTGCATTGCCGGGACCGGTGGACAGCCGTGTCGTCCCCGTTGTGTTCCCGGTGCGGAGTGGTATTCAAAAGCCGCGAGGGGGATGATCACCTTTGCGGCCGATGCCTGGATCGACCCGGTGCTTTCACGCGGGCCCGCGCCGCCGGGATCTATGATGATACCTTGAAAGTGGCTGTCCATGCACTGAAATTCAAGGGCAAGGTGGGTCTGGCCGATCCGTTGGGAAGGCTGCTTTTCGATACCTTCCGGCACTATTGGACAGCCGGCGACGTCGATGTGGTGGCGCCGGTGCCCCTTCATCGACATCGATTCCGTAAGCGGGGATTCAACCAGGCCTACCTGCTGGTGAGAAGATGGGCGCTGCCCGAAGGGACCGCCGTGGTTCGTGATCTGTTGGTGCGAACCCGGGCCACGGCCCCTCAGACCGGATTGGACAGGCAGCAGCGGCGGATCAACATCCGGAATGCATTTGGCGTGAGCCGTCGCGGTCAAAGTGCAGGAAAGCGGGTGCTGCTGGTGGATGACGTGCTGACCACGGGTGCCACCGCCGAGGCCTGCGCGGATGCCCTGATGCGGGATGGGGCCAGACGGGTGGATGTGCTGACATTGGCCAGGGCGCTTTAGAATGTTTCTTAAAACGGACTTTAGATCCAATATCTGCGTTGGTACCGCGTTCTAAATCCTCGACATACTGGAGTATGCCTGCGGTTTGGACCGCGATAGCGAGCGCATTCCCCGCCGCTTGAAGCGGGTTTAGCGAGCGAACTGAAAATCGATTTTTTTATCCTTACGGTGAAGATTCCCCGCGGCTTGCCGCGGGGAGGGTTCAAACCCGATCCCGCCTTGATCTTGAACCCAAATCCTCATTTTAAGATACATTCTAAGGGCTAATGGTAAATCGCAATACGTGTCAAGCATGAGGTAAATGGTTGTTGCTGTTAAAGAAAAAGGATAATTATCTGTTTCAATTCCAGCCGCTCCTGCGTATCCCAGGGCTGGTCCATGCCGTCGTGAGCCGAACGGGGGGAGTCAGCCAGCCCCCCTATGATGCCTTTAACCTGAGCCATGGGGTGGGTGACGACCCGGCGGTAGTCGCGGCCAACCGGAATCGGTTGCGGCAAATGGCCAATGGCGGCATTCACGTTTACACCCGTCAGAACCATGGCACATCCATCCGCACCATCACCCGGGACGCTGTCGACCGTGGTGAGGCTATTCAAACGGATCCGATGCCGGCCGATGCGCTGATTTCCGATGTGCCGGGTATTCGGCTGCTGATCCAAACGGCGGACTGCCAGGCGGTGATGCTTTATGAACCGCAAAGACAGGTGGTGGCCAATATTCACTGCGGTTGGCGGGGCAGTGTGGCCGACATCATCGGCCGCACCGTCTCGCGCATGGTTGCCGAATTCGGTTGCGATCCAGGGCAGATGACCGCTGCCATAGGACCTTCCCTGGGGCCCTGTTGTGCCGAGTTTATCAATTATAAAAAGGAGATTCCCCGACAATTCTGGCCATTTCGGGTCGGTGCGCACCATTTTGATTTCTGGCGCATCAGCCGGCATCAACTGACCACGGCCGGCCTGGTGGACGGCAACGTGCACGGCCCCGGCATATGCACCCGATGCAATCCCCACCTTTTTTTTCCTACCGGGCGGCGCGGGAAACCGGTCGTTTTGCCGCCCTGATCGGGTTAGATAAAAAATGATCGAACAAGACACCATCGTATTATGGAACCAGCCGGTAGCGCCGGGCTATTACCGCATGGGGCTGTCCTGCGCCTCCGGATTCGACGCTGCTAAACCCGGCCAGTTCATCATGATTCGCACCGGGACCGATGCCACACCCTTGTTGCGCCGTCCCTTTTCCCTGTTGGGGGTGGTTCGGGACGCGGATCGCGTGACCGGGATCGAAATCCTATTCAAGGTGGTAGGAAAGGGAACCGAACGGTTGTCCCGATGCCGGGACGGTGACCGATTATCCGTCATCGGGCCGTTGGGAAACGCCTTTTTGGTGCCCGACAACTGCCGTCAACTGATCCTGGTGGCCGGCGGGGTTGGTGTGCCGCCCATTCGCTTCCTAGCCCAGTCCATGCTGGAACGGGAGGGTGATCTCCATCGCTGCGTGGTATTCGTCGGCGGCCGGACCAGGGACGACCTGGTCTGCATCACCGAATTCGATCTTCCCGGTTTTTTGCTGGATGTGTCCACCGATGACGGCAGCCAGGGGAATCAGGGAATGGTGACCCGCAGTCTGGAAAAGGCGCTGGATGCCGGTCCGGCAGATCTCATCTGCGCCTGCGGACCACCGGGAATGCTCAAGGCGGTTACCGCCATTGCCGCAAGGCGCGGTATCCCCTGTCAGGTTTCCATCGAGGCCATGATGGCCTGTGGGATGGGTGCCTGCCTGGGCTGTGCCGTGAAAGTGCGGGACGACAACGAGCGCTACCGGCACGTCTGTGTGGACGGCCCGGTTTTCGATGCCCACCGGCTTGCCTGGTGATGGCTTTCGGCGATTCGTATCCACTTTGAGATTGACTTGAACCCCGGGCTGTGTTAGACGCAAACATTCCGATCAAGGCCTGATCTGACGCCACTTTGCGGTCGGAGAAGGGTCGAATCCCATGAAAAAAGAAACGCGAACGTGGATACGAGATCTGGCTTATTATTCGAGCCTGGGTTTCTCGGTGTCACTCTCCATTTTTATCGGACTTGGGATCGGGGTGTATCTGGACAGGCGCTTTGACACGACACCATGGTTGACGCTTGTCTTCTTGGGGTTCGGCATCGCCGCCGGATACCGCAACATCGGTCTGGCAATCAAAAAAAGCCGGAAACTGTGACCCGTATAGGCATAAAATTGTCTACAGTGAAACCTATTCAGCAGCGCTTGCTCACATTCGTTACGCGATCCAACTGGGTGCTTCTGGCTGCGGTCAGCCTGCTGGGACTGCTGGCGGCAACGCCGGCATTCGCCCGGGGCATCATTTTCGGTGGACTCATCGTCACGATCAATTTTCACCTGCTGGCCCATACCCTGAACAAGGCCCTTCGCCCAAAGCGGCTGACTTCTCCCAACGTGGTCCTGATCAAATACTACATCCGATTCATCATCAGCGGCGTGATTATCTTTTTCCTCATCAGCCAGCAGGTGGTGAACCCCATCGGTCTGTTCATCGGTCTTTCCGTCGTGGTGGCCAGCATCACCCTGGCCACCATGGTTGAGCTTAAAAAACTATTTTTCAAGGAGGCGGTCTAAGGATGGAGCATCCCTATCTATTTTTCGTGAAGATTTTTGAAGCGATCGGGCTGGGGCATTTCGCCCACACATACACGCATGTGGTCTACTCCTGGGTCCTCATGGCGATCCTGATTATTGCCGGTGCCTTGGCCACCAAAACCATCTCCATGATACCGGGAAAAGCCCAGAACCTGTTTGAAGTGATCGTCTCGGGCATCGAAGAGTTCATGGTGGAAACGGCCGGTGAAGAGGCGCGATGGCTCTTTCCCCTGGCGGCCACCCTTTTTCTCTACATCTTCATCGGCAACCTGATCGGGATTATCCCCGGGTTCTTTCCGCCCACCGCCAACCTCAACACCACGGGGTCCTGTGCCCTGGTAGTCGTGGTGTTCACCCACATCATCGGCGTCAAATACCATGGCGCCGGCTACATCAAACACTTTATGGGGCCGGTCTGGTGGATGGCGCCGTTGATCTTTATCATCGAGATCATCGGGCATCTGGCGAGGGTCCTGTCGCTCTCTTTCCGTCTGTTCGGAAACATGATGGGCCACGAGATTGTTCTGGGCATTCTTTTCGGACTGGCCGGTGCCTTCTTCGCCCCGCTGCCGATCATGGCCCTGGGTATCTTCGTTGCCTTTGTGCAGGGATTCGTTTTCTTTCTCCTGTCTATCATCTACTTCTCCGGGGCCATGGAACACGCCCACTGATGGGGAAGCGCTAAAGGGAAAAACGTCGATTCGCCGATGCGGATCAAGCCCATATCGGCGAATCGGCTTGCGTTAAATCGGTTTGGGGTAACTGGAAGAAGCCCTAATTATCAATCTTTTAAAGGAGGTAGTGTAGGATATGGAAGCTCAAGCATTGCAGTTTTTCATCGCGTGTGTGACAGCAGCTGGTTTTGGTATTGCAGTGGCCGCCTTCGGTTGCGGTATCGGACAGGGCATGGGCCTCAAGTCCGCCGTTGAAGGTATCGCCCGGAATCCCGAATCTTCCGGTAAGGTCACCGTGACCATGCTGATCGGTCTGGCCATGATCGAGTCTCTGTGTATTTACGCACTCGTCGTGTCCCTGATCCTGATCTACGCGCATCCCCAGGCAGGCGCCATTGCCGCGCTGTTCGCAAAATAAGTTCCGTACCTGCCACAGCAAAACATGAAAAGGGCCGCTGCTTCATTGCAGCGGCCCTTTTTCATTTAATTTGGGTTCAGGGTTCATGGTTCAGCGTTCAAAGTTCAGGGTTCGCTCTGTATCGTTCAAATGATTCGGCAATTAAGGCGGATTCGACCCGGTAACATCCATTGAACGGTTACAAGAACCTTTTGAAGATAACGCCCGGTGTGGGATTCGGCCACCCGGCAGACGGTTTCCGGCGTGCCGGCAGCCACCACAAATCCGCCCGCGTCACCGCCTTCGGGGCCTAAATCGATGACATAATCGGCGGTTTTGATCACATCCAGATTGTGCTCGATCACCACCACCGTATTGCCCGCATCCACCAGGCGGTTCAGCACCCCCAGCAGTTTGCGGATGTCGTCGGGATGCAGTCCTGTGGTGGGTTCGTCCAGAATATAAAGGGTGTTTCCCCGTGCCCCGCTTGCTCAGTTCCCGGGCCAGTTTGATCCGTTGGGCCTCGCCTCCGGAGAGGGTCGTGGCCGACTGGCCGATGGGGACATAGCCGAGTCCGACATCCACCAGCGTTTGAAGTTTGGATCGGATGACATCGATGTTCTGAAACATGGCTAGGCACTGGTCGACGGTCATGTCCAGCACTTCGGCGATGTTTTTGCCTTTATAGCGGATTTCCAGGGTTTCGCGGTTGTATCGCCTGCCATTGCAGATGTCGCAGGGAACATAGATGTCGGGCAGAAAATGCATCTCGATGCGGATGATGCCGTCCCCTTCGCAGGCCTCGCACCGACCGCCGCGAATGTTGAAGCTGAACCGGCCGGGGCCATAGCCGCGGGTGCGCGCCTCGGGCGTGCGGCTGAAGAGGTCGCTGATGAGGTGTAAACAGGCCGGTGTAGGTGGCTGGGTTCGAGCGCGGAGTGCGGCCGATGGCGGATTGGTCGATGTCGATGACCTTGTTGATCTTTTCCAGGCCGGTGATCCGTTCATAGTGGCCGGCGGCCAGATTGAGCTGCTGAAGGCTGCGGATGGCTGCCCGGTAAAGGGTTTCCAGCACCAGGGTGGATTTGCCCGACCCGGAGACACCGGTGACGCAGGTGAACACACCGGTTGGGAAAGATACATCGATGTTTTTAAGGTTGTTCTGACACGCCCCGGAAATGCGGATTTGACCGTGGTCAGCGGGCCTTCGTTTGGCCGGTACATCGATTTGCAGCCTGCCGGAAAGATATTTGCCGGTCAGTGACCGGTCGTCTTTCAGCATCATGGGCCGGTGTCCCTTGAAAGACCACATGGCCGCCATCGATCCCGGCACCGGGCCCCATGTCCACCACGTGGTCGGCGGCGAGGATGGTGTCTTCGTCATGCTCCACCACCAGCACCGAATTGCCCATGTCCCGCATATTCATGAGCGTACCCAGCAGTCTTTTGTTATCCCGTTGATGAAGGCCGATGCTGGGTTCGTCAAATACATAGAGCACACCGGTCAATTTCGAACCGATCTGGGTGGCCAGCCGGATTCGCTGGCTCTCTCCACCGGACAGGGTGTGGGCCGGCCGGTCCAAGGTCAGATAGCACAGGCCCACATCATTCAAAAATGCCAAGCGAGAGGCAATCTCCTTGATGATTTTTTCGGAAATCACGCCGCGCTTACCGTCAGGCTGGTAGGCGCTGAAAAAGTCCTGCAGATCGGCGATGGATCGAGACGTCAAATCGCCAATGGACTCTCCATTAATCTTTATATGCCGACTCTCCCTGCGCAGCCGTGAGCCCTTGCAATGGGTGCAGGGAGACTCGGCCATGTAGTCGCTCAGGGTGTTTTTCTCCGCGGCTACCACCGCTTCGGCATACTGCTGCTGCAATTGCGGGATAATCCCTTTACATGGTCTCCGTTCTTTTTTTGTGCGACCGTTTTCATGGGTTGTGAAGGGGATCTGCTGGTCCCCCGAACCATGCATGAGAACCGTTGTGAACGCCTCAGGGAGATCCCGATAAGCGGTATAGATATCCACGCCGTAAAAGGCGGTGAGATCTTCCAGAAACTCCCCAAAGGCGACCGAACGGCGATGGGCCCAGACGGAAAGCGCCCCTCTCTTAAGGAGAGTTCGGGGTTGGGGACGATTTGCAGAGGAGAAAAGCTTTTGGTCGTGCCCAATCCATCACAGTATGGGCAGGCGCCGTGGGGAGAGTTGAAGGAAAAACTGGCCGGTGACAGTTCCGGATAGCTAACGCCGCAGCGTTTGCAGGCGGCGTTTTCACTGAAGTGCAGGGCTTCTGTTACCGCTTCCATGCGTTGGCCGACAAATGCCACTTCCACCTGTCCTTCGGATCGTGCGATGGCCAGTTCCATCGAGTCCGCCAGGCGGTTGCGGATGCCCGGGTTGAGAATCAGCCGGTCAACCACCACATCAATTCGTGGAGAAATGGCGTCTGAAAAATCGACGGCAGTATCCAATGCGTGGATTTTACCATCGATGCGGACCCGGGCAAATCCCGTCTTTTCTCAATCGTTTTAACAAGCCCTGGTAGCTGCCCGCCGTTTCCTTTGCAAGCGGTGCGAGAACCATGAGCCGGGAACCGTCGGGACGCTTCATGACCGCTTCCACCATCTCGTCGATCGTCTGGGATAGGATGGGCTGGCCGCACTGGTAGCAGTGGGCGATTCCGGCACGGGCGTAAAGCAGCCGGATGAAATCATAAATTTCGGTTACCGTGCCCACCGTCGAGCGGGGGTTGTGGATGGCGGTTTTCTGCTCGATGGCAATGGCCGGAGAGAGGCCCTCGATCAGGTCCACATCGGGTTTTTCCAGCCGCTCCAGAAACTGCCGGGCATAGGTGGACAGCGATTCCACGTAGCGGCGCTGGCCTTCGGCATAGAGGGTGTCGAAGGCCAGGGTGGATTTGCCGGAGCCGGACAGGCCGGTGATCACCACCAGCTGGTTGCGGGGCAGACGCAGACTGATGTCTTTCAGGTTGTGCTGCCTGGCCCCTTCAATGGTGATGGCGTTTATGGTCGTCACGGATGTCGGTTGGGTTGATGGTTCGGGGTTCATGATGGCCGAGAATTTGGGCGCACGCCCATCGGATTCCCCATTGGGATAGCTACCGGCGGGAATTTCGGTTTCATGGTCAGATGGGTCCAGGATGGTTGCATACACACATGCGGCTATCATACTCGGCTGTTCCGGATTTGTAAATTTATTTTCCATTGAGGTCGATATTCATAAATCTCAATCGTGTCAAATGGGCGCGATGCCAACAGGTAAACGGCGGTCCCGTCATCCTAAAAAATCAGCCGCTGAGCCGGATCGCTGACGTTTGATTCAATCCTTTTAAATTTGTATCGGAATAAAGGTATAAAAAAGAAAAACAGAGGAAAAATAAAAAAATAGACGAAAAACAGAGTTTACCGGATTGTTTACACATTGTTGATAACTCCCGATCTGCTTAAAATGCTTATGGAAAAATCACGGGTTTGAAAAACCTTGTATTTCGAAGCAGTTGCTTGGTAGTAACAATAGTAACTTAAAAAAATATATAAAAAATATTTGTGAGAATCGTGTTAGCAATTTGTTTAACCGACCGTCTTCCGCATTGACTTGGAACATCCTATTTTGTAAATAACTCGACAGTCGCCGGCACTTGCGGCTACCTTTCTGAAAACCTCAGATAATTAACCAAAAACTTCATATTTTAAACCAATTAGTCAGCTGCTTTAGTAAAGCGTACGACCGATTATAACTGTTGCTGAAGGGAATTTATTTTTTAAATGGACCGAATCTGGACGTCAGTGAAATCTCTGCTCAAGGAAAAAATTCCCGGCCACAGCTACCGAATGTGGATTGAACCCATCGCCTTTTTCGAAAAGGAAGACGGCGTTGTTGTGCTGACTTGCCCCAATCAATTTTCAAAAAAGCGGATATCCGACCATTACGGCCACCTGATCGAAGACGCCTTCTCTGATGCGGCGGGCAGGGCCTTCAAGGTCCGCCTGATCGTCGGGCCGAGCCAAGCCACAGAATGCAAAGAAATTAAACAGGACCGGCAGATGAAACTGCCGGACATCGATTTGCCGACCAATGGCGGCCGACTGCTCAGAAAAGACTACACCTTCGATCAGTTCGTCGTTGGCAAAAACAGTGATTTTGCGTATTCTGCCGCACTGTCACTGGCAGCACGCAACCTGGGAAACCAAAACGCCCTTTATCTGCATTCGAAAACCGGCCTGGGAAAAAGCCACCTCGCCCAGGCAGTTGGGCACCACATTTTCCAGACATTCCCCAATGAGCGGGTTTATTATATCACGGCCGAAGATTTCATGAATGAGATGACCGATTCCTATCGCAGCAGCAGCATCCATCGATTCAAGGAAAAATACCGCCAGAACTGCGACGTCCTGCTGCTGGAGGACGTTCACTTTCTTAGCGGAAAAAGCGGTACTCAGGAGGAGTTGTCCAATACGCTGGAGTCGTTGATGAATGCCAATAAAAAAATCATTTACTCCAGCAACTATCTGCCATCGGATATCCCCAAACTCAATGATAAACTCAAATCGCGGCTCGGCTGCGGCCTGATTTCTAAAATCGATGCCCCTGACTACAAGACCCGCCTTCGCATACTTAAACGGACAGCCAAATCCAGTGCATTTACCATTCCCGAAGAGGTCTTTCAATATTTGGCCTCTGAACTGACCGAAGATGTGAGGCAACTGAAAAGCGGGTTCATCGGTGTTGCCGCCAAGGCATCGCTGCTTGGATCGGATGTGGATTTAACGCTTGCCCGCAGCGTCGTAAAAAACATCGTGACCTCACGAGAGGGCATCACCCTGGATTCCATCAAGCGGCTTGTCTGTAAATATTACAATGTCAGCATTGCCGATCTGACCTCCCCCTCCCGGCGGCAGGCCATTGTCCGTCCACGGCAGGTTGCCATGTACCTCTCCCGGCAGTACACCGACCATTCTCTTCAAACCATCGGCAAAAGTTTCAACCGCTACCATGCAACGACCCTGCATGCCCTGAAGGCTGTGGAAAAGGGCGTCAAGGAAAAAGGTCCTTTTCAGAAACACGTCGAGTTTTTGTCCGAGCGGTTGGAAAAAGGAAAGATCTGATTCGGCACGAAAAACATGACGATCAATCCTGACTTCGCAAAGCTTTTGATCGGTCCATCAACAAATCCGAACACTTGGAAAGATCTTTCCCGGAACGGTTTAGGGGGGAGCACCATTGTGGTAGCTGTTTTTACGTCCGAATGACCGTAATTGAAGATTTTTATGACCATGCTGCTGGCTGAAACCAGCTCTTCCAACATCTCAAACCGTTCATTCTGATCGTGCTCAATGGCGCAACGCAGGTTCAGCGCGCACCGTTGCCGGCATATGGGATCGTTTTTCCGATATCTGCCGAAACAGCCCAAGTACTGATCAAACGAGAGATCCATTTCCTGCTCCGATGGTATTTGCAAATTCTGTTACTCCAGTAAATTGAGAAGTTCATCATGGATGATGCCGTTGGTGCTCGCAATTTCATCCTCGTCGATAGCATATGGCGCACCCGAAAAAACCGTGGTTCGGGCACCTGCTTCTGTGGCCACCAGAAACCCGGCAGCCGTATCCCAGGGTTTGAGATGCTGCTCCCAGAAGCCGTCAAAACGGCCGCTGGCCACGTAGCAAAGATCCAGGGCTGCCGATCCCAGTCGTCGGACCCCCTGGGTGGCCCTCAGGCATCTGCTGAAACGCCCCATCAATGGCTCGAATATGGTCTGGTGATCGTAGGGAAATCCGGTGACCAGCAGGCTATCGGCAAGTATGGGGGTGGTGGATACGAAAATGGGGGTTCCATTGAGTTGGGCCCCCTGATCCTTGACTCCCACGAACAGTTCGCCCAGAAGGGGCGCCAGGACGAATCCGGCCAATATGCGGTCATCGACCGCAAAAGCGATGGAGACACAGAACAGCGGCAGGTTGTGGGCAAAGTTGGTGGTGCCGTCCAGCGGATCGATGATCCATCGGCCACCGCTGCCCGCATGTGTCCCGCTCTCTTCAGCCAGGATGGCGTGGTCGGGAAAGGCCTTGGCGATGGTGTCGATGATGGCCGCTTCGGATTGGATGTCAGCTTCGGTGACCAGATCGATAGCCCCTTTTTTGCGGACCGATCCAAGTCTGCCGAAATGCTCCCGGAGAACCTTGCCGCCGTTGCAGGCAGCAGCGATCCCCACACGTTTGATCCGTTCTATGTCCATAAGAGAGTACATCGTTTACAAATATTTGGTACATTCTGTCAACTGAATTGTCAGGAAAACTTTAACTATTCAATATATAATAAAAATAATACGATTGCTCTGCTTTAAGCGTTGTTCCCGTAAAGGTGTTCCACGGCAGCTTCCATCTTTTCCGACAGGGGCTTCAGGGTCGATCGGTTTAATGCGCTGACCGCGATGCCATCCAGGCGCTGGATCAGACCATCACAGACTGCCGGATCAACGCGGTCCATTTTATTGAGTACCCGGATCGTGGGTATGCTGCTCAGGTTGAGTTCGGCGAGGATCGTTTCAACAGAACGGATCTGGTCCGGGTGGCGCGGATTGCTGATGTCAATGATGTGCAACAGCAGATCGGCATTTTCCAGCTCTTCCAGCGTGGCCCTGAAAGCAGCCATCAACTCTTTGGGCAGATCCCGGATAAATCCCACGGTATCGGTAATGATCACCTCGATGTCCCTGGGAAACCGCAGGCGCCGGCTGGACGGGTCCAGGGTGGCGAACAGCTTGTTTTCAGCCAGCACCCGGCTGTGGGTCAACTGGTTGAGCAGGGTTGATTTTCCCGCATTGGTGTAGCCGATGATGGAGATGATGGGCAGGCCCTTTTTGCTTCGCCGGCTTCGCTGCTGGCTGCGGTTTTTCTGAACGATGGCCACTGCCTGCTCTAATCGCCGAATGCGGTCTCTGGCCCGTCTCCGGCTGATTTCAAGCCGGGTTTCCCCCGGACCACGTCCGCCGATGCCGCCGGTGAGCCGGGACATGGCGGTGTCCTTGGTAACCAGTCGGGGAAGAATGTATTTCAACTGGGCCAGTTCCACCTGCAGTTTGCCTTCCCGGGTCTGGGCCCGCTGGGCGAAGATATCCAGGATCAATTGCGTCCGGTCGATCACTTTGATTTCAGTGCGGTCGGCGATGGAGCGAATCTGGGATGGATTGAGCTCCTGGTCGAAGATGATCAATGTCGCACCCCGGTGAAGCGCCATGATGGACAGTTCGTCCAGTTTGCCGCTTCCCATGAGAAAACGGGGATTGGCTTTTTTTCGTTGCTGCAAAACCGTATCGATAATGCTGATATTGGCGGTGCGGGCCAGTTCCTCCAACTCATCCAGTGAATCGACGGCATCTTTTCGGGGGCCGGTAAAGACGCTGACCAGCAAGGCGCGTTCGGACCCTACCTGGCTTTCGGTGTCGGCCTTCTTTCGGGCCAATTCGGCTTCGAGCGCCTGGATCAGGTCGATGCAGCCGATTCCCGGGCGGAAGGGCGGGATCGGATCCATGATCTGGTAGGGGGTCGATTCGCTTGCACCCGGAAGAATATGGGCCCAGTGGATCAATCCAGGCTTACCGGTTTCGGTCATGGTGACAACGGCCATGAGATCCAATCGAAGGAGAGCCAGGTCGGTCAGGTCGTCCTGGGTGAGAGGCGTTTCGGTCAAATGTGTGTGGACGCAGCGGAGTCCCCGCAGACGGTCCGGTGCCAACCGGTAAGCACTCAGATCAGGGATAATAATGCGGTCCACTTCGCCCATCAGGACTTGAACAATCTTTCCGCTGCGGTCGATGAGCAGGCCTATCTGCCGGCTGGTTTCAGCTGAGAGGGCGCAAAGGTCTCGGCACAATTCGTGGGAGACGATGGCCTGGGGGGGGACACGCCGTCGGCTTAGATTTTCCAGCCGCTTGATTTGGCTGGCTTTGAGTCCCAACAGGTTGCCGAAGATCTCTTTCATTCAGTGGCCAGGTTTTCGAACCGTGTGTAGGATTTCAGGAAGGCCAGGGGGGCCATGCCGGTGGGACCGTTTCTCTGTTTCGCCAGAATGATTTCCGCCGTGCCCCGGTGGGGGCTGTTCTCATCGCGGTTGTAGACTTCATCCCGGTAGATGAAGGCCACCAGGTCAGCGTCCTGCTCCAAGGCACCCGATTCCCTCAGGTCTGACAATTGGGGGCGTTTGTCGCTTCTCTCCTCCAGTTTCCGGTTGAGCTGGGACAGTGCGATGACAGGTATGTTCAGTTCCTTGGCCAGAATTTTCAGAGACCGGGAGATGTCCGAGATTTCAAGATCCCGCCGTTCGATATTGGCGTTGCCCCGCATGAGCTGAAGATAGTCGATGATGATCATGCCCAGGCCCTTGTCCATTTTCATGCGCATGGATTTGGTCCGAATGGACGTGGTGGAGATATCCGGTGAGTCATCGATAAAGAGGGGGGCTTCGGTGAGCCGACCGGCTGCGCCAGTGATTCGATTCCAGTCTTCCTTGTTCAAAAAACCGCTGCGGATGCGGGATGAATCCACCCGGGCTTCGGCGCAGAGCATGCGCAGGGAGAGTTGTTCTTTTGACATTTCAAGAGAGAAGATGGCCACCGGTACTTGGCCTTCGATGGCTGCATTGCGCGCCATATTCAGGGCAAAGGCCGTTTTTCCCATGGCCGGGCGGCCGGCGATAATGATCAAATCGGAGTTTTGAAATCCTGAGGTGAGCGCATCCAGCTTTGAGAAACCGGTGGTGACACCGGTAACCAGGGCCCGGTTACCCTGTCGCTCCTCCAACGCATCGATGTTGGATTCGATAATTTTGCTGATGGGGAAAAACGCCTGCTTGGTTTTTCCTTCGGAAATCTCAAAAATAGCGCTCTGGGCAAACTCGACGACATTGTCGACTTCTCCGCGGTCTTCAAAACACCGATTGGAGATGGCGTTGGAACGTTCAATGAGACGCCTTAAAATGGCTTTGTCGTGAATGATTCGCGCGTAGTGGTGCGCATTGACCGCCATGGGCACGGCATCCACCAGCCGGGCCAGGTAGGCGGCGCCGCCGATTTTTTCCAGCTCGTCCTTTTCCCGAAGAAGGTTGCTCAATGTGACCAGATCGACCGGTTCGCTCTTGGCATAGAGCGTCTCTATGGCTGCAAAGGTGATCTTGTGGGCAGTTTTGTAGAAGTCATCGGCAGACAGGATCTCGAGAATGTCGATGAGCGTGCTGTTGTCGATCAGAATGGCACTGAGAATCGATTCTTCGGCCTCGATGCTTTGGGGCGGAAGTTTATGAAATGCTAAGTCCTTGGGTGACGGATGTTGGGTGTTGGGCATACAATAACACCTGAATTTAAGAGTTGTAGGCTTTTGTTTACAATAACACCTGAACAATAGCTTAACTACCGGGAGTCTTTTGCCGCATTGGCGCAAGAACTCCCGGTAATCAGTTATGAATTACGCTTCCTCGGGGATGACTTCCACGGTGATTTCCGGTTTGACGCCTTGGTATACGCGGATGGGAACCTTGAATGTGCCGATGGTTTTAATCGGTTCATTGAGCAACACCATGCGTTTTTCAACCTCGACATCCTGTTTCTTCAGGGCGTCAATGATGTCTCGAATGGTCACGGAGCCATAAAGCTTGTCCGCCTCGTGGACTTTTGATGCAATTGTCACCATAACTGCCTCGAGACGGTTGGCCATCTCTTGGGCGAACTCTTTTTCTTTTGCGATCTGCAGTTCGAATTTGGCCTTTTCCTGCTCAAGAATCCTGCGTTGCTGGGGAGTGGCCGGTACGGCTTTGCTCTGGGGGAGCAGGTAGTTGCGTGCATATCCGTCCGCCACATTGACTTCGCTTCCGATGATGCCCAGGGAACTGATGGTTTCTTTCAAAATTACTTTCATGCTAAACCTCCAAAAAAAGGACCGCCTGGATTTTATGCGGGCAGGTCCGGTTCACGCTTATTGGTGTCAATTTTTCTAAAATTGATCCACATGTCAAATAGCCCGATGCAGATGATTACCAGCAGGAATAGTTGTTGCAGGGCGATCATCATGTACAGGACCACCCGAATGACCCGTGGCAATTTCTTTTTTTCAAAGAAAAACGAAACGATGGCGATACCCTGGATGAAATAGATCGTCAGCAACACCAGCAGGCCGTTGACGCCGATCAGCCGGATATCCGTTACGGGCAGAAATATGAGCAGGCCGCAGCCGATGACGCCCCATATCAGCGGTTCGGGAGCCCGCCATCGGTTGAGATGGCCGAAGTCCGGAAAAGAAAGGCCCCGGCGCTCCATGATCGGCCGAGCGGCAATTAAATTTGTCCAGGCCACAAACAGAGTGGACGCGGCGGCAAGTGAAGGCAGAATCCGCACCAGCACGAATTGGATCTGGTCAAGGGATCCGGAAATGGTGTCAATGGTTTCCTGCGGGATGCCAATCCCTTTGTATAGGTCAAGGGACAACGCCAGATTCGTTGCTACGTAGCCTGAAACCAGGGCGTATATCCCCGTGTTGGCGGCCATGCTGTAGAGCAGGATACCCACCAGCCCGGCGCCTAACACAATGCCGCAGGCGGCCACGACGGTCATCTCCACGGACAGCTCTTTTTCGAACATTTCGCTGATGGCAAAACCCAAAAACATGAGCCCCGAAAAAAAGAGGATGTCCATCGTTAAGCCACCAAAAACAAGACCCATCACCGCGATGGCCACCAGCGGGACAATCATGCCGCGGCGTCTGCCCAGTTTGGCCCGGTAAAAAAGAACCGGCAGCGGAATGAACATAGAAAAGAGAAAGCCTACCACCGGCATAAAGACCGAAACGGTAAAGATGACGAGGGTGGCCATTACGCCGGTAGCGATATCTTTCGATACTTCACTTTGAAATGGCAACGGCACCATCCGCTTCTCCTGGAAAAAGGCGTTCTTGTCCCGCCGGATAAGCTTGACCGGCTACAGGTCAAAGTTCCCAACGTATGGCAGCAGGGCAATGGTCCGTGCGCGCTTGATGGCATGGGTCAGGGCTCGCTGGTGTTTGGCGCAGGCACCCGAAATTCTCCGAGGGATGATCTTTCCTCGTTCGGTGGTGAAATACTTCAGCGCTCGGGGATCCTTGTAGTCGATTATAAGGCTCTGGTCTGCGCAGAATCGGCAGACTTTGCGCCGGTGGAAAATTCTTCTTTTTTTTCTTCGGGGGCGGGGTTTTGAAACGGCCATGGGTTACTCCTCTTTTTTAGCTTCGATAGGTTCATTGTTCTCGGTTGGTGCTTCAGTTTCAACGGCTTCTTCCACCTGTTCGGCTTCGCCTGCGCTGCCGCCTGCGCTGCCGTTTCCGCCTGTGCTGCCGTTTCCGCTGCAGCGGCTTTCTCAGCCAGATCAGCTTTGATGGCGTCTAAGTCGGCCTTTTCATCCAGCAGGACTGTCATGAACTTCATGACCTTGTCGTCAATTCTGAAGAACCGTTCCATCTCCTGAATCAATGCCCCGTCACCGCAAAAATCCAATCTTACATAGTGCCCCCGATTTTTTTTCTTGATGTCGTAGGCCAGTTTCTTGGTACCCCAGTCATCCGTTTCGATCAGAAACCCATTGTACTGGGGCATCAGGTCGTTTAGACGCTCGAAGATCGGCGTTTCTGCCTCCTTCGAGAGGTCGGGGTCAATAATAACGATCGTTTCGTACCGCTTCATAAAACCTCCTTGTGGCTTCACAGCCCCGGCCAAAGGCCGGAGCAAGGATGAGTGATTCCATTGGAATCAACAAAAATTAATACAAATATCACCAACTGAAAAAAACTGTCAAGAGCTTAGTGCGGATCACAGGGTGCCATCGGTGGCTGAGGGCTTTAGCCGTGAACCATAAAAAAAGGGGCGGTATAACCGTCCCTTGGAAAAATCGCTGGTGGGCCGTGAAGGAATCGAACCTTCAACCTACTGATTAAGAGTCAGGTGCTCTGCCTAGTTGAGCTAACGGCCCTTTTGTGTCGCAAAACAAGGGCGTCTATTAACAGCCACGATGGTGGATGTCAATGCGTTTTTTTGTCCTTAGGGCCAAATAGACGGACCGCTAAGCATCCGGCCATCCTTTGCCCTTGTTCCGACTGATTCGTGTTCGATCCCGCTTCCATTCATTCTTGCGTTGACGTGATCTTTTTTTGGACAGATCTTTGTGGGCTGAATCAATTGTCAGGTCCAAATAGTAACTTCCCGGTGTCTTTTGAGCCGCCTGCGATTTGGGCATCTCCACCTGTTTCACTTCCTCTCGTTTTTTGGGAAGTGGTGGACCGCTGAAACTTCCAATTGGCAAGCAATCCAATAGAAATAATAGGTTGCCAAAACGCCATACCGTTGCCCCGTTTTTCCGGGCAGTCTCCGAGTTTACTGTCAGGATTACGGGGGACGGATCGATCCGCCGGCCAAGCCGTTGAGCCATGGCGATATCGCTTGTCAGGATGATCCGGTTTCCAGAGGCGGCAGCGGGCAGGCCTTTTTCCAGTATTGCTGGGTAGGCACGCCGGCGAATGGCGTAATACATCAGCTTGGGTAAGATATCCGGGATCTGTGGTAAAGAGAGATGGGTTCGGTCTTTGGCCCGGATCAGGTTATTCTCGATCTCAACCGCCGGCGAATCGGTAGAATAGATCACATCACGAATTTGATTCAACCGCACATGGCGCCAGTCGGGTTCTTCACCCAGAGACTTCATCAAATCTTTTATTTTCACGTAGCCATTTTCGGCGGGAAGCAGGCCGAATTCATCTGGCTGCCGACCAAGAATATAAACGAGAAGTTTTGAAAGTTTATCTACGGCCTGGCGGTGTTTCATCGGTTCGTTAGGATCGTTTAGTAAATTCAATTTGCTGGGGGTTGAAATGTCGCCGGGTGTTCATGGAATAATGGCCGACCCAGCCTTCAGTCCTTTATCCTCCATCTGTGTCTCCGGCTTGACCTGGCTGCTTGTGTTTGGTAGTTTCCGCATCCAACTGCCAAAAAGTCAACTCGTTTTATTCTGTTTAGATCAGAAAGGATGCAAAGCAATGAACACAACTAGATCCAGTGCATTATACAATAGGGCGCAGGAACTGATCCCCGGCGGCGTGAATAGCCCGGTCAGGGCCTGTCGGTCCGTGGGGATGGATCCATTGTTTATCGATCGTGCCGACGGGTGTCGGCTGTTTGATGCCGATGGCAACGTGTATATCGATTATATCGGATCATGGGGCCCGATGATCCTGGGCCACCGGCACCCATTGGTGATCGCTGCCATTTCGTCCGCTCTGGAGAAGGGAACCAGTTTTGGGGCGCCTACCGAACTGGAAATTGAACTGGCGGAATTGATTGTCAAGGCCATTCCCTCGGTGGAGATGGTGCGAATGGTTAATTCGGGAACGGAAGCCACCATGAGCGCCATCCGGCTGGCACGGGGTTACACCGGTCGGGATAAGATCATCAAATTTGACGGCTGCTACCACGGGCATGCCGATTCTCTGCTGGTGGAAGCCGGTTCCGGAGTCGCTACCCTGCAAATTCCCGGAAGTTCAGGCGTCCCCGCCACGTTTGTCGAGCATACCTTATCGCTTCCCTATAACGACATCGATACGGTGAATAAGGTGATGACGGAAAAAGGGGACCAGGTTGCCTGCATCATTGTTGAGCCTGTAGCCGGAAACATGGGATTGGTATTGCCGGATGACCGGTTTCTTGAAACCCTTCGTGAAACGTCTGAAAAATATGGTGCCTTGCTCATTTTCGATGAGGTGATGACCGGCTTCAGGGTCGCTTTTGGCGGGGCTCAGGAACGTTACGGCATAACCCCGGACCTGTCCTGCTTCGGTAAAATTATCGGCGGAGGCCTGCCGGTGGCTGCATACGGCGGCCGTCGTGAAATTATGGCGCACATCGCACCCAGTGGAGCCGTTTACCAAGCCGGTACCCTGTCGGGTAACCCGTTGGCCATGGCCGCGGGCATAGCGACGCTGAAGCAATTGAAAACGCCCGGATTTTTCGAAAGCTTGGACACGCAAGCCGAAAAGTTGATCACCGGGTTGGCATCATTGGCCGAAAAAGCGAATATTCCCGTTTCCTGCGCCCGGTCAGGTGCGATGCTGGGCCTGTTTTTCACCGATCGACCGGTGAAAAATTTCTCCGACGCCAAAAAATCCAATTTAGAGCGATTCACGTCCTACTACAAAGGGATGCTGGAAAACGGCATCTATCTGGCGCCTTCTCAGTTTGAAGCGTTTTTTTTATCTGCCGCCCACGATGACGAGGCAATCGCGCAAACCCTGTCCGCTGCTGAGAAGGTTTTTGCCACGCTTTAAAAAAAACGCATTAAAACAAAAAGGCCCTCGCCGGCGGTTTTGCCGGAGAGGGCTTTTTTTGTTCCTTAACGAAAAGCGGCCTCCGATCAAAAGGAATAATTCAAGCGGACCCATGGATTCAGAAAGTCGCTTTGCTCGTCTGCCGGATCGAAGCTGGCGTCTCCCTGGACATACTCGAGGATGCATTCGACATCGATGTTCAGAGAAGAATGGGCGGAAATAGACATGCAGACCCCGCGTTCATGAGCCATCTTTTGTGTGGGGTGTGTATGGGTCTGCTTCAACGCATTTCCGGGACCGGTGGTTCTGCGCAATCCATTACCGGAACCCGTGCTGCATCCATACATTAAGATCGCCATCGCTGATAACATCAAGAAAACTGTCTTTTTCATTTTTTAGCCTTCTTTTTTTACCGACGGTGCCGTGTTGTCAGATTCTTCTGTGCCCTTTTGTATCGCCCGAACGAATGCTCATGTCTGGTTTTGTGCAACCTTTCCTGTCTATCAATTAAAGAAATAATTCATTGGATTGACGGCCACCCCATTTAAACGGACTTCGTAGTGAAGGTGCGGGCCGGTACTTCGGCCGGTATTGCCCACCAGGGCAATGACTTCACCCCGTTTTACGCGGTTCACCCTTTTTCTTGAGTAGTTTCTGCGCATGACCATACCGGGTCACCATTCCGAATCCGTGTTCAATGGCCAGCATATTGCCCATCAGCCCTTTGGGGCCGGCAAAGGTTACCAGGCCGTCCGCCGGTGCAATGATTGGCGATCCGGCATGCGTGGCGATGTCTAGCCCTCGGTGGAATTCACGCCGGCCGGTGAAGGGTGATTCCCTGTATCCAAAACGCGATGATATCCACCCTTTTAATGGCCGGATGGAGGGTGTGGCGGCCAACAGATTCCGTTTTCCTTCCAACTGGCTGAAGATCGTCGAAAATGACTGTTGCTGGTTATGGGAAGCCTGATCGATTTCACTGATTTCAACGTGCATGTCTCTGACAAGTTCCTGGTAATCCTGTTCCATTATCGTTGCAGGGTCCAGGTCTTCCGGATCAGAACCCCCCACACCAAAGATACTTGACCCGTCATTGTTGGGTTCAAGATTGGCAATGATTCGGATTTTTTGTTCGAAATTGCCGAGTTCGGTTAACTTTGTATTTAAAATATTAATTTTGTTTGAAAAAGAAACGATTTGGCTTTGGTGTTGAACCACCAGTTCTTCCTGCATCTGCAGGGATGAACGAAGGCTATGGACATCCTTCACTTCGTTCTTCAAGCGCAGATAGTCGGAGACGCCCAAATACAGTAAAGTTGCTGCAGCCATAACTATCATGAAGGTCATCGGAAGCAGCATTCTGGGAATGCTTGTCTGTTTGACAGGGGTGCCTGCGGCGTCGAAAATCAGCAGGGTCAGTTTTTTCTTCATCATCACCATCATCGATTAGACCTTTTAAGACATTAATTCTGAAGGGCTGCTTGATTAATCGGAACCAGGTCAATTGTGCAATGCCCCTCGAAACGACCTTTCCGTTCACTGGAAATATGCCCAATCCGAGTTTCGATCTGTTTTTTGGGGCATTGGGCGTCACTGCTGTAGTAGGTCATGTTCAGAACGCTGCCGGCTTTGAGTTTGGGAAGAACGGCAGAATTTTCCTTGACCACAACGAACATGGGGCTGGATTCGCTGCGCCATATCTTGAATTGATAGATCGGATGAGGTTCGTCTACAGCAAATTCCACACTGTAAAACCCTCCGGGTTTCAATGATTTTTTAAATTTACTGACGGTGCTGGTGTTCATTTCGATGGCTGTCATGGCAATTCCTCCGGGATACAGTAGTCTGCTTGGAACCCATTGTTGAAACCAACTCGGCAATCTTAAAGCAATTATGATGCCATGAATTGCATTGACATGTGAGCAATGCATCAGACGTGAATTGGGTATCGGCAGTTTTGAAATGGTCTTAAATCGGAATGAAAAAAGGCAGGATCAGGCAAGATCCCGGATGTCATATCGGGTGATCAGTCGTGACAGGTAGGTTCGCTGGATATCCATGACCTTGGCGGCTTTGCTTCTGTTGCCACCGGTATGTCTAAGGTTGAGCAGGATAAATTCTTTTTTGAATTCATTGAGGGCTTCGTCGAGAGTGAGTCCGACCTTCAAGCCGGCAAATTTTGGCAGGGCGTCGGCGATGGGCAGGTCCTCCGGCATGATTGTTTTTCCGTTTCCCATAACCACAGCGCGTTCAATGGCGTTTCTCAACTCGCGAATGTTACCGGGCCAGTTGTAGCGGGACATCTTGTCCATGGCCGCTTCAGATATGGTCAGACCCGACAGGCCGGTTTCCTTTTTAAACACATTAAGGAAATGCGCCACCAGGAAGGTAACGTCTTCGAGGCGATCTCTCAGTGGGGGTATATCGAGTTGAACGACGTTCAGGCGGTAAAACAGATCCTCCCGGAATTTTCCCTCCTCCACCTCTTTCTTAAGATTTTTGTTGGTCGCCGATAGTACCCGCACATCCACGGTGATGGGGGTGTTTCCACCGACGCGGTAAAACACGCCTTCCTGCAGCACTCTGAGCAGTTTGGCCTGTATGCCCGGGGCCATTTCCCCGATTTCATCAAGAAAGAAGGTCCCTTCATGGGCGGTTTCGAATTTTCCGAGTTTGCGGCCTGCCGCGCCGGTAAAAGAGCCTTTTTCATGGCCGAAAAGTTCCGATTCCAAAAGGGGTTCGGGCAAGGCTGCACAGTTCAGAACCACCAGCGGCTTTTCTTTGCGGGGGCTCTCACGGTGGATCAGACGTGCCAGCAGTTCTTTACCCGTGCCGCTTTCGCCTTGAATCAGGGCGGTGGTTTTGGTGCGGGAGAGTTTTTGGGCGTCTTCCAGCACTTTGCTTAAGATAATGCTTTTTCCGATAATCTGGTGCTTTTCGCCCAGTTCCTTCTTCAGGTCCTGATTCTCCTGGCGAACCTGTTCAAGGCTTCGCGCACTGCCGATGGCCAGAGCGGCAAGGCTTGAAAATTCTTCAAGAACAGCCATGTCCGCATGGGTAAACTGGGTGTTGTCCTTTTTATTGATGACCTGGACAACACCGATGATACTGCTGTTAATTTTTAAAGGAACGCAGGCCATAGAACGGGTTTCATAGTCAATGCTGTCGCTGATTTCGCGCATCCACCGGTTGTCTTGCTGGGCATCGGCAATGAGCAGGGGCTCGCCGGTTTTCGCCACGTGACCGGCGATTCCCTGGCCTAGCTTAATCCTGAATTCTTTAACCTCCTCGCCTTTGGCGCCGGTGGTCACTTTGAAATAGAGCGTGTTGGTGGTGGGGTCCAGCAGAAGCAGTGAGGCGGCTTCTGCACGCACGACGCCTGTAGCCGATTCGATGATCAGTTGGAGGAGTTTGTCCAGATCCTGTACGGAAGAAACCCAGGATGAAATGGCCTTCAACTGGTCAATGGGGGCGTTGGCATCGCAGGTGTCTGTTTTCATAATCGATGATCTTTTTGGCGACGTGGCCGGTGATTGGGAACTAGATCGTTTCTGCTTTATATAATGTTGCCGATCCGGTCTTAGCTTAGCTCATACAGCCATCAGGTGTCAAATCAAATAATGGATATCATTAAAGATTAGACTTCACTGAAACAATTGTGCGCAACAGTGCGACCAGGGCCTTACTGCTATCACGCTGGATAAAGATTCCCTGGCCCGATTGCATGGCAATATCGCTTTCCAATGACTCCCCGTGGTGACATGCGCCCCATCCCATGCGCGGGGCGGGGTCAATGATCGCCGACGGTTATGGTCCTGATGAACCGCTTGTGATTCGACGACAAATCGTCTACAAAGTAGGTTCATTGTGCTGGTCACGGCGGGCGTTAACCGCTGAAACGAACCCCTGAACGTACTTGAAAAGGAATCGGATGCCATGATTCTGCCGGAAAACAACCGAATCCCGAAAAAGGTGAAAACCGTTCACCTGATTGCCGTTTGCGGAACGGCCATGGGTGCCCTGGCCTGTATGCTCAAAGATATGGGGTACCCGGTCACCGGTTCAGACAACAATATCTACCCGCCGATGAGCCGCTTTCTCAATGAAAAGGGGGTTTCAATCATGGCCGGGTTTGACGGATCCCACCTGTCCTATCGGCCGGATCTGGTTGTGGTCGGCAACGCCGTATCGAGGGAAAATGCAGAAGTGGTCGCCACCGCAGAAATGGGGCTGTGTTACTGCTCCATGCCCCAGGCGGTCAATCGGTTTGCCGCCGCCGGCAAGCGCCAGGTGCTGGTGGCGGGAACCCACGGGAAAACAACCACGTCGGCCATTCTCGCCTGGATCCTTTTTTCCGCTGGCCGGGAACCTTCATTTATTATCGGCGGCATACTGACCAATTTTATGAGCAACTACCGAACCGGAACCGGAGATTGTATTGTCCTCGAGGCGGATGAATATGATACCGCCTTTTTCGATAAAGGCCCAAAATTCCTTCATTATACCCCGGACGCCGCCATCTTGACCAGTGTTGAATTTGACCATGCCGACATTTATCGGGATCTGGACCATGTACGAGACGCATTTGGACGGTTTGTCGCAAAAATCAGGCCTGATTCACTGCTGATCAGCGTTGACGATGATCCCAATGTAGCCGGTCTGACAGGATTGGTGTCGCAAGCAGCTGTCCTACGGCATGAACGCGGATTCGCCCTGGCAACTGGGTAAAACCTTGATCGAACCGCCCGTTACCCATTTTCAGGTCATCAAGAATGGACAAGGCTACGGTACGTTCAAGACTCGGATGATCGGTGCGCACAACCTGAAAAATACCCTGGCAGCCATAGCCGTGGCGGATTACCTGGGTGTGTCTCCGAAAAAATCGCCGAGGCGCTGGACCGTTTTTCCGGCGTGAGGCGGCGCCAGGAGATCCGCGGTGAAAAGCGGGGCATCATTGTTATGGATGATTTTGCTCATCATCCCACTGCCGTTAAGGAGACGCTCAGGGCGGTCAGATCCCATTTTTCAAAAAACAGGATCGTTGCTGTTTTCGAGCCGCGAACAAACTCGAGCATGCGCAGGGTGTTTCAGCAAGATTATGCAACCGTGTTCGATCCGGCGGATCGAATTTGCGTCAGAAAGCCATCCATGCTTCAAAAAGTACCCGAAGATGAACGATTTTCAAGTGAACGGCTGGTTGCCGACTTGAAGCTAAAAGGTAAGGATGCCATCCATTATGAGGATACGGAGTCTATCATTGACGACCTGGCCCATGAATCGGTGGCTGGCGATGTGATCCTGATTATGTCCAACGGGGGCTTCGATAACATCCACGAAAGATTGCTTGGGGTATTATAGAAATCTTGACAATGTTATTGCTTTAAATTACTTGCATCTTACATTTGACAAGAATGGAATTTATTTAAAAACAGGTAATTAAACGGTTCTCATATCTTAACAGCCGTTTGAGTAGACAATTCACGTCGAATCTAATTGTATTTTCTGCATGGGGGGTCTAACGATCCATGAGATATGCTGCCACAATTCTCGGGACTGGCTGCGCATTTCCTGCAAATAGGGTGACCAACGACGACATCGTCGATCGACTGGAAAAGGATAATATTTCCACCAACGACCAGTGGATAAGAGAGCGCACCGGAATTCGCGAACGTCGGTTTTCCGACCTGGACAATCCTGACGAACATAATTCATCCCTTGGTGTGGCGGCAGCCAAAAAGGCGCTTGCCATGGCCGGCCGGACACCCGGTGACATCGATCAGATCATCTATGCCACCTGTACGCCAGACACCCTGATTCCTTCCACAGCCTGCTGGCTTCAGCATAAAATCGATGCCCCCCAGGCCTGGGCCATGGATATCAATGCCGCTTGTTCAGGGTTCATTTATGGGCTGGCCACGGCGGATAAATTCATCCAGTCCGGGCAGACGCGCACGGCGTTGGTTGTGGGTGCCGAGGTGCTCAACCCGTTCATCAACTGGCGTGACCGGGGGTCCTGCATCATTTTCGGTGACGGCGCCGGGGCTGCCATCGTCGAACGTACCGACGCTGATGCACCGGCACGAATTTTGTCCAGCCATCTCCTTTCTGACGGCAACCTATGGGAATTGCTTTATATCCCGGCCGGCGGATCACGCAGGGAGGTTACCCCCGGCCGTTTTTCCAAGAACCTGCATAAAATACGCATGACCGGCAAAGAGATCTTTAAGGTAGCCGTTCGCACCCTTGCCGAGTTTGCCACGCGGTCTCTTGATAGCAACGGATTTACCATTGATGATGTCGACTGGTTTATTCCCCACCAGGCCAACTTCCGGATTATCGAGGCTGTGGCCAAACGGCTGAATTGTCCCATGGAAAAAGTGGTGGTGAACGTGGATCGATATGGCAATACATCGGCAGCCACCATTCCCACGGCCCTGGATGAGGCGGTGAGGGACGGCAGAATTCAAAAGGGACAACTGATCCTGCTCGATTCCTTCGGCGCCGGACTGACTTACGGTGCCATATTGATGCGCTGGTAAGTGTTGGAGGACAGACGATGCTTCTTGACCGATTTTTTGACAAAGGCCGACAATTTTTAGGTTGCCCGGTTCCCATTATGTGCGGCGCCATGACCTGGGTGAGCGATCCCAAGCTGGTCAGCCATATGGGACGCTGCGGTGGCTTTGGCCTGTTGGCCGGGGGCAATGCACCCGTGGATGTGCTGCGGGCAGAGATCGAAGAAACCCGGTCCATCTCCGACAAACCGTTTGGCGTAAACCTGATAACCATTGCACCGGCATATCAGGAACAGCTGGCGATGGTCTGCGAGATGCGATGTCGCGTGATTGTCTTTGCCGGTTCGATTCCCAAGGAAAATGAGATCCAGCGAGCCAAAGAGAGCGGGGCGCGCGTCATCTGTTTTGCGCCAACCGACCAATTGGCCTTAAAGCTGATCAAAATGGGTACCGATGCACTGATTCTGGAGGGCTCGGAAGCCGGTGGTCACATCGGGCCGGTATCGCTGACCGTGCTGATCCAGCAGATCCTGTTTAACGTGGACTCGGTGCCCATTTTTGTTGCCGGCGGAATTGCCACCGGCCGGATGATGGCCCACCTGCTGATGATGGGGGCTGCCGGCATCCAGATGGGCACGCGCTTTGTCATGTCCGAAGAGTGTGCGGTGCATCCCCATTTCAAAGAGACCTTCAGGCGGGCCAAGGCCAGGGATGCGGTGGCCACCCCGCAGTTTGACAGCCGCCTTCCCGTGATTCCCGTGCGGGCGCTGAAAAATGTGGGTACGAATGAATTCGGGAAATTGCAGTTGCACCTGATTCAGAAGCTTGAAGACAACGCCATTGATCGCGTGGAGGCCCAGTACGAGGTGGAACGCTTCTGGATGGGCGCGTTGAAAAATGCCGTCGTTGACGGTGATATGAAAAAAGGGTCCCTCATGGCTGGCCAGAGCGTGGGACTGGCCGATAAAATTCTGCCCCTTCAGGGCATCTTCGATGAACTGGTCAACGATGCCGAGACTGAAATGCAGCGGCTTTCCAAATTTTTTTCCGACTAATCCGCTTCAGTCGCTTTTCCCGACCGCCCCAATAGGGTGTTGACATCCCCTTTGGAATCTGGTTAACCATATATCTTTTACAGGTTAACCAGATGGATTCCAAACAGAAAATCTATAGCCTGCTGAGTCAGGCCGATGGGGTGATTTCCGGTGAAACCCTCAGCGCCGAATTGGGTGTCAGCAGGGTGTCCATATGGAAGCATATCCAGGGCCTCATCCATTCGGGCATTCCCATCGTCTCCTCCCCCAAAGGCTACTGCATGCCCCCTGATCCGGACGCCCTGGTGCCGTGGGCATTCGAGGCATGGCAAGACCGCATCCAGTATTTCCAGGAGATTGGTTCGACCATGGACGAGGCCATGCTGATGGCGCGAAAAGGCTGTGCTGATTTTACCGTGGTGGTGGCCCAGCGTCAGACCTGCGGCCGGGGGCGTATGCAGCGGACCTGGCTGTCGGCCGATGGCGGCCTTTATTTCACCGTGGTCGTTCGCCCGGATATCCCCATGATGCTGGCCGGCCTGGTGAATCTGGCGGCAGCCGTCGACATGGCCAATCTTCTGCGGTCCCTGTACCAGGTGGACGCGTGTTTGAAGTGGCCCAACGACATCCTGGTCGAACAAACAAAAAATCTGCGGCGTTTTGTCCCAGATGGAAGCCGAAGGGGATCAGGTGGCCCACATGAATATCGGTATCGGCCTCAATGTCAACAACACCCCGGAAACCGAAGCGCCCATCGCCACCTCCCTCAAGGCGCTGCTGGGTCGATCCGTGCCGCGCCGGGAGATCCTTGTCGCTTTCCTGAATGATTTTAAAAAACGGATGTTGGTCTTTGATCCCATTGCCGTCATTGACGAGTGGAAATCAAACAATGTGACCCTTGGCCGTCAGGTCCGCGTCATCACCGTCAAGGACATGATTGACGGGACTGCCGTGGATGTGGACTCACATGGCGGCCTGATACTGCGGTTGGCCGATGGGACCTGTCAAACCGTGCTATATGGCGATTGTTTCCACCGATAGGTGCATGAACCGACAAAGGAGAACAAACGATATGGATGCGTCTGCGCAACAATTGAAACGGATGGTGTATGCGGCCCTTATGGCCGCCCTGACAGCCGCCGGTGCCTACATCGCCATCCCCATCGGTCCGGTGCCCATTGTCCTGCAAAACCTGTTCATCATGCTGGCCGGGTCTGCTTCTGGGCGGCCGGTGGGGATTGATCAGCGTTGCGGTTTATCTGCTGGCCGGCGCCGTGGGGCTGCCGGTATTTGCCGGCGGTACCGGCGGAGTGGGAAAATTCGTGGGGCCCACCGGCGGATACCTGCTGGGTTTTGCCGCCGCCGCCTATCTGATCGGCCTCATTTCGGAAAGCGGCCGGGGACATGTGGCCATCGATGTGCTGGCCATGGTTGCCGGCACCCTGGTTATTTACACGTTCGGTGTTGCCTGGCTCAAGGTGGTCACGGGAATGAGTTTTTCCAAGGCCTTGACCGTGGGCATGCTGCCCTTTCTCATTGGCGATGCACTGAAAATTGCAGCCGCCATACCCATCGCCAGGGCTCTCCGGCCCATGATGGACGGCACTTTCACCGCCGTAAGAATTGCAGGATAAACCGTGTCCATCATTCAGACCTCCCACCTGTCTCATCGCTTTGCCGACGGCACCCAGGGCGCTCGACGACGTCACCCTGACCTTTAACGAGGGAGAATTTACGGTGGTCGCCGGTGCCAATGGCTCCGGAAAAACTACCTTGCTGCGCCACATCAATGGTTTGCTATTTCCCGATTCCGGGACGGTGACCGTATGCGGCAAGTCGGTGAAAGCGGATCCTTTTGCCGCTCGGCAACTGGTGGGTCTGGTATTTCAGGATGCCGACAGCCAGATTGTCGGTGAAACTGTATATGATGATGCGGCATTTGGTCCGGAAAACCTCTCATTTGCGCGGCAGCAGATCAACCAGCGGGTAAACCAGGCGCTGGCGGCCGTTGATCTTTCCGGGTTTGAAAATAAAATGCCCCACCATCTTTCCGGTGGTGAAAAACGTCGTCTGGCCATTGCCGGCGTGCTGGCCATGGCTCCCCGCGTGCTGATGATGGACGAGCCGTTTTCCAACCTTGATTATCCGGCCACCTGCCGGGTGTTGGATACCATTCTCGACCTTCATAAAAACGGCCACACCATCATCATCACCACCCACGACCTGGAGAAGGTCGTCGCCCATGCCCAGCGGCTGGTGGTCATGGCAAAAGGACGTGTCGTCAACGACGGCATTCCTGCCGAGGTGATGGATGGCATTGAGCGATACGGCATCCGACCGCCGTGTTCCGTGCAATTGGGCCGAGGAATCCAGCCATGGGTGAACTGACCACCATCGGCTTCAGGCCCGGCCAATCGCTGCTCCACCGGCTGGATCCCCGAACCAAGCAGGCCCTGCTCATCGGGCTCAGCCTGGCCAGCCTGTGGGGACACCTGATCTTTCTGACGCTTTGCACCGTCGTGATGATGTTTTGCGTTAAGGCTGCCGGTTTACGCCTTCGCCGGCTGATCGTTGAAACCCGGTATTTCCTTTTCTTTCTATGCGTTGTCTTCGGTGTTCGAGCGATAACTTTTACCGGCGGATGGACGCCCACCCTCGGTGCAGACGCTGTCGGAGAGGCGCTGATCGTGTGCTGGCGCCTGTTGCTGGTGGTATTCATGGGGGTGCTGTTGATGGCCACCACGCGGACCGCTGACATCCGGGCCGCAATGGTCTGGTATTTGAAACCGATACCCGTCGTTGATGAAAAAATGGCGGCCACCATGGTGGGATTGGTGGTGCGGTTTCTGCCGGTGATTCTCTTCCAGGGGGCTGAAATTTCAGATGCCCAGCGTGCCCGGGGGATCGAAAGACGAAAAAATCCACTGATCAGGCTCATGCGGTTCACGATTCCCTTGTTCCGTCGTGTCTTTTTAAGTGCTGACGAACTGGCCGCGGCCATGCAAGCCCGGTGCTACAGCGAGCACCGAACCCTTCCCGGTCTCTTTTTTACCTGGCGTGATGGCATGGCGATCGGAGCCGGGATTCTCATATCCTTGACCGTGTTCCTTCCATAGGCAGATTTTTAGATCACCAGACTGATTTTTCTGAACCGGAAGACCGAGTGCATTCCACATGGCTTGCCGCGGGGAGGGGGCCAATCATGACCAACGATTGACGCACGATACGGCTCCTTGTACTCGAGCATGCGCGTCACTTTGTTTGACAGCGCATTGGCGGTGGTGTAAGGCATAACGGCAAAAAAACGAGATGGACGAATGAACGCCGAACATCCACCGTCCAACATCGAATGTTGAATGGGAAAAGATGATCCAGACGAATTGGTTGAGAATTTTGTTGCGTGTATCAAAACCGTTGAAAAGAAAACCATTGGATTTTTAATTGCAGAGCGCAGCGACATCATAATTCGATGTTCAGCGTTGGACGTTCAATTTCGACGTTCATCGTTTAAAACGATTCGGTGCTCATGGCGTTTGACCCCCTGAAAGCAACGTCATCGTTATCTGACGCTCAGGTCAATAATCGCTCATAGGTAAGGGTGTTACGGTGAAAATCGTCATTGTGGGTGCCGGTGAAGTCGGGTTTCACATTGCCAGCCGTCTGGCAATGGAGAACAAAGATGTGGTGGTCATCGATTATGATCCGGAGGCCTTTAAAAGCCTCTCCGAGAGCATAGACGTTCAGACGATCACCGGTTCGGGAAGCAGTCCCGCCATCCTTGATGCGGCCGGCATCCGTGAGGCTGAAATCATGCTGGCCGTTACCGATTCCGACGAGGTGAATCTGGTGGCCTGCCTGATGGCCGATACCCTGTCTCCCACCACCAAGAAGCTGGCCCGGCTGCGGGGAGCCGATTTTGACCGCTACCATGACACCTTCAAGGCAAACGCACCCCATATCGATACGGTCATCAACCCCGACATCGAGGTGGTCCGGACCATCGAACGGCTCATGAGCGTGCCGGGTGCCGTGGACGTGGGCGAATTTGCCGACGGTCGCATCAAGTTTGTCGGTGTCTATCTGGACCCCGATTCTCGCCTGGCCGGTGTGCGCCTGGCTGATTTACCAACCGTTCTCAAAGAAGACCGACCCCTGATTGCCGCCGTTGTTCGTGACGACCAGCTGATCATCCCCAAGGGAGACAACCATCTGCAAGATGGCGATCTGGTCTACTTTATCAGCGAAGAGAAAAACCTGTTCAAACACCTCTCCATCTTCGACAAGCACGCCACGCCGGTAAAACGGGTGCTGATCGTCGGCGGCGGACGCATCGGCTATCGGCTGGCTAAACAGCTTGAAGACAAGTCACTCTCGTGCAAAGTCATCGAAAAGCGTGCCACCCAATGTGATTTTCTGGCCGAGCGATTGGAGCGGACCGTCGTGCTCCACGGTGACGGGTCGGACCAGAGCCTGCTGGTGGAAGAGAATATTCATGACACCGATCTGGTGGTGACCCTGACCAGCGACGAAGAGACCAATATTTTAACGTCATTGCTGGCCAAACGGCTGGGCGCCAAGAAAACCATCACCCAAATCAATAAATTCAGTTACTTTTCCCTCATGTCCGCCATCGGTATCGAACAGGTGGTCAGTCCCCGGTTGTCGGCCATCAACACCATCTGCAGCATATCCGCAGGGGAAAGGTGCTTTCGGCGATCTCCATTAAAGGCGAAGAGGGGGAGGTGATGGAAGCGCTGGCCCTGCCCACCTCAGATATTGTGTCCAAGCCCTTGAAAAAGATTGCCTTCCCAAAGGGATCCATGGTGGCCGGCATTATCCGCCAGGAGACCATTATCATCCCCAGCGGCGACAGTGTCATCGAACCGGACGACCGGATCATCATTTTTGCCACCCGTGAGGCCATTCCGGGTGTCGAGAAGATTCTGGCCGTAAAACTGGAGTATATTTAATTGCGCTGGCGCTATATCCTCAACACCGTCGGGGTATTGACCCTTTTTTTCGGCGGGACCATGGTTGTTCCCCTGGCCTTCGATCTGTTTTCCATGGATCGCAGCCTGATGCCGCTGGTCAAAGCCATGGGCATTACGCTGGTTTGTGGTATCGCCCTAATGGGCTTGTTCAGACACGAGAAGACCGACACCATGAGCCAGCGCGAAGGCATGGCCATTGTGTCCCTGGGATGGACAGCCATCGGTCTGTTCGGGGCGCTGCCCTTTTATTTTTCCGACGGCTCCTTTTTATTTGTGGATGCGTTCTTCGAATCCGTCTCCGGATTTACCACCACCGGTTCATCGATTCTGACCGATATCGAAGGCTTGAGCCACGGCCTTTTAATCTGGCGCAGTTTCATTCAGTGGCTGGGGGGGATGGGCATCATCGTCCTGTCCATCGCCATCCTTCCCTTTTTGGGTGTCGGCGGCATGCAGCTTTACAAGGCCGAGGTGCCCAGTCCTGTGCCGGACAAGCTCAAGCCCCGCATCCGCGATACGGCCATGATTCTGTGGAAAGTATACGCCCTGTTCACCGTGGCCGAGACGCTGTTGCTGATGGTCGGCGGCATGACCTTTTTCGATGCCTTGAACCATGCCTTCACCACCATGCCCACGGGTGGTTTTTCAACGAAAAACGCGTCGGTGGCCCACTTCGACAGTGTCTATATCGATGTCGTCATCACTGTGTTTATGCTGCTGGCCGGCATCAACTTCTCACTTCACTACCAGATTTTAAAGGGCCGCCCGCTGGCCTTCTGGAAAGATTCGGAGTGCCGGTTCTATCTGGCCATGTGCCTGATCCTGACCCTCGTGGTCGGGTTGAATATTTACCGAACGGTATATGCGGATGCCGGCCAGGCCCTGCGTTATGCCGCCTTTCAGGTGGTCTCCATCGTGACCACCACCGGGTACGCGACGGCCGATTATGAATTGTGGCCGGCCATGTCACAGATCATCATCTTCCTGTGCATGTTTGTGGGAGCGTCGGCGGGTCCACCGGCGGCGGCATGAAGTGCCTTCGCATCATGCTTTGCTTCAAGTACTGCTACAAAGAACTCTTTTCCATGATCCACCCGCGGGCCGTCACCCACATCAAAATCGGCGGGAAAACGGTTCCCGAGGATGTCGTGAGAAGTGTGCTCGGATTCCTGGCGCTATACATGGCCCTGTTTGCCATGTCCACCGTACTGCTGGCCGGCACCGGGGTTGATTTTGTCACCGCCCTTGGGGCCGTGGCCGCCACGATCGGCAATATCGGGCCGGGTTTCGGCATGGTGGGGCCGGTCGAAAATTTTGCCCAGATTCCCTATTGGGGAAAGTGGCTGCTCTCCTGGTGCATGCTGCTGGGACGCCTTGAAATTTACACCCTTATCATCCTGGTCGTGCCTGAATTTTGGCGTAAGTGATGGGACGGGGACAAAGGGCTCAGCCCTCGGATCCCCCAAAAATTCACCTATTATAAAATTTCATATTGACAAAGGGAGGACGGCCGTGTAGTTACGTTTTTTCTTGTTCGGGCCGTTAACTCAGTCGGTAGAGTATCTGCCTTTTAAGCAGAGAGTCGTTGGTTCGAGCCCAACACGGCCCACCAGAAAAAAAATGCTTGCGTCCCCATCGTCTAGCCTGGCCCAGGACACCGGCCTTTCACGCCGGCGACAGGGGTTCGAATCCCCTTGGGGACGCCAAATAATATCAAAGGGTTATATGTTCGAAGGCAAGAATTTAATTCCTGGACATAAATCCTGGACATAAAATCGCTCTCAGAATTCATTTCTTGAGAGCGATTTTTCTGTTCTGACGTCATCATTTTAGATCCTCCTTCCCAATTAATTGGAATGCCTTTTAACCGGTTCTTTGACCAACCCTACACCTTGTAACATATCGATCACCAATGGCGCCGTGAAGCCATGATGAAACCTGCTTTCAGTGCCATTGTTAAAATCAAACCCAACTGGCTTCATCCATTCATCCTTTGGACACAAGTTGTGGACATAAGAACACCATCAAGATCGTGTAGATTCATCATCTCCAGATGGGTTAAATGACATTTGAAGCGATTTTCTGACGGTCTCAAGCCCGAGGGATTTGAGGTACCGCTCAGTGGTCCGGGGGCTCTGGTGCCGGAGAAGCTGTTGGATGTGGCCGAGGTGAACATTTTTCCGCCACAACCGGGATGCAAATAGGTGGCGGATCGAATGGAACCCAAATGGTTTTACCCCGACCTTGGTGCAGAGCTTTTCCATGAAATGCTGCCGTTTTTGAAACGGCTTCCCATAATAATCGTCGCAAAACGCGGTATTTGACAAACAGACAAACACATGCTCTTGGTCCATACCCGCCATCGCTTTTCGCTCTTCGGACCACGCCGCCAGTTCCTGGCAGAGTTGTTGGGTCATGGGGACCCAGTCCCCCTCCAAACCGCCGTCTCGCTTGCGGGTTTGCAAGTAAACCTGTTCCCGAACAAAATCGACCTCTGACCATTTCAAACTGAACAGCTCGTTTCGACGCGCACCGAGATGGAAAAAAGCCAACAGCATCACCTGGTCCTGCCTTTCGCAAATGGCGTAAATCTTCCAAAAATCCTCTTCAGGGGGAATATAACGCACGGATTTTTTCTCTTTGAACCGTTCGCAGGTTAAGAAATAGTTGGGAATATGGGGCCAGCCCTCGATGTTGCGTTCCCCCCAGCGCCAGGCGGCGCCTAAATTCTTTCGTGCCTTGTTGGCCGCGTGACCGCTGATCTTTTTGGACAGGTGCCGGAGAAATCCTCGGACCGCATCCCGCTTAATTTCTTCAACCGGAGTTTCCATGGCATAACCGCTATGTTTTATGAAGCGGGAAAAGGCCTTTCTTTTTTCATCGTAGGTTTTTTGCGAATAGCGGGCTTGGACCTCATCGAGATATTCATCGATCCATACGATGATCGACAAACATCTTGTGGCGATCGATTCCTGTTCGAGACGCTTTCTGGTTTCGAGTTCCCACTGCATGGCGGCGCGTTTGGACGCCATGCTGGTGTCCGGAAACAGCTTGGCCCTTTTGACGCCATTGACCATGATCTGGCTTAGGAAGCGCCGCTTGCCCCGCTTCACGATGATCGTAGCCATTTTCAAATACCCTTTTGATCGATTTTTCAAAAAACCGATACCGATTGGGTGACACCTCGATGCCTCCCCACCTGTTCGCGTACCGATTGACCGTACGGGGATCGACGCGCAATAGCTGGGCGAGCTCTTTTGCGGTTAGCGATCGACCGAATTCCTGTTCGAGTTCGTCGAGGAGGTCCATTTTTTTGTTTCCCAAGTTGCGGTTTCAAATTCATTTTGAAAACGTTATATTTCGAGCAGGGCATCCCGACCTTTTCTGCGAGACCGGGTTATCGTGGTGCCGGTCAGGTTCGGGATGATCGGGCTGATCTCTGCCATGGTAATCTTTAAAGCTTGTACGGCTCTAATGGTCGCCCACCCGGCATTTATATTATCAGTATTTGATTTCATAATGTTATTAATGTAATTAGTAATTATGCCTTTTTGGGGGGACGGTTCAGCATCAATGAAAGCATCGGCCTCTGAAATCATGTCAGCGCGTTTATGCCCACGATAATTACATTAATTATTAAACCATGATGTCCTTCTTCTGTCACATTCAGATGTTAGTATTTTATTTTTTTAATCGAATGATTATAGAAGGGTTATGAATATCAGTGGGAGTTAAAGTCCTTTGAGTGACGTGTTAAGTTGATTATTACATAAATAAAAAACAAATTGTCAAGAAAAAAATTCATTTTCAATGAAAAAATTCATTTTCAATGAAAAAAAAAAACCAAAATCAATTTTAAAGAGGTCACCCGTCGTATCGAAAAGGAGATGGAAGGTTATTCTCGAACGGCCTGGGCCGAGAAGATCGGTGTAAAAATAAATGTCGTATCCAATATTCATAGCGCCAGGGCCAGGCAAAACCCTTCTCTGAATTACATATTGGCTGTCTCTTTGGCCACCCGCAAACCGATGGACTATTTTTTATGGGGCCGAACATTCAACAAACCATCCGATCCACCGGTTACGATGGTAAAAGGGCATAAAGGAACATATTCCGACGCTTCCACCAATGATGTCCCCATGATTCCGGCGGCTCCCAATCCGGAAATGGGCAAACGGGTGCGCTATTGGCGTGAGGATATGGGGCTTAGCATCGCGGAAGTTTCAAGGCGGACGGGCTTACCCATTGATCTTCTCGAAAGGATCGAAGCCGGCCATCACACCACGACGGATGTGATCGTAAGACTGGCTGATGCGCTGAGGTGTTCCATTGATTTTATTTTAGGGTGCGGCGTTGCCTCGGTTGCTCAGCCTCGGAGGATCGAAAAAACCGATGAAGATTGATAGCACCGGACTTGTTAGGCAAGATTACTGGAAAATCGAGAGACTGTTTACATAAAATTCAAAATCCCGCTATTGATACAATTTACTCTACCGGACAGTACGGGATACCGATGCATTTTCCTGGGATTAAAAAAGCGAGGGGGTGATGAACAAACTTGAATTGATAGCGCAACTTCGCCACAAGGCGGAAATTACCAAATTTGAAGCCAAGGCGATTGTGGATGCGTTTTTTGGCATGATGGCTGATACCCTGTCCCGGGGTGAGCGGGTGGAAATACGCGGCCTGTGTTCATTTTACGTGAAAAATTACAAAGGCTATACGGGTCGCAATCCGAAAACCGGCCAGAAGGTGAAGATCAAGCCTAAAAAGCTACCCTTTTTCAAGTGCGGTAAAGAGTTAAAGGAGCGGGTTGATCAAACCAGTTAGGAGTTCGGGTCAAATCACGCGATGTCTCATGGATCAATCTCCCGGGTTTTGGAAAGCATACGGAAAATAAGGTAGCCACGTGCTGGATTTCATAGATGGCGGCAAATGGTCGCTTCTCTGGCTTTTGGTCCTATCCGCGTGAACAGTAAAGGTCATACATGGCCCTGAAGAAAGCCGAACTCTATTCATTCCTCTAATCCAGCTGTGACGAGCTGCGCTGCGGCATGGATGCCAGCCATACAAAGACTATGCCCTGGTATCGTTGTTCCTTAAATTGTTGTTGGACGAAGATGATTTTACAATAATCGAAATTTAGATCTACTTGACTTGACAACCCTCCATTATGATATCTGCAATATTGACGGAACTTGGATGATCTCAATACATCTGCATAGAGCTGCGCCGAGTCGAATTCACTTAACATCTCGCCGTGCGGAGTGATCACTTAAAGCAAAACGTAAAAATGCTACAACAGGGAGGGGGGGGGGGGGGGGGGGGGGGGGGGGGGGGGGGGGGGGGGGGGGGAAATGGACAAGACAATTATGTTGTGTTGAATTGGTTTGACACCTTGAAATATATTTGCTAAATTTTATATACCAATCTTACTGAATATGGCGTATCATTGTGGATTTCGGAAACTAATCTTCTTCTAGAGAAAGGGTATTTGAACTCGAAGCAGGCTTGCGAACATTCTACATATTCTGTGTTCCTTTTGTTTAGAAAGATAATAGTTCTCTATTCTGCATTTAACTTGAAAATCATTTGGAAAATATTTGGAAAGTCAAGTGAGCTTTTTTTGTTCCTGTAGCTGAGTAACTAACTGCTTTGGCTTATCAGTGACGAACTGCTTCACATTTATTCAACAAAACTTGAAAAAAATGGCGCGTAAGCAGCGGAAATCCACTACATATACGGTTCCGAACTGCTCAGAAGGAAAATAGAATCCGATGAGCTCGACATTAATCATCGTGAAATATGGTGCGGCAGTTGAATACAAATCGGAATTAAATATGAAAAAATCAGACGAAAAAGAAAATATATTGATGGATGTTTTCAATACTCCTACAAAGTAATTATAAAAATAAGCTATCGACAGTCATAGAGAGAACTCCATTTAGTAGCTATAACTCTTTTGTAGAAGAAAAGTCATAGGATCATTCTTCATGACTTATGTTTGGTAGCTATAGAACATTAGTAAAAGAAAAAAACAAAATAGGAGGGAAAAAGAACTTGTACCTTTTACAAAATATTGCCTTTATCAAACAAACTATATTCCCAACCCAATATCATAGAAATAAAATTTTAGATGTTGGATGTTACGAAGTAGTTTATTTAGGCGATTGTCGACCATAGTGATGTAGATATAAGGATAGAATCTACTATTGGTGCCGATATTAGAAGATAAAATACGAGATGCAATATTGGTTCGATGTGCACTTAACGGTTCCGTCTGGAATCTTATCCCATCGGTATTTGTGGTTCATGATGTAGGTAAAACATTGCCATTTAAATCCAAACATCATTTGATTATCTATCTATGTTGAAATGATGAAATATTTACCAATAAGTGAGGGCAAAAAAACTTATCTATGAAAGCAAGTGAATTGTATAAAAATGGTGTTTTATCCATTTCAGTACCAGCATTCGATTATGAATATTATAAAGCAAGCGACACAGTACATGATCTCACTTTCCCCTAATGGCTAATTGAAATTTTGAAATTAAATGATTTCTTATGATATTAATATATGTATCCTCAAAGTACCTACAGTTTATGTAAAAATAACATAAAGAACATAAAGATTTATTTTATTGATATGCCTAACGAGATAATTATAATTTTTATAATTACAAATTATAGTACCCAAATAAATTTTTTTGTATAAAATGTTGTTTGATGGACTTGGATTAGCAAAAACTTCAATATGAATATGTCAAACTGATAGGAAGATAATTGAAATTAATTTTGGATATGGCGTTGAATATAATTCTCATAAAATTGTTTTCTAATCGATTATCTCAATTAAAGGAAAATTTACCGAACTTTGTCACAGTATGAGATGGAAAATGCTATTGAAAGAATGCAATAAAGCTGGATTGCCCGTACGAAGATTCACTTGGAAGCATAGACAAAGAAAATAATGTTTCGAATATTAAATATGGTGATAGTGCTAAATGCTTCCTAAGCAATGAAGGCCAACCAATTCTTAACATGTTCACAAGATAACTGTAGTTGGCGGTTCATAATGTATTTAGCAAACCCCATCTCTTCGATTAACCCCTTAGCAATAACCACACTACCACGCTTGCTGACGAAGGCTTCCTTTGCAGGTGTAGACTTCGTAGAAGCACGGCTTGTAACAATTTCTGGAGCCTTACCAGCTTCAATCAGAGCACTAAGATAATGGCTTTTGAACTGAGCAGCGGTATTGAATGCAAGTTCTTTCATTATTTCTGCCTGGTGTTTACCGCTCTTGACCATTTCAAGCAATTTCTTGTAATCAACTTTTTTCTTCGCTGGCATTCAAAAACTCCTTTCAAATAATTAATGATTAATAACCTAAACAATACATTATTCAATAATCAACATTAAGTGAAAAAAATCAAGAATTATTTTTAAAGATATATAATAAATAGTTCGTTTCTTTCAGACACATGAATTCGTATCCATCTGCTGGGTCAATATTTAGCCGGCCAAAACACACATCGCCTGAAACACAGAATGTTGTCTGAAATTTGGATCAAACCTTTTATAGATCCTTCTGGCATCATATGGATGTTTAAGTATTTCATTTTTAGATGTCAAATTTGAAAAGTAAAAATACCCAATTTTTGGGATGGTCGATTATTATTGATTTGGTTACCTGCCCATCTAATTTAGAATTTTATTCCCATCAATTTTAGAGAAAACCCCGGCGTAAACGGATGGAAATTTACTTTATATTCATACAACATATAGAGAAATTATAACAATATATATCCCTGATGAAAATAAAATAATTGGTCGCAAACCAATAAAACAGGGCGTTAAATTACTGGAATCAAAAACTGTGAAAACAAATTCGATTCTATCAATTTGATGCCTCAACATTTTCATCGGTCTAATAAAATAACAGGGCCGGTTTGACGCCTCAACAAACCGGTTCTGTTATTATCTCCATTCCTATCATCCCACCTCAGATTAACATTCCCTACAGAATAATCCCACAGTCTGTCACTTCATATTATCTATCAACCCCATTAACACAGGAAAGGAACATCTAATGATCCAGGACTATTTGAAAGCTGGTTATCCGGCGCTTTGTGTACTCACCCAAGAGCCACATCGAGCTGAACAATTGTTAGTGTCAGAAGGCTGGCATTATTATCACTGGGACTGTTTAACCGGTATCAGAGAAGCCAATTCAACCAAGATCGTTGAAGAAATTAAAGACCCTGTCGAAGCAATCAATTGGCTCGGTTTTACCGAGATGCTGTTTCTGATCGCAGATAATCTGCACCTGTTCCTTGAAATACCAGAGGTCATACAGGCAATTCAAAATGGAATACCCCGTATGGAAAGGCATCGGCAATGCTTTGGTGATGATATCACCATTAATCAAATTAACCCCGGAAGTAGAAAAGTTCTTTACAATTATTGACCTCCCGCTACCCGACGAAGAAGCCCTTCACACGCTTCAAGTCGATTTATGTAAAAGTGTCAACGTCAATCCCAACAAGCGGGCGTCAAGAGTGGCCAAGGGTTTAACTGAATTTGAAGCAGAAACCGCCTTCGCCTTATCCCTCATCAAAAAGGGGTATCCAAGTTGCACCAAATTGTATCTGAAGCCAAATCTCAAATGATTCGGCGCTCTGGCCTATTGGAGTTCTGGACACCGGAGAGCCTCAAGGACGTGGGAGGTTTGAATCAGTTAAAAAAGTTCATAGCCAATCGAGCTAAAGCGTTTGAAACTGGTAATGAAAATCTACCTCGTCCGCGTGGTGTTATCCTGGTGGGTATTCCCGGAACTGGAAAATCATTAACAAGTAAGGCAACCGCAAACATACTCGGTTGGCCTCTCATTCGATTGGATATTGGAGCATTAAAAGGATCGCTGGTCGGAGAATCCGAACAAAAGATGCGATCCGCATTAAAAGTCATCGATGCATTTGGCGAAAGTGTCATCTGGATCGATGAAGTCGAAAAGGCATTTGCTGGTACTCGCAGTAGTGGCGACACTGATGCTGGTACCACCGCGAATATGTTCGGCGCATTCTTGACCTGGATGCAGGAAACACAGACATCCGTTATGGTCATGGCGACCGCCAACGATATTTCTAAACTGCCCCCGGAATTGGTTCGAGCCGGACGATTTGATGCCACGTTTTTCATAGATTGCCCATCAACCCCTGAACGGGTCGAGATTATCAAGATCATGAACCGCAAATACAATACGAAGATTCCGATCAGCTATGCGAACAGAAACTTGCCGGTTGGACTGGCGCTGAGATCGAACAATTGGCCAAAGACAGTCTGTATGACGGTCTTGATGCAGCGTTTGAAGCGATCGTGCCGCTCAGTCGAACCATGCGAGAAGAGATGCAAAAGCTCAAAGATTGGGCGAAGAACCGTGCAAGACGGGCCAACACCCCTGAGGATCAACCCAAAGGACAACGTAAACTGAAAAATGTAAACATGCATCATAAACAAGAAAGGAGGTGAATGACATGAGTCATATTTCAGTAAGATTGAACTGGAAATCAAGGATCTGGAAGCCTTAAAGAACCGCCTGTAAACGGCTTGGGATTCGAGTTCCGTGAAAATCAGAAATCCTACCAATGGTATGGCCGCTGGGTAGGAGACAGTCCTTTGCCCGAAGGTATCACTGAAGAGGAACTGGGTAAATGCGATCATGCGATCCAAGTTCCTGGTGCCAAATACGAAATCGGTGTCGTCAGGAAAGGGAAATCCTACATCCTGCTATATGATTAATGGATCAAAGGAGGTCTTGGAAAAAATATCGGCAAAGACGCCGGCAACTGAAACAGATCTACACTGTTGAAAAGATCCGAAAGGAGGCTCGAGGAAAAAGGGAATGAAAGTCCTCATGAAAGCATCAAACCAAAATCCATCCGACTGACCCTCACTCTCTAATCCCACCTGTTCATATCAGATCATCCCCTGCAGTACCAATTCGACGCCCATTAAATTGATAAAAACATTTGAAAGGAGGGTCATAACCTTGAAAGAGATCGTAATCGAGGTCTCTGAAGACGGTGAAGTGCGTCTTGAGACCAGAGGATTTGAAGGAAAAGCATGTCTTGAAGAATCTAAATTTCTGAAAGACCTGCTTGGGTCTGAAGTGTGCCGCCATCTCACACCGGCATATTACACCCAAGGAAAAAAGAAGGTCAAAAAATACCTGAATCTGTGCGGGTAAAACAATCAAATGAAAGGAACAACATCAATGAAAAATTACAAGAACTGTTTTCAAGAAAGCCTGTCTGGTGCAACTGTCAACATCAATTTGGCAATGCAGCCGTGTGCTCAACCAGGCCGTACTGGCGGAAAAACTGGGCGAAAACAATGATTGGCTAAGGGGACGCAAATATCTGATCAATCCCGAATTGCTCGGGCCCATCAAGACATCCGTCCATCAGAGCCGTAACCACAGCATCAAGTTTGCACTGCCGTTTCCGGTGACCTCATTGTACCTGATCCCCAAAGATACTCTGTCGATCATCGATGAACGCTTGCAGTTCTATAAAGAGCGCTTCTGGAACAAGGTCGAAGAGTTTGAAGCCATCTACGGTGAAGCCCGTGAAGAAGCCAAAACGGTTCTGGGTGATCTGTTCAATGAAACTGATTATCCGGCAGATATCAGAGTCAAGTTTCGGTTTGAACACCGTTACCTGACCCTTGGTCTGCCGGGCAAAACCAGTGTGCTGAACCCAGCGATCTATGAGCGTGAGAAGGACAAGTTCCAATCTCTCATGGAAGAGACGAGGGAACTGGCCATGGCGGCGCTGCGTGAAGAGTTCGGCCAATTGGTGACCCATTTGACTGACCGCATGAACGGCAACGACGGAAAACCGAAGATGCTGAAAACCAGCATGTTCAATAAGCTGCATGAATTCTTGGACTCGTTTTCAACCAGAAACGTATTCGATGATGAAAAGCTGATTGAGCTTGCGGATCAAGCCAGACAAGTGGTCTCGGGGGCATCGTCGTATTCGATGCAATATAATGATGTCCTTCGGAAAAAAATGCAAAAAGGCATGAATGAACTGAAAGATGCTGTTGATCTGGCGATCGAGGAGATACCTCGAAGGAAAATTCGTTTAGCAAGCTGACAATGGAGAGCTATTATGGCTGGACTGAACAAAAACACAATCATCGTGAGGGTGCTGGATGATCTGCTGGCGCATGCCAAAACCAAACGCAATGGTAATTCAATCCAGGATGATGTGAGGTCTGCTTATATGCCTATCATCAGGCATTGGATACGGCCATCCACCTCAAAAAGGAGCTGATGGAACGGGATAGTTGTGAAACCAATCGGGTAATTCAACTGTTCCCACCTCACTATATCCTGCCGCATAACAACCCACCATCTCAATCACAATTACAATAATCACAATAATTGATAAGGAGATTGTCTATGAACACAGTCGTATTAACCGGAAATCTGGGTCAAGATCCGGAGTCGTTCTATACCCCATCTGATGGTACCCACATCGTGAACTTCTCACTGGCATTTAGATCAACCAAAAAGGAGAAAACCAACTGGATCAGTGTTGCGGCATTCAACAAGAATGCCGAAGTCGCTGTAAAATATCTGCACAAAGGGGCCCGTGTCGGTATCACTGGGCACTGCTTGGATATGGATCAATGGGAAACCGATGATAGGTGAAAAACGAACCATGCTATCAAGCTGATCGCCAGATCCATTGAGTTCATCAAAACCGATGGCCGTGGCTTCGACAGTGACGAATCAAGATGACGACGATATTCCATTTAGAAGGAGCTACTGATTTATGGCTGAAAATAAAGACCAATTCATCCGGTCTTGGATGAACGGTTCATTACGACAATCAAAGGGAAAGAGTTCGTACTGTACGCCGGTCTATTGGATCTTGCCCATCAGAAAGGTTTAAAAGGAATTATCGTCGAGGCTGTGCAGTTCCCAACCAAAGACAATGGTATGGAAGGAATCTGCCGAGCAATCGTTGAATCAAAAGATGGTGAAGAATTCACTGAAATCGGCGATGCAAATCCTAAAAACGTTAACAAACAAATTGCTGAACATGTATTACGCATGGCGGCAACACGTGCGAAAGCACGTGCTTTAAGGGACTTAGTAGGTTCATCCTACACAGCGTTAGAAGAACTTGGTGACCTGGATTCAGTGATCGGTGCCGCAAGTCCGAAACCGAAAGGTAAAAAACGGGCTGCTAAAAAACCACCACCGAAAACTGAAAACCAGAATCCCAAAAAATCCAATAACAAGGTCACACCATTCTCAAGTCTCAGGATCAACCCAAGATCAGTATCGCTCAGAAAACGGCTATCCTCAATTTGAGCAAACGCCGTGGTATCGACCAAGAGGAAATTGAAAGAATGGTCGAAGAGGCCTATGGCGTTGAATTGACGGATCTTACATCTAAAGATGCTGCCCAATTTATCAGAAATCTGCAACAAGCTGCCTGACCCACCAATCAATCTATTCCCACCTTATATAATCGGAGGCAAAAGATGCACTGCAATGGTGCGTCCTGCCTCCGTATATCAACCTAAAGGAGAAATAGTTATGGAAATTAAGGAGCTTAGGAAGAAACCGCATCTATCGCATTCATCGATCAATTCATATATGGAATGCGGTCTCCAATACAAATTCTCAAAAATAGACAAATTGAAACCGCAGTTTATCAGCGACAACCTGGTCTACGGAATCACTGTCCATCGCGTGTTGGCGGATTTCCATCAGGAAAGATTGATTGGGAAACTGCTATCATCGGATGATCTGTGTGACCTGTTTGGTCAATACTGGAAAAGTGCTGCTGAAAATAAAGAGTCTCATAAAGTATTCAAAGAAAAACAGCTACGACAGTATTCTGAGCGGCGGAAAAGCGTTAATAGCCGCCTACCACAGGCATCCTTCCGAAAGATCTGTATACCATTGTCGCAATCGAGGAACCGTTCTCCATCACTTTCGATGGTCTTGACGTTCCGATCATTGGCGTCATGGATCTGGTGGAGGAAGATTCTGCCGGAACCATTGTCATCACTGAAAACAAAACCAGCGCCAGGGCATACAGCAATAGTCAGATCGATAAAAATTTGCAGTTGACTGTTTATCAGATCGCTGCACGGTCAAACGGCTATAAGGATCGTGAGATCCTGTTGCGAATCGATTGCCTGATTAAAACTCAGGTTCCCGCATTCAAATCATATTACACCTTCCGCAATCACTTGGATGAGCATCGGGCTGTCCGCAAAATCATAAAAGTTTGGGACGGTATCAAAAAGGGTGTCTTTATACCCAACGATACCAGTTGGAAGTGTCCCTATTGCGAATTCAAGGACCCCTATTGTGATCAGTGGTTCAGCGAAGGATATGGAGGAAAAAATGGTCGAACTGAATAAAAAACAAAAAGCCGCTGCTGAATTTAAAAACGGCATTGCATCAGTGGTCGCCGTACCTGGCTCAGGCAAAACACTCACCATGACATACCGGATTGGAAACCTGGTAAACAACGGTGTCGCTCCCGAGAACATATTGGGACTGACATTCACCCGTAATGCCGCACAGGCGATGCGGGAAAAATTGATCCCTGTTCTGAACGATCAAGCATCCAGGGTGAATCTGTCTACCATTCACAGCTTTTGTCACAGCCTGCTTAGAAACGAAGGTCGCACTTTTGAGATTCTGCATGGCAAGGATCAAATCAAATTTATCCGACAGATCATGAAAAAGAAACGGATCCGGAACATCCCAACTGGTTTGGTCATTCGGGAGATCGGGTTGGCTAAAAACAACCTGATTTCGGTCGAGGAATTTTGTCACCTGTACGAAGGCGATGAAACCATGTTGAAAATTGCCGAAGTCTATGAAGCCTATGAAAAGGATAAAAGAACCAAACTGCTTCTGGATTTCAACGATCTGCTGATTGAAACCTATGAGCTTTTGAAAGGAGATGAGAAGATTAAACAGAAATACCAGGATGTCTATAAACACATTCTGGTGGATGAATTCCAAGATACCAATCCCACCCAGATGGAAATATTGAACCTGCTGGTCAAAAAAAGTAACGGTAATGGAACCAGTCTTTATGTAACTGCGGAGACGATTGGCAATCGATCTATGCGTTTCACCGGCGCCTCTGTCGGCAACATCCTGAACTTTAAAAAGGTGCATCCGGACAGCCGGCAGTTCATACTTGACCGAAATTACCGGTCAACACCCCAGATCCTGAGAGCCTGTCTGAACCTGATCAGTCACAATGTCCGAAAGATCGATAAGTCACTGAATGCCAATAACGGTGACGGTGATCAGGTGATGGTACTGGAGGCTTCCAATGAAGAGGACGAAGCTCTGAAAATCGTAAATGAAATTAAAGACCTGATTGAAAAGGGGTGTGCCCACAAAGATATTGCCGTTCTTTATCGGGCCAACAACCAGAGCCAGCCGATTGAGGAGGCCTTCTCAAAGCACCATGTTCCGTATCATATTGAAAACGGGACCCGATTCTACCAGCGGATGGAGGTCAAAATTCTGCTGGATTACCTTCGATTCATCAACGATCCATTGTCGGAAGAGGGGGACGAGGCATTAAGGTGCATCATCAATATCCCCAATCGGTACATCGGGCGCACGTTCATCAATGAACTTGAAGAATATTCGGATCAAAAGAGCATTCGCCTTTACCAGGGACTGAAATCAATGCGCATTGAAGTTCCGTATGTCCGGCACAATGTCCGGAGATTTATCGAATTGATTGATCCGTTGATACGGGATGCCAAACATATCGGACCATCAGAAATGATCTATCTGCTGCGGGAAGGGCTGGATTACGATCAATACATCACCGAGGACGATGTCCCCAGCCCGGATGACAGCAAGATCGAAAACATCAACCAGCTTCAGCTGACGGCCAACAAATACAGCGATATCCAGTCGCTGTTGAACTACACCGAATCGTTCAAGGACGAAATGAGCAACGACCTGAACGGGGTGTCATTGATGACCATCCACAAATCCAAGGGATTGGAGTTCCCGGTGGTGTTTGTCGTCGGCATGGTGGAAGGGGTGTTGCCCCACAAGAATGGGGATATCGAGGAAGAGCGGCGGATCTGCCTTCGTCGCTTTATCAAGGGCGATGCGACTGTTGTATATGTCGTACGCCCATGAAATATATGGGGCGGTCGACTTCAGCTTTATGGATATCCAGATAGATTAATTGCAAAAAAAGGATAATATTAAAGGAGGATACTTAATAATTCAATAAAACGATTTTCACCACTGATAACTACTCTATCGTGATTAATTATGTCATACTTATAATTTTACTTTTAATTGTGAAATTTTGTTGAAAGGATTATTTTTACTTTATCAGATCATTGAGTAGATGATTTTATTGGGATTTAAATTTGTCTGTTAACTATCTCTTGTATTTCGTTCATTGGCATGTAGGCTTCTTTAATTCTTTTTTGAGTTTTTAGCAAATCTTCGTTACTAGGATCGAATTCTAAGCCTTCATTAATATATTCACATGCAAGTTGCTGATTGCCATAGTCTCTCGCAATCTGTGCCAATCGAAGCTTTTTTGCTGCTTGGTTTTTATTGAGATCAGATTTAGAAGTTTTCGTACTATAGGTTCGTAAGTTTTTATACTTTCGGAAACAATTGAGGATTACTATTTATTGAATAGATGTGGAGGGCCTGAAAACATAATATTGTGATTTGCAGATCCTATTAAAAAGTCATATACTAAAAACTTATTTCCCTTTGCCACAAACGACCGTACTACCCCAGGTAATCCGTTAAAAAAGATTTGTTGAATATTCATTTTAATACCAATACGGTTTTGAATTCTTTTACAGGAAACTATCAATTCTTCAATAGACCTGAATTCAACAATATCAACAAGAATTCTTAAGCAATCTTCACCTTCAGGAGTAATAAAGGCAACCTTTCTCTAGGAGTCAGAGGGTATTCGTTTGCTGTGCCAGTTAAGGGGTGGAACGATTTTAAAATAACCTTTTGGATCTGTATATCGTTTTGAATCTAATTTATTATGAACAATCTTTGCATTAGCTGCTTCTATATAAAACAAAAGTACTATTAACCCGAAAAATATATAAAAAAATAGCTTATTTTTCATTTTTACATCAACCTAAAATATCATAGTCCAATAGTACAAATATTTATTATTGATTTGTATCTAATTCATTTGTTAACTTTTGCTGTCCATTCGCTACAGTTTTTATATGATTTCTTATCAGCGCATTCAGCCTGAATGTACTGTATGTCTCCTAAAAATTTGCCACTTGCTGTTCCCGTCTGACAATATCTTATACCCTTTAATAAAAAAGAATCTATCATGAATTTATTGTCTTTAACTTCTATCGTGCCCCTGAGTTTATCCGTTATATTGCCTTTTCCATCATTTAGTCCTGGGATACAAGAATGAGTTACCTCAAATTCTGTAATAACAGAGTTTGAGGAGATCATATAAAAAGCGCACTTCTAATTGCCTTCCACCGCATTTATTAATACCTTTATACTCAGCATTTTCAGCTTGAATAATCGGAAAAAAAATTATAAATGAAAATGTGAAAATTAAAAAAAAAACTTTTAAAATTAATGAAGGTCTTAATTTCTTAAAAGCACCCTATTGATTGCATAATAATTATTAACATATTTATAAAATTTTAAAATATATAGCGTAGTTAATTCTAAATTATATTTTTAATTACTGCAGGGATAGAAAGAAACCAATTCTCCACTTGAATTATTTCTACAAGAAAGTTGATAGCAAGTTGGTGTACAACTTGAAACAGGATCCCGAACACGTGTTACAAGGGTATAGAAGAACAATTACAGACACAGCAATTAAATACCACGGTAGCAGTCGAGATCATCATTATCAATATTACCATTGCAATTATTATCTATATTATCGTTGCAATCTTCCTTTACTCTTACAGATTTATACACTTCATTATTATCATCACAGTCTGTGTTGTCAGAAACATGTTCTGGCAAAGGCTGTAACGCATCTTTTATTGAGTCGTTTGGATCACCAAATCCATCACCATCATTAGTCTAAATACCAAGTCGGGCATTCAATGTAGCCATCGGCAGTTCTGATCTATATCATCATCACAAAGTTCGATAGCATCTGGGTTAATTTCTATATTATTGTCATCACAATCGCTATTATCTTGAACATAATTATTTGGTTGTGAATACGATTCAATAAAAATTTATCTATATCTCCAAACCCGTCGTTATCAAAATCTTTATACCAAACTGGAAGTATCATCGGCAAATGTAATTCGTATTCACCATCAATATAACCATATACGCCTATATACCATATATTCTCACCAATAATTTTCAAAAGTGCAATAGTCGAGAAAAGTGTTGGATAGGTAATAAACATAACAATCATTATCATCTATTGTGGGTTTGCTCCCATTTTTGACATATAAGTCGACATAACCAGATATATTTTCCAATTTAAACTGTATTTCAGCCGACCCATTTGGTGGCATATCTAATTCATAATAATTCCATTCTTCACTATCGACTGAATCAAAAATTTTTTGATTCGGTGTTAATTTTTCACAATCTATGTATCCATTGCAATCCTGATCGATGCCATCTTTACAAATTTCTAATGCCTCTGGATGAATATCATCATTCTCATCATCACAATCGGAGTTATCTAAAACGGTATCTGGAGGCTCCAATTCAGACTCGATTGAGTTGTCTTTATTACCAAATCCATCACCATCTACGTCTATATAGTAGGTGTTTAAATTGTTGGATGGATAAGGATTCGTCACCCCCTCCGCAGTTTAGTAATAAAAGTGGACAAATCAATAATAGACTAAAGATACGGCAAATTCCCATTTATAAATTACCTCAAAAATCAGATAATGCGCTAATATATTTGTAGATATTTTTATAAATATTGGATTTTAACGAGGGAGCTTAGCAGCATCTAATATGGGACTAAAGCAAGAGAAAGGAAGATAGATTGAGCATTCAGTAGTGAAAGTCGACCAATAATTTTATTAATTCTATATTAGAATATTCTGACTTATAATTTCTGTCAACAACAAATTTAATATACTACTTTGTGGCATAAAAATAGAATGAAAATCCGATAACTTTGGTGGTCTTTTTGAAGAGCACATCAATCACCTATATAATTTGGAAAAATTGCGATCATTAACCCCTCAATACAGATACCATCATTACTTGGTGGTGAGGTCAACAAATTTATCACGCGCGTATAAATTCATCTAACCCCTCGTCTCCAATCTCTCGGACTTATATAATCGTCACCTAAAGACCAGATATTCAGATTTTCAGATCTTGCCTGTGCTTCCGCTTTCCAATATGGATCATTATCAAATCCCTTAGCTGGTTTACCGCGATATACCTCAGAATACCCTTTCCTGACCATTTCCAGATTGACGTTTGTCCTTCCGATATAGACCACACCCAAGACACGTCCATATCGATCTGTCCCATAGGATTCAATGGCCACATCCTGATTCAGGACCATACTAGCAAGGAATTTAGTTGCTTTCTGGCTATATGGTTGCCCAGGTTGACCTTTCTTTCTGGATTTTTCAGGAGTGTCTATACCGATGAGTCTGATGGATTCTTTCTGACCGTCCATCATGACCGTTATGGTATCGCCATCATAGACGCGGATTACCTTGTAGGTATCTGCATAGGCGGTTGTGGATGCGAGTAGCAGGAGAAACAGAGATGGGAGACAGATAAAGTTGTTCTTAATGAACCGTAAGCGTGAAGAGGCACATGAATTCATCAATATTTGACCTTGTAAGATTCTGTCATTGATATTGATTTTTCGACGATGATCTGAAATAAAAATTGATAGTTATGAATAATCTCTCAAAACATGCGATAGGTCAAGCCCACAAATGATGAAAGACTAAAATGACGATTACCCAACTTGTCGATAGTGATGGACTCAGCTCACCGAAAAGGGGCGATTCATGAACGAAGCAAATGAAACGACCAACAAACCGACCATAAGCGAAATTGTTGCATTACTGATGGAACTGGACGAATTAAATCCGGACAATGGGCTGCGAGCTGTGAAGTCTGCGCTTGAAGCGGCTATTGAGGAGGCGAAGCTAGAAAAGGAGTGATAACTGATAAACGAAAGCGGCCTTTCCGGTATTCGATTGGGGACTGTTTTAACAAATGGTGTCATGCAGGATACTCAATTAATTACCACCCTCTTAAAAAATGGTCTTATTAGCCGTAGTGCGATTTCTTTGTGTTTGTGCGTAGGAGGTGTAGCGGTGCAAAAGAATCAAAAGAATACAAAACTGGATTTGGAGAAATTTCTTCAGCAGCTGGGTGAGCCTGTAAAAAGGCTTTACCGTAAAGCAAATGGCAGAATGACATTTGAAGAATGTTTGGAGTATATGGACCCTCTATCTAAGGCAAAAGAATTGGGGGCATTAGAGAGTGTTATGGAGGAGTGTATTGCTGATTTTCTGAAACGTAAGCGTCTTCCAAATAACAAAAAATGATAATCAAACCGGAATTTTGATAGGCATCGTGCCTGTATAATTGTCAACTCTCAACCAAACACTCTGGTACTCTCCAACCCATCACTGGCGAATGTGGCACCAATAATCTACGATACCATGCTCCCAGACGATACTTTGACCTGAATGTCATTATTGTGAATTCAAACATGTTAAGGAAAAATGAAAGTCTATTCCTCATCATCCGATCTTTCACCCATACTGATCCCAGTCACCGATAATTTCACATCCTTCACCAATTCCAAGGCTTCGTCCACCTGATCTTGCCGCACCATCAACCTTACCGGGTCAGCAAGTGGTCGCATATACATGAAATGCTCACCTTTGAAGAAATACTGGATACCTTCACTTTCAAGTAATGATTTCAAGAAAACAACATCTGCTGGGTTGTAGGTTGCTAATATTTCATTAAAATTTACGAATTCAGGTTCCGGTAATGTAGGTAGTGTTTCCACCAAATCGATCTGACAATCTGAACAAGTATGGAAACCATCACGGTATTCAGCACGACATTTTGGGCAGAACATAGGATTACCAGTATAATGTGATTTCGATGAAACGACCGAGTTAATTACTGGGTGAACGGCACCCATATTCTTCGTAAAGGGATAAACGCTCTGAGAGCCTATCCCAAGAAATCTGTATTTGTCAAAGGTTGCTGTAAAGATGGTTTGTATTTGCTTTGTATTGAATATTACAATGGATTGAGGTATTGAAAACGAGTTAACTCTCAAAATCAACGGAGCCTAACCTCATATGATCACTGGCGAAATACGGAATAGACTCTGCTACAGGTTTTATCGAATCTGGAAAAATCAATGAAATTTGAAGATCTGATTGACTTCATCGATAATCGAATGCGGATGTCCCACATCTATCAACCTCTCTTGCTTCGAATTTTGGTTGAAGCTGGTGGAATGGCAACTATCCGACAGCTTGCCCACGGATTCCTCGCCCAAGATGAAAGTCAAATCCGATATTATGAAGATAGAATCAACAAAATGCCGGTACCTGTCTTAAAAAAACGTGGTGTCATCTCGAAAGAGGGGGAGCTTGTATCGCTGAATTGTAAACAGCTCAACCTTTGAACAGAAGGCACAGGTAGTAATGTCTTGTGAGAAGCGACTTCAGCAGTTCATCATTGAACGTGGACTTGATCTCTGGGGATACCGGCTACTTGATACGGATCCCATACCAGGATCACTGCGATACAGAGTGTTAAAGGAATCGGGCAGGTAGGTGTGCCAATTGCGGTGCGACCAAGAAAGAACGCCCACTTGACGTTGACCACATCATACCCAAATCGAAGGGCGGTAAGAATGTGTGGGAGAATCTACAAGTCCTCTGTTCCAAATGCAATCAAGAGAAGGGGAATAAGGATAGCACTGATTTCCGTAATGACATGCCTCCTGAATCGATTCCTGAATGTAAATTCTGTTACCCAAATATCAAAGGCAGGATCATATAGGAATCTAATTCGGTAGTAGCTATCAAGGATGGCTACCCCGTCACCAAAGGACACCTCCTGGTGATTCCCAAGCGACACGCACCTGAATATTTCGATCTTTCTGATGCTGAAAGACGGGATGTGGATAGCCTGCTAAAATTTATGAAGCAGCAGATGATTAAGAAAGATTCCTCCATCAATGGATATAATATCGGTGTGAACAATGGAGAATCTGCCGGACAAACCATATTCCATGTTCATTTCCATCTGATTCCCAGGAGGAATGGCGATACAGATAATCCAAGAGGTGGGGTTAGGGGAGTGATACCTGGAAAACGGGCATACTGATGATCTGCCCTTTCTGCCGAAAAACCGAAATTGATAGTGAACCTGGTAAAACGATCTGCCCCAATTGCCAAATCAGTTTTGAAATTGATGATCGTGGTGAGTGTGTTTTCGTTGATACGGAGAATCCGAGGATACCGGTAGATGGGTTGGTATGCGCTGAATGTGGGCTGGTGCAGCAGGCTAAGCGAGATTCGTGTGTCTACTGTGGAACATTATTGAATAAGACGGTACACTGATAATCTATGGAAACTAAAGGACAGAAAATCCATACCCGACAAATCGGTAGGTGTTGGTTGACGAAAATTACTTGACCGAACATCCAAGCATGATGGTATCTGTATATTACAGAGATAGCGGTTATCTCAATGTATCACCACATTGCCCACCCATTAGTATTGCCGCCTCAGTCGATACGATGAATGTCACAATGTGACATTAACATATCTTATTCTGTACAATTAATTTGACACAACCTTTTGTGTTAGGTAATTTATTATATCCGGTCCCACCGCATATTGCGTTTGAAGCGCAAGCCCAACCTGATCCTTATGTGAAATTTGCACCTATCTGAAGTCCCCTTTGGTAGCTCAGGTTCCTACGAGTGACAACAATTTTAAACAACCATTCTCAAGGAAAGGGGGGTACAATGCTAACCAGAAAGACAACCACCATTGCTTTTATGACCATTGTGATCGCTTTAGTTTTATTCCCTTGCGCTACCCACAAGATAGCAAATGCCTCTAATGAAAAATACCAGGACCTTATAGGCGAATGGAGTGCTGTATGGCCAGGTAATAGGGGCGATCGCTCAACAATAGTTGTTCATGAGGTTGATGAGGCAAAATCAAAAGCTCGCATTACATACATTGTTGATTTAGCTGATGAGGGTCGTAAAGAATATGAAATAGACGCTGATTTTTTTCCCGACCCACCCCCTACGCTTAAATTCAATGCTAGAAAAAAGGATTTTACGTGTGTTTTTAAAAAAAGAAGAAAAAAATTAGATGTTTCATATGTCGGCGATATAACGAATTCCTGTGAAATGAAAAAACGTCCACAGATATTTTCTCAAATAGATGAGCTACTGGAAAAAAATCCCTTACCATCAGGTCAGAAAGCTCAAATAATCAAGATCGCGGACAATGATGCTGCAACGATCTCTCTGATACGATCGATTGAAGGTGCGGGGTTGAAACCTCACTTTCACAGAACCCACAACGAAACGTTGTATGCAATTAAAGGTGAAGGGCAACTGTACATCAACGATAAATGGGTCGATTTTAAGCCTGGAGGTGTCCACTTCAACCCCGTGGGCAAAACCCATACTACAAAACAGGTTGGTACTGAGCCATTCGTGTTTATATCTATTTTTACACCGGGAATGGAAGATCCAGATAGACAATTCGTTGAGTGATCAGGTTTCCATCTTCTAAAATGAACCTAAGCTACTGTGAATAAACCTATCGAATTGGTTTAATATAATTTGATATAGGGAGACGGATCTATGACGACCACAAAATACACGTTACTTTTTCTTCTTTCCATTGCTTTTTTTGCATGGATTGGCGTGGTTCAAGCGCAGGAAAAGAAAATGGTAAAGTTACCTAACGGTGATGAGGTTGTCGATATAAGCGGAGAATGGGATACTCAGATAGAAAACTATGGATCATGGAGCCAATATGGAAAATATTCTACAATTACCGAAATTAAGCAAGAAGGTGGTTCATTTGTTGGAATTAGATTAAAGGCTACAACTTACCATCCCGCTGGTAGTGAAACTCTTCGTGGTGAGCTTGATAAGAATGGCATTAAAAAGCTACAATTAATGACTGGAATGGGTCCGATAGATGCAGTCGGGAAAATAAGTGATGATGGGAAAACGATTACGATGGATGCCAATGAAAAAGCCAAATCAACTATGACGAAGAAATAGAATGACTTTTGTATTTTGATACCTGTAATGCATCAACGGCTCATGTTCCTTCCGAAAAGCTGAGGTTAGGAGGTGTTGTTGCTTAAAGGGAAAAGACTATTGTGATTATCAATTCAACCGGAGGGCAAAATGAAACGATTAGAAATTTCACTAATTTTACGATTTTTTGGCCTTCAATCTTTAATATTATTAAGTCTTTTTACAACAGCCCAAGCTCAAAATAATTTTGAATATGTAGAATGTAGTTTTGGATTTCATATGCCTCTTCACAGTGATTCTAATCTTCCAAATGTAAATAATTTTCATCAAAGAGGTGTTATCGAAAATAAATCGGGTAATAATTTTCTGGACAAAGCTACTTTCTATCTTGAGGGTATACAAGTAGGTTCAAATTTGAATGATATACGATTAGGAAAACGTGAAAAAGGAAACGGTAGATATGAAATTATCATTATGGACGAAGATGGAGATATGATTCTTGGTTATGAAATAGCTAATGAGGATAAGCTCTCCGCAAAATTTACGCATGGCACAGGAAAATATGAAGGAATAATTGGAAGTTATGAAGTAATTGGCTTGAGTGAAAAGCCAGAAAAACTATTAGAATCCCTTAAAGAGCACATTGACATGATGCCTCCAATTGACACCGGTTACGCTAAGGAAAGAAGGTCTTATGAAATTTGTCACACCGTTAGAGGTGTATATGAAATAAAGTCGAAAATGATAACTTAACAAATCGGCAGTCACTAAAATCGGTGCTTACTCCAAACGACCTTTGTAAGTATCAGCCTCGGCAATTATTTTCGAGGTTCTATCCCCAACAGTCAAAAAATGCATCGATTTATGGTAATATCTTAAATGTTTCCTTCTTCGGGTCCGGTGCTGGCAGTATTTACTTGTTTTACCAGGTTCCCAGTTTACCGTTTCTCCAGGGTATCAATGAAGAGGCATTAAGGACGGCTGTGTCTTTTAGCGTGGTGATGATAATTCCTACATGGATGATATTATTTTTTGCGGCGATGGCTCTTCTCTCAAATCATCTTACGTATGCTCGACTCGAAAAAATGAGTCTCATACCCCGCACTAAATTCCCAGCCTGCAATTCATTTGGATGTCTCCAACAACCTTGCAGATATCCAGACAATCAATGGATTTTCCTGCGATTCGAAAATAATCGGCAACAGAGACCAAATCTTGTAAAAAAATAGCGGTTCACATGGTATCGTGGGGATTACCAAGACATATCGGGGTAATTTACATAAAATCCAGTTGCTAAGATCGTCTCAATATATCCCAAATAGCAATAATTTTATGCATAAGCACCTACTTGTATGTAATCACAATCCTGATAAAATTTTGATCAACCACAATTTACAGTGTTTGGTACAATTAAAGCCTTCCATTATTCCAATTTTGAATCGACCCTTGACTTTGAAGTAAAATCCATTCTACATATAACTAATAGCTATTGTTCATTTTCTCTTCCATTTCTTAAGATTCAAGCAAGCACACTGGCAACCCGTGTCTGATTTCTGCCGCTGACCGTTCAAACGCTACGAATCATAGCTTTAATTTAAGTTTTCATCAGATTTGAGTGTTTTCTCTACAGCTTAGCAATGGCTTTTAATAAAGGTATGGCCATGGCCGGAACTGGGAAAAAACGAACCAATCTTGACCTGAAATAAATTGTTAAAATTTTTATAGTATGCTGTGTATTCGATGAACAATAACTTCGGGCTTTTGATTTACCAAAAGCCTGAAAATGTCCGTTTATCTTTTGACATTAGCTACAAAATAAAACGGGAGATGGAAATGAATCAATTCATAAATTGGGGGTTAGCAATTTTAATTGTTTTTCTTTTAAGTGCATGCGGAACTCCTTTAAACGATTACCATCCGAAAAACGAAGAGGAAAAAGAGATAAAAACTTTGCTGGTTCAATTTACCGAAAATAGAAACAACTATGATGTGAACAACATGGCCTCGTCTCGCAGATAATTGTTCAATAGATTATTTCGGTAGATCTCTAACAAAAGAGAGTTTTGTTTCGGGGATGAAGAGAAGTGATCTTGAATCTCGGGGAAAGTTTAAATATACAAATCCAAAATTTAATATCGCAGATAAAAGTACAAGTTAGTATAGATTTCAATCAGGGTATTATTTCATACGCTGTTTATTTTAAAATGGTCCGCGAAAACAGCGGGTGGAAAATCAGTGAGTGGGTCGAGCACGCTCATTAAAAAATGGAAAATGATATCGTCGTTTGTGCAATAGTTTTCCAAATGAGGTAAAATATCGCGATATCTACTACTAACAGGTCTGAAAAACTATTGGCCGACCACATCATACAGTGGTTGGCTTTTTACTATTAAGTTGTGATGTGGTCGATTTATCTTTGCCATAATAATTGCGCCCCAAAGGAAGATTACTCCACCCATCAACGGTGTAGAGGGTTTCCGAATAAATGGTGATAACATCTCTGTTAAGCGAGGCCCTGAAATTGAATCTATTACTTGTTTTATCTTTTTGTTAAACGCGGTTGGAACTCAGCAATTTCAGCTATTGGTTCCATCCGGTCCAATCGACACCAAAAGGCAACGGCAACTGCACCCAACCATCAGTTTCTTTTTGGCCCCCCAGAAAATTGGAAACAGATATTCCCAACAGCCGCACCTTCTTTTTCCCGGCCTCGGTATTTGCAAGTAATCTTTTTACATTTTCCATGATCACGTCGATGTCGCAGATTGGCTCCGGAAAAGTGACACTCCGGGTGACCGACTGGAAATCATGGTATTTTACCTTCAATGTCAGGGTCAGGCCCTGGCGTTCATCCCGACGCAATCCCTCAAGAACTCTCCTGGCAAGACCGTCAAGTATTTCCATCATCTGGATTGTGTCATCAATATCGGTGTCAAGGGTGGTTTCTTTTCCATAGGATTTTCGCTCACGGTCGGGTTGAACAGGCCGATCATCCCTGCCGTGGGCAATATGATAGTAGTAACTGCCGACTTTGCCAAAATAGTTAACCAAATTATCGTAACTGAACTTTTTTAGGTCCGCGCCGGTTTTGATCCCAAGGTTGAGCATGCGTTCCTCGGTGACTTTTCCTACACCAAAAAATTTTCGTATGGGAAGCTGATCGATAAAGGCCGGTGCCTGTTCCGGGGTGATTACAGTGATACCGTTGGGTTTGTTAACATCCGAAGCGACCTTGGCGAGGAATTTATTGAACGAAACACCAGCAGAAGCGGTCAAACCGTCTGTCTTTTGAAAGATCTGCCGCCGAATCTGTTGGGCAATCTGTGTTGCCGAGAAAATACCTTTTTTGTTTTGGGTAACATCCAAGAAGGCTTCATCTAATGATAGCGGTTCCATCAGGTCGGTATAATCTAAAAAAACTTCCCGGATCAGACGGGAAACGGACTTGTACACATCAAACCGAGGGCGGATGAAAGCAGCATGGGGACAGCGTTTGTATGCGGTGGCACAGGCCATAGCCGAGTGAATCCCAAACTTGCGGGCCTCATAGGAACAGGCAGCCACCACTCCCCTGCTCTGCGGATCGCCACCGACGATCACTGGCTTGCCTTTTAGCTCATGATTGTCCCGTTGTTCCACAGATGCGTAAAAGGCGTCCATGTCGATGTGAATGATTTTTCGACTATCGTGCATCGGGCTGATTATATATACGAAAAACGAGAGGCAGGAAACATTTTCTATATGCAATCCAAACATCAATTCCTGGATTAATTTATCCTGGCCGGTTCTTGAATTGACAAAATTGGTAATTGAGTCAGGACTTAGCTCAGCACATCGTCCAGTTCTTGGGCCCATCGCCATTTGAAAAACGCTTTACGCTGTCTTATCTTGAAAATAGGACCAATCTGGACAATCGGGTCCAGTAAGGAACCATGGGTAAAATGAAACTATTCATCTACCCTCCTCCTCGGGCAGGCCCCGTCCAGGCCTGCCCGTCTCGTTTCACACTCTGCACCTAAATATTTCCTGTAACACCGCCTTATATCCAATGCATGGCACTTCCCATTTCAACCTCCTTCACAAGATGACCGGCCTTTCCTTCAGGAATATGGCGTCCAGTATTTCCTTCACGAATCAGCCTATTGCTGCTTGGTATGGCCGAGATAAGGCCTCCGCCTGGAATCCTTGATTTATTTGAACACATTGGTAGCTTTGCCCTCTCACCATACGGTCAACCGGCTCACATTGTATATTTGACTGGATGCTGTAAATTGTATCTAACAGAACGGAAAGCAACCAACAACCAACCACACAACCATTGAGGTGATATCATGGCCGAAAATAAAACTCAGGATTACTTTGATGACAATGACGAAGGACATGTGGACACTCGTGAAGCCAATTTCAAATGCGAAAAACCCGACGAGAACCTGGGTTGTGATTTGAACATCGATGTGATGGGATAACTGAAAGGAAGGTGCCCTATGATTGGTTTAACACTGACGCTCATTACGCTTGGATACTTTATCAACAGTTGTATTGCTGGCCGGACATCAGGAGCCACATGCAAAATCTAAGGGCATGATTAACGGCAGAGCTTCGATACAATAGGCATTAAAATTTTAGTTCGCTGAACAAGCAGAAAAAAGGCAGAGCCTCTAACGAGGCTCTGCCTTTTTAATTAGTGCGCCAGGCATGGCGTGTAACGTTTATTTAGCGCTGTTCCAAATGCCGTGGTGGAGTTGGATGACTTGGAGGTGAAAGCCCTCTACGGAATCTTACGTACGATGGTGTAGGAGGACGGAGGACGCGAGCCCTCCTCCTAACAGATGCCATTACCGTCGCCCAAGCCTGCCAAGAAGCCTTGACGATGCCGGTCCACCTTATATATCGTCTATTTATTTAATGATTGTCGATAATGTCTACGATTTCGATAAGAACGCCAGCGAATTACAGGTGATGATAGGTTTTTTGTGAGCAGTATTTTTTTATAAAAAGGACCATTAATATGAAACCAAAGCCCTCCTATGAGGAACTGATAAAGAAAGTTCAACTGCTTGAAAAAGAGGCTGACAAACGTAGACGAATTGAGGCACAGCTCAAGGTTAGTGAGAAAAGGTTCAGGGATATTGCTGAAAATGCCCTGGAGTGGATCTGGGAGATAGACTCGACCGGAAGATACACCTATTCAAGCCCTGTTGTTAAATCAGTTTTAGGATATGAACCGAATGAGGTTGTCGGCAAGTTTTTCTATGATTTCTTCCACCCGGATGAAAAAGAGCAATTAAGAAAGAACGCATTCAAAACTTTCTCAAAGAATAAACCCTTTCGCAAATTCATCAATCAGAATGTTCGCAAAGATGGCAGACCGGTGGTTCTGCTTACCAGTGGTGTTCCCCTGTTCGATTCAAAGGGTTCGCTTATAGGATATAGAGGTGCCGACACAGACATCACGGATCAGTACAGTGCCGAAAAGTCACTAAGGAAAAGCCAAGAGCACTTGCAGTCCCTAATGGAAAGTGCGACAGGCTTTACCATCTATCGTCTGGTGTACGATCCAACTTCATCCCATTCGCTGCGGGTTGTCTTTATTAGTCCCTCATTTGAGGACATTTTAGGGATACCGGAACCGATGAAATTTGAGACATGGTTCGATTCTGTTCACCCCGATGATATCGATAGTTTAAACCAGGCCAACCAGCAGGCATTTGAAACACAACGATTCGATCAGGAATACCGAATTTATCATCCAGGAAAGGAGGAATGGCGATGGATTCATGCCATCGCAACCGGCGGGACGCGAGCGGATGGTTGGAACCGATATCCGTTAGGGATTGATGCAAAAGGCGTCATCAGTTACTCCCCAGATGGATTTGTGTTCGTTCATATCATAGCAAATAACCGCAACAGGCATTCAGTTATGGACCTATTTGGCGGTGAAATTTCTGAGAACAATAAAGTGCCACTACACATATTTCGTACCGTGGAACTTATGAAGTAAAAAGAAAAATGAGGTAATCCACTACGTATCAGTGTCTTCTTTTCCGAACTGTGTGCCATCAGAACAGCGGCGCAATTGGGAGTTCCAAAATGATCACCTATTGTTGCGTGCTCAAGGGCTACAAGTTGGGAATGAAAAAAGTAGGCGCATATTTAATTTGGCGGCGAGTAAAGGAGAATACAAGATCTAGCCATCAAAGTACAGTAATGTCACTGAATAAACGCCGATACGCGCTTAATTGGCCACTATAAAAGGGCGTTATCCAACAGCTTTAGAAAAATACGGAAAATCAAACCATGAAAGACTTAATAAAACCTGATAACGAAGCAGAAGCAAATGTAATCAAATCGATTTTAGAGGAACATGGAATATCTGCAGAAATAAAATCGTTTCATGACACTGCATATGATGGCCTTTTCCAATCTCAATATGGTTGGGGTTTAATTCGGGTTTCTGAGACAGATTTTCCGGAAGCACAAAATATAATTCAAGAATGGAAGAATGCATCTCCTGCAGAACTCCCGTGGAAAAAAAAGTCAACTAATTCCTGAACGCAAGGTGTAAACGCCGTTAATTTGCGATAAACGTAAGCGAAAACTTAAATAAAACCAATCGAGTTCTATAGTAAGGACGCAAAATATGTGCATATTGCGTCTTAAATGATTTAATTTTGTTCCTTCCTGAAATACCGATTAGTTATTAGGGCTATATTCATCACCCCCCCAACAATCTGAAGAATAGACTATCATTAACCAGAATCATATTTTAGCATCAGATTTGCTCAGTTGGGATATTTACCCTTTTCAGAAGAAGTTCAAGATTCGCTACTACAAAATTACATTATATTCGGTGTGTTATTAAGATTATCGCTCAATGGTCATATAAAGTTCAAAATCTTGAATTTTCTCCAATTCAACAATTCTAAATATAAATACAAGGCTTTACGCTGTTATTGAGTAAAAAAGGGTTTATAGTCGTGAATATTTTTCACAAAAACTTATGTCGTCAGCCAAGCCCACCAGAAAGAACAATCGACTGATATCACTTTAACATATTGTTATAGATAGGTATTAATTATTTCAATCATCACAATACCGAGTTCCGTCAAACTTGGCAAAGAATTTGCTGGATAAGTGTCTAACCTAATAATTTTTCATCTGTTCTCCTCCTTAACGGTTAATCGGCTTCACCCCGGTTGACCGTTATCTTTTCTGATTGCTGAGAATTAGGTACTGTAGGTGGGGAGGTGGACCCCATAATCCAGACAAATTGAGGAGCAAGTTAAGCTATAGTTCAGATCCTTTTTCAGGAGGATAGTTTCCCAACCTCAATTTAATGCTAAGGTCTTGCCCCGGCTCGTCGTAATGGTTTTTAACGGCTGGGTGTCAATTTTAGAAGACGACCACCGGATTTGTCTTCGAGCACGTACAACGCCCCTTCGGGTCCCTGTTCGACCTCGCGTATACGCTTACCCCATTTAAAGCGTTCGGCTTCTTCGGCAATGTCCCCTTTCAAATCAACAAGAATGAGGGCTTTTGATACAAGTCCACCGATAATTGCATTGCCTTTCCAATCGGCAAACAGGTCACCGTCATAAATAACAAGACCGGACGGTGCAATGGAGGGCACCCAAAACGTCCGCGGGGGTTCGAATTCAGGACGGGTGTCATGATCGGGGATCGGTATTCCCGAGTAGTGGTCGCCGTTCGACACGATCGGCCAGCCATAATTTTTACCAGCAATGATCAGATTCAACTCATCGCCGTGGCGCGGACCCATCTCATGGACCCACAAACGTCCGTCGGCATCAAAATCGATGCCCAGCATGTTGCGGTGACCGATGGTCCAGAATTGCTTGGCAATCTCACCACGATCCTGCCACGGATTGTCATTGGGCACCGTTCCGTCGTCGTTTAGGCGCAGCACCTTGCCAAGATGGCCGTCAAAATTTTGGGCCGGTGTAAGTTTCTGGCGGTCTCCGGATGTGATGAACATTTTACCGTCGGGGCCGAACGCGATGCGATGACTGTAATGTCCTTTTCCAGTAACTTTTGGCTCCTGAACCCACAGTTTTTCCACTGACGCGAGCTTGAGCGGGCTGTTTTTTAGATCGAGCTTTGCGCGGACCACCACCGCACCGATTGTGGCGTTATCATCCGCGCGTTCGGCATAAGACAAATAGACCCAGGAATTGCGTTCAAAATCAGGATGCAGCACCACATCGCCCAAGCCGCCTTGACCGCCATAGGCGACTTTCCACAAGCCCTGGACTTCTGTTTTCGAACCGTCGTTGGTAACATGCCACAGCACCCCTCTCTTCTCGGTCACTAAAAGAGTGCTATCGGGCAGGAAAGTCATGGCCCAGGGCTCATCGAAAATAGCGACCTGCACGGCCACAATTTTGGTGCCCTTCGTGCCCTCAATTAGAAAGCCTCCGGCTGCAGCCGGTACAGCGATTGAAATGATAATCAGCAAGAGGATACTCAAGCGCATAGGTGTAAATCCTTTTTCTGTTTTTACTGATTTAAAGACGAAAGGTGCCGTCAAGACGGTTTAAAGCGGACGATACCGATTGCTAATCTTAGTTGATTCATGAAAAAAATTGAATTTGAACTGAACGAAATCCCATATCTTATAGTAACATGAAATGAAGCTTGACTACAGATTACAAACCATCATCTTTGTTGAGCAGTCATTGATCAAGCTGGTGATCAGTCAGGCATCAGAAAAAATCTCCCGTCACTTTTTCGCCTGTGATATCAATTTCAAAGCCAACTAATTTTCGAAATGGCCGACCACCATCCTGCGGGCTCGCTCGCCTGCCCTCCATTCGTCACTCGAAACGTACCAGTTATCAAAGGAATCTGTGCCCGATTTTAACCTAAGATAGAAAAATCAAATCAAATTTTTTATGAAGAACGGCTGACCACCAGATATTATTGTTGGCCTTTCTGATTATAGGCCTATAAGTTCCTTCGATATAGCGGTTATGTTTCCGTAATTATTATGTTTCCATTAATTATTGTGTTTTTTTAAATAGTCAACTCTCAATTTATTTGAAAATGGAATGTCCTATTTACGATTTAGGATCGCTTGACAAATTGCTACAATGTGGTACTTTATTATATCTAATCGAAGAATTATGATTCCTTTCTTCACGTCAAAAATATTTCTTCTCTACATGAATCTGATACTATTTCTCTTTTGACATTTTAATTCTTCTAAAAATCTTTCATGGTCATTTGATTTCATAATGGCTTTTAAAGATATTTCATAATCAAAAAATTGGTGCCTATTAAAAATTAGGTTGTCATGAATTATTTGTTTCGAGCCAATTGATTTCATTTTATTTTTTATGAGGCCATTATAAGAAGGGCTTGAGATAGATACAGTCTCAATTGATCAAATAGACACTCTTAAAAAAACAAAATAATGGATTCATTACCGTACACATTTTATAACAAGCTGAAATAAAGCATTATATTTATTGATTGGGTCATTTTCTATGGTTGGCGCAATGTTAACCACTAGTAATTGGTATATTCGGCAATGGTATTGGCAAGCCGCGAACAGCGAGGTAGTTCAGCAATCTGAGACCGAGTTGGAAAAAACTCAGGTCGCAGCGATCAGATCGGTGAACCCGTTTATACAAACCGGTCTCCAATGCCAAGATACCAAAAAAAAACGATCCATAAATAGGCCAGGCAACTGGCGTACATCAGTCGGGTTAACCGCTGCGGACACGATAGATGGCTTTTGTCGATGTTGAAGCCCCGGCTTTTCTGATCGCTGAAAAATGTTTCGATCGTAAAGCGCTTTGAATAATAATCACAAGCCTTCGAACCGGATGAGAAATTGGTAACCAGGAATAAAGGCTCTTTTTGATCGTCGCCCCACCAGGCAACAGCAGTAACGGGACCGTATTGTTTATGCGTGATTTTGCAATTTCGCAATCTTTTATAACAGCCTTTGGGCAACATGGCGGCAAGGGTGTCGATCTGTAAGGGTTCATCATCGGCGTAAATGGTAATATTGGATGACGTTCTGGAAACGTACTTCCATCCAAAATCATTCAATGTCCATTGGAGGGTGGTGCCATCAAATTCGCCATCGCCCAAGAATACCACCTGTTGGGTCGATTCGGGGATCAAGGGCTGCAGTTTTTTGACCAGTTCAACATGTGCATCTTCGGGCAGATGACCTTTTTTACCTTTAAAAATTGTAAAGGCAATGGGCAATGCGCGGCACTTGTAGATCAAGCTGATCATCAAGCAGATACAACCTCGGCCGACAAGGCTGCCGTCAATGGCCAGGATCATTTCCTGAAGGCCGAGAGTACTCAACACACTTTTTACATACGGTAAAAAGTAAGTTTGTTCGGTTATCTTTTTATTGATAATCAGCCTTTTGAAGCGCTTTTCAGTGCTGGGCAGCTTGATTGTTTCAGGCACGTTGGCTGCGATTTGAGGCAGCTGGGTCTCTTTGCCAATAATGATACCTGTAATCATGGCCGTCAGCGTGTTCATGTTTCTTGCGAGGTTACCGTTCAATTGGTCAGGGTATAGGCATTTAACGAATTCTTTGACTTTTCTATAGGTCGTTTTGCAGTCGCTCATAAGGCCTCCACTTTATATGAGATAATCGTGGAACCTTACTGTAGAATAAGTCAACGGGAATGTCCAGAGGTATTATTTATCATCATATTCGGTGGTTACGGTTTTTTAAAAAACTCAAAGGCAGGAAAATAATAATAAAGGAAATAATCATGAGCAATGGAATGAGCGAATTAGAGGCTAATGGTATAAGTAGTGAAATCAAGTCCATAGAAGCAGACATTAGTGAATTACAGGAAGTTTTTGGAGATATTGGCTTGGAACTTGGAGGTGATGGTGACACCGAAAGTGACTGCCGACTTCAAACGAGCTTGAAGATCTAAATACTGAAATTAAAAATACTGAATTTGATGTTTTGGTAACAGAGTCAATTGGCGACCTGACAGTTCTTCAAATTGCCGATGGTTTTTTTCCGGTCGAGTCTATGCAAGAAGGGTGGTTGAGCAATTTAAATCCTGGTACCCATGTCCTCTAATGAAACTTTCTTCATCGCAGATATTCATAAAATTTCCTCCTCAAATTTTTTTGGTATTCCTATATTCTCCTATTCTACTGAACAATAACAGGTTCAGAGGAAGGAGGCTTTATTTCAATAATGGAAACGTTAAACTTTGTGATTACCCCCGGCAGAAACCGGGGGATTCCCAAATAAAATTAAAAATTATTAGATTTTCGCCTTTATACATTTGTAAGCAGAATATCCGGATGACAGAGCTGTTCCGTATTTTCCAGCTTTAAACGCCGCTACAGCAACTGTAACCTGTAAATACATGAAGCCAGTTTTTTATATTTTTTACCAATTTTACTATTTTTTTGATAATTTTACCGGCTTTTCCTTTGACGACGTCCTTGATAATCTTATGGAAGATACTTTATCAAATAAAGACGATGAGATTGATTCGAGCGAATCAAATGAGCAATCATCTGGAAAAAACGGAAATAGTGAAAGTGAGGGAAATGGAAATCTGTTCGAGGATGGCTATGATATACAGACTCATGGAGGTGGACAAATAGAGGAAGTGCGGGCTTTTAACGATACCACTGCAATGATTAAAGGAATAGGTAAAGCGGAGTCAGTTGTCATAGATCAGGAACTATGGAGGTTACCTCGATCATGTGATTTAGAATATGCCGACGAACCACCCGAAAGCGTAAAGTGGTGAAGATGACCGTGTGCACATGACATCAATCAGCCGCATTCCATGGCGAATGATTTGTCAGTTGATTGTCACAATGGGCTGATGGTTGAAAAAATCTCGTTGTACCGGCTGGTTTATATCTCCACGAACAGTGATGACCGCAGGACACTGCGTATACAGTCATTCAGGCACAGGAGGCATATGGGCACAATCCATTGAGGTTATTCCTGGAATGAATGAAAGAATTGAGGCCTTTTGGTTCTGCCAAAGGCACATCCGTTTAAAAGCGTCAAAGGTTGGACAGGGGAAAAAATCAGCCCTACCCATGATTATGGCTGCCTCATACTTCCGAAGTCCTCACCCCTCGGGCAAAAAAGAAGGCTGGTTTGGATTTTCTGAAACTGTCTGATTCAAAATTGAAAAATCTCTTAGCAAATAATAGCGGTTATCCTGAAGATAAACTACCTAACACTCAATGGTTTAATGCCGGACGGTGAAAAAGGGACATTTCGCAGGCGGCGATTTGAATATATGCTGGATTCAGCGCGCCGGGGATGGGGCAGGTCCGACTTGGAGATTTTCTGATGGCAAACGCCATGTGATAGGTATTCATGCCTACGGAGGTTGTCCGAATAAATCCATAAGAATCAGCAGCCCTGTTTTTAAAAATATGCAAAAATGGAAACAATTGGGACTCTGATGTTTGCGTCGATGACATAGATGCCAAAAAATTATAAAAATAATGGAGTTTTTCCCAATGTGTTGCGGATTTGGTTCGTAAACGTCCATTAAACCCCATCTTCACGAGCTTGGCCAAGCATGGCGCTGACATTCTCCTCTCCAGAAAAGGAGGAGGATTTGCATGCCGGAAGAGATCATTCGAAGCTTTTCAAAAGCGCCGCTTCTGGGAAAGTCATGTTGAACAGTGATCTTGTGGTCAGAAGAAATTTGAGTTCGCGATGATTACCTCCAAAAAATTCATCTATCACAGAAATTCGCTGAACTAAGATATATTGAGATCATTCCCAGATCAGCCAATTTGCAGATAGCACAATCCGGTGATCCATATAGCTGGCGGTCATGCAGCCCTCAATTTCATTCAAAAATAAACTTATTAAAAGATGTTCATCCGCTTTAGGTCCCTTTTGGCACTTAACAAGGATTTCAAGTGAACCAGATTTATAAGTTTTTTCTACTGGGCATTTTTGAAAATAATGTTTTATTAACCGCTTTAGATTTGGCGTACTCTTCAGTACGTCTTCGACCATATCTGGCCGGTAATATCCATCTTTGAACCATGCCAATTAACAACTGATATTTTTATATTACTTACCAAATCAGTGTCTATACTTTGGCCGTTTATCCATAGCCTTACGTCTTCATTTATATTGTAGCAACCCCAAATAGAGCCAAGGCCATCCCCAGCTGGCGTGTTCATTTCTTTATTACATTGAATACGCTCTAAAATCCTTCTCTCTCAATAAAAACCGTCCCTCTTCACCTGAAAAACAAAACGATGAAGAGAAAATCAAATAATAAGGCTTAGACTAAACAAGAATTTCATTCTACCCTCCCTCAAGAGAAACCGCTTAACCAGCTCCACGCTATCAATGCAGGGTTTGTTGAACCCCAACAGACAGTATCAGCAAAAACTAAATTGTAATAGCGATTGAGGAATATGTAGAAAAAAGTATTTTATGAGATAATGTTCAAGTTGTCTACAGCTTTTTCGAGAATAAAACCGATAGTGATACATTGGAGATCATCTCCAGCCCTACACAATTAAAGATACCATCATTCGTAGGGCTGTCTGGTCAAGAAAATCTTCTTTTGAAAAATCACATTTACACCTGGTAGATTCTATTGGAAACACAGGCCGAATTACTGGACAACAAGGACGTAGTGGAGTTCAAGGAACTCTGATGGCCAATACTTTTTCAGTGATCAGCGCCACGGCTTCCTTTTTTAATTCTCGCGACTGTAGCTCTTTCTTTTTTTCTTTGACAATGGACCACCTCCTGTTGCCCATATACATTGGGCTTTTCGAGGTGTCCACTAAATTGGGGAAAATGCATTATTGCTCCAATCAATGATCATAGAACGAAATTAGCAAAATTTGGCACCTCTTCAAACTTGACAAAGTACTACAATGTGTGGTATTTTACTGTACTGTTGTCCCTAATTCCACTGTCTTCGCGACTCGGCAATAAT
>CALNYB010000058.1:0-107190 GCA_942490675.1 Cyanobacteriota bacterium | reverse complement strand
AAAGAACCAGTAACAGTAGCAGTATTGAATTTAGTAAATGGCGATGTCATAGCTTGTCGCGACACTAAGCAATTATTAGACAAACCAATCAGGCAAAAACTAAAGCAGGGAAAAAAAGCAAAGAAACACACTCAATACGAACTCTTTCTCAGACGCAGACAGCAGCAAAATGAAAATGATGCCAAGAGACAACAGGCTCAAACTAAATTTGCTGATGATCGTTTTGGAGAATCGGAATTGGGTAAATATGTTGATCGCCTATTGGCAAAAACCATTGTGGAAATGGCAATTCAATATCGCGCAAGCAGTATTGTTCTGCCAGATCTAAAAAACATTAGAGAAATTTTAAATAGCGAGATACAAGCAAATGCAGAGGCGCAGATACCTGGGTGTAAAAAAGCTCAAAAACAATATGCTAAGAAGTATCGCAAAAGCATTCATCGCTGGAGTTATGCTCGTTTGTGTGATGCAATAAAATCAAAAGCCGCTCAAAAGGGTATTGCTATAGAATGCGGTCGTCAATCTTCTCAAGGAAAGCCTGAAGTACAAGCACGAGATTTAGTTCTAAACGTTTATCATAATCGGCACGAAGCTACGGGATAGATCCTAGCTTTTAAACATTTCTTATAGTTTTTTTGTACCTAGAAAATTTATTATTAAAGTAATTTGCGCCGTAATTCTAAATTAGAATTGCGATAAATGCGGGGTTGTTTGGCTGTTTATCAAACGGTCTTACTTTCTGAACCCTTGTAGCTACTAGCTCATAGTGCTTAATTTGCTTAAGCAAAGCCTTTCACTCTTGAAGAATAGCTTTGTTGATGAAAAGCACATTTGCTGCCAATTCTGCGTTCTAGTTGCAGGTTGGGACAAAATTATTTTGAAAAATACTGGTTATTTTTCATTATAGTCTAGTTTGCGCTACCAGCAAGTGAGTTGATTGATGAGGGAAGGACACTTTATCAGTCAAGCTTACGGACTATTTTATAAGATACGTCTATAAATCTAAATGATTTGTATGCCCCTATGAAAACAAACGGTTTGTAAGTCTAGCTCCGACTCAAGAATCATTTATATGATTGTTCGGGGTACGAATATATCGTCTTGTGGCTACTTTTTCACCCCTTTATGGGGAACTTTTCCATTAAATCTGTCGAACCTAAGCGCGGGCGAAATCCCTAGGAGGTTCAACAGAAAACATCAAACCCTTATCTGTTCTTGCTTTTACAAATTAAACTTAATAAAAACAACTTATTTCTGGCTGTTATTTTAATTTATTTAGGAGAGCATTTTCTACCCTTGGAAAAAACAACGATCAAGGCATTTATTTCAAAAGGTTTTGGCGGGCAGAGTTGCTTCAACTTTCCCGATGTGAGAGATGTTGAAAGTAACCGTGGGTTAGCATTATTTGACTTAGAGGGAGTCACACCGTTTTTTTTGACATTAATTCTTTAAATCTGATTTTTTGAGCAAAAATATTTGCATTTTAGTCATAAAAAACTATGAAAAAGGCTCAAACAACCAAAAGTCGTTCAAGCCATACAGTTTTTGACATTAATTCTTTAAATCTGACAAATAATCCTTTAATGTACATATATCTAAAATGCCGGGAGGCAGACTTGAACTGCCGACACGAGGATTTTCAGTCCTCTGCTCTACCACCTGAGCTATCCTGGCTCGCTTTTTATTGCGCTCAACTAATTTAGCAGACTGAATGTCTAGTTTGCAACCCTCAAGAACAATTTAATTGTGGGTAGTGCTAAAGATGTAATGAAGCATTATAGTAATGCAAGAAGTACCAGATAGCACCTATATGATTCTCTAGTGATTTGGAAAATGACAAGGTTTTTCGCACTAATCGAGATACTCGTTGTCTAAGGGTATTATTAAATCGTTCAATATAACTTGTTTTCCCTGTTTCTTTTCCCACTGCTTGATGGCGTTTTTTAGGAAATCCCGTCTCATAAGCTGCCCAAAAATCGGTGATGTTACTTTTCTGTGTTTAAAAGATGATGAAATACGGATTAAAGTTTATCGTTTATTTCTAAAATTATTGCATAAAAATGGCAGCTTTTCTTCCTGTACTTTGTCCTCACTGTCAGTCTGATAATGTTTTTAAGCATGGATTCTCAACAGAAGGAAAACAAAGATATCGTTGTGAAAATTCTGACTGCAAACGTCGCACTTTTATTCTCAATCATTCCCATCCTGGCAGAACCAAAGAAGTCAAAGAAAAAATTATTGAAATGTCTCACAATGTGAGTGGAATCAGAGATACGGCTCGCGTACTAAATATAAGTACAACAACAGTAATTAAAGAACTAAAAAAAAATCCCCGTTTATCAAAGCAGTAAATGAACCTCTTTTAAACACAATCAATCCTGAAGAAATAGAAGTAGAAATTAAGCTAAGATCAGAAATCGAACAGGAGTCTGAAGCAGGAATTGAAGATTCAGAATTAGATGAAATTTCCTAAAGGATACCCCCATTCGAGGGTTTATGCCCGAATGGGTGCAAGCCGCTTCGCATATGGAGCTTTGTGGGCAACAAGAAAAATCAAAGATGGTTATGGCATGCGATAGATAGACTGAGAGGAAAAGTATTAGCTTATATCTTTGGCAGAAGAAAAGATGAAGTCTTTTTGGAACTCAAGAAACTCTTAAAACCTTTTGGAATCAAACATTATTGTACGGATGGATTAGGCACTTATAGAAGACATTTGCCTGAAGATATACATGAAATTGGCAAAAAGAAAACCCAAAGAATCGAACAAAAACATATTCGCGCTTTGAACTAGAATTAAACGTTTAGCAAGAAAAATAACTTGCCAGGGCAAACGCACCTTATTTTTACAATGCTTACGGGACAAAGGTTTTAGCTATTATTTAGTTTTGTAACTAAAATTTGAAACTCTTGCTATGTAAGGCTTGCAGAATTTAGATGCGTTTGCCCTGAACAATTTGCTTTTCTAAAACTGAAGAAATGCATGATACTGTGATTGGCTTATTTATTAATAAGTATGAGTTTGGATTAAATCTTTAAACACAGAAAAGCAACATCACTAACAAAGGACTGATCGCCTTACTCCAATGACCAATAACGGGCGCAAGGCTTGCGCCCCTACAATTGCTTAACCTCTCCTACCAATTTGGATACAACATCCTGTGCGCTACCAAATAACATGGTGGTTTTGTCTTTATAGAATAATTCGTTATCAACCCCTGCAAATCCCGTTCTCATGCTGCGTTTGATTACAATAGCGTGTTGGGCTTTATCCACATCAATAATAGGCATACCGTAAATAGGGCTGCTATTATCACTGCGGGCTGCGGGGTTGACTACATCATTAGCACCAATAACTAATGCGACATCAACGCGATCAAATTCAGTGTTAATATCGTCCATATCATACAGGCGATCGTAAGGAACGTTTGCTTCAGCTAGCAGTACGTTCATGTGTCCAGGCATTCTCCCCGCGACTGGGTGTATCGCATATTTAACATCCACACCCATTTTTTCTAGTTGAGCAGCTAATTCTCTAACCCCGTGTTGGGCTTGAGCTACTGCCATTCCGTAACCAGGGACGATAACTACCGAGCGAGCATAGCCTAGCATCATTGCTCCTTCTTCACTGTCGATGGAACGGTAGGTTTTATCGATTTCCGTACCACCTGCACCAACAACAGCAGCACTATCGCCACCAAATGCACCAAATAGTACGTTGGTAAGAGGTCGATTCATCGCTTTACACATGATTTGGGTTAAAATTAGCCCTGAAGCTCCGACTAACGCTCCTGCGACGATGAGCATGTTGTTATATAGTATAAAGCCCACCGCACTGGCAGCTAAACCCGAAAAAGAGTTTAACAAGGAAACAACTACAGGCATATCACCACCACCAATAGGTAGGACGAACAAAGCACCAAAAAGTAAAGATATAGCAGTTAAAGTCAGAAAAATTGCGGGATTTTCGGGGTTAATCAAAAGATAAACGCTACCAGCTAAAAAGCTAACTAGTAGTAAAGCATTAAAGGGCTGTTGCAGGGGAAAAGTCACAGGAGAACCCGAAACTAAGCCTTGTAGTTTAGCAAATGCCAGTAAACTGCCTGTAAGAGTTACGCCACCGATTAAGACACCCAAGATCGCAATAAAAGTAGCATCTAGAGGAACAGTATCATTAACATCCAGTATCCGCCAGAATTCACCCACTGCCACTAAAGCCGAGGCAGCACCCCCAACACCGTTAAAAATACCCACCATTTGGGGCATATCCGTCATGGCTACTTTCTGGGCTGCGATCGCACCTATCAAAGAGCCAGCAATAATGCCTACCAAGATCCACTCGTAATTGAGTACGGATTGATTTAATAAAGTTGCGACAATGGCAATTAACATTCCCACTGTTGCGAGGAAGTTACCCTTACGGGCGGTAACAGGCGAACCTAATTTTTTTAAGCCCAGAATAAATAGGGCAGCAGCAATTAAATATGCCAGTTCTATTCCCGTGTTTAAATATGTATTCATGATGTTGTTTCCTTCTTCTTAAACATTTGCAGCATTCTGTCTGTGACTAAAAAACCACCCACGACGTTAACCGTTGCTAGCACCACGGCAATTAAGCCTAAGATAGTAGTTATGTTCCACTCCCTCACTCCAGCGATCAGCAATGCACCTACTACAGCAATACCAGAGATGGCATTAGCACCAGACATTAAGGGCGTATGCAGTGTCGGAGGGACTTTATTAATTACCTCGAACCCGACGAATGATGCCAGTACGAAAACCACTAAACCTGTTAATAATCCTGCTTCCATAAAATTGACTCCTATTTTTTCTGTTAGTTGTTAATAGGTATTAAAAATCACTATCAACTAACGACTAACAAAGCCTGTTTAATCCGTTCGTTGCGAATCTCTCCCCCATGGGTAACGCAAGCACTGTGAGTAATGTCATCTGCAAAATCTAGTAGCAGCGAATCGCGATTCGCCTCGATATTTCCATCCTTGGCTAAATATTTCACCAAATTTAAGAGATTTTTGGCATACATCTGGCTAGTATCTACAGGCACAGTACCAGGAAGATTCGTCGAACCAATAATAGTTACACCGTAAGCGGTAATATTTTTACCCGCTTGGCTACAGGCGCAGTTACCACCGCTTTCTGCTGCTAGATCGACAATTACTGAACCTGGTTTCATTTGAGCAACTGTCTCTTCGGCAATTAATAGTGGTGCGGTTTTACCTGGTACTTGAGCCGTGGTGATCACGACATCAGCTTTTGCCACATAGGAACTCAAACCTTGACGGATCAGCTCTTGAGTATCTCTGCCAACCTGTTTAGCGTAGCCTCCCTCAGCTTCCGTGGTTTCTTCAAGGTTAATTTCAATAAAATTACCGCCAACGCTTTGAACTTGCTCTCTAACTGTCGGACGAATATCAAACCCATCCACTACTGCCCCCAATCTACGGGCTGTGGCGATCGCCTGTAATCCCGCCACCCCTGCGCCCAAAACAACTACTTTAGCTGGGGGGATCGTTCCTGCTGCGGTAGTCATCATCGGAAAAATTCGGGGTAAGCTAGCTGCTGCCAGCAACACCGATTTATAACCCGCAATATTAGCTTGGGAAGACAACGCATCCATACTTTGAGCGCGGGTAGAGCGGGGAATTAGCTCCATACTAAAAGCTGTAACCCGTCTTTGTGCTAGCTGTTGAGTGACTGTGGGATCGCTTAAAGGATTGAGGAAACTAATTAGGGTTGCGCCAGGTTTGAGCCAATCAATTTCTGACTTTCCATCTCTTTTACCAGGAGGATTAACTTTTAACAGGATGTCTGCTTCTCCCCAAAGTAAGGCAGGATCGACAATTACTTTAGCTCCTGCCGTTTCGTAGTCAGAATCTTTATAACCTGCACCTAATCCTGCACCCGATTCTACCCAGACATCAAAACCTTGTTTGACCAAACGGGATACGGTATCGGGAACTTGGGCTACCCGAAATTCTCCTAGCTCGGTTTCTTTGGCAACGACTATTTTCATGTAATTCTCCTAAATTGGTAAATAGTTATCAGTCATCGGTCAAGGGTTATTGGTCTTTTGCTTAGTAACGAAGAACAAAGAACAAATGACCAAAGATATATAAAAAAATACCAACGACCAATACATACTGTTGAGCTAGCTTAAAAGACTTATACCAGCTAATGATTTGCAGTGAATGATTCTAGACTCAGATTAGATTGGTTAAGGTTGTACTTGCAACAGTGAAATCCAACTATAAGTAGGTTAAATAGATTTTCCCTAGGGCAAGGTACGAGTATTTTTGACTAGAAGTACGGGTATTTTGAGTAGGTTTGTGGATCAAAATATAGTTTGAAATCAACCTGGTTTGGTTTTTGAGCGATCGCCCTGTACTCATATTTGAATATAAAACTAATGACTGATATCTTTGTTCCAGCAATTCTGTAGTAATTCCATCGTTGCTTGAGGTTTTACTGTTGATTGCTTGATAGTGCTATGAACCAGTACGGCAATATTAACATTGCTAATTTCGACCCAGATATTACCGTCACGAGTACGCCAACAGGGTATGGCTAAGTCTTGTAAGCGTTGATAAATTATTGGTTTGGCATTACTAGGAACATCTACCACTGGTACGACGATAATGTTAGAGAATGTCGAGTTACATTCATGATCTTGTTTACCAATAGTACGTTCGGGATAAAAATCTAGACTGGTAAAAAACCACCAACAAAAAGCTAATAAGCGCGGTAATAAAAGAATTTTTTTTTGTTCTAACCAATAAACTACCTGGAAAAAGAACAAGCCATGAAAGCCTGGATTGGCTGATAATCCCTCTAGCCAGTTGCGTTTTGCTCGCCCGCGATCGCATTTTTGATGTAACTTGGTGAGTAATGTTTGCCATTGATGGAGAATTGGATTTAACGTTCTGTTTCCCTGGATGGGAGAAAAGAAAGTGTATCTACCCAATTTTTGTAGGCAAAATTTTTGGTTGAGAGACTGTTGCATAACTAATACCTGAAACAACATCAATGTTGTTTTGGTTATAGCAATAGCCATATTTGCAATTTTCTCGCCGAATCGAATCTAGATTGATTTAGATTTATTGCATATATACTCAAGTGGTTCAAACAATTGATGCAGAGGAATTAGATATTTTTTTTGGGGACAGGATATGAGTATTTTTAAGTGCGCCATAAGTATTTTAAGATAGTGACATTAGCCTTTGCGTACTCAAAATGTAAATTGTACTTGCCAGAAAGTAGTTACCAAAAAGCTATGAGCTACAAGCCTTTTGATTGACTAACTCCTAAAAATGCTCACCACTCAAGCTTAAAATACTCAGGTCTTAACTCAGAAATACTCGTTACCCTATTGTTCGCTGAATATCTCTGTATTGCAGATTAAGGTTTATGGTGTTTGAGTACATGTTTAATCATCATTAATGAATTTAAATGTATTCAATTGCTTTAAGTCTATTTTAAAGTCAATGATATAAACAAGATTATCGACAATAAATTTCTCTATCTTCAATCGTAAAAATTTTGAATCAAGAAAAATATTGGTGTCAGAATGGTGTCAAAATGACGTCATTTGCTTGAAAAATCGATCTAGACCATTATTTGTCAACATTAAGATGGGGTCACTTTGATATCATGAAAAGATTTAGTTTAAGATTGACAGAAGCAGAATACATGAAGCTCAAATTTTATTGTGAAGAGCTTCATGTATCAATGAATGATGTTGTTAGAGAGTTAATTAGAAATTGGGAACCAAGAATAATAATGCTCAATAACGAGACAAAAAAAGAAGATAAATGTGGCTAGATATATTTTGAAGATTATTAAATTTATATTTTAATTGCCATTATTGTTTATTTAAATTTAAGCATTAATGGCATTTTTTTTGTTTGTATTAGTACTGTAAATAGGCAATATTTATCTAAGACAACAAAAAATCTTGTTCATTTTTTAAAGCCTCATCAATACAAATATAAATAAAAACTAAAGATTAATTAGTTCTTGATTAAATCTATCAAATTTTACAAATTAGCAAAAAAGATTATGTGAGCATTAGAGAGTGATAAACATAAAATGCTTTTGTAGTTACTAATGCTAAATCATTGGAAAATTTATAGCTACGAGAATTTTGGAGTGTCCCTAATCTCAATCTTTATTGAGATTAATTCAATCATTTTATTTGTTTAGTTTGCAATTTGCAAATTAAATAGTTGCATATTTTGCATAACTTTGATGAATAGAAAATAGTCCCAAAACCAAATCTAATATGGCTTATACAATCCCCGAAAGCTGTGTACATTGCGGTATTTGTCTTCCTGAATGTCCAACAAGTGCAATCCAAATAGATAGAAATAATGAGCATTGGGTAGAACCTGGCTTATGCAATAATTGTGAAGATGAAAATTCTAAACCTCCATGTGTTGTCAGTTGTCCTGATAGCTTGCCTCTTCCTTTACCTGCGAAGAAAGGCAGATATAAAGCTGAACCAAGAGTGTTAAATACTCATCATCTTTTTGCTAACGGTCATAATAATCCGATCGCATCTTCAATGGTTATTTGGGAAGCTTGTAACTTATTAGCCAAGGGATCTGTTTTTCCCTGGCTAACAGATAACAATGGTCAACTCTATTTTGAACGTCAAGTCAAACAGGGTAAAGGAAAGATCGAGTTTCGTTTAACCGATGACGTTGATGCCGATGTGAATCAGACTTTGAGTCAACAAAATGCTGTTTCTACCATTGAACAAATGGATATCCGTGCAGCTTGTGTGCATTTAATATTCGCTGCCCTTGCCACTAGCTTGGAAAGACCATGGGAGCAAGAGTTTGCCATCGACAACAAACAAATTGAAACTTATCTGGGTTTAAATAAACGCAAAGATCTGAGTAAAGCAGCCAAACTGACTCTGATTAAAACTTTAGTGCAGCAACCGTGCAAACTTATCGCCAATATTGATTGGTTTCGCCAAGGCAAAATTCAATCCTTTTCCACACCACAAGACCGCATATGGCATCTAGTAGCCATCGATAATCATTTCCAAGAAGATGCACAAGGTTATAAGCATCTTGTCGGCATGACCTTCAGAATCAGGGCTGGAATATGGGCAAAGTATTTTCTCAATAAGCAAGGATATAAAAAATATGCTGCTTTTTATCAATACGGCACTTTACCCAAATTTTTGTTGACTACTGTGATGACTATTTGGCATCAACACGAAGGAACAGTAAGGATGATGCTATGGCTACTGTTTAAAACCAAGATGGGTAAACAACAGCGTATTACTATTCCCCGGCTGATGTATGTGGCTTATGGAGAAGCAAAAGTAAAAGAAGCTTCCTTAGATCGAGAAAAACGAAAGCGACTGCTGCGGAGATTTGAAAGTGACTTAGAAGTTCTCCATCGTTATCAAATAAAGCCTGTATTTGATCCCGTTACTTATCCTACTAATATTCAGCCTATGTGGTCGAAATTAGCGGCTATTCCTGATGATGCAGAGGAAGCAATGGAGTTTTGGATTAAAGATGGTTGCAATGAAACTAGCATTACTGATTCTGCGCCACCTGGAAAATGGAACTTATTAATGAAGGCTCGTCTTCTCCATTTTGAATTACCTCCAGAATGGGATAAACAATTAACTCATTGGGAGAATAAAAAACAACGAAAAACCCGTCGTCAAAGTAAAACTAAAACTCAAACTGTATCTCACCTGAGTGCTGAACAAATTTTAAATGCCAGAAAAAACTTGGGAATTAGCCAGAGGAAATTGGCACAAAAACTGGGTAAAAGCCAAAGCTGGATTCGAGATATCGAAAATGGCCGTTTTTCCGCTAAATTAGGCGATCGCCTCAAGTTGAAAAAGATCTTAGAGATAAAGGAATGATTTGGTTAGTGGTTAGTTGTTAGTCATTGGTAAGAAAATTTCCCAGAACAAAGAACAAATGACTAACAACAGAATATCTAGAATATCTAATGAACTTTTGGACAAGCTTCTAGCTTCTCCAAGCCTTTTGGTGAATCTAGGCCTATCCAAGCATCAACTTGAGCGCGATTGAATCCTATTTGATAAGCATCACCTACCTGAATTAGTGGGCGACGAATCAGTGTGGGGTCTTGAATCATTAGCTCTAATGCTGCGGTTTCATCTAGATTTTCGGGAACTATTTCGCCCATTTTTATCTGAGGTGCAGTTTGATTGAACCATTCACGTATCGGGCGATCGCCAAAAAACGGACGCAAGCTTGCTGCTGTCCAAGGAGTTTCTAAGATGTTGTGGGCTGCTACTTCATGTCCCGAAGCCCACAATAAAGCTTTTTGTCTAGCATTGTTGATACAGCCTGGTCTTTCGTAAAAAATAACTTGTGCCATGATGATCTCCGTTAACGTTTAGTGATTAGTAGTTAGCAGTCATTAGTTAATTGCTAAAAATAAAAGGTGAATGACTTTGAACAACAGAAATTAAATCAGAGTCGATAAAAAATGAGTTTTTAGAAGAGAAGCAAGGTCATCGGGATGAACGTAGGCGTGCTTAACTTTTCCAGGCATCAATATAAGGCTAGGAGCTTTTTTACATTGTTTCTGACAGCCCGTTAGTTCAATACTTACTTGGTCTTGCAAATTTAGTTCCTTGAGTGTTTCTATTAAAGCAGCATAAAGTTGCTTTCCTCCTCGCTTGGAACAACTAGATTTACGACAAACCAGAATTTTGCCTTTTTTGATTTTCTCTGATTTAGAAGTTTTAGAAGAAGAAGAAACAGAGATAGATTCGGAAATTGAAGACTCGCTTCTAGTGCTAAGTTTTTCAATGCGATCGCTTTTCAGCTTGAGTTTACTAAAATTCCCCGAACCTTCTTGTTCTAATAGTATCGATAGGCGATCGCCTTTTACTAACTCTTGTCCTAAAGTTTCCCTTAATTCTTTTGCCAGCTTAATTGGGATTATGCGTTTCCCCACTTGGACTTGAATATACTTAAGCTTACCTCCTGGCTTAGGGATAAAACCGATAAATTCACCTTCTATTTTATAAGTTAATTTTGGGGATTCCTGTGTTTTCATAACCTTATCTTTCGTTTTTTGTTGTTTGTGTATTGTCTAAAAGTTGCTATTTTGATTAATCTGGTTGAAAAGCTTGAATATAACTTGTGATTTTTAATCAAGGTAATCTTAGGGTTAAATGTAATCTCAAATACATTGATAACATGATTTTTTTTGGGGGATTTATCAATTTTTTTAGATATAACTAATAACTAATAACTAATAACTAATGACTTTTCTTCCTCTAAATCTTGGAACATTGGTGTACTTAGATATCGTTCGCCAAAACTAGGTTGAATCATGACAATTAACTTGCCCGCATTTTCTGGTCTTTTGCCAACTTTTATTGCTGCTGCTAAAGCTGCACCTGTAGAAATACCTGAAAGTAAACCTTCTTCTCTGGCTAAACGACGACCATAGTCAAAGGCTTCCTCGTTCGTAACAGTAACTACTTCATCGATCGCCTTAACGTCTAAAACTTCGGGAATAAAGCCCGCACCAATACCCTGAATTTTGTGTCCTCCTGGACTTCCACCAGAAAGCACATCACTATCAGTAGGTTCGACGGCGATCGCCTGAAAATCAGGTTTGCGCTGTTGGATAGTTTTCGCAATACCTGTAATTGTTCCTCCTGTACCGACCCCAGCAATTAAAATATCGACCTCACCGTCGGTATCATGCCAAATTTCTTCGGCGGTAGTTAGGCGATGAATCTCAGGATTAGCAGGGTTTTTGAACTGTTGCAGCATAAACCCATTGGGGAGAGTTGCTGCCAGTTCTTCCGCACGGGCGATCGCGCTTTTCATGCCACCACTAGCGGGAGTTAATTCTAATTGCGCTCCATAGGCTTTTAATATCGCCCGTCGTTCTTGGCTCATACTCTCAGGCATCGTCAAAATCAGCTGATAGCCTTTGGCAGCAGCCGTCATTGCTAAACCGATCCCCGTATTGCCAGAAGTAGGCTCAATTAATATAGTTTCACCAGGAATAATTAAACCTGCTTGTTCGGCAGTGTTAATCATATTAACCCCGATGCGGTCTTTAACCGAGGCTGCGGGATTCATGCTTTCTAATTTGACTACAATCTGAGCCAAACAACCTTCAGCGAAGGGAATTGAATTTAAGCGGACTAAAGGAGTTTTTCCGACAAGTTCGGTAATGTTATTCGCAATTTTCATGATAATTTTGTTAGTGGTTAGTGGTTAGCCGATAATTCATTAATACCTTTTACTACTTACTACTCACGACTTTTTATTCCTTTGACGCAATAAATTAAGAATCTCAACGGTGCTAGAAAATTCGATCGCGCTAAAGTCATCTAAGTTTCTAAGATTAGGATTTGCTCCTACCGTTAATATCTGATGTTTCAGTTGATAATTCTGGATATAACCCCAACTCTTTAGACAGTTGACGAGCGATAAAGATCAAGAATTTTGACCCTTCTTGATTATTTTCGTGCGCCATCATTGTTGCCACCTGCATGATAGTTCTAATAAATTTTTCATCAATCAAGTCAGCACTAGCATCTAAAACTTCTGGCTCTTTGCCATTAGGACAACGGAGTAGGCGATCGATTAGTTGGAAATATTCTTGCTGGCGTTGGTTATTGGTAGTTGATGTCATTGGCTTACCCAAACATGGGGGTTAGTTAGTCATTGGTTGTTAGTATTCGTCTTCGTCCTCATCAGGCGATTTCGTAATTACTTCAAAGACGGTATTGGCGCAAAATTGGCTACTATCGTCAATTTGTTTGACTTTTTGGCTAATTTCTTGAGCTTCTTCGATTCTGCCAAGCTGTGCCAGAATTAAACCCGTCGCTGCATAGGCAGTAATATAGAGTCGGATGTTAGGCTCTTGTTTGCAGGCTAGAAGAATTGGCTTGAGTAGTAACCATTCCCTAGGTAAGTTTTCAGTTTTAGCTATTAGCTGTACAACTTTTTGGGCAATTGATAAAGCGACGACGGGTTTGTGTTTATAGAAAAAGAAACGATAAGCTCCAATTAGAACATCTAGATTATTTCCCGCCTTAGACAAAGCTTCCCTGATGTATTTTTCAGCTAAACCAGTATATTCCCAATTTTCGCCAGCCAAGAGCATTAATTGCTTTACTTCTGGTTCCACATCACACCAGGGAAACCGTTCTTGAATAGTTTGCATGACCTAATTCTTAATTCTGATTACTAGGCGAAGAGGGGACGTAAAGTTTCAATCCAAGCTTCGATACGCTCTTCGGTTTTTTCGCTTTCATTGATTTCGTCAATGGGTAATCCCACAAACTTCCCGTCACGAACCGCAAAAGAATAATTAAAGGTATAATCATCCGTTGGAACATCCCCGACTATGGTTGCGCCTACTGCTTTAAAAGAGTCATACAGAATGCCCAAAGCACTGACAAAATTTTCACCATGAGTACCACAATCTCCAGCACCGAAAAAAGCAATTGTTTTGCCTGTAAAGTCTGGCTTTTCATCTTCCATATCTACTAAGGGATCGCGCCAATCATTTTGTACTTCCCCAGAACCCCAGGTAGAAGAACCAAGCAGCAAGTAATCGTATTGCAACATATCGTCAAAATCATCAAAGTCTTCTTCCATGTTGTAGAGATCGCATACTCCTTCATCAAAGTATTCCACCAGTTTTTCGGCGATTTCTTCAGTTACGCCTGCGGTACTACCGTAAAAAATTCCGATTTTAGTCATGACTGAAACTCCTATAATTACTATTTTGTGGGTAAATTGTTAGTTGCTAGCTATTTGTGGCAATCTCTGAGTAAAAGAATTGTTATTTAACAGTTCCGGAGTGAGATTACTAGAAGTAAAGGCTAGAGTAAAGACGAGAAGTAAAATGGTGATAATTTCTTCTCTGATACGTTCTAAATCTTTCATAACTTTCTCCTGGGTTGATTTTTGAATGTTGTTGTCACTACAATTTTCTAGCGTTGAAGGTTTTAGGTAGTTTGGTGTCTTCTGCTAAATCTTTAAAAGATAATTGCCAACCATTAGCAAGGGTTAAAACTTTTCCTTCAGAGGTAGCAGTTTGCTCGACTACTTCTTCTTCTAAATCTTTCTTCGGGACATATACAGATAAATGTCCGAGTTCGTTTTTATGTAACATTACTTTCATTGGTTTTGGTGATGGTTAGAGGTTAGTGATTGGGGATTAAATTTAATAACTCGTCTGGAGTTAGGTTACGTTTCAAATCAACCGATAAGTCTCGCACTGCATCGACGAGCGATCGCGTTTCTGTTTGAGACAAAGAAATACCGTATTGTTGTAAAAGGTTAGTGACCAGATGTTTGCCAGTATGTTTGCCAATTACTAAACGGCGTTTGCGCCCTACTTCTTCGGGAGAAAATGGTTCGTAAGTAGCAGGATTTTGTAGCACTCCATGTCCATGGATGCCAGATTCGTGAGCAAAGGCATTGTCACCGACGATCGCTTTCCAAGGAGGAACATCACAGCCAGAGGCATCAACGACAAATCCTGATATTGCTTTAAATTTACTGGTGTCGATCCCGATATTCATGCCATAGATGCGTTTAAGTGCCATCACTACCTCTTCTAGGGCAGCATTCCCCGCCCGTTCACCCAAACCATTAACAGTTGTGTTAACCGAAGTTGCTCCAGCCCGAATTCCTGCCAAGGCGTTAGCTGTTGCCATGCCAAAGTCATTGTGGGTGTGCATTTCTACAGGAATAATTAGCTTATTAACCAACTGCTCTACTTTTTGATAAGTAGTTAGAGGATCGAGAACACCTACCGTATCGCAAAAACGAAACCGAGATGCACCATAATCTTGAGCAGCTAAAGCTACATCCAGTAAAAAGTTGTCATCAGCACGGGAAGAATCTTCCCCACCAACAGAAATATACAGACCGCGATCGCAAGCATAGCTAATTGTGTCTCGCAGTCGCTCAAAGACCTGCTGACAATTACCTTGAAACTTTACCGCAATTTGAATTTGGGAGACAGGGACAGATATATGTACCCGTTGTAAACCACAAGCCAAGGAAGCATCGATATCAGAGCGTACCGCCCGATTCCAGCCAGTAATTTTGGTCTGTAAACCCAGATGATTGATCTCAGTAATGGCTTTCGCTTCCCTGCTACCCATTGCAGGTATTCCTACTTCAAGCTCCTGTACCCCGATGGCATCCATCAAGGTGGCAAAGATAACTTTTTCAGCTACGGTAAAAGCAACTCCTGCTGCCTGTTCTCCATCTCGTAAAGTTGTATCGTTAATCTGAACTGGTGGCATATCTCTTATTCCTCAATATTTGAAAGTATTAGTGACTAGCTAATATCGCTCTTCTAACCAATCAAAGACTCGTTCTAATCCCGATCGCGATACTAAACCGTATTGCCACAGCAGCATGGGGATGGGTGCATTCAATTCCTCTTGTTTTTGCATTACCAAAGAAACTTCGGCAGAGGATACCGTTAATTCCTCTTGTAAAAATTGACTTAATTCTGTGACTTGACAATTCATAATAGATACTTGCTCGAACTTTCTAGGATAAGGGTTCGAGCGCATCGAACCCTCAATTAATAGTGAATTAATTGGTTCCGTTGCTACTGACAAACCCTAAAGTAAGGCTGTCTGTAGCTAAGAAGTGGTCAAGATGGAAGGCTCTTTCTTCAGTAGCTAACAAAATTTGCTCGTACAGATAACGGGTGGCGCGATCGCCTACACTCTCAGCTTGGGAAGCTTGACGACGAATTAAGTCAATAATTTTTTGTTCAGCAGCCAAATCGTTGACGATCATTTGGCGACAGTCAAAGATGCCATCCTCTTCGGGAGTAAAGCAACAAAGCTCGGCTAATTTGCTAAAGCTAGCTGCGGGAGTACCTCCCAAACCGTTCAAACGTTCGGCAATATCGTGGGCATGACCTTGAACAGCATCATAACTTTCTTGAAAATATTGATGAATTGAATAAAATTCCGCACCTTCAATTACAAAGTGATGCTTTTGGTATTGCAGATATAAACCTTGAAAACTTGCTAAGGCAAGATTTAAGCCTTCGCATACTGGAATTACGATTTCTTTTTCTAAACCAATAGGATTATTGGCTACTTCACCGAAGGCTTGTAAGACTAGTGTTTGTGTCATGATTGTTTATTAGTTATTTGTTACTCCCGTCAAGGGGGATAATATAGTTTGTGGTTAGTAGTTAATGGTTGTCTATTTAACGACTAACTACCATTGACCGATGATTAATAACATCTAATTCCGTTGACCAACATCGCTCTAACCAGTTAGTTAATTCCAAACGGCTGCTCACGAATTGCTGGATGGTACTGCGGAGTAGAATGGCATTAATGCAACTATCAATTTCGATCCAGAGTGCGCCGTCTTCGGGACACCAACAGGGAATATTTAATTCCTGTAGTCGGCGATGAACACTCCAGCGATCGCTACGCTGGATTTTTGCTACCTGACTGACAAAAGTATCAGGTCGAGTTGATTTATACATGATCTTGAAGTTAGTAAGTGGATAAATTCTGTATCTTTTGTTCCAAACTCTCGATGCGATCTAGTAAAGAACGAATAATGTTGGCTTCTGGATCGGGTAATTTGCCGTGTTCGAGGGGACAGCCACGACCAGTTCGAGAAACGATCCGACCTGGAATTCCTACTACCGTGCAATCATCTGGTACATCTCGCAGCACGATCGATCCTGCGCCAATGCGCACATCATTACCGATATTAATATTTCCTAAAACTTTTGCCCCTGCACCGACTACTACATTATCTCCTAAAGTCGGATGGCGTTTTCCTGTTTGTTTTCCCGTTCCTCCCAGGGTGGTATTTTGGTAGATTAAACAGTAATCACCTATTATGGCAGTCTCACCAATTACTACCCCCATCCCGTGGTCGATAAATACTCCTTTACCGATAGTTGCACCAGGATGAATTTCTATTCCCGTGAGAAATCTGCCTAAGTGGGATAAAAAACGGGGGAACAGGGGAACTCCGCTATACCATAGCCAACTAGCTACTCGATACAATGCTAGTGCATGTACCCCTGGATAACAGATCAGTACCTCTAGCCAATTATTTGCTGCTGGGTCGCGATCAAAGATAATCTTTAAATCTGTCCAGGCAGTTTTTAGCCAAGGCATGTTTGCTAACCAATTATTCTGCTGGTTGCGTTTTCTCTCTCGTTCTCTGTTAATAATTAGTGGCTGTTGCATTGTTCTGATGGTGAAAGGTTATCTTTTGTCTTTTCGTCCTTTGCTTTCAGTTAAATTGTGAATAACCAATGACCAAGAACTAATGACTAACTTGTATATAATGCTTATATCAACAGCCCCAATTTGGTCTTTGGTGACGGACAAGGGTTAGATTGATTAGATTTATTAGTTTGCCCTCATCATATTTGAAACATAGAGCAGATAAGGTTTTGCGCGATTTATAACTTTTTCTTGGGGTATGGCTACTAGTATTTTGACCGACGGGGCTGAGTATTGTTTAGTCAAGGTATTAGTATTTGGTACTCAAAATTGCATTTTCTACAACCCAGTTAAACTAGGCAATCAATCCTGATCTTGCTGTCCAATAATTGCTATTCAACTAGCCCCTTAAAGTCACAAAGACAGAACTCAAACTGCATATGGTTTGTAGCTGTTGTTACCGTTTTCCCAACTGTCGTCATAAATTTAGTGAACTCAGCTAGAGCATAATGTTAATTTAGATACGGATTCGAGACAGAAACCGAATTCCACAACCGAATTCCACAACCGAATTCCACAGTAGAAATTGAATTTCCTAAGAATTCTGGAGGGGTGTGACGAACCTACTCCAGTTTTTTTATTTAATCCAAAACTTCAAACCTTTTGGCTGTTTTTAACTGGCGATCAAAATTGACGGTGTGAGTACATCCGCGATCGCAATTTACTGCACCGATGAGATAATCGGCAAAATCCGCTGTGCCTCTTTTACTTTGAGCGATCGCTTGATAGATAATCGATTTGTTGTCAAATTCAAATTTAAGACTTTGTAGCATTAATTCTAAAGTCTGCATGATTTCTGCTTGAGAACTTTATTAGGAAAAGTAGCAAACCATGGGTCAGGATTAGGATCGAAGCGAGAGAGAATTCTAGAAATAAAGCTGCGACTTGTCGCTTTTTCTACATATAAGCAAGTATTGTCCGAACTAGAAATCAAATAATGTAGATATTTATAGTATTCCCTGGTTAAAATCTAAAATAGTGATTTACTGAACTTGAAGCGATCGCCCTTTACTAAAAAAGTTAAATTTAATACAAAACTATATTTTTTAGTTATATTTGTATCAGTATTAATAATTAGTTTAGAAACTAAAAAATCAAGATCAGATTTGACTAAGTTTAGTAGATTATAAGTCGTAAAAAATCCCCATAACTGTTATTCTATCTAGCTTTGATCAAGACTTTTATTGAGTAGAAAAATACCAGAGTCTTAAGAAATAAATACTAGCCCCCTATCACCAAAATACCAGTACCCCCTACCCAGCAAAAAAAACTTCTCTTGATTAGTTAAGGGATTGGGAGATTGAGTACAACCCAATTAATCCAATGAACATAACCGAGTGCAAATTTTACATTCAGCTAAAACTCGAATGATATAACTCTTATAACGTCAATCGGACATCTGAATTTTACGCAGGTTAAACAGTAAATTTTCATCTATTCAATAAGAGAAGTTTAAAGTTTAGAGTTCGAGATCTCAGTATTTTCAATTTCTGTCTCAGTCCAGATACTTTATTTGTGGAATTCAATTTAATGTCACCAACTACCAGCATCACCCTAGCAGCGGAATCTAAGACTAAAGCCAAGAAGTCTGATAAAGGCTGTGGTTGCAGTTCTACTACGCCTCAACAAATCGATCCCAAAATTCAAGAACGAATTGAAAAGCATCCCTGTTACAGCGAAGACGCACACCATCACTATGCACGGATGCACGTCGCAGTTGCACCAGCATGTAATATTCAGTGTAATTTTTGCAATCGGAAATATGATTGTGCCAACGAAAGCCGTCCAGGGGTAGTTAGCGAACTACTCACTCCCGAAGAAGCAGCACACAAAGCATTGGTAATTGCTGGGAAGATTCCCCAAATGACAGTTTTGGGTATTGCTGGTCCTGGAGATCCTTTAGCTAATCCCAAACAAACCTTCCGCACTTTTGAAATAGTAGCAGACAAAGCACCAGATATTAAATTGTGCTTGTCTACCAATGGATTAATGCTTCCCGACCATGTAGACAAGATTAAAGAGTTAAATGTCGATCATGTCACCATGACTATTAATATGGTTGACCCCAAGGTAGGCACAAAGATCTATCCTTGGGTAAGATACAATCGCAAACGTTGGAAAGGAGAAGAAGCAGCCCAGATACTCCACGAACGTCAGATGGAAGGCTTACAAGCATTACAAGAAGCTGATATCCTTTGTAAAGTTAATTCGGTAATGATTCCAGGGATTAACGACGAACACTTAGTAGAAGTAGATGAAGTGATTCGTTCTAAGGGTGCATTTCTCCACAATATTATGCCCCTAATTTCGGCTCCCGAACATGGTACTTACTTTGGTTTAACAGGACAACGAGGTCCCACTCCCAAAGAATTAAAAGCTTTACAAGACAGTTGTTCGGGCAATATGAAAATGATGCGCCACTGTCGCCAGTGTCGTGCTGATGCAGTCGGTTTATTGGGTGAAGATCGTTCTCAGGAATTTACTAAAGAGAAGTTTCTCGAAATGACTCCCGAATACGATCTCGAAAAACGCCAAGAAGTTCACGCAGGTATCAAACAGATTAAAGATGCCATGAAAGCTGCCAAAGCGGAACGCACAGCCAAGAAAAAACCCAGAGGTGAGAAAATCCTAGTTGCAGTCGCAACTAAAGGTGGCGGTGTAGTCAATCAACACTTCGGTCATGCTAAAGAATTCCAAATCTTTGAAGTTGATGGAGTTGAAGTTAAATTTGTCGGACACCGTAAAGTAGACCATTACTGTCAGGGCGGTTATGGCGAAGAAGCAACTCTAGACAATATTATCGGTGCCATCAAAGATTGCAAAGCCGTACTTGCTTCCAAGATTGGAGATTGTCCTCAAGGAATGTTACGGGAAGCTGGTGTAGAGCCAGTTCAAGGCTACGACACCATCGATAAGATTGCTTTGGATTATTACGAAAAACAGTTTGCTGTAAGTCGCTAGTCGTTAGTCATTAGTCATTGGTTACTAACAGGTGCGAACAACAAATGACTAATGACAAATAACCAAGGACAAAAATCATGATTAACACTTTCCAGAAAAGTAAAACAAGCGATCGCAATTGGGTTAGAGATTATCAAGAGGTAAGCCCCAAAAAATTTAGTAATATTGCTCTCACTCACAGCCTCTGTAGCAATTGTGCCGATTATTACGATCAACCTCCCTGCCAACACCTCGCCACCCCTCTCGGTCAAACTAACTTAACTACCAATGGTGGTTGCTTCCCTAGCCTCATTAGTCCAGATCGCAACTAAGCAGGAATAAGATTATGACAAATACCATTTATCTTGATAACAACGCCACAACCAAAATAGATGAGGATGTTTTGGCAGCAATGCTACCCTATTTAACTATCTATTACGGTAATCCTTCTAGTATGCATACCTTTGGAGGACAAGTCGGTCGTGTTATTCGTCAAGCCAGAAGTCAAGTAGCTGACTTATTGGGAGCAGAAGATTCGGAAATTGTCTTTACCAGTTGCGGTACAGAAGGAGACAATGCAGCAATTCTGGCTGCCCTAAAAGCTCAACCAAATAAAAAGCATATTATTACGACAGAAGTCGAACATCCCGCGATTTTAAATCTATGTCGAAGACTAGAAAGAGAAGATTATACCGTTACTTATCTTTCAGTTAACGAGGGCGGACAGCTCGATTTTGACGAGCTAGAAGCCTCTTTAACAGGCAACACGGCAGTAGTTTCTGTGATGTATGCCAACAACGAAACTGGTGTAATTTTTCCCATCGAACAAATCGGGCAAATAGTTAAAGAGTATGGCGCACTATTTCATGTAGATGCAGTACAAGCTGTGGGCAAAATCCCTTTAGACATGAAAACCAGCACCATCGATCTATTGACTCTTTCTGGTCATAAAATCCATGCTCCCAAGGGGATTGGTGCTTTATATGTCCGTAAAGGTGTCAGATTCCGTCCCCTACTAATTGGCGGACATCAAGAGAGAGGACGTAGAGGGGGAACAGAAAATGTAGCGGGCATTGTTGCGTTAGGTAAAGCCGCCGAATTAGCACGGCAGCATTTAGCAGGTATCGGCTGGGAAAAAATGTTACGGGATAAACTCGAACAAGGCATCCTAGCTGCTATTCCCAATACAGCAGTTAACGGTGACCCAGCTAATAGATTACCTAACACTACTAATATTGGCTTCAAATTTATCGAAGGCGAAGCAATATTACTTTCTCTCGACCAATTTGATATCTGCGCCTCTTCTGGTTCAGCTTGTAGTTCTGGATCCCTAGAACCTTCCCACGTACTCAGAGCCTTAGGATTACCCTATAGCGTACTGCATGGTTCAATTCGCTTTAGCTTATCTCGTTTTACGACAGAGAAAGAAATAGATCGGGTCTTAGAAGTTCTCCCTGGCATAATCGATCGCCTCCGTGAACTTTCCCCCTTCAACAGCGACGATGCAGATTGGTTACAGGAACAAGAACAAGCAGTACTCGCTAGATAGTAGGGGCAAACGGCCGTTCGCCCCTATCACCAAACATTAACCACTAACTATTAACTAAAGAAAATGTGGGACTATACAGACAAAGTAATGGAACACTTCCATAATCCCCGCAATCAGGGCAAGATTACGGAGAAACAGGAAGGAGAAGAGATTGTTACAGGACAAGTCGGCAGCATTGCCTGTGGAGATGCCCTCAAACTCCACCTCAAAATTGACGAAGCGACTCAAACCATTAAAGATGCTAGCTTTCAAACCTTTGGTTGTGCTAGCGCAATCGCCTCTTCTTCGGCTCTAACTGAATTACTCAAAGGCAGAAATGTGGAAGAAGCCCTAAAGGTAACTAACAAAGAAATTGCCGAATCTCTCGGTGGCTTGCCCGAAGAAAAAATGCACTGTTCGGTCATGGGACAAGAAGCTTTAGAAGCGGCAATTTATACCTATAAAGGTATTCCCCTCGACACTCACGAAGAAGATGAAGGAAATCTTATATGTCGTTGTTTTGGTGTCTCTGATACAAAAATCAAAAGAATTGTTCGCGAGAATAATCTTACAACCGCAGAACAAGTTACTAACTATGTTAAGGCGGGGGGTGGATGTAGTTCTTGTTTACCAGATATCGATGACTTAATTGAAGAAGTTACTACCGAACAAGCACAAATAAAAGTCGAACAAGAAAAAAGCGTTGAGGTAGCAACCACAATTGCTGCTACTAAAGAGACTCCTATTGCTCAACCAACTAGAACTCTTACCAACTTACAAAAAATTACCTTAATTCAACGAGTAATAGACACAGAAATTAGACCAATACTCGCCGAAGACGGCGGTGATATGGAGCTATTCGATATCGAAGGAGATGTTGTCAAAGTAATCCTTAAAGGTGCTTGTAACGGTTGTGCTTCTTCTACCGAGACTTTAAAACTGGCAATTGAAGCCACTCTCAAAGACCGTGTATTACCGACCTTAACTGTTGTATCAGTGTAAAACTATGTTTATTCCCAATCCTCCAAATCACGGAGAGCGATCGCCCCCAAAGCTAGTTTTCGCCAGGATTAAAGATTGGCACACCTTAAAGATTGATAGTTCGCAGGGAACGGAATTTCCCATCATAACTAACAGACCATCATTATCTTTGTATGGTTGCGATAGATAATCCTCTTTATATAGATTCACTTCCTTTTGCACTCTATATTTTTGGCGACAAAATCCTCTAGAATCAACCACCCTCAGATACTCAGATGACCGCAACACAGGAATTGAGGGTTCGCAGGGACGAAATCCCATACTAAATATCACTTTTACTCTACACATTCTTTGTTTGTAGCATCTGAGGTCTATTTCTTTTCTATTTCCATTGTCCTCTAACAATTAAACGAGAAATAATCATGAGACAAATTGCATTTTACGGTAAAGGCGGAATCGGTAAATCCACTACTTCTCAGAACACTATCGCTGCACTATCTGAAACTTCAAGAGTCATGATCGTTGGTTGCGATCCCAAAGCAGACTCCACTCGCTTAATGCTGCACACCAAAGCTCAAACTACTATTCTGTCCTTAGCAGCCGAAAGAGGTGCAGTAGAAGACATCGAGCTAGATGAAGTATTACTCACTGGCTATAACAACGTGCGTTGCGTTGAGTCTGGTGGTCCCGAACCAGGTGTAGGCTGTGCGGGTCGTGGTATTATCACTGCCATTAACTTCCTCGAAGAAGAAGGTGCTTACGAAGATCTAGATTTAGTATCCTATGACGTACTGGGTGACGTTGTATGTGGTGGTTTCGCCATGCCGATTCGGGAAGGTAAAGCACAAGAAATCTACATTGTTACCTCTGGTGAGATGATGGCGATGTATGCAGCCAACAACATTGCTCGCGGTATTCTTAAGTATGCTCAATCTGGTGGTGTTCGCTTAGGCGGTTTAATCTGTAACAGTCGTAAAGTTGACAAAGAAATCGAATTAATCGAAGCTTTGGCTGACAGATTGGGAACTAAAATGATTCACTATGTTCCTCGTGACAACGTTGTTCAAAGAGCAGAATTACGTCGTATGACTGTAATTGAGTATGAACCCGAGCATCCTCAAGCTCATGAATATCGCGCTCTGGCTCGTAAAATCGAACATAACAAAGACTTGGTGATTCCTACTCCCATCACTATGGATGAATTGGAAGAACTTCTAGTTGACTACGGATTTATGGATTCTGACGAAGAATACAAAAAAGTGATTGAAGCCGATAAAGCTACTACTACTGTCTAACATCTAATTCTGTAGGGCATGGTATTGCTATGCCCTCGGATAACTAACTGTTCACTGAATAATTGAAACAGGGGAAGAACACCATGACCTATATCGAAGATAATAAAAAACTGATTGAAGAGGTACTAGATGCCTATCCAGAGAAGGCAGCGAAAAGACGCTCCAAGCACCTCGATGTCTACGAAGAAGATAATTCTAAATGTGGCGTAAAATCCAATAAAAAATCCGTTCCTGGAGTTATGACTACTCGTGGTTGTGCCTACGCAGGGGCAAAAGGGGTAGTTTGGGGTCCTGTGAAAGATATGGTGCATATCTCTCATGGTCCTGTAGGTTGCGGTTACTATTCCTGGTCTGGTCGTCGTAATTATTATGTTGGTACTACTGGCGTTGATACCTTCGGTACAATGCAGTTTACTTCCGATTTCCAAGAAAGAGATATCGTTTTTGGCGGTGACAAAAAACTAGGCAAACTAATTGATGAATTGGAAGTTCTGTTCCCCTTAAGCCAAGGAACAACTATTGAATCAGAATGTCCCGTTGGTTTAATTGGAGATGATATTGAAGCCGTTGCGAGGAAGAAAGCCGAAGAAACTAAAAAACCAGTAGTTCCAGTACGTTGCGAAGGTTTTAGAGGAGTTTCTCAATCTTTAGGACACCACATTGCTAACGATACAGTCCGTGACTGGGTGTTACCCAAAGCTGATGAATATCGTAAGCTGCCAGAAGGATTTGAGCCTGGTCCTTATGACGTTAACATCATTGGTGACTACAATATCGGTGGTGACGCTTGGCCTAGTCGAATGCTACTAGAAGCGATCGGCTTGAGAGTAATCAGTCAATTCTCAGGGGATGGTTCATTCAACGAGACTGTAATGACTCCCTTGGCAAAATTAAATCTAATCCACTGTTATCGGTCGATGAACTACATCTGCCGTCACATGGAAGAGAAATATGGCATCGGCTGGTTAGAATACAATTTCTTTGGTCCCACTCAAATTGCCAAGTCTCTACGTAAGATTGCTGCTCAGTTTGACGAAACCATCCAAGCCAATGCTGAACGAGTGATTGCCGAATATCAAACTGATATGGATGCAATTATCGAACAGTATCGTCCTCGTTTAGAAGGCAGAACTGTGATGATGATGGTTGGTGGACTACGCCCCCGTCACGTAATCCCAGCCTTTGAAGACTTAGGCATGGAAGTGGTTGGAACTGGTTATGAGTTTGGTCACAATGATGACTACAAACGCACCGAAGACTATATCAAAGACGGCACAATTCTCTACGATGATGTCAGTGGTCATGAATTTGAGGAATTTGCTAAACAGCTAAATCCCGACCTGATTGCAGCAGGAATCAAAGAAAAATACGTCTTCCAAAAAATGGCTCTGCCCTTCCGTCAGATGCACTCCTGGGATTATTCAGGTCCTTATCACGGCTATCATGGCTTTGCCGTCTTTGCTCGCGACATGGATTTAGCAATCAATAACCCAACCTGGGGTTTAATCGAAAATCCATGGGCAGAAAAGTAATTTCTCTAGATAAATAGTCATTGGTTATTCGTTCTTTGTCTTTCGTTTATTCGATAACCAATGACCCACAACCAATCAATAATATTTTCCTCAGAGGTAAAGCGTCATGACTGAGAACAATGAAAGAAATTTAACTCCTGCTATAACTTCAGAAGCAGGTAAGATTCAAGATCACTTCGATTTATTCCAAACCGATCCCTATCAGGACTTGTTTGAATATAAGCGTCAGTTTGAAGGAGCGCACAGCAAAGAAAAAGTGGCTGAAGTGGCAGAATGGACAAAATCTTGGGATTACCGTGAGAAAAACTTTGATCGCGAAGCCCTAACTGTCAATCCAGCTAAAGCCTGTCAACCTTTGGGTGCATTATTTGTAGCAGCAGGTTTTGAAGGAACTTTACCCTACTCTCACGGTTCTCAAGGCTGCGTTGCTTATTTCCGTACCCACTTAACTCGTAATTTTAAAGAGCCTTTCCAAGCTGTTTCTTCCTCCATGACTGAGGATGCAGCAGTATTTGGCGGACTCAACAATATGGTAGATGGGTTAGCAAACTCCTATACTCTCTACAAGCCTAAAATGATTGCCCTCTGTACTACCTGTATGGCTGAGGTAATTGGTGATGACTTGGGTGCATTTATCCAAACCTCGAAAGACAGAGGCTCGATTCCCGCAGATTTCCCCGTTCCTTTTGCTCATACTCCTAGCTTTGTCGGCTCTCACATCACAGGTTACGACAATATGCTCAAGGGTATTTTGAGTTGCTTAACTAAAGATAAGAAACAAGAAACTACCAACGGTAAATATAACTTTAACCTGGGTTTCGATCCCTATATTGGTAATATTCGTGAACTAAAAAGAATTCTCCAGTTATTCGATCTTGACTACACCGTTCTTTCTGATAACGCAGATTCATTTGATTCTCCTAACACTGGTGAATTCCAAATGTATAATGGTCTGACTAAGTTAGAAGATGCGGGAGATTCTATTAACGCAGAAGGTACATTCTTCTTCCAAAAATACACCACTCCTAAGACTCAAGAATGGATTGGCAAAGAATGGGGTCAAGAAACTTATAACTTCCGTCCTTTTGGTATCAAAGGTACTGATGAATTCTTGAGCAAGCTATCAGAAATCTCTGGTAAGCCCGTTCCCCAAGAATTAGTGGAAGAAAGAGGTCGTGCAGTTGATGCCATGACTGATTCTCAGGCTTGGATTCACGGTAAGCGCGTTGCCATCTACGGCGATCCCGACCATGTATTTGGTTTGGTTAACTTCTTATTAGAATTAGGTGCAGAACCAGTTCATATCCTCGTCACCAACACCAATGAGGAATTTGAAGCAGAACTACAAGCCGTATTAGATGCTAGTCCCTACGGTAAAAATTCCACCATCTGGGGCAAAAAAGACCTGTGGCATATGCGGAGTTTAATGTTTACTGAACCAGTAGACCTCCTAATCGGTAACTCTTATGGTAAATACCTCTGGCGCGACACCAAAACTCCTTTAGTACGCATCGGCTATCCCATCTTCGATCGCCATCATATGCATCGCTATGAAACCTTGGGTTATAAAGGTGCCCTCAACCTCCATAACTGGATTATTAACACCATCCTCGACGAACTCGATCGCCAGACTATCATTCCTGCCAAAACTGATATTTCTTTCGACTTAATTCGTTAATTGATGAGTGATCCCTTGTAAGGGCGAACGGTTGTTCGCCCCTACCTGATTAACTAAAAAAGAAGAATCATGAAACTAGGTGATGTAGAACTCGATCGCGAACCAGATTTCGATCTTGATTCTAAAGTAAGAGTCCGTAAGAAAATACGCAATGATGGCACATTCCCAGGTAAAAGAATCGGTGAAACCTTAGCTAATAAAGGAGATGAAGGATACATCATTTCCATCGGTACATATTTGCAAACTGCATATATCTATTCCGTCCATTTTTTAGAAACTAACAGCGTCGTCGGTTGTCTGGGGAAAGAACTAGAACAGGTTAAAGAAAACTGAGGACACCATTATGTCTATCCAAACCCAGAATACTTATAACTCGACCATTACTACTAAAAAATTCCACTTCGATCTTTTCTATCCTTTACGTCGCTGGGTAAATAACATCGAAGTTAATAACAGCAAATTCGCTCATTTTCTTTGTAATTTAATTCCCTGTAGTTGTCCCTTTGAGCGGGATGTGATCATCTTGAGCAAGACCTTTCACATTCCCCCTCTCTGTAAAATTAACCCTTTATATAACGAAGTAGTAAGTTTACGTCTCCGCGCCCTCAGTTATTTAGAAGGAAACTGTGGAGAGGATATTACGAGATATATTTGTTAATCGTTAGTCGGTATTTGTGAGTAGAAACAATCAATCTGCGATCGCTTACTAACTACTAACCACTAACCACTAACCACTAACTACTAACCACTAACAAGCTATGAAACTCACCAAAGGCAAAATCGCCGACCTCCTTAACGAACCTGGTTGCGAACACAATCACAAAAAAGGGCAACAGGGCAAAAACAAAGCTTGTACCCAACAAGCCAAACCAGGAGCAGCCCAAGGAGGATGTGCCTTTGATGGAGCTTCTATTGCTCTTGTTCCTATTACCGATGCTGCCCACTTAGTTCACGGTCCAATTGCCTGTGCGGGCAATTCTTGGGGGAGTCGCGGTAGCCTGTCCTCTGGTGCTACTACCTATAAGATGGGTTTTACCACCGATATTAGCGAAAATGACATTATTTTTGGGGGAGAGAAACGACTTTATAAGGGAATTTCTCAAGTAATTAAACGCTATAATCCTCCTGCGATTTTTGTTTACTCTACTTGCGTTACCGCTTTAATTGGCGATGACTTAGATGCTGTATGCGAAGCAGCCACCAAGAAGTTTGAGACTCCTATAATTCCTGTAAATTCTCCTGGTTTTGTCGGCAGTAAGAACTTAGGTAACAGATTAGCTGGAGAATCTCTATTAGATTACGTTGTCGGTACTGCCGAACCTGAATACACGACTCCCTACGATATTAATTTGATTGGGGAATACAACGTTGCCGGGGAAGTGTGGAGCGTATTACCTCTATTTGAAAAGGTGGGGATTCGCGTCCTCTCGAAGATTACGGGAGATGCCACTTTTGAAGAGATTCGCTATGCCCATCGGGCAAAACTCAATGTGATGATTTGCTCTAAAGCCCTAATTAACATGGGGCGTAAAATGGAGGAACGTTACGGTATTCCCTATATTGAAGAGTCTTTCTATGGCGTTGCTGATATGAACCGTTGTTTGCGAAATATTGCCCAAAAATTTGGTGATGAAGCTTTACAACAACGAGTAGAAACCGTAATCGCGGAAGAAACTGCCAAACTGGATATTGCTCTGGCTCCTTATCGTAAACGCCTTAAAGATAAACGGATGGTGCTGTATACAGGAGGGGTCAAAAGTTGGTCGGTGATGTCCGCAGCACAAGATTTAGGGATGAAAGTAGTTGCCACCAGCACTAAAAAAAGTACTGAAGAAGATAAAGCCAAAATTAAAAAGTTATTGGGCAAAGACGGTATTGCCCTAGCCAAAGGTAACGCCAAAGAGCTATTAAAAGTAATTGCTAAAACTAAAGCCGATATGCTCGTAGCTGGGGGACGTAATCAATATACTGCCCTCAAAGCCCGCGTTCCCTTCCTCGATATCAACCAAGAACGTCATACTCCCTATGCGGGATATGTGGGACTAATCGAGATGGCAAAAGAATTTGATCGCGCCCTCCACAGTCCTATTTGGCAACAAGTCCGCCAACCTGCACCTTGGGAGAAAGTAATAAGTAATAAGTAATAAGTAATAAGTAATAAGTAATAAGTAACAAGTAACAAGTAACAAGTAACAAGTAACAAGTAACAAGTAACAAGTAACAAGTAACAAGTAACAAAGGCTTTAGCCGCATGTAGTATTTACTTCCCCTGCTCCTTTATCCCTCATCCTTAAAAGCCATGACCACTATCACCCGCAACAAAAAATCTGTAGCTGTCAATCCCCTTAAACAGAGTCCTCCTTTGGGTGCGGCATTAGCTTTCTTGGGATTAAAAGGAATTGTACCTTTATTTCATGGTTCTCAGGGTTGTACGGCATTTGCCAAAGTGTTATTAGTACGGCATTTCCGCGAAGCGATTCCCCTGGCAACTACTGCGATGACCGAGGTGACAACGATTTTGGGGGGCGAAGAAAATATCGAACAGGCACTTTTGACCTTGGTAGAGAATGCTAAACCAGATTTGATTGGGTTGTTAACTACGGGGTTAACGGAAACGCGGGGGGATGATATGGACGGCATCTTAAAATCAATTCGTCAGCGTCACCCCGAACTGGATTACTTACCAATTATTTTTGTTTCTACTCCCGATTATAAAGGTGGGTTGCAAGATGGTTTTGCGGCTGCGGTAAACTCAATTGTTGCTACTGATTACGGTACACCTGTGGGGACGCTTGATAAAACATCATTACAACAGGTGACGATTTTAGCAGGTTCGTTGCTTGCTCCTGGAGATGTGGCGGAAATTAAAGAAATAGTCGAGGCATTTGGTTTAAAACCCCTAGTTATTCCCGATTTATCTGGTTCGGTAGATGGACACCTGGATGATGATTACAACAGCAAAACCCCTGGTGGTACTTCTTTATCCCAACTACATCAATTAGAGCGATCGCTTTTTACCATTGCCATTGGGGAAAGTATGGAATTGGCTGCGGAAACATTAAAACAAAGATTTGGGACTAACTATGAGGTCTTACCCCGCTTGGCAGGTTTGGAGGCGGTAGATCAGTTCTTGTGGCTGCTGGCACAAATTTCAAACTATAAAAGTAAAAGTAATTCGGACTGGCAATTTAAGCCCCAAATACCAGAAAAATATTTACGTCAGCGTCGTCAACTACAGGATGCGATCTTAGATACCCATTTTTATCTTGGTGGTAAAAAGGTTTCTTTGGCACTAGAACCCGATTTACTCTATCAAACCAGTTGGTTACTAACAGAAATGGGAGCAGAAATTCATGCTGCTGTTACTACTACTAAGTCACCAATACTTAAAGAATTGCCTTTTGATCGGGTAACTATTGGAGATTTAGAAGACCTAGAAGATTTAGCTGCTGGTTCGGATTTAATTATTACTAATTCTCAAGGAAAACGACTCGCTGATAAACTACATATTCCCTTATATCGTATGGGTTATCCCATCTACGATCGCCTGGGTAATGGTTCACGTTGTTTAGTGGGGTATAAAGGGTCAATGCAATTTTTATTCGACCTTGGCAATATTTTTATTGAATTGGGACATTAGTCATTTTTTATTAGTTATTCGTCATTTGTTCTTATACCTACTAACTACTCACAAGACCCATGAAAGTTGCTTTTGCTACCCAAGATAATGTTCATATCAATGCTCACTTTGGTTGGGCAAAAAAAGTTGATGTTTATGATGTTTCTGCTGAAGGTTATAACTTCCTGAACACAGTCGAATTTGGTGGAAACCTCAAAGAAGATGGCAATGAAGATAAATTAGTTCCCAAAATTAATGCAGTTGCCGACTGTACGATCGTCTACGTTTCGGCGATCGGAGGGAGTGCTGCTTCTCGTTTGCTCAAAAACAAAATTACTCCACTAAAAGCAGAAAAAAAAGATGATGAAATTAGTGATGTTCTTAATAGTTTGGTGAAAACATTAGGTAATCCTCCCCCCTGGTTGCGTAAGGCTTTAGGGCAAAACACCAAAAGCTTCGATTTTGATGATGAGGAGGAATGACACTAAGTAATGAGTAATGAGTAATGAGTAATGAGTAATGAGTAATGAGTAATGAGTAATGAGTAATGAGTAATGAGTAATGAGTAATGAGTAATGAGTAATGAGTAATGAGTAATGAGTAATGAGTAATGAGTAATGAGTAATGAGTCACCACTAACCACTAACCACTAACTATTAACTTATCATGACTACTACAACCACTACTAACGAAACTACTACCAGCATTGTTGAAGAAAGTACTTTTCTTAAAGAATTAGTTCTGCAAGTACGTGCTCAAGATCATTATGGTGTTTATCGTACTTGGAAAGATGAATTAGTAATCGCTAATTTTGTAGTTAGCAGAGAAAAGAAAAGTAAAATTTCTGTTGAAGGAGATGTCGATCCCGCTACACAGCTAAGGATTCTTTGTTTCTATCGAGCGATCGCAGTTTGTATCGAAAAACAAACAGGTAAACTCTGCCAAGTTGTAACCGATCTTTCCCATGAAGGCTTTGGTTGGGCGATCGTTTGGACGGGTCGTTTAATCGTACTATCTCGTACTCTAAGAGATGCTCAACGCTTTGGCTATCCTTCTCTTGAGAAGTTAGCTGCTCAAGGTGAGCGATTAGTCGAATCGGGTTTAAAGAGTATTGAGAAGTTTCCTGATGCTGCGGATGGCTAAATTAGTGACCAATTAATTGATAATTACTAAAACAAATGGTTCAGACAACAATAACACCCCCAACCCCCGAAGCTGTTGCCGAGTTGAAGAAAAGAGTCAGACGGCTCAACAGTAAAGCAGGTCAAATGAAAATGGATCTGCATGACCTTGCCGAAGGCTTACCTACAGATTACGAAAAACTAATCGAGGAGGCAACTAAAACTTACGAGATCTTTTCCCAGTTAACCGAACTCAGACAACAACTCGCAGATTGGGAAGCACAGTTGCAATAGATTAACCCAAAATCTAAAACAACTTTATTAGAAATATTCTAGGAGCAATTGAAATGACCGCAACTGAAACTACACCAAAAACTCTAACAGCATTCCAAAAACTATTGGATGCGGAAGATTATTTACAGTTTTTCGATATCGAATACGATCGCGATTTTGTCAATATCAATCGCCTCCATATTTTAAAACAGTTTTCGCTACTGATTAGGGAAGTAGATCAAGCTTTTCCTGATGTTAGCGAAGCAGAAAAATTAGCCAAGTACGGTATGGCTTTAGAAGAAGCTTATCAGGTTTACTTAACTTCTAGTCCTCTGGAAACTAAGTTATTTAAAGTATTTCAAAGTAAACCGAAAAACTTTGTTTCTCTAGATGAGCTTACTAAAAAAACAGAGGCAAAATAATTGTCCAATGACATACAACAGAGGTAAATCATGCTGACACCAAAAGAACTAGAACGCTACAGCCGACAGATTCAGCTTCCCGATTTGGGAGAGTCAGGACAGAAAGCTCTGAAAAATACCACTGCTTTGGTTTCTGGAGTAGGTGGTTTGGGGGGGACTGTAGCTCTTTACCTAGCAGTTGCTGGCATTGGTAAATTGATTCTAGTTCGAGGTGGCGAATTGCGTTTGGATGATATGAATCGTCAGATTTTGATGACTGATGACTGGGTGGGTAAAACTAGAGTTACCAAAGCTCAAGCAACTCTCGCCCAGATTAATCCCGACGTAGAAGTTGAGGCGATCGCAGAATACATTAATCCTGATAATGTAGACGCTCTCGTTCAACGTGCTGATATTGCCCTGAGTTGCGCTCACAATTTCCCCGAACGAGATTTACTTAATGCTGCCTGTGTCCGTTGGCATAAGCCGATGGTAGAAGCGGCAATGAATAGCATGGAGGCTTATCTCACAACTATTGTTCCAGGCAAAACCCCTTGTCTTGCTTGTCTCTTCCCTGAAAAACCCGACTGGGATCGCCGAGCCTTTGGTGTACTCGGCGCAGTTTCTGGCACTCTCGCCTGTATGAGCGCATTAGAAGCTATCAAGCTGATTACAGGATTGGGTAAACCCCTTTTAGGACGATTGCTCAATATGGATTTAGCCAATGTGGAGTTTCACAAGCTTCATACTTACAAAGATCCTGATTGTCCCGTATGCGGTAACAGTCAACAGTTATCAGTCAACAGTCAACAGTCATCAGTTATCAGTCAACAGTCAACAGTCGTTAGTTATTAGTCACTGGTCATTTGTGACAACAACTAGGAACTAAGGACAAATTACAAGTGATAAACCACTAACCACTAACCACTAACCACTAACTACTAACTACTAACTACTAACTACTAACTAAACAGGAGAATCACCATGACCATAACTTTAACCGAAAAAGCAGCATTTAGACTTCGCACTTTCATCCGTTCTGGTGCTGATGAGACTACTGAAAAAGGAGTTCGTTTCGCAGCAGTCGATGGTGGCTGTAGCGGTTTTGAATATACCTTAGATATTGTCGATCGCCCTGAAACAGACGATCTAGTCTTTGAACAAGACAGGATTAACATCTATTTAGATCGCCAAAGTGCGCCTTTCTTAAACGGCATTGTCGTTGATTTCGTCGAAAGTTTGATCCAAGCTGGATTTACTTTTGAAAATCCTAATGCTACCGATAGCTGTGGCTGTGGTAAGTCTTTCTCTGTCGGGGAAGGGACTCCCGAAGCTGTGCCTTGTGTTTAATTATCTATTAGTTTATCGAAGAGGAGGAAAATTATGACTACTACTTACAAAGTTCGTTTAATCAAAGGAAAACGCAAAAAACCCCCTGAAATAGATGTAACTATTGATGTTGCTGAAGATAAATATATTATCGATGCAGCAGAGGAGCAAGATTTAGAAATACCTTCTTCCTGTCGTTCTGGTGCTTGTTCTAGTTGCGTCGGCAGAATGGTTGAAGGTGAAGTAGACCAAGAAGACCAAAGTTTCTTAGATGACGATCAAATGGACAAAGGATTCGTGCTGCTGTGTGTAGCTTACCCTAAGTCTGATTGCACAATTAAAACTCATCAAGAAGCCTATTTTGTTTAGGTTGTTATTAGTCATTGGTCATTGGTCATTGGTCATTGGTCATTGGTTACTAGTTATTAGTTATTTACACGACGAACAAACGACAAAAGGCAAACAACAAAGGACAAAGGACAAAAGACCAATGACACTCACTAAAAAAATATGGAAACAAGTTGTTTATAAAATTGGGATTTGGTTGGCTGCTGAAATTTGGCTTAATCTTATCGGGTTGGATAATATTGCCGATTACAGTGAGTTTATTTTTGCTCAAGATTTTTACTTAAATAAAAAGAATCGGCGAACAGTCAAAGTTATGGAGTATCCACCCCAGTTTTGTCCTCAGATAGATGATTTTTGCCCCATTCCTGGAACTTTGACTAAACCGATAGACACTGTAGAGGATAAATGTGAGTCTCAAGCTGAAATATTTAAAAATAAATGTCGGCAACTCGCAGAACCATGTCTCAAAGTGTTGTGTTTGGCTACAGATATCGAAGTCAACAGGTAGATTGTATTGACAACTAATAACTACTAACTGTTAATTACCAACTGCTAACTATTTCCCATGATTAGTCGCGAAAAATTAGCTAAAGAATATATCAAGATTATCAATAATTATTATCCTGTTGCCAGTAAATTATTGAATCAATGTTTGGTAAAAATTCTTACTTTTGATAGCGATTACGAAGTTAGCCGAAGGCATCGCACTAATAAACATTCTTACTATTTGGGTATTTATTATCCTAATCGGATCGGCATGCTTCTATTAGCGCAACAAGATGTTTTTCATGATGCTGCGGAAAATATGGGATTGATTGAAGTGATTTTCTTAAATGCAAATAACTTAATTAGAGATCCATCTTCAAAAATCAGACAGCAAGATTTTCGTTTTTGGTTAGAACTATGTTGGATAGCAAATATAGTAAAGTAATTATTTCAGGAGTAAAAAAATGTTAGTATTTTGGCTGCTTATTTTTTCGATTTGTATGGGCATAATTCTGTTATCTATTCACAATCGCGATGAAATTCATCAACTAATGGCATGGTTATCGGGATTACTAGCTTTAGTATGTATTTTAATTCTGACTCCGCCTTTAATTAAAGGTTGTTTGGGATTATTATTTTATACGATTGGACTTAAAATTATTCCTACTCATAATAGTTTTAGGTGAGTTAATTAATTTGGTAATTAGTAAACGCTAATTTTAAGATAATCTCTGTTACCAAAAACAAAAAATATTTTGTATCTAGATTTACGGTTAAAAAGGTTAATTTTAAATATTCTAAAATATAGTTAATAAACAAGAAAAATGGATTGTCATGATTGCCATCAAAGTTGTCAACCAAAAAGACAGAATAAAACCTGGAAATTATTTAATTTTGGTTCTAATAAATCTCCAAAAAATAATCTTAACAATGCTCAAGCTACTGTGGCATTAGTTGGCTCCCCCAACGTAGGCAAGAGTTTATTATTTAATTTATTAACTGGCACTTACGTTACTGTTTCTAATTATCCAGGCACGACAGTAGAAGTGTCTAAGGGAAATCGGATAATCGCTGGGAAACAAGTAACTTTTTTGGATACGCCAGGAATGTATTCTTTGATTCCGATTACCGAAGAAGAAAGTGTCGCCAGAGATTTAATTACCAACGATCAGGTGGATTTGGTAATTCATGTGGTGGATGCTAAACATTTAGGTAGAATGCTTAATCTCACTTTGCAATTAATTGAAACTCAATTACCCGTAATGCTGGTAGTCAACATGATTGATGAGGCAGAAAAATTAGGCATCTGGGTTAATGAACATCTATTGGCACATAAACTCGGTATCCCTGTTGTCACTATGGCAGCAGCGCAAAAAGTAGGACTAAAAAAACTAATCGCTAAGGTAGCAGATTATGTCCCCTCAAATTCTTTATCCGCCACCTATTGAAGCGGCAATTAATCGTATTGAATCCTTACTCGACGAGAGATGGCAGGATATTATTTCACGGCGCAGTATGGCTTTATTACTGCTGCAAAATGACCCTATGTTGCGATCGCAACTACAACAAGAAGTTTACTTTCCTGAGATCGAAAGAATTGTAACCGAGACTCAGGCAAATATCCCTGAATCTTTAAGTTTTGCGATCGCCCAATCTCGTCATCAACTGGCAATGGAGATTGACAACGAGGCAACAGTGCAGCTACGGCAAAAGTCAATTGTCGAAGATGAATGGTTGCATCGGTTAACGGTTCATCCCGTCACGGGTATTCCCATTCTGCTTTTAGTTCTTTACTTGGGTATCTATCAATTTGTCGGGGTGTTTGGTGGGGGAATTTTAGTTGATGGGATTGAAAGTTTTTTTGAGTCTCAAATTAATCCTGTAGTGAATACGGTTGTCGCTGCGATATTTCCCTGGCAGGTAATTAAAGATCTGTTTGCCAACGATTATGGCATCATTACTTTAGGGATTCGTTATGCTGTGGCAATTGTTTTGCCCGTGGTTACCACATTCTTTTTAATGTTTTCCTTATTAGAAGATAGCGGTTATTTACCCCGCTTATCTCTCTTGATGGATCGCTTATTTAAAACTATCGGACTTTCAGGGCGATCGATTATTCCCCTAATTTTAGGACTAGGCTGCGGTACGATGGCAACTTTAGTAACTCGCACCCTAGAAAGTAAACGAGAAAGAATTATTGCTACTTTTTTGTTAGCTTTAACCATTCCCTGTTCGGCACAGCTAGGGGTAATTTTAGGCTTACTTTCCCAAGAACCTACAGCTTTGTTTGTCTGGGTTACTGTGATGCTAGTCATATTCCTGAGCATTGGTTTTTTAGCAGGAAAAATAGTACCAGGAGAAGCCTCTTGTTTCTATATGGAAATTCCACCCTTAAGGCTACCCAGTCTTAAAGCGATTCTGACTAAAACTTATGTGCGTCTTAAATGGTACTTTGCCGAAATTTTGCCCTTGTTTATCTTTGCTTCAGTCTTAATTTGGGTGGGTAAACTAACAGGATTATTTGATTTAGTAGTCAGGGGATTAGAACCAGTAATGCTATGGTTGGGATTACCCAAAGAAGCTGCCCCCACCTTTTTATATGGCTTTTTCCGTCGCGATTACGGGGCAGCAGGAATGTTTGACTTGCACTCTTCGGGAATTTTAGCAGGACAACAATTAGTCGTAGCAGCAGTAACTCTAACTCTGTTTATTCCTTGTATTGCCCAACTGCAATTTATGCTTAAAGAACGGGGTATAAAAAATACGATTGCGATCGCGGCTTTTGTAGTTTTATTTGCCTTTTCTTTAGGCTATTTCCTCAATCAATTACTAACTATTATGGAGCTGAGTTTTTAAAATGCTTACACAAAGTTTTTCTGTTGACTATTGCCCGTTAGAATATTTGGGAACTAAAACCCAGGGGGTGATTGCTGCGATTAGGAATAAAGACGAAAAAATCGTTAAAAAACTCTTGGCGATGGGAGTTCATACAGGAATGCACATTACTTTAGAACAGAGATTTCCTTCTTTTGTAATTAGAGTCGGTCGAACTCGAATTGCCATTGACAAAGATATTGCTAGTTCGATTAAGGTTAAAGTTACTGTCAGATGTTAGCTGTTATTTGTTAGTCCCTAATCATCGATAGTGAATACTCAATGAGAAAGGACTAATAATCTTAATCAACAGCAATTGCTACATCTGTAGCCTTCATTAAAGCATAAGCTTCTTTGCCTTCTACTAAACTGAGTTTTTCTGCCGATGATTTAGTAATTACTGAAACAACTTCTATGCCAGGAGCTATTTCTAAAGTTATTTCCGCATTAACTGTGCCTAATTCGATCTTTTTTACTGTACCTTTGATACTGTTGCGAGTGCTTAATTTCATGTTACAACCTCATGCTTGGGAATAGAAATATTATATCTACTTTTTAATTTTATAGGTTAATTTTTTGAGTAATAATATAATGAAAAAACCAAAAAAAATACTAGAATTTTTAACTATTAGTTTCTTATCACTGGTGTTAGTAGTGGGGTGCGCGCCGCGAAGCGGATCTCTGCGAGATCGCCTGAGCAATTTGAGTCTAGAAAATCCAAGCCAAGCTAACCCATCAACTCAATTAATAGTATCAGCAGCAGCAAGTCTTAAAGATACTATGGAAGAAATTGAGCCTCTTTATCAGCAAGAGCATCCTGAAACCGAAATTATCTATAATTTTGCTTCATCTGGCTCATTACAACGCCAAATTGAGCAAGGGGCACCTGTAGATGTTTTTATTTCTGCTGCTACTAGTAAAATGGATGACTTGGAAAAACAGGGTTTATTACTAACAGAAACTCGCCGAGATTTATTAAAAAATCAAATGGTTTTAGTTACTGCTAAAAGTAATGCCAAAAATAATCTTAAGTTCGATAATTTTGATGATTTAACTACTAAAGAAATAAACAATATTGCTTTAGGAGAACCAGGCAGCGTTCCTGCGGGTAAATATGCCCAAGAAGTATTAACCTCTTTTGAGATTGCTGATCAGGTAAATTCTAAAACCATTTACGGCAAAGATGTGCGCCAGGTTCTTAATTATGTAGCTACGGATAATGTAGATGCAGGGATTGTTTATCGTACCGATGCCCAAGTTGCCGATAACGTCCAAATAGTTGCTACCGCCCCAGAAAATACTCATTCTCCTGTAATTTATCCTGTTGCAGTAATTAAAGATAGCGAGAACCCAAATGCCGCAACCGAACTGGTAGGGTTTTTAACCACCCCAGAAGCAAAAGCAGTGTTTGAAGAATATGGGTTTGTAACAGTAATCAGTGATCAGTGATCAGTAATCAGTCATCAGTAATCAGTCATCAGTAATCAGTAATCAGTGATCAGTAATCAGTGATCAGTAATCAGTAATCAGTAATCAGTAATCAGTAATCAGTACAAATCCCTTTGTTTAGAGTTTAGGGGTGCAGGAGAATATCCTAAAGGTTTGGATCATAGAAGACGAAGGATAAAGGACAAAAACTAATGACAAAATTAACCCCAAAACGAGACTGGAAAGGCTATTACGACGCTATAACTCATCGTCCGCCGAGAAAAACGATTCTGACAGCCCTTGCTGCTTTTAAAGAACCAGGAATGGCGATCGATCTCGGTTGTGGGGATGGTAGAGACACAGTTGAAATATTACGACAAAATTGGGCAGTTTTGGCGATTGATCGAGAAGTTGATGCCATTACCCGTTTATTAGCTCGTCCGAACCTTAATACTCTGCAATTAACTACGCAAACCGTTAGCTTTGAAGAGTTACAACTTCCCCAACAGATAAACTTAATTAATGCTAGCTTCTCCTTACCCTTTTGTTCGACTGGGGCTTTTCCTACCTTATGGAATCAAATCTTTAATTCTTTAGTTACAGGTGGTAGATTTTGCGGACATTTATTTGGCAACAGGGATTCCTGGGCTGATAGTGAGCTAATTAATTGTTTTACGCGATCGCAAATAGAAACCCTGTTACAACCCTATGGGATCGAATTGTTTGAAGAAGAAGAACATCCAGGTAAAACCCCTCTAGGGGAAGATAGATATTGGCACATCTTTCATATTGTCGCCAGGAAAAGATAATTTTATTCTTTATTGTACGGGCGAACAGTCGTTCGCCCCTACCAGATAATGACAGACTTAACTCCCATTTGGATCTCTTTAAAAACTGCCACTACTGCCACGGTGATTACCTTTTTCCTGGGCATTATGGCAGCGCGCTGGATGTTGAGTTATCAGGGTAAATCTAAAGGGTTAATTGAAGGTTTATTTACTGCCCCTTTGGTACTTCCGCCGACGGTAGTTGGTTTTTTATTACTGTTATTATTGGGAAGAAATGGGTTTATCGGTCAGATATTAGCTCATTTTGGACTGACAGTTATTTTCTCTTGGTATGCTACCGTTATCGCCTCGACAGTAGTAGCTTTTCCCTTAATGTATAAAACTGCTTTGGGGGCATTCAAACAAATTGACGCTACTCTTTTTGCCTGTGCCAGAACATTAGGAGCTTCAGAAAATCGTATTTTCTGGCAAATTATGCTACCCTTGGCTAAACCAGGGGTAATTGCTGGTACATTACTCGCTTTTGCTCGTGCTTTGGGTGAATTTGGTGCAACATTAATGTTAGCTGGTTCGATTCCTGGCAAAACCGAAACAATTCCCATCGCGATTTTCTTTGCCGCCGAAGGTGGGGCGATGGATCGGGCATTGTTGTTAGTAATTATTATGCTGGTAATTTCCCTGGGAGTAATTACGGCAGTCAATTATTGGACTGAAAGGAATACAGGTCGAATCTTCAAACCCCGTCATAGGGGAGTCCAGTTGTTTACACTGCTGACTAAGATAGCTGCACAACCCTCAAAATACCTAGATTATCCCGTACCCCAAGCCAAAATCGAGTTGATTGTTGATATTCAAAAACAGCTACCTGGATTTTTATTAGATGTTTCTTTTCACACAGATCAAACGCCGTTGGGATTGTTGGGTGGTTCTGGTGCGGGTAAAAGCTTGATTTTGCGCTGTATTGCTGGTTTGGATACTCCAGATAAAGGACATATTATTTTAAACGGTAAGGTATTATTTGATTCCGAACTGGGGGTTAATTTACCGCCACGCGATCGCGCTTGTGGTTTTTTGTTTCAAAACTATGCTCTGTTTCCTCATCTAACCATTGCCGAAAATATTGCTTTTGGGATGCCAACTGGAAAATCTCAGCGAGAAATCAAACAAGAGATCGAAAGACAGTTAATTGCTGTAGATTTATCAGGTATGAGCGATCGCTATCCAGTAGAACTTTCGGGAGGACAGCAGCAAAGAGTGGCTCTTGCTAGAGCTAAAGCAAGCTTACCAGGGATAATGCTCTTAGATGAGCCTTTTTCGGCTTTGGATACTTATCTGCGTGATAAGCAAGAAAAATTACTTAGAAATAATCTGATCCGTTTTCAGGGAGTGACTTTATTTATTACTCATAATCTCGAAGAAGCCTATCGTGTATGTCCTAACCTATTGGTGGTAGACCAAGGAAAAGCGATCGCCAAAGGGACAAAACAAGATATTTTTGAACATCCCCGCAATTTTAGAACGGCACAGTTAACTAGCTGTAAAAACTTTTCTCGTGCTGTTGCTATATCTGAAAGACAGATTAAGGCGATCGACTGGAACTGTATCTTAGAAGTAATTGAACCCATCCCAAAATCCCTAGAATATGTTGGCATTCGCGCCCATCAATTAGTCTTTCCTGATGGTAATGATGAAATAAATAATGATGAAATAAATAATCATGAAATCAATACTTTCCCCTGTTGGTTAGCCACTATTAGCGAAACCCAACACCGCATGACTTTGTACCTCAAATTAAATCAGCCTGCCAATAATCCCGAAGATTATCATCTACAGGCGGAAGTTTTTAAAGACAAAGGTCGGTGGTTAAAAGATCGTCCTTTTCCTTGGAAAATCCAACTCGATTCCTTACAAATTATGCTACTTAAAACCTAAAGTTTAAGACTTAGTTTAATTGTTACATTGGTAACATTTAACTTATCAATAAATGATAGTTTAAAAGTTAGATGTCTCTACGCTCAACTCAAAAAAAATAATTATGGATTGCCAAAAGCCGATATTTTCAGTTAGCGACGCTTCAGTTATTTCCACTGTCAGAGGATTACATTCTTATTTCAGAGATTTACAGGCTTATTACAAGGTTCTAAAAAGTCATGTGATCAGTGAATTAGAATACAATAATAAACTAGAAACAACTAGTGATTTAAAAAATCAACTCAACGAGATCGACCGTAAGCTTAGATATATTCATGTCTTAAATAACTCTGCATCTACTGTAGATGAAGTGATTCATTTAGCAGAAATAAGAGATGAATTCTGTCTGTCCAAACAAACTGTTGAGGTTTAATTTAGCAAAAAATTGCTGTAGAAGCAATGCTAAATTATGGTACTGTATCCATAGAAAGTAATTATTTGTCGATAACATATACTTATCTTAAATATTAATTAAATTTATATTTTTTGATTTAGTATCGATATTTAATGACTTGAGAAAGAGATATTTTTGGTTTAAATTAAAAACTACATGGGCTTCAAGGTTATGAGCAGAAAAGACTTTGAAGCGATTGCCAAAATATTCTGGAATTTGTTATTCAGTACGAATAGTAAATTAGCCAAAGCGTAACCATTGTTGCTGTCTAATTTAATTTTTGTCAGTATTAATAAGATGTTAATACTCATCATTTACGGTCTGTAATTAGAGTAATTAGTTGCTGCTTCGTTTTAACTTCGGAAACTCTTCACCCTGAAAAAATATTATGGTTACAACACCAATTTCTAAAAACATCACCTCAGAATCAGTTCTATCTGGAGAAGAACTTTGTAAAATTCACGCATACTGGCGTGCTTGCAACTATCTTGCCATTGGCATGATCTATCTGCGGGATAATCCATTACTGAAAGAACCCTTAAAACCAGAGCATATCAAACAGCGTTTACTAGGACATTGGGGATCGTCTCCTGCCCTTAGTTTTATTTACGTTCATCTTAACCGCTTAATCAAAAAATATGACCTCAACACATTATATATTGCAGGACCTGGACATGGTGCGCCTGGGGTATTAGGTCCTGTATATCTCGAAGGGACTTACTCCGAAGTTTATCCCGACAAAAGCGAAGACGCAGAGGGAATGCAAAAATTCTTCAAGCAATTCTCTTTTCCTGGTTATATTGGGAGCCATTGTACTCCTGAAACTCCTGGTTCAATCCATGAAGGTGGAGAATTGGGGTATAGTGTATCTCACGCATTCGGTGCAGTTTACGATAACCCAGCGCTAATTGCAGCTTGTGTAGTCGGTGACGGGGAAGCAGAAACCGGACCTTTAGCAACGGCTTGGCACTCAAATAAGTTTCTCAATCCTGTTCGTGATGGGGCGGTATTGCCGATCTTAAACCTCAATGGTTATAAGATTGCTAATCCTACTTTACTTTCTCGCATCAGCCCAGAAGAACTAGAAAGCCTATTTGTTGGTTATGGCTATACGCCTTACTTTGTCGAAGGTTCAGACCCCGAACTGATGCACCAAAAGATGGCGGCGGTAATGGAAGAATGCGTACTCAAAATTCGCGAAATTCAGCAAGAAGCCCGCAGTCAAAATAAAGCTTTCCGTCCTCGTTGGCCGATGATCGTCTTACGTACTCCCAAAGGCTGGACAGGGCCAAAAGATGTCGATGGTCATAAGGTTGAAGGTTTCTGGCGATCGCATCAAGTTCCGATGGGAGCAATGCATTCTAATCCAGAACACGTCAAACTCCTGGAAGAGTGGATGAAGAGCTATAAACCAGAAGAACTCTTTGATGACAATGGCACTTTGATCTCCGAATTAAAAGACCTTGCTCCCACTGGCATTGGTCGTATGAGTGCCAATCCAGTTACTAATGGCGGTTTATTGCGCAAAGAGCTCAAAATGCCCAATTTTCAGAACTATGCAGTCAAGATGGACCAGCCAGCCACGGTACAGGTAGAAAATACTGGCGTACTAGGTCAGTTTTTGCGGGATGTCATGAAAAACAACATGAACAATTTCCGCGTATTTGGTCCCGATGAAACTGCTTCTAATCGTCTTTCCGCAATCTACGAAGTTACCAAGAAAACCTGGATGGCAGATTACCTACCCGAAGATGAAGATGGCAGTCAATTGTCTCCCGATGGTCGGGTCATGGAGATGTTGAGCGAACATACTCTTGAAGGATGGCTAGAGACTTATTTGCTCACAGGCAGGCATGGTTTTTTCCATACCTATGAAGCTTTTGTTCATGTGATTGACTCCATGTTTAACCAACACGCTAAATGGTTAGATATCTGTAAAAATCATGTATCCTGGCGCGCTCCTGTTTCCTCCCTGAATATCATGCTATCTTCCTTGGTATGGCGACAAGACCACAATGGTTTTTCTCACCAAGACCCAGGATTTGTCGATCTCGTAACTAATAAGAATGCCGATGTTACCCGTGTTTATTTTCCCCCTGATGCTAACTGCTTACTATCGGTTGCGGATCATTGTTTGCGGAGTACCAACTATGTGAACGTGATCGTGTCTGATAAGCAGAAGCACCTGCAATACCTAACTATGGACGAAGCAGTAAAACACTGCACCAAAGGAATTGGTATTTGGGACTGGGCAAGTAACGATGACTGTGGCAAAGAAGCCGATGAACCCGATGTAATTATGGCTTGTTGTGGTGATATTCCTACTATGGAATCATTAGCAGCAACAGCAATTTTAAGAGCAGAATTTCCCGAGCTAAAAGTCAGATTTATTAACGTGGTGGATCTGTATAAACTGCAAACAGAAACCGAACACCCCCACGGTTTATCTAATCACGAGTTTGACATCTTATTCACTGCTGATAAACCAGTAATCTTTAACTTCCACGGTTATCCCTGGCTGATTCACAAACTCGCTTATCGTCGTACCAATCAAGAGCGGATTCACGTTCGGGGATACAAAGAACAGGGTAATATCAATACTCCTTTAGAATTGGCAATTCTCAACCAAATAGATCGCTTTAACCTAGTGATTGACGTAATCGATCGCGTTCCTCAATTGGGTTCTCGTGCTGCTTATGTCAGAGAAAGAATGAGAAATGAGATTATCGACAGCCTGGCTTATGCTCATTCAGAAGGCATGGACAAACCAGAAATGGTTAATTGGACTTGGAATGATTCTTTTGAGTAATAGAACGTCAAGATTGATTTGAGGAATGGCATGATTAAATTTTCTCCCTTGTCCTTTTGTCACTCAAGATAGGAATAAACTATGCTGAACGAATTGTTAGCAACTACTACCAACATCAAAGATGATCGCCTTTCGATCACCAGCAAAGCAGAAGGCTTAATAGGGACTGGTATTTTGCCTGGAAAAAGTTTTCCCCTCGGTGCTACTGTCTATCCTGATGGGGTTAACTTCTGTATTTTCTCCCGTGCTGAAGCTGTTGAACTGCTGATATTTGATCGCCCTGAAAGTCCCGAAGCCTCCAGCGTAATTGCTTTAGACCCCAAAATACACTGTAGTTGCTACTACTGGCACGTTTTTATTAAAGGAATGAAGTCGGGACAAGTCTATGGCTATCGCGCCCATGGGGAATATGCTCCCGAAAAAGGCTGGCGTTTTGATGGGTCAAAAGTTCTGCTCGATCCCTATGCGAAGGCGATCGCAGGAGAGGGAATATATAACCGTCAAGCTGCTGGGGAACCAGGAGATAATTGCACCCAGGCTCTTAGGGGTGTGGTCGTGGATACCAACGAATACGATTGGGAAGGCGATCAACCTCCCCGTACTCCTTATGCCACCAGCATTATTTACGAACTACACGTAGGAGGGTTTACTAATCATCCTAATTCTGGTGTGTCCCAGAAAAAGCGAGGCACTTTTGCTGGATTAATTGAGAAAATTCCCTACCTCCAACAGTTAGGAATTACTGCCGTAGAGTTGCTCCCCGTTCATCATTTTGATGTTAATGATGCTCCCAGGGGAGGAAAAAACTATTGGGGTTATAGCACAATTGGCTTTTTTGCTCCCCACAACGGCTACAGTTCTCGTACTGATCCCTTAGGGGCAGTAGACGAATTTCGCGATCTAGTTAAGGCTCTACACCGAGCAGGTATCGAGGTCATTCTCGATGTAGTATTTAATCATACTGCTGAAGGTAACCATCAAGGACCAACAATTTCCTTTCGTGGTTTAGACAATCAAACTTACTATATTTTGTCGGAAGACCAAGGTGATTACCATAACTATAGTGGTTGCGGGAACAGTCTCAAAGCCAATCATCCTGTAGTTAGTCGCTTTATAATTGACTGCTTGCGCTATTGGGTAACCCAGATGCACGTTGATGGTTTTCGTTTCGATTTAGCTTCGGTATTGGCAAGGGATACTACGGGAGCTTCTCTCTGGCATACTTCGATTATCACCGCTAACATTTTATGGGCGATCGAATCAGATCCTGTATTAGCTCGAACTAAGTTAATTGCTGAAGCTTGGGATGCTGCGGGACTTTATGGCGTAGGTCGCTTTGTGGACTTAGGAGATTGGTTTACCGAGTGGAATGGTCCCTTTCGTGATGATGTACGTCGTTTTGTTAAGGGTGATGGGAGGATGGTCAAATCCTTGGCAGCTAGGATTTTAGCCAGTCCTGATATGTATACTCGCTCCGATACCGATATTAACCGCAGTATCAATTTTGTTACCTGTCATGACGGTTTTACCCTTAATGATTTAGTTTCCTACAACCAAAAACACAATCAAGCCAATGGCGAAAATAATCGCGATGGTGGCAACGATAATCATAGCTGGAATTGTGGAATAGAAGGGGCAACAGAAGATCCAGAAATTGAAAAGCTACGGCTAAAGCAGATTAAGAACTTGTTCACAGTGCTGCTGATGTCCCAAGGAACACCAATGATCCTGATGGGAGATGAGGTCAGAAGGACTCAACAAGGTAATAACAATACCTACTGTCAAAATAACGAACTTAGTTGGTTTGACTGGAGTAACATCGAGTCTCATCTGGGCTTATTTCGGTTCGTCAAAAATGCGATCGCCCTAATTCAAGGACTAGAAGTATTTCGTCTGGAACAATCTTTAGCTAGCACCAAAGGAACAGATCCCTATCTAATCTGGCATGGAGTTGAACTTCATCAACCCGATTGGAGTGACGACTCCCACTATCTCGCTTTTACTCTAGCCTATCCTCAACATAGGGAATACCTGCACGTCATCTTTAATGCTTATTGGGAGTCCTTAGCCTTTGAGTTGCCCGCATTCCACCCAGGACATAATTGGCATCGTATCATCGATACTTCTTTACCCACACCCGATGATTTCTGCGAATTGACAACTGCACCTTTAATTCAAGGGCAACACTATCAAGTTGAAGCCCGTAGTTCTGTGGTGTTGATGGCAAAGTAAAGCCAATTATAGAAAAGATTGAGTGGAAAATATTTATTTAAAAACCATGAGGATTGTGCTTCTCTTGAAAAGTTCTTTCTGTATTATCTAGCCCCAAGTCTTCTGCCAAAAGATCGATTCCGTCAATAATTTTAGGAATATGGATACCATCAATTTGAAGACCATTAAAATACTTATCTCTGAGATCTGGTTTTTCTTGAAAACGCTTCACTGCTTCTTCTAGAGGGCGCATTACCTCATAAGCATTCTCTGCTTTATCAATTGCCGAAGGAGGAATCGGAGAGTGAAGTCTCAATACAGACAAGTCGATTAAATCTCTTGCTTCAACACTGCTGTCCATGTAGCGATCGCTGTTTGCTAGTAATTTAGAGGTGAAACAATCATTAAGACTTAAGCAAGGAACAGTAGTCCATTCCAAGTACCTTGGCGGATCTAATTCAAAACGGGCTTCGGCAATAATTTCTGTTTTGATCCGCAAGTCACCTATAGAAACAAGCATTCTAATGCCATATTGATCTGTAGTGCCGTGACCAACTTTAATCTGCGTTAGGTCGCTAAATAAAGCTTTATGACCACCATCATAAATAGCTGTGCGTAGATTCTTATAGCCTGATGTAGAAACTGGACAGATGAAATCAACATCTTTACTCCAACGATATTCCTCAAAATTAAGCGTAATCAGAGTTCCACCTCCGAAATAGGCAAAACTCTCATTAAGTAAATCTTGATTAAAACTTTCAAGAATTGTCAGAATTTTGTTGTGATGATCTAACTTAAAACGCATAGATCGGATTGCAACCAAGAATCATAACGTCTTGCTAGCTCTTTTAGGAAATTAAGTTCTTTGCCTTCAAGATTGTTGAACATACTGAGGTATCTCCAGCCTCTTTCATAACGGCGTAACATTTGCTCGTCATCAAAATGATACACATCATCAGTTTGCCAACAAATTGCCTTTAAAAAGGGTAGTGCTTCTGGCACTAACTGCTTATTTTTATTAGTAGCGATTACCATAGCTTTCCTCCTACTGTTTAGAGTTTACAATTTATCTGCTAATAATCAGGATAACTCGATTTTAACCAAATAACCATGCCTCAAGTAGACAAGAGCTGAATCGAAAACAATTTTTTAAAGTTTAAATTAGCGATATCTTCCTTCGGAATTTTTCATAATTAGTGATCGCTGCTATCAAATTTAAGCTCTTACTTATGTAGTTTTAAGGGCAAAGTAATACTCCTAAAACTTATTACTGCCTTAACCTTTCAAACATCTCAACCTGGAGTGACATTACTTATGATCCATTCAAAATCAAAAGATACTATCATCTTTGGATTACCAGCAGAACGAGGCAGATGGTTGCTAATTCCTCTGGGGATGAGCGTTTTACTCTGTCTGGGAAGCGTTTACTCCTGGAGTATCTTTAGAAAACCCTTAGAAGGGGAATTCAATATTGGTGCAACCCAAAGCCTATTGCCCTATACTGTGGCACTGGTATTTTACGCAGCCCTAATGCCGATCGCTGGGTATTATATACCTCGAATTGGCACTCAAACGATGACGGCGATCGGTGGTGTGTTTGTTGGTCTTGGCTATATTCTCTCTAGCTTTGCTAGCAATATTGGCATGATGACTCTCACCTATGGAGTCATTGCTGGGACGGGTGTTGGCATCACCTATGGAGTACCAATGGTTGTAGTTGCCAAGTGGTTTCCCGACCAAAAAGGACTGGCGGTGGGATTAACGATTATTGGATTTGGGCTTTCTCCTTTGGTCACTGCCCCCTTAGCCAATAGCTTAATTGATATTTACTCTGTTAAACCTACCCTGAGAATCTTAGGTATTGCCTTTACCGCTATTATTCTGCTAATTGCGATCACCCTGAAATTGCCGCCAAAAGATTGGCATCCGCGACGAAATTTAGCGGCTCCAGTTAAATCTTCTGCCACAATTACCTACCCCGTAAGTCTTGTTAAAAGTCGCTCTTTTTACGGACTCTGGATTTGTTACGCTATTGGCACTCTGGTGGGATTGAGTGCTATTGGTATTTCTAGTTCCGTGGGTGAGGAAATTATCAACATCGATCCCAGATTAGCAGCGGGTAGCGTTTCCTTGTTTGCTCTATTTAATGGCATTAGTCGTCCACTATTTGGCTGGTTGAGCGATCGCTTTAAACCTCATTATGTAGCAGTCTTAACCTATACCTTAATCTTGATTGCTTGTGTGCTGATGATCAATGCCCAATCAGGGCAAGTTGCCACTTATCTAATTGCTTTCTGCCTGTTTTGGTTTTGTTTGGGAGGATGGTTAGCGATCGCTCCTACCACTACCCTCCGATTTTTCAACCCCGATCTCTATGCTCCAAATTACGGTATTGTGTTTACAGCCTATGGGGTGGGTGCACTTTTAGGAACTCTGACGACAGGAAGAATTCGAGATTGGTTTGGCAGTTATACCTATGCTTTCTATCCTATGGCACTACTAGCGATTATTGGTATTGTAGTTGCTAGCATCTGGCTCAAACGCGATCCTTAATTTGGAATAACTATCCTGTTGCGACCCAGGGGATTCAAGATATTACTCCAAATCAAAATAAGCTTTAACTACGTCCATATTTCTTTGCAGATTAAAACCTAGTTTGCTACATAAATGCTGCATAGTAGCGTTTTCCAGCAGAATTTCAGCGGTGATCCGACTTAGTTGTTCTTGCCGACCAATATCAATCAAAGAGTGTAGTAATTCTCTTCCAAGTCCTATACCTTGATGGCGGTCGCTAACTAACATGCCAAATTCTGCTTCGTTAGTACCGTAAATTTTGCTTAAACGACCGACACCTAAAATTTCTCGTGCTTCTGTATTAGGGTTATGATGTTCTGCGACTAAAGCCAATTCGCGATCGTAATCGATAAAACAGATGCGGGTTAGTCTTTCGTGAGCAACCCTATTTTGCAGTTTGATCAGGTGAAAATAGCGCAAATAAATACTCTCTTCCGAAACATATTGGTGAAAGTTAACGATTAAGGGTTCGTCTTCAGGGCGAATCGGGCGAATGGTTATCTGTTTATTATCGTTTAATGTCCAGGGCTTTATATATTGGCTGGGGTAGGGACGAATAGCAACGGGAGGTAAGTCTGACTTGCTTGCTTTTGGATCGTGTAGAATCACACGGGCATCTAATGCCAATAAACGATCTTCCGAAACCATTAAGGGATTGATATCTATTTCTTTAATCCAGGGTTGTTCGACCACCAGTTGGCTAAAACGTACCATTAATTTAGTTAGGGCGGTCAAATCCACAGCTTTTTTCCCTCTCACTCCTTTAAGAGCCTCATAAATGCGGGTCTGTTCGATTGTTCTTTGTGCCAAGGTGGTATTTAGAGGAGGTAATGCCAAGGCTCGATCTTTAAATACTTCTACTAACTCTCCTCCTGTACCAAACAGCAAAACAGGGCCAAATTGTTCGTCGATACTGCTACCGATAATTAATTCATAACCATGAAGTTGAACCATCGGCTGTACGGTCACACCGAGGAAGGGAGATGGGGAGACGGGGAGACGGGAAGACGGGGAGAGCTTGTCTACGGAATCTTTAATTGAATTAAAGGCATCCCTGACGGCATCGGCATTGTTCAAATTGAGGTGTACGCCACCGACATCGGTTTTGTGGGTGATGGTTTCGGAGTGGAGTTTGAGGACAACGGGATAACCAATTGCTGAACCTATTTCTACTGCCTGGTCTTCACTGGTGGCTATTTTGGTAGTTACGGTGGGAATGCCATAGGCGGTTAGTAACTGCTTGGATTCATATTCTGTAAGCAGACTACGCCCTGCATCTCTAACTCGCTCTAAAATTGCTCCCGCTTGGGTGCGACTATTATGGCGATCGCCATCTTGGGCTAGTACAGGGGTTTCATATAAACCTTTGAGATTATAGCTATAGTTCCACATCAGATTAAATAGATGGGCAGCCGTATCGGGATAAGGCATGGTATAAATTCCTGCACGGTTGAGAATTGCTTCTCCTTCTGCTACGTCGTCTCCCCCCATCCAACTTGCTAGTACAGGTTTGCCCTTAAATTTTTTAACAGTCTCCTGTAGTTGAAATGCTATTTTTGTGGCATCAGTCATGGCTTGAGGAGTGAGGATGACCAACAGCCCATCACTATTATCATCCTTTGCTGCGACTTCTAAGGCTTGAGTATAGCGTTCTGCTGTCGCATCTCCTAAGATATCGATGGGATTGCTGCGACTCCAATGAGTGGGTAATATTTCATCTAATTGGGAGATGGTTTCGGGGGATAATTCGGCTAATGTTCCCTGTTCTTTAATTAAAGCATCCGTTGCTAATACCCCTGGCCCTCCTGCATTGGTCAAGATAGTCAATCTTTTACCTTTGGGACGGGGTTGTTTAGCTAGCAACTCAGTCATGTTAAATAAGTCTTCGATCGTATCCACTCGCAACACTCCGCAACGACGAAAAGCTGCATCGAGAACTTCATCACTACCTGCTAAAGTGCCTGTATGGGAAGCTGCTGCCTTAGCTGCTGCACCAGTTCGACCACCCTTAATCACAATAATTGGTTTACTTAGGGCAACTTCCCTAGCTGCCGAAAGAAAAGAACGAGCATCACCAATGGATTCCATGTAAATAGCAATGCTAGTGGTGTGGGGATCGTCGCCAAGATGATAAATTAAATCTCCCCAACTGACATCCAGCATCGAACCGATGGAGACAAAGGCACTAAAGCCCACATTTTCGCGAAAACTCCAGTCCAAAATGGCAGTACATAATGCTCCACTCTGACTAATAAAACCGACATTTCCAGGACGTGCCATAGTACTGGCAAAGGTGGCATTTAAACCATGAAGGGGATTCATCAACCCTAGACAATTAGGACCAATAATTCTGATTCGGTGACGACGTGCCTCAGTTAAGATTTGTTGTTCTAATTCAATACCTACCGCACCAATTTCTTTAAATCCTGCCGAGAGAATAATTACTCCTTTTACTCCCACCTCCCCACAGCGGCGAATTACTGTGGGTACAGTGAGTGCAGGAGTGGCAATAACTGCCAGGTCTACAGCTTCAGGAATTGCAGTAATGTCTTCATAGGCTTTGATCCCCAGAACATTATCCCGTTTGGGATTGACTGGATATACCGTACCCCCAAAAGGATTGCTAATTAGATTCCAGAGTAAAGTTCTTCCTACACTGCCTGGGCGGTCAGTCGCACCGATCACCGCTACGGTTTTGGGCGCAAAAATAAAGTCTAGGGGTCGCCGTCGATAGTTAGCAATGTCGCGGGCTGGATCGATAGTCAAGTTCAGGGCAGTAGTCATAATATTTCTTTCCGAGTTTGATGTAGGGTAAGCTCGACTTTTTTTAATTGTAAACAATTAATTTTGCCAATAATGTCTCCTATTTTGCTTTTTACTTTTTATTAATATCCAAACCAAACAATTAGTTATGTACAATACAAAAAATATTTAGCGATCGCGAATCTATAATTAAAATTAAGATAAAATTAAGATAAACTATGGTGATTTCAAAGGCAAATTTTGTATGTCTATGGTATTTATTTGCTATTAGCTATCAAAATACCAATTCTTTGTCAGCTATAGGTTACTTTGATTTATACCGAGAAAAAATATCTATCTAATACAGTCAACAAATGTACTCAAATGTACTCAAAGAAAAATAAATAGATTGATTTTAAATGACTATTTATTTGTTATATTTGTATGTGGTTCAGTCTAGTAAAAATCTAGATTAAATAAAAAGTTAAAAGAGAACAGAGGAGGTGTATCTAATGTTGCAACAGTGGAAAGGCTTCGTTTCAGGTAAATGGATGGAAGAAATTAACCTCCGCGACTTTATTCAACAGAATTATACGCCCTACGAGGGAGATGGCTCGTTTTTAGCCAGCACCACCGAAGTTACTCATCAGCTTTGGGAGAAGGTTAAGGACTTGATGGCGGTAGAAAGGGAAAAGGGTATTTTGGATACGGATACCAAAGTGCCAACTTCGATTACAGCCCACGCCCCTGGATATATTAACCAAAACTTAGAAAAAATTGTCGGCTTACAAACTGACAAGCCCCTCAAACGAGCAATTATGCCTTTGGGTGGCATTCGGGTGGTTAAAAGTTCCTTAGATGCTTATGGTTATCAGTTAGACGAACAAACTAAAGAAATTTTTACTAAATACCGCAAGACTCATAACGATGGTGTCTTTGATGCCTATACCCGCGAAATGAAGTTAGCCAGGCATTCGGGCATTATTACAGGCTTGCCCGATGCTTACGGTAGAGGTAGAATCATTGGCGATTATCGACGAGTGGCTTTGTATGGTTGCGATCGCTTAATCGCAGACAAGCAGCAACAATTATTATCCTTAGAACTAGACACTATTGATGAAGAGGTAATTCGTTTACGGGAAGAAATTTCCGAACAGATTCGCGCCCTCCAAGAATTAATCCGGATGGCTACTGGTTATGGTTGCGATATCTCTCAACCCGCAGCTAATGCAACAGAAGCAATTCAATGGACTTATTTTGGTTATTTGGGGGCAGTTAAGGAACAAAACGGTGCAGCTATGTCTTTGGGACGAGTTTCTACTTTCCTCGATATTTATTGTCAACGGGATTTAGCTAACGGCGACGCTACCGAAGCCCAAATTCAAGAACTAATCGATCATTTTGTCATGAAGTTGCGGATGGTGCGTTTCCTACGACATCCTGCCTATAACGAACTCTTCTCTGGCGATCCCACCTGGGTAACAGAATCCATTGGTGGTATGGGAGAAGATGGCAGAACTTTAGTGACTAAAAACAGCTTCCGCTTCTTAAATACTTTATACAACTTGGGTGCAGCACCCGAACCCAATTTAACCGTACTGTGGTCAGAAAAATTACCTGTTGGTTTTAAACGCTTCTGCGCTAAAGTTTCTAACGATACTAGTTCCATACAGTATGAAAATGATGACTTGATGCGCGGTTACTATGGTGATGACTACGGCATTGCTTGCTGCGTATCAGGAATGCGGATCGGTAAACAGATGCAGTTTTTTGGCGCCAGGGTAAATTTAGCTAAAGCCTTACTTTATGCCATCAATGGCGGTAAAGATGAAAAAGCTGGTCAACAAATCGCTCCTATGTTTGCACCCATAACTGGGGAATATTTAGATTACGAGGAGGTAACAGCTAAATTCGATTTGATGATGGGTTGGTTGGCGAAACTTTACGTTAACACCCTTAACGTGATTCACTTTATGCACGATAAATATTGCTACGAAAGGCTAGAAATGGCACTGCATGATCGCGATGTCTATCGGACGATGGCTTGTGGAGTAGCTGGTTTATCCGTAGTAGGAGATGCTTTATCGGCAATTAAATATGCCCAAGTAAAAGTGATTCGCAATGAATCTGGTTTAGCAGTAGATTATGAAATTGAAGGAGATTATCCTAAATTTGGCAACAATGACGATCGCGTCGATAAAATTACTGCTAAAGTTGTCGAAGACTTTATGAACAAAGTCCGCCAACACAAAACCTATCGCGGCGCAGTACCTACTCAATCAATTTTGACTATTACCTCTAACGTAGTTTACGGCAAGAAAACTGGTAATACCCCCGATGGACGTAAAGCAGGACAACCCTTTGCCCCTGGTGCCAACCCCATGCACGGACGGGATACCAAAGGTGCGATCGCTGCTTTAGAATCGGTAGCGAAACTGCCCTATGAACACGCCCAAGATGGTATTTCTTATACCTTCTCCATCGTTCCTGACGCTTTGGGTAAAGGGGAAGACAATAAAACCAATAACCTGGCAGGAATGCTCGATGGTTATTTCCACGATACAGGACACCATATCAATATCAATGTCCTTGATCGCGAAACTCTGATTGATGCGATGGATCATCCCGAATTGTATCCCCAATTAACTATCCGCGTATCGGGTTATGCGGTCAACTTTATCAAACTCACTCGCGAACAACAGCTAGATGTAATTAATCGGACTTTCCACGAGAGAGTATAGGCTTGTTCTTGGTCATTGGTTATTTGTCCTCTGTTTCAAGTTCTCAATTGTAAGGCGGGGGATAGCTCCCCTTCCAATTGAGTAAATAATTACAATGATCCCCGAAATCCAGTAATAATCCGACTGCCATCTTTTTGAACGTGTATTTCTATTTGGTCACTTGCCCAATCGAGTTTATTGTTAAAATCGGGATTGAAAACATGGACTTTTTGATTACTAGAAGAAACTAAAGAATTGGGATCATTTACTGCCAAAGATTTTACAAAAGCACCATCAATTAAAATATCTAGGAAGAATTTCTAATAACTGAAGATAAGGGTCGGTTTTAGTTTTACTCATGTCATTGCCTCACTTTTGCTAGTTAATCAGACAGAGATTGATCTTCTAGACTAATTTTCATATTGCTTTTGAACTTTTGGTTCTGTTTCCTATTTAACTTTTTATCTGTAAAATTGAAAAAAAATACACAATTTCTTAATTTTTTATTAGTTGCAATAGCTAATGAACAAACAATACTTATCAAGAAAAGATTAAATTAATTCCTAATAAGAAAAACCAACCCTATAATGGAATTAAATTTAGAGTTGAATCAATCAAGTTTATAGTTTCTTGAGGGTGAGCATCAAAAAAGTAGCAGTAGGAATTTATGATTTGTTTATTCGTGAACCTGCTCGTCTTGGAATTAATATAATGTTTTGTAATCGCCCAAATACCTCTTTTGAGGAACGGTTAACCAGTCTCCATTTTCAAGCAAAATATTTTCCTAGAACATTTCAGTAATCAGAAATTATCAATATCAGTTTTCTCAATCCTCATCCCAAGGAGATATTCATTCTATGTACAGTAAGATTTTGGTGGCATTAGATGAAAGTCAACTTAGCCGACAAGCATTTCAACAAAGCTTATCACTAGCTCAAGCATTTGATGCTGAATTACACTTACTTAACGTTGTTTCACCTCTAGAGGCAAAATATCAAAACACAGTTTCATTAATTGGCAGTGGTTATTATTCTCATACCACCAATGAAACCGCCGAAGCAGAATGGCAACTCTTGGTAGCAAATCGATTAGATTATCTACAATCTCTGGTGGACGAGGCTACACAAGCGGGAGTTACGGCAGACTTCGTTCAAGAAATTGGTCAACCAGAACAGCAAATTTGTCAATCAGCGAAAGACTGGTCAGCAGATTTAATGGTTATTGGCAGTCATGGTAGAAAAGGTTTAAATGAATTACTTATGGGTAGTGTTAGTAACTATGTTTCTCATCACGTACCTTGTGCCGTCTTGCTCGTCCATCAGCAAGATAAATCGAAACAGGAAAGTCTTAAATAGAAATTCTTAAATAATCTTGTGTCATTCGTTGTTTGTTTTTTTGCCCACTTATCAATAACCAAATAATTACCAATAGCTAATGACTACAACTACAACAATCCCTCCAGCTAAAACAAAAGGGAGAATTCATTCAATTGAAACTTGCGGTACAGTTGATGGACCTGGTATTCGTTATGTCATCTTTACTCAAGGTTGTCCCCTCAGATGTCTCTATTGCCATAATCCTGACTGTCGCCATCTAGAAACAGGCAAAGAAGTTACAGTTGATGAATTGATTATAGACATCCAAAAATATCATTCTTATATGAAGTTTTCTGGAGGTGGGGTAACAGTAACTGGAGGCGAACCTTTGATGCAGCCTGAGTTTGTTGCTGAGATTTTTCGCCGTTGTCAAGAGTTAGGAATTCATACTACTTTAGACACTTCTGGTTATGTAAAATTGGCTACTGCAAAACCATTGCTTAATTATATAGATTTGGTATTATTAGATATCAAATCTTTTGATGCTAGAGTTTATCATCAAGTCACTAGTGTTTCCCTCAAACCAACACTTGATTTTGCCCGCCATTTAAACAATATTAATAAACCAGTCTGGATTAGATATGTCCTAGTTCCCAATCTTACCGATGCCCACGACAATATTGAAGGTTTGGCTAAGTTTATTTCAAGCTTAAATAATGTCGATCGCGTGGAAATTCTACCTTTTCATAAAATGGGAGAATATAAATGGCAACAGCTAGAATACGAATATCAGCTAAAAAATACCCTAGAAGCATCGCCAGAATTAGTTCGAACAGCTAAAGAGATTTTTCAGAAATACGGCATTAAAGCTTATTGATTTTGTCATTTGTTCTTAGTCTTTTGTGGTTTGTTATCTGCTGATAATGACAAATAAATAATGACTAATGACTATCTACCAATTACTAACTGCTAACCACCAATAACTAAACATTAATCATGAAAGTCAACAACATACAAGATCTAAATGCCCTAGTTCAAAAAGTAAAATATGCCCAAAGCAAATATGCTAATTTTACTCAACAACAAGTAGATAAAATCTTTAAACAAGCTGCTTTAGCTGCTAACGAAAAACGAATTTTTCTAGCTAAATTGGCCGTTGAGGAAACGGGTATGGGGGTGGTTGAAGATAAAGTGATTAAAAATCACTTTGCTTCAGAATTTATTTACAACAAATACAAACAAGAACCTACCTGTGGCGTAATTGAATCCGACACCCATTACGGCATGCAAAAAATTGCCGAACCAGTAGGCATTTTAGCGGGAATTGTACCCACAACTAATCCAACTGCGACAGCAATTTTTAAAGCTTTAATCGCCCTAAAAACTCGTAATGCCATTATCTTTTCTCCCCATCCTAGAGCAAAAGAATGTACGATCGCCGCAGCCAAAACAGTTTTAGATGCAGCAGTAGCTGCGGGGGCACCAGAGGATATTATTGGCTGGATTGATGCACCGTCGGTAGAACTTTCTCAAGCTTTAATGCAGCATCCAAATATGAATTTAATCCTGGCTACTGGTGGTCCTGGAATGGTTAAAGCGGCATATTCTTCTGGTAAACCATCTTTAGGTGTGGGTGCAGGCAATACTCCCGCCGTGATTGATGAAACAGCCGATATTAGATTAGCCGTAAGCTCAGTTTTGTTGAGTAAAACCTTTGATAACGGCATGATTTGCGCTTCCGAACAGTCGGTGATTGTGGTGGATGAAATGTACGATCTCATCAAGTCAGAATTTGCTCTTAGGGGGGCTTATTTTTTAACCCCAGAAGAACGTTCAAAGGTAAGCCAGATATTAGTTAAAGACGGGCATATTAACGCGGCAATAGTGGGTCAATCTGTCGCTAAAATCAGTGAATTAGCAGGAATAGAAGTCCCTGAAGGCAGTAAAGTCCTGATTGGAGAAATTGAAGGAGTTGGTACTCAAGAACCATTTTCGATTGAAAAACTTTCCCCCGTCTTGGCAATGTATCGGGCAAAAGATTTCACCGCAGCAACAGCAAAAGCTGAAGAATTAATCTTACTTGGTGGACGGGGACATACTTCGGTACTCTATACTGCTCCTAGTAACAGCGATCGTATTGACTACTTTGATACCCATGTCTCTACAGGTAGGGTATTGATTAACACTCCTTCTTCTCAGGGTGCGATCGGTGATCTATATAACTTTAAGTTAGACCCTTCCCTAACTTTGGGTTGCGGTACTTGGGGTGGAAATTCCGTCAGTGAAAACGTGAGCGTTTGTCATCTGCTTAACATCAAAACCGTATCCGAACGTCGGCAAAATATGCTCTGGTTTCGCGTACCGCCCAAAGTATATTTTAAATACGGTTGTCTCCCCGTTGCTTTAAGAGACTTAGCAGGTAAAAAACGCGCCTTTATTGTCACCGACAAGCCCTTATATGACCTGGGCATGATCAAAGAAGTTACCGATACTCTAGAAGAAATTAATATCGAACACCAAATATTTTACGATGTGCAACCCGATCCCAATCTTTCTACCATTGAAATGGGATTAGCCAGAGTTAATACCTTTAAACCAGATGTGATTATTGCTTTTGGCGGAGGTTCCCCCATGGATGCAGCCAAAGTAATCTGGTTAATGTACGAACATCCTGAAATTGAATTTGAAGGCATCGCCACTCGGTTTATGGATATCCGCAAACGGGTTTATGAGTTACCGCCTTTAGGCAATAAAGCCCAGATGGTATCTATTCCCACAACTTCGGGTACAGGTTCAGAAGTAACTCCCTTTGCCGTTGTCACCGACGATCGCGCAGGAATTAAATATCCCCTCGCTGACTATGCCTTAACCCCTAGTATAGCGATTGTTGATCCCGAACTGGTGCTAAATATGCCCAAGTCTCTCACGGCATTTGGCGGCATCGATGCCTTAACCCATGCCTTAGAAGCCTATGCTTCGGTACTAGCGACGGAATACACCGACGGTTTGGCATTACAGGCGATCGCTCTACTGATGGAATACCTGCCACGGGCATACAAACTAGGGGCAAAAGATCCCATAGCCAGAGAAAAAGTCCACTACGCAGCCACCATTGCGGGGATGGCATTTGCTAATTCTTTCTTGGGTATCTGTCACTCGATGGCACATCAATTAGGAGGGACTTTTCACATTCCTCACGGGTTAGCCAATGCCTTAATGATTAACGAGGTCATTCGCTACAATTCAACCGATGCACCCTTCAAACAGACTATATTCTCCCAATACGAATATCCCCACGCTAAAGAACGTTACGCTGAAATTGCCGATTACCTAAAGTTAGGTGGTGACAGCCCTGAAGAGAAAGTCGAAAAACTAATTGAAGCGATTAATCATCTTAAAACAGAAATTGATATTCCCCTGAGTATCAAAGAAGCTATGCCTGACAGAGAAGCTGAGTTTTATGCCCAAGTTGAAACTTTAGCAGAACAAGCCTTTGACGATCAGTGTACTGGTTCAAATCCTCGCTATCCTCTGATCAAAGATTTGCAAGAACTTTATACCTTGGCATATCAAGGCGATAGGGCGGAAGAAGCTATCGATCTTCCTGAAATAGCAACTAAAGAAAAAGTCGTAATGCAATAGGCATTTGTGACAAGTTAAGAGACTATGTTGTATGTCAATTGCTTAAAAGCTAATAGCTAATAACTATTAGCTTTTAAGATAGCCTTTCAATCAAGTTGATGAAAGGTTGCCAGGAGTTATTTTCCCGAATAGCTTGCCAAATATGCTCAATTTTCGATTCTGACAACACAATCATAGAATTTGCTTGTTGCAAACGCTGGAAAATATTCTCGATTTTTTCAGGCGATCGCTCTACTAATAATTGATGATAAAGCCAGCACCATCGCTTTAAAATAGTTACTTCTTCCCCAGATACCAAAAACTTTAAATCTTGCAAAATATAGTCAGCATCTTTACCCCATTGTAAAGAAAACTTTTGTCTGAGTTCGCAGAAAAACTCACCGTAATTTACTTTAGTTAAAAACAAAAGCTGTAAAGTTAGATCGATTAATTCTTCGGTTTCCCAGACAGACAGGCGATCTAAACCCAACTTACACAACATTTGCTGATGGTAATATTGAGTGTAGGATTCAGAAAAAGTATCTAAAGCTGCCTCCATTTCTGAGACAGGAATTACTGCCGATAGTGGACGCTGCAACATGGCTAAATTCCAACGACAGACACTTGGCTGATTGCGATAGCTATATCTTCCCTGATGATCGAATGCAGCAGCGGTAAAAGTAGGATTGTAAGTATCAATAAAAGCATAAGGACCATAATCAAAACTTTCTCCCGTGATGGACATATTATCAGTATTGAGAACTCCATGACAAAAACCCACCGCCATCCATTGCGCTACCAGTTGAGCAATACGTTGTACTAATTCGGTATAAAAGCGAATGTAACAATCTGGTTGTTGCCATAAATGAGGATAATAATATTGAATTACATGGTCTAATAGCTGCTGAATTAAATCAGTGCGATCGTAATATTCTAGGCGTTCAAAAGTACCAAAACGCAGATGAGAATTGCTAAACCGCACCATAACCGCACCCCGAACTAATTCATCTTCTCTGGCAAAAGTTTCAGTTTCAATTAAACTCAAACAGCGAGATGTCCTAACTCCCGCACAATGTAACGCTTCCGCAGCTAAAACTTCTCGTATTCCACCTTTCAGAGTTAAGCGACCATCCCTAGATTGGGAATAAGGAGTTTGTCCCGATCCTTTTGTCCCAAAGTCATATAGTTGACCGTCAATTCCGCGCACCTGACCATAAAGGAAGCCCCGTCCATCTCCTAAATAGGGATTATATTGACCGAATTGATAACCGTGATAGCGTAATGCCAAACAAGATTGTTGCCCTCGAAAACGACCGCCAAAATCGAGGAAATGTCTATCGGCAACTATATTAGAGTCTAAACCCAGAATCGGCAGCAGCTTATCGTTACGAAAACGCAGAGTATGCTGAGAGAAGTTAGCAGGTTGTACCCGATCAAAAAAATCATTACCCAACGACTCTAAAGCAGGTTCGTAATTGAGATTGAAAAAAGGATTTGTCATTCGTTGTTTGTCCTTTGTATCAAACCTATATGTAAGGTGGGCGACGCGAAGCTAGTACTTTAGTGCAAATTTCTCAAGTCACTAAAAATATTTGAGTAGGTTATTTTTGCCCACCCTACCCACTAACGGGTGAGCGAAATTTACGGTGGCAACAATTAATTTTCGCGTTGTTTAAGTAATGAGTAATAAGTAATGAGTAATAAGTATTTACTCGTTATTCGTTACTCGTTACTCGTTACTCAAAGCTTCTCTATTGTTTAACTGCCACACCTTTTTTCGTTCACCCCCCACTAACTACTAACTAAAAACCAATGACAAATGACCAATACCTAACTAAAAATGCTTCGCAGTCTGCTGTTCAAGATCGAACTGAAATCTTTTACCGCCATGAGTTTCTCCATATAAATTAAAAGTTATAGTTGGTTCGTCTCCCACTGCTTCGATGCTATGAATTGCTTCGGTAGTAAAGCTAATAATATCTCCTGGTTCGATAATTCTTTCCCCGACGCGATCTATTTTGTTGGGAAATTCGCTAGTAGGATTACGTTTCCAGAAAGCATTTTTTTGTTTGCCCTTCAAAACCATTACTATGCCCCAAGTGCCGTGATTATGAATAGGGGAAGTTGTTCCAGGCAAATTCATTTCTGTTTGAATGGTCATGGGAAACCCCAATTCATCGTACAGCATAACTACAGAAACTCCAGTCTTTGAGTTTGCTTCGGGTAGACGAGTTTTAACGGTATAACAGTTAAGCACCAGTTTTCTAACCAACATCCGCAATCCCGATAAAGAACTTGATTCGTCAATTCCTTCAGCAGCAGCTAACCTGGTAATATCTTCCACTTCGGTTAAAAATCGATACAGTCGATATTCTTCCGCTAACAAATCCCAATCTCGCACTGACTGACATAGACAGCAAACACCGTCTTTTTTTACCAACCAATCTGCTGTTTTCATTATTTCTATCCTTTGTCATTTATCAGTAATGACTAGGGGAATAGCCATTTGCCCCTACCTATGCTTTCTTTCTGCTATCAACACCTGTGCAATCCAATCTGGCAAATCTTCTAGATCGCTGTTGGTTTCAGAATCTCTAATGGGTGAGGTGAATTCATAATAAGGCTCACATTTGCCATTATCATATACTTCTATATTCCAGCGATCAGGAAAACCATCAATACCAATTTCCACATCGTAGCCATCTTCCCCTAGAGTACGAGAGGAAAATACCGTAAACCATTCTCTCTCTTCTGATGGTACATTCCACTCATGAGTCAAAAAGGTAAAGGCTATTTTTTCTGCTTCAGTTGAATCAATCATTTTTGTCTTTTGTCTGAAAACTAATAACTAACGATATACGAAGCGGCTTGCACCCATTCGGGCATAAACCCTCGAATGGGGGTATCCTTTAGGACTAACTCTAAGGTGGGCAAAAATAACATATTGAAAATTTATTTTCAGTAGCTTGAGAAACTTGCCCACTCTACCGACTCTACCGACTAACGACCAAATTTTGACGTTCTGATCGCAATATTTCGGCAATACTTTCGGGCATTTCTTCTAATCCCGTCTCACTTTCTGAGGCTTCAATCGGCGACATGAAGGTAAAACAAGGGTCGCAATCTTTGGATTCATCGTAAACTTGAATTACCCACTTATCAGGTAATCCTTCCACGCCAATTTCCACTACGTACCAGCGATTGTTTACACTGTGAGAACTTAGGGGAACAAAAAAGTCGCGATCGTCTTCGGGTATTTCCCAATCTTCTAGAAAAAATTCTAACGCTATTTTTTCGGCATTTATTGATGTTAATTCCATAATTACCAGCCCTCTTTTTAGCTAAATTGTTACTTTGTTAGCATCGAGCAATTACTTTATAATGGCAAAAAATAATTTAACTTTTAACTTTTTTGGCATACCTACCTGAATGTTTATCAATATGTAATTCGCCACCAACTGCCCAATTTTCTCTCTCGAATTCGTCAATGTGAATTGTCACCCATTCAGGCTTTGTCCCTAAATTAGAGACTATAGTGTCGGTAACTTCTTTGGCTAGTTCTCGTTTCTGTTCGACAGAGTGTCCTTTGGCAATTTGAATAGTGACAAATGGCATTTAATTTACTCCTCTACTAATTAATGTTTTGGACAAGTTTTTTTAATTTTCCCCTTTGACAATAGATACTTAAATTATTAAAAATAAGCTTCTTGAACGAGATGTGAGTTAAAATGTTTAAAGAATTTTATTCTCTCTTTAATTTCGTTAATATTACGAATCAAAGATAAATATCAATGAAGTGCGATCGCTATGAACGCTAGTAGCTACTTATATCGTTAGCTATTAGTAAAAATTTAACTCTTTATTATCCAGAGTTTTAGTAATCTCTGTTACTAATCAATCAAATTATATTTAATATCCAGAATTAATTAATTATTTATGATTCTGCGAAAATTAATTGTTGCCACCGTAAATTTCGCTCACCCGAGACAACCCTCAAGCGGGATAATAAGCTAAGAGCAAGAAACCAATTGATTTGCCGTTCCCCAAAAAAATAGAGTATATAAAATGACTACAATAATTACAATAACTACATCAACAACAGAACAGTTAAAAAGTGCGATCGCAACTTACCAAGACCAAGTAGACTATCTAGAAATTCGCGTTGAGCAGAGTGAGTCTACAGGACTTTCTTTTCGCGGCAAGCAATTAGACTCGATAAATCGTAGTTTTTCTCTGGGGGGAGGAATTCGTGCTTGTCATAAAGGTGGTTGGAGTTTTGTTACTTTCAATGGCTTAAAAGAGCTTAACGATAGAATTGAAGAGGCTATTTCTCAGGCGAAACTAGTAGGTAGGGAAGAAACGCAATTAGCAAAGGTTGAACCGATCGAAGATTATGTCCCAGAGGATATTAAGCATGATCCCCGCGAGGTTTCTTTACAGGATAAGCGTAATTTATTAGAAGCTTACAATGAGATCCTACTCAATTTTGATCCTCGGATTCAAACCACCATGGCGAGTATTAGCGATCGCTTTGCCACTAAGACCTTTATCAATTCTACTGGTAGCTGTATTGTTCAAGAACGACTTGATGTTAAGGGAAGGTTTGGGGCGATCGCTAAAGGCGAAGATGGTATAGTCCGTCAGGGATTTGAGTCGGTTCATTCTCGTAACGATTTTGATGTTTTAGTCGGTATTGAAGATCGGGTTAGAGGAGCAGCAGAGCGAGCAGTTAGGCAATTAGAGGCAAAATCCGTCAAAGGGGGTCAATATACGGTAATTCTCGACCCTTATCTGGCTGGAGTATTTATTCACGAAGCTTTTGGACATCTTTCTGAAGCTGATTTTGTCTATGAAAATCCTAAAATGCAAGAGTTGCTTACTTTAGGCAAACCCATGGGAATTGAGCAATTAAATGTGGTAGATGATGCCACGATGGAAAACCTTCCAGGATCAATGAAATACGATGATGAAGGTGTTCCAGGACAACGCAAATATTTAATCAAAAACGGTGTTTTAACCGAGCGTCTACACTCCCGCGAGACAGCAGGAAAAATGCAAGAACTACCTACAGGCAATGCTAGAGCTATTCGCGCTAACTATCCTCCCATTGTGCGGATGACCAATACCGCGATTGAACCTGGAGATACTCCTCTAGAAGAAATGTTTGAAGGAGTTGAAGAAGGGGTATATGCAGTCAGGATGCTTGGGGGTCAGACCAATGGCGAAATGTTTACCTTTGCCGCAGCAGAGGGCTATATGATTCGTGATGGTAAAATTGCCGAACCCGTGAGTGATGTAACATTATCAGGAAATGTGTTTCAAACTCTTCAGGATATAGATGCAATTAGTAGCGATACTATCTATACTAATGGTGGCTGTGGTAAGGGAGGACAAATGCCCTTACCCGTCAGCGTTGGCGGTCCTCATATTCGCATTAGAAACGTGGTAGTTGGTGGAAGGTGATATACTCCCATCGCTTCCGTAAACGGTAAGCGTGGGCTTCTCTAAGACTAGTATAGTCGTCGAGCATTTTATAGTGACACGATACCCAACGCCACTTTTTTGATGAGCAAAGCACTCGCATGGTCTCTATCCATAGATGCCTTACAGACAGGGCAATCATGCCATCTATCAGACAAAGTTTTGGACACTTTATTGAGGCAAACTGGACAGGTCTGCGATGTGTTTTTTGGATTGATTTTTAGTATTTTGACACCGAGTTTTTGAGCTTGATGGTACAAAATATCAACAAATTGAGCTATGGCACAATCAGAAAAACTTTTGTTTAATCCCGCTTTGCGACATTGACCATTTTCTACATATTGTCCATTAACTTTCTTGGCTTTATTTTTTCTCCGAAGATTAGCAATTTTTAAGTCCTCAATACAGATTACCTGGGCTTTTTGACCAAGTTTTTTTGCTTCTTCAAAGTGCCATTGTTTTCTCTGTCTAGATATTTTTTGATGCAGTTTAGCGATAGCTAGTCGTATAAGTTTTTTCGACTTTTTACTACGAGTATCGTCTGCTAGTTTGCGTTGTAATTTAGCTAATTTTTCCTCTGCGGATCTCAGATGTTTTTGTGGCAATACATAATTACCTGTTGAATCAAAATATAATTTCTCAAGTCCTAAATCGATAGCAATGGAGTTGTCTTCATTGGGAATGATATCAGGTTCAAAATCGGGAACAGATTTATCTTCCGCAATCAGCGTTAAATAGTAGCCATCAGCTTTTTTGGTTATAGAAGCGGTTTTTACTTTAAACCCTTCAGGAATTGGACGATGGCAAACATATTTAATTAACCCTAATTTTGGAAGTTTAATCTTGTTGTCCATAAGCCAATTATCCTTAGCTTGAGGAAAAGTAAATGTACGATAGCGGTTGCTCCCTTTAAAACGAGGTTTACCGCTACGTTTGCCTTTTGAGTCTCCTTTTATATATCGCTCGAATGCTAATTTGACTCGTTTTACACAGTCTTGAAGCACCTGAGAATATATCTCTTTGTACCAAGGTCTATCCTTTTTGAGCTTAGGCAAACTAGCTGATTGAGAATGCCAATTGGGATTATCCCTCAACACTTGGCTGCCAATGGTACAGGCAATCTGGCAAAATTCTCCTTGAGGAATTACACAATCAGAGCGACTATACTGCCACCAGTTATATCTATCTGCAAGCAAATAATTATATTGCGCCCGAAGCATATCTAACCATCGGTTAATTCCGTGGCGTTGATTAGCGTTGGGTAATAATTTGTACTGAAATGCTTGCCTCATAGATAACAAAACATCTAAACTAGAAATTAGTGTATCACAATTCTTTAGATTAGTGTCCAAAAAATATGATGATTTAATTTCGAGTGCTAGAAGCGTTTCATCTTTAAAAGCTCATTTGGTGTTAGTACCAAAGTATAGAAGACCATTGTTTAATGATGAAATGTTAACCAGGCTAGAAAGCATAGTGAAAGATTTGTTGTCTAAATGGAATTGTCGATGCCTTGAAGTTAACGGAGAGAAAGACCATTTGCACATAATTCTGCAATATACTCCACAAGTTCAACTAAGCAAGCTAGTCAACAACCTCAAAACTGTTACTAGTCGTTATTTAAAAAAAGAATTTCCAGATAGATTTTCTAAATTCTACTGGAAAGATTCTCTTTGGTCAGGTAGTTACTTTATTTCATCGTGCGGTGGAGTTACAGTAGAACAACTTAAAAAATATGTCCAAGAGCAAAATCGCCCTACCTAGTGTTTAGTTCGCTTTCATCCCATCGCCTTCCCTATCGCGATAGGCGTGGGTCTTCCCACTCACAATGATAAATTTTTCTGGGCTATGGCGATCGCTCTATAGCTTAGTATATATCAACATTTAACTTTTATTGACTACTTTATTCACTGCTATTCCTAGCACTGGTGCTTTGCATAAACTTAGTAGATTAAGTGCTTCCGTAAGAGCCACAGTTTGTATTTTACCAAGACCAGTGACTACGACAACTCCATCGGTTTGGGCTGCTATTAAGTTTACATCGGCAAATCCAATAATTGAACAAAGGTCATATATCACTAAGTCAAAATTAGCTGACAATTTTGCCATCAAACGATGCATTTTTTCTGATGCTAATAAGCGACTATGATCATGTGTTGCAGGATACAGATCTACAGTACCTAAACCTGAAGTAAGAATAAACAAATTTTCTTCCAAGGGTAATTCCTTGATGCAATTAAATACCTGATCTGGATTATTTTGATTTAGAACATCTTTCAAACCTAATTCTGATTCAAAACCCAAATCTGTCGTCAAGCGATCAGCACTTCGCAAGTCCGTATCTACTAGCAAGACCTTTTTGCCCATTGATGCGGAAGCTCTGGCAAGGTTTAAAGCAACGTTAGATTTTCCTTCTCTAGGAATAGCAGAAGTAATCACTATAGACTTAAGATTAGTGTAATAATCCGAAGTTGTCGGATCAGTATTGAAGTTTAAAAGACCTAAATTAGCTGCAAACGAACGAAATGCTTCTATTGAAGGATTAGAAAATTTCATAAGTGGCATTTCTGTATCCTGCGACTGGACATTCTGCGGAGGTAATCGCCTTTCTTGCCTAGCAAAACTCATATTATCCAAAACAGAAAGTTGTTTTGCTTGAGAAATATATGGAATAGTTGCAAGTATGGGTAAGCTAGTGATTTCTTCAACTTTGGCGGAGGTATAAATAATTTTTTGATGTTTATCTAACAGGATTGCTGCTCCGCTACCTAAGATTAATCCCAAAGCAGAACTGAGTATTAAATAATTAGCAGTGCTGATTTGATTTGTTGTTGGTTCTCTAGCTGGCGTCAGAAGCTGCCAAGGTGATTCTTGTTGAGCAGCATCAATTTGTAGAGCATCTTTTTGGGACATAAATTCATTGAGCTTATTGTTGGCTAAGTTGAGCTTCTGAGTAAGATCATTGTATTCCCCTGATATTGCAGACCACTGCTCAAGCCGCAACTTTAGATTATTGGTTTCAGCAGTGATGTTTTTTTGACCATTTTCTAAAACGGCAATTTTACCATCAAGTTTTTGACGAATATCTGCTCCAGCATCAACTACTAATGAGTTCAACTCTTTTCTTTCCTGTTTTAAAGCTCGCAATATTTCACTTTGATCAGAAAAAACAGCAGATTTGCGACTGATTTCAATATCTATAGTTCGCAGTTGATCTATTAGCTCAAGAAATCCAGGAGTGGCTAAATTAATTGCCGTTGTTGACCTTGCTGGTTGTGTTTTTAATTCACGCTCAAGGCGCTCTGATCTCAGTCGCAATTCCTGAAGTTGGCTCGCGTTTTGTTCCCGCCTTCGATCCAATTCATCTAAACGTTTTGTAATTTGCTCTAGGGAGGCATCTGGATCGACAAAATTATATTGGTTTCTTAACAACCTGATCTTGTCTCTAGCTGATCTAGCCTCAGAAGAAACTTGAGGTATTTGTCGATCCAAAAAGGCAATTCCTCTTTTGACTCCTGACTGCCGTTTTTCCACACTGTAGTTTAAATAGGTTTTAGTCAGAGCATGAATTACATCTGATACTTTTTCTCGATCAGGGTTTTGATAAACTACCTGTAAAATATTTTGGTCTGGATCGCTACCCGAAATTATCTGGATAGCTAAATCTTCAGTTAGCTGTTGATAATTAAGTTCTGGATACCTGTCTTGAAGAGATTCAACCGCACGCCCTATAAGTTGAGGGCTTTTCAAAATTTTGAGTTGTACTTCATCTAGCTCCACTGAAGAGATTTCTTCTCTAGTCTCCCTAGAGCTATCATCTTTGGAAGTTACTTTGGTTTCAATGTTAAGGGACTCTGATAATAATTCAAAACTAGCACTGTACTCTGGGGGAGTAGTCAAACTTTTCAACAAAGCTATGGAAGTTAAGACAATAGTACAACCTGCGATTAAAGGAAATTTCCTTAAAAGAGTGTTTTTAAATTCTTTTAAATCTAATCCTCCCTCAGTTTCATTATTAATAACCGAATTGTTTAGATAATTCAAATTCCCAGTTTCTAGATTTTGATTCATGATTATTTACAATTTATTCATTAATCCTTAAGAATTTATTTATCTTCTAGCCCAAATCATTATTTTGTAGCCGAAAGCACAGTATTTTTAATTAATTTGATATCCATAAGTAGATAATGAATATATATGTAAAGTAGATATTGCAACTTGACTTTTTCCAAATATTACCAGGATTTTTGATTAATTTGACATGTATAAAAAGTGTAAATTATGAAGATCGTGTAAAGTAGAGATTGCAGCTTGACATTTTCCAAATATTACCCGTATTATTACTGAGAAGCAAGACAGACAGTAATAGTTCGGTTGATCAGGTAAATTTTTTGAGAAGACACCACTGAGTGCACTCTATCATTTGCTCACAACATGGGGAGATACTATAAGTAGTTAAGTACAATTTTCCTCTTGTTGTTCGCAGTTAGCTTTATGGAGAGAAAGATATGGCTATAATAATAAGTTGTATAACTCAATAATTAGATAATAATATAAGCGATTCTTATTTCTTCAATCTTTAATTTTTTTGAATTTCCAGCTAACTCTATTTTTGTTTAGATGGGGGAATAAATTAATAATCACCTGAAATTAATTGACGCAATTGATTTCTTGAAGAATTTTGGCTTTGGAATCATAGTCCAAGGCTTTTTTTGTTGCAATTTTAAATAAGTGTTAAGAACTAATGCCTAATAAAAGAAGCCAAAGAAAAAAGACCAGAAAGTATTATTGTCCTTTTTGTGAACAGCGATTGTGGAGATTAGGAAAAAGTAAGCATCATTTGTATTATAAAAATGCAGCAGAAATTAGAGACAATACTGGTCTTAGTAAGAAGAAAGCTAAACTTTTGTCGATCCAGAACAGTACTTATTTAGATACGAAGAAGTGGATTGAGGCTTTCTGCTGTCCTAGTGATGGAATGATGTGGCTGCTGGTTTCCATTAAAGAAAATAATTATGAATACAGACTAGCTAAAGAAAAAGATTGGTTACAAACTGATGGAACCATAGACCCCAGAGTTTCTAATCCTTCAGTCAGCGAGTTTACTTTAAGAATGAGTCGCAAACTTGGTTAAAGTACACTTCTGTAACTTATTTGTCACGCGATCTTTTCTGCTCTCAGGCGATCGTCAAATTCCCCTCCTCCAATCCAGATTCTTTGGTGATCTATTATCAATAAATAGAGATTATCGAGAATTGACCTTGGAGATAAATCCTTATTTGAAGGGGTTTTTAGAAATGTCGTGAAAAGTCCGCCCGCCTGCAAGGGCGTTGAAAGTTTAAAAACCCAATTTAATTCAATTTGATGATACCTAAAAAAGAATTGTTGGATATTCCCGTAACTTGTTTACCCTTTGAAGAGCAAATTATGTTGATGGTGCGGTGGGCAAAATTGCGCACCAGTAAAGTTGTCTGTTTAGCAAATGTCCATATGCTCATGGAAGCTTACTGGAACCCAACTTTTGCCAAAGTTTTACATCAAGCAGATTTAGTCACTCCTGATGGCAAGCCACTAGTGTTAATGTTGCGCCAATTAGGAATCAGAGATCAAAACCAAGTGGCGGGAATGGATGTATTTCTTAATCTGTGCGATCTGGCTGAACAAACTGGAATTAAAGTTTACTTTCTTGGTTCAACCAAAAGCATTCTGGAAAAGATTAAACATAAGCTAAATAGGGAGTACCCGATTTTACAGGTTGCGGGGGCAAAAGCGATCGCCAACATAACTATTGAAGACATCAATGATCATAAAGATCAGGATCTAATTGAAGAGATTAATCAGAGTGATGCTGGTATTGTATTTGTCTGTTTAGGATGTCCTAAACAAGAAATCTGGATGTCTCGTTATCAGGGTTCAATTCGGGGAGTAATGATTGGAGTCGGTGCAGTATTTTCCATGTACGCAGGAATTAACCCTCGTGCGCCCTACTGGATTCAACGGGCAGGTTTAGAATGGTTATACCGTCTCCTGCAAGAGCCACGTCGTCTTTGGCGGCGCTACGGTTCGACCATTCCACCTTTCCTCTACCTAGCTCTCAAGGAATTAGCAATTCCCTACAAAGAAAAATTAAGTAAAGCACGATGGCAATCAATGGAGAGGAATATGGTGGTCGATGTAAATGGTCTAGATTTTTCGCCTGAAAAGCTCGGTGAAATTTTAGTTCGGCAAGAGATTATCTCCAAAGAAGAACTAGAATTAGCCTTATTACAACAAATTTCCCAACCAACCCTCAAGCTGGGACAGATATTAGTCCGTCTCGGTTTAATCTCACTGTCGCAACTAAAGTTCTATCTCAGAAATCAAAACGCTAGATTTGGTGAACTTTTACTGGAAAAAAAAATTTTAAATCAACGCAGCTTGAAAAAGATTATGGCTTTATGTAATCAATCAAATAAAAAGATTGGTGAAGTGGTTATAGAGCAAAGTATTGTTTCCGAAGATAAACTTAAACAGCTATTAATCGAACATTACACCAGGAAAAAAGGTTTATTTCTTGCGGACAATATAGCTGATGTTGATTTGTCCTTATTAGTTGGTTGAGGGAATTACCAGCTAATAAGATTCCATTGCTAAACATTACCGAATACTATATGCTGCAAATAGTTAAGAGACTACTATATATCATCCCCGCTAGTAGATTAAGTATTGCTGGGATGATAATTCTATTCATTTTTTCTTCTGGACTAGAAGTAATTGGCATTGGTGCGATCGCGCCTTTTATAAATCTAGCAGAAAAACCAGAACTGATTCATGAATACTCCAGTTTGGAAAAATTGTTCAGCCTTTCGGCAATGTCCGATGAAAGCCAATTTATTGCTTTTTTAGGCTTACTAGTAATACTCCTATTCTGTGTCAAGGTTATTGTTGCCTGGTTAACCCAGGTATTTATTTTTAAATTTAGTTGTCGACAGCAGAGATTGTTAATCAATAACCTTTTAGGGCGGTATTTAACTGCGAACTATACTTATTACTTGCAAAAGAATAGTTCTTACGTGGTTGACAACGTGCTTGAGGTTGCTAACAAATTCACCCTGATAATTCAACCCTTATTTGTTTCCGTTGCCAGTATTTTTATGGCCGTTTCTCTATTAATGCTCCTTTGGTACACCAGCAGCGCGGTAATGCTAATTTTGCTGGCGATATTGCTACCAGTTATCTTACTAATTAATTCATTCAAACAAAAAGTGCGGGCTTGGGGTAAGCAAACCAGACAGAGTAAGGGTCAATTGTTAAAAGCTATCAATCATAGCCTAGGAGCAATTAAAGAAACAAAAGTGATTGGCTGCGAAAACTATTTTAAAAATCAGGTTGCATTTTATACCCAGGAGCTGGAATCATCTGAAAGCAATTTTTTTGGTATTAATATTCTTCCTCGCTACTTAATTGAGGCGGTTATGCTGATATCTATTATTAGCGTAATTTCTTACTTTTTATTTGTTGGCAACGATATCAACAAACTAAATTCAGTTTTAGGAGTATTTGCTCTAGCTTCGATTAGGTTGTTACCTGCTTTAAGTCAAGCAGTCAGTGGGGTTAATTCCTTGAGAAATCATAGTTATACAATCGACCAAATTTATTTCGATCTTAGAGAGTTGAAAACAGAAAGTAGGCATGAAGAGCAACGCAATCTACTTCCAGCTGAAGCAGGAAGCAATTATTCCAAGTCGGTCGATAAATTAAATCTTCAAAAATATTTGAGGTTGGACAATCTATCTTATAAGTATCCTAATCAAGCTGAGTTTGCCGTTGACAATCTATCTTTAACTATAAAAAAAGGGGATTCTATTGCTTTTATTGGTAAATCTGGTTCTGGAAAAACTACCTTAGTTGATCTTATTCTGGGGTTGCTAACTCCCCAGCAGGGAGATATAAGAGTTGATAATGAATCTATCTACAGCGATTTGCGAGCTTGGCAGAATTTAGTCGGGTATATTCCTCAGTCCATATTTCTCGCCGATGATACTCTCAAAAGAAACATTGCCTTTGGTGTTCCAGATGAATTAATCGATGTTGATAAACTATATGAAGCTATTGAATCTGCTCAGTTATTAGAAGTAGTAGCTAATTTGCCCAACGGGATTGATAGCAGGGTAGGAGAAAGAGGAATTTTATTATCTGGAGGTCAACGTCAGAGAGTGGGTATCGCCCGAGCTTTATACCACGAGCGAGAAATTCTAGTTTTAGATGAAGCCACTGCTGCGTTGGATAATCATACTGAGAAGTTAGTAACCGATGCTATCAATGCTTTAAGTGGTCAGAAAACTTTGATTACTATTGCTCACCGCATGACTACTGTTGAAAAATGCGCTTGCATTTACCAATTAAAAAAAGGACGCATTGTCAAAGTAGGTAAATACGAAGAAGTAATCAATCCTGAAAAATTAGTTTCTTGATATCTTTAATTCTGCCAATTTGTCAGATTAACACAGTCTGGTTTATCAATAGTTCCTTCAGTTAATTTGGTAAAACACGAGTTATAAGAATAAAAAATAAATTATTAAACTATAAAAACAATTATATCCATGAAAGTTATTCATCTCAGTAGCTTTGATATAGTCGGTGGAGCTGCACGAGCTGCTTATCGAATTCATCAAAGCTTGAAAAATGCTGGTGTAGACTCTCAGATGTTAGTTCAGTATAAAAAGGGAAGCGATTCCGCTGTATCTTCTGTTGAAGGCAAAGTGAAGTCGCGACTTAAATCATCATTAGATGCTCTGCCATTAATGATTTATTCTGATCGCAAAAACTGGTTTTCATTGCAGTGGTTTCCAGACTCTATTGCCAAAAAAGTTGATCAAATCAATCCAGATATCATTAATCTTAATTGGATTTGTAATGGCTATCTAAGTGTTGAAACTTTAGCAAAATTTAACAAACCCCTCGTCTGGACTTTGCAAGATTTGTGGGCTTTTACCGGAGGTTGTCATTATAGCTATGGATGCGATCGCTATCTACAATCCTGTGGAAATTGTCCTCAGCTTAAAAGCGATAAAACTACTGATTTATCAACCTGGAACTGGCAGCGAAAAGCAAGTGCCTGGAAAAATTTGAACTTAACAATTATTGCGCCAAGTTCTTGGATGGCAAGATGTGCCACTTCTAGTTCCTTATTCAAAGAGATGCGTGTTGAAGTCATTCCCTTTGGACTAGACACCACAATCTTTAAACCGATAGAACAACGATTAGCTCGCGAACAATTCAACCTACCTCAGGATAAACAACTGGTCTTATTTGGTGCAATCAATGCTACGGGTGATGTTCGCAAAGGATTTCATTTACTTCAAACTGCTTTAAAGAGTCTGAGTCAGACTGAGTGGCAAAACCAAATAGAATTGGTCATTTTTGGTTCAGATCGACCAGAAAACCCTATTGATTTAGGATTTCCATCTCACTATTTGGGTTTTATCCAAGACGATCTTTTACTGAGATTAGTTTATTCGGCGGCAGATGTAATGATAGCTCCTTCCACCGAAGAGGCGTTTGGACAGACTGCTTCTGAGTCTATAGCTTGCGGAACACCAGTTGTAGTTTTTGCTCAAACTGGTTTAGCAGATATTATCGATCATCAGCAAAATGGCTACATAGCTAATTATGGAGATACCGACGATTTAGCAAAAGGAATCACCTGGATATTAGAAGATAAGGAACATTATCAACAATTACGGCATAGTGCTCGTGAAAAATCAGAGCGCGAATTTAAACTTCAATTGCAAGCAAATCGCTATATGTCACTTTTTAAAGAAATTTTGGCTAGTTAGAAGCTTAATTTTACATGAGCAAAAATCTATCCAAAGATATTTGCGATCACCACAAAATAACAAAATATTTTAGATGAAAGAATTTAAACTGATGCTATTCGAGCTAGCCTGGGGTGGTCACTATCCAGGCTATATTATGCATTTAGTTCGATACTGGTGTGAAAATAATTTAGTTGGCTCTTTAGATATTGTTGTTATACCTGAATTTTTAGAAAAACATTCTGATGTTGTTTATCTGGCTTCAACCTATGGAGTAAACAATGTTAATTTTATTGCGATTTCTCCCGAAGAGTTAGAAACCCTTAGTCCTAGAAACTCTGTTGTTAGTCGTGCTAGGCGTTCTTTTGAAGAATGGGACTTAATTTACAAATATGTTAAAAAACTCAAGCCAGAACATTGTCTAATTATGTTCTTTGATACTCGTCAGTATCCTTTAGCTTTGCATAGGCAACTTCCTTGTCCCTTTTCCAGTATCTATTTCCGACCAACATTTCACTATGACAGTTTTGTTGATCGTTTTATGAGCTGGCGAGAGCGCCTACAACAATGGCGGGAAAGATTTTTGATGTCTCGGATTATGCAGCATCGGCAACTGCAAACTCTCTTTTGTTTAGACCCTTTCGTCGTGGAACATTTAGATCGATTCAATGGCAAAGTTAAATCGGTATATCTGCCAGATCCAGTATTTACCTATGATAGTTACGAACCAGATCCAGAAGCTTTGAGAAATAGCTTGGGTGTAGAGCCAAATCGCCAAATATATCTGTTGTTTGGAGGACTATCTGGACGCAAGGGAATATGTGAACTATTAGAAGCAACGACCTTATTGACTTCCGATCTCAGTCAAAAACTCTGCATTTTATTGGTCGGACCGATGGGAGAAGATGACAATCCCCAAAATAAGTTGAAGATGGATCACTATATTGCTGAAATTACTCGTTCTCAAGATGTTCAAATTATAGTTGAAGATCGATTTGTCCCAGATCGAGAAATTCAATCATATTTTAAAATGGCAGATGTAATCTTAGCACCTCACCAGCGTCACGTTGGGATGAGTGCGAATTTGGTAAGAGCCGCAGTTGCACAAAAGCCCCTGTTGTCTTCAGACTATGGTTTGATGGGAGAAATTGCTCGTCAATATCAACTTGGTTTGACAGTAGATTCCACTATACCCAAAGAAATTGCTAAAGGATTGACTCAATTTTTAGTTAAATCTCCAGCACAATTTGGCGATCGCTCCCAGATGCAACGTTTTGCCGAGCAAAATACGGCCAAAAAATTCGCCACCACGATTTTTCAAAACCTATGATCGAGATTAAAACTAATGAACTATCAGACTAGCGATCGCGTACAAACAAGCAAAATAATATTAAGATAACGATTGATGGATAAGATGAATACATCTCGTATTGCTTGGTTACTTCCTTCTATGGGAACCAATAAAAGACAAGGTTATCCATGGCACTCAGTCCTGAGCGAATTGACCAAGCTATTTCCAGATATGACAATTTTTACAGGGGAGTGGCCAGGATTTGCTGAAGGATTTGAAGATTCTTTTAAAGTTCAAGTAGTAGGAAAATTTAAATATATAGCAACATCTACCCAGAAAAAAGGATATAGTTCTGGTTTTAGTCCTTTATCTCCCAAAATTATCGGGCATTTAATCGAGCTAAACCCAAAGGTTATTTTTACCAGTGCCTTTTCCCTTTGGACTCTTTGTGCCGTATTTTTAAAGCCAATATTTAGGTGGCAGATAGTTATTGTCTATGAGGGAAGTTCTCCTGGTGTAGATTATCAAAACTCTGGACTGCGCTTATGGTCTCGGAAACTGATTGCTAATTGGGCAGATGCCTTTATCACTAACAATAATGCTGGAAAAAAATATCTGACTGAGGTTTTGGGAGCTAAACAAGAGCGAGTTTTTGCTAGACCCTTTGAAATAGCTACTCCTAGACTTTTATTAGCATCCTATGGAAATATTCCAGGGAAAGAATTACAACTGCAAAGACCGATTTTTATTACCGCAGGACAGTTAATTCCTCGAAAAGGAATTAACTTACTTTTGAAAGCCTGCGCCCTGCTTCAGCAACAAGGTATTTCTGACTATACCTTGCTCATTGCAGGAGATGGAGAACAGCGCCAGGAACTAGAAGCCTTAAGCCAGCAATATCAAATCGAAAATTGCGTGAAGTGGCTGGGGTGGGTAGAATACAGCGATCTCGGTGCTTATTTTCAAAGTGCCGATGTATTTGTTTTTCCTACTTTAGAAGATACTTGGGGTTTAGTTACTCTAGAAGCAATGGCGCTGGGCAAACCAGTGATTTGTTCCGAACATGCTGGAACGTCAGAAATGGTTGTTGAGGGAGAAAATGGTTATATTATTAATCCCGAACGACCAGAAGAATTAGCTGAGACAATGTTGCGATTTATCGAGCAATCAGATCTAATTAAAACTATGGGTCAAAAGTCTCAGCAAATTATGGAACCCCATACACCAAAAACAGTATCTAAGTTTTTAGCTGAAACTGTAGAATTTGTATTAGCTAAAAAACCATAGTTATTTGGGTAATGATCAATTAAGAAGTGTTATCTTGCCATATACGCCAATTAAGCATTTCTTCGCTGCTTTACATTCCAGTATTTGTAACCTTGTAAACTGAAATATAAAACTCATTCAAAAGGAATTTACTTTTATGACTCGTTATATAGATACTGGCACCAAATCCAGTATTAAATTACTAGAAGATGTCTCTAATTTTATAGTAAATAATGAGAGACAAGGCTGGATAGAGTCTTATGCGACAATGCAAAGAAATCGTTTAGCAATTGATATCGATTTAATTCAGGAAAATAATATACAGAAAGAGCACTCGATTCTTGAATGTGGCTGTGCACCCTTTTTGCTAACCGCAGCTATGACTTCCCTTGGATATGATATTCAAGGTCTTGATCTCTATCCCGAAAATTTCGATAAAACAATCTCCCATTTTAATCTTTCTGTTAGCAAGTGTGACTTCGAGATAGAAGAAATTCCTTTTGGCAATGAATTTTTCGATGTCGTTATTTTTAATGAAGTTTTTGAGCATCTTAGAATTAATCCAATTTTCACTATGAGTGAAGTACTAAGAGTTCTTAAAAAGGGTGGAATCTTATTTTTGTCTACCCCTAATCTAAAATCAATTCTGGGGATTTATAATTTTTTATTTCGAGATCAAGCACACTCTTGTATGGGTGGGATTTATACTCAATATAAATTTTTAGAAACTGTTGGTTGTACGGGTCATGTTCGGGAATATACAGAGCGAGAAGTTTCTGATTTCTTGAACTTAATTGGTTTCACAAAGTTAGATTGCATTTATCGTGGCCCAAATCGCCCTAGAATGGCACAAATTCTAGCGAAATTTCTAGATCCAAAGCTTCGTACATTCTTTACTATTATTGCTACAAAGAAATAAATCAAGGCTCTCCTAGAGTAGCTATGATAATTTAATAAAAAAGGCTTTTTTTTGTTGATTTTCTTGCTATTCAATTAGAAGTTTAATAATTACAGAATTTAATCAATGGACAACGTTAAAACAATAGATAATTTGGCTAACAAAGCATCTGAAAATCAAGCGGATAATTCTTTTCGACATACTGCTTGTCCTCTTTGTCAAAAGAATAATTTAGATAAAGTAGGTCAAATTAATTATTTTCGACCTACTCTCTATGCTTCTTCTCAAGTCTCTTTTAAACATATACCAGAACTTTGGAAATGTAATAATTGCCTCTCTTGCTTTACGCAAAATATTCTTTCCGAGTCAGAATCAATTAGTCTGTATAATCAACAAGATGCCTATGTTCCTCCTTCTTATATCAGTTCTTTTGAAAAATTAAAACCTCAGCCTGTTATCAATTTTCTGCAAGAAATTCTCAAGCCAGACCAAAATGTTCTGGATATCGGCTGCAATGATGGTCTGTTTCTTGATTTTGCCAAACAGTATAAGTGTAAAACTTTTGGGATTGAATATTCTTTATCTTGTCAAAAACGTCTTAACGAAAAAGGGCACACCACATACTCTAAGCTAAGGGATGTCCAAGAATCATATGATCTCATAACGGCTTTTGACTTGGTAGAACACATATACGATTTACCAAGTTTTCTTGAAGAATGCTTAACTCATTTAAAAGATAATGGCTATATTTTATTTCATACAGGAGATATATTGTCTCAATTACCTAAAATAATAAAATCGCGGTGGTGGTACGTAAGATACGCCGAACATATCGTATTTCCATCTAAACAATATTTTATGACTCATCCTAAAGTTACTTTGGAGCAATGGATTCCAACCTATGCTAATGTTCATTATCAGAGCATTACAAACATAGCTAAGTTTTTAGTAAAAGAACTGATTCCTGTTAATTTTAGTGGTGCTCATTGGCTTATACCAGATCATGCGTTAATCATTTTAAGAGCAAAAAGATGAGACTTATGGCAGGAATTATGATCAACTACTTAATCGAGAGGGAAAAGCTAAAAGATAAAAATATTAATCTTTTAGTCATGTAAGAGAGTTTTCTAGAATACTAGATATTTATCTAATCATAAACAAGTAGGAATATCACCCAAATTATTCCCTCTTCTCAGGAGGTTTTAGTGGAGGGAATCAAACTCACGTCATTTTAATATGACCAATTTAATATGACCAATTTGTCTTTTCTTAAAATGAAAGAAGCTATGCTACATCACTCTTTGATCACTTCTGACATTACTCCTTATTTCAAATCCTCTGCCAAAGTTCAACTAGATCGTGAAGGTGTTTTTGTCGGCGAAATTCCTAGGATGTCCGAAGCGATGAAAGCCAATAGTGAATGTTTTGGACACCCATTTTGGGGACCAGACTATTTGGAAAAATCTCATCGTGGTGACATCTTCCGATCGCGTTATCAGGCTGCCACTGGCAGTTTGGATCATAAAGTGGTCGTTGACATTGGTTGCGGACCTGGAAATTTCTATGCCACCGTAGGAGGCTCTCCCAAAACACTCATTGGGGTCGATGTTTCTTATGGAGCAGTGCAGATGGCAAAAAAAGTGGGATACATTCCTCTACGGGCGGATGCTCAGAATCTGCCCCTCGTAGATAATTTTGCGGATTTGGTAGTTGCAACTGCCACCATACACCACTGTGACGATATGGCAAAAGCTTTATCTGAATCTGCTCGTTTAGTTCGTCCTGGGGGGCTGTTGATGACAGATTTAGACCCTCAAATAACGGCAAATAATTTTAAGGGATTGGCCGCATTCCTGCGGAAACATCGTTTTCCGATCTATCGCCTGATTAACAGTCCCTATTATCTTACAGAAGAGTACCGCAAGCTCAGGAGGGCTACTGAGGCTCATAATAAAGTTCCTGGTGATGGTATTGCTCCAGAAATGTACTATCAAACCTTAGAACCTTTAGGGTTTGAAGTTAAACTCTATCCTCATAATATGCATTATGTCGGGGCAGAGGTGTTAGATGGCAAGATAGGACAATTGCCTCTGAGGTTACGTATTCTTCAGCGTATGTCTGGAATAAATCCTGATACCCCCGAAGCCGCTCAGTCTATTATGTGTATCGCTAGGAAGAAAGTATGCGCCAAGAAATCGACTCTCGATTAGTTACAGATTACTCCGCCGTAAAATGACGGTCCAAGCTCTTTGTACTTGGAACATTAGTCAATATCACCTAAATGTCTAAAAATGTATGACTCAAAGAGGATCAAATAAATTTGTGTATGTGATCATACCAGTTCATAACCGTAAAGAAACTACTCTCAATTGTTTGGCAAATCTCAAACAATTGGGAGACCTAAAGCGATATCGTATAATTGTTGTCGATGATGGCTCTACAGACGGTACTGCATCAGCAATTAATACTCTTTACCCAGAAGTAAAAGTCTTAAATGGAGATGGCAATTTATGGTGGACTGGAGCGATGGCTTTGGGAATGGAATATGCCTCCGCTAAGGGGGCAAAATATTTTATTTGGCTGAATGATGACTGTCTACCTCAGCCTCAAACATTACCATCGATTGTAGCATTGATGGAAACCCATCCAGACACTATTGCCAGCGCTAGTTTTTATACCAGAGAAACAACTGATTCTGTTATTTCTAGTGGCTTTAAAGGGAGAAAAAGTTTAGCAGCTAATACTGGAGAAGTTATTTATGTTGATGGAACTTCAGGTTGGTGCGTAGGTATTCCCGCTTCAGTATTTCGCAAAATTGGGGTTCCAGAATTCTATAAATTTCCTCACTATGGAGGAGACAGTATGTACACCTTAAAAGCCACTCGTTCTGGATTTAAGGCTTGTCTTTTAGGAGATGCAACTGCAATGCTGTTAGAGCTTGGTAATTCAAGATGCTCTTTTCAAAGTTACTGCAATTCCGACCTTAATCTGGTCGACTTAACCCGTTCTTTGTTTTGGGATAAAAAATCACTGTTTCGCCTTCCTACTCAATTTTTTTATCATCTAGCTAGATATGGAATATTTTTAGGAATCCTGTTTTTTCTTGCCAAGCTATTTTTTTGGACAGAAAAAATACTAGAAATAAAAATTTTTTCTTGGTTGCAAACAAAAGTAAAACAAAAAAATGCTTAATACACAAACTATCGACAATAGTAATCAAAATACCTCTAAACAACAACCTAAAAAACAATCATTTAAATATTTTATCAAGCGCAGTTATTTAGGCAGAATTTTATTAATTCCAGTAAGAATATATTATGCTTTGAGCATTAACTTACCAACTATTGGAAAAATACTGTCTTGGGGTTTTGCTTCTAAAGAATTTACCAATTATACTTATGCAATCACTGAAACTAGCCTTGCATATTTAGCTCAAACTCTGGCAATAGTAACTTCAGCATCAGTTTCTGAAATAGAAAAGTACTTAAAAGAACCCGAGCAAGATTCCGATCTAGTGAATCACATAATTGAAAAAACTAGTAATAGCGAATTGAGAAATATCGCCGATGCTAAATGCCAATTTGGTCGACGTCTTGGTTGGTATGCCTTAGTACGAATACTCAAACCTAAAATAGTTGTGGAAACTGGTATTGATAAGGGATTAGGTTCTGTTTTGCTGTGTTACGCTCTAATGAAAAATGCCTCCGAAGGTCATCAAGGCAGGTATTTTGGTACAGACATAAATCCAGATGCTGGTTATTTACTCACAGCACCATACGATCAATATGGAGAAATTCTTTATGGAGACTCGATTCAATCTTTAGAAAAGTTTGAACTGCCCATCGACATTTTTATCAATGACAGCGATCATTCCAGTGAATATGAGTATCAAGAATATCTCACTATTAAAGATAAACTAACACCTAAGGGAGTTATTTTAGGCGATAACTCAGAAGTTACAGATAGACTGTCACGCTTTTCTAAAGAGACAGATCGCCAATTTTTATTCTTTGCCGAAAACCCCAAGGATCACTGGTGTCCTGGTTCTGGCATTGGTATTTCTTTTAAGAAAAATTGATGCGTAACCAAAATTCGTTAATTTTAAAGAAACAAAAACCGAAATACATTTCCAGCTCAACACTAATATTATTTGCATTTAGTACTGCTTTTTTTCCTAGGTTACTCGATGCGGCTGGAGCTCCTTCTACAATAAATTTCCTGCATTTTGCCACTGTTCCCTTTTGCTTTATGGTGGCTTTGGCTACAGCGAAAAGAAAAAATCTTCAACAAATCGCCATTGTATGGTCTCTAATATATGGTCTACTAATCCTACTTGGGGTTGTGGTAGCTAGCGCACTATTAAATGAAGCTGGCGCAATCAATGTTGTTTTAGATTTCTTATTGCTTGGTGAGCCCTTTTTGTTGTTAATAGCGATTGTCAGTCTTCCCATGTCAGTTGCTAAAATTCAAAAATTTAAAACCTGGATTGTCGGCTTTGCCTTTACTAACCTTTTGTTGGCTTATATTCAAATGCCTCTGGCATTTGCAGATATTTTGCCCCGTGGGACTATGGGCAGAGAAGACAGCATCCAAGGAGCGTTTTATTTTTCAGGAGCTGGTAATACTGTATCGACCTCGGTTTCGCTAACTTTTGCGGTTTATTATCTTGCCAATGCCAAGACGGTGCCGTTATGGTTTCGACTTTTTGTAATGGCAGCAGCGTTTAATCAGTTAATTGTTTCTGACTCAAAACAAGTAGTCTTAGCATTTTTGCTAGCTGGAATAATTTTGGCACTGATGAATTTGAATGATTTTGCTAAAGCAATAACTTATATTATTCTGTTTGGGCTTCTCATTTGGATATTCCTTTGGTGCGTGCAAAACTTAGAGGCTTTTATCGGTTTCAAACAGTGGATGGACCGATCTGAGCTTTATGGGCCAGATGGGGAAGTCACTCTAACTAAAACTTCTGTATTTCGCATAGTTCCTACTTATTATAAATCTTCCCTTAACTGGTTACTAGGTCTTGGTCCTGGTCATACGGCTGGAAGACTAGGGGGATGGATGCTGAGAGATTATGCAAGTTTACTAGACCCATATGGTTCGACGATACATCCTGTTAGTGAGCAGCTCTGGAGAACTGTGGGCAACGCTAAGGTAGCTAGCGGTTCTACCATGTTTCTGCCTTTTTTTGGCTGGGCAGGTATTTGGGGAGATTTAGGATTTTTGGGTTTAGGAGCGTACTTATATCTAGCATCGATTGTGTGGAGAAATCTTTGCTCGGATAATATGTCTCAATTTTTACTACTTACCGTACTTAGCTTTGGTTTAATTTTCACTCAAATGGAAGAACCAGGTTATATGCTGTTGACAGCTGCCTTAATTGCTCTGCAATGGCAAGAAAGTCAAATTAAGATTCGTGTATAAGTATTTGTTACATCTAAACTGCCAAAAGTTTTTTACTAACATAGGCAATCATGATTAATCATATAGGTGGTCGTAATTCACCAGCTCACCAACATAAATTTACGCCAAAATCATTGTTTCGGAACTCAATTATCAAGTTCATCTTGATCGCTTTGTTTGCCACCCTGCTAGCTCTCGGACTTTCCTCTTGTTTTTTAGCTGGGGGAAACAGTTACGATACCAAAACGATAGCTTCTCCCCAAGATGCCAATCTGATAAATATCAAGCAGTATGGAGCTGTGGGAGATGGCGTTACAGATGATACCGAGGCGATTCGTCAAGCCGTAAAAGATAATCTCAACCAACACAAAACCCTATTCTTTCCTGCGGGAACTTACTTGATAAGCGATATTATTGAATGGAAACTAGACAATGGTATATTTTATGCTTTTTTAACTTGGCAAGGAGAAGGTATTGGCAAAACTATTATTAAGTTAAAAGATAACACAATAGGTTATAACGATCCTGAAAGCCCCAAGCCTATAACCAGACCAGGTTCGAGCGATTTTGGTGGTACTGGCGGAGGCAACCAAGCTATGAATAACTATATCTTTGACATGACTTTTGATACTGGTAAAGGTAATCCTGGTGCCATTGGTGTTGATTTTACCGCTAGCAACGCTGGCGCCATGGAAAATGTGGAGATAATTTCGGAAGATGGTCAAGGTTTTGCTGGGTTGGAGTTGACCCGCGAAGTGGGACCCTGCTTGATCAAAAATGTCACCATCAAAGGCTTTGATGTTGGTATTCTCGGTGGTGCTGCTCTAATTCACGTTACTCTAGAAGATATACATTTAGAAAATCAAAATGTAGTTGGAATTGAAAATACTAATTTAGTAATGGCTATACGCCATCTTACCAGCAATAACTCCGTTCCTGCTTTTAAAAATATTGGTGATTGGAAAGGTCCTGTAGTATTGATCGATTCCGAGCTTCGTGGTGGTTCCTCACAGGTTGCTGCGATCAAAAATCTAAGTAATATTGTGGTACGCAATGTTAAGACAGAAGGATACAAAACTGCAATTCAGCATAATAATAAATTTGTACCGGGTTCTTATGTAGAAGAATTTGTTTCTGAAAAACCCCTAAGTTTATTTGAATCTCCACCGAAAACTCTAAATATACCAATTGAAGAAACACCAGTATTTGTTGACAACGATCTTAAGAACTGGGCAAACGTAGAAACTTATGGGGCTAAAAGCGACGACGATTTAGATGATTCTGAGGGAATTCAAAAAGCGATCAATTCAGGTAAAAACACGATTTATTTTCCTCAAGGAATATATAAGATTGATCGACCCATTACGGTAAAAGGTAATGTTCAACGACTAATTGGGTTTAATTCTCAACTCGAATCACAGCTAGACTCTAACATTGTTATGTTTCGCTTTAACAACGACAAGTATCCAGTGGTTTTTGAGAGGTTCAACTTTTTTAAAGACGGCATTCTAGAAAATGCCGCATCGCAACCAGTGGTGATTAGACATACTATCGGTCCTACTTTTCTAACTACCTCTGATTCTGGTACTTGGTTTATTGAAGATGTAGCTACCAGTCGCTTTAGCCTCAACCAAAATCAAAAAATATATGCTCGCCAACTTAACCTCGAATCCCCTCCCCCCGAACCACTTTTGAAAAACGACGGAGGTTTGGCTTGGATTTTAGGTTACAAAACTGAGTATGGCAATACAGTCTCAGCTACTCTAAATGGAGGTATGACGGAAATACTAGGCGGATTGTTTTACCCAGCGCAAGGAATGGAAGATCCAGAAATACCATTACTAATCAATCAAAATGCTTCTGTTGCAGCTATCTATCGAGAAATTGCTTTTGGTCCTACTTATAAAATTCACATCAAAGAAACTCGAGATCAAGACACTAAAACTCTGAGGCGCGATGCTATTGGTCAAGGCCATATGGTAGCGATTCCTCTATATTCAGGGTATGAGTCATAAATAGCAAAAAGCAACAGGAAGTTTATAGTTAGAAATTTTAGAAATTTATGAATATTAAGCTATTAAGCCAATGAAAATTTTAATATCTGCTTATTCCTGCGAACCCAATCAAGGTTCTGAGCCTGGAGTTGGTTGGAATATTGTTCGAGAAGTAGCAAAATATCATCAAGTATGGGTGTTGACTCGCCCCGATGAAAGTGGTGACATTATTAAAGCCGAGTTAAAACAAAATCCAGTTTCTAATTTACATTTTGTTTACTTCACCTTACCGTTCTGGAAAGATAGTAGACGATGGGGACACTCAGGAGCAATGCAAATTCACTATTATTTGTGGCAAATTCAAGCCTATTTCAGGGCTCTTCATTTGCATCAAGAAATTGAGTTTGATGTTGTGCACCATGTAACCTTTGTCAAATATTCTACCCCTAGCTTTCTCTCTCTGTTACCAGTTCCTTTCGTCTGGGGTCCCGTTGGTGGTGGAGAATCTGCACCCCAGACCTTTTGGCAAGATTTTAGCTTTTCCGCTCGTTTATATGAAACTGCTCGCAATATAGTTCGGTTTCTTGGAGAAAGAGATCCCTTTATGCGCCTGACTGCCAGAAGAAGTGCGGTAGTGAGAGCGACAACAGAAGATACAGCCAAGCGATTGTATAAGATGGGGATCAGCAAAGTTCAAGTTTTGCCTGCGATTGGTTTATCGGCAGAAGAACTAGAGATTCTACCTAAATTGTCCATACCAGAAGATTCTCCCCTTAAATTTATTAGTATCGGCAGATTAATTCACTGGAAAGGTTTTCACTTAGGTTTACGTGCTTTTGCCCTAGCTGGTTTAGCTCATGCGGAGTATTGGCTGATAGGGAATGGAGTGGAAAAACAGAGACTTAAGACACTTGCAGAACAACTGGGAATTGCCAGGCAGGTTAAGTTCTGGGGTGAACTGTCACGGAAGGAAACTTTATTGAAGTTGGGCGAGAGTCATGTACTGTTACATCCTAGTTTACATGACTCTGGAGGCTTGGTTTGTATGGAAGCTATGGCAGCAGGTCGTCCAATTATTTGTTTGGATTTAGGTGGTCCAGCAAGTCAAGTGACAGAAGAAACAGGTTTTAAGATTGCTGCGAAGTATCCTGAACAAACAACGGAAGATCTAGCCAAGGCAATGGTTTGTCTGGCAAATGATTCAGAACTTCGTATCAAGATGGGAAGATCTGGACAGAAGTTGGTCGGAGAATTGCATAGTTGGCAGTCGAAAGGAAAGCAACTGACTCAGCTTTATCAACAGCTAGTCAAACCTGGTACATAAATTGGAAATTATACCCTTAGTTTTTAGTTAAATAAAATTTTCATAAAAATACGCCTACAGAACAAGATAACAGAACAAGATAATGGGTACCATAAGAATTTTACTTGCTCTAGCTATAGTCTTACAACATACTCCTGCCTGGGTGCCGATACGCCTTCCACCTAGCTTATGCGTTCAAATGTTTTTTGCTATTTCTGGTTTTTATATGTGTTTTATTCTAAGTAAAAAGAGGAGTTATCAAAATCCATTTAAATTTTGGTTTAATCGTTTTTTAAGGCTTTATCCATCTTATGTATTTATAATCGCTTTGACTGTAGTTGTTTCGTTAGCTTATATTTGGACGGGACAAGCTCAAAATTATCCTTATATTTTATTTAATAACTATATTAAGTATTTTGGGGAACTAAACTTTAGTCAAATAACAGTCATTATAATCAGTCAAATAACGATGTTGTTTCAAGATTTATTTCTTTTCTTGGGGATAGATGTAACCAATAATAGCTTCTTTTTTATTGAGAATGTTCACGACCCAGCTCTTAATTTATGGGAGTTTCTATTGATACCTCAAGGATGGAGTATTAGTCTGGAGATATCTTTTTATGCTCTGTGTCCTTTTCTAATCAAGTTGGAGACAAAATGGCTTTATTTATTGATTTTAAGCTCTTTAGCAGCTAGAGGCTTTCTAGGATATTACGGATTTAGCGACGATCCTTTCAATTATCGCTGCTTTCCTCTAGAAATTTCTAACTTTTTACTAGGTTTCATTGCTTACAAAGAATTATATTTAAATTTGAATAATACAAGAGATAAATTAAAACACAATATTAAAAAAATCATGATTTGGAATCTTGTACCTATTTCAGTCATTAGTTATTTCATAGGAATAGAGACTGCAATTTATTTGATATTAGTAGTCTGCTTTGCATGTTCTATCCCCTTTTTCTTTGAAAAAACTAAAAATATGCATTACGACAGAGAAATTGGCAATCTATCTTATCCTATTTATATCAATCACTGTATCGTTATTCCTATTTCAATCGCCTCTTTGAGATTTGTAGGAATTAATGAAAACTTTTTATTGATACCAGTTGTAATAATATCGATCACCTTAGCTCTAATGATGGTTAAATACATAGAACAGCCAATAGAAAAGTTTCGGCAACAAATTTCTACTGGGAGGACTTGAATTTTTCTCAGTATTGCGATAACTAGTTATTTATCAGATATCGAGAAGTTAATTATGAGCAACAAACAACAAACCATCAACCGCAAAGGAACAGCAAAATTAGATGACAAATTAAATAAGGAAGAGATCAAGCTGAATTTGGGCTGTGGAAATCAAACTCCACAAGAATGGATTAACGTAGATTATGCATTAGGAGCTAAAATTTTCAAAACTCCACTTTTCTCGATCATTAATAGTAAATTAAAAATATTTGATGTAACTTGGGATAAAAATATTTTTATTCACGACTTAAGAAAAAAATTTCCTTGGTCAAATAATTCTGTTGATTTTATCTATAGTTCTCATACGTTAGAACATTTTAGCAAAGATGAGGGATATCACTTTTTACAAGAATGTTATCGACTATTAAAAAAGAAGGGAACGATCCGTATTATTGTGCCAAATTTGCAAGAAATTATTGCCCAATATTTAGAGAAGAAGCTTCCTGCTGATGAATTTCTTAATAAGTTGGAAGTCAGCTACGAAAGACCCCAAGATAAATTAGGAAAACGACTACTAGCTCCTTTCATTAGCTTTCCTCATAAATGTATGTATGATACAGAAGCCCTGAGCAGAATTATGTCGGAAATTGGTTTTGAATGTCATGCTGCAAAACCTTTTGAGAGTAATATCCCTAACATTAAAAATATTGAATTACCTGATCGAACCGAACAAGCAGTAATTGTCGAAGGTCAGAAAGTCTAGATTGTCATCACTCCATATAAGTGGAGAACTTCACTAACAAATAGGTCAGTAATGCAAATTTTAAGCGTACACAACCGCTATCAAATTCGTGGTGGAGAAGAGGAATGCTATGAAGCAGAAGCAGACCTTTTAAGAGCAAGGGGACACAATGTTGCAGTATATGAAAAAGATAACGGTAAAGTTGCTGCTGCTAACAAATTACAGGTTGCTATTGAAACCATCTGGTCTACGGAAGCTTATAGCGATTTTACACAACAGTTAAAAAATAAACCCTATAATGTAGTTCACCTACACAATTTTTTTCCTTTGATTTCACCATCGGTCTACTATGCGGCCAAAGCCGAAGGGGTTTCTATAGTACAGACTTTACACAATTATCGTCTTGTTTGTCCCAATGCTTTATTTTTTCGAGATGGAAAGGTTTGTGAAGACTGCTTGGGAAAATTTGTCCCCTATCCTGGAGTACTGCATGGTTGCTACAGAGGCAATAGAGCTGTAAGTGCTGCAACAGCATCAATGCTGACAGTACACCGTACTATGGGTACCTGGACAAATATAGTAGATAGATACATTACTCTAACCAATTTTGCTCGTGAGAAGCTAATTCAGGGAGGTCTTCCCGCAGAAAAAATTGTAGTTAAACCCAATTTTGTTCATCCCGATCCTGGAGTGGGTTCGGGAAATGGTGGGTATGCTCTTTATGTAGGCAGAATATCCGTAGAAAAAGGAATCGATATTCTACTAGAAGCTTGGGAAAAACTAAGCATCCCAGTTCCTCTGAAAATAGTAGGAGATGGGCCTCTGGCAGATCTTGTAGTACAAGCAACAAAACGCTTGCCAAAAGTCGAATGGCTGGGACGTAGACCAATGTCAGAAGTACATGAACTTATGGGAGAAGCAATGTTTTTGGTTTTTCCTTCAAAATGGTATGAAACTTTTGGTCGCGTTGCAATCGAAGCATTCGCCAAAGGAACTCCTGTAATTGCCTCTAAAATTGGAGCGATCGCTGAACTGATTGATGATGAGCACACTGGTTTGCATTTTAAACCTAGCGAGCCAGAAGATTTAGCAGCTAAAGTAGATTGGGCTTTAGCAAATCCGAAAAAACTTGCTTTGATGCGTGGGAGAGCTCGTGCCGAGTATGAAGCCAAATATACTGCCGAGATCAATTATCAACAACTTATTAATATTTATCAAGACTTAAGCAAATAAATTGAGGAAAAGCACTAAGCCATTGAACAATTCAGAGCAAGGGCTGTCCAAATATTGGGCTTTATTTTTGGTGGGAGTCAACATATCTTTGATTCTGATCGTAACTTTGTTTCCCTATACATTTATTGCCCGAGACCATTTAACTTTAGTGGGACTACTGGGGCTACTAAAGTATTCTGTTTATTCTCCTGTTGACATTGACGATATAATCTCCAATATCTTGCTATTTATCCCACTAGGTTTGGGTCTGGCTCGAATATTTCAGCAGCGATTTTCTGACAAGCAGCTGACCTTGATTACTAGTTTAATTATTAGTCTCAGCTTATCTCTAACTGTTGAAACCCTACAGATTTTCCTACCAAAAAGAACTCCAAGCGTTTTCGACCTTTTAACTAACATCTTAGGTGGTGTTTTGGGTGCAGTTCTTTTTTACTTATGGAAGTCCTATTTCTCCACACGACTGTCTGAGTTTAGATATTTAGCAACCCGTCTGCTGACCAAAAGTAGACTGGCATTTATTACTCTGAGTTATGGGGCATTGGTATTTTGCTTAATGTTTTCTCTTGCTCGTACAAATAATTTTAGTAACTGGGATCTAACCTTTCCCTTGTTGGTTGGGAATGAGCGTACGGGCGATCGCCCCTGGAATGGCATAATTTCTCAAGTTTATTTTGCCAACCGATCATTGTCCGCAACAGAAATCAACCAGGTCTTTACTAGAGAACAGTTTAGAGATTCAACCGCTCCTTGGATAACAGCTTATCAGTTGGCAGGTAATGAAGACTATCTTGACCAAAATAGACTTTCACCAGATTTAGAATGGATGGGATATCCTCCTCAAGACGAGAATCAGGGAATGATATCCGTTACGCAGCAGCATTGGCTATTGACACAAGAGCCAGTTACCAAGTTGATTGAAGCCATTCGAGAGACATCTCAATTCAGTCTTTTAACTACGGTTGCCACAAGAGATACTCACCAGACTGGCCCAGCTCGTATTATTTCTCTCTCCGCTGATCCCTTGAAACGTAACCTAACAATTGGGCAACAGGGTTCTCGGCTGGTAGTTCGCATTCGTACACGCCTCACTGGTGTAGGAGGAAGTAGTCCAGAGTTAGCTTTCCCTGGCATCTTTGCAGATACTAATCCCCATCAGTTGCTTTTCAACTTTGATCAGAAAAAATTGCAATTATTTATCGATGAAACTGAAAAGATATACACTTTGAACCTATCACCAGAAATCTTGTTTTTCCATTTTTTGCCAGCGATTGGCATTCGCAACTTTCAGGTTACTCCCATGAATCAGTGGATTCTCAAATTAGCTTTCTATGGTATTGTATTGTCGTTTCCAGTAACTTTTTTACTTTTTATGATCAAAAAATATCATAACCCAAGTAAAGATAGGAGAGCCAAAAAAATATCGATTTAAAATTAAGTTTATGATATTATTATTGATAATACTTTGTTATTAAAATACTTAAATTTCTGATTTAAAGAAATAACAAATCTCCAAAAGTTAGCATTGTTGTATATATGATGTGTAATTTATACTTAATACAAGTAAAGTCGTAAACTATTCTTTCTATAATTTTGTATTTTCGCTTTCAACAACTCAACTTATTTTAATGATCAAACAGTAATCATTCAAGGGAAGATGTACGATAGATATTATTTACATAATTAAAAAAAATATTAATAAAATTGAAAAATATTGGTTTACAATCAATTTTATGATATTGTTTTTCTCAGTAAGCAATTTAGTAAGTTAACGAGAAATACTTTTTGTTTAGTGGTAAACAAAAAATCAAAAATTGTTTTATTGTAATTGACCCTTGCCTAAAAACTCTCTAATTTTTTTATACTTTTTTGTAACTATGTTCTATTATCAAAACTCATCAAAACACTTAAATTTATGATCAAAAGCAACAATAAATCTCCAAAAGTTAGTATTGGTATACCCGTATATAACGGAGAAAAATATCTTGAGTTAGCTATTGATTCATTGATTAATCAGTCTTTCCAGGATTTTGAAATTATCATCTCTGATAATGCTTCAACAGATAAAACTGAAGAAATTTGCCGTTTGTATCAATCTCGGGATAGGAGAGTTTTGTATCACAGAAATCCTGTCAATATAGGGGCTGCGGGTAATTATAAGAAAGTATTTCAGTTGGCAAAGGGGGAGTTCTTTAAATGGATGGCTCACGACGATAGATGTTCTCCTAACTATCTAGAAGAGTGTGTGAAGGTTTTAGAAGATGATCCTGGCATTGTGATGTCCTTTCCCAGATTCGTACTCATTGACGATAATGACAATGCGTTTCCTCTGATTGAGGAGAATACTTACGTTACTTCAGACGGAAGGATTATAGCTACTAACTTACAGCGCAATTTTATGTCAACTCATGCCAGTGAGCGCTATTCAGAGGTTCTGTATAGGACAACCGAATGTTATGAGTTTTTTGGTTTGTCTCGTAGAGACATAATTGAACATACTTCTCAACATGATTCTTTCTATGGTTCAGATAAAGTGCTTCTCTGTGAACTGGCAATGATGGGTAAACTAAAAGAAGTTCCCAGTGCAATTGGCTACTTTAGAATTCATGGTGAGCAGTCTCAATCTCTTAAGAGTTCGAAAGATCGCTCTGCATGGATTTCCCCTGACATAAACTATGGTGCATTTATGTCCCGAGTTAAATGCCTTCAGGGATATTTTCACAGCATATTTGCTTACCCGATCTCTTTCTCTGAACGAATCAAATGTTTATGGATACTTACCGCATGGTCAGTTGACTGGAGCAACTGGCGGTTAATGCTCAAAGAGGTATTGCGGTCAAGACTCAATATTAAACAAGAGAGCCTGGGTTGATAATAAATGTGTCAATACTTGATAACTCAATGAGGATAAAAATGATCAGCAATACTATAATTGTGACTTCTACAGATCGAGGTTATTTACCCGCAGCATGTTGCCAACTCTGTTCCACGTACACAAATCTTCAAAGTAAGCATGATGCTTCATTGTTTCTCGTATGCTGTGATGTAGATGATACGGATTTGGCTAAAGCAAGAAACATGTTCGCAGCTCGGCAAATGGAGGTTGAAATCATACACGCCTCAGAGATTGCCGAAAAAATCGAGACTATAAAAGGTCGTCGTTGGCCAAGGGCGGCGTACCTGCGCCTTTATTTCGATGAAATCTTTGGACCAGAAATTGAGCGGTTGGTGTATTTGGATGCTGATATACGAGTTGTAACTGATTTAACCCCACTTCTGAAGGCCGATTTACACGGAAATCCAGTAGGAGCTGTTCATGATATGTTCTATTACGTTACGAATCGTATTGGCGAACGACGGGAAATGCTCTTCCTCGGCTCTGACGCGCCTTATCTACAGTCTGGAGTAATGGTGTTCGATTGGCGAGCTACCCTAGAACTTGGCATTCTCGCCGAAGCTCGCCACTTTATAGAGCAGTATCCCGAAAGGTGCGTAGAAGCACCCGATCAAGACGCATTGAATGCCGTGCTGAAAGACCGATGGATGCCACTTGACCCGCGTTGGAACCTCCACGAGTCCTATTTGATGTATGCAAGCGCCCACAAGGCTTTTATCGAGCACTACACATCCTCTAAGCCATGGTCTCGCAATCGAGCTCCCGCCTGGAAGGCTGCGTCAGAATGGTATCGCCAGCAATTAGCGGATACAGACTGGACTGGATTCGTAAATCATCCGTCTTTTTTGGAATCTCTCAAACTTGAACTTAATTTCTTCATATCTAAATCGGTTGTGAGGCTGAAGTATTTCCTATCGGACTATACGCCATTTCTTCTGGAGTTGTTTGGTATATCCACCTGTAGAATAGATAGTCCCCAGCACAGTATCCCTCGCAGCCGTAGGCATGTCGAGCTAATGATCGACAAAGAAATTGAAGAGGCTGGACGTCGTTGCCCACCACTCCGTCCGCCAGAGTCGGTATTAGGTTTTTCCTCTAAATAGTGGATGTCTAATTCCCTAAAGTGAAGCTAAATAAGTTTCAACTTTCAACTTGCCGTGCTCGGTATGTATTAAGACTTGTTAGAACTGATTCTTATTCTTAATTAAATAAAACTAAAGGAGAAATTATGAAAGTAGCCTTTCTTGCAGGTGGTTTAGGAACCCGAATCTCTGAGGAAACAGAAAACAAACCCAAGCCGATGGTAGAAATTGGTGGACAACCGATTCTATGGCACATAATGATGCACTACTATCAGTATGGCTTCAAAGACTTCACGGTGGCCTTGGGTTACAAAGGTGGAGTAATCAAAAAATACATGGTTGATTATTGTGCTCTTAATAGTAATCTAACCGTAGATTTACGTAGTGGAAATGTGGAAACTCATGGTGGTTATCAGCTAGATTGGAATGTGGATCTAATCGATACTGGATTGATGACTAACACTGGCGGCAGAATTAAGCGTCTTGCACCCTATCTTGGTCGAGATACATTTATGCTGACTTGGGGTGACGGAGTTTCTAACGTCAATTTACGTGATTTATTAGCTTTCCATCGTTCTCATGGTAAGCTCGCCACCATGACTGCTGTTCGCCCTCCTGCGCGTTTTGGTCATTTAGATTTAGATGGCAACAAAATATCTGAGTTTTCCGAAAAGCCTCAGACTAAAGAAGGTTGGATCAATGGTGCCTTCTTTGTTTTAGAACCAGAGATTTTTGATTACATAGACGGCGACGATATTCAATGGGAGAAAGCGCCATTAGAAAAACTAGCTAAAGATGGACAGCTAATGGCCTATAAACACGATGGTTTTTGGCAATGTATGGATACGTTGCGAGATAAACGTCTTTTAGAAGCGTTATGGGCTAGCGGTAATGCACCTTGGAAAACTTGGGAGAATAAAAATGAAAATACTAGTGACTGGTCACAAAGGGTACATCGGAACAATAATGGTTCCCATGCTGATCGAGAAAGGGTATGATGTTGTCGGTTTAGACACAGATCTATATGCCCGAAGCACTTTCGGCAGCGGCATTGTGGAAATTCCTCAGCTAAAGAAAGATATTAGGGATGTTGAACTGAAGGATGTAGAAGGATTTGAAGCTGTTTTACACTTAGCTGGTCTTTCTAATGATCCTTTAGGCAATCTCAACCCTCAATTGACGGAAGAGATTAACTATCAAGCTTCGGTTAAACTAGCTAAACTGGCAAAACAAGCGGGGGTTAGCCGTTTTATTTTCTCCTCTTCCTGTAGTAACTATGGTGCAGGTGGTGAGGATTGGCTGGACGAACAGTCTGACTTTAATCCAGTTACTCCCTATGGGGTTTCTAAGGTAAAAGTAGAGCAGGATGTTAGTCAGCTAGCTGATGATAACTTTAGTCCCACCTTTTTACGGAATGCTACTGCCTACGGCGTGTCACCCAGATTGCGCTTCGATTTAGTATTAAATAATTTGGTTGCTTGGGCATTTACCAAAGGATTAGTATATATCAAAAGCGACGGTACTCCTTGGCGACCCATTGTTCATATTGAAGACATTTCTAGAGCCTTTATTGCTGTTTTAGAAGCACCAAAAGAACTGATTCACAATGAAGCTTTTAACGTTGGTCGCAACGAGGATAATTATCAAATTAGGGACTTAGCGGATATTGTTAAAGAGACGGTGCCAAACTGTCGCATCGAATATGCTCCCAATGCTGGTCCTGATAAACGCTGCTATCGCGTTGACTGTAGCAAAATTACGAGGATTCTCCCTGATTTTAAACCCCAATGGAATGCTCGCAAAGCTGCGGCAGATCTATACGAAGTTTATCAGAAGGTGGGTTTGACCTTAGATGAATTTGAAGGTGATAAATATCAAAGAATTGCTCATATTAAGTACCTAATTGGTAATCAGCTACTTGATGGTGAACTGCGTTGGCAAAAAGAGAAGTTAGCGACCGTTTCATAGCTTCTATTTGCTTAAACAAACAAACCCCAGGGCAATCATAATAGGTTGTCCTAATCATCAAGAATAATCATTAAGCTTAATAATATAAGTCCTAATTATGAATGATCATAAGTCAAGTTGTCTCTCTTGCGGAAACTCAGACCTAAATCAAATTATATCTTTCGGCTATACTCCTCTTGCTGATAATCTTTTGACTCAAGAGCAGTTAGACTTGCCTGAATATACTGCTCCTCTAGACTTGGTTTTTTGTCCTGAGTGTAGTTTAGTCCAAATTACGGAAATAGTTCCCCCCGAGATTTTATTTTGCCAAGACTATCCTTATTTTTCATCTGTATCAGCATCTTTGTTAAAACACTTTGGGGATAGTGGGAAAAATCTGATTAAGACCAGAAATCTAGACAGTAACAGTTTGGTGATTGAAGCTGCTAGTAATGATGGCTACATGCTCAAAAACTTTGTCGAACAAGATATTCCTGTGCTGGGGATAGATCCAGCTTCGGGTCCAGTGGATGCGGCAATTAAGCAAGGGGTTAATTCTATCTGTACTTTCTTTGGCAAAGATTTAGCGCAAAAGCTGCGGAATGAGGGTCAGCAAGCTGATGTCTTTTTGGCAAACAATGTTCTAGCTCACGTACCAGATTTGAATGGTTTTGTGGCAGGAATTTCTATCTTGTTGAAAGAAACGGGAGTAGCAGTAATTGAAGCTCCTTACCTAGTAGATTTAGTCGAACATTGCGAATTCGACACTATTTATCATCAACATCTTTGCTATTACTCGGTGACAGCATTAGATCAGCTTTTCCGAAGACACTCTTTATATCTAAATAATATTGAGCGCACTAAAATACACGGTGGTTCATTACGCTTATATGTCGAGCCAATTGAGGCAGTTCAAGAGTCGGTCGAATCTTTGCTCAAGGCAGAGAAAGAGGCGCAGGTAGATAAAATTGCCTATTATCGTGATTTTGCCCACAAGGTAACAACCTTCAAGCATTCCCTGATGGATATTTTGTGGGACTTAAAGCAACAAGGTAAAACAGTCGTTGGTTATGGTGCTGCGGCGAAAGCTACAACTATGTTGAGCTATTTGGGGATCGACAAGACTTTGCTCAACTATATTGTGGACTTAAATCCATTTAAACATGGTCGCTACATGGGAGTAAATCATTTACCGATATTTCCCCCCAGCAAGCTGTTAGAAGATCAGCCTGATTATGTATTGATTCTGGCATGGAACTTTGCTGAAGAAATCATGCAGCAACAGCAGGAATATCAAGCATCTGGCGGTAAATTCATCGTTCCAATACCTGAGCCAAGAATTGTCTAGCTTTGTAGCTAATTAGACTAACAATTAAGTAAAATTTGTCCATAAGTGACAGAGTCTGAACCTTAGTCAGAATAAAATAAACCCTTTTAGTACAAATTTGATTGAGAGTGATCCACCATGGTACGAAATTTAATTCCTACTAGTAGTAAGTTAGAAGCAGATAGTCAGAAGATTAAGCATTCATGTCCCAATTGTGGTCATGATGAGCTGTCTGTTTTTTATGAAGTGCGCGATGTTCCTGTTCATAGTTGTCTAATGATGTCGAGTAAAGACGAGGCGATTGACTTTCCTTGTGGGGACGTAGTTTTAGGATTTTGCGATCGCTGCGGCTTTATCACCAACACTGAATTTGATGCCAAGTGGTCTGCCTATGCACCCAACTATGAAGACCAACAAAGCTATTCTCCTACTTTTAATAAGTTCTCTCTTAAGCTAGCTAATCACCTAATCGATAAATACGATCTCCACAACAAAGATATTATTGAAATTGGCTGTAGTAAGGGAGATTTTTTACTCTTACTGTGTGAGTTGGGCAATAATCGTGGTGTTGGCATTGACCCTAGCGTAGTTCCTGGTCGAGTGGAAAGCGAAGCAGCCGACCGTGTTACCTTTATTCAAGATTACTACTCCGAAAAACACGCCGAATATGTCGGGGATTTTATTTGCTGTCGTCATACCCTAGAACATATCCAGCCTACCTCTGAGTTTATCAAAACAGTGCGTAAGTCTATCGGCGATCGCCATACAGTAGTGGTATTTGAAATTCCTGATAATACTAGAGTTTTGCAAGAGCAAGCTTTTGAAGACATTTATTATGAACACTGTTCCTACTTTAGTCCTGGTACATTAGCTCGTTTATTCCGCGATAGTGGTTTTGAAGTAACGGATCTTTATTGTGAATATGGCGATCAATATCTATTGATTGAAGCAAAACCTATAGCTATGCCTTCGGACGAGATTCATCCTTTTGAAGAAACTGTAGAGGACGTAGCCGCAGATGTACAATTATTCACCGAGAAAATAACAGGTAAACTGGAATACTGGAAAAAGTATTTAGAGGATGCCCAAGCTAAACAAGAAAAAGTGGTAGTTTGGGGTTCAGGCTCTAAGTGTGTGGCGTTTTTAACCACCCTCAAAACCATAGACAAGATAGAGTATGCCGTAGATATTAACCCTCATCGTCACGGTAAATTTATTCCTGGTGTTGGTAAAGAAATCATGGCTCCCGAATTTCTCAAAACTTATCAGCCAGACAAGGTAATTGTGATGAATGCAATTTATAAGCAAGAAATCAGCGAGATGCTAGATAATATGGGTGTCTCGACTGAAGTAGTAGCGCTTTGACAGTCAACAGTCAACGGTCAACAGTCAACGGTCAAATATTAATGTCTCCTCATTGGTAAGAACTTAATGTGTCAGGCAGCCAGCTTAAGCAGTTTTTTCAAATTAATTCTTTTCAAATTAATTCTTATGTTAAATATTCAAGAAAATAATTATCAACAGTTAAAAACATTCTTATTAGATCACGAAATCGTCAATTTTAATCGAGAAATTCCTGCTTATTCCTTCGAGCTAACTTCAGCAATTATCGCTAACCAAATCTATTTTAATTGTTCTCGATGGGCAGAAACCTATTTTGATAGTTGCCATAGAGATTCAGCTTTTCGTGAACGTTGGCTATCTGCTATAGGTTCTTGGGACAACAAAATAGTGGTAGATATCGGATGTGGTCCTGGAAATCTCTACGCCACACTCAAGGGAAATCCTAAACTATTGATTGGCATTGACGTATCCGAAGGCTCCTTAAAGATGGCTAAAAAAATGGGATATATTCCCTTAATGGCAGACGCTCAAAATCTACCTTTGGTATCAGAATTTGCCGATATAGTAACTCTCAACGCAGCACTACATCACTGTGAAGACATGAGTTCTGTTTTGGCTGAAGCAGCAAGGCTAGTTCGTCCTGGAGGAATGTTAGTTATTGACCACGACCCTCAATTGTCAGCATGGAACTATCGAGGAATTGGTTTATGGCTATACAAAATACGTCTAAGCCTTATATATAAAATGTTTTTGAAAAGTTTATATATTCCAGAAGAGGAAAGATACAGTGCCTTAGCGACTGAAATCCATCACAAACCTGGTCATGGGGTTACTGAAAATTTATTTCGCGAAACCTTAGATCCAATGGGATTTACTGTTAAGATATACCCTCACAATAATGCTATTGGGGCTGAAGCTCTTACAGGAATTCAGGGAAATCCTCCTCATTGGCGTTATCGAACTGGTCAGTTTTTATCAGGGATAAATCCCTACTCTAGAACATCTGCATTGTCATTAATGTGTCTTGCTACTAGATATTAGTAAGTTGTCTGTTGCCTGTATTTTAGGTATTCAATATCAGGAGTACTTGATCAACAAAACTAAAAGTAATTATAAATTTTGAAAATAACTCAAATTAAATTTGAAAACTTCTGACTACAAATTTGTTCAAAAAACTTGTTCACAGCGATCGTTCTGATGCTCTTTCAGAGCGGCTATAATATCAGCTGCCAGATACCAACTGTCCATCAACACAGTAGTGAAGGGGAGTTTTCTATTCCTGGCTTGTTCAATTAACTCGACGGCTAAGGCAATTTTGGTCTGGAATTGAGAGTGTAACTCTTATCGGTAGTTGCATCCTGCTTTTGGAGAAAGACTCTCTGAGGTTATTTAACTTACAATTAGTAACTTACTACATACAGATATTGTAGTAGAATAAACCGTATGATACTTAACTACACCTATAGAATTTATCCTGATGCGACACAGCAAGAGCAGCTATTAATGTGGTTAGAAACTTGCCGTGTCAGTTATAACTATGCATTGAGAGAAATCAAGGATTACATTGGTTCTCGCAAGTGTGCAGTAGATAGATGTAGTTTGGAATCAGAATATATCATGCCTGCTAATTATCCGTTCCCAGGATATGGGCAACAGCAAAACAACCTACCAGCAGCAAAGAAAAAGTTTCCTCGGCTCAAAGCAGTCCCCTCACAAGTACTTCAGACTAATATTAGAAGATTACATGATGCTTGGGATTTCTTTAGAGGAAGAGGTTTTGGCTTTCCGAGATGGAAGAAGTACGGACAATTAAAGTCAATACTTTTGCCTCAATTCAAATCTAATCCTCTGACTGGTTTACAGATTAAATTACCTAAACTGGGTAAACTGCCAATTACCATGCACAGATCAATCCCAGATGGGTTTGTCGTCAAGCAAGTAAGAGTACTGAAAAAAGCGTCATGTTGGTATGCTGTTGTTGCTATTGGTTCGGATATTGAAATACCTGACCCAGTGCCTCATGGTCACTGTATCGGGGTTGATGTAGGCTTGTTATCCTATTGCGCTACTTCTGATGGTTTTGTCGAGCCAGGACGTAAATTTTTCAAGACACTGTACAGTCGGCTGAAAGTGCTACAACACAGGTTGTCGAAGAAACAAAAACGTTCTAAAAACTACGAAAAAGCCAGGAAGAAAGTAGAGGCAATGCACAATCATATTGCCTTTGTTCGTAAGAACTACCAGTTCATTCTTGCCCATAAATTATGTGATATGGCAGATACTATCTTTTTAGAAGATATTGATTTCCGTATCATGGCAAAAGGATTTTTAGGAAAACATACAGTAGACGCGGCATTTGGTCAGTTCCGACAGATACTAAAGTATGTTGGCAAAAGGCGAGGTGTCTTTGTCGATGAAGTGGATCATCGTGGCAGTAGTCAGACCTGCCCCAATTGTCGTATCGAAGTCAAGAAAGAGCTAAAAGACAGAATACATTCCTGTCCTGAGTGTCTGTATGAAGTTGACCGCGACGTAGCATCAGCTCAAGAACTGTGTAACCGAGGCATAGAAAAGCATAGCACCCAAGGACTTTGGGGGAAAGAAATAGACTGTCAAGTCGGGCTGTCGGGGGCATTTTGCCTAGATAAGTGGCGCAAATCAGATTCGTCTGACAGGGCAGTAAGCTAAGCTCCTTGCCGCGAGGTGAGGAAGCCCACGCTATAATCCAAGTGAAGCGTTAGCGGAACGAGTATTTAGCGTTGGGAGGAAGTCACGCACACTAGATGTCAGATAGGGAAGCGGATAGGGCAAATCACAACAGTCGAGTTAAAAATAATTATTTTGGTTATGAATCAAGCAATTTTAATAAATCGGCTTCGCTTAGTTGAGAAATACCTAGTTTTTGGGCTTTGGCTAATTTAGAACCTGCATTTTCGCCCAGTAATAAATAGTCAGTTTTTTTGCTGATTGAACCTGTCACTTTTCCCCCTGCTTTTTCTATTAATTTTTTAGCCTTATCTCTCTTTAGACTAGGAAGCGTTCCTGTGATTACAAAAGTTTTTCCAGTTAGGGCTAGATTGAATTTGTTAGGAGTAACATCAGAGATCGCTACAGGAGAAGAAAACTGTAATCCTACTGCTTGTAACTGTTGGATCAAAACTTGATTGGCAGGTATTCTTACCCATTCAAAGACAGACTGAGCAATTTCTTCGCCAATGCCATATACTGCTTCAATAGATTCAAAGGGTGCTTGAGATAACTCCTCAATGGTAGGGAAGTTTTCGGCGAGTATTTTGGCGTTGACGCTACCGACATAACGAATACCTAAACCATATAAAAGCCTGTCATAAGTTTGGTTTTTGGATTCAGCGATCGCCTTAACTAAATTTTCGGCTGATTTTGGACCCATTCTTTCTAGATCTGCAATTTGCGATACAGTTAGAGAATATAAATCGGCAACAGAGTTAATTAAATTATTTTTAATTAGCAAGAGGGCAATTCTTTCTCCCAAACCTCTAATATCTAGAGCATTGCGGGAAGCCCAGTGAATAATACTACCCCGTAAAATTGCAGGACAAGAACTATTGACACAACGGGTAACTGCTTCATTTTCGGGGCGCACCAAAATAGAATTGCATTCTGGACAATTAGTTGGCATCTGATAGGGAACAGTATCAGAAGGACGTAAATCGCTTAAAACACGCACTACTTCAGGGATAATTTCTCCTGCCTTACGAATGATTACCGTATCACCAACGCGAATATCTAATTCCGCCACGCGATCGCTATTATGAAGAGTTGCCCTTTGTACCGTAGTTCCTGCAAGCTGTACAGGTTCCATAACTGCCATTGGTGTAACTGCCCCAGTACGCCCCACATTGACGATAATCTTTTTTACTACTGTAGGGGTTTCCTCCGCAGGATATTTAAGAGCGATCGCCCAACGAGGGAACTTTTGGGTAAATCCTAGTTGTTGTTGCAGTGAATAGTCGTTGAGTTTTACTACTACACCATCAGTCATATAGGGTAAGGTTTTTCTTCCTGTACCCCATTTTTGAAAATACTCTTGCACCTCAGCTAGAGATTGACACCGCTTACGATTAGGATTAACTAAAAATCCCATTTGTTGTAATTGTTCTAGGGATTCTAATTGAGAATTTATTTCGGAATATCCAGTTAGTTCTTTATCTATAGATACGACGGAGGAATTGACAATGTGTAGAGTATAAGCGAAAAAATTTAGTTTACGTTGAGCAACAACTTTAGAATCTAACTGACGTAGTGTTCCCGCAGCAGCATTACGAGGATTGGCAAATAAAGTCTCCCCTGATTTTACTCTTGATTGATTAATTGTTTCAAAGACATCTAAGGGTAAAAATGCTTCTCCCCTTACTTCTACTCTTGCAGGAGGATTATCTATTTTTAACTTCAAAGGAATGGTGCGAATAGTCTTAATATTTTGGGTAATTTCTTCTCCTGTCACACCGTCGCCACGGGTTGCACCTCTAATTAAAATACCATTTTCGTAAGTAAGTGCGATCGCACTTCCGTCTATTTTCAACTCACATATATAAGCAAAATCAGGGATACTTTCCAGTTGTTTTTGCCAACGAGTTTCCCATTTGACTAACTCTTCAGAATTAAAGGCATTTTCTAGGCTGTATAGGGGAATATTATGTCTAACAGTCGTAAACTTGGATGCTGGCTTATCTCCCACTCGCTGTGTTGGACTATCGGGGGTAACTAATTCAGGATGTTCGGCTTCTATGTCCTGTAGCTGCCGATATAGTTGATCGTATACACTATCTTCCATGATCGGATTATCCAGAACATAATAGGCATAACCCGCTTTCTGTAGCTGTTCTCTCAGTTGAGCAACTTTCTGTTTGATTTTTGAAGTTACAGTCATCAGTTAATTAATCATCTATTTTGGCTTCTCTAAAATTAAATAATTGCGATCGCTTATTGTAGCTTGCCAATTAGGTTCAATAACAATAGTGTTAATGTTTTCTACAATAATCCCTGCACCTTGAATACAATCTTCTGGTTGTAAATCTATTCGGCGATATACTTTAGCATCTTGCCATTTATCTAGAGCAAACATCTGGACTGTTTCTATCGGCTTTGGTGGTTTATTTACAGGGCGGGTGCGAGTAAAAATCGGTTCTTTAGAGGTATCCATTTGTTGAATCAATTCTACGCTCGCAGACTCAATAACTAACTCTTTCTCTGGTTGCAAAAAACCATAGCGAGTTTTATGTTCGATCGCAAAATCTTCTTGCATCACTGTAATGTCACTATCGAAATCAACCGTCAAAGTAGAATTAGAACCTTCGTATTTCAAATTTACTTTTTTAATAATTAATCCTGTATTGTTTGACTCTCTTTTTTTAGTTACTCGCCCTGCTAAAGATTCCCATAAAGACTCTAACTGAGGCATAATCTCAGCAGTTAAAGTCATCTCTACCGACTCTACTTTAGTAGTTCTAATATCTGCTAAACCGATTCCATAAGCCGAAAGCACTCCTGCATAGGGATGAATAAATATTTTAGTAATGCCCAATGTATCCGCAACTAAACATGCTACTTGTCCCCCCGCACCACCAAAACAACACAGCACATAGCGAGTGACATCATACCCCCGTTGCAAACTGATCTTTTTAATCGCATTTGCCATATTCGCTACGGCGATCGCCATAAAGCCCGAAGCAACCTGTTCAGGAGTAGAATAGTTACCTGTAGCAGTAGCGATTTTTGCTGCCAACTGAGTAAATTTTTCAGCCACCACCTCTTGATCTAAGGGAAGATTAGCATTTTGACCAAAAACAGTAGGGAAGTATCGGGGGTGAATTTTCCCTAACATAACGTTGGCATCAGTAACTGTAAGTTCTCCTCCTCGGCGATAGCAAGCAGGACCAGGATTTGAGCCACCTGATTCAGGCCCAACACGATAGCTGATACCATCAAAGGAGAGGATCGATCCCCCTCCTGCTGCAATAGTATGAATCGCCAACACGGGGACACGCATTCGCGCTCCTCCAATCTCCGAATCCAATTCCCGTTCATATTTCCCTGCATAGTGTGCTACGTCCGTACTCGTCCCCCCCATATCAAAGGTGACAACTTTAGGGAAACCTGCCCTTTGACTAGTTTGTACAGCCCCCACAATCCCTCCCGCAGGACCACTAAGAATACTGTCTTTACCCTGGAAATTAGTGGCTGAAACCAATCCCCCATCTGATTTCATAAACATTAATTGAGTATCTGGTAATTGATCGGCAATGCGATCAATATAGCGACGCAAGATGGGGGTAAGATAAGCATCTACTACGGTGGTATCTCCGCGACTAACCAATTTCATTAACGGACTTACCTGATGGGAAATAGATATCTGAGTAAATCCTATTTCCTGGGCAACTTTAGCTACCTGTAGTTCATGTTCGGTGTAGCGATAGCCGTGCATCAATACTATGGCACAACAATTAATTCCCTGAGCGTAAATTTCTTGTAGATCTTGTCTAACTTGGAATTGATCTACAGACTTTAATTCATTCCCTTGTGCGTCATATCTCTCATCGATCTCAATGACAGATTCATAAAGCATACTGGGGAGAATGATTTCGCGGGCAAAAATATGAGGGCGATTTTGATAGCCAATGCGTAGCGCATCTTTAAAACCCTTAGTGATTAATAATACTACGCGATCGCCTTTTCGTTCCAGCAAGGCATTAGTTGCTACCGTAGTTCCCATTTTGACTACTGCTATTTGTTCAGTAGGAATGGGTGTATGTTTAGGGATTCCCATGACATCCCTAATTCCCTGTATCGCTGCATCTTGATACTGTTCGGGATTTTCTGAGAGCAACTTATAAACGAGGATCTTATCCTGGGGTGTTTTCGCAACTATATCGGTAAATGTCCCCCCGCGATCAATATAAAATTCCCAGTGTTGAGAAGAAGTCATGTTATCGTAATTACATTCGAAATCATAAATAATTTGGATCTGAAGAAGTTGGTTTTTCAGTTGTATATAAGTAAGAATTTAAATTTTGCTCTACAGGAAATTGTGCTTGAGGAGAATCATAGCTCATTACTAGATTAATTCTCTCCCTATCACCCTCGACTGGCTTGACACTATGCAGACATTTATTTCCTCGCATAATAATTATCATACCCAAACAAGGCTTGATAGATACTTTTTTGCCGAAAAGATCACGGAGCAACTTGTTTTTTAAAATTGCATCTAAGTACTTTTGCAGAAAAACAATTTTTTGATTTTTTACTAAAATTCGATAGTTAGGATAAAATTCTATTTCGCCAGCTGCAAAGTTATTTAAAAATAGTAATGCAGTTACCATATTGCGGTCATAGTGCCAGCGATATTCTCCACCTGGGGGGACAATATTAACATTAACTGTTGCTAATTTACTGCTGAGAGGAGTAAGTTCTTGTTGACTAACCTGATTAACAAACTGATTAATATCTTGGTAAATTTGCCAAATTCGAGGTAAATTTTGCTCAACCTGCTCTCCATTAATTACATAATAAAAAAGCGATCGCTCTTTCATCGGGCGATAAACTTTTTGCACAGTATATTGCTCTCGATAATCCTCAATCCAAGACAAAATCTTAGAGCATTTCTCATGGTCAAACAACTTATCAATGACTAAATATCCTGATTCTTTGAGTTCGGAAACATTTTCCATCTTTATTTGACAAC
>CALNYB010000057.1:0-5858 GCA_942490675.1 Cyanobacteriota bacterium | reverse complement strand
GCTCGTCAAGGATTTAAGCCAAGAAAATAAAATCCTGGCTACGCCACTGGTCTAGCCTACATATTATAGAGATATAAAAATCTCTTGCCCCCCCCCCCCCCAAGAAAACTCTGAATTGGCGCCACTGGGCGTCTATCCTATATGTGACCGGGCGCAACTTGCGCCCAGTTTTGGAAAGTTGGGGGGGAAAAAAAATCAGGACTGACCAAAAAAGGAAAAAAACTAGAAAAAAATTATTGGGTGGGGGATGTTGAGCCCGTTTTGTCCCAAAATTTCGGGGGGGATTTCTAAGGCCTTCGTTTATTTTCAAAACCACTGACATATCGCAATGGAAAACATAATACACAACATAACATGTGAAATATTATACTAACATAGAGTTCCCTAATTAAATTTTGAAAACAAAAACAAAGTAACATAATAATTATAGTTTATATTCAAAGTAATTATAGTAAATGATGTGAATGGTTTTGGGAGGGTATGTGAAAAAGTCTATATCAATAGTAAGTTAAACATCATAGAACAACATTCTTTGAAGAAAGTTACGGTTGTCCTTTACAGGCAGTACAAAGTTATGCGCACGGGGTCTAAGGTTGTATGGCTGTGGTTTGATTGGAGGTAGACTGGGGTACAACACATGGGCTTTATTGCTTACAATGCTTTTGAAGAGGGATGTGTCGTTTTTTATGAATAGCTCATGGATGGTTGGCAGTTCTGGCGAACAAAAACCAAGTCTTTTGCTTTTCCTGAGGAATGCTTCAAGTCTATCTTTAAGGCTAGCATTTATGAAACCGTGCCAAGATGGTGAGGCGTATAAAAGTTTAGATAATGTGGTGGCTTGAAAAACTTCAAATATTTTATCATTTGCTAAGCCGTTAGATTTCAGCATTCTAAGAGCATATAAACTTTGTGAGCAGGACGATATAATGTCGAGTATATGCTTTTCCATGCTGAGGGTTTGGTCTATGTGGACACCCAAGATTACTATACTGGTTTCACGATTAATTCCAGGAATGGGAGGCGGGAGAGCAATTTTGGTACGTTTTTTTGAAAATAAAATCTCGGTGCTTTTAGAGTGATTAAGTTTCAAGTTGTTTGACTCTGCCCATGAAGCAATATGTTTTAGCTCAGAATCTATGAAAGACCGGTTGTTGAATGGGACGATTAAATACATATCGTCTGCGAATTTGAATAATTTGTTAGAGGGTAAGATGGGTGATAGGTCAGATGCTGTTATTAGGAAAGAAAAGGGCCCGATGCCAGATCCTTGTACGATGCTTGCGGAGATGGATTTGGGGGATGATATATCGTTTTGGAACAGGGTACTATGAGTACGTGATTCAAGATATGAATTTATCCAATTAAATATATTATCTGGCACTGGAAGGGATGCTATTTTTTCAAGGAGAGAACTATGTCTGACAGAATCGAATGCTTTAGAGAAATCAAGCGATATTAGGGTGACGTACGGATTATTTTCAGCCAAAAGGGTAGTAATATGTTGCAAAATTAATAGTATCGTGGCAGTGGTTGAGCCGGTTGGTCTGAAGGCAAACTGATCGGCAAAGCGGTGGGCACTAAGAGGATCCTGTAAAATTGGGTATAAATGGGTTCGAACAATTATTTTTTCAATGATACGGGAGAGAATTGGGACGACAGATATTGGTCGAAAGTCAGAAGGAGACGAAGGGTTTGGTGTTTTGGGTATGGGGTGAATGATTGCGCTCTTCCATTGCGCTGGCACATGTGATTGTGAGAGCGATGAATTAAAAAGATATGTGACTACCTTTGAGAATAATGGGGCAGCTATCCTTAAAAACCAAGCAGGAAGCTTATCCAGACCTTCTGCCGTGTGGTGTAGGTTATCCAGGATATAGAATATTTGAAATTCGCCCAAATTAGTAAAAACAGGGGTGGCTGAGGATTTGTTAGAGGTTTTGGAGTAGGCGGTATCAGTTGAGATGGCGGAATAATGATCATTAAGAATGGTAGCGGTTATGCCTGGAATAGCTTGGGTTGACTTGTTTTTATTTTTCCCTGTCACTTGACGAACAGCTTGCCATAGTTCATTAGTGGTAGAGTCTTTGCCTAAATGGTTTAGGCTGGCAGAGTTACGCCTAGCAATTTCTTTGCCAATTTTTCCCGCAACAGCACTAGCTTCCTCGATTTTGCCAGAGTGCATTAAAATATTTTTTTTCCTTAACAAAAATTTTATTTCAGGTGTCATGTAGTCAGGGTCTGCGGAAGTGATAGACACAGTTTTCATTGGGTAGAATTTGTCTAACAAATATCCAGCAATTTGATAAAAACAATCAGCTATATCTTGTGAGTTTTCAAGAAGATAAACATCATTGAAAATGTCGACTGGCGTGCTGAGGAAGGCTGCGTGTTGGGTAGGGGTCTTTCTGCGAAAATTTACAACAGTGGATAACTTCGATTTATTTATGATAATGCCGGAATTGTGTACAATAATAGCAAGGTGGTCACTATGTACTGACGACTTACATATTTTTACATTTTCATACAATGGTTCCGACACAAAAATTTTGTCTAGGCAACTACCACCTCTAGTTGGGGCATTAACAATAGATATTAAACCAGTATTAGATAAGAGTAGGCTGTCGGGTAGAGTATTGACATCACCCGCCAAGGCAATGCCAGAATTAGGAAATTTTTGAAAAATGTCAAGGATACAATTTTCAATATATGTCAAAAACGTGGGGGTATCATATATTGGTTTAGGGGGATGATATATGGCTCCTAGAACAATGGATCGATAATTACAACCAGTAATATTAATCCATAAAAGTTCATAATTAGGCATATCGTCTTTAAAGTTAATAACTGAAACAGTTAGATTCTTACGAGCGTAGACGGCGACACCTCCGCCCCTTCTCCCTTCCCGGTCCTTCCTAACCAAGGATGTGTCACATGTTTATTCTAAATTCTTGTTTATTTTTTAAATTAATAATACAACTTTAAAAAAGTATAACATAAGACCTATTATATAATTTATATTATATATTGTGTAATAAAAACTGTGGAACTAAACAATGATTAATGTTATGGAATATAATTGGCCTTGATTTTGCCAAGTTAATTTCTGTTATTCGTTTATTGGCGATCAAAAACTGACAAACTACAGTAGTTTACAAAAAAATACACAGAATAAATTTACATTTAAACAGAACAAAAAATGGGAACAATAACAAAACTCAAGATAAGCCATTTAAATATAAAATGAAAGTTTAAAGTTCGTATGTTATTGCAGTTTTTGTCTGATGACGTCATCCGTAGTAACTTATGGACTCTACTCACACATAGTGCGCCACGTGAGTCTGACAAGCTACCAACAATCGCGCTTCGACTGGACCTACTTCAGCGCCGTCGCCTCGTCCGGAGCTAGCCTCATGGCGGCCGTCCAGTTCCTGTCTAGCGGACAGGGACCACCAAGCATGCACATTCATCGGACCGTTCCAAGGTTTCGATATCGTAATTCCGTCGGGCGCGGTCAGTGCAGGCGCTCTGAGCAACGACGTTTTAGACAACAACGCTTGCCGAGGGCGACCACCACCTAGCTTTAGTTGTGAACATAAGAAGACATGTCGACACGGTGGTTGGGGGGGCTAAGATACCAGACCTCACGAATATGGACAACAACATCAGGAGGACATACTTCCGATTTTGTTTTACTCTTAATACCGCTCATACCTTTCCACAGTTTTGTATAATACCCCCATCGTTTGTGGATGGGGGGGGGGGGGTGCTTTTCGCACAGCGGGGGGGGGAGGTGTACTGACGGAGATTTTTGTCAAGCGAGGGGGGATGCTGACAAAAAACCTTGTCGAATGGGGGAAGTGTCCTAGTTTTCAACCTTAGGCCCCCATGCTGTTCAATGTTTGTTTGCCAAATCGTTTGGAGGTGCTTAGACCTAAAGAACCCCACCCCCTTCACCCTTTGCATGTTACAAACATTTCTAGGCGAATATTTTGGGGAGGCCCTAGGCCCGAGAAACAGGCTGCAGGCTGCCTGTCACATAGAATGATGAAGAAGTACGAACTTACCCGACCGATGCAGGCTGTGCAGCTATGGGAAACTACGATTCTAATACGAAAAATTGGCAAAAACCTACCCATCAAAACATTCTTTAGACCACTATCAGTCAATGTCGTTGAACGATCAAGCTACGATAAATGTTACGAGCATGCTATGATGCTACGACCTACTATACGTATGCCTACGACTGTGTTAGAGTCTTAGCCTACTATTAAAATCATACAAACCTCTTAGTAGCCTACGATCTAAGTACGATATGCGCCTTCTCGTCTGGTACGACCTTACTACGACCTACTTTTTACTACGATCCTACTACGGAAGTTTTGAAAGTTTCAAAACTTTCAAGTTCGTGGTACGACATTCGGGGGTGGATCCAGGAATTAACTGGGGGGGGGGGGAGAGGACGTGCCCACCCCCCCCTGGATCCGCCACTGAGTCTGACGACACTATACGTTAGCCAGCCTATTAGCGAAGTGTAGGCTGATTTATAACAACAAATATGATGTCATATCTATTTATAGAAATTTATGGCCAATTCTCAAGAAACGATTTTACCAGAAAAAGATAGAAAAGATAGGTAACTATAGTAACCAGATGGCATCAACATGGCGCAATGAAAGAAAATGAAAAATGAAGGAAAAAATGAGAAAGCAAATGACCTGATATCGAACCCACCATTTAGGCGTATACCAATTGTTTTCATTGTTTAGCCACGCACCATGCAATTGTTTATTGTTATTCAAATTGTTTTGTCGATTAAAATGTAAATTTTGTATTGTAATTTTGTATTGTAAATTTTTTGTTTGTTTAGCGCGACTCCATCATCTATGCTATGAGGGGGTCGTAAAACAGTCGCCCTAGCCAGATAAAGACTGGTGGCGACAAAAAAAATATAGGCCTATATATATCGTTTTATGATTAATCGGAATTTAATGGTTAACTACCACTTTTATATTATTATAATATATTACTGCACTCCAATATAGTTATATAGTATAAGGACGATTAGTTGTAGGTTATTTGGAGATGCGCCTGACTCAAATATAATAATTTATAATAATAATTTAAGGGTTAACTGGCACTTTAAATGTAGAAAATGTCCTGTATCATATATCAGGAAACCGTGAATTAAGTTATTGAAGTATGTAATGAATTATTAATATTGACATAATTAGTTAAGCAAAATCTATACAATGTATGAATTTGTATATGATATGTTTTTAGTTTTTACATCAAATCCAATAATATATGAAGATATGTTTTACGATAAATCAGTTATTTTAATATATCTGTCTTCTTGATTCGTGGGCAAATTATAGTAAATGAAATGCTGAATAGGCCTATAGGCCCTATACTTTAAATCAGCTTGATAAATGATTTTAAACTTAGCTCGTTACTATGTAATTTGCTTATTCTCTTGTTAAATATGAACTATTTATACATATTCTAGACTACAAATTAACGATTTAAGATGTCGGATAGAGTGAGTGTTGGTAAAAAAACTTTGTGTTTTGACGATTTTCAATGCTGCCCAATCACTGTTATTAATTTTGATGACATTGAAGAAGTTGATATTATTTATTTATTTATTTACAACTTTATGGCGCCAAATACAAGAAATTCTCAAAGTTTACGGTGTCCAGACACCGTGAGGATCGCTAGATAATTTTTAGTACTTTCCATGGTTTGTTTACGTTTTTATGGGTTTTTCCACTGTCGCCAAATCACGTTGCTCCGCCCACTTTCCGTTCAAGAAACGATTTCAGAGTATATCTGGCTAACTTTGAGAGCTTTGAGAGCTT
>CALNYB010000056.1:0-207289 GCA_942490675.1 Cyanobacteriota bacterium | reverse complement strand
CCCTCTGACTGTATGTTACGAAAATTTATCCCAAGGGCGATCACCTAAACTGGAGCAGAACACATAATCTTGACATGTTACATTTTGACGTGCTTAAAGGAAATTTAAAGCTTTGACTGAGTTTTGATTCAGATCGCTGACATAAAGAGGAAGACGAGATCGCATCATCGTCAGTACCAATAGCGATTAATTTCAAGATTGCCAATTCTGCTGCTGTTGAAAAATCAACAGAATACGTACAATATAACCCCAAAAATACGACTAGATAGATTTAGAAAAAGTGCGTAGCGAAGCCATGCCGTCAGGCTTATCGCTCCTGGGTTGTGAACGTAGTTCATGGCATCTCTTGCAAAAATATTTTGTGATATGATAAAGGGTTATTTTTGTTTGAATTTTTGTTGATGAAAATAGTAAGAAACGAGCGATTTTTTTCGATTGACTATTGTCAGGCGATCGCTCATATTAAAAATTGACAGTAAAATCTATTTCAGTTATTAATTAATTACTGAAAAAAATGAAATTAATTTAATTTCACAAATCGCGATTATTAGGCTAATCTACAAGTAACTGCTCACTGCAACAGAGCAGTTTTGTTGAGAACAGATAAAAGGCACTTGCTATTGACCGCACTCTCTGAGTCAATTTCCAATTGGGTGAGATTCAGGTATGATGGCTGACATTACTACTTTAGTTAGATGTTGCCAAGCTACGCTGATTGCTATTACTTAATTAATCAAAAAAAATATTGAGGTAAATTCATACTGATGAATAAATTAAACAACTGGCTAAAATCTTCTTTCCGTTTAGTATTAACAGTATTTGTATGTGGCTTATTGTTTATCTCTAGTGCTGACAAAGACAAGATGATCAGCCCCGAAGAAGCCGATGCTACTACAGTTAAGGAAAAAGCAGCTAACTTTTTGGATAACTTGACTAATTAGGAGAAGGTTAAGGATCACAAAGACTTACATGCGGGGATTCCCCCCTTGTTACGACACTTGCTTCAGTCAATTAGATGAAACTCGTAACATATTTCCTGGCTGTTCTAACTGTGTAAAGAGAAGTAGCCAGGAATTTTATTGTTAGTAGTAATAAGTTATTTATTATAGTTCGATAACAATCAGCAATTTGAGAGATGAAAAATTGATCGTAGTAAACCCAATTTTATCATCAACAAGTAGCAGCCTAATTGCCGTTACTCGTTACTTTTTACTCGTCATGTTATGCCCTTTTGTGGTACTCATTACTTAAAGCGTCTCTATTGTTTAACTCCCGCACCTTTTTTCTTTCTTTCGTTCACCCCTTCGGGAATTACACAAGAGATCGCTCTGGCTCTTGTGTTTCTTGAGATTCTTTACTGTACCAAGAGAACAAAAAATGACGACGATTGTTGAGCTAACTTCTAAATCGCTTTAGAGTATCCTAGCTGTAGCTTCCTTTACTGTCATTATCATTCCCTCGATCACCATTATGCGCCTGATTTAATTATTCCAGAGAACTACCAATGCTTCTTGGTTTAGGGTTATTTCCTTGAGCTGCGGGCCATCCTTCTCTTTGACGAGCGCGATCGCCATCTGTTTCTTCTGTCTGATCGTGAAACAAGATTTGCTGGGTGGAAAGGGTAGATCGATACCAGCAGCTACTAGCTTATTGTTTAATTGGGTTAATACCCGATCTTGAGTATCTAAGGCATCAGCGCGACGGGGAGGGTTAATCCACCAACGAGCGCGAATATTGATGGTGCTACCTGCCAAGTCTACTACTAGAGCCTCTGGAGGAGGTTCTTGCAATATATCTTGGGTATTACGCAGCACGTTTAGAATAATATGTTTTGCCTCTTCAATATCGTCACCATAACCAATACCCACATCATACTGTAGACGGCGTTTATCAAAAGCAGTATTCACAGTTACTGAGTTAGTAAATAATTCTGCATTAGGAATTACAATACGGCGACCATCATAAGTTCTAATTGTAGTTGCACGGGTTTGAATATGTTCTACTGTTCCCTCAAAATCCTTAAATACAATCTGATCATTGATTACAAAAGGTTCGGTAATCAGAATTAAGATACCTGCCAAGAAGTTCTGTAAAATATCACGAAAAGCAAAGCCAACCGCAACCCCACTAACTCCAAGCAGCTGTACTAAATCTCCTGGTTTGAAGGAAGGAATTACAATTGCTAGTGCCACAAATGCACCGATTAGGATGATAAATCCCTGGGACAGTCTAGCGAGAACTAATCCCAGGTTACGAGACTGTTTGTGCTTAGTCAGATTTTTGATTAATCTTCTAGAGAATTTAGCAACAAACCAAAAAAGAATAAAAACAATGATCGCAACTAATATATTAGGCAGTAGCTCAATAGTACCTCTGACCATTTGCATTAGCTGCTGCCATGCTGTTTTTAACGGGGTAAAAGAATCCATAAACTTAGATTTTAATATATTAAACATCAGGTTATGGCGTAAGTCTGACTAAATACATCTATCTTGAGGAGTGATATTTGCGATGTCTCTCGTTTTAAATCTCTATCTTTAGTTGTAGAAGCAAGGCGATTAAGTATCTGCGTCTTTTTTGAGATATATCTTAACTCAATCAACTATTGCTATATCTATACTAAGATAGACGACAGCCAAAAATCTAATATTAAGATAAAAGTATTGGTGTATGCTCTGTCCAGACTAAAAATCGGAGTTTTTTTGAGGGGAACTTTTTATAATTTCTACAAATTATAATTTCTACAAAGCGATCGCCCATTAATTGGCATCCAGTCAAGTTTTTAATTAAACGTAGATATAAAACTCATTTTAGGTGAAATATAAATTATGGATGAATTGAGGAAAGAGAAAATTGTTAGCAATCTACAACAAGCCAAACAAACAGGACAATTAAAAACTGAAAACATTAGGGATATTGTTAGAACAGCAATATCTGAAGCTGTATCTGAAGTCAAAGAAGGTAGAGCAGAAATTAGCACTCTTGTTCAAGAAGCGATCGCGGCAGTTGTAGAAATTTTTCAAGATAAAAAAGGGGAAATCAAAGAAGAAATAACTGCTTCTATTGAAGGGGCGGTTGAAGGAATTAGTAATGCTAGAAGAGAGGCAATTACCAATACTCAATCAGAGATCCAAACTTTGCAAGTAAAACTAGAACAAGAAGAAGAACAAATTCAACAGGAAATTGATGGGGTATTAGAAGATTTACAAAATACTAATAAAGATAAATCCTCTCAAGTTGCAGAAGCAGTTACAGAAGCGGTTAATACTATCAAAAATAGTGAGGAAGTGGCTCTTTTACAAAAGCGTTATGCTCAACTAAAAGCTCAGTTAGCTATTGTACAAGCAAATTTAGCTAGTAGATATGGTGAGAGCCATGGCAATGTAAGTCAGTATCTTGATGAAGCGCAAACTTGGTATGAAAAAGCTAGAGAAAATCCCGAATTTTTTACAGGGAGAATAAAAGAAAAACAACAAGAATTTGAGCAAAAATTAGGCGAAACTGGGGTTGCGATCGCCAAAAAAGAAAGACAAGTAAAACAGCTTCTTAAAGAACTATGGAAATCAATCTCTGAAATATTTCATGACAAATAAAAGCTAATATCTGTTAACTATTTATCATTAGATTATTATTGAACAAAAATGCCTTCTAGAAAAAAATCTAGAAGGCTACTTTTTATCTTAGTAGAGATCAAAAGCATCAATCATTAATAATAATTGATACTTGTTAATTGATAAATACTAAATACTCGCTTGTTCTGATTTTTTAGAGAGGATCCAAAGAGCATGAATAACACCAGGAATCCAACCCAATAAAGTCAGTAAAACATTAATTAGTAACGCTTGACTAACTCCCATAGTCATAAATACACCAAGGGGAGGAAGTAAGATTGCTGCAATGATATTTATAATTTTCATTTTTATTTCCTAAAATTTTTATTTTATTTACGTATGTAATTGTTATCTTAAATTTTTGGGGTCAGAATATCTTCTATCTTAAGAAAGATAAGTAGCGATTTTATTTTTATAATTTTAAGTTGTGAATATTTGTAAAGTGTTCTCTAAAAAAGAATATATCTTTTGTTAGATGCATAACATAATCGATATATCTAATAATCAAAAGTAATTGGAAAAAATTTGTAAAACAGAAAGAACAAAATATATCTTGTTTTACATAAAGAAATTAGGAGTTAATAAATTATGTTAGGTTCACTTTTGACTATCTTAGCTACTGCACTGAGTCTTTTAGTAGCTGATATTATATTCTCTGGAGTAAATATAGCTAATTTTCCTGCTGCTCTAATTGCTGCACTAGTTATTGGAATAGTTAATGCAGGAGTTAAACCAGTAATATCTCTGTTGTCCCTGCCCCTCAATATTCTCAGCCTAGGAGCATTTTCTTTAGTGGTCAATGGTTTATGTTTTTGGTTGGCATCACTGTTTGTACCAGGATTTAGAGTTGTAGGCTTATTAGCTTTTATTTTTGCCCCTGTACTTCTTTCTTTTGTTAATACTTTTCTCAGTAAATATTTTGCAGAAAGATTCCCTAGTTTAAATCAAGAATAATAACCCACGCAAAAGTTGCCAATGATCTAATTTCTTGCTGACTTTTTTATCTATCTTTAGACAGTCACTTAATGAACCCGTAGATAGATAACTTCGCGAAAGAAAACTGGGATATTAGAGTTAGCAAATAAGAAAATTTTTCTTAGTAAAACTGGTCTGACAAATACATATCTAGGTTTAACCAGTTTTTACTCACAGCCTACATTGAGGAATCAAAATTATGACTACTATTCAATACAGACGTGCTGCTGGATTATACTACAGTCGCGACGAGGCGGAGGCTGCGGTACGCGCTCTCAAAGATGCAGGCTACGATATGGAACGAGTGTCTGTCATTGCCAAAGACGCTGACAAAGTTGCAGGACAAGAAACTACAGCAGAAGTCAGTAACAAAGCGGATGAAGGTGCTGCTACTGGTGCATTAACTGGTGGTGCATTGGGCGGTATTACTGGATTACTTGTTGGTTTAGGTGCGTTAGCTATTCCTGGTATTGGTCCTATTCTATTAGCTGGTGCAGAAGCAACTGCGATCGCAACTACTTTGGCTGGTGCAGGTATTGGTGCTGCTGCTGGTGGTCTAGTGGGTGCTTTAGTTGGTTTGGGTATTCCTGAAGAAAAAGCTAAAGTTTACAGCGATCGTGTTGCTGGAGGCAGCTTTTTAGTCATGGTAGCAGGTTCAGCAGCAGAAATCGCTCGTGCTGAGTCAATCATGCGTCATCACGGTGTAGAAGAATTTGATGTTTACGACATCCCAGGAGCAAAAGCTACTACTGTTGCTGATGTGGACGATGATATTAAAGCTAGAACCGACATCGCTGATGAGGCAAAAATCAGACTATACGAAGAACGCCTGATGGTCAATAAAGAGCGTGAAAAAACTGGAGAAATAGCTGTTGGTAAGCGTGTCGAAACTGAAACCACATCAGTGACTGTACCTGTAGAAAAAGAACATATTGTTGTTGAACGCAGAGATGCCACGAATGGAACTGTAGTCAATCCCAGCACAGTGGACTTTAATGATAACGAAGTTGCTCGTATGGATGTCTACGAAGAGTCCGCCGATATTGAAAAGCAGGCGTTTGTGCGCGAAGAAGTTACCATTCGTAAAGAAGTTGAGCGCGATAGTGTCGAAGCTAGAGAAACTGTCCGTCGTGAAGAACTAGACGTAGAAGCAGACGGCGACGTAATTCAACGATAAACATATAGGACTAAGACGAGAATAAGTATGGATTTTGGGATTAAAGATAAGGTCGCAGTTATTACTGGTGGTGACTCTGGCATGGGTAAAGCCACAGCTAAGTTACTAGCTGCTGAAGGGGTAAAGATTGCCCTAATAGATAAAACTACAGACGAATTAAAAGCAACTGCGGAAGAAGTTGGCAAGATTGGCGAAGCAATACCAGTTACGGCAGATTTGAGAAACCTAGGAGAAGTTGAAGCAGCCAAACAGCAAATACTTAATTATTTTGGCTCAGTTCATATTTTAGTTAACTGCGCTGGTATCACTGGCGCAACGAAAGAGTTTCTGGAACTAACCGACGAAGATTGGCACGAAACTATCAACGTTGACTTTATGGCTGCGGTGCGTGTCTGTCGAGCTTTCATTCCCGCCATGCAAAAAGAAGGCTGGGGCAGAATTGTGCTTATTGGTTCTGAAGACGCAGTGCAACCTTATACCGATGAGATGCCCTACTGTGCAGCGAAAGCGGGAGTGCTTAACCTAGCTAAAAATTTATCTAAAGCTTATGCTAAAGATGGCATTTTAGTTAACTCCGTGTCCCCTGCCTATATCGCCACCCCCATGACTGACGCGATGATGGAAAAGCGGGCAAAAGAGAAGGGAATGAGTTTTGATCAAGCCATTGAAACTTTTTTGGACGAAAAACGCCCCCATCTCGAATTACATCGTCGGGGTAAGGCACAGGAAGTTGCAGCAGTAATTGCCTTTCTTTGTTCTCAACATTCTAGTTTTGTCGTTGGCGCAAACTATAGAGTTGATGGTGGCTCAGTAGCTACTGTTGGTTAGATAACAAATTATTGTTGGTCGGAGAAGAAAAAATGAACAAATTAATTACTTTATTATTAGGTAGCACTTTACTGTTTGGTACAGTTGCTTGCGACGAAGCTAGAACCAGTGCTGATGCTCCCAATTCTGTCGATGAGAGTCCTGTAGTTGAGGATGTCACAGAAGTTGAAGATACTTTAGAAGATGCTAATAGCGAAATTCGTCAAGATCAATTAAATTCTGATATTCGTGCCAGAGAACAACGCAACGATATTATTGGCGAGCAAGAAGAAAGAGATGATTCAGATCTTGAAAGCGAAATTAGAGCCAAGTTAGAGGCTAATATCCCTCGCTCTAAACTAACTGTAGATGCTGAAGACGGTAATGTCGCGATCGTGGGAACAGTACCCAGTCAAAAGGAATATGAAAGCATTGAACCTTTGGCTAAAGAAATTACGGGAGTTAACAGCGTCAAGATGGAAGTAGAAGTTTTACCATCTACTGAATTATAAGTTTTTGCTGAATAACTAGACTAGGGGTTGGACAGTGCCAAACCCCTAGACATTTAAACCAGATGAATTATGTTTGATAATCCTTTTCTCAATACCCTCATTTTAGGAACTGTTGCTTATGTGGCAATAATTTTTATGCTGCGGGTATCAGGTAAACGCACTCTATCAAAGTGGAACTCTTTTGATTTTGTAATTACGATCGCTTTTGGTTCGATTTTATCGAGCATTTTGTTATCTACCAAAGATTCTTTTGGTACGGGAATTCTGAGTTTTGCTTTGTTAGTATTGTTTCAATATATTCTGACCTGGATTTCGGTTCGTTCTTCCGTAATCCAAAAATTAGTCAAAGCCGAACCAGCGTTATTACTATACCAAGGACAACTCAAGCATGATGTACTCAAACGAGAACGAGTAGCAGAAGGAGAAGTTTTAGCAGCCTTACGTGCTAGTGATATAGGTGCGATCGAAGATGCGGATGCAGTTGTATTAGAAACCGATGGTAGCTTTAGCGTAATTAAGGACTTAAGTAACAGTACAGCTTCTGCTCTTAAAGATGTCAGAGAATGCGATCGCGTATAGTCTCAATTTTGCTGAGATCACAGCATTGTAACTGATACCAACTTAAATGTTTTGAGAGCAGCTAGACTAGTGCATTCACTAGTACTGTGGATCATGCTGCATCCCAAACTGAGGTTGTCAACCGAGTCAATAAGTAATAACACACGAGCACTTACAAGCTTACAAGCAAAGTTCAACTGGCTCTTGCTCTTGATAAAGATTAACTTGAGGTTCTAAGTAGATTCCACCCACAACACATTGAATATGAGAAGCTAAGTAGATAAGTGCAATCATGGTCAGAAAATTTTTGTTTCGTAGTTGTCTTTAATTGATTACTATATTTACCTAGTTTTTTATCGATTGGGTAAACATAATATCAAGAGTCAGTACTTTTATTTGAAGCTGAGATAAATCTGCTGTTGATTGTGACTAGTGACCCATTGCTCCCCAGTTACAGCACAATGTATTCCGTCAAACTACTGATAATTAATCTTGACTAAGTCTTCGAGCTTTTGCTGAGATCACAGCATTGTAACTGATACCAACTTAAATGTTTTGAGAGCAGCTAGACTAGTGCATTCACTAGTATTGTGGATCATGCTCCATTCCAAACTGAGGTTGTCAACCGAGTCAATAGGTAATAACACACGAGCACTTACAAGCTTACAAGCAAAGTTCAACTGGCTCTTGCTCTTGATAAAGATTAACTTGAGGTTCTAAGTAGATTCCACCCACAACACATTGAATATGAGAAGCTAAGTAGATAAGTGCAATCATGGTCAGAAAATTTTTGTTTCGTAGTTGTCTTTAATTGATTACTATATTTACCTAGTTTTTTATCGATTGGGTAAACAGAATATCAAGAGTCAGTACTTTTATTTGAAGCTGAGATAAATCTACTGTTGATTGTGACTAGTGCTGCATTGGTCACCAGTTACAGCACAATGTATTCCGTCAAACTACTGATAATTAATCTTGACTAAGCCTTCGAGCTTTTGCTGAGATCGCTCAATCCAAATGCATGATATTATGATTGCATTGTTTATCAATAGATATGAATTTGGATCAGAGATTTAGTCTGTTTCCACAGATTCCGTACACAAGCTCTGAAAAAAGTCCACTTAAGGAAATACGAAGAATGATCTTAACCATTTCCTTATCAACATTAGAAATAACCAAAGAATTTATCCAACAAGGATTATAAAACGTAGAGAATGTTGATATTAGGGATTGGTCGGAAAAAACTTTTGGTCAATCAATGCTTTCCAAAAGAAAAATTACCTTTAACTCCTGAAAACTTCATTTTTTTTACAGAGAAAGTGCATGACATTATTTTGAGCTCTTTTTCACAAAGGCGTCACATGCAGCTTAAGCCTTTGTCCAGCATACCTAGAGCATCAATTCAGTAATCAAGAGCAATCATTAATTGAGAGGGAGAGGGAAGTGTGAGGGGTGTGGGAGGTGTGGGGAGAATGAAGATAAGTTAAGCTTTTTGCCTTCTCTTTCTTCCCTCTCTTCCCCCTCTTCCCACACTCCCCCCTCTCACCTAACCAGGGATTTTGGCATGACTGAATCGGTGTTCTAGTCGAGTTGTTGAAATATTTAATAGATTCGGCTAATAGATTCGGCGATCTCAAATATTTATAAGAAGTGACTTCTCCCGACGTTCATCCTAGCGGATAGAACGCGGGCTTCAACTCTCGCAAGTTGGCATTTCTGGATCGGCACTTATCTAGGCATTTGACCCCCGACAGTACGCCATTACCAGACAGTTTCCATTCCCGACAGTCCGTCGGTACTACATTATTCAATCCCCGATTAAGTATCACTTCTGAACTAGCATGATCCCTTGTTGTTTGATAATCACACTCAGGACAATTATGAACTCTTTCTTTGAGTTCTTTCTTCCCTGTATGAGTATGACATTTTGGGCAGATTTGACTAGTGTACTTATGGTCAACAGTCGCAAAGTATTTACCTCGTTTCCAGCACACCCAAGACAGCAAGTCACGGAATTGCCCGAAACCGCCGTCAAGCATATGCTTGCCCAAAAAACCTTTAGCAGTCATCTTAAAGTTGATGTCCTCAACAAAAATCATGTCTGCTTGGTCACACAATTGATGACTAGTTTGAAGGTGAAAGTTCTTACGAGAATTGGCTATTTTATGATGGTATCTAGCTACTTTAAGCTGTGCTTTTTCCCAGTTCTTAGACCGCTTCTTTTTACGAGATGCTTTGCGTTGCAGCACTTTAAGCCCACCTTGCAACAGATGCGGACAAGTCCTTTCTCGAAAAAATCTAGCAGGTTCAACTCGGAAATTATCGCTAGTTACCAAAAAAGATTCCAGTCCAATGTCAATTCCAATTCCACGCCCAAACGGCAGTGGCTCGGGAACTTTGACATCACACTGAATCGTGACGAATGCATACCAGATAGTTCCTCTTGCTCTGGCTACTATCCTTACCCCTTTGACGTTAAATCCTTCTGGTATTGGTCGATGTTGATTGATTTTAACCTCGCCAATCTTTGGCAGTTTGATCAAGCCATCTTTAATTGGATTTTCTTTAAACTGCGGGAACAAAAAAGACTGATATTTACCATACTTTTTAAAGCGAGGAAAGCCAAACTTTTTAGATTTAAACCGTTCCCAAGTATTATGCAGTCGCTTAACGCAGTCTTGAGTCACTTGAGAGTGAACTTCTCTATACCAATGATTAGTTTTTTTCCACTGGGTAAGTTGTCTTTTTTGTTCGAGGTAACTAGGAAAAGGAATATCGGGAGACATGATGTATTCCCGATTCAAAGAGCAAGAGTACAAGCTACATTTTCTCGAAGCAAGCCAATCTTTAAGATCGCGCAGACATCTGTTATACAGCCTCCTGCACGTCTCCAGCCAACCAAGCATTAATGCTTGCTGTTCTGGCGTTGGTTCAATTCGATAAGAGTAATTCATAGTCAACATTCATATATTTTAGCATGAAGCATAACAAACGATAAAAGATTAGCCGATAGTGCCAACCCTCCTTTTCATCCCTACGTACCTGGCGATAGAACGCGGGGCTTCCCAGGAGGTAAAGCTAAATAATAGCCAGAGTTCAAGGGATAATCTGGCTTTAAATTCTTGTCCCATAAGCATTTTAAGACTGCTTTTGGGGTGATTACTGAAAAAGATTAATCATCATAACGAATAATATCATCATCTCCTAAATACTCGCCGTTCTGCACTTCAATCATCACCAAGGGAATTACTCCAGGGTTTTCTACTCGATGAGCCGTATTCATCGGTACGTAAGTAGACTGATTCTGCATAACTAGGGTTTCTTGACCATTACAAATCACTTTGGCAGTACCAGAAACTACAATCCAATGCTCACTGCGATGATAATGCATTTGGGTACTCATGTGTTCCCCTGGGTTAATCTCAATCTTGTTGATACAATACCTTTGTCCTTGATCCAAATTCTTTACTTTGCCGTATGGGGGATTTCGGACAGCATCACTCTCAGGTATGGTTGAAGTAGGGTTTTTTTTTGTGCCGTTTTCTTGACTCATATAACAACTCCAGGCGTTAACGTTTCTACTCCCAGTTTAAATAAACCTAACCCGATTAGCCAATTAAAGTTTTTTAGCTTGATAAACATAAAAGTTGCCTAATATTCCCATTGTTGACAAATGATATTCGGATAAAGGAGAAGGTAAAGACAAATCTGCTTGATAAATACTGAAGAGTAAGAAATTTTGTCGCTTTGTCTGTTGATTAATAACCTCTGCTAAGTAAGGGCTGGCTGTGGTGATTAAAATATGACATTGACCTTCTAACCATGCTCCCAGATCTTCAGCAGCTTGAGAGCAAACCTCATCTTTTAACTTGGTTTGGATAGTGCTATCAGCATACTCTTTATACTTCTGTTCTCCTGGATTGGTTAGAAATGCGATCGCACCTATACCTAACGCTATTATTCCACCAATACCGATTTTTTTAAATGCCATGCAGCTTAAACATAATTTTCTTGATTTTAGACTACGAGAACAAAATGTTGGGCAATGGTGTTATAATACCTAAGCGATAATCATGGCGGGCGTAGCCAAGTGGTTAAGGCAGTGGTTTGTGGTACCACCATTCGTGGGTTCAAGTCCCATCGTCCGCCCTATTTTAAAGACTGAGGTAATCTGGGATAATACTTATCTCGTTTATTGTACCTGCTCAGTTTAGATATGGTTAAATAAGGGTAGCGGTTTTTGGGTTCACCTCTGACTTCTAATTCTAATCCGTGTCCTCGTACTCGACGATGCCCTACAAGCAAGGCAAACTTAAGAAACAGAAAATTAGGTAGCCTTTGGATCGCACTTGCTGTCATGATTTAGATTGGGGAACCGATTTATCCATTTTTTTCACTGCTCCTAGCATCTGTCCTAAAAAAGGTAAGCCAATCAACGCAGGAATAAAATAGCGAGAGGTACAAAGTAAACCCAAAGCTGCGCCCGTAGCTTCGTTAAAGTAATTTTGATAAAAATAGATAATAGCAGCATCACGAGTGCCAATTCCCGCAAAGGTTAAGGGCAATAATCCCGCTAAGATTGATAGGGGAGACAGTGCCAAACTAACTAGGAAAGGAACAACAGCTTTTAAAGCCAGGATAAATAGCCAAATTTGTAACAGATGCAGAAACCAGATAAATACGGAAGTGCTGGTAATTAATAATAGTTGCTGCTTGTCGCCCCAAAAGTAGTAGTGCATTTCTCCCCAGGAATTCTGCATTTTTTGGAGTTTTTTGCCTATAGACTTCGGAGAAAATTTAATAAAGAAGGTGAAAAATAAATCCGCAAACTGCTGTGAGCTTAATAGTAGTAAACCCAAAACTAACCCCCCAGCTACTCCTACTGTCATAATCCAAAATAAACTATCTTTTGCAGGATAGATAATTAAGCCAAATACACACCACAGCAGGAGAGATAGTAAGTCACAAGCTTTTTCAAAGATAGAGATTGCTAAAGCCAAACTGCCACTTAGATTAGACCTCTCGGACATAAAATATGCCTTGGCTATGTCTCCCATTTTGGAGGGTAAAACCATGTTAAGGACACTGGCACCCAAAATTAAACGATTGGCTTCTAGTAAGCTTAAACTACGCTGAGGTACCAATTGTTGCAATCGCCAAGAAGTAACTAAAGTGATCGGGACAACCATCCCTAAACTGATCCCTAACATCAAGCGATCGCAATTTTGCAAGACTTGAACCAGATTGGCAACGTCAATCTGACTATAGATATAAAACAGGATAGCAACGCTAATTACGATTGAAATAAATCGTTTAAGATTCATGAAAATTTATTTATATCTTAGATTTTGGGTGTTGCTGAACTTGATGTTATGCCCTTGTGATACAGGACGAACAGCAATACTATCGGTTTAATACTTCAAATCTGCAACGCCTTGTTAGCTAGTATGGAGGATGATGTTAATTTGCTAACTACAGCTTTTAAAATTCTGGGTTGTTACTAATGAGAGAGAAATCTACCGCTTTTCCTAGGTTGAAGTCTTGGTTAAATAGAGGAAAGCAGCATTTTGAGAGTATCCCAGTCTTAATTTGGTTAAATGCCATAACTATTGTTGTTTTGAGCCTACTTAGTATCTACGCCAAGATCAAAAGTAAAGGTACGGGCATCGAAAATCTGTTTAGCGATCCTTTTTATTTCGGTATTTTCTATTTAGGTTGGTTTACCAGTATCTCAGAAATTCTTTGGTGTACTGCGATCGCTATTTGCCTCTTTTCTGCTTTTTTATTACCTAAATCAAGCCATCGCTTTCAAATATTCTTGGGAGCTAGTGCGCTGGTGATGCTGCTACTTTTTTTCGATGATCGCTTTCGCTTAACCTTGGTTTTGTGTGTTTTCTTTAGCACTTGTAAGCTGGTCAAATTATCTGTTTACAGTCTTTATGGCTTGTTACTGCTTTTTTACGCCTGGCTATTTCGCTACACTATTCGTCAAACTCCTTATATTCCTTTGTTAGTATCCTTTTGTTTATTTGGATTTTCCAGCGCGATCGATATTACCCCCATTACTAGCCGTGGTATCCATGCCATGTTAGAGGATGGTACCAAGCTAGTCGGGTTAATTAATTTGACAATTTATTTTTGGTGGATTTGTCAACAAGAAATTAAAAAAAATATAGCGCAGAAATAAGTATAAGCAATTAACTTTTAGCTCAAAATTCCGACACTATTTTATTTTATTTTATTTTTTAATTTCCAACTGCTGATTAGCTACTAGACGATGCTGCAAGAATTACGATAAAAACTACGTAACAAAGCAGCAGCAGCAAATAATTTAATTGTCTCTAAACTCCAATAGCCAAGATGCATAACAGTCATGGAAGTTGAAGTTGCTTCGGGAATCGCAAACATATCTAAAGGCATTCCCATACTGCTCATTCGGGGAGTAAAAATATAGGTATAAGCTAAAGCAATAGCTAATAAAATAATAGCCGACAGGATAGATTTAGTATTAATTTTACTAGTCAAACCATAGCCGTAACGATAGACCAAACATCCAGCTAAAACAGTAGCAGCGCATAGTAACTCTAGATGATTAAATGTGCCAAAAATAACGTAGCCAGCACTGGCAAACCCAGGGTCATTCATGATCCCGCTGGTTAACATTCCAGGAACGACTAAAAAGTCAAAAACTAAACTACCGCTGAGCCAGAATCCTAAAGCGAACATGATGATTGTTGACCAGTTTGCTGTTTTAGAATTATGAGGGGAAATTACTTCCATGAGAATATAGGAAAAAGATTATTACTCCTTCAGCTTAACTAATAACTTTCTCGCCCTGTATAACGAAAGGTAAAGTCTTTTAAAGAAGCTCTAAGCTATAGGCTATAAGCCCTAAACTATTGAATCCAAATCTCCAATTTTAAAGTAGATCAAAATTTTGAATATTGCTGTTGAATTTCTTTAATCGAAAACAAAGCCTGAAACTTGATATCTTTTGACTGATATAGTTCACCTCCTCCCTGCTCTCTGTCTACTAGGGAAAGAATCTGCGTCACTTCATAGCCAGCATCCTGTAGTCTTTCAACTGCCGTTAATGCAGAACCTCCTGTCGTGACTACATCTTCCAAAACAACTACTTTGGCTCCGACCGCCACAGAGGGTCCTTCAATATAGGCTTTGGTGCCGTGTCCTTTTGGTTTCTTGCGAATAATCAAAGCGGGAATAGGATTATTTTCATAAGCAGAAACAACGCTTACCGCCGACACCATCGGATCTGCTCCCAAAGTAAGACCTGCTACAGCGGAAGTATCTCCTGGTAATAGCTTAAATAGTAAACGACCCAAAGCTAATGCGCCTTCAGCTTTTAGGGTTACTTGCTTACAGTTGATATAGTAAGAGCTTTTAGCTCCAGAAGATAGAGTGAAATTTCCTTCAACATAGGCATATCTGACAATTAAATCTAATAAGATTTCACGTAAAGTATCGGTATTAGCTGTAGCTAACGAGGAATGAGAAATTTTTTCTGGATTCATAATTTAGGAGGTGGAAAAGATATTTGTGGACTTTTCTTTCACTAATTCTTCAGCTAGGATTGAGCAGAAGTTACAGACCACTTTGCCGTCTTACGCCGAAGTAATTTGTAACCCGTAGTAAATTCACAAATATTAAGTAAAGTAATGTCTATTAAGTTTACTAAATTAAGTAAAATCCTAGTAATAGCCACTATTGCTAGTTTATTATCTCTTGAGGCTAAAGCAGAAATCGACTCTTTGCCAGAAGCATTTGAAGATGCCTATTTTAAGAAAGGTAAAAACGCTTTTGAACAAAGTAGCATTTTGGGTCAGCTCGATGCGGCTTTTGGTTTTACAGGATTCCCTGAACAGCATATCTCTGCCGATGGCGAAGCAGTAGATAATGTTTATCAAGCAGGACTGAAACGACAATCAGCCAATGCCATTAGATTCATGACTAGAGATTTAGAAAATCCTTATGAGACTTCCTTGAAGGAAAACCCTAGCTATACTGCAGTTGAAGGAAATCCTTAGCTATACTGCATTCTGAGCAAAATTTTTGATTCTTGTACTAGTCCAGGGTGCAGGAGTTGAACCTGCCTTGCACAAATTATGAGTTTGTTGCCTAAACCGCTCGGCCAACCCTGGGCATTTCTTTTTTTTCTCTAGTAGACCATTATATTAGTAATTCTGGTATGGTTGACAACATCTATCTAAAAAAGAATGCGATCGCATGAAAATAAGAGTTAATTTAGGGCTCACCATATTGTTATTCTTGATGATGCTTTTGGCTGGCACGGCTAGCTCTTATATTGGCTACTTTATGGGTGCACAAGCTCTTAAGGTAGTTACTCAGCCAGATGTTAATTCTCGTGACAATACGCTGAATCAAAAGCCCTTGGGCGGAAAACACAAAGGTTTAAAAATCATTAAGGAGGAAGACATTCTCCAAAAAGTGTATAACTTAGTTAATGATCACAAAAGATAATGAACCAGAAAGTTCATTGGGTAATAGAAGCTAATACTATTCGTCTTTTGTTAGTTAATTGATGGCTGAACAAAATCTAGTCTTGACTTTTATTGGTATTTTTCTTCTAATTGCGATAAATGCTTTTTTCGTTACCGCAGAGTTTTCGATTGTTTCCGTTCGTCGCTCTCGCATCAGTCAATTGGTTAAAGACGGAGATATTCAGGCTCAAACTGTACAGTCTCTTCAAAGAAGTATAGATCGTCTCCTCTCTACCACTCAATTAGGTATTACACTCTCTAGCCTGGCGTTGGGTTGGGTGGGAGAAAAAACGATCGCGGTGTCAATTATGGCAATCGTCCCCCTTCTCAAATTACCCGCCTATCTATCCGAGACAATTGTTCATTCAATCGCACTTCCTCTGGCATTTATTATCTTGGCATATCTACAAATTGTTTTGGGAGAACTTTGTCCGAAATCCGTAGCATTAATGTACCCTGAGAGACTATCGCGATTTTTTGGACCACCAAGTTTAGTAATCGCTCGTATTTTTCGTCCTTTTGTCGCCATTTTGAACTTGTCAACTCGCCTACTTCTTAAGCTAATAGGAGTTGAGTATAGTGGTGAAGGATGGTACGAAAAAGTGACCTCGGAGGAATTACAGCTAATTATTGCTACCGAGAGAGAATCTGGCTTAGAAGCAGAACAAAGAAAGCTACTTAAAAACGTCTTTGAATTTCGTGACGACACCGCGGAGGAAGTAATGATTCCTCGTACAGATATTAAATTTCTCTCCTTAAGCACTACTTTTGGCGAGTTCTTACAAACTATGGTGGAATACGGGTACTCGGGATATCCTGTCATCGGTGATTCACTAGATGATATTCGAGGAATCATTCACTACAAAAAACTATCTGAACCATTAGCAAAAGGAGAACTTGACTGCGATTCAACTTTAGAACCTTGGCTCGAACCTGTCAGCTTTATTCCCGAGTCCACATCTCTCAATGAACTTTTACCTTCGATGCAGCGATCGATGCAAAAAATAGTTATAGTTATTGATGAATTTGGTGGTACATCTGGTCTAATTACTCTCCATGACTTGATCGCCGAGATCGTTGGCGATGGGGGTAATGACCCCGAAACAGGAGTTGAAGCAATCCAACAGCTTGACAAAAATACTTTCCTCGTGTCGGCACAAATAAATCTGGAGGAGGTTAATGAAAAATTAGACTTAACTCTCCCTTTAGCCGACGATTACAATACATTGGGAGGTTTTCTCTTAGAGCAGTGGCAAAAAATACCTCATCAAGGAGAAAAGCTGCAATATGAAAACCTAGGCTTTACAGTAACCGTTGCCGATAGTAATCGTCTCTATCAGATCTTGATCCACCGTTAAATCATTGACTTATATATATACCGTTAAAGACTTATGTAGAAATTTTACGCGCCAAGCGCCAAAACTTTTCAGTAGTTTGTGGTACTGTTTCACCACCACAAACTACTGAAAAATAAATGATACAGAAGAGAAATAGACAGCAAGTGTTAGTACTCCTGAGCGTACTAACACTTGAAATGTAAAGTTTTATTTCTTGATTCAACATTTCTGGTTCATACCATTTAATTCTAATCGATATTTATCTAGCCATCTATTGTTGATTTCATAGTTAAAACTTCTCTAGCGATTTCAATCTTACGTTTCAAAGATGTTGGTTCAGGACGACCATGACCCTCTACTCCATAATAGCTATCAAAAATAGATTGATTATCAGCTCCTTTTTTAGTGAATCTAGATAAATACAATTTATAAAAATCAAAGTTTCTTTGATGCAAATGATCATTGATATTAGCTAGTAGATAAATATTAGGAATGCTACTTATGTCTTGTCGAAACCGATAAGTACAAGAGATTTGATTCCCATATTTTTCTATTATTTTTTGTGGCTGATCTATGCCAAACAAAGACTTTAGTAATGGTTTTCTATATTGTAAAGTAATCTGACTATTTACCGCTAAGACATTTGTTTTTTGCTCTAGATAAGTACTACTAAGTAATGCGCCAAAGGTTCCTGCTGAAGAACCCAAGAGCATTGTATTTTCAAGGTTAATCTTGGCGAGATTGCAGATATTTCCTAATGCTTTAGCAATTAATTTAGCAAAGTTTAATTCTGCTGAACCTGCATAATAACTAGAGGTTAAGCCTGGAAAGAAATGACCAGGATCGCTAATACTAATTACGGATATATTATCAGTTTTAAAAGCAGATATGATACCTTCAAATTTAATTTTTTTCTGACTTAAATGGTATTCTTCTTGAGTCAAACTCTTATATTTTGGATGTGCACTTTGGAAATAGACATTAAGCTGAGAAGAATTTTCTTTGAGATAGCAGAAAATATAAAAATAGGGAATGCCGTATAATTTTTTCTGATCAGGATAATAGATTTTATAAACTACAGGTTCACCAATAAACAAATCTTGTTGCTGTAATTGAAAAGAGTGTTCTAATATAACTTGCCGAAATATATGGGGAATATAACCAAAAATTTGCTGATTATATTCACTTGGAAGTACCTGAAAGGCAAAAGTAATCAGTTTTGCAATCTGAGAAAACTGCTTTTGATGCTGATATGTTTTAAATTTAATTTGAATCTTCTTCGCTAAAGCGATCGCATCTATCTTCATGCAACTTTATTTTTTTATCAATTAACTAACGATCATATTTGCTCAATAAAATAAATATAGTGTTTGAACGACCAGATTATTTAGTAAAGATAAATTAATTTTTACCAAAATATTATAAGTATTGATAACTGTCTTAACAAAGATAGTGTCATTTTGACTATCAAATAGCTAACCTGATTGCGGGATGTAGCATTTTTTGGCAAGCATCAGAGAATATCCATAATCCAATTTATAGTCAATTTAATACTTACTCCTTATGAAAGGTAAAGGAAATAATCTACCAAAAAGACTAGTTAGAGGAGGTATAAAAAGATCGCAGGAGGCAAAAGTACCAGATGCAAAAGGAGGAAAAGGTCAAATCGCTACTAATTGGAAAGAGATCCACTGGACTCCTATCAAGCTGAGTGTAGCTTCAACTATCATATTGGCTCCTATTTCATGTGCGATTGTTCTTTCCTTCAAAGCAGGAAACAGTTTAGTTGGCATAATCTTGATTGGCTTGCTAGTTTTTATGGGACTGATGTATTGGGCTTTGCGTTACATCGATCAGAATGAATTTTAATAGTGTCAGCAATTGATGTCTAAGGGTAATGATGTCCAAAAAAACACTTACTGCATTCGATCTATGGTGCGATATTGAATAGCTTCTGCCAAATGGTTACTTTGTAAATGGCGATCGCCTGCTAAATCAGCAATGGTGCGGGATACTTTTAAGACGCGATCCATTGCCCTAGCAGATAGACCTAGTTTACCTATTGCTCCCTCAAGTAGATTGCGACTCTCATCATCCAAGACACAAAAGTCTCTCAGGTGACGCGATCGCATTTCCGCATTGCAGCTGATTCCTGGCTCTTTCTCGAACCTTTGCTCGGCTAATTTTCGGGCAGCAATGACTCGTTCTCTGATAGTTGATGTATCCTCCCCCATAGTTTGTCTGGTCATTTCTTCTGGCTTCAGCCGATTTACCGCCACCTGGAGATCAATACGATCCATTAAAGGTCCAGATAACTTACCCCAGTAGTTTTCCCGTTGCCGAGGAGAACAAGTACAGTTTTGAATCGGATCACCAAAGTAACCGCAAGGACATGGATTCGTACTGGCAACCAAAGTAAATTGAGCAGGAAAAACCACCGATTGACGAGTACGTGAAATTTTTACCTGACCATCTTCTAGAGGTTGGCGCAAATATTCAAGTACATTACGTTCAAGTAATGATGGCAAGAGGGCTTTGCCCCTTTTTCTACTGTTATGAACGTATTCAAAAAAGCCCAAGTAGAGAGGCAGTTTGTCTTGAGAAATCCCCCTATGTGGCCTGAGCCAAGACCGCAAGAGTGACCAGAAGCCCTCGATAGTGTTGACATGGACTTCATCAAACCCATCTCCATCCTCATCTCTGGCATACTCTCCACTACCATGACAGACGCTTTTATGCTCATAACCCCATTGAGCAAGACGTTGATAAATGGCATATTCATGTCTTGTAAACTAAAGTAACCAGAGCCACAGCTTTTTGAATGAGAGGTTTAATTGTTACTTGTTGTACATTGTCCAGCATTTTGATAACCACTTCTCCTCCTCGCTGGATCATGCCGAAAATCGGAGGCTTTTCCTGGGCTAAAGTTCCTCTACCTGGTTTTCCTTTGAGCCTTCGTCGGCGACCCTTTCGCTGCTTTTGAGCGACTTTGAGGGGTTGACCTTTAAATCCAGCCACCAAATAAACCTCATCCATTTCTACCTCTTTTTCTAAGGCTACTTCTGGTTTCTTTTCCACTATTCCAGAACGTAATTGAGAGGCCATCTGCTGAGTATCATCTTTATTGAGCTCAAGTTCTTGAGCAATCTGGAGATTAGACAGATTCAAACCCATCAAATAAAGACAGAGAATCCAAACCCCTAAAGGCTGATGGTGCCCAGCGAAGATCGTAGTAGATTTTGTTATTTTTCAGCAGCCTTTATCTATTGTCAACAAAACTCCTTTGTTGCAGTGAGCAGTAACCCTATGGCAAGGCTAAACACAAGTGGTTGAAAACATTTCTCGCCTTACCGAATGGAATCCCGAGTCACGATACATTTGCTCGGGTATTTGCCCGTCTGAATCCAGAGCAATTACAAAAAAGCTTTCTGAGTTGGGTCAGAGGGGTCAGTAGGGTGAGTGAGGGGGAAGTGATTGCCATTGATGGCAAAACAGTTCGTCGTTCCTATGACGAAGGGAAGAATCAAGGAGCAATTCATATGGTCAGTGCTTGGGCAAGTCAGAATCGAGGGGTTTGAGTATCATTCGATACTGCTGACGAACTTAACATAAGAGGATTTGGGCGATCGCTGCAAGAGCGAAAATAGTCCAGCTAATCAGGAGCTAACTTAGCAAAAGAAGATACACGAGTTTTAGCCAAAGGAATACCTTCAAACCACGCAAACAAACGAATCGCATTCATCGCCGTCGCCGTGAGTATGTGTTGTAAATGAACTTTGTCCAAGCCCACATAACGACATTTACGCAAACCCAAACCACGAACACCCTGAGAAATAGTACCTTCAACTCCAGCACGTTGATTGTATCGTTTTGACCACGTTTCGGTCTGTTGCTGTTTACGTCTTTTAGTTATAGCAAGATGTTCCTCTTGAGGGCGAGGGCGTGAGCTCTCGTGGTTCATTTTTTGAACGAGTACACAGGTGACGAAATTGACACGGTAGACAAGCCTTACGGGGAAATTTTACCCTGATTACTTTGTTTCCCCATTGATCGAGGAAGAGGAGTCCATTTTTTGGTACTTTTGATGCCTTGAGGACAAGTAACTTGCTTACTCTTCCAGTTGATTTTGAAGCGACTCAAATCGTAAGCATCAGGATTTTTGGACTGCCAACTCACGTTGTCACGAACTGGTCCAGTTAGTTCAAGAGCGTATTGTTGCTTACTCTCAACTAACAAAGTGCCATCCACATAACCAGCATCAACCAGATGCTCAGTAGGTAATAAATCTCTGTCAGCTAACGATTGATGAATTGAATCAGTTTGGTCTACATCAGCCAAATGTGCCTTTGTAGTTTGAACATTGGTAATTAAATGAACTCGCTCTTTGTCACAAGTTTCCGTAAGATGTACCTTGTAACCCATCCAAGTTGTATGTCGCTTGTTACCGTAACGCGCTTCAGTATCATAGGGTGAATGACTTCGTTCTCCCGCAGGGGGTAAATCTTTATGACTGCGCCAATTAAGTTGACCGTTATCAATCCAGTATTGGTGTACCCAAGCAATTCTCAGAGTTTCAATGGCTGAAATCTCCCGCAGCCATTGAGGTGTAGTCGGCTCATCATAAATAGCCTCTAAAATTTTCATCCCATCTCGTCCAATCTGAGCTGCATATTCATTACGAGCTTCTGTGCCTCTAGGCAGTCGAGATTCTTCTACTGGTTTACTGTAACGGTCAAACCAGTCAGGAGCGACTACATTTGATAGCCAATCTGGGACAACTACAGCTAGAGTATTCAAAGCACAACGTAATGTTTCACCAACATATTCAAGCCGATTAAGGTTACGAATCGCTGCTAAGATATGAGTCGAGTCAGTTCGAGCTTTACCTTTGGCTTTTATCAGTTGAAGTTGTTGGCAACGTTCTAAGAGTTTATCCAGTAAAAGTTGTTCAGTACCACCATTTATCAATCGAGAACGAAATAAAGTCAATACGGTTGAATCAAATCCAGGGTCAGTCAATTCTAGTCCCAATGCGTATTTCCAATCAATACGAGCAGCGACAGCTTCTACTGCCCCTCGATCAGATAAATTAGACATATACTGCATGACACATACCAAAGCTAAGTTTCCAGGACTTAGTGCTGGTTGACCTTCTGTGGAGTAAAGTTCCGCAAAATCTAGATCATCATAAAATGTCCCCAATTCATCTCTGAGATTCATGTAAATATTGTATCGGCTCAATACTTCGGGGTAGGCAATTATTTTGGTTGTCACGACTAACCTAAGCAATGAAGAGAAGACTTCTCACGAATAATAGCTGCCAGAGGAGGAATTGTTCCCGTCTCACAAATGCGATCGCGAACATACTCAAAAAAGCTGATGCCCAACTTACGAGTAGTGGCCACCAGAGACATAAAATTGTCCCAAGCTTTTGTCCCAGAGAGTGGTCTGAGTCCCATAACTAATGTTACGTCGCTGCACCATTGTCCTGGCACCTAACTCCGCTGGATTATTGTGTAGCGGTAATTCAGGATGCTCTAACACCAACAGCAACTCCGAGATTTTGGTCGCCGTTAATCGCTTTCGTTCATCCAACTGTTGGTAGCCAATGTCAGAGCCAAACAAAAGGTCAAATTCAGCTCGTAGTTTCTCGGCGACTTTGGGACTGGGAGCATCTCGATAAGCGAGTAACTCTCGGTAGTAATCCCAGAAATCCTTCAAGAAGTTATCTAGCAGTTTTTGATGATAACCTACCAGAGGATTGAGCTTCTTATAATGTCTTCCTTCGTGTACCCAACACAAAGCCAGTTCCTCAGTTAGTAATTTGAACTGAGGAGCATCATCACAAACCAGAGTTCGCACCACGGGCCAATTAGTTTGCTGATGATAAAAAGCAATCGCCGCTGCTTCTTGGACGCGAGTCCGATGTTGAGAACCTATTTTTGGCAGGTATTGCTCAAGGAGGCAATTGAACTGTGCCGAGTTGAAAACCGTTTCTTGAGGTAAGAGTTGGAGACCTGACTGCCATTTAGTTGGTAGTCGGAAGAGCTTGAGTAGTTCGTAAGTTTGCTGATTGAGAATAAACTCCAGTTCTTTGGTGTCTTGTAATCCTTTTAGTACACTCAGTCTATCCTTTTTAGGAGTGGTAAAGTAAACCGTATACAAGGGGTTACACACTACATTGGTGGTGTAGTTGGCTCCACCGACACGAGCACCTGTTTGGTCGAAGTGCTGCCAGGGGCTACTAGCTAGTCCTGAACGATAAACTTCACTTTTCTCCTGAGCAAAACCTGAGTGGTTTTTAATTAACAGGTTCGATAAATGACCGCAGGAGATGGAAATGCCCGTATCCTCTAAAAACTCTAATAGTTTGCCTTGGGTCATATTGCCCCCGTAGTATAAGCTGATGACCAAAGTTTTTAGTCCTGGACCGAATTCCCCTTGGTAACCTGCGGGCAGTTCTGCTAAGTAAGTTTTTCTCTCTGACGGCGAGTAATATTTCTGTTTGCGGAATAATATGTTGTCGGTGCTCAGTTTGATGTCTTGAACGATTACTTCTTCGTAGCCTTTAAACTGTGCATCTGCTGGCAGTTTACCTTGAGGATATTCTAAGATTTCTTCTCTGTCTATTTTGATGCTTTCAGTTTTACGACCTTTAGAGTTCTTTTTTGGCGTTTTTCGTTCTTTCTCTGATGAGTAATTTTTTGATAACTCTCTGGGTTTTTTGGCTTTGATATCTGGCGAACTCTGTTCTCCCTTAAGACGGTTATTTTCGTCTTTTAAGCGTTGATTTTCTGCTTCTAGTTCAATTACTTTCGAGTTGAGTTGCTCTATTAGGTTCAGCAGGCTCTCTACAGTTTGACGCAAAGACTCGTCTGCAATCAACTTCGGGTCAATTGTTTGCAGTAATGGCGATACTAACTTCTCATTCGATTGCTTTACCCTCATGTTTCATATTCTATGACCCCATGTGCATTCTTGAAGTCTTTTTCTTTTTCTCGGCCACCCCGAAATATTGAGCCGATACTCTTTCAGCACTGTCTTCTGGTTTTAATACAAAAACCATATCGTCCGCATATCTTATACATTTAGGGATGTATCTCCCATTTAACCTGTATTCTCCTATCTTTTCTATTCCGTTGAGGGCGATATTTGCTAAAAGCGGGCTTAATGGAGTAGGCACAAAGCGCACCTCCCAATCTTGCGATTGATGTGTTTCTTCATACCTCTCCCCAAACCCAACGTGACAATTTCTCGTCATTGGGCTTTCCATCATTGTTACCTCCGACCAAATGAAGGGGTTTGTGCATGACAAGGGCGACATAATAGCTGAAGGTTATCTTCAGTGTCTTTGCCCTTGTTTTTGCGCGGTATGATGTGATGTAAATCTAGTTTACCTAGTCCGCCACAACATTCGCATTTTGCACCCCTTATAGCTTTAATCTTCTCTTTAAGTTCGCGCCATGTAACATTCTCAGCATTACCCATCCAGATTTGGTTAGATAAGGCTTTTTCTGGCGGACTAGCTGCCGTTGTTCCGAATCCTTCTGAATAAGGATTATCTGGCCTTTCCAAGAAAAGGTAATTGTCCCCTCCCAAATTCCCTCTTACCGTTTCCGGAGTTTGAACCTTCAAGTACTTTTCGTTTGGATCTTTATCCGTTTACTTAACCAAGAAACAACCTTTCGTTGACCCAGAAATCCAGGTCTTTAGCTATTTTCTTGGTGTTGGTATGGCGATAATAGTTAACCCATCCTCTAAGTACAGCCTCACGGTTCGCTCATTTTTTTAGCGGTTTCTAAAATTAGATTTACACTACATATAGTGTAATTTGCTTCCAGAAACACTATATATGGATTAACTAAATCGGTCGGTTCTGGCGATCGCAATAAATAATGCGCGATCGCCAGAACAAAAAATCCTATAACCCTTGTATTTCGTGACCAATTTTTCTAACTCATTTTAAAATGGGCGAACCGTGAGTACAGCATTCAAAGCTGAGATTTTAAGCAATGGTGAGTCTTGAAACCACTTGCGTCGCGTCATCTCTTTAATCTTGAGCTTTAATTTCTTGATGTTTTCTTGTGCTGGTGTGACCAACATCTTAGGTCGGTCATTAGATTTTACGTATCTTTGAACGTGAAAACCCAGGAAGTCAAAGCCTTGATTTACGTGAGTGATGTGAGTTTTTTCGGGAGAGAGTTCGAGTTTTAATTCTTCCCAGAGGAAAGTTTGGAACTCTTCTTTTAGCCTGACAGCCTCTGCTTTACCACCGTTGGTAAGTAGCAGCCAATCATCGGCATACCGAATTAACGCACAATTTCCCATGTGGTTTATTCGACGACGTTCTTTCTGTTTGCGGTGTAGGTTGCCGTATTTATTCCACCAGTAGAGGTCTAACTGGTGAAGGTAGATGTTCGCTAAGATTGGCGAACAAATTGCGCCCTGGGGAGTTCCCAGTTCGGTGCGCTTGAACAGGCGACCTTCCATAATTCCCGCTTTGAGAAATCGTTCTATCAGATTTAGGAAACGTTTATCAGCTATTCGTTGAGCCAGCAGTTTCATCAGTATTTTATGGTGTATGCTGTCGAATGCTCCTTTGATGTCCCCTTCGATGACCCAGTAGTATTTGTTGCGCCGATTGATGTAACTGTCTAGTCGGGCGATACAATCTTGAGTCCTGCGTCCTGGTCGGAAACCATTAGAACAGTTCAAGAAATCGCTTTCGTAGATAGGTTCTAACACCATCTTTACGAGCATTTGTACTACTCTGTCTTTGATTGTGGGGACGCCACCAACAGACTGCACATAATTCCAATCTAGTTTCGGAAAGCGTCACCATCACTAACCCCATCCATCCCTTGTTCGGAAGGAGTGTGAAAGTCCATCAGCTACGCCGTTGGGGTCAATCTGTCCGAGTGATTTTTGTACATCCAGAGGGAGGATTGCTCTCACTTCCCGCCGCAGAAACCAGCCTGGAATTAAGGGCAGCTTATCCCATCATCAGAGGTCAAACTCCGTTGTTTGACCTCAGAAAACTGCTGCGCTTAATTCAGTGGCAAGAGCAACAAGAAGCAGAGAAAAGCCAAAAAACTGATGATCACAAGCAAGATCAATCATGTGGTAATCAGAAAACTGATGATGAAACAAGAGAACATCAGAGCAATTCTCCCCTCGCCAGAAGACAAACACAGGACAGGCCTGATTCATCTGACCGCCAAATTAGTCAGCAAAATTCTGGAACAACAAACACAACAACACCAACAGCAACAGCAACAGCAACACCAGGAGACAACTGATGAACAATAAAATTGTGCAGAGCCATTTGGACCGCCGTGCCTGTGTTTATCTGAGGCAATCGACTCCCTACCAAGTGGAATCAAATCGTGAGAGTACTCAACGGCAATATGCTTTGGCTGAGCGAGCCCTGTCCTTAGGATGGGACCAAACTCAAATCCAAGTCCTCGATGGAGATTTAGGCAAAAGTGGTCAAACTACATCAGGACGAGAAGATTTCCATCAATTGATGGCCGCGGTAGGGTTAGGGGAAGTAGGTGCAGTGTTAGCCCTAGAAGCTTCCCGCTTGTCACGCTCCCAAGCAGATTGGCATAAACTATTAGATATCTGTGCTTTGACCGACACCTTGGTTATAGATCATGATGGGATTTACAATCCTAACGACTTTAATGACCGAGTCTTGTTAGGTTTTAAAGGCACTTGGAGTCATACGGAACTGCATGGGATGCGGCTGCGTCTACAGGGAGCAAAACTGAACAAAGCACAAAAAGGAGAACTACGTTGTACTCCCCCCACTGGCTATGTCTATGACCCAGATGGTCAGCTCGTGTTTGACCCAGATGAAAGTGTGGTGGCGACAATTCGCCTAGTCTTTGAACAATTTCGGCGATTGGGAACAGCTTACAAGGTAATGCGCTATTTTGCCACCCATAAGCTCCCTTTTCCTCGGCGAAGATGGCGAGTCGGAGAAATCGGCACCCTAGAGTGGGGTGACATCAATCATAGCCGTATCATAGCTATTTTACATAACCCAACCTATACCGGAACCTACGTTTACGGCAGAAGGCGTTCCCTCCCTGTGATTGAATCAGGACAGATGGTCAAGCTCAAAACCCAACAATTGCCCCAAGCCGAGTGGAAAGTGGTGATTCATAATGCCCATAGATCTTATCTGAGTTGGTCAGAATATTTAGCCAACCAAGAGCAGCTGAAACGCAATCATGGTGCAGCCTATGGTGATGGTCGCCTCGGCGTACCCAGAGAAGGAGCAGCCCTTTTACAAGGTCTAGTGATCTGCGGAAAATGTGGTCGCCGCATGAGTCCCCGTTATCACGGCGATGGTGGTCGCCGAGCTAGTTATGAATGTAAGCAACTACGTCAACAAAATGGTCAATTCGGGATGTGTTGGAGTGTGGCTGCCGCCGCCATCGATCAAGCCATAGCAGCTCATGTTTTGTCGCAAGTGAGTCCACAGCAGTTGAACATTTCCCTAGCAGTCTTGGAGGAGTTAGACCAACAAGCGGCTCAGTTAGAACAACAATGGCAACTGAAATTAGAACGAGCCCGTTATGAAGCTAGTCGTGCCCAACGTCAATATGATGCAGTTGAACCAGAAAATCGTCTGGTTGCTCGCACCCTAGAAAAGCGTTGGAATGAGAAATTACAGCAGTTAGCTGAACTAGAACTAGCTTATGAACAAGCAAGAAAAGTAGAGCGTTTAGAACTGTCCCCAGAGCAACGACAACAAATTCTGCGCTTAGCATCTGATTTACCAGCACTGTGGCACTCACCAACTACAACTGCTGCTGAGCGTAAAGAAATGCTAGGATTGTTGGTCAAACAAGTAGCACTTACACCCAGAGACTCGCCCAATAGACAAACTTTGATTAAGATTCTCTGGCATACAGGGGCAACCACAGAGTTAGTAGCAAAACGTCTTACCCAGGCACAAAAAATCTCTACTCCGACTAGGGTGATTGAAGCTATCAAAGAACTAGCACCAGGTCGAATCGATCGAGAAATTGCCCAATTACTCAACCAGAGAGGTCTTGTGACAGGAAAGGGGCGTCCATTTACTCAAGCTTCGGTCAATTGGATTCGGTGGAAGGAAGGCATTGCTAACCCAGCTTCTCCTCATCTGACTGGCATTCGTGCCGATGGTCGTTATTCAACTTCAGCTTTGGCATTGAAACTAGGAGTAGGGATTCACACCATTCACTATTGGCGACAAAAGGGCATCTTACAGGCTACTCAAGAATATGCCCGAGGTCCTTGGTGGCATCAAGTGACTCCAGAAATTTTGACGACCCTGCGCCAAAAAATTCGCCGTGTGCCTACTCATCCTGAATAATTGAAGCAACAAGTGGTGAGCCTCAACCAATAGTCAAGAAGCTCAGGGCACTTGTGGTTGAGCCGACTCTTGGGTGCGAGCCTATGTCTATTCACCATGTATTACATGGTGGGGATAAAGAAATTGACGAGCGACCCCGCGGACCACAAGGGCACTTGTCCCATCTTCGTGGGATTGTCCTCGAATGGGGATAATATCCTCGAATGGGGATAACATCGGCGAAAGACGCATCTGGTAGCGCGAGTCGTGACTGAGCAAATACCATATATTACACAGAGGTCTTAATGATTGGTTGAATGATATTCCCCTCGCACCCACTCGTTATTCTCTATTTATGACTCTCAAACCGCGGAATGCGGTCACAGGCAAGCACCTGCGTTGAACGCAGGTGAACCTGTGACCAAAACTAGCTAAATTGTATTGAGTTGAAACACTATCTAATCCATGTATTACTTGGATAAAAACACGATCAGTTCAATCAATCGTTTCAAGCTCTTCTGTACGAGCTTATAATTAGGGTTAACTGAAAAAGTTGGGAACAGTTGTCATCAATAAAGTTGAAGGTGGTTGGGGACTATTAAAATCCAAGAAAAACTGGGATAATTGCTCAAAACCCTTGCACCTTCAAGCTAGAAATGTATAAAACTACAAACAAAGCTCAGGAAAAGGCTGAAAATTTTGACCTACCATTTGGAGGAAGGTTAGCTTCGGAAAATCGATGGGTAAAACTATCAAAACTAGTTCCTTGGTCAGATTTTGAAGCAGAATACGCCAGTCAGTTCAGTTCTAAGATGGGGGCACCAGCAAAGCCTTTTCCCATGGCGTTGGGAGCATTAATCATCAAGGAGCGTCTTGGTACGAGTGACGAAGAAACAGTAGAGCAAATTCGAGAAAATCCTTACCTACAGTACTTTTTAGGCTTGACAGAGTATACTAATCAAGCCCCATTTGAAGCGTCAATGTTAGTCTATTTCCGCAAAAGATTAAATCGAGAACTGGTGGGTAAAATCAACGAGCAAATAGTCTTGAAAAGACGGGCAACAGAACAGAGAAGCCAAGAGAAAAGAGAAAAACAGAAACAGGAAGCAGAAGCAAGCAACACCGAAGAAGGAGAGGGGTTATCTTCACAAAATCAAGGAAAACTAATTCAAGGGTGCCACCTGTACTCCCGCAGACATTAGTTATCCCACAGATATCAAACTGTTGAATCAAGCCAGAGAACAGACAGAAAAGATATTAGACAGATTGTATGAACAAGTCAAAGACAAGTTTGACAGGAAACCGAGAACTTATCGCCAAAGAGCGAGAAAAGACTATTTAGCAATTAGCAAACAGCGTCGCCCTCGTCACAAAAAACGGCGAAAGGCAATTGGGAAACAGTTAGCTTATCTACGACGGAATCTCGGTCACATAGATACTCTTTTAGCCACAGGAGCAAGCTTATCAGAACTAAAGCCACAAAGTTATCGAATGTTGTTAGTTGTCCATGAACTGACTTTTCACGGCATCTCTGAAAGCCCCTTCAAATAAGGGTTTCTCTCCAAGCCTAATTCTCAATAATCTATAGTTAATGATAATGAATGACGAAAGAATTAGGCTTGGAGAATGGAAATTTGGCGATCGCCTGAGAACCGAAAAAGATCCCGTGAAAAGTCAGATAGATTTACTCTCTGACCGTAAAGCTTCAACTCTAGCAGAGTGGTTAGAACAAAATCCTGGAGTAGAAATAATTTCTAGAGATCGTGCTAAAGCCTACAAACAAGGAGCAGATCGAGGTTGTCCCGAAGCGATTCAGGTAGCAGACCGTTTTCATTTACTAGAAAATTTAACCAATCCCAAGCGAGATAGTTCTCAACGAGCATCGTCAGCTTGTAAAAAATGTCGAAGCGATTATTAACGCTAGTACAATTAGCGAAGAAGAGCAGATTATAGCTAATCCCGTGACACCGCCACCTCAAGCTAAAGCCACTATTGAACAAGCTGAGTTACATCGCAGCAAACGAGAAGAACAATATGAGCAAGTGCATAGTTTAAACCAACAAGGTTGGACAAAAGTTGATATTGCTCGTAAGTTAGGAATTAGTGAGAGGACAGTGTTTCGCTTTCTTCAATCTGCTACTTTTCCCGAACGAAAAGGAAGAAGTGATCGAGGACACAGTTTGCTTGCTCCTTATCAGAAATATCTTCTTGAGCGATGGAACAATGGTTGTCACAATACGACTTTACTGTGTCAAGAAATTCAACAGCAGGGTTATCAAGGTAGTTATGCTACCGTAGCTAGTTATACTCGCCGTCTCCGTACCACAAGGGCATAACATGATGCTCAAGGATTAAAAACAGGAGAGAAGAAAACCAATCAGCCTCTACCTCAAGTTTTTGAACCGAAAAAATCTCTGTTGACGGTACGTCGTGCGGTGGGGTTGATTTTAAGTAAACCTGAAGAACAAAGTGACTCTGATGCTGAAGCGATCGCTCTGCTCAAACAACAACATCCCAATCTAAATGTTGCGATTGAATTAGCTCAAGGTTTTGCCGATTTAGTTCGTCGAAAGCAGCCTGACCAATTAGAGGAGTGGTATCAACGTGCAGAGTCTAGTCAAATCAAAGCTTTTATGGGTTTTGCTAAAAGTCTCAAAGAAGATTGGGCAGCATCTCATTAATGGAGTGACTCTTTCTTGGAGTAATGGGCAAGTGGAAGGACAAATTAATCGTCTCAAGATGTTAAAAAGACAGATGTATGGTCGTGCTACTCACAACCTACTTAAGAAGCGATTTTTATGTACTGTTTAGCTCATTCGTGAGAAGTTAAGTTTGAGAACTCCCACAATTCAAAAATTGGACTCGATTCTGAATACTGAATCAGAGTTCTAGCTTTTGATGCTTTCATTTTCAAGCGATCGCCGACTGGTGAGGACAACAAAAAGAAAGTTATCCTTTTTGAGCTGAATAGATCAATTCAGCGATCGCCCGACCTCTGGTTCACCAAAAGCGTGCAAGAGCCCATTTAATTCTAAAAGTTACAACTTACGCAACGAGCCATCTTAAGATTTTTCAGTCACTGGATTTGGGCTTTACTGTATGTACAAAATGTATTAACATTATTCTTATGTACGAGTGGGATGCTGACAAAAATCGGAAAAACGTTGAGAAGCATGGAATAGATTTTGAGACGGCAAAACGAATTTTTGATAGTCTCATTGTCTCGCGCCGTGATGAACGAAAAGACTACAACGAAATCCGTTATGTCAGTATCGGTATCATTGATCAAGTCGCTATGATCGTTGTTGTACATACAAATCGACAAGATCGCATCAGATTAATTTCTGCTCGTCCTGCTTCCCGTCGTGAAAGGAGAATTTATTATGAGCAAATACAAAAAACCGATGACTCCTGAAGAGATTGCACAGGTAGAGGATTCAGACATCGATTTTAGCGATATTCCCGAACTTGATGCTGATTTTTGGGACAACGCAGCAGTTATCCAACCAGATACTAAACAGCCTGTAACGCTGCGAGTTAAAAAATCAGTATTGGAATACTTTAAAGCAGGTGGAAAAGGGTATCAAACTCGGATCAATGCTGTGCTTGAAAGCTATGTAGAAACACAGCAGAGTAAACAACATTAACAACATTAAAAGGGTATTTAACTCATCTGGAAGTATCAAAAATATACTTAGATTAAGTAAACTGCAATAGTATACTTTTCCGCCCCAAAAACACGATCGCCGATTTTGGGGGGATAAAGTCTACTAGAATGAACCTTTGAGTAGAAGTCTCACCTGTTTAGGAGATGGTCATGATGGAGTGTAACTTTCAGAGTTAAAAAATCTCTTTAGCTAAAGCGATCGCTTTATGCCAGAGTTTAGCTGTAGTGATACTGCGATCGCAAAAAAAAAGGGGGACGAACACCCAACTAAGCGGCGCAAGCCCCCAAGAGAAGCAGGTCAGCGCACAACAGGCACAGAGACAAACCAGACAGACCCAGAGACAGAACACCAGCCAGGACGCACCCACACCACGCAACCGACCAAACGAGAGACAACGAAGGCAAAAGCACTTCTCACGAGAACGGGAGGAAAAACCGCACCAGACAACCGACCGAGAATTATTCAGCCCGTTGCCATAATGGGAAAGCTGTGTGACGTATACCCCAACCGATCAAGGTTGAGAACCAGAGGCAGGTGGATCAGGTTCCCGCTTTGGGGCGGAGGGGGAAAGCTATAAAACGGCGTTAGCCACAACTCATAATCAAGCGATCGCGATCCACAGAATCATCAATAAAGCCACAAACGAGACAATCAAATTTTTCCCGAATACCATAGATAAAGCTAAGGATAAAGGAGTATTTTATTTGAAGCTGGGCTGCATTCGGAGAAAATACTGATGGTTATTTCTGGGTTAAATCTAGCGAATTTAGATGGCGAGAACGGTTTTATTATTCCCGGATCTTACTCTAATGGAACTATTAGTACAGGAGATATTAATGGCGACAATTTTAGTGATTTAATTATTAGTGGCTCGGCAAATTACAGTCAGGATGATGATAACAAAGGAAATGTTTTTGTGATCTTTGGCAGCGAGAGTGGTTGGGAGACTGATCTAGCTAGCTTAAATGGTAAAAATGGTTTTACTATCTCAGGTATAGATCGACATGACGGACTAGGAGATGGTTTTGCGATTGAAAGTGTAGATGAAGATAGTGGTTTTGGTGTAATTAATAGTGCGGGAGATCTTAACGGTGATGGTTTGCATGACTTGTTTATTAGTTCTCTTTATGGCGTTGCCAAAGCTGGACATGTAGTTTTTGGCTCTCCCGATCTGAAAAAAATCAGAACCATAGAAGAATCTCCTATTATTAGTAATCCTCTCGTCACTATTCTAGATGATGAAGATGATGGCGATTTGAGCGAGAATGACATTTCTCTTCGAGAAGCCATTTTATATAGCAATGATGGCGATACGATTGATTTTGATGCCAGCCTAAACGACGGTACCATTTTGCTGACTTTAGGCGAACTAAAAATCGATAAGAACCTGACTATTCAAGGTTTTGCCGATAGTGAACTAACTATTGACGGTAATAATAGCAGTCGAGTTTTTAATGTTGACGATAACTTTAGTCAAATTGTAGACGTAACCTTAGAAAATTTAACTATTACTGGCGGGAATGCTGTAAATTCAAGTGGCGGTGGCATTAGAAATCAAGAAAAATTAACCGTTAACAACAGTATTATTACGGGTAATTCTGCTCGCACTGGCGGTGGTGTAGATAATAGTTTTAGTTGGATAACAATCAACAACAGTATTGTTAGCGACAATTATGCAGAAGTAGCAGGTGGTGGTATTTACAACAGTAGCAACAAAACCTGGATTAAAAGTCTAAATTTAAACAATAGTGTTGTCAGCGATAATTTAACCAATGGATCTGGCGCAGGAATAGACAATAATTCTAGTTGGATAGATATTAAAAATAGTACTATTCATAATAATGAAGCAGAAGATAGTGGTGGTGGGATCTCCACCGGTAGTGTAGCCGATATAAGCAACAGTACCATTAGTAATAATCAAGCAGAAGATAGTGGTGGTGGTATTTCCTTAGATGGAGATGGAAGAGTCAATATAAATAACAGCACTATAAGTAACAATCAAGCTGACAAGGGTGGAGGCATTAATACTTTTGGAGATTTTGGTTTTGCCTATAATACTATTGTCAACAGTACTATCAGCGGAAATGTTGCTACCACCCAAGGTGGTGGCATCTATAACGATTATGGTAACAGTACTATTATCAATAGCACTGTTACTGATAATTCTGCTCCCAGTGTTGCGGGCATTTATCAAGGCGACTCACTTTATTCTAGTGTGTCAACGATTACCAGCAGCATCATCGCAGGTAATGCTAACGATCTCGACCTAGAAGGGGCAAATCTTGCTTCTGGGGGAAATAATCTAATTGGCAATGGAGATGATCATCCAAATTTTATCAATCTGATTAATGGCGATCTTGTCGGTACTGCCAATGAGCCGATAGATCCCCAATTAGGCGAGTTAAAAGATAATGGTGGTTTAACTTTTACCCACGCTCTGTTACCTGAAAGTATTGCTATTAATACAGGTAGCAATCCTGAAGAATTAACTACCGATCAAAGAGGAGCTGGTTTTGAGCGCGTACTATTTGATGCTCCCGATATCGGTGCATTTGAAGCTAACACCGACTCAATTTACGATCTGCCATTGTTACCACCAGAGCCAATGGTGAGAATTGTTACTACATTAGATGATGAAGATGATGGGGATCTAAGTACCGAAGATCTTTCACTGCGCGAAGCACTTCTAGTAAGCAATCCAGGAGATACTATCACTTTTGATCCTAGTTTTAGTGACGGGAAGATCGCTCTCCAATTAGGAGAATTAGTGGTCAACAAAAGTCTAATTATCCAAGGTTTGGGTGCTAACAATCTAACCATAGATGGTAATAATGACAGTCGAGTTTTCAATATTGATAACGCCTCAAATACCAAAATTGATGTCACCATCGAGCAACTAACTATTAGTGGTGGTAATGCTGCCGATTCAAGCGGCGGTGGTATTATCAATCAGGAAAATTTAATTGTTAATGACTCGATTATTAGCGATAGTTTGGCTCAATGGGGTGGTGGAATATCTTCTGATGATTATGCCACCACAACTATCAATAACTCTACTATTACTAATAATGTCGCTGGCAGTGGCGGTGGCGTATCCAAATCTTCTGCTACAACAATTATCAACAACTCTACTATTAGCGGCAATGTGGCTAGGGAAAGAGACGGTGGTGGTATAGATAGTGTCACTCCTTACGGAGGACCAACAATTATCAATAACTCCACTATTAGTGGTAATTCTGCTAATCGATATGGTGGCGGCGTTTTTGGTTTTGATAGCACTGTAGAGATTAACAACAGCACAATTACAGGGAATACTGCTAAAAATGGGGGTAGTGGAGTATATCTTGACCTTTCTGGTAGTACTATTACTAGTAGTATTATCGCTGGCAATGCCAATGACGATGATATTATCGGAGATGGTGCGGGGTTCATTAGCGGTGGTAATAACCTAATTGGCAATGGAGAAGATGCAGAAGTTTTTACCAATGGTATCAAGCAAGATCTAGTGGGAACTGCCGCCAATTCCATAGATCCTCGACTAGGAGGATTACAAGATAATGGTGGTCTGACTTTTACCCATGCTTTACTCTCCGACTCTCCCGCAATTAATGCTGGCAGCAACCCTGAAGAACTTACTACCGATCAAAGAGGGGAAGGTTTTGAGCGCGTTCTGTTTGATGCGCCAGATATAGGTGCTTTCGAAGCCGATACCGATTCTATATATGCACCTAGAGTTCTTCCACCTGAACCAGTTGTAACCATACTAGAGGACGAAAACGATGGAGATTTAAGTGCTGGAGACGTCTCGTTGCGAGAGGCAATTTTGTATAGTGATGCTGGAGATACGATTGGCTTTGATTCTAGTCTTAGTAGTGGCACTATTAATCTTACTCTGGGGGAATTAGTCGTCGAGAAAGATCTCATTATTCAGGGTTTGGGAGCTGACAATTTAACTATAGATGCTAATAGAAACAGTCGCGTTTTGAGAGTTGACGATGCATCATATGATGACTCAATTGATGTGACTCTTGATGGCGTAACTATTACTGGCGGCTTTGCCGATGACTCTGCATCAAATTTTTACCATCGATTTGGGGGGGTATCCACAACCTGGAAAACTTAGTAATAACTAACAGTATCATTACTAACAATGTCTCTGAAGGTGGGGGTGGTGGAATCTATAATCGAGGCACGATAGAAATCGACTCTAGTGCTATTGTAAATAATTCGGCAAAATCAGATCGTATAGGCAATGCAAATGGTGGTGGTATTGTTAACTCCGATCAAGCTAATGATAGTTCTGTAACCATGAAGATTTCTAATAGTACTATTTCTGGTAATACAGCTCAAGGGGATGGTGGAGGTATTGAAAATAATGGAGGTTATAAAGATGACCCCAGTAAGACCTTAATTACGAACAGCACCATTTCTGGCAATACAGCTCAAGGAAATGGTGGAGGTGTCTCTAGTTTTGCTCGCGATACTCATATACAAAACAGGGTAAGCGCAAGAAAAAAAGAGCCATAATATGCTAAGAAGCCAGCAATTCTCCTGTTTGAAAAAATAGAGTTTTAGTTCTCTATGTAAACAAGAGAACTAAGACCATTACATCAAGACTTAGATGGAGAAGAATTAATAGCTTTTGAGGGAACAGAGTATTTTTCATCGCTGAAAATCCATTGTCCTCATTGCAGTTAGAGAAAACATAAAATCCAGGGGTCAAGTCAAATTTTAGAGAATAAGTTCTCTAGTATTACTAGAGAACTTATTCTCTTTTCTTTTCCCAAGGAGAATTGCTGCTAAGCGGCCACACTGGCAAGCACTTTCATCATGTAGTCTGGGTTCATCGCCGCTAATTTGGACTTTTGACGTACACTGCGTTTCGATGAGCTTTCCTGATTCAAAGCACTTATGGCCAGTCGCCTTAGGAGGGTAAAATTTTCAGGAGCGTGCCCTTGGCGAATGCGGGAATCGTCTTCACCGAAGGTCACATCCAGAACCCAATGGAGTTGATTTTCAATCCCCCAATGCAATCGAATCGCTCGACCAATGTGTTGAGCATCACAAGGCAGGGAAGTCAAGAACAACTGGGTTTCTTCGGTTAGCCCATAGAGAGAGATAGCGTTGGCGATAGACCATTACCACCGATTGCAATCCAGCCCACTGGTCCTGCCGATATAATCCGCCTAGCTGACTCACAGGCATCACCCAAACTTGGCGATGTTCCCGCCGATGATGACCCGCCTCAACTCGTTGATCATAGTCAAATTCAAGCCCCTCGAAGTCGCTTTGGATCGCCTGTTCAAAGTGCTCTTTCACCTGCTCTTTGAGTGTGGGATGGTTCCCTTTGAGGCACAGGACGTATTCGGCTCCCTGGGTGATAATCTGAGCCGCAATATCAGTTTGAGTGCCCATGGCATCAATGGTGATAATACAGCCACTGATATCGAGCAATTCCAGTAACGCCGGAATCGCCTTAATTTCATTGCTCTTACTGTCCACCTTCATCTGCCCTAACATCAGACGATGGTTACTGGCCCAGGCACTCACCACATGTAAAGCCGATTGCTTCGATGTCCTGTCATAGGAGCCGCGCATGGTTTTGCCATCAATCGGAATCACTTGCCCCTATGTCTTTCACGATCTCTGTAACCCAACGTCGGAAGCAACGGTGTAAGGCATCCGGTTCAATCTGGGCAAAGACACGACGATAGCAATCCGCGTGGGGAATTCCCCATGGTAGATCGAGAAATTTCTCCAGCCATTGAGCATGCCCTTCGGCATACAGTTCAATGTCGTCCCATCCTCTAGCCCCGCCAATGGTAGCTAAGATGGCAATCATGACCACACTCAAAAAGGGATGAAGCCGACCTTTTGCGCCACGAGGATCGTCTAAGTCTTCAAAGTAGGATAGCCATTTTGATTGAATCTCTTGAGCATCAACCGCTCTCTGCAGTAGGAGGAATAGGATGTTGAGTGGTAGCTGAAACAGATGCAAACCCTTTAGACATGGCAGAAGAGAGGAAAATAGCGTTTTCTTTCATACCATATCAAGGTCAACTTTTTCTTGCGCTTACCCTGTATCTCATGCCGAGATATAGCCTCTACCCGATTTCGTTAGAGCATATCCCTGAGATTTGAGATAATTCTGCACTAGAAGATCCGTTCCCTTTGCCGAACCAATAACAATTTTGGCTTTGGCTGCAATCGCCTTAGTTAACAGAGGTCATTGGTGACAAGTTAAGCAAAAGAGAAAAAAGTCAAGCACTATAGGTAGTGTTTTATCAACTAAGCCACACTATATGTAGATTGAGGTTGATTTGACAGCGTAGCGAAGCCATGCCGAAGGCTTATCACTTTATTTCTAAGTTTTTCCTCTAGAAATTCTTCATTCATCTTAAAGCTTAAAGCTTAGAGCTTAGAGCTAAAGACCGATTGACAAACAACGTAGTCTCTTAACTTGTCACGAATGACCTATACAGGGTATTTATCAGTATTTGGATATACTAGCTGTAGATAAACACGCTTTTTTCTGGGGGGTCTTGAACTTATGACCAATCGCGAGCAATTAATTCAAGAACTCGAACAAGTTCCTGAGGATCTAGTAGAAACAGTTCTGGATTTTTTACATCGGGTCAAGGCGACACGCAAAAAAGATCCTCTCGCAAAGTTTGCAGGAATTTTTAGTGACTCAGAGGCAGAAGAACTACAACAAGCAATTACAACAGAATGTCGGCAGGTAGATGTAAATGAGTGGTGAGATTGCGCTAGATACAACGATGGAAGAATTAATTACTTTAAGAAAATACATCGAAGAAAAAGACTACATCAAAGCTTTAGAACTCGTTGGTGAATTGGAAGAGATGTCTAAAGAGGATAAACTTAATAAAATTTATAGTTATACAGTTATCCTCTTAGTTCACTTAATCAAACAACAAGCTGAAAAGCGGACTACGAGGTCTTGGGATGTTTCGATCAATAATTCGGTAAGAGAAATTAAGCGTACCAATAAAAGACGTAAATCTGGTGGTTACTATGCCAGCGAAGAAGAATTAATTGAAACTATTGATGAAGCTTTTGAAGCTGCGATCGAAAGGGCTGCACTAGAAGCTTTTGAGGGCAGACACGATTCCCATGAGTTAATTCAAATGATTGATGCAGAAGAGGTTAAAAAATCTGCTTTAACTCTGATTACTTCTTAAACATTATTTTTTATTTAATAAGTGCGAACAGATTTAAATCTACAATCGGGCGATCGCAATAATTAGAATATTGCTTGTTTTAAAATCAAATAAGCCATGTTGTAACATTAAGAGCAAAACAGCTTAGTCCTCAAATAGAAGTTATGGACACTAAAAATATTACAATTCGGGTTAATGCTGAAGTTGCCCGTATTTTTGAAACTGCCTCTGAAGAACAACGCCGTAAACTTGAAGCACTGCTAAGTCTAAAACTTAGTGATGCAACTCGAAGCAAAAGAACACTCGAAGAAGTTATGAATGAAATTAGCCGAAATGCTCAAGCAAGAGGCTTAACCCCAGAAATTTTGGATTCAATTCTCAATAAGTAATCAGGTGCGTTATGTTTTTGATACAAATGTAATTATTAGTGCGCTTCTGTTTGAAAATAGCAAACCTGCTCAAGTTTTTCAATACGCTTTTAAAAAATGCTTTTGAGTTCATAATAATTACGATAATTGATATATATTGAATGAGAAGTCTAATCAATTAAAAAAGCAAATTAGCAAACTATGGAAATTGACGCATCATTGAAAGAAAAACGAGAACAAATTATTGCAATTGCAGCAAAACATGGTGCTAATAATGTACGAATTTTTGGTTCTGTTGCACGGGGAGAAGCAGATCAAAAAAGCGACATCGATCTATTAATTGACTATTGTAGTGAGCGTCGGAGTCCTTGGTTTCCTTTGCGGTTAATTCGAGAACTTGAAGCTTTATTAGGTTGTAAAGTTGATATTGTTACAGAACAAGGACTGAAAGATAGAATCAGAGAGAGAGTGCTTCAAGAAGCAAGACCTTTATGAGAGATGATAAAGAACGTTTGCGAGATATTATAGAAGCAATTGAACAATTAGAAAAGTATTCTCAACGAGGAAAAACCGTTTTTAAACAACAAGAATTAATTCAAATCTGGATTATTTATCATTTACAAATTATTGGCGAGGCAGCGAGGGTAATCTCTCAGGAATTTAAGACAAGATATCCTGAAATTCCTTGGAGAGATGTTAGTGATTTAAGAAATCTTATTATCCACGAATATTTCCGTGTTAATTTAGATATTATTTGGGATATTCTTCAAAATGATATTCCTCTTCTTAAACAACAAATTGAAGCCAGTTTAAAGTAAAGCAAACCAAGCAATTTCTCAACAAAGTAGAAGTGTTTTTGAAGACAATTCAGAAACTATGAGATCGCTCTTTTAAAAACTACCATTGACCAAGATTTACAATTGAATAGAATAGGCTTATATATCTTTGAACAGATGACATTACAAGAGTTGCAAAAACAGGCACTACAACTGTCAAGTGGCGATCGTTGGCAGTTAGTACAGGTTCTTTTAGAGTCTCTAAAACAAGAAGCGCATCCCCAGTTGAAAAGAGGAAATCTATCTCGGTTGCGAGGGATTGCCAAAATTTTGACAGCTACAAAAGAGGTAGATCCTAAAGAGGATTACGTAACCTACTTGACCGAAAAATATCAATAAATGCGGGTTCTCATCGATACTAACGTAGTTCAGTACTTGTTGCAGGAGCGAGAGCCTTTTGTGGAAAATGCAGCAAGATTATTTGAGCGTATTGACGCTGGAGAGATTGAGGGTTTTATTACAGCTACGACAATCACCAATATCTACTACATCGTCCGTAAAGTAGCAGGAAGCAATGGTTCGGACAAAATTAAGCAGCAATAATACCGTAGTTATAAAGGTTTCGGTAGTTAGGATGGGATTTAATCAAAGTTGGCTCAAGATCTAACTGTTGAATAAATCGTTCGAGTAGATGGTGATTGAGGGCACGGCGTTTATAGCTTGCCATTGAAAAGACAAAATCAGAATCAGAATCATGTTGTTGAACAGCATCCCATTTGGCAAGATTGAGCGCAGTTAGTGAGCTATTGAAATGAAAGTCAAGTTTGGTCAAGTCGCGAGCCTGACAGTCAGCTAAACCAGTAAACTGTTTGCCATCACGAAACACAAACTCGATTTGAAAGCGAGCTTTATAGTAGAGGTAAATCGGGCGTTGCATCTAGTTTGAGGTCAGTAGAGAATAAAACAGCATAGCTACTCGAATCAACATTTCTGCTGTTGAGCAAATAACAAACACGTATCTTACGTTTGAGACTGATAGACTAAACTACGGAAGTATAAAGAGCGGCATGAGGGGATAATTGAGTAACTAACTCGAAGTTACTATAGTCAGTCAAATCAACCTTTGCACCATACTTACGAGGTCTACCTTTTCCTGAATACTCGTCTTGATTGGGATAACGTAGATTGGCATCTCGCCGTAATTTTCCAATCGCTTCCAGCTTCAAATTGGTGACTCCCTCAACCCATTTGATTTTACTGTAGAAGCCATCACTCACCACATAGCGAAGTGACGATGGTAAATAAGGAATTGTCGCTTTGAGTTGTGTTAAATAATGGTCAATTCTAGTTATTTCAGGTGGCTCTGTTTTCTCTGGAAATGAGATATTCGGAGGTGTTTGCTGAACACTGAGACTGTAACCACATTTTTGGCTTACATCTACTACCGCCATCGCTGACACTTCTAATCCCTTCTCCGCTCTTGATGCACTTCCGTTGTAAAAGTAGTCTATGCCATAGGTCTTTTTTCCACTCTTGGGTATGAAAGAACAATCTACTGCTAAGATCATTTCTGATTCTGGTTCAATTGCTTGCTCAATCAACTGTTGGTTGAACTTCATGAAGTTGAATGAACGTTTATACTGTCGGCGATAGGTTTTCTCACTAAGCTGGCTGTAACGACTTAAATTCGTAAAAGTAGCTCGACCATATGCGAAGCGGCTTGCCCTCGAATGGGGGTATCCTTTAGGACAACTGATGAGCAAAGTCGAAAATAAGGTCAAGATAAATTTCTCTTGGGGTCTTGTCAAATCGCCCACTGAAGACATTAGGCTTTGTATAATTGTTTTAACGCTATCCATTTTCGGTAATCTTTCAACACTTTTACCTTAAATAAAATGGATAGCCTTTTTCTAGTTTCTCAAAATTGTCCGAACTATTGAGGAAGAGTAGTAGCACAAAATGCGATCGCACAAATTCTATCGGATTTAAACATTTGTGCTGTTGATTTAAACATACTGGAACAAGCTCTTGCGCTGAATTTTGAAGATTTTGAGGACGCAGTACAGTATGCCTGTGCAGTAGTGCATAATATAGATGCCATTGTGACTCGCGATCTATCTGGATTTGTTAATGCAGAAATTCCTGTAGTATTGCCTGAAAACTTTGATAATATTAGCAGTGGTGAGTGAACAACTCAAATCAATCAAGCGATCGCTCGATCTACAAGTCTTTTGCAATACTGTAATTACCCAAAAAGAAATTACTGATTTCTAATGATCTATATACGAGAGGCTTCTGATTCCGATCTAAACGAAGTGTTGTTAATCGAACGTTCAGCATTTGGTCAAGATAACGAGGCTGAACTGGTAAGAAACCTTTTAGCCGATCCTAGTGCCAAACCTATTTTATCTCTGCTTGCTTTTAAAGACGATCGCCCCGTAGGACATATTTTATTTACAACAGCACATTTAACCAATAGCGGTAATCAAACATCCATCGCTATTTTAGCTCCCTTAGCAATAGTACCTGATGCTCAAAAGCAAGGAATTGGCAGGAAGCTTATTGAAAGAGGCTTACAACTTTTATCGCAATCGGGAGTAGATTTGGTATTCGTACTTGGATATCCAGAATACTATCTAAGACATGACTTCCAACCAGCAGGATCTCTGGGATTTGAAGCACCCTATCCTATTCCCCAGAAAAATTCTGATGCTTGGATGGTTAGATCTCTTCATCCCAAGCCGATTAGCTCTGTTTCTGGCAAGGTAATTTGTGCTGATACACTCAATAAGCCTGAATATTGGCGAGAATAACGCGGATAGTATTTATTAATTTGTGGTTGAGGAAAATTAGAAGTCGCTAAATGACTGGAACACGCGATCGCAAACACTTTTAATCATCTCTACAATCAGGCGATCGCTCTATCAAAAACTATTATTGACATTTAATTTGCTACTATTTTAAGTAAAACCCTTATCAAGTCTATGACTCTAGCAATTCCCCTCGAACCCGCACCTATAGAAACCGATGCTCACGGTGTTGTAAGAGTTGCTAAAACTCGTGTCACTTTAGACACTGTGGTAACTGCTTTTCTTGAAGGATGCACTCCAGAGGAAATAAAAGAGCAGTATCCATCGTTACAACTAGCAGATATCTACTTGGTTATTGGTTACTATCTCAGAAATCAGGATGAAGTTGATAACTATCTTGCAGAACGTCAACGTCAGTCTGATTTGATTCGGCAAGAGACAGAACAACGTTTTAATCCAGTTGGAATACGCGATCGTCTACTTGCCAGACAAAATCGCTCCCAGTAATCCAAAATGGTTCGATTCCTGGCTGATGAAAATTTTAATAACCAAATTGTGCGAGGAATTTTTCGTCAAAATCCAGATATCGATCTTATACGAGTTCAAGATGTGGACTTGTCAGGGGCAGATGATCCAACAGTTTTAGCCTGGGCAGCCGAAAAAGGACGAATTGTTCTGACTCATGATGTTGCAACGATGACAACTTTTGCATATCAACGTATTCAAGCAGGATTATCTATGCCTGGATTATTTGAAGTGAATCGCCGTGTCCCAGTAGGGTTAGCAATAGAGGAAATTATCTTGATTGCTGAGTGCAGTATTGAGGGGGAGTGGGAAGGACAAGTGAGATTTCTCCCGCTACGATAGATTGAAGCGGAACTGTATCTGTAATAGGCTTGCCTGTTCTCAACTCCAAAAAGCGATCGCACTTACTCTCGATCAAATCTACAATCGGGCGCTCGCTCTATCAAACCCACATCCAGCAGCCCCACAGATGAAACATGAAAGAAATCGCTTAAAAAGCAGGATTGAATCTTGAAGAAAAAAGTTAATCTGATCGAGGGGGGGCTGGTTAGCGTAAGTTTTACGCTAACTAATTGATTTAGGGAGACTCATTCTCATTAATCAGAGATTCTTGAGAATGACTGCCCAAGCTAAATGACTCTACAGTCTTTTTATTAAGACAAAAAAGAATTATTTAAGATAATTAAAGCTGGGACGGATCATTAATTAACTAACCAGATAAAATATAATATCTTTGACAAGATAAGGGGAAAAACTTGAGAGTAAACAAACGTTCTTCTGTTAAATTAACAATTTGTTTGATTCCTTGATGAACTAATAAATGAATGCCTTGAAAACATTCAAATATCCAGGGTAATGTGGGACGGGCTGTTAATTTACCTAACTGATTAGGAATTCCAGTTTTGGCACTCGATAATTGGCGACGAACTTCTCTTTGTCAAGCGCGAATAAACCATCAAACATAAACCCATTAGCATCGCCATCGTTTCGATTCTGCGAGGGGATTTCAAGAAAACACTATCAGCAAAAAATAAGGGGTCTTTGAGGAAGGCAAAACCTCTTTCTACATTTTGCTGCTCTTTATATTTGATGAGCATTTCATCACAACTAAAGAATGTCTTATCTCTGGTTGACTGACAAAACTTATGAAATATTATAAGAATGTGTCTGAAGCTCAAACTCTAACTGATAGAGCCGTTGTTCATGTTGTTTGAGTGATGCGATCGCAGGAGATGGGTCTTGATTGCCAGAGAAAGCCACAGAATGAAGCAATTTCCACCCATTGAGAAGTGCAGCTTTGACCCAATCCCAACCAATCCTAAAATAGCTATTGCCACGAAACCAATGAGTGTCAACCCATCGCCGTTTTCCACTATCGACTACCTCAACACCTTGTGCGCTGACGTAGAGAGTAGCAACAGCCAAGATAAACCATAACCGAGACCTGACTTTTCACGGCATCTCTGAAAGCCCCTTCAAATAAGGGTTTCTCTCCAAGCCTAATTCTCAATAATCTATAGTTAATGATAATGAATGACGAAAGAATTAGGCTTGGAGAATGGAAATTTGGCGATCGCCTGAGAACCGAAAAAGATCCCGTGAAAAGTCAGAACCGAGACAAGGCATATGCGGAGCGGTATCCTTTAGGACAAACATCACGGATCATTGAGCGTTGAACATTCCATCCTCGAGACTGATCCCATACGAAAGTTTTCTTCGATATCAAAACGTAATCCATACTCGGCAAAAGTTTGTAGAGTAGTCTTTTCGTTGCTGACAATTGCCCACAATTCACCGTTGACATTGTTGCGACCGATAATCACATGAACCATGCCATAGTATTCACCTTTATGTATTCGGACATTATGTAAGCAAATTGCCTGTCCACGGTGAAGATGGAAGTTTTTGGGTTGACACCAATTTCCACGCCAGATCCAGTTATCGCTTTTGATTCGGATACGGTAATGCCATCCTAGTTGAGTGGTTAACATGCTCATCAACTTAGTATGCACAAAACCTCTATCTGCCAGCAGGACTACCTTTACGGATTCTGGTAGTCTCGGTTGTGCTTGTTGAATCATCTCCTGGTAATCGGCGAAGGAAATACTGGCACTTTTATGTTCCATCACCCTCCACACGCTTTGGTAAAGCTCTGCCACGATGAATCACTGAAAGACGGACGAGGCAATACTTGTCCCAAAACAGTGAGGTATCTAATGCTAAAAAAATGCTTGATTCTGACCAATTAGCAAGAGTTACTTTAATTAATGATTTGTAGATTCGCTATTTCATTGATTCGGGGATTGTTTAGCCAGCGCTGAATACGTCTTTGTCGGCTCTGAGCGAATTTACCGCGACAGTCCATGTATATCGACCATTTGGTTAGATTTACACTGCCAGTATGTATTAGACCAACTACGATCCAGATACAGGTTTTCAGATGAGATAAATGTAACCAATCATCAGGTAGACTCATCCATTGATTCAAGGCATTGTAAAGGCGGGAGTTTTTTTCACAGTATTCTCGAATTATCAGTGGTATCTAATCTCAGAATGCTGACTCCCCCACCCCTTTGTCAACCCCCCAAGTCTTTTATTGATAATTACTTCAAGACTTTTCTTCTCATCTTTTGTCAGTCAATCAGCGCTTCTGTTAGGACAAAACGTATTTTGATGGCGAATGGCATTTACCCCTACATTAGAAACTATGTCTTAATACTCCCGACCGTCACTATATCTTGATTTTTTCCCGCTCATTCTGGATAATTAGTTACTTATTCCGTTGCTTCATGAGAATGAGCAACGCTTCATGAGAATAGCTTTGGTCGAATCCATCACTTTGACTACAATGCATGCCTCCTTTTCTTTCCCTGGAAGAAATTCTGGTTTCACTTCTCCATTTCATCACGCTTTGACTACGATTTCAGAGGTACTTCATCTGTGGGCCTGATGAATGTGGAATCAAAACTCATCTCATCGAGTACATGAGAGTAAATATCTTTGGTAGTAGCAATGGATTTATGTCCTAATAGCTGTTGTACGTATTGGTCTAGATATCCAGCTTGCAGCATACGGGTAGCGAAAGTATGGCGAAATAAATGAGGATGAGCTTCAATTCCTGTTCTATCTTTGAGTTGATAAAACAGATTATTCAACCGCGCACTGGTCATGGGTTTACCCGCATATTTGCCATCGAGATTAACGAATAGCATTCCGTGTCCCTGTTGTTCTGCTTCAGATGGATATTCTTCTAACAAGTAAGCCTGAAAGGTTTCTTGTATGGCTTCTCGATTGTGTAGGACGGGAATTTCTCGGTCATGACCTTTAGCTTTTGCACCATTGGGATTATTATCTCTGCGAATAATCCTAATTCGCCTTCTACTGTCAAAGTCTCGAACATCGACTAGATGTAAACCTAGTAATTCACCTCTTCTGATTCCTGTTTCTCTAAGCAGCATTACTATGAGTCTGTCTCGATAGGTGTAACAAGCATCGGCTAACTGAGCTACTTGTTCGTCTGTGAGACAACCAGGAAATACTTTGGGTTCTTTAACTTTGATTCGTTTGCGTCTTTCTGGAGTGCTTTTAACAATACCCCGTAAAAATCCTCCACGTTTGCCCCATCCATGAGCTAACTTAGTAAATTGCTTTTCGCTAACTCTACCTTCTACAGCGTGGAATTCATACATCCCTTGAATCGCTGTAACTGCCAGATTGACAGTGCGTGAGCTACGTTTAGATACTGCTCCTCTAACCTCTTCTGAGATAACTTCGATATCTCCACCAAGAAGATACCAGTTAACAAAATCTGCTAGTTCATTTAGACCTACATCTTGCCAATCAAGAGATTTGTACTCTAACCAGTGCCAGAAATCTACTAATCGACAAGCATAGGTATTAACTGTGTTAGCTGCTAGTTGCCGCTTACGGCAATAGTTTAAGTACCTTTGGATAGGTTCAATAGGTAAGCAAGTTTCTGTGTCGAACACGCAGCAGAATCTCTCCTCCGTTTGAGGGTCAATTGCTCTTTCTATACTTATCACTTTTACTTTGTGGAAAACTTTAATAGATTTACTCTACCATGAAAAACATGAAGTTGTTGTTGTTTTTTCTATATTAAGTAATATAATATTGTTGTTGTTATAACTGGTGCATCTATTCAAGCTAATCTGATTTTTATTGATGAATTATCTTGTGTGTTGACTACTTTTATCGTGTCACCATCTAATATTCCAGTAGTTAGAATCCTATTTTTGACTACCAGATTATTGTATCGTGAGTTAGTCAAGGAGTTTTGTCATTAGATAGAACATATACCTTAGTAGCTTTGGTTTGTTTTAATATCGGCACGATTATCAAGATTAAGTTTATGAACACAAAAAAATACATATTTCTTCAATGGTTTTTACCTCGTATCAATCGAATCTTGACCACTGTAATAACTCTAATTATCTTTGGAACTGGACTATTTATCTGGCAACCACAGGCAGAAGCTATTCTGGCTCAAGGGGCTGCTATCACTGATCCACAGGCTATTTTGAGATATGCGTTACCGATAGAAAATGACTCGGTCAGAAAACTGCAAAAAAGTTTAGAAGATATTTCCAATCAATTACGGGGCAAGCGTTGGAAAAATATAAGTCGCGATCTTAAAGATGCTAGCTTTGTCCTGTCTGCTCGTCGGAAAAAGCTCCTCGAAACTGTGCCTGATAAACGTCAAGCTCAAGCAGAATCTTTGATCGATCAGCTAGCTAACGGAACGTTAGAACTCCAAGAAATTGTCGATAATAAAGACCGCGAGGCAACATATATCAAAAGAAGAGAATTGCTTGCTTTGGTCACTGATTTGGAAGAGTTGATGGTAGTTGGATATCCTTTTGAAGTACCAGAAGAATATGCTGATTTACCTCAGCTTCTGGGTCGTGCCACAGTAAAGATGGAAACGAATAAAGGTAATTTAGAAGTTGTAGTTGATGGCTATAGTGCTCCCGTTAATGGAGGAAACTTTGTCGATCTGGTTAAACGAGGTTTTTACGATGGCTTAGAGTTTAATCGTGCTGAAGATTTCTATATTTTGCAGGCTGGTGATCCTCCTGGCGAAGCCGATGGTTTCATCGATCCTAAAACTAACGAATATCGAGCAATTCCCCTTGAGGTATTGGTTAAAGGGGATGATTCACCCGTATATGGAGAAACCCTAGAAGAACTTGGTCGCTATCTAGAAGAGCCAGTAATTCCATTCAATTCCTATGGTGCGATCGCTTTAGCTCGTCCTGGCGACGATCCTAATGGTGGCTCTTCTCAGTTTTTCTTCTTCAAGTTTGATACAGAAATTACTCCTCCTGGTTATAACCTGATGGATGGGCGCTATTCTGTCTTTGGTTATTTGACAGATGGTAAAGAAGTCTTGGAAGAATTGACCGCAGGAGACAAAATTATCTCTGCCAAGGTTGTTGATGGTATTGAAAACTTGAAAGAACCTTAAATCAGTTAACAGTTAACATTCAACAGTAAGCAAGATAGTTGTTTTGCTTATCTTGCTTACTAAATTAAAAAGCTTAGAGCTATCACATGTATTCAATTAACAACTCCCAGCCGCAAATGTAATGAGTGATGATTCTCTTCTTGTCAGAGATTTAGGTGAGCATGGTTTGCTGGAGAGATTGCAGCGCTTTTGTCCTCCCGATGTGGTTGGCGATGATGGGGCAATTCTAGCGACTCATCCTGATAAATCTCTGGTAGTTACAACTGATGTTTTGGTGGAGGGGGTTCATTTTAGCGATCGCACTACGGCTGCTTTTGATGTTGGTTGGCGAGCTACAGCAGCTAATTTATCGGATTTGGCAGCGATGGGGGCAACTCCTTTGGGAATCACCGTTGGTTTATCTTTACCAGGAGAAAAGGCTGTCAGTTGGGTGGAAGAGGTCTATCAAGGAATGGATGCCTGTCTTCAGATTCATTATACCCCCCTGGTTGGCGGAGATGTTTGTCGTTCTACTGTAGTCAGTTTGGCAATCACCGCCTTTGGTGAGGTAATGCCTCAAAGAGCCATTCGTCGCAGTGTAGCGACCCCAGGGGATGTGATTGTTATTACTGGTTTACATGGGCTTTCCCAGGGTGGCTTAGAGCTGCTGCTTGATCGCAATCTAGGGCAGAGCTTAGATTTAGCAGAGCGAAGGAAGTTAATTAAAGCTCATCAACGACCAGAACCTAGATTAGATGTGTTGCCCTATCTGGCAAAAATTCCTGAACAAATTGCGATCGCTGGGATGGACAGTAGCGATGGATTGGCAGATGCAGTTGGGCAAATTTGCCACTATAGTGGAGTTGGGGCAGTAATCGATCAGTCTAGTCTAGTTATCTTTTCAGGATTAATGAAGCTGGCAGGGAAGGAAAAAGCTTGGGAATGGATACTTTATGGCGGTGAAGATTTTGAACTGGTATTGTGTCTTCCTCCAGAATTCGCCGATAACTTGGTGGAAGAGTTAGGCGAAAATGCAGTCATTATTGGCAAAATAACCCAAAATCCACAGATTAAGCTAATTAATGCTGATAATTTTGTGACGCAGAAAATCTTAAATATAAGTAAAGGATTTCAACATTTCTAGTTTTTGTAAGTAATCCTGATGTGCAAACAGATAATCTCTAACCTTTGATTAATGAGCTTTTGACCATATTCAGGAATCATATTCATAAGGCACTTTCCATATTTATGGAACAACATCATCGTGAAAATAGTTATCCTGGTATAGATTTATTAGTCAAAATGGGAATGCTAATTCTGTAGTGGAAACTTAATGGGCTATGTAATCAATTTATTTACTCTTTAACCGAGGGAATAGCCCATTAAAACAGTGAGTGAGCAGCTCAATTAAGGATCATTAACATTAATGTCCTGTTCTATCTCTTACTAAACTATGGAGCAGCAAGATTTATCTAAGACTATGCAACAAATGTCAGACATCGATCAGATTGAGAATGTCATCCTACAGGTTGTCCTAGAAAATTCACACAGCTCTACAATTCTGTCAGATTTGGCGACTAAGATTAGTAATTTATTTGCAGCGGAGATTTGTGTTGTTGTTTCTACTATCGCTGATGCCTCTAATATCAATCAAGTTGACTACTGGCAAATAGAAACTGACTTGCTTTCAGATCAAGCTGTTGGGCAGTTGTCTCGTCTAGCCTTAGATCATCATCTTCCTGCCACATCTCCCTTAGTCGATCAGTCGTCTCCTCTTTTCGAGGAGATTGATAATTTGCTGCAAAATATATTGCCCGCAAAAACTTGGCTGGCAATGACAACTCAGTTTCACCACCAGACTAATGGCTTAGTTTTATTGGTCAAGTCACAGTCCTCCCCGTGGACTCAAGCTGAACATGAACTATTAAGCAAAACTTTAGATTTAATAGCGATCGCCATTTCTCAAGCAAAACTCCAGCAACAGGCTCATACCAAGACCAGATATCAGAGTCTACTCAAAAATTTAAGTCGAGAAATAAGCCAAGGTTATCAACCCCAGTTATTATTTAACAACTGTTTAACTGAGGTCTGTACTGCCCTTCAAGTAGACCAAGGTATGATTCTCATGTTGAAGTATCAAAATCCTTTAAGAGCTAAAGGGAGAAAGAAAAATTCAGTTAAAGGTACAGCGAAAATTGCTTGCCAGTGGAGTTCTCATGCTAAAAATCCCCTTTCTCAGCCAGAATTATCTTTTAGCTTAGATAATTCTGACTTGTGCCAAAAAGCCTGGCGTAATGCCCCAAATTGCCTCTATTTTGACTCTAATGCTGCTTTTCCTGACCTAACTACTGATTCCCTTCATCCTCGTAGCAACGCACTATTGATGATGCCCTTAATGGGGAAAAAAACCAGTGGAACAGACTCGGCAATGGTTTTAGGATTTCTGGTGCTGCAACATAACTCTCTCCGTTACTGGTCAAAGGATGAACTAGATTTAATTGATTGGGTTGGGGTTCAAATCAGTACTGCCATCATTCATCATCAAACTCTAAATCAAGTCCAGCTAATTGTGGATGAACGAACGGCTCAACTTAAGTCAAGTCTTGATGTTCAGGCAAAATTATCAGCCAAAATGCGTCAGCATATTGAACAACTACAAAAGCTGAACCAGCTAAAAGATGATTTCATGAACAGCATGAGTCATGAGTTAAAAACTCCCTTGACCAGCATGAAAATGGCAATCAAGATGCTGCGTCAGGCGCAAATACCGCCTGAGATGCGAGAAAAATACTTGGATATTCTGGAACAGGAATGGAATCGCGAATATAGCCTGATTAAAGACCTGCTGACACTGCAAGAATTAGAATCAGGAGAATTAGACTTTAGTCCTCAAGAGCTAAATCTCAATCAAACTATTGATAATCTGACTCAGTTTTTTGCGTCAAAATGGCAGGAGGAGCGGGAAATTAGTCTAGTTAGCCAGATCTCTGAGGCTGATTTGAAAATTCATACCGATGCCGAAAGCTTAGAACATATTCTGAATGAACTTTTGTCCAATGCGGGCAAGTATTCTGATCCTCAGACTACCATTGAATTATTAGTATCAAGTCAACGCACTCCGAAGCGGGAAGAAATCGTAATTTCTGTCGCTAACGTTGGCGCAGGAATTACAACCGAGGAACTTCCTCATATCTTTGATAAATTTAGGCGAGGTCAGGGAGTAACCGACCGTGCTGTACCAGGAACAGGGTTAGGTTTGACTTTGGTCCAGTATTTAGTAGAGCATTTGAACGGCACGATTGAAGTAAGTAGCAAACCATTGAATGATCAATGTCCAGCATTTTTGACTACTTTTGTGCTTAGATTACCTCAAATTCAACCATCTATTAGTTAGGCTAATGGTAGTGTATTTAATGTTAGGTAATGGCTACTATCGATCGCTTTTTAATTAATTTCATCTCTAAATCGATCGATTCTCTGATATTTCTATGAAATGGCATCAAAGCAAAAAGTCAAAAAATTCAAGATCACGGAAATCGCTCTCCAGCAGCTATCCCTATTCGCCATTTTTACGCCAGCTTAAAATTTTTGGCCTTGCGATTAAACTTATATTTTTTTTGTGGTGGAATAAAAACACGGGAAATAATTTACCCCGACGTAGACATCGTATAGCTAAATGGTTAGTTAAGAATATTCTGGAACTAGGGCCGACCTTTATTAAAATTGGACAGGCTTTATCCACCCGTGCTGATTTAATTCCTTTTGAATATATCCAAGAATTTGGTCAGTTACAGGATCGTGTCCCCCCTTTTAGTTCCGATTTGGCGATCGCTGCAATTGAACAAGAACTAGGCAAGCCCATTTCAATACTATTTGCCGAGTTTGACCCAACTCCTTTGGCTGCTGCTAGTCTGGGTCAGGTACACAAAGCCAGGTTACATACAGGAGAAGACGTAGTAATTAAGGTGCAACGTCCGGGTTTAGCTCGTTTATTTAACTTGGATTTTGAGATTCTTCACCGTTTAGTCAGATGGCTCAATCGCTTTATTAAAGACATCAGAAAATTTAATTTAGAAGCAATTTATCGAGAATTCTTCGAGCTTTTATATCTAGAAATTGACTATATTCATGAGGGAAAAAACGCTGATCGCTTTCGGCAGAATTTTCAAAACTATCAGCGGGTTGCTGTACCTCAAGTCTATTGGCAATATACCACCTCAAAAATCTTAACCTTAGAGTATTTACCAGGGATCAAAATTGATAACCGCCCTGCTTTAGAAGCAAGCCAGATTGACACCCAAGAAGTTATTCAGCTAGGCATTACCTGTTATTTGAAGCAACTTTTAGAAGACGGTTTTTTTCAATCCGATCCTCACCCAGGGAACATGGCAGTTAGCCTCAGAGGAGATATTATCTTCTATGATTTTGGCACGATGGCAGAAGTCAAAACTATCGCCAAAGATCAGATGATTAAAACTTTTTTTGCGGTCTTAAAAAAAGATACTGATGAGGTGGTGGAAACTCTGATCTATATGGGTCTAATTGAACCAGTTGCCGATATGACTCCCGTAAAGCGCATGATCGCTTTTATGCTCGAAGAATTTCGGGATAAGCCCGTAGATGTCCGAGCTTTTGAGCAAATTACCGATGAAGTCTACTCCATTTTTGAGCAACAGCCGTTTCGTCTTCCTCCTCAGATGACTTTTATCGTCAAATCTCTGACTACCCTAGACGGTATTGCTCGCGCCCTCGATCCGCAGTACAACTTATTAGCAGCAGCCCAGCCTTTTTTAAAACAAATTGCTTTCCAGCAACAGCAAGGCGGTATGTTAGGTATTCTCGCCCGCCAAACTAAAGACTTTATTCAATATAAATTCAAGCAGCCTAACCGCACTCAAATGTCGATCATGCGTCTGGAATCTCGCTTAGACTTGGGGGAATTACAAGTCAAAGTTAAGGCTACAGAAAGTGAACGCTCCCTCAAACAAATTCAATTGGGCATTAAAAGCCTTATCTATACTTGCCTCTCCGGATTTAGTCTCCTCTCAGGTTCAGTCTTACTTGTGGGTCAATTAAAAGGTGTGGCGATCGCACTTTTTTGCTTTGCTACCTTTTGGTTGATCTTGCTATTACGTTCTTTGACCAGTATGGCAATGACCGAGAAAATGTATAAGATGACACAGAAGTGAATCATACGCTATTAACTTAAAGTTTTTATCATGCCCCAGCAATTTCCTATCGTTTTCGTCAGGCAAGAGGACTTTCAACTGTCCCAGGATGAAACAATGGGAACTAAATCTAAATTTTGGTTTAAGCATCCTAAACTGGATCGCTGCCTTTACAAACAAATTAGACCAAATACTGGAGAAGATTGGGCAGAAAAAATAGCCTCAGAATTATGCGAACTTCTAGGACTTCCCCATGCACGATATGAATTAGCTGAAACTTGGGAAGGTAATTATGGAACAGTATCTCTTAACTTTATTCCTCAAGGTGGCACTTTAATTCACGGTAATGAAATTCTGACTCCTCTTGTTCCTAACTATCCTACCTATGAAACCTACAACGCCTCACAGCATACTATTAATTTAGTTATTAGTGCCATTGAATCAAGTCCAGTGCAGTTGCCTTCAGATTGGCGCGCACCAGATGGTATCGAGACTGCCAGAGATTTATTTGTTGGTTATCTTTTATTAGATGCTTGGATTGGTAATGGTGACCGCCATCATGAAAATTGGGGTTTTGTCAGAAGCAGCGAGGCTAATATACTTTATCTCTCGCCAACCTACGACCACGCCTCCTGTTTGGGCAGAGAATTATTAGATGCCAAACGCCAAGTTCGTTCTGTAGAATCCTATGCCAGAAAATGTATTTCAGCATTTTATCGAGATGTTAATGTCAAAAAGCCGCTAAAAACATTTGAATTATTTAATGAACTAGCTAATCGTTATCCTGCAACTGCCCAAGTCTGGTTAAATCGTCTTGCGAGTATCTCCAGGGAAAATATAGACTTAATATTACAAGCAATATCTCCAAAACGAATTTCTCCGATAGCAGTAAAATTTGCTCAAGACATTCTGATATTCAATCAAAATCGGCTTCTATCATTGAAAAAATCATGAACCCTAAAAAAATACAAACCTTATTTCTAGCTTGGCAAGATTACACAAGTCGGGTTTGGTTTCCCATAGGTCGATTAACTTTTGATGGAATAAGATATCAGTTTGTCTATATCAAAGGTGCAAAAGATGCTGAACAACGGTATAGTTTTCAGCCTTTAATTTCCTTTCCTCAATGGAATGAAGTCTATTATTCAACCCATTTATTTCCTGTTTTTGCCAATCGCTTAATGTCCCGTTCTCGTCCTGAATATCCAAGTTTTGTTGAACGGTTAAATATTTCTCTGGATGAAGATGATCCAATGGTGTTATTGGCTAGAAGCGAAGGCAAAAGAGAAACCGATTCTTTAACTGTGTTTCCTTGTCCTGAACCAGATGAGTCAGGAAAATACGAATTAAACTTCTTTGCTCATGGACTGCGATATTTACCCGAAGGTGCGATCTCGAAAATCGAGCAATTTCAAGTAGGAGATAGATTATGGTTGGCTCATGAGTCGCAAAATGAATATGATAAACGAGCTTTAACTCTTCACACTCCAGACCATTATATTGTCGGTTATTGCCCTCGTTATTTATTGAGTAATGTTTTTGATATTTTGATGAGAAGTCCTCAATTAGTTGAGGTGCGAGTTGAGCGCATTAATCAATTTCCAACGCCTTTAAAGTTTCGGTTACTATGTAAAATGGTTTATTCTACTCTGGATGATGTCCAACCTTTTTCTCAAGAAGAATATCAACCGATAGCAAGAGAAAAATCAATAACACTTTGATGCTGATATTAGGTTGCGATCCGAAGGCTAGGCGGAGCCTAATCGCACTTTTTTGCTTTGCTATCTTCTGGTTTATCTTGCTATTACGTTCTTTAACCAGTATGGCAATGACCGAGAAAATGTACAAGATGGCTCAGAAGTGAATCATGCGCTATTAATTTAAAGTTTTTATCATGTCCCAGCAATTTCCTCTCGTTTTCGTCAGACAAGAGGACTTTCAACTGTCCCAGGATGAAACGATGGGAACTAAATCTAAATTTTGGTTTAACTCGATTCTCCAGTTTTTGAAGTTCATCCTTCGTAACCGTTCACTCTCCCACGAAAAAGCGATCGCATCTTAGCCGTCCTCATAAGTTGTGGCTTTTGTACGGAATAGCGTACAATAAGGCAGGTGAAATTTACAAGGCAAGCAGGTATGTCAGAGTCCAATATTATTTCTATCACTCAGGCTCGACAAACACTGTTTGGACTAGTGGATCGAGTCAATGAGTCTCATGAACCTATTTTTATTACTGGCAAACGGGGAAGTGCAGTCCTGGTTAGTGAGTCGGACTGGAGATCGATCCAAGAAACGCTTTACCTGAAATCGATTCCTGGTGTCTGGGAGTCGATTGAGAAAGGGATAAAAGAGCCCATCGAAGAGTGCTCAGACGACCTCCCCTGGTAGAGAATGTATGTCCTGGAGATTGAAATATACCAAGCAAGCACAGAAAGACTCGCTAAAACTTGCTTCGGCGAGACTGAAGGATAAAGCAGAGAAACTATTAGCAATTTTGTCTGAGAATCCCTACCAGTCGCCACCGAGCTTTGAGAAGCTCAAAGGAACCTCATGCCCCGTATACTCCCGTCGAATTAATATCCAACATCGACTGGTTTATCAAGTTTCCGAGGATGAGCACCTTGTCAAAATCTTGCGGATGTGGACGCATTATGGAGATTAATTTTCCTCCTCACTGTACTTGGGTAAAAACACTAATTCTAATGGAATTTTACACAGCGATCGCATCTTCTCATTTTCCAACATCAGATACGAACTACACTTCTTTGCTCATGGACTGGGATATTTACCCCAAGGTGTGATCGCGAAAATAGAACAATTTCAAGTAGGAGATAGATTATGGTTGGCTCATGAGTTGCAAAATGAATATGATAAACGAGCCTTAATCCTTAATACTCAAGATCATTACATTGTAGGTTATCTCCCTCGTTATTTATCGGCTACATTCTGTTAGATGCTTGGATTGGTAATGGCGATCGCCTAGAGTAAAAATTTCTCCTTGATTATAAATCATCCCGCAATGATGCAACGCCAAAACGATTGTTCTCTCCCCATCAACGGTAGTGATCTCTCGATTCAACTCACGATCGCGTTATATACAGATGCATGAGAGCGCAATTATTGAGAAAAGAGAAAAAGATTAAAATTATTGTTGTTAATCTGCGTCGTCAAATGCAAAAATAATTAAATAAATTCTGTCTTGGAGGATAGATGACGATAAAACGGGCAGTATTAGCTTTATTAACTATATTTGCGATCGCTCAAATTAGTTTTTCATTAAAAAGTAGTCTGGCTCAACCCCAAATTCAAAGTCGTTTAGAGCTATATCAAACTAACCTAATACTCCATGTAGCAGAATTTAAGTCTAATCCTACAGATGATTTTAATCTTAACAGCGCAGTTAGTTCCTTAGTAGGTGAAGATACTTATGCCACAGCCAGCAAAAAGTATCAACAAGTCCGTAAGGATTCAATAACTAGCCGTGATAATTTTCAATCCCAGCTACAGCAGCTTGATAATTCTGAAACCGAGGCTTCAGAAGTTGCAGCTAAATCAGAAGTAAATATTGCTCAGCAAAAACAATTAAAACAGCAGATTGCTGACTTAGAACGGTTTATTAATGAACTGGATTTAAAGCGGGGAATTTTAACTGCCGTACAAGGCAAACCAGAAAAAGCTATTTCAATTTGGGATAAGGCAATCAAGCGGATCGACAATCCTCAGAATCCCTACGCACAGACAGCAATTTTGCTCCAACAATTGTGGCAAGGAAAATCTCCGTCAGCGGCATCTAATGAGGCAACCATCACTAATAATTTAGATAGTTGGTTTCGCTATCAAGCTCTGGCTAAATTTAACCAAGTTAATGATCTAAATGAGAATTTAGCTTTACTTCAAGCACAAGAGTTAAAAGTAGCCACTAATTCATTGTTCAAGCTAATCGCAATTAGTGTTGTTCCTGTTTTTGGTGGAATTGCTGGGGTAATTTTACTGATCTCTTTGATTATCCAAAGATTTACTAAACCAGAACAAGCGATTATTGACACCAATAGTCATACAACTTGGTCAACCCCTTGGGATTGGGAAATAACCTGGCAAGTATTAATTGTGGGATTTTTCTTTATTGGTCAGTTCGTATTACCTTTACTGTTAGGAATTTTAAATATTAATCCCGTGAATTCTTCCTTGAGAATTAAGGCTTTATATGTCTTAAGTACTTATATTTTGATGGCTGCGGGGGGTATTTCAGTACTTTACTTTTCAATCAAATCATTTTTTCCTCTGCCACAAGATTGGTTTAAATTTAAGCTCAACTCTAATTGGTTTATTTGGGGTTTTGGTGGCTATCTTGTAGCGATCCCTCTGGTGCTGCTGGTATCTTTGATTAATCAGCAGATCTGGCAGGGACAGGGAGGAAGTAACCCCTTGCTGTTTTTAGCTTTACAGTCAAAGGATAAAGTGGCATTAGCGGTATTTTTGGTCACGGCTTCCATCGCAGCACCAATTTTTGAAGAGATCATGTTTCGCGGGTTCTTGTTACCTTCCCTAACACGATATGTATCCGTAACTAGTGCAATTCTTATTAGCGGCTTGATCTTTGCCGTTGCTCATTTAAGCTTATCTGAAGTATTACCCTTGGCTACTTTAGGTATCGTACTAGGATTTGTTTATACGCGATCGCGTAATCTGTTGGCGCCAATGTTGCTTCATTGTCTTTGGAATAGTGGAACTTTGATCAGTTTATTCGTTTTAGGTAGCGGAGTATGATTAGTCCGATTGTTGGGGTTAAAGTGCGATCGCAATATAAGAATATAAGCTATAAATTACAGTTTTAATCCCTTTTTCGAGCTAATGAAATTATCATAATTGCTTAGGTGCAAATAAACCCAGTATGCTAGAAGATCTGCTCCTCTAACTAGCGGTGATCGCCTCTAGCAAATATAGATGATTGAGTCTGATGGACGGGTGAAATGGCAGTCACAGTTTATGGTATCGCCTTCTCCTCTGATCGTTGATCAATCCCCTAAAGTCAAACAGACAAAAAAGCTTTTTGGTTGTGGCTTGGGTTTTTTAATTGCCTGTTTAAGTCCTAAAGCAGCAACAGCACAAGATTTGGAGCCAATAACACCCGACCGCTCTCAACCAAATCAACCCCAGCCCTTACCCCCGAGATCAAATCCTTTAGAGGAATCTCTACCAGATCCTCCCATACCTGAGTCTTTATTAGATACCCCAGGGACAATTATGGTAGAACAGTTCGACTTTGTCGGCAGCAGTGTATTTAGGTCAGCAGAACTAAGTCAGGCGATCGCCGAATATATCGGCAAACCAATTTCTTTTGCCCAATTGGTGCAGGCAGCTAACAAGATTACCGAGCTTTATCTTAGTCAGGGATATATCACCTCTGGGGCTTATGTTCCTGAACAAAGTTTAGAGTCAGGAGTAGTAAAAATTCAGATAATCGAAGGCAGCTTGGCGGAAATTGAAGTAAACGTAGTTAAAGGGAGGTTGAGCGAAAACTACATCCGCGATCGCCTAGCGAGAAAAACCACCACCCCTCTAAACATTAATCAACTGCAATCTGCTCTACAGTTACTCCAACTCAATCCCTTAATTGATAGCTTAAATGCAGAGCTGGCTGCGGGAATTGAACCAGGGACAAACTTGCTTACCGTTTCGGTAATTACCGCTGATACTTTTAGTCTGGAAATAGACCTCAACAACAATCGCAATATCAGCATTGGTACTTTTGAGAGAGGAATTCGGCTTGAGGAAGCTGATCTATTTGGCATTGGCGATCGATTTCGCCTCGCCTATTACAATACCGACGGTAGTAATCAATTTGGAGGGGGTTATACCTTTCCCCTCAATACCCTCAATGGTTCTCTCAGCTTTGATTTTCGCCTGGCTAAAAATGAAATTGTGCAGTCTTCTTTTGAAGACCTAGATATTGATATTGAATTCCGTAACTATGATTTAACCTGGAGACAGCCTGTGCTACAAAGAGCTACCCCCGAGGTAAGTCAGGAATTAGCACTCAGCTTAACAGCAGGGAGAAGAGAAAGCGAAGGCACAATCATGAACGAGCCTCAACCGCTCACTCCTGGGGCAGATGATGCTGGGAAAATTCGCACTTCTGTATTGAGCCTTGGTCAAGAATACTTTCAACGTAATCGTCAGCAAGTATTTTCTGCCCGTTCTCAATTTAATCTTGGTCTGAACGTTTTGAATGCTACCGTTCTTGACGAGGAACCAGATAGTCAGTTTTTTAGCTGGCGGGGTCAATTCTCTTATTTACGACTGCTTAATCAGCCCACGGCTACATCTGCCATTGGTTCTACGATCTTGCTACGTTCTGAATTACAGTTATCAGCAGATCCTTTAATACCTACCGAGCAGTTCAGCTTAGGTGGTGCCACCACGGTTCGCGGTTATAAACAAGATGCTTTACTGACAGATAATGGTTTCTTCGCTGCTGCGGAATTTCGACTACCAATTGCTCGTTTCTCTAAAATTAACGCTACACTCCAACTCACTCCCTTTATTGATTTTGGTACTGGTTGGAATGCTGATGATCAAGAGACTGAGTTTAATACTTTAATTGGAACAGGGTTTGGTCTTCTCTTGCAAACACCAGAACACTTATCAGCAAGGATCGACTGGGGGATTCCTTTAATCAATGACGATTCTGGAGGTAGTTCTTTGCAGGAGAATGGAGTTTATTTTCAGGTTCAATACGACCTATTTTAAGTTTATTACTTATAGCGTTTCTCGTATCTATGAGGTACACCTCGGTTGTGTTTGGGTAAAGGTTAAAGGGAAAAGGGGAAAGATCGTACCTCACTCATTTGAGAAACGCTATATTACTTATTACTTATTACTTATTACTTATTACTTATTACTCATTACTCGTTACTTTAAAATGCGAAAATTAATTTTTGCCATCGTAAAGTTCGCTCACCCATACTCCATCGCTCGTCGGATTCTCATTTTTCTCCTCTCAGCCTGCTTAACGATCATTTTTGGCTTATCAGCTCAGTCTCAACCTGATGCCTTGACCTTAGCTATCCAGGCGCAGCAACTTTATCGTGCTGGGGAATTGACTCCAGCAGCAGTTACCTGGCAAGCAGCAGCAGCAGCATTTGAAGCTCAAGGCGATCGCTTGGGAAGAAGCAAAAGTTTGATCAATCAGTCTCAAGTTTTGCAAGATCTGGGGTTATATCCCAAAGCTTGTACTACCGTACTCAAGGCTTTTAATGTAAAACATCCAGACTGTAGTAGTGACCAGCTAGATCAGTTGATTCAGACCATGGAAAATCAAGCCAGGATAACTACCATTGACGGCATTGGCTTACGCAGTTTGGGCAACATTTTGCAACGACGAGGTATGTTGACACAAGCCGAAAAATTGCTTGAGTTGAGTATATTAGCACCTCAAAACTCATCAGAGTTGGGAGCAACTTTATTGGTAATGGGTAATGTCCAACAGGCGTTAGGTAATCAAGTCCGCGATCGCTGGAACTACGACAAGATTACGGAAATTATCGACCGACAGCAGCCACATATTGCCTTAGAACCATATCTATCTGCCTTTCAAGCTTACAAAAAAGCTGACGTGCATCACCTTTCTCTGCCGATGACTAAAGTTCAAGCACAGCTCAATTATTTATCTCTACTGATTGAAATTGAATCTTGGTGGCAAGAACAGACTAAAAGGCGGGTACAATCTTGGCAACGACTTGACCAAACCAGATTAATTGCAGCAGCAGATAATTTTGCAGCTTTATTAACTGCTGAACTGAGTAAAATTAAAGCCTCTTTGATCCCTGCTATAGAAGATAAGCTGGCAAAACTGCCCCCCGGTCATCAAAAGATTTATGCTCAAATTAATTACGCTAAAAGTCTAACCAGCTTGGGACAAACTTCTAATGTAAAATCAATTCTGCAAACTGCTCTCCAACATTCCCGTACCATTGAAGACAAGCTGGGAGAAAGTTATGCCTTGGGTTATCTGGGTAAATATTATGGTCAGCAAGGGCAGCTAGCTAAGGCGATCGCTCTAACCAATCAAGCATTAGTTGTGGCGATCACCCAAAATATCAATGGTGATACGCGGGAGGTAAGTTATCTTTGGCAGTCTCAATTAGGACAACTGCTAGAACAAGAAGGTAAAATAGATGAGGCGATCGCTGCCTATACCTTGGCATTTAATACTCTCCAGTCTCTGCGTACCGATTTAAATGCTAACAACCAGGTGGTTCAATTTAACTTTCGTCAAGAGGTTAAGCCAGTATATATGCGATTGGCTAACTTGCTCCTCACAAAAGATAATCCTCCAGGACAAAAACCTCTGACAACCCTGAACACCTCTACAACACTAAGCACCAGCGATAATTTAGAGTTAGCCCGTCAGGTGATTGAATCTCTCCAACTGGCAGAATTAGATAATTTCTTCCAAGATCCCTGTTCTCAAACCGCAACTGTAACAGTAACTATCGATGACTTAGATCCCCAAGCAGCGGTAATTTATCCGATTGTATTAGGCGATCGCCTGGAGGTAATTCTTTCTATGGCAGGAAAGCCTTTACAGCGATTTGCTACTACCGTCTCCGAAACTACCGTCAATCAAACCCTAGATTCCCTATACGATAGCCTTTATAACCACAGTATCAATAATTCTGCGGTCAATATTCTTAGCACCACACCCCTTGATCCCAGAGAGTTAATGGAAAATACTCAGATATTACTGCCAAATTTACGACAAATATATGGCTGGTTGATTGAGCCAATGGAGACAGAATTAGCTTCAGCACAAATTCAAACTCTAGTCTTTGTACTCAGTGGCAAACTACAAAATGTGCCTATGGCTGCACTCTATGACGGAAAGCAATACTTATTAGAAAAATATAGCGTAGCACTTGCTCCTAGCTTACAGCTATTAGACATCAAACCCATCCCCAGATCGAAGCTAAAAGTTCTGGCAGCAGGGTTAAGCCAGCAAGTAGAAATTCAAGGGGAAATCTTTCCCGCTTTAGCCAATGTCCCACAAGAATTAGACCAGATTAAGACAATTTTTCCTCAATCTCGCCAGTTACTAAACCAAGAATTCACCGCTAGTAATATTGAGCAGCAACTTCAGGCGGGTTTTCCCGTGATTCATTTGGCAACCCACGGCGTATTTAGTTCCGATCCAGAACAAACCTTTATTATTACGGGGGATCATAATACCATTGGTCTTGATGCACTTAGTACTTTACTTAGTTCCCACAACGGTATAAAACCCGAACTAATCGTGCTTAGTGCCTGTGATACTGCTACTGGTGACGAACGAGCTGTACTTGGTTTAGCTGGCGTGGCAGTGCGCTCAGGAAGCAGTACTATCGCCTCTCTGTGGTCAGTAGAAGATATGTCCACAACTAAGTTGATGAACCAGTTTTATCGTGAGCTAGAAAATCCAGCGACGAAAAAGGTCGATGCTCTGCAAAAAGCTCAGTTGTCTCTAATCAAGTCGCTCCGTGCCAGTCCTCCATCCCCCGAACTCCAGCAACTTCCACCCCATCCCTATTACTGGGCTTCCTATGTTTTAGTCGGAAATTGGCAGTAAGCAGTTACCAGTTACCAGTTACCAGTGATCAGTGACCAATAAATAACAGCCTTAAACAATCAATTATGTTTGTAATGATTTCTGGAGTAGATAATCCTGAACAATTTTAACGATTCTAGCAGAGGCGTGACCATCACCAAAGGGATTGATGGCGGTTGCCATTTGCTTATATAGAGCAGAGTTTTCCAGCAATTCGGCAGTTGCATCGACAATTGCTTGAGGATTGGTACCAATCAATTTTGCTGTACCAGCTTGAACGGCTTCTGGTCGTTCGGTGGTTTCTCGCAGCACTAATACAGGCTTACCTAGACTCGGTGCTTCTTCTTGTAAACCACCTGAATCCGTTAGCAATAGATGACAGCGATCGATTGCTCCCACTAATTCGCCATAGTCCAGTGGTTCCGTGAGAAATACTCTAGGGCGATCGCCTAACGCTGCTTTGATCGGTTCCCGCACGGTGGGGTTACGGTGTAAAGGGAGAAGCAAGGCAGTATCAGGGAAACGCTCCAGGATAGTAATAAACCCCTGTAAAATATCTTCTAGTGGTTTTCCCCAGTTTTCCCGTCGATGAACCGTAGCGAGTAATACTCGATATTTTGACCAATCTAAATTTGTTACCTGACATTCAGGCTGGTTATCCGCCACTGTTAACAGAGTATCAATTACGGTGTTACCCGTATGATGAATTTCTCCTGTCACTCCCGATTTTTGCAGATTGGTTACGGCTAATTTTGTCGGTGCAAAGTGGAATTGAGAAATCTGTGATATTAGACGACGGTTCGCTTCCTCAGGATAAGGATTATATAAGTTGTCTGTACGTAAGCCCGCCTCAACGTGAGCCACAGGAATCTGCTGATAAAATGCTGCTAAAGCAGCGGAAAAAGCAGTGGTGGTATCACCCTGGACAAAAATTAACTGTGGTTGGATCTGGGCAAAAATCTTGGCTAATCCTTGCAAACTATCACAGGTGATACCAGTTAAAGTTTGCTTGGGTTTCATAATGCCTAAGTCATAATCAGCTTTCAAATCAAATAGCTTCATGACTCCATCAACCATTTCTCTATGTTGTCCTGTAAGAATTAGATGGGTTTTGATTTGGGTAAGATTGTTAAGTTGTTTGATAACTGGAGCTAGCTTGATTGCTTCAGGGCGAGTTCCTAAAATTACTCCGACAGAAATTGGTCTGGTCATATTCTATCTAACCAAAAAGTTCTCGATAAAGTTCACGAGATAATATCCTATCCTCAAGCTTTAGTTAGTGAATCACTTTTGGTGGTGAATTGCTTGTGGGGTTTCGCTATAATTTGTTTTAAATGATACATATAACCAACTAATATCACCCTAATGACACACTCATGTCACAAATAACCATATGGGTAAATGAACAAATTGATCCAGGCGGTTTAATTCATGCCTGCATTGCCTGTCTCGATCAAGATGCCGCTAACGATTGTCATCAGAATTGGCAAAATAGTCTTACAGATCAGCAAAAGCAAAATGGTTGGGTAGCTAGTTTGCGTACTGTAGAATCTTGGGATGATGTTCCTGTTAATGCCCTTAAACTAAGTTTGTGACGTTCTCCCGACGTTGATGCTACGCATAAACGCGGGCTTCCCTAGACTCACGACCAGGTATTCCTGCGTAGCACTTATCTAGATGTACAGTACAAGACCGTACAACCCCGACAGTACGCTGCGTCCGACATAAACGCCTGGCAAAGCACAGGCGACGCGGACTTGTCAGCAGGCAGTTTCCATTCCCCAGCGTCCCTGGGTACAGCTTTTAAAATGATCCTTCTTACAAAAATTGCTCATGGGGGAAACCCCCAAGACCTCATTTTTGCGCTTCTTGCGATGAACATTTTACGTAGACAACGAGCCTCCAAAACGAGACTATTTCCTGTCTACAACCCTATATGTTCAGTTTTCAAGGTGCTGCCAATTTTAGGTTTTTGTTTTACTACCGATGTTCGGATATTGACATCCCATTCATACGCTCTGAAATGATTATACAATGACTGGAGACAAGACTATGTAAAGCTTTAATGAGTTGCTCATTAACTATTTGATGTCGGCTTTCATCCCGAAGCTGAATAAGTTTTTTCCGTTCTCACTTCAAAAATAATTACAGCGCGGGGCTTCCCGCCGTTAAGCTAAATTCATTTTTTTTACTTGCGTTTATTTACTAGGGATGGTTATAATAGCAAAAGCGTAGTCGTTATGAGTTTGTTTTTTGAGATTTTATTTTAATTATGGTAGAGCAAAACATAGAAAATTTAGTAATTATTGGTTCTGGTCCAGCAGGATATACGGCGGCGATATATGCAGCTAGGGCTAACTTAAAACCAGTCATGTTTGAAGGTTTACAGGCGGGAGGAGTACCTGGGGGACAGTTAATGACTACGACAGAAGTAGAGAACTTTCCTGGCTTCCCTGAAGGAATTACAGGACCTCAGCTTATGGAGAGAATGCGATCGCAAGCCCTCAGATGGGGAACAGAATGCTATACCGAGGACGTAATCAGAGTAGATTTTTCTCAGCGTCCTTTTACGATCACCTCAACAGAGAGAGAAGTCAAAGCCAATAGCGTGATTATTGCCACGGGAGCTACTGCCAAGCGTTTAGGCTTACCCAGCGAGCAACAATACTGGAATAATGGTATCTCTGCTTGTGCAATCTGTGACGGTGCCAGCCCCATTTTTAATGGCAAAGAACTGGTTGTAATTGGTGGCGGGGATTCCGCAGCAGAAGAAGCGGTCTATTTAACCAAATATGGCAGAAGAGTTCATCTCTTGATACGTAGTGGAGAGTTACGTGCTTGTAAAGCGATGCAAAATCGAGTTTTAAATAACTCTAAAATCACTGTCCATTGGCATACAGAAGCAGTGGATGTATATGGCGAAAATAGTCGCATGACGGGGATTAAGATCCGTAATAATCAAACAGGAGTTGAATCAGAGATTAGAGCCAATGGTTTGTTTTATGCCATCGGACATCGACCCAATACCAACTTGTTTGCCAACCAACTTGAATTAGATGAGGTGGGATACATTACCGTAACCCCAGGGACAGTTGCCACCTCCGTTCAGGGAGTATATGCAGCAGGAGACGTACAAGACCACGAATATCGTCAAGCAGTTTCCGCAGCAGGAACAGGCTGTATGGCAGCATTATCAGCAGAAAGATGGCTCTCAGAGGAAAATCTCATTATTGAATACGAACAATCTCCAGAAAGCACATCAGAAGCCGCGTCAGCACCTACAACTAAAGCCGTAGTAGTGAGTCAAGCAGACTTTGAGATCAGTGCTACCAGTCATGTGGGTGGCTATGCCCTGAGAAAGCTATTTCACGAAAGCGATCGCTTGGTCATGGTGAAATATGTTTCTCCTACCTGTGGTCCTTGTAAAATTCTCTCGCCAATCTTAAATAAGGTAGTTCAGGAATATGAAGAGCAAATTCACTTCGTGGAAATAGACATAGTTGCTAATCCAGAAATCGCCGAAATGGGTCAAGTTGTGGGAACACCTACGGTGCAATTCTTTCGTGACCAAGAACTACTACAGGAAGTCAAAGGCGTAAAACAAAAGAGCGAATATCGTCAGCTAATCAACCAGTATCTACCTGCTATTGTCTAAGAAACAGTCTTTATGGAGATAGGGTAGATGGTGGGGATGGAGAGCTAGAAACTTCATTGCCCCACTATCCTAAATTAATGGCTGTTATTAGTTGTAGTCTTCAGTTGCAACCCTGACTATTGTAGCGTTTGATTGTGTTTTGGCAAGTATTTTATTCTCCGCCATTCCAATTTTCCAGCCAGTCACCTTCGACATCTTCTACATATTTTTCGATACCGTCTACTCCCTCGGTTAGCTTCGTCTCTTGTAAAGCATGAATGTTTTTAATTCTATTCCGTAGTTTTGCTAACCTAGCTGATTCTGGTTTTTTTGCTATGGGCGAATCATTCGTCGAATTTTTTTTGACATTATTCTTTCCCCCCATATCCCCACTTTTTCCTTGTTTTCTCCTTTTTCCTTTCCCTCTACACCTACCACCCCCATCTCGAACATAATCTTCTTTTCATAAACCAGTTTTTATACCTAATTTGTCTCTCCTACTAGAGCTGTGCTTACATTTTCTGCTTCTGCTATCAAATCATCTAGTCTTGGCTTAATTTCTTTAGCTTGTAACTTTTCAACCATTTTGGTTTGCACTCCTTATAATAAGCCTTTGTATATAAGTAAAGTGTCTCAATTCCATTAATATATTATTTGTTAATTTGTAATATCGATTATCAGACATGGAAAAATCTCAACCAAGGTTATTTAAGATAATTCCACAGACAGCTTACCGTGGCGAATTTGATTCGCCACTCCTGTCCTCTTCAATTTTTAAATAGTCCCTGCGGACGTACCAAAAGAATAAAGATCATAATCGCCAAAGCAACTCCTAGCTTATATTCCGAACCCAATAGAGGGATGCTTAATTCTTGGCCAATACCAATAATAAAAGCTCCAGCGATCGCACCATAAGGATTACCAATACCCCCCAGAATTACAGAGGCAAACATCGGCAAAATTAGAAACCAACCCATGTTAGGGCGCACCACAGCAATCAAACCGTACATTGCCCCAGCAAAAGCGGTTAACGTCCCTGTAATTATCCATGTCCACAAGACAACCCTTTCGACATTAATCCCGGAAACCCTTGCCAAATCAATATTATCGGCAACCGCCCGCATGGCTTTACCAATTTTGGTATTTTGTAAAATTAGATGTAGAGCAATGATTGCAGCGATCGCCAACCCGACAACAATTACCCGATAATAAGCAATTTTCAACTCGCCAAACTCTAAAGCTCGAACTACGGGTAACTCATATAGCTTATTACCACCGCCATAAAGCAATAAGATGCCGTTGCGGACAAATAGAGCTAGCCCAATAGAAATAATAATCAGAGTGGTATCATTGGCACGGCGATCGCGCATAGGTTGCCACAGGAGATATTCCGCAACCAACATAGCTATAATTGTGCCGACTGCTCCCAAGATCATTGCCAACCAGATATTTAACCCACCTGTATTAGCTAGCCAGGTTAGATAGGCTCCTAGAGTCATAAAGTCTCCATGAGCAAAGTTAGACAGCTTGAGGATGCCATAAGTTAGGGTCAAGCCAATAGCAGCCAATGCAAGAATACTACCAACGGCGATGCCGTTAACAATAAGCTGGAGATCAAACATTATATTTTGAGGTTAGTAACCACTTTCTGTTGTTAATTAGCTCCACTATATTAAAACAGCACCTCAATTAGGTTATTCTCGCTGTTAGATCAGGGATAATGGAGAAAACTTCGTGTTCTATCTTCACTCATTAGGATTTTGATGCTTTTCGTAATGTACACACTGATCACAAGGACCATCAGGATTAATGGCACAGCGGATATAAGGAGAGTGTGCATTATTAACACAAGTAGTATCGCCAATAAAATATTTAGTCACTGGTCTACGGCGCTCTCTTAAGGGGTAGGAATCGCGACTGTAACCGTAGGAATCACGATGTACTCCATCTCGATAGCTTTGATGGTATGCAGTTAAGATTTGGGCGCGTCTTAACCTCGTCTGCCAACGTTTTTTCGCTTTTTGGAATATGAGCAAATAAACCAAGGAGGGCAAAATACTAAAAATGAGGATAAGAGCTAGCTTGATGACAAAATCGAGAGAAGAAATATTAGTCATTTTTTAGTCATTTTGAGCTAGATAAATACTATGGAAGGGTCGTTTGGTATTTCTTTATTTATTATCTCTACAAAATGTATGTCTAGCTCAATTAATTGGAGGATAATTTTATATTTCCTCTTTTCAATCAAATACTTCAAATATATTACCAAGCTCTAACTTATCGACAGTATGTTCTCTTCGCCAAACTAGCATCGATGACAAAGGGATTCTCGTTACCCTGAAACTCAGCAACTTTACCAGAACGTTCTTGTTCTTGGCTATCTATGGGATCGATAAAATCCCATCGACAAAGAGTATTTTGTTGTAGAGGAAAGTAATTGGGATCTTCTTCATCGGCTTGGAAGCGATAAACTGTATAGAAATAGAACATAGCACGAGCCACATCTCCTTTCTTATTCTCTCTCGGTTCAAACAACCTGTTGTTGATAGCTTCACTATATTGATCAATGAACTGAGTTGGTATTGTGGTCAATTGTTGATCATTTCTAAACCATTTTTGGGTCAAAGTGTCATTGATTTCGGCAAAAGGACTATTGCTTCTAGAAGAATTTACCTGCGCGCGGCTGGCAAAAAGGCTGTGTAAATCACTTTTAGCTGACCCCTTAGCTCCCTTGCTTTGAGGATAGATATGTTCAGCATTGATATTTTGAGCCGTGGCATCATTTCTGGGTTTATCAGAATCGGGATCTATAGTTGCGGAATAACCAGTATAGATTCCAGTAACTAATCCATTTTGATTATCAATCTTGGTGTAAAGAATATCCCTTCCCTTCTTATAGCCTAGTGTTCGTTCGGGGGAATATTCTCTGGCTATTTCCGATTCCAAGGCTGCACCGTCCAAATCGGGAAATAGTCCGTCAGCCAATACTCTGGATGAATTATTTACAACTAGAAAACAGCATAAACAGAAGATAGTTGTTATCTGTTTGAATAACTTTTTCATAGGTTACAGCTAAATTTACACTCTCGAATGCTAATACAATGTTTCAAAATGAATGTGGTCCTTAATCAAAAATGAATAATTGAATGAACCGATGTCCCTACCAGATTCTGAGTGACTTCTCCAGACGCTGATGCTACGCATACAACGCTGGCTTCTGAAAACCTTGCAAGGCAGTCAGAACTTCCTTTAGGGTACTATTAGTAGCAGAAGCAACTACTACTGGATTCCCCCTACGGCGTTTTATAGTGGGGAACAAGTCCAGCCCCACTCTCTTGATATTGATTCCCGCTGCTAGATCGCGGTCAATTAAGAGTTTTAATTCTTCATCCCAATATTCTCGAATATCGCAGTCAGTAAAGACCAACTCATCTTTGTACGGCAACAGCATTGAGGTGTATTGTGGATTCACAGGTATCACCAAAGCTCCAGCTTTTTCAGCTTTGAACTTTAGTATGTTGAAAAACTGACCAAAAGCAGCATCAGCCCAAGATTTATTTAATCCTGATTTGGCTGATTGCCCATTAGGTAAAAATTTACCATCAGTATCAGTTTTTGCTCTATTCCTTCGACTCAACCCAGCAAGGTTAAGCTTTTCGTGAAAGAAAACTTTTTTGCCCGTTTTCAGTAGTGTGTGGGCGGTATTGTAAGCATGGTCTTTTCTAGCACGAGCTATCTGTTGATGTAGCTTTGCTTCGCATTTGGCTAGTTTACGTCTTGATTTACTGCCTTTGTTTTTGGCAGATTTGCGCTTTGATACAGACGCTAGTTTACCCTGAGACTTACGAAAAGACTTAAGACTAGGCAGCTTAACTCCTTCACTAGTAGCCAGATAATCAGCTTCATGAAGAACCGCATCCATACCCAGAGAATTATCCCAAGTAGGAACAATATCAGATTGAAAGTCAGGAACAGTTTTGTCTTCTAGTCTTAGATTAATGTACCAGCCATCAGACTTTTTGATTATCTGAACTTGCTTTAAAACTGTACCATTAGGTAACGGTCTATGGTGGCGCACATTAATTATGCCAATTTTAGGCAGCGATAGGTACAGCCATTTACCTCCGATAGAGCAAGAATGAAGCTTTGCTCCCTCAAATATCATTGACCTGAAACGTGCGGTATTTTTATACCTTGGTTTACCAGAACGCTTGCCGTTTTTATCTCCCCCTATAAACCTTGTAAATGCTAGTTTTACTCGTTTGCATACCTCTTGTAGCGTCTGAGATGGCACAGAATTAAAGTCTAATAATTCGCCACTCCAGCCGATAGTAACCAAATCTTGTTTGATAATCGGTAGTTGCTTTTTCTGCCCGTAAAACTCAGGTTTATCTTTTAATTCTGGTAGGTGGCACACCAAAGGACACCTATCAATGTAGCTACGATTTCGCGACCACCAGTCAAATCTTTCTCCTAGCTGACGGTTATACCAATACTGGCAAATCCGAAGCCACTCATTGAGTACTAGCTTCTGCTCTGTAGTGGGTTTCAGTCGATACTGGTAGTTGTACAGCAAAATTAACGTTGTTAAAATATACTACAGTGATTATAACAGAAGATCATGAAAAATGATTTTGTCTCTAGTGCCAGATCTGTATCAGACATGAAAGCTCATTTGGTTCTTACAACCAAGTACAGAAAAAAAGTTTTAACTGGCGACATGATCAGTAGGTTAAGAGATGTGATAACTGACTTGTGTGAAAAATGGGATTGCAAAGTGATTGAGTTCAATGGAGAAGACGATCATATACATTTGTTATTTCAGTACTACCCACAAATGGAACTACCCAAATTCATAGGCAATATTAAGTCAGTTACCAGTAGGCGATTGAGACAAGAATTTCCCGAACAAATAAACAAAGTATTTTGGAAAAAAGTATTTTGGAATGAATCTTACTTTGTTGCATCTTGTGGTGGAGTAACAATATCCGTATTAAAAAAGTATATTGAGAATCAAAACATACCAAGTTAAACCCAGTCCGCCCTCTCATCCCGACGTTCGGCCGTTAGGCAGAACGCGGGGCTTCACGGACGGAAGCTAAAACATTACTTTTCATAAATCTTTGGCGTTGTTCGTTTTACGACTTGAGTCTAGCTGGTAGCCTATTTGTGTTAAATACAACTATTCTGCTTATGCTAGCGTTACGAAGATTATCAATACTGACGATTGCCATCTGGTTCGGCTTAAGTTTATGGATAAATCCAGTGCAGGCAAGCGTAGCCTTAGACGATCAATTCGAGGCGAGGTATGCTTGTCAAGCTTTTCAATCAATTAGAAAAAGAACTAATCCAGAGGATATTAGATTGACTCCAGGTGATACTTATCCAGTTACTGCTAAGAATAAACCAGACGAGACTTATTATTACTTAACAATCGAGGATGCCAAACCCCAGCAGCGATGGGTTGATATTAGCTGCGGTAAATTATTGGGGGATTCTGATGGCGGAGTTGCACCGATTTCCAATTCTGACAATTTACTAGCAATTAGTTGGCAGCCTGCATTTTGTGAGACTCATCAAAATAAAACTGAATGTGAAACTCAGACCACAGAAAGATTTGATGCCTCAAATTTTACTCTCCATGGTTTGTGGCCACAGCCTAGAGGTAATGATTACTGTAATGTCAGCAGCGATATTAAAGCTCTTGACAAAAACAAAAAATGGTCAGAAATGCCCCCCATTAGTTTATCTGACGAGCTATTTCAGGAACTAAAGCAAAAAATGCCAGGTGTAGCCTCAGATTTACATCTACATGAGTGGTATAAACATGGCACTTGTTATAGTGAAACTCCCGAAGAATACTATCGAGAGTCTTTAACTTTGCTGGATCAAGTTAACAATTCTGAAGTAAGAGAACTATTTGCCTCGAATCTGGGCATGATTGTTACCTCCGATGAAATTTTGACCGAGTTTGATCAAGCTTTTGGTAATGATGCGGGCAACAAAGTAGCTATTTCCTGTGCTACTGATAATCAGCCAACCAATAGGCGAATGATCGGAGAGTTAAAGCTTAATTTGAAAGGCGATATTGATTCCGATACTACAATGACAGAACTATTTGAGCAGGGAAAAACCGTTAAGTCTCGTAATGTATGTTCTGCTGGAGAAATCGATCCTGCTGGATTTAATTAATCATAAAATGTTTAGTCAGGGAATAAACGATCGCTCTACGCCGATTTGGGAATCAGGGCGATCGCTTTTAAGTTGAGACGTGTTTAGAAGTATTGAATATTATTGAATTTCCTCTAGCTTATTTTCTACATATTTATATAAAGCCAGGTTGTTTTGTTCTTTAAATAGTTTTGCAGCCTGTTGCAGATTCTTGACTGCTTGGCGTTTTTCTCCCAAAGTTTGATAAACCAAACCTAAGTTACCATAGGCTTCAGCGTAGTTCGGCTTGAACTTAATTGCCTGTTGGTGATCGTCGATCGCCTTTTGATACTCTTTAGTCTTGTTATGTGTCACAGCCCGATTATAATAAGCTTCAGCATAGTTAGGATTGATACGAATTGCGGTACTAAAGTCAACGAGCGCCTTTTGATAATCTTGGGCAGATAAATAAGTAGTTCCCCGATTGAAATGAGTTGGTGCGTGGCGAGGATTGTATTTGATTACGTGACTATAGTCAGCGATCGCTTTTAAATAGTCTTGAGTTTTGTGGTAAACATTGGCTCGATTGTAGTAGGCTTCAAGATCTTCTGGATTAAGGGAAATTGCCTGATTGTAATCCCAGAGTGCCTCGCGATATTGTTTAACCTTGTTGTAGGTATTGCCACGATTATAATAAGCTTCTTCGTCATCAGGCTGGAGACGAATCACCTGAGTATAATCGGCGATCGCCATATTGTATTGCTCTAGTTTGTTGTGGGCAATGGCTCGATTGTAGTAGGCATCAGTGTAGCTGGGGTTAAGTCCAATTGCCTGATCGAAGTCGGCGATCGCCATTTGATATTGTTCCAGATTATGATAAACAGTGCCACGATTAAAATACGCCTTAGCATAATTAGGATAGAGCTTGATCGCTGCGTTATAGTCGGTAATTGCTTGTGGGTAATTTTTTAATTGTCCATACCCATAACCGCGAAACATATAAGCTAAAGCATCTTTGCTATTGCGCTGCAAAATAGCGTCTAGGTCTTTAATTCCTGAGGTATAGTCATCTAAAGTATAGTAAAGTTGGCTGCGACGATAGTAAACATCAGTGTTATCAGGATTTTTTTGTAGTTCCAGATTCAACTCCTCAAGAGCGTTCTGATAATCTTGGGATTCCCATTCTTTAGCCATAAATTTATTGCATAATTAGATAATTCAGCTTTTAAGCGATTCCCTCAAAGGGGCAATTGCTGTCAATACTCATAATTTTATTTCGTATAGTTTCTATTTGGAATGACTATAATTGATCGAAAAATTGGGTTTGGATAGTTAAGTTATCTTCTGATGTTAATGATCGATTCACAAATTGAGTTAGCAATGCAGATGATATTTTGTTTAAAGTTTTGCTCTTGGATATTAATAGATAATTATCATCTTCTAACCAGTAAAAATTAATCTGATTTTTCTCCCAGAACCATACTTCTCGTACTTCCAAAGCTTTGTATTTTTCTAGGTCAGCAATGCTCCCACTAGTATAGTTAACTTCAATAGCCAAATCACGAGTATCAGAGTCTTTGAGAGTTTCAAAACAATAAGACTTGTCTGGTTGCTTACCTACAACAGGCTCTTTTTTGATATCTTCAGAGCCTAATGCCCAATATTTGACCGAGTATTTTCGACAATAAGCATTAATTAAATCGTGTATTATTTCTGCTAACCGTTCATGATTTCTGGTAGGAGACACAATTATAATTTTATTTTTAAAATATGAAATAAGATAATTAGAATCTTGGGAAATTAATTGTTCATAATCTTCCCAGGTCAAACCAGGTAAAATTAAAATTTGATCGCTCTGAGTAAGGCGATCACGGGAGATTGGCAGATTTAAATTATCAGTAAACATCAATTTTTTCCTGCTATTTGATCAAGCCTTGATTTATAAAGTTTTGGGCAACTTTTTGTGATTGATTATCTAAACAATAAAACAGGAATATGAGAATTACGTAGCATTTGAGCAGTAGTGCTACCAATTATTAAGTGACGAATACGACTATGACCGTAGGCTCCCATAATTAGAAAATCAATGTTGTTGTCTGCTATATATTTTTCCATCTCGGTTTCGGGGTTACCTGTTAAGAGTTGTAAGGTTGGGTTAAAATCAACTTGTTCCATAATTTTTTGTGCAAAACTTAAGTTCCTGTTTGCCTTTTCGGTATTTCCCGTATCCACTGTAATAATATGTAGATCTAACCCTCTAAAAACAGGTGATTGGCTCAGGTATTCAATCGCTTTTTGACAACTTTTCCCACCGTCGTAAGCTAATAAAATCCTCTTTATTGGTTGAAATTCTCTGGGAGTAACTAAGCAAGGTTTATGGCTAGAACGTACAATTCGCTCCATGTTTGCCCCTAAGTGTTCCGTGGCAAAGTTGGCGTTTTCTCCTCGCTTGCCTAAAATAATCAGATCGCTATCTTGCTCTAATTCATGAAATAAATCGACTAAAAACCCAGTTTCATGGGTTAATTTAATATTCTGAATCTGGCGATCATCAAAAAAATGTCTTGCTTCTTGCAAAATGATCTTGGCTCTTTGATGGTTGATCTTGGCTTTATTGGCTTCTATTTCCACTAGCTCGTTTAAGAGCTGCTGATATGAATCGATACCAATATTGCCTGAAAAATCACTTGTTCCTACTGCCTGTTCTCCACGACGATCTGTAACATAAAGAACCTCGATAGAAATATCTGTTTGCTGTGCTAGCCAGGCTGCATATTCATAACTTACCTGAGAATATGCAGAACCATCAGTGCATAAGAGAATTTTTTTCATTTCATTTCAACATTGACATACTACTAGTGGCTAGCCAAATCCTCCAAAGAGTCAGATTTATCATGTACGGCTAGTTTATCAACCAAAGTTGCACTAGCTTTATTTAAACCGACCACTCGAACTTCTGCACCATTACGACGAAAATTAATTACAACTTTATCCAAAGCAGCGATCGCTGATTGATCCCAAAGATGAGCATGGGTTAGGTCAATTTTGACAAATTCGACATCTTCTTTAAAGTTAAAAGCGTTGAGAAAATCATTAACTGAGACGAAGAAGATCTGACCACCAACATTATAAACTCGTTTTTCTCCTTGAGAATCAATGATGCTATCAACAAATACGATCTGGGCAATTTTGCGGGAAAACAATACAGCATTCAATGCCACTCCGCTTAATACTCCCACTGCTAGATTATGAGAAAAAATGGTCATGACTACGGTAGTGATCATTACCGCCGTTTCACTACGAGGGATTTTACGAATCTGCTTGAGGGAAGACCAGTTAAAGGTACCGATAGATACCATGATCATGATAGCGACCAATACTGCCATAGGAATTTTCTCTACCTGAGTTCCCAAGAACAACATAAACAGCAGTAAAAAGACTCCTGCGCTGAGAGTAGAAAGACGAGTTCGTCCTCCAGACTTGATATTGATTACCGACTGACCAATCATGGCGCAGCCAGCCATCCCGCCAAATAGACCACTGACAAAATTGCCGAGCCCCTGAGCATAAGCTTCTTTATTTTTGTTGCTGGAAGTATCAGTCAAGTCGTCAACCACGTTAGCTGTAAGAAAAGATTCCAGTAACCCTACTAAAGAAATAGCGATCGCATAGGGAAAGATAATCTGTAGTGTTTCAAAGGTAAAGGGTACCTGAGGAATCCCAAAGCTTGGCAGTGTCGAGGGGAGGGCTCCGCGATCGCCAACTGTAGCTACACCACTATTACTAAACACCGAAATAATGGTAATGACAATAATTGCTACCAAAGGAGAAGGAATAACTTTAGTCAGGCGAGGTAATAAATAAATAATCGCCAAGGAAGCAGTAACCATAGCATAGACAGCCAAGGAAGCATTTTCTCCCGTTATTTCTGGTAGTTGAGCTGTAAAAATCAAAATGGCAAGGGCATTGACAAAGCCGATCATTACAGCACGGGAAACAAATTTTAATTGTTTTGCCAATTTAATTGCAGCCCAAAATAGCTGGAGAATACCTGCCAAAATCGAAGCAGCCAGTAAATACTGCAATCCATCACCGCCACTTTTAGTAACCGATGATACTAAGGGATACATCAACAAAGCGGTAGCAGCAGTGGCAGCGGAGATCATTCCTGGGCGACCACCAAAAATAGCTGTAATGATTGCAATAATAAAAGAAGCATATAGTCCGACTTTCGGATCGACTCCTGCAATAATCGAAAAGGAAATCGCTTCGGGAATTAAAGCCAAAGCTACCAGAACCCCAGCTAGCAAGTCTCCTCTATAGTTGCCCGTCCATTCTTTTAACTTAAATAATTGCAATAGTTTTTCTCCTGTAATTCAACGGCTCTGCACTAATGTAATCGTCACCAACTTAGCTACCCGATTAAGTTTTTTAAGCTACGTTAATACTTAAAATATAATTAAATCTCATCCGATCATAGTTTAGATTTGTTTACTCAATATTGCATTATCTTTTCAGTTAACAGCGCCCTAGGGGCAAGGCAGAAGGCAGCCCTAAAGGATTCCCTTCGGTCAAGGCAGAAGGCAGCCCTAAAGGATTCCCTTCGGTCAAGGCAGAAGGCAGCCCTAAAGGATTCCCTTCGGTCAAGGCAGAAGGCAGAAGGCAGCCCTAAAGGATTCCCTTCGGTCAAGGCAGAAGGCAGAAGGCAGCCCTAAAGGATTCCCTTCGGTCAAGGCAGAAGGCAGAAGGCAGAAAAAGAAAGGGACTAACTGTAAGATTTTAGGAATCACACAGGCTAAAGAAATTGTTGTAAAACTTCTCTAGTTTTTCTACCTGTCTTTGCCCAGCTAAACTTTTGTGCTTGTTGAATACCTAGTTTGCTCAATTGCGATCGCATTTCATGATCTTGAGTTATTTCAATCATAGCTGCGGTAATTGCTGCATTGTTATAAGGATCAACTAATAATGCTGCATCTTCAGTGATTTCGGGCAAAGAAGCTAAATTAGAAGTGATTACAGGAATCCCGCAAGCCATTGCCTCTAATACAGGCAGTCCAAAACCTTCCCAAAAAGTCGGCAACACCAGAGAAACTGCATTGCTAATAATTACAGGTAATTCTTGGTAAGAGAGGTAATTAAGCCATTTAACACGGTTGGCAACCCCTAATTCTTGAGCTTGTTGTATTAATAGAGGGGTAAAACGGGGATCAGTTGAACCTGCGATCGCCAGATGATAATCTTGATTAGGGATAGTGGCAAAAGCCTTGATTAAACCCTCTAAATTTTTATAAGGATCTTGACGACCAAGATATAAAAAGTAGGGCTGTTGAGAGCCAGCAGATTGTTCTCTGGGATAAAAATTAGCTGCATCGTATCCGAGTAAAATCGGTGTAACTTTGTTAGCCACAACGCCATAATAATCTATTAAATCCTGGGCAGTAGCTTGAGAGTTGCAAATAATATGTTCTGCTTGTTGTAATACCTGCGGGACAACATAGCGAAAATAATTAGTCAGAGGAGAACTCCGACGAGGAAAACGCAGAGGAATAATATCGTGTGCCATCACGATATAGCGAGACTTACTATATAGAGGAGCTTCTGGTATGGGGGAGTAGATTAAATCTGCTTTTAATTCTTGATAAATCTTCGGTAACTGTAACTGTGTCCACCACAAACGCCTGAGATGCCCGATACTGCCTTGAGCAGGAGTCATGTTATCTGCGATCTCATATTGCTCAAAGCTGGCAAAAGTTTGAGCTGTCAACAAGATCGGATTTAAACTATCTAAACTGTTAATAATGTTTTGAGCATAGGTAGCAATACCTGTCGGTTTATCAAACAAGACGGCTAAATTAATTAACAGCGGATTAGACATTCTAATAGTTACTTAATTAAGCGTTGGTATATTTTTTAGTAGGGGAGTCATCAACAATGCTGGGAATTAGTATAAGGCATCAAATAATCGACTGATTCGGTAGCAAACTGTAGAAAAAATATCTAATTGGGAACTATATTGATTGAGTTGCCATACAGCAGGGGGTATGAGGTGTCGTCATTAGGTTGGATCAAATCACTATTATCAGTATCTTTGGGTTTAATTGTTTGGGATTTAGGGTTATCAGCTAGAGCAGATCAGCCTAGTATAGACCGTACCGAAGAATGTGAACTACTAGTGATTGGTGCTGGATTACCTGGAGTAGCTGCCAGTTACGAAGCTTTACTAGCAGGAAAAACAGTCTGTATGACCGAAATTACTGACTGGGTGGGGGGTCAGATTTCTGCTCAGGGGACTTCCGCCCTAGATGAACGAACTACTCAACGTTCTCGTTTGTTTTTTCCTAGTGGCTACTTAGAATTTAGAGAGCGTATTGCCAAGTTTTACAATCAGTTAAATCCTGGAGATTGTTGGGTCAGCAGTTCTTGTTTTTTGCCCAAAGATGCTCATCAGGTGATGTGGGAACAGCTCAAAGATGCGGAGAAAAAAGGGGAAGGCACTTTAAAATGGTTTCCGACTACGGTGATCAAAGATTTAGAGATTGAAGCTGTTAAGGACAAAGGAACAGGAAAACAAATCATGAGTGCCGTTGCCATTCAACATAGTCCTCAGAATAAAGATCTACCCCTGAATACTCTGCCTCTATCTGGCACTATCGATGATGCCTATAGCTATGAAGATTCCAGCAGGCTCAAGAAAGAAATAATTCGCTTTGTTCCGGCAAATACTTCTGATCGAGCTCCAGATTGGTACGTTATCGAAGCTACAGAAACTGGAGAAATTGTCGCATTAGCCGATGTCCCTTATCGCTTGGGAATTGATCCTCTTTCGTCCTTTGAACCATCTTCTTCCAGTATTGATGGCGATCCCTACTGCACCCAAGGGTTTACCTATACCTTTGCCATGGAGGCAACAGAAGATCCTCAAGAACATGAGAAGCCTCCCTTCTATGACAGGCATCAAAACTACTATAGTTATGAACTAGAAAGATTAGCTGATTTTAACTTAGTTTTTACCTATCGCCGTATCTGGAGTCCTGAGTCAGGAAATTTAGAAAAATTTAGAGGTATTGAGTTCACTGCGCCTACCCCTGGGGATATCTCCATGCAGAATTGGACTTGGGGTAACGATTATCGCCCAGGAACAGCGGAAGATAATCTAGTTTATAGTCGTAATCAGTTAAAAATATTAGGTCAGCTTCAACCTGGTGGCTGGATGGGAGGATTGCGTACTAAAACTTTGAGCCGAGGGGAAGATCATGCTCTGGGTTATTTTTATTGGCTCGTGCAGGGAACCACAGATTCCCAGTTAGGAGATGGTGTTAAAAAACCGCACCCTAATCATCGGTTACTTAGGGGGTTAGATTCACCCATGGGTACAGTTCATGGTTTATCAAAATACCCCTACATCAGAGAGGGGAGAAGAATTATTGGGAGAGTTTCTCCAGGATATTCCCAAGGCTTTACCGTGACCGAAATTGATATTTCTCGCGCCGACTATAAAGATGAATATTACCCTCAAAATCTTAATTCTCAAACTTATCGTCAATTATGGACCAAGATTGGCGGTCGAGAAGCAGTCATTAACAAAGACATGGATATCGATAAAATTACCAGACGGACTCGCTCTAGTATCTATCCCGATTCTGTAGGCGTTGGTCATTACGCGATCGATTTTCATCCCTGTATGAACGAAAGCCCTGCGGAGAAAGCGGGCAATACAGAACGTGAAGGAGAAAGACAAGGTGCTGGACAAGCTTATCCTTTTCAAATTCCCTTAAGAGCGATGATTCCTCAGGAAATTGATAATTTGATTGTAGCAGGTAAGAGTATTGCCACCAGTCATATTGCTGCTGCTGCCTATCGAGTACATTCCTTTGAATGGTCTTCGGGCGCTGCTGCGGGAATAACCGCAGTATTTGGTTTGGAAGAAGAAATTATGCCCTATCAATTGGTAGATGAATCCTTTATTAAGGAAAAGCAACTGCAATTATTAAAAAAGAGGCTCAAAGAGAGTGGCAATCCTACCGCATTTCCTAATACCTCAATCTTTAATCAGGATTGGGAGGACTGGGAGTGAAAGGATGAAAGATGAAGGATAAGGAAGGAATGAAGAAATAATTCCTGTATCAGATATAGATACTGGTCTGATCGATTAACTTTTATACCCTGATTGACTGACAAAAGTATCTAAAACCCCGTCTATATATAGCTTGTATGATTTATCGCTTTTTTTTGCGATCGCAGAAAAGAATTAACTCAACTACAAAGATGACTTTAACTCTTGCTAGAACTAAGTTCTGGCAATCTGAACTAAAAGTTGAGTAAAGGCAGATTACATAAAAATTATACAAGTTTTGTCAGTCAACCAGCTTTTATAGCTGCTACTTTAAAGAAATACCCTGAAGTTGCTGAAATAATTCGGTAGCATAAGTATCAGTCATTCCAGAAATATAATCCGTAATTCGCATAAGATTACTGTACAAACTATCTCCTTCTATTGGACGATATTTCACAGGAAGTATATATTCAAAATTAGCTTTTTTTTGATTGTTTTGTAATAATCCATTAGCAAGCTTTTCAAAAAGATTGTTTATTACTTGGTTTCCTGCAATTTCAATCTTAACTATTTCTGGATTTCTAAAGACTTTTTCTCTGGTTTTATCTTTAATATTTTGAAGACAATTACGATAGCTGCTTAAGGATATTAAATCTGCATCGAAAGTACCAGCTAGTAAATCATCTTCTTTATCAACAAAAAGAGCAGTTATTTCAAGAATGAGTTTGTTAATTGCTTTGGCACGAAGACGTTTGATTTTTTCTCCATCGCTATGAATATCTTCATTTGGGTTGGATAATTGAGCGATTTGGTTAAGCAAATCTTTAGTTTCTGCATATGACACATAACCCATTCGATAGCCGTCTTCAAGATCAATTATGTGATAACAAATATCATCGGCTGCTTCCACCAGAAAAGCTAATGGGTGTCTTGCCCATAATGCAATATCTTTATCATGACGAATAAGTCCAACGGTTTCTGCTACTTGAGAAAATAAATCTTTTTCAGATTGGAAAAAGCCATATTTATCAATACTTTTCCTTCCTTTGTATATTTTTAATTGATCTTCAGGAATATATGATTCTCTTGGATATTTAGTAAAAGCTGCCAAAGTAGGACAAGTTAGCTGCATTCCACCAGGTTTTGGCGACATTTCTAAGCGCGTCAGAAGCCGAAAACCTTGTGCATTTCCTTCAAATTTTCCAAAGTCTTTTCTCTGTTTTTCAGTTAGATCATCTTTATTATTTTTATCCCAAGAATCAAAAGCTGTTGCAATAGCACCTTCTCCAGCATGACCAAATGGAGGATTACCAAGATCATGTGCAAGGCAAGCAGCAGAAACAATATCGCCAAAATCAGAGGCATTAAAAGGTTCTAAATCTTTCTTTTGTTTTTCTGTAACAAGGCTTCGTTCATGCCTTTCAATAATTTTTTTCCCAACTAAGCTACCTAAAGAACGACCAACACAAGATACTTCGAGACTATGAATCAAGCGAGTACGAACATAGTCATGCTTTGATAATGGAAATACCTGTGTTTTATCTTTAAGTCGGCGAAAGGGAGAGGAAAAAACTAATCTATCATAATCTTGCTGGAAACAAGTGCGGGTTACTGCTTTCTTTTCTTCAGATTCATTTTTTCCTAATCTTTCGCGCGTAAGTAGTTTCTCCCATTGCATCGGTTTAGGTTTAGACATAATTATTGAAATTATTTGTATAAGCAAAGTACTACTTAAGTTTTCCCAAAGACACGTCATTTTTAACTTGTGCTATTCAAAAAAGTTATTTTGAATAGAAAGCGATCTCTTTTTAAATTGATCTTTCTTAACTCTTAGTTGGCTAGAGAGTTTAGGCTAATCTTAGAACTAAACAAACCAGGTAATAAAAATCGTGATTATAAAGGCAATTTCGCTGCTAAAACCCTCTATCACTGTCATGTTCTAGATTATGAAGATTTAGGTGTGATGGGAAATTTGATGATTATTTAGTAGTGATAACGACATTGAACAATCACAATATAGTCATCTTGTATTGTGATGCCCGATCAGCATAAATTTTTTAAGACAATAATATTACAATTTGTATGGTTTAGAGTAGCGATCGCAATTTCAGTAATAGATTGTGCCTGATTCTTGATCTTTTTGAGTCATTTGTAACTCTTAGGTTGTTTTTGGGGAATTTTAAAAACATCAGCCTCATTACATAATTAAAATAAATAAGTTTTGAATGATGGATAAATTTAATTCTCGAAAGCACTTATTAGTAATTAAAAATCAAGGAAATCAGCGTACCATCAATCTAGAATCTGCAACTTATTCCATTGGTAGAGATGAGAAAAACTCAATAGTTCTCAATTCGCCTAAAATTTCTCGGTGTCATGCAACATTACTTAGAATTACAATCCCTGGATCTGATAGTCATCAGTTTCGGATTATTGATGGTGATTTAAACGGTAAACGCAGTAGAAATGGTATTGAAGTCAATAATCAAAGTTGCTTCTCCTATGACTTGCAAGACGGAGATGTGATTACTTTTTATGAGGGTACGACTGCTTCTTATCAGACAACAATTGATCCATCATCAATGATGGCTCCAAAACCTTGTTTCTCTGGGGAAGATGATAACGATCCCGATGTTACTTATTTTTTGGGAGATTCAAATCAATCTCAGCAGAGAATTTCTCCTGCAACTATTACTTTATCAAATGAAGAACGCAAAGTCTCAATACAACAGTCTTTGGAGCGTTTGGCATCCTTTCCTGAACTTTTTTCCGATCCGATTATAGAAATTGATTTCAATGGAAATATTACCTATCTCAATCCTGCTGCACTCAAACGCTTTCCTACTCTAAAACAAGAGAAGCTAAGTCACCCCATCCTATCTGGAATAGTTTCATTAGTATCATTGGTAAAGACAGGGGCAAAAGTACCAATAGTGCGTGAAGTAGAAATAAATGACAAAAATTTTGAGCAATCGATACATTTAATTTCTGCTAGCCAACTAGTTAGATGTTATATCTCTGATATAACTCAGCGTAAACAAGCCGAAAGAATTCTCAAACAAGCACATGAAGAACTAGAATCCAGGGTAAAACAGCGTACCTTAGAATTAGCTCACAACAATGAATTATTACGATTAGAAATCGTCGAACGTAAGCGAGCTCAAGATGCTTTGTATTCTAGCATGGCAACAAACCGTGCTATTTTGGATGCTATTCCTGACCTAATCTTTCGCTTCAGCCAAGAAGGTATCATAGTAAATTTTAAAGCAGCTAAAGAGCAAAATTTGTTGACTCCAGAAAAGGAATTCCTCGGCAAACATATTAATGACGTATTTGCGGCAGATATAGCCAGATCAATATTGAATTGCATTGACAAGACTTTTGCCACCAATGAAGTTCAGCTATTAGAATGTCAAATTTCTAAACAAGATAAAAACTATAGTTACGAAGCCCGCTTTGCGATTAGTGATGTTCACGAAGTGATGGCGATTGTTCGTGATATTACCGAACGCAAACAAGCAGAAGAAGATATTCGCCGAACTTTAGAACAAGAGAAAAAACTGAACGAATTGAAAAGTCGATTTGTAACTATGGCCTCCCATGAATTTAGAACTCCTTTGGCTTCAATTCTGTCTTCATCGGAACTATTAGAACATTATGGTCACAAATGGGGCGAAGAAAAAAAATTACGACATTTGAACCGAATTCAAGCTTCAGTCAAGCATATGACTGAATTATTAAATGATGTCTTGTTATTAGGCAAAGCTGATGCCAGAAAGTTAAAGCTTAACCCCAATAAAATAAATTTACTCCAGTTCTGTCAAGATGTAGTTGAAGAAATAAGCTTAACAACTACAACTCATCAAATTATTTTTCAAACCAAAAACTATTTGGATGTAGCTAATAACTATGGGCAAAAATCTGAACATTCAGAAAATGAAGACTATGCTCAAGTTCTCATGGACGAAAAAATCCTTAGACATATTCTATATAATCTCTTATCTAATGGGATTAAGTATTCTCCCAATGCTGATCGAGTTATCTTCAGTTTAATTACTCAACCAAAACAAGCAATCTTCTGTATTCAAGATTTTGGGATCGGTATTCCTGCTAAAGATTTAGATCAGTTGTTTGATTCTTTTCACCGAGCAGATAATGTGGGCTCTATTCCAGGAACTGGTTTGGGATTACCAATTGTTAAAAAATCAGTAGATTTACATGGAGGCGAAATAGCTATTGAAAGTCAAATTGACAAGGGAAGTATTTTTACCATTTCTCTGCCCTATCTTAGTATATGAAAATCAAATTAATTAATGCTTAACTTACATTTAACCATCAGCATAAAAAAAATTGACTGTTCCAATATTTTTGGTAATAATATAATACCTTTTACAATAAAATTTTAGCTGACGAGCTGGATGATAATTATTGTGAAATATTATTTGTGAAATATTATTGTTATTGGTTGATTTTATGACTAAAATTCTGGTAATTGAAGACGAACTAAATGTCAGAGAAAATATTGTTGATCTTCTCGAAGCTGAAGATTTTGAAGTTTTCAGTACTGACAATGGAATTTTAGGTATTCTTTGGGCGCAGGAAAATATGCCTGATTTAGTAATTAGTGATGTAATGATGCCAGAGATTAACGGACATGAGGTTCTAGCTGAAATGCGTGAATTTGCCAACACTGAACTAGTGCCATTTATTTTCTTAACAGCAATGTCTGACAAAAAAGATATCAGACACGGAATGGAACTGGGAGCAGATGACTATTTAACCAAACCATTCACCAGAGATGAGTTGCTCAACTGCATTACCTCCCGTTTGCTAAGACAAGCAAAGTTAATGAAGCAATATAACGAAGAACATCAAAAAGTCAAAGCCTTAGGGCAGAGAGTAAAAGAATTAGAAGCACTGCATATCAGACCAGAATTATCTCAGGAATTTCAGCAGGCTCTTCTAAAGATCAATACCGCCACTAAGTTAATTAATAAAATCCAGCCAGGACAAAAGCGCGATCGCAACCTTAAAATTATTCAGCAAACTTATGCGGCAGAAATTGCTTTAATCCAGCAAGATCCCGACTTAAAATCTAAAATCTGCTCTCAAAATCAGGCACTAAATCTAATTCTGCAAGATTAAATTATGAGGCGATGTTCTGTCTTAACTTTCTGGTTTCGCTATCCATGATTAATTTCATGATTAATTAAATGTTCTGAAACCCTAATATTTTTATCTCTCTTCCGTGAGAAGACCCACAGCTATGCTGTCGGTGCCGGGGTGTTTCAACTCACAAGGTTAGTGTGTAAATTCCGGGAAAAGTATAACCTCTCAAAACAGTTAACGCACCTTGAAAACTCGAGGTCTGTTCAGGGGAACAAACACGCCAGTTCCTTCACGCGGGCCCACGGATGGCTCCGAGGCACATTTTTCTATCTCAGGTAAGGGAGGGCTCCTCCTTTTTGGGCTAACGCTTGGGGGGACCATCTCTGGACTAGTAACCGCAAGGTAGTTAGTGTAAGTGGACTCGCTGAACCAAGAACCTCGGCTACATCAAGGATTTGGGAATCCCCCACGTCCCGTGGCGGGAGGATGTCAATCAGTCGTCCCCTAATCAGCATAAAATCTTAGGACAGCAATATTACAATTAAGTTCTTACAGTGGCGATCGCAACCAAGTTCAAATATCGAGGTATTGGTCTATTTATAGTCGGAATTTTGTTATTTATTCTGGTTGAGCCAGCAATAGCTCAATTCCCTGAAGCAAAAGAATTGGGCAGTATACGTACCCTCTGGTTAATCGTAGCGGGTAGTTTAGTGTTTTTTATGAATGCAGGGTTTGCCATGCTAGAAGCAGGCTTATGTCAAACCAGAAATGCGACTAATGTACTGGCTAAAAACCTAATTGTTTTCTGTGTCTCAATCCTGGCTTTTTGGTTACTGGGTTTTGGTTTAATGTATGGTACTGGCAACTCTTTGATTGGGTCAACTGGTTTTTTCTTCAAAGCATTTGATCCACCGTTACAGGATAGTTTCAACATCGGCTTTGAGAGCTTAGAGTCCCTTTATCCAGAACAACCTTGGATGGTGGTATTCTTTTTTCAGTTAGTTTTCGCTGGCACTAGCGCTACGATTGTTTCTGGAACGATGGCGGAAAGAGTTAAATTTTGGGCTTTTTTCTGGTTTAGTTTTTTGTTAGTTGCGATCGCCTATCCGATAACTGGTCGTTGGGTTTGGAATCCTGATGGCTGGCTGACAAATAACTTTAACTTTATCGATTTTGCTGGCTCTACGGTGGTACATTCCGTTGGTGGTATGGCGGGACTAGTGGGAGCAATTCTGATTGGTCCTCGTCGGGGTTGGCAAGGCTATAACCCTGATGAGGTCAGAGGCAATCGTTTTTCTGCTCATTCTCAATCTTTTAGTTACTATAATCTTTCCCTATCAACTCTAGGCTGTTTAATTCTCTGGTTGGGCTGGTTGGGTTTTAATGGTGGCTCGGTTAGCTCAGTTGCTGATGCGCCCCATGTGATTATTACCACTATGTTAGCTGGAGCATCTGGCGGAGTTTTTTTGCTGTTGCTGCGAGGTATTCGTAGTCAGAAGCCGACATTACCTCTGGTAATTAACGGAATTTTGGGCGGTTTAGTTAGTATTACTGCTTCTTCTGTTTATGTTAGTTTAGCCGTGGCGATTTTGATCGGTGCAGTTAGTAGCATCTGGATAATTTTAATTGAGAAACTATTAGAAGTATTGCGTATAGATGATCCTGTCGGTGCGGTTCCTGTCCACCTTGGTTGCGGTATTTGGGGAACTTTGGCTGTGGGTTTGTTTGTTAATCGGCTACCTCCCTACATTGATGTTCCTATAATTCGTATAGAGCAGATATTTGCGCAAATTGTCGGTATTTTGGCGATTAATAGTGCAATTTTAGTCTTAAGTCTAGGCTTTTGGCTGGTAATAGGGTTAACGATTTATGCGATCGAATCAGCTAACAACAGGTTGAAATCTTCTGTTCGTCAAAGGCTTACCGATACTAGTGTTGATTCACAATACAAAGGTTTAAATAAGTATTTGCACTATGCTAGAAAGGGAATCAGAGTGTCTCAACAAGAAGAAGCTCAAGGAAGCGATGGAACTTTCTCTTAAGCCGACAAGGTAAGGTTTCGCTATACAATAATGAGTCGCTAAAGTCAGTAGTTCGAACTCCGAACTCCGTTCGCGAAGCGTGTCCGCAGGGCATACTCCGAACTTATCCTAACCAAAATGTATCTCATTAATACGAGAAACGCTATATAGCTTATTTTGATTGACCAGGAGGAATAAAACGAATCTCAATTCTACGTCTAGTCTCATCTGGCTGACGGTCAACTGATGCTAATCTACCTGAAGGCAAATAAAGTTGTGCTGCGGAATAGGCTCTGAATTCTATATTTTGTAGCCCAGTATTTTGTAATTCTTGCACTACTGCTAAAGCTCTCATTAATCCTAAATCAGCATTTGAACCTGCCAATAATTTACTGACTGGTTGTGTTCCCTGGGCAACTGTTTCTAAAGTTTTATCAAGATTACTATTCTGTTTTATGCCCTCACCATCGGTATGTCCGATTATTTGAATGAAATCGATTTCTCTTGATTGTAAAATTTTATTTATGTCTGGACTAATTTTGGTGGATATGTGATTTTTAAGTTGTGGATTTAATTCTGCACTTCCTGACTTAAATTTGAAATTTCCTGAGCTTTCATCTATAACAATTGGCGATGCTGATTTTAGACGTTTATTTGCTTCTTTTAAATCTTTATTTAGTTTCTGGGATTGAAATAGTACTAGTAATAGTAATAGGCAAAGAATCATGAAAGCATTGGACATTAAATCGGTAAATGATTGATAAATGCTATTTGAGTCTGTTTGATTTTGGGTGGTGTATAGGGAACGTCGGGACATATTTTATTTCGGACAAGGATACAAAGATGTAGATCAAGAAAACGTATAGATACTATTAGTTTTATGTTGAAAAAGGGTTTAAAGGATATTATTGAATTTTTCGGTTAGGCTTTGGATTTGCTGACTATAGTTATTTCTTTCTTGGTTAGCTTTATTGCTTATATTTGTATGGAGATTATTGATATCTGAATTCATTTGTTTTTCATGTTTCTCCATTACCTTAATTAGTTTTGCTATTTCTAAAGGAATATTATATATTTGATTGATTGTCTGTTTGAATTCTGTAATTAGTTTGGTTATTTCTTGTACATTATTTTGAGAATGTTGTTCAAAACTATTTAGCAAGCGATCGCTGTTCATACTAAGATCATTTAAATTTGAGTTTAATTGTTTTCCTTGTTTTTTTGAAGTATCAGCTATATCAGATAAATTGGAGTTAATTAACAAGAAGTTATTTTGATGATTTTCCAAAATATTTATCAATTTTTTGCTTTCTGTAGCTGTGTTTTTTAAAGCTTTAAGATTACTATTGATTCCAAGATTTATATTTTGTAGCTCAACAACATGATGATTCGTTTGTTCTTGGAAACTGGTAAGTATTTTTTCTCCAAAATTGCCAATACTAGTATTAATTTGTTCTTTGTGTTTATTTAGAGTGTTTACGACGCTGTTAAGTTCTGATTGAATATTATTTAGGCTAGTAATTTCTTGTTGAATATTGCGATCGCTAGTTTCTAGTAGCTTACTTGAATGCTGATTCAGGTTATTTACTTGCTCAATTAAACTATTGGTTTTTTCAGTAGAAGTATTAATATTATCGATCGCCCTACCCAAAGCATCACTAGACTGATGTAAGATTGCGGTTGATTCGTTAAATTGTTGCGGAATAGTTGTTAATTGGTTTGTAGCAGTAGTTAGTTTGTTGGCGAAGTCACTTTCTTTAAATGTTTCTGCTGCTTCGATAAAACCTACTGCACTATCCTGTAATTTATTAGAGGCAGTTTGTAGTTGAGTATAAACTTGCTGGGCTAAATCAGTTGCTTGTTGATGACTTTCACTAATTTTATGGACTTGATTACCCAAAAAAGCTGTAGACTGCGAAAAGGATTTTTGAGTGCTGGCTAAATCTGTAGTAATATTTTCTAAGTTCTCCGAAAACTTGCTGGCTTCTATTTTTTCTGCACCCTGCAAATATAGTTTAGAGCCTGATTCAATTTTACCCGCCGAAGTTTCTAGCGTAGGAACTACTTCACTGACGATTTTGATTTGTTCTTTTAGACTATGAGCAGATTCTTGAAAGCTATTGGTGCTGTTGGCTAAAGATCCCGAAACATCTTGAAATCGATTGACTAAGGTATCAACATTGTTATGAAAACCTTGATTGGCTTCAACGATTTGCTTGGCTGCATTTCCCATCGTTGTCTCTAAAACTTTACCTACCTTATCGTGAAATCTTTCTAAGAATTCTTGTTGTTGCTTGACCATGCGGTCAACAGCTTTATCTAAACGAGTATCCCCTTGAACATCAACTTTGAAAATGTTGTCCAGATAATCTTCTAGGGAACTAATTAATAGGGATTTAGCAAAGTTGGTATTGCAGCGTAAGTTAACACTAATAAGGATTGAGCTACAGGCGATCGCCGTTAAACTGGTAAAAAATGCCACACCCATATTTTGCAATGGTATTTGTAATTGTGATACTAAATTATCTACATCTGCTGCACTCTGGTTAATGGTTTGACTCAGGCTATATAAATTAGAACTAATACCAATAAAAGTACCCAATAACCCAAAAGCCAATAGTAAATTTGGTAATGTCTGGCAAAAGTAATCCCATTGTTCGCAACGCAGAGATACCCCAAAAAAGTTTAATCTTTCTTGAGAGTACAAACCATCGATTAAAGCCACAGTATTTACCTGCTCTAGCTTCTGGCTTGCTTGTTTGAATCTTGCTTCTAAATTATCGACAATTTGCGGTTGTTTTCCTCGGCTTTCATAAGTTAGTAACCTCGATACCTTATTTGCCGAACCAATTAAATATCGATAAAGGGAGTGGCGTAATAAGATAGCAAAAATAGTCGGTAAGATGACTAAAATAGCCGTCAGTAAGATTAAAGAAGGCGGGAAAATATTTAAGATATCCAGCATAGCTTTTATAGGATCAGTAATTTGTTATTTATTAGTTGAGTAACTAGGTTTAAAAATACAAATCTAGTATTTCTTTTTCCTTGGCTTTAAATCCTGCTTCGGTAATAACTCCCGTATCCCTTAATTGTTTTAGCTGCGCCAGTTTAGCTATTATTTCAGAATTATTTTTTGCTGAGTCATCAAGATCGATTTCTGCGTCCAAAACCTCATTCAGATTTGCCTTTGGTTCGGTAACTTCAGTCGATGTTTGACGATCATCATCTATAGTCGTAGTTGTTCCTGCTAACCTTTGTCGATCTTGAGAGGGTAGAGAAGGTGAACCGAGTGCTTTTTGTCGATTAAACTTCTCTTCCATCCTGCGCCAGAAACGATTAATAATTCCTTCTTCGGCTTTTGTATCCATGGTTTCTCTTGTCCCAACAACTGTTTCTTTGTATAAATAATTAGGATCGTCTTCGGGTAACTCATCGACTACGGCGACAAATTCTCGCAGCTTGGGTAAATAGTATGATTCCCACTTATTCGGGCTGTTGGTAATATCGTCGATCGCTTTATCTAATTCTCCATTTAAAGCAACCGCCATATCTTTGACATTTGCCAGTTGTTCTAAAGCCTCATCCCAAAAGCTACTGAGGGTATTTACTTGATGGGTATCTCGTAGGCGATCGTAATATTGCAACTCATGTAAACCCGTCTGCTGGTTATAGGGAAGTAAGCCAAAGGCTAGAGAGGGATAAAAAGTATCCTGTAGCTGTTTCATTTCTCGCGCATCAGGGGGAAGAATATCGGTAAAAAGAGTGCGAGAGTCATTATGTAGAAAACCACTACCATAAGTTCGTTGGCGTAGGTAATGTTGTCGCATTTGAGTTAAACCTTGAATTAGTCTTAGAGGAAAAGCACCGTATTGGCAGACAAATACAATTTCGTCTTCGGCTTGAATTGGTTCTATATGATTTTCGGGAACACCTAAGTCATTGAAGAGGATATGTTTAAATTGAGTAACCTCGCGGTTATCGGTATCTTTAAAACCAATAATATTTTGACTCTTAGCAGGATCGTTGAAGAAATAAGGATCGCTGGTATTTAATGGTAATAAAGGTTCGGCTTCTCTCAGTATTTGTGCTAAACGATTTGCGCGATCGCCAAGAGAATAATTTTCCAGAAAGCGTTTAATTGCAGACTGTACCCGATCTAAACTACGCGAACCAAATAAACCATCAACAATCAAATTAATTTCTTCGATTAGCTGTGGTTCGTCAATTAAACCAGCATCTAGACAGGTAGCTAATGATTCTCCTAAACCAATCTTTTCGGTAATTTTGGTTGTTACTAGTGCTAGCTGTGTTATCCGATCGCGATCGGGCAACAGGCTTTGATAGCAATCATCGGTATCTGCATCGGCAAAGATCGCCTCTCCGCTCATTTCATCGACGTTTAATTGTTTTAGTTCGGTTTCGGTTTTTTCGTAAGCCAGTTGAATATTATTCAGCAGGTTATAAAAGTTGCTGGCTTTAGTAGTCAAGTCGTTAACGCAGTGCTGAAGACCTTTAACTATTTCCAGAGTTTCACGGGCTAACACAAAGTCAAAGTTGTGTTTAATTAATTTATTAACTTCCCCGACAATGCGTTTAGCTTCATCAAGAACCTGACTATTCTTTTTCTTTTTATTGAAAGATAACAGCCCTCCTTTACTTTCTAGATCTTCAATGGTTTGAGCTGCATCTAGCCATTTTCTTTCTATCTCTTCTAAGCTATGAATTTTGCCATTACTGTTTACTCGATCTTCTATATTTCGATAACTTTGATTTAATTCGGTGCTTAAAGCCTCCAGCCAAGCGCGAGAATTAGCTAAAGAAAAGTCAGGTTGACTGGGATGAAGTAGGGTTGCTAAAAAACGATCAATATCTTTAGTTAATTCTCGTGTAATTCCCTCGCGAGCTTGTTTAATATTAGTCAGCCAAACTCCACGATTACTGTCACTATCTCCTGGTTGAACCTTACGAAATTGTTCGCGAATCTCTCTAGATAATTGAGCGATTAAATTCTCGCGATCGTCTTTAGTTTCGCACTCAGCAATACTATTTTCTAAACGATTGCGCCAGCTACTTAAAGTATTGCTAAAAGTCTTGTTACCATCAGTAGTTGCTTGACGTAGTTTATTAATTAATCCCTCTTGCTTGTCCCCTCCCGAATACCATTGATTTAAAAACCTTTCTAAAAGTATCTTGGCATCGGGGTTTTGTCCTTCTCCTTGTAACCAATACTTAACTAGTTTTAGTTTGATTCTATTTAAAGATACCTGTACTGCAATATCACGAGGGAAATATATTTCTGCTAAACCAAAAGTAAGGTAACGCTGTACATTAGGACGAGGGTGTTCATCTAACCTAGTCATAGAAATCAAATAGTTATCCCGATGTGCAGTAACTTTGAAAGATAATTCACCTGCAAAGACTAAACTTATTTTATGAGCAATAATATTACACAGCTTACTTTTTTCTAAAACTCTATAATCATTAGCAGTGCGGTTAGATACTAAATAAACATATTCAAAAGGTGGACGAGATTCTTCTACATATTGAAGATTTTGTAAGTCATAATAAGCCTTGAAACTAGTTCCCGCAGTTGCATAATAATTCAACTCTTTTAGTGCAGCATAAGTATTAGCATTTGCATAAGGAGTATCTCCATATAGTTCGGGACTAATCACTAAATAACCGCTAATTTGCGCCCCGCGATCGCCATACATTCCTCGCAGACAATAAGCAGTGTCTAAAAATATCCCACTTCCAGTACCACCACACAATGAACCAACTACAAAAATATTCAGCTCATTTTCGACAATTAACCTCTGTTGGATTAATTTACCTTCATGTCCGAGCGTCTTTTGTTCTGCTGTTTCTATAGCAGTTTTAATTTTACGATGATTATGAAAAAAAGCTAACCTACCTACAGGTCTAATTCCTTGTGCGCCTTCATCAATGGCTTTCAAATCTTTTAATAGCTGTGGTGGAAACCAGGATTCAATATTTTTATAAACCCCTGGCGAACCTTCATAATTACTTGACTTACGATTCATCTCTTGAACAAAGTTATTAACCTCAACTCTGCTCATTGTGGCTGCAACTTTTTCGGCATCGCTAAGGCGTAAATCGACCCCGTGATAAAAATTTCCCGTTCGTAATCCTGTAACATTGCTACTGGCTTTATCTGTATCTATATGAACAAAACTAACTACAGGTAGCCCATCTAAACTGCCATATTTATCCACGATCAATCGACGAATACGCATCAAAACATCTTTCCCTGTTCCTCCTAATCCAATGCAGATAGTACGTCTAATTTTTTGGCTTTGAACTTCAGATTTAATATTCATAGGGCTTATTTAATTAATTTAATAGTAAGGTCGAAGTTTTTATCTTTGAAAGGGCAATTAAGCCTAAAACTATTACGCTCTATTGCTATATCTTTCTTTACTTCTTGTTCACGATAGAAAACTGGCTGGCTTTTCAAAGGGATTAAATAAAGACGATTTCCTTTTCTTTTTAGATAGCCTCTTACTTCATCTCCAGGGCAAAAAATAGCATTTAAACTATCATCGCCAATGGGTATTTTTTGTTTATTCTTTAAATAAACAACTTGTTCCTCTTTATCCTCATCAGATTCAAATCTAATCTTTAGTTTCCATCGTTTATTAAGACTTATTAAATACCTGAGCCAAAAACCGCTAATGCCTAATAAGATAATTCCTATTAAGGTGGGGAAAAGTAGCAATTTTCCGATATAGGGTGTTACCAAACAGGTTTCCTTGCCTCCTGGTGCGGGGGTACAAAATTCCTGTACAGTGGGAGCAATATCTACTACGGAAAGCTTGTAGATGCGATTGTCGTTAGTGGTAATAGTTTTCGACCTTTCTGTAATCGGTAAAGTTTGTAACCAGCTTTGTCTCTCCTTACTAGCAGAAGAATCAGAACGGCGAAAAGGACTACTTGCGGGAGTTTCTACCCAAGTATCAGAATTAATTCCAGGGTTCGTTAACAAGGGGGCATCCGTCAGCCAAACAATAGACTGAGGTTTTAATGCGCTATTGTCCCCTAGACGACATTGATTGAGTTGTGCCAGTCCTCTATAGGTAAATAACTCCGCGTTTTGAACATCGGTGTTGCTGAGGTTAATTTCCGACTCAAAAGGCAGAACATTTAGAATCTGTTCGATATCTGTTGGTTTACCCTTAAATTTAATTCCACGCTGGTGTGTTAAAGGATTAATATCGGGTTGTAGAGGATTAACCTGGGAGGCGAAAGGAACAACATAGACAGTATCCCCAGACTGCAAACTATCCTCAATGATCTGAGTTAAACGCAAACGTCCCTCTGCATTTAAACCTACGCTTTCGGTGAGATCTATTGCTATTACAACATCTCGCCCGCCGTAGATACGAGAAGCTAAGTTTAAACCAAACTGTTGCCAAGACTTGACACTTTTTCCTGGCGCGATCGCTGTGCAGTTGTTTGTCAAAACCTTTTATCTATCAAAATACGTCAGGCAAATCACTAATGTAATTACTGACCATCGTATTTTCAGACTTAAACAAACAACCACCAGGAATATACTGACATTTATATGAATTTGAGCAAAATAATGCTATATCTACTCCTATTTCTAATGTATTTGTTAATTTAACTAATATCAGTAGAGCGAAAAATTATTTCCAAAAAGAGTGTTCGCTGACTCTAGAGGGACAAAAAGAATAAGCCATTAAATGATTAATAATGATTAATTTCTGTATGATTCAGATATAGAAACCTATCATCAATTAAGAGATATTTATGAACTAATTTCTTTGGCAATAATATAGGAATTAATTTTATTTTAATCTTATAAGAAATCAATCTGTAAAATCGATAAATCGTCCTCAAATTGGAAATTAGGATGCCAAATTCTAATGCACTTTAATAATCGTTGTAAGTCTCTTTCTGGGGTTTGCTGATATTTTTTGAGTAAATTAATCAAGGGATCTAATCCCCAATGAGAGTTGGCTTGCGGTTCAACCTCATAAATTCCATCACTAAATACATACAAGCTGGAATTAGCTGCGATCTTACAAGAAGCATTGACGTATTTAATGTCAGGAAACATGCCTACGGGAACGCCTGGTGTTTTCAGTCGTTGTTCGGCGTTTCTGGGAGTTGACTCTAAGAGAATTGCTGGGGGATGACCTGCACTAGAATAAATGAGACTACGGTTTTTTTTGTCATACACCCCATACCAAATAGTAAAGTACTTATCATTGCGATCGCTCATCTGAAAAGTTTGGTTGAGTCCGTGCAATACCGTATTGGGTTGATAATAATCTACGCTATTTAGCCCGCGAGAACGCAAGAGATTAATTACCGCTAAAGAAGGTAAACTTGCCCGTAAACCATGTCCTGAAACGTCCAATAAGTAGAAAACCAAATGGCGATCGTCCAACCAAAAATAATCAAAACTATCTCCTCCTAGCTGCCGAGAAGGAATAAAGCAGGAATCAATACTCAACGACGGATGTTGGAGCGGCTCAGGCAAGATCGTACTGACATATTCTGCTGCTTCTGCTAATTCTGCTTCCAGTAACTGTTTCTGGTTTTTCAGATCTTTACTGAGTTGATGCAGGCGCAATCCAGCTCTGACTCTGGCTTTTAATTCGTGCATTTCGATTGGCTTACACAAAAAATCATCGGCACCAGCATCTAAGCCCTTGACTCGATCATCTACTGAGTCTAAAGATGTCAAAAGAATAAAAAAGGTGGTAGACAATTCAGGAGTAGATTTAATCTGACTACAGACTTCTAATCCGTTTTTACGGGGCATAATCCAGTCACATATAATTAGAGCGGGACGAATCGTTTTTGCTTTAATTATCCCCTCTTCTCCATCACTTGCTAAGGTGATATCATAGCCCTGCATGACTAAAGTTCTCTCTAGAAGCAGTTGAGTTGTGGAGTCATCGTCAATGATCAGAATTTGAGCCATAGTAGGTTGATAGTTTTTTATTTGATGACCTCAGGTTATGGCAATCTCCGCCCAAGCACGACTAAGTACACGACTGAGTAGAAAGCTAAGGTTGCCTTATTAAACTAGAGGATATCAATTAACCATCATCATACATTTGAGCATACTAAAAAAAAGGAAAATATAAATATAATAAGTGGGGTAAAAATTACACTACCACAAGTCATTTGAAACCAAAGTCAATAATTAACCTAGAGCAAATAGCGTAGCAGTATTTTTGCCTGTTATATCTGATCGAGGCGCAAAACAAGTTGGAAGTCCTACAAAGTATCAAAATTGAAGTCCCCAGCGATTTGAAAGCATTAGATCAAGTGCTACTTCAATTCAATGAAATTTATCAAAATTCCATACCCCTTCAAGATTGGCTACAGTGCAGATTAGCCTTAGCGGAGGGGTTTACTAATGCGGTGCGACACGCTCATAAAAACTTACCTCCAGACATTCCAATTAGGATCGAGGTGCTGCTTAAAGAAACTGGTATGGAGATTAAAATTTGGGATTACGGTTCGGCTTTTGATTTACATGGTTTTATCTCTGAAACTTCTCAAAAACACGATAATTGGCTAGCTAGCGGTCGTGGTATTCCTATTTTAAATAAGATCTCTAATCGCCTAGATTACTATCGTACTGAACAGCAACAAAATTGCTTATTAATTATTAAAGAATTTGCTAATCACTAACCACCATGATTACCAGTTTCATGCATGATTTATTGTTTGATTGAGATGTATCTATATTATCTGGCTAGATAGAATACTCTTTTAGGGGTCGAGAAACTATACAATAAAACCCTAGCACTATAAGTTAGACAAGAGACAGAGTAATATGCCCCGTCGTGACGATCTCCACAAAATCTTACTTCTTGGTTCAGGTCCGATTGTCATCGGACAAGCTTGTGAATTTGACTATTCTGGGACACAAGCCTGTAAAGCTTTGCGAGAAGAAGGATACGAAGTAATTTTAGTTAATTCCAATCCTGCTTCCATCATGACCGATCCTGAAATGGCAAATCGTACTTACATTGAACCTCTGACTCCAGAAATAGTAGAAAAGGTGATTGTCAAGGAAAAGCCAGATGCACTATTGCCCACAATGGGGGGACAAACTGCCCTCAATATCGCAGTAACTTTGGCAAAGAGTGGAGTCTTAGAAAAGTATGGTGTTGAATTGATTGGGGCTAAACTACCAGCCATCGAAAAAGCCGAAGATCGACTGCTGTTCAAACAGGCAATGGAAAAGATTGGAGTGCCGATGTGTCCTTCTGGTATTGCGAATAACCTGGAAGAAGCCAAGAAAATAGCCCAGGAAATAGGTAGCTATCCCTTAATTATTCGTCCTGCTTTCACTCTGGGAGGAACAGGGGGTGGTATTGCCTACAATCAAGAAGAATATGAGCAAATTTCCACATCAGGGATTGATGCTTCTCCTGTAAATCAAATTCTGGTTGATAAGTCATTATTAGGTTGGAAAGAATATGAGCTAGAAGTAATGCGGGATTTGGCAGATAACGTGGTGATTATCTGTTCCATCGAAAATATCGATCCCATGGGGGTACATACAGGAGATTCTATTACCGTTGCCCCTGCCCAAACTCTCACTGATAAGGAGTATCAGCGTTTGCGTGACTATTCCTTAGCCATTATTCGTGAGATTGGGGTAGAAACTGGAGGATCTAATATTCAGTTTGCGATTAATCCCATCAACGGGGAAGTGATTGTAATTGAGATGAATCCTCGGGTATCTCGTTCCTCGGCATTAGCTTCTAAAGCGACGGGTTTTCCCATTGCCAAATTTGCAGCTAAGCTGGCGGTAGGTTACCGACTTAATGAAATATATAACGATATTACGCAAAAAACTCCTGCTTCCTTTGAGCCGACTATCGATTATGTAGTTACGAAGATTCCTCGCTTTGCTTTTGAAAAATTCCCTGGAACAGTACCGATCTTAACCACACAAATGAAGTCGGTTGGGGAGGCAATGGCAATAGGTAGAACCTTTAATGAATCTTTTCAGAAAGCTCTGAGATCCTTAGAAACTGGTCGTTATGGCTTCGGATGCGATCGCCAAGAAACCTTACCCTCAATTCCTCAGGTACGTTCTAGTCTCCGTACTCCCAATCCTGAGAGGATCTTCAGCATCTATCAAGGTCTAAAGTTGGGCATGACTCCCGAAGAAATTCATCAGCTAACGGCGATAGATATATGGTTCCTTGACAAGATGCAGGAGTTGCTTTTAACCGAGAAATTCCTTAAAGGTACTCCTCTTGATAAAATTTCTGCCGAACAGATGCGCTATGTCAAACAGCAGGGATTTAGCGATCGCCAAATAGCTTTTGCGACGAAGACTAGGGAAGATGAAGTACGGGCATATCGCAAAGGATTAGGAATTTTGCCTGTTTATAAGCTGGTAGATACCTGTGCTGCGGAATTTGAAGCCTTTACTCCTTACTACTACTCTACCTATGAATCAGGAGAGTCAGAAATTACTCCGACCGATAGAGCCAAGGTGATGATTCTAGGGGGTGGTCCTAACCGTATCGGACAGGGGATTGAGTTTGACTACTGTTGTTGTCATGCCGCCTATGCCCTCTCCGCAGCAGGATACGAAACCATTATGGTTAATTCCAACCCAGAAACCGTATCTACCGATTACGATACCAGCGATCGCCTTTATTTTGAACCTTTGACCAGAGAAGACGTTTTAAACATCATCGAAGCAGAAAACCCCGCAGGTATCATTGTGCAGTTTGGCGGACAAACTCCCTTAAAACTCGCTGTACCTTTAGAGAAATATCTGGAAGATTATCCAGAAACTAAGATTTGGGGTACATCATCCGATTCGATTGATGCTGCGGAAGATCGGGAAAGATTTGAGCAAATCTTACGAAAATTAGATATTAAGCAACCTGCTAACGGTATTGCTCGTAGTTACCAAGAATCTCTGGCGATTGCCAACCGCATTTCTTATCCTGTAGTAGTGCGTCCTTCTTATGTTTTGGGCGGGAGGGCAATGGAAATTGTTTATTCCGATGCCGATCTCAAACACTATATGACCTACGCTGTCGAGGTAGAACCCGATCATCCGATTCTGATCGACAAATTTTTAGAAGATGCGATCGAGGTTGACGTTGATGCGTTATGCGACCAGGTCGGCAAGGTAGTAATCGGTGGGATTATGGAACACATCGAACAGGCAGGAATACATTCAGGAGATTCAGCTTGTTCTATTCCTTATAATTCTTTACCTGAATCTGCTGTGGCTACTATTCGTGATTGGACAGAAAAATTAGCTAAAACATTGAAAGTAGTAGGCTTAATCAACATTCAGTATGCAGTGCAGGGAGAACAAGTCTTTATTATTGAAGCTAATCCTCGCGCCTCTCGTACTGTTCCCTATGTATCTAAAGCAACAGGTATTCCTTTAGCCAAAGTCGCATCTTTAGTTATGTCGGGGCAAAGTTTAGAGTCATTAGGCATAACTAAAGAAATTATCCCCAAACATATTGCGGTGAAAGAAGCGGTATTACCGTTCAATAAATTCTCCAATACCGATACCCTTTTAGGGCCTGAAATGCGTTCTACAGGGGAAGTAATGGGTATAGACACAGATTTTGGGAAAGCTTTTGCTAAAGCCGAAATTGGTGCAGGGGTAGATTTAGCTTTAACTGGAATAGTGTTTGTTTCGATGAATGAACGGGATAAAAAAGCGATCGTACCTGTAGTACAAGATTTCATCGACTTAGGCTTTAAGATAGTTGCCACGTCCGGAACACAAAAGGCATTACAAGCCAATGGTATTAAAGATGTAGATCTGGTTCTAAAACTACATGAAGGTCGTCCTCATGTTGCCGATTCAATCAAAAACAACCAAATCCAGCTAATCATTAACACTCCCACAGGAGAAGAGTCTCAAAGCGATGCCCAACTAATTAGAAGGATGGCACTAGACTATAGGCTGCCGATTATTACCACCATTGCAGGAGCAAAAGCCACTGTGGCTGCTATCCGTTCATTGCAATCTGAACCTCTGGAAGTAAAAGCATTACAGGATTATATTTAACATTTCAACTATAGGTATTGCTGATCTGCGACTTGACTGAAATCAGGTTAAGGTTTTTGTTGATACAACGATCGCATTACCTGTATTACCTAGATAAATTCCATTGTTGCGTAGGTTAAGCTTAATTTGTTTTAGGCGATCGCTATCCATAAAATGCTGCATTATAATTGCTTTTTATTACAACATTAAATGAAGAGGAGTCTGTAGCAATCTACTTTATGGCTGATATCCCAAACTGATTAAAAAGTTTTCTATTTTAGTTATTCTTTCTTCCAAGGTTAAAGTTTTTGGTTTGGGGAAAGATGAAGCTAACTTTTTGGCAACAGCGATAAAATCTGCCCAACTTCGTCCATATTTTTGCTCCCCATACATTTCTTGATATGCAGTCTTGGCATTTTTTAAGCTTCCATATTTAGCGATAAAGTATTCCTTGTCTAAAACTGGATTCAACCTTGATTGAATCTGCTGCGGATTAATAGATTGCTTGGTCTGATTCTTCTGGACTTGTTTAGTTTGTTCTGCTAATTCTGATGCTGCGATTAATGCAGTGTTTTTGAAAGCAGTATCATAAGTATTTGCACTGCTTTTTAATTCGTCTCGAATTTGTTTTAATTGATTAAGTACCATAATTGGAATATTTTTTAAATAAACTATCTATCTAATAAATAACGACCAATAGAAGCTTGATCTTCAAACATTTGTGGTTTTGAAGCACTATCAAACTCAACAACATCCATAGTTAATATTTCTTCGTCAAAAAAAAGCTTTTCTGCTTCCTTAATCAAATATACTTTGTCGGCATAGGCAATCTTATTTGCTTTGATACAAATTTCTCGGTACTGCTCAATTTTAGCAATTACATTATCTAACTGTGACAAAGCTTTATCTCTTGATTCTTTAGCTTCTTTAGCTTGTTCGACAGTTTCCAGTAAGCATTGTTGTTTAATTTCCAATTCTTGAACTGCTTGATCTCTTTGTTTAGAAATAGCTAAATTATCTTGCTTTAGTTCTTTTTGTTGCTTACGATATCTTTTTGTCCACCCTTTATAGGCACGAACTCTATTTTTCAGAGTTTTTAGTTCTTTTTTAACTTTAAGTGTAACCAATTCTATTCTATGAACTTCTTTAATTACATTCTGAAGATTTGGCATAATATCATTAATTTATTTTTCAACTTCATGATATTAAAAAAATATTTAGATAATCATGCTGAGGATCACACTAATAAATAAGAAAATAGCTTATGAATTTAGTCAATCGCCAATTGAAATTCATCAAAAATCAGGGGATATAATTCCATTAAAAAAATCGTTATCTTAAATAAGAGCTAATTTAAGTAGTCACCCAAAATTAATTTTCTATGATAGAGGGACGAAAATTTTGCTGCGTATAGACCACTATGTGTAATTAATTTTATTTAGGTACTTACGATCTAAAATATTTCATATTCATATTAATTGGTTAAGTTTTTTTTATGACATATTATCGTTTAACTCCAAAAGCTCGTTCAGATATTCGCCGTCTCCTAGCATTACAAACTAAGACTTTAGGAGAGACTCTACAGGAAGCCGATATAATATCGTCTTTTCAGATCGAATCTGCCTTACAAACTCAGATTGATCATCCTCATTTTCGTATTGGTGAAATTTTGGCACAGCAGGGTTTGGTCAAACCAAAAACTGCCGACTTTTTTGCTCAAGATTGGTCAAAAGTAGTGATTCAGCCAGAGAAAGATGCTTTGGGCTATTATCTCGAACAAGCTGGAATTCTCAACAGCGTACAAATAGAAGTAATCCTGGCAGAACAGCGCTCGACTGGAGTTCGTTTTGGCACAGTTGCCGTATTTCAAGGGTTTCTTAAATCAACTACCTTAGATTTTTTCTTAGCTAATTTATTCCCTGAAGAGTTGCATGTCTCCCCTTTTATTAATATGTACCATGGTTCATCACTGTTTTGAGTCAGACATCATTTATCCATCTAATATCACCTTCGATTATAGTTGAGAGTGCTTTAGCTGTGCTTTCTTTAAATTCTTCGATATCAACGCGATTGAGAATAGCGATCGCCATTCTCATACCCAAAGCTTGCATGGCAAATACTAAGCCGTAAGAGAAGAGAGGAGTGCCGAAGATATCTTTGCCGATATCTAAAATTATGCCACCAATTAGAGTAGCTCAACCCCTAGACATTGCTTGAGCTAGTCCCCAAGCGCCAATAAAAGTTCCTGCGGTTTTGGCAGCAGTTAAGTCTAACATCAAGCTAATACAATACCATCAACGGTAGCTATCCCCGCAGCAATACCAAACAATATGAGCGAATCGTGAGTCCGAAGTTTTGACGTATTATCAACCGACAACTGAAATACCACCTACTAATAGAGATGGAGTATTACAAGAACCATTCCAGGTGGAGTCATTGCCGATCGCCATGATCTGTTTTAATACTTGATATATGTTACCAGCGATCGCCGTATCTTTAACTCTTCCCGTTATTTTGCCATGCTTAACTTTGTAACCAAGATCGACATTAAGCGAAAAATCGCCACTGATATCTGCACCAACCCCTAACATCTGATCGACAATGATGCCATTGTCTAATTTATTGATTAACTCGGTAAAGGAATCGTCACCTGGGGCAACTATTAAATTAACCAGAGAGGGACTGGGATAACTTACTAAACCAGGACGAAAGCCGTTTCCTGTGGGTTTAAGGTTTAATTGTCTGGCAATAGTGCGATCGCAGTAAAATTGATTTAATACACCATTGGTAATTAGATTTAACTTTTGCGTTGGCATACCCTCGTCATCAAAGGGACAGTCGTATGGCTGCAAGTCTGGCTGTTGAGATAAGCTGATTAATTCCGAGGCTACTAGCTGTTGATGCAAGGTACTCCAGGGAGAAGAGTTTTCCTTAACTCTCTGGCCATTCAAAGCTGATGAAACCGTATCCCAAAGTAGGGTTGCAGCATTAGGGGTGAGTAATACAGAGACACTGCCTTGAGGTGGGGGAACATTGACTTTCGCCCAATCCAAACGCCAGATAATTTGCTCAATAACTGGATCGAGATTTAATTTCTCTTTGCTGTATTCGCCGTCAAAAATACCTAAAAAATCTTCACCACGAACTAATTCCGCACCGAGGGAATAACTTAAACCCGACTCGTCGCAGTGACAATGAAGTCCTTGAGAGTTGATTAAAGTGGTGGTTTCTTGTTCAAATTCCAACTCTGCCGAACAAATCAATTCAGGATATTCTTCTCGTAATTTACCAATAGCTTGATTCCCTATGTCGATTAAATCTTTGACTGAAGCACTTATCCCAGTTAAATCATGAATTGCCATACGAGAAAATGCTAATTCAATAGTCTCAGATTCGTTGAGGTTCGATAAAGCGATCGCTTTATCAATCAAGAATTCAGGCTCAATTCTGCCATAAGCTACCGCCAAACCTGGACGATTATCTCGCCATAGACGTAAAGCAGTGCCGACAGATTGGGAACTTTCTAGCTGCTTAAGACGATTTCCCTCAAAAAATACTGGTTGAGACTGAGATGTCAACTGATAGACTTCGGCATGGCTGATTCCGCGACGAGATACCAAGTTAAGCAATGATTCTAGTTCTTCATTCATTAATTTCAATCTACAACTTTATACATTTACTTTTCAGAATTTTAACCTTCGGAAATATTTGCTTCTATGACATTTTGAGCAAAGCTTTGATAAGCACCACCAATTTGTTGAGCCATAGAATCAGGGAATACATGGAAATCATCACCTTTAAGAGCTTCGATAAGGGTGAGCGAAATTTACGGTGGCAACAATTAATTTTCGCGTTGTTTAAGTAATGAGTAATAAGTAATGAGTAATAAGTATTTACTCGTTACTCGTTACTCGTTACTCAAAGCTTCTCTATTGTTTAACTGCCACACCTTTTTTCGTTCACCCCTTCGATAATTGCATCTGCAACTAAAGTAGGGGGTTCGGCAATCTCCACATCGTCTTAAACCGATCAGTCAATATTTTGCGGGAAATTTATTTTTTCGACTTCCGTGAGATACTGGCAATTTTTGCGTTTTTTAATTCACACCAGACGTAAAATAAGATAAAACAGCATTGTGACCAAGCTACCGTTGCAGTAGCTTTGTTACTGCAATTTCCCAAAGTAGTTTTTGAGGTCTTTAATTGGAGTTTAACCCTACTGAGTAACAAAATTTGGTTAAATATTCTAAGTTGCTATTTTCACGATTCCACTTAAAACAGAGTTGTTTAATTATGAATTCTATAGTTGGGAGTAAAGTATGAAGGTTATCATCTTAGGAGGAGACGGTTTTTGTGGCTGGCCTACCTCACTACACTTATCAAATCTCGACTTTGAAGTAATTATTGTCGATAATTTATCTAGACGAAATATAGATAATGAATTAGAAGTTAGCTCTTTAACCCCGATCTCACCTATTGGACAAAGGTTAGCCACTTGGAAAAAAGTTACTGGCAAAGAAATCAAGTTTTACAATATTGATATTGCTGAAGAGTATGATCGCCTCTTAAATCTAATCTTAGCAGAACAGCCCGACGCAATTGTTCACTTTGCTGAACAACGAGCTGCACCCTATTCCATGAAGTCTTCTAGGCACAAGCGCTATACAGTTAATAACAACCTCAACGCTACGAATAATTTGCTTTGTGCTATTGTCGAATCTGGTTTAGACATTCATTTAGTACACCTGGGTACGATGGGTGTCTATGGTTACGGTACTGCGGGTATGAAAATTCCTGAAGGGTATCTAGATGTAGAAGTCGTTACTGATAGTGGCGATCGCATTCAACAAGAAATTCTCTATCCTGCTAATCCTGGTAGCGTCTATCACATGACCAAAACCCAGGATCAGCTATTTTTCTTCTATTACAATAAAAACGACGGTATTCGCGTTACCGATCTGCATCAAGGTATTGTTTGGGGGACAAACACTCCTGAAACTCTGATGGATGAAAAGCTAGTTAATCGCTTTGATTACGATGGCGATTATGGTACGGTTCTCAACCGCTTCTTAATGCAGGCTGCTATTGGTTATCCCTTAACTGTTCATGGCACTGGGGGACAAACTAGAGCCTTTATTCATATTAAGGATACGGTACGTTGCGTACAACTGGCGATCGAAAATCCTCCACCAAAAGGAGAACGAGTCAGAATTCTTAATCAAATGACGGAAACTCATCGCGTCATAGATCTGGCTAAAATGATCTCGGAAATGACTGGAGGAGAAATTGCCTATCTCGAAAATCCTCGCAACGAAGCAGTAGAAAATGAACTGTTTGTAAAAAATCAGCGTTTTATTGACTTAGGATTAAAACCAACTACTCTTAGTCAAGGACTACTCAAGGAAGTGACTGAGGTGGCAGAAAAGTATGCCCATCGTTGCGATAAGAGCAAAATCCCCTGTACTTCTTTATGGATTCAGAAAAAAGAAGCACTATCAGAAAATAATGGTTTAGAACCTTCAAAAGCTGCTAAAACTAGCAAGGTTTAATCATTTAACATTTAGCACAGAACGCCAAATATATACAACTAGAAGGGTTCTTCTGGCGATCGCCTGTTAGCCATAGAGCGATCGCTAATGAATTTGGATTAAACCCTTAAACTTTTACTTTATAATAATTTACATTAATTCATAATTGTAGTCAAAAATCAGCTTGAATTAAAGCAATGGATAGGAGTTGTGGCGCATCTCCCTGAATGTAATTAAAAATGCGTGGCTGAACTCGCTATTCTAAACTTTAGTTATCTGAGTATCTAGGAATGGTACAGTACGATCTAGCATCTTTAACCAACCCAATTCTTAAGTAGATCATGAGCAATATATCCGATATCGCAGTTAAAAACATTAAGGGCAAAGAGGAAAAATTTGCCGACTACCAAGGCAAGGTCTTGTTAATTGTTAATGTAGCTTCCTTCTGTGGTTACACTCCCCAATACAAAGGACTAGAGCAGTTAAATCAAGACTATAAAGATAAAGGTTTGCAGGTACTAGGGTTTCCCTGTAATGATTTTGGCGCACAAGAGCCAGGAACCAACGAAGAGATTGCTAAGTTTTGTGAAACTAGCTATGGTGTTACCTTTGATTTAATGGATAAAGTTCACGCTAAAGGCTCAGAACAGCATCCCTTGTATAAAACCCTGACCAATTCCGTTGAGCCACAAGGTGATGTGGCTTGGAACTTTGAAAAGTTTTTGATTAGTAAGCAGGGTGAGGTTATCGCTCGTTTTAGTAGTGGCATTACTCCCACTTCTCCTGAATTGATTCAAGCAATTGAAGCTGAACTCGCTAAATAGGTATCTTAGAATTTTACAGCGATCGCCATAATTATGCGAAGTGCGATCGCTTGTTGGGGGGGGAGTGAACGGTTACAGCTTGATGTGTAATTATTGGACTAGCAGACAGATCGTGGGTCAATTAATTGGAATGACTATATTAGCCATTTAGGAGAAGTCAGCAAAAATAAGGTACTGCGAGAAATGGGAATGCCAATATCAGGAATCTCGATCGCAACGACACCCGCTTTTTTCACCACCATCTGATTTTTAATAGCTCCACAAATTAGCATTTCCGCCCAGTTGCCTAAGTTTGGCTGATGCCCGACTAAAGCTATTTTCCCGTTAGGATTTTCCAACTTATATGTTTGTAACCACTTCAGCCATTGTTCAATTTTGCCACCAGGTTTGAGAGGCTCAAAAGTTTGAATAGTTTTCGATAAACCCACCTGTTTTAAAATCTCTGCCGTTTGATAAGCTCTGACCAAAGGACTGCTGAGAATCACATCGAACTCTAGTCCATTAGCTAGCAAACGTTCTGCTACCTTGCTAGTTTTATCGCGACCCTTATCAATCAAAGGACGCTGCTCATCATTGACATAAGTTCCTCTCTCAGCAGCTATACCATGACGAATTAGATACACTTCCATAACTGGTTACGATGATGGATGAACAACAAATTACAATCTTAATGATTAATCAATTTGGTACAGATTGGTACAGAAGATTGAGTTAATCAGTAGCAATCACATCATCTTCAGGTTCTACTAACCGCATTAGCTTTTGCTTAATTTGGGTGTCGAATACTTCCCATTTAAGTTTAGTGTATTCTGAATTATCGTTAAAGCCGTTCAAAAAACCGACGGGGATCTCAAATCCACCAGCCATATAACGACCACCACCAAAGAATCTTCCTTGAGTATCTTTGCCCAGAGTTTCTTTGATAAACTCATCAGGATCTAGGGTTAGCTTAGTTGTCCGTAGTGAACCAATGACCAGTTCGTTATCGTCGTCTACATTGTGAACAATTCCATAGACGACAGCGGTGTGAATATCTTCTTCTGTTACTAGAAAATCTGCTGCTTGGGGAATCGCATCACGGTCATCGTAGCGCAGATAGCCAACACCAGAAATTGAGAAATTCTTTTTAATATTACGGTTTCTGAGGGCTCGTTCAATTACGTTCATGACTCGACGCGATCGCGCAGACTGCAATACTGCATTCAATAACTGGGAATCGTAAAAGCGACTTAGGTAAGCAGCGGCAATAAAGTCTTCTTCTTTTGCCTGCATCAAGCGATTGGTATCAGAACGCAAGCCATGCATTAAAGCTGTAGCACACTTGACATGAGTTTCGTTACTCGAATCAAACTGCAGCATTCCCGACTGGATATACTGAGTCAAAATTGTCGCTGTTGCTCTGGTTTGAGGACGCAGATCGATAAATTCCGCGTTCAACTCACCCTGTTTACTGTGATGGTCGATCGCCACAATCAGAGGAATGCCTGCTTGTTGGACCACTGAATACAATTGGCTATTAGTTCCCTGGCTATCAACTAGGACACAGCCTTGATAGACTGACAAATCTTCCTTTTGTAAGGCAGTACTGACGTATCGCTTGGCAGGTAATGCCGTTAGTTTGACTAAGGCAATATTTTCTTGATGGGAGAGTGTACCTCCGTAGACAATATCACAACTAATATCGTAATTGGCAGCGATAAGTTGATATGCCCAGGCACTAGATAAGGCATCAGGATCGGGAAAATCTTGAATTACAATAATTTGCTTTGATCCACGATGCTGTTCCAGAATTTCCCCTAGTCGATGGACTATCTTAGCCAAATCGGTGTTTTTCGGGGTTTCCGAGCCAAATTTATGTTCAACAGCTTCTAACGGCTTCTTAGGAGTAGCCTTTTTATTAGCAAGACGGCGTTCTAGAGAGGTGTTAAGGTTTGACGTCATACGCTAGATGTTATATGGGTAATTATCAAATTACCGAGTAATGGAATAAGTATAGTGATTTTTCTATTTAGAGCCTTGAGTTTATCATCAACTAATTGTTTTCTGTAATGATCGGGAGTATTAAATTCCAATTACATATTTTTTCCACTCTTGGTTAGAGTTTCCTCGGGTATACTTGACCAGTTCAAAATGTAAACTACTATAAGGACGACGAGGTTTCGTTTTTAGGGTCATTTCAGCCTCTTTTGGTGTTCTGTTACCTTTGTTGACGTTACATCTGACACAAGCTGCCACGAGGTTCTCCCAGGTGTCACCACCGCCACGCGATCGCGGAACAATATGGTCAATGGTTAGCTGATCGCCTTTTACTTGACAATACTGACAGGTATTGGTGTCTCTTTCTAGGACATTGCGACGGGTTAAAGGAATTTCTTTGTAGGGAACCCTGACATAATATCTCAAGCGAATTACCGTCGGCAGGGGAAACCCACTATAAATAAATTCGCCTCTATGTTCAAGTTGTTCTGCTTTACCTTTAAGAAGTAACACCACTGCTCTACGCCAACTGGTGATATTAAGGGGCTCATAGGAGGCATTCAATACTAAAACCTTACCCATAATAAAGACTTAGAATATTTAATTGGCATGGTAACACAGAGGAACTAATAGATGTAACTTGGTAACCATTGCTTTATACTTACCAAGCTAACCTCAAAGAGCAAACAAATCTATTGCATTCTTGACTTTATCTATTTGTCAACTAATATTTGTGAATAATATTAGCTAAGTTGGGGCAACAGTTAAATTCAGCTATGGAGAGTTGGCAACAGCAACAACGGCAAACTAATTCAGAACAGCATCAAGATGCTTTATCTCTCTTGGTAAACCGTCAACGCGCCTGGGTAGAAATCGATTTAACTGCCTTGGCTCACAATGTACGCACTCTTAAAGCCTGGCTTGCTCCTCAAACAAAATTGATGGCAGTCGTCAAAGCTGATGCCTATGGTCATGGTGCGATTACTGTAGCTCAAACTGCTTTAGCAAATGGTGCAGACTGTTTAGCGATCGCTACCTTAGCAGAAGGGGTAGAACTACGTCAAGCAGGAATAAAAGCGCCGATTCTGATTCTGGGTGCCATTAATGCTGTAGAAGATATTAAAGCTGTGGCAGCTTGGGAGTTAGAGCCGACAATCTGTAATGGGGAGCAAGCATTAGCTTTTGATGCTACTTTAGCCACAGTAGGCAAGTCTCTTTTTGTCCACCTGAAGTTAGATACAGGAATGTCCCGTTTAGGAACTAACTGGCAGGATGCAGTCTCTTTTGCCCAACTGGTGCATACTTTACCTAATCTCAAGCTTGCCAGTATCTATTCCCATTTCTCGACGGCGGATGAAGACGATCGCACGATGATGAATTTACAGCATCAGCGCTTTAAACAAGCCATGGCTCAATTAAAAGCGATAGGGATTGTGCCACCCCAAATACATCTGGCAAACTCCGCTGCCACTCTGAGCGATCGCTCCTGCCACTACGATCTAGTGCGAGTTGGACTGGCTCTTTATGGTTTATATCCGGCAATTCATCTCCAGCAAACCATCAGTCTTAAGCCTGTATTACAAGTTAAAGCCAAAATTACTCAGGTAAAAACTATCCCCGCAGGGGAGGGAGTAAGTTATGGTCGTAAGTTTATTGCCACCCAGGAGACGAAAGTTGCAGTAGTGGGGATTGGTTATGCTGATGGTGTTCCCCGCAATCTATCTAATCAGCTTCAGGTGATCGTTGCGGGACAGCTAGTTTCTCAAATTGGCTCGATTACCATGGATCAGCTAATGCTGAATGTAAATAATATGACCGATTTAAAGCCAGGGGAAGTTGTCACTTTGATCGGTCAACAGAATGATCTACAAATTACTGCTGACGATTGGGCAAATAAACTTGACAGTATTTCTTGGGAAATCCTATGTGGCTTTAAGCATCGACTACCTAGAATATTTAATCAGTAATCAGTAATCAATCTGACTTAATATTTCTTCGACTATAGCTTCTGGAGCAAGAGAAACATCGATTACCAAAGCATCCTGGGGTTCTTCTAGAGTATCGAACTGACTTTGAAGTAGATTGGAATTCATAAAGTGTCCTGTACGCTGCTGAATCCTACTGTGAATACAGTCATAGCTACCACGGAGATAGATAAAGACAACATCAGAGAGATTGTTGCGGAGAATCTGACGATACTGAGATTTGAGTGCGGAACAGGCTAAAATACCGTGATGATTACTGTTTAAGGTATTGGTAATCAATTGATTCAATTCTTCTAGCCAAGGCAAGCGATCGCTATCTGTTAAAGGGATACCACGATTCATCTTATCAATATTTGCCAAGGGATGAAAATCATCTGCATCATAAAAAGTCCAGCCAGTGCGATCGCTTAACAGCTTGCCGATAGTTGATTTTCCTGTCCCAGAGACTCCCATGATGATATAAAACATATAATTTTAATTTTAAATCGAGGATCGACGGTAAAGTATATATCTAATCATTGATTGATTTTTTTCAGCTTATTTTTTAATTCTTTTATGAACTCGATGACAACAGCCTCTTCTATGGCAACTTATGATGTGGTAGTAATTGGTTCTGGTATTGGTGGTTTAGTAACAGCTACTCAATTAGCAGCTAAAGGAGCAAAAGTATTAGTTCTAGAACGATACTTAATTCCCGGTGGTAGTGGCGGATATTTTGAGCGAGAAGGATATCGTTTTGATGTGGGCGCATCGATGATTTTTGGCTTTGGTGACAAGGGTACAACTAATCTGCTGACTCGGGCTTTAGATGCGGTAGATATGAAAATTGAAACCTTTGCCGATCCCGTACAGATTCATTACCATTTACCAGATGGCTTAGAACTAAAAGTTCATCGTGATTACGAAACATTTTTACAAGAATTAATTGCCATCTTTCCTCATGAAGAGCAAGGGATTCGGGCTTTTTATGGCAAATGTTGGGAAGTATTTAATTATCTCAACTCCATGGAATTGCTCTCACTAGAAGAACCAAGATATCTAATGCGGGTATTCTTCCAAAAACCTTTGTCTTGTCTGGGTTTAGCTAAATATCTCCCCCTGAACGTTGGCGATATTGCTCGTAAACATATCAGTGATCCGAAGCTGCTTCAGTTTATTGATATGGAATGTTACTTGTGGTCAGTTGTCACCGCTGATAAAACGCCAATGATCAATGCCGGAATGGTGTTTAGCGATCGCCATTATGGAGGCATTAACTACCCCAAAGGCGGTGTGGGACAGATTGCCCAGAAGTTAGCCGATGGCTTGGTTCAAGCTGGGGGAGAAATTAAATATAAAGCCAGAGTAACTGAAATCATTTTAGAGAATGGCAAAGCAATCGGTGTCAAACTAGCCGATAATACCCTATATCGTGCCAAAAAAATAGTTTCCAATGCCACACGCTGGGACACCTTCGGTAAACTACTTCCTCCCGAACATACCCCTAAAAAAGAGCAGAAATGGCAGCAGCGATATCAAAAGTCGCCGAGTTTCCTCAGTTTACATTTGGGAGTTGATGCGACTGTATTGCCCGAAAGTACTGATTGTCATCATATTCTGCTGGAAAACTGGGACAAAATGGAATCAAACGAAGGCACAATCTTTGTTTCTATTCCCACTCTGCTAGATTCTAGTTTGGCACCTCCAGGACATCATATCGTTCATACTTTTACTCCTAGCTGGATGGAAGATTGGCAAGGATTATCAAACCAAGAATATCAAGCAAAAAAAGAAACGGCAGCCGCTAAGTTAATCCATCGTTTAGAGGCAATTTTCCCTGGACTGTCCACAGGGTTAGACTATCAGGAAGTGGGTACTCCCCGAACCCATCGTCGATTTCTAGGCAGAGAAGACGGCACTTATGGTCCAATACCACGTCGTAAATTGGCGGGTTTATTAGGTATGCCTTTTAACCGCACCAGTATTCCTGGGCTATATTGTGTGGGAGACAGTACTTTTCCTGGTCAGGGTTTAAATGCCGTAGCCTTTTCGGGAATGAGCTGTGGACACCGTGTAGCAGTTGATCTAGGACTTTGATTACTGTTCGGGTTCAGGCAATTAACTGGTTAGGGTAGCTATAAGCTTTTGAGATGTTTTTCAGTTCTAACACCATTTGCTACTGGCTGATAATTTCTGTTGACTGTTGACTGTTGACTGTTGACTGTTGACTGTTGACTGATTACTTTTTAATCAAATAATGTAAAAACACTTCTTGCTCAACTTGCTTAGTTTCTAATAGCTCAAGTTTCTTTGCCTGAGATTGAAGAAATCCTGTTCCCCCTACAGGAGTCGGTGCATTACCGCCAAAGATCAGGGGACAGATGGTTAACCAAAGCTCGTCGATTAAATCCACTGCCAGGAGAGATGCTACTAATTCCCCTCCACCTAAAATGGCTAGTTTGTTTAAGCTTAATTCTGGGAATTGGTTAAAGGTTGCTGCCCAATTGATTGTCCCATTGTTTTCTTTATTGTCATGAAGGATGAGAATGCGTTCAAATCCTGGTTGCGATCGCCATTTTTCGGCACCACTAGGTACAGTAAGTAACCATCGCGGGATGGCTTGTTGAAAAAAACGCCACTCAGGATCTAAATCTCCTGATGCAGAGACGACAATTTGCACAGGCTGGGGCTGTTGCGATCGCTTTATTCTTTCCTGTAGTAGCACTGGATTAGATACGGACAAAGTAGTCCCATAAGATCTCAAAGTAGTTGCGCCAAATAAAACCCCATCTACTAAAGAAATTTGGTTTTCTAAGTGTGTCTTATCATTAGCCGAACCAAAACGAGCAGAGGAATGCTGAAAGTCGGCAATTTTGCCATCGGCAGTCATTGCCAAGATAGCAGTGGTATGTAGTCTCTGATTCATTGATTGCGCTGGAATTACTGACTGGTAAACAGTGTGAATTTTTTTAAATTTTTTGGGTTTTATTAATATTGAACAAGCTGAGAGCTGAGAGCTTAAAGCTACGAATAGTATTACTTGTCCTACATGCGGCTAAAGCCTTTGTTATCCCGAGAAGGCGGGACGAATGGGGATTATCAGTTTCATACTTTAAATCAGCAACGTCTTTAAATCTGATAGACATGGCAGTTGTTATTTAAGTGGATATCATTAAAAATACAATAGTAGAGATATAGTTAAAGCGTGAGCCTAAATCTTTTCTTATGGCACCTGGTCAATCCTCCTTCCGACGAATATTACTCTCGCGCATCCTTTTGGTTAGTGTTCCCGTGTTATTGGTAGGAGTATATGTTACCTATAGGAAAGCCCGCTCGGCTTTTTTAGAAACTGCCAGACAGAATTTGACTGAAAGTGCAGTCAGGAAAGGAGAAAGCGTTCAGCAATCAATCGAAGCTCTACAAAATAATTTGGCTAGTACTGGTGATGCAGTAGTTTCTCCCTCAGACACTTTAGATGCTGAATTATTGATTGCACAACTCAAGGACGTTTTACCGACAGATATTTTGTGCGCTCAAATTACGGATCTCAACACCAATTTAATTAGCGCCTCCACCTGTAAAGAATCAGTAGAGCTAGAAAGCAGCGCCTGGCAGAAAAAGAAGCAACGAATTTTAACTCCTTCTTCCCAGGTAAATGTCAAGCTGCTACTGCCCAGTTCATCTTTGGTACGAGATTCGGAAGAAGCCAGCGACAATCCTTTAGGACGACAGCTACAACTCTGGTTAACAGCCCCAGTATATGACCGCAAAGGTAATTTACGTTACGCCTTGAGCGTCAAGTCGGCTATTTTAGCTCAGGAAATTAATGAACCAGGCTCTTTAGAAGGTTATCCTGTGGTGATTGATCAAGACGGGACTATTTTGGCTCATCCTTTTGTACAGCGGGTAGGAAGAAATATTAAACAAATGCCTGATGCCCAGAGGCTAACTAAGCTGATGGAAAATGCGATCGCTAATAAATCTGATTTTCTCCACTTATTTTATCTAGAGACTGATGGGGTGGAATTAGTCACAGGATATAGCGCTATTCCTTCTCCTGTAACCAACAACGGTAATCAGGAAAAGTGGATCATTTTGGCTGTTAGTCCTCTCGATGCTGCCCTCGAACCCCTTAAAGATATTCGTCAGGCTTTAGTTGGCATGACCTTGGGCTTAATTGCTGCTTGTTCACTGGCTACTCTATATGTATCCCGTGAATTAGCTCGTCCTTTAGAGCAAATCAGAGATTATTCCCTTAAAGATGAACATTTGCATTCTAATGGCGATCGCCTGCCCGAAAATTTCCAGATTCGTGAATTTAATCAACTTTCCCTTTCCCTCAATGACATGGTGAACCGACTAAGAGCTTGGGGAGAAGAAATCGTCTCGGCTTGGAAAGAAGCGCAAGCTGCCAACCAATTAAAAAGCGAGTTTTTAGCCACCACTTCTCATGAATTAAGAACGCCTCTCAACGGGATTATAAACTGTATTCGCGTCGTTCAAGATGGGTACTGTGATAGCAAGGAGGAAGAGCAAGAATTTTTGCAGCAGGCAGACGATGCCGCAATTCATCTTTTAGGCATCATTAATGATGTATTAGATATTTCTAAGATTGAAGCAGGTAAGCTCTCGGTAATTATTGAAAAGGTCGATTTAGGTAAAATACTCCAAGAGGTAATCGATCTACATTTAGTCTCAATTCAGCAAAAAGATTTAAACCTGGAAATAGCTGTTTGTCAACCAGAGCTTTTTGTCCTAGCAGATTCAGCAAAACTAAAGCAGGTTTTAATCAATATAGTCAGTAATGCGGTCAAGTTTACGGATTATGGCACCATTGCTATCAACATCGACATTCAATCACAGACGAGCAGCAAAGAGTCAAATAATTATCAATATTTGTTAGCTTCTACACCTAATTATCAAGATCATGCAGAAGCCCCGATAGATCGGTTTTTCTATCGTGATCAAGCTTTAGAAACTCAAGAACCCAGCTTCTCGACCATACATGAGCCAAAAAATGTCAGCCAAGAACAAAAACACCTAAATAAAGAAGTTTTAATTACCGTCCAAGATACAGGCATTGGTATTGAACCAAGCGAACAACATAAGTTGTTCAATCCCTTTGTGATGATTGATGGCTCAACTACCAGAAAATTTGGTGGTACTGGCTTAGGTTTAGCAATCTCGCGCAATCTGATGGAGTTAATGGAGGGAAGTATCTCTCTGTATAGTCTGGGAGTAGGCAAAGGTACAACTGTCTGTATCACGATCCCTCTAGCGGAAATTACATTTAAAACAGTGACCAGTGACCAGTCATAATAATCTCCACGACCCCATTACTTCTTAGTCTCGGGCAGAATTAACATGGCATCGCCAAAGGAATAGAAACGATAGTTAAGGGCGATCGCTTCTTCATAAAGACTCAAAAGTCGCTGGCGACCAATCATGGCACTGACGAGCATTAACAAACTGGAGCCTGGTAAGTGGAAATTGGTAATTAAACCATCTACTACCCGCCATTGATAACCAGGATAGATAAACAGATCGGTTTTACCCCGAAAAGCTTCTATCTTATTTGACTTAGCCTCTTTAAAAGCTCCCTCCAATGCTCTGGTAGCAGTCGTTCCCACAGCAATAACTCTGCCCCCCCTGGCTTTAGTTGCTAAAATCTTGGCTACTGTTTCAGAGCTGACATCAATCCATTCTTGATGCATCGCGTGCTCGGTAATTTCTTCCACCTCTACAGGACGAAAAGTACCGATTCCGACATGGAGAGTTATGTAAGTCTGTTCAATTCCCTGCTGCTGTAGTTTGGTGAGTAATTCTGGGGTAAAGTGCAAGCCTGCGGTGGGGGCAGCGATCGCTCCTGGTTGTTCGGCATACACCGTCTGATAGCGTTCATTAGGGGAGTCACTATTAGTAATATAGGGCGGTAAGGGAAGCTGTCCGTAATACTCTAAAAACTGCCACAAGGACTTACCCTGGGGCAATTCAAATTGCAGAATTCTACCTCCTGTCGCCTGATCTTTATCAATTACCGTAGCCTGAAGTTGAAAGTTGTCTGGGAGGATACGATCTCCTACTAAATCAAAGCTAATTTTCGCTCCCATAGTAAAGCGTTTGCCAGGTTTAACTAAAGCCAGCCAACAATTGTCGATTCCCTCTTCTATCAACAAAATTTCTACCTGAGAACCTGTGGTTTTGTGACCATAGAGACGAGCAGGAATCACACGGGTATTATTAAGGACTAATAAGTCTCCTGGTTGAAGCCAGTCAACTAAATCATGAAAAGTGCCGTGGGTACAGTCAAACCGTGAATCTACTATCAGTAAACGAGAGCTATCTCTGGGAACAGCAGGAGCTTGAGCAATAAGGCTTTGAGGTAATTTGTAATTATAGCTAGAAAGCAGAAAATCCTGATTCATTCTAAGTTATGAGTTCATTTTGCACGCTCGCATTTGGGTAATATCCCCCATAGCAAATTTAAAAGATCGGGTGCTTTTCCCCAAGCGCAATTGACCAGTTTATTGTCAGACTATACATAGGCTTCACGAAAAATATGGTTTATGGACTATCTCTATTTCTTGGCTAACGCCAGTGTGACTTTGAGAACAATCGAGTATCTCCGCAATATGGAGCATACCGCAAATGCTTCTTTAACTGTAATTCATCAAATTGATGGCTGGGTCGTTAAAATACGTTTTCCCCAATCTCTAGAACCAAAGCTGCATGGGAACCTCTGCTCTTTTATGTCTGAATTGGGCATTCCCTACGAGCCAGAAATGCGGCTGAAGATGGTTTTCTGGAGCTTAGAAACTGGACAAACTGCCGTGGAAGTAATGCGCCGTTATCAGGTTGCAGTGGTTTCCTATGGTAAACCAGACAGTAAGGACATTGAGGCTTTTCGCCAACAGTTTACCAGAGGACTGGGGTATTGTCCAGAAACTCTAGCCTAGGAGTCTGTCAACTTTGAATTGATGGGTTGAGGCAAGCATGGGAAGTAGAGGGAGATACTTATCAATATTTATCCCTCAAATCAATCTTGAGCCCATGCTAGTTGCTGCAACTAGAGGAACAAGCAGCTAAGAGCAATTACTCCCGCAATTAGCATTATCCCTGAAGGCATAAACTTACCTGTCTTGGTTAAGCGAATCGTAAATACCACCAGCAATAACAGAATAATAATTCTACTGAACAGCAAACCTAGACTAGACCCTTTGATCTGCATGACTGCGGCAATTAGCAATAAAATTCCGCTAAGACAGCCAGAAACAAGGGAAGGTTTGCTTTGAGACTTAATATAACCCCAAATTCCACCAAACCCAGACAGCAATCCGTAGGCAATTGTGGCTGATATAGCTATTAAATTCATCGGCAGTTAATTATGTGACTTCTTCCCATCGTTTATTTCCCATAGTTCGAGGCTAACCGCAAGCATTATAGCGCGGACTTCTTACTCGTGAGTGTAGGAATTTCTGCCCTAAGCCTCTGATCTAAAGCACGTTGGTTAAACGAGATGATATTTCCCACCATTGGTTTCCCGACAGATAGACTTGACAGACAATTTCTTAACCCGATAATGTTGTCGTTTTTGACACCGACGGAAAAACTGAAATCGATCGCATAATTTCGTACTGAGTTGATCACAGGAATCAGATTCGATTCAAAAACTAGAAATAATATTCAATACTCTTTGAATATCATCAAGTTGTCCCACTATTCGTCTTATTGGCTTTGGTGATACTCTAATTAAGGTGGGGGTAGTTGTTACCCAATGAATTTCTGCTTGTTCAGGATGTTTGGCTAGGTCAATCACTTTTAAAGTGTAAGGACTGATTAAGCCTATTTCTAATAGCTGATGAATATTGCTTAAGGTTCTTTCCGCACTCGGATTATTGCTGGAGATAAATAGGCGCAAGATATATCCTTCTGCTTGTTCTGTGCCTATACCTTTCGTCACTTTATGAGATAAGGGATGATGGCTTTCTAAGGTGGACTTGGTTAAATGTTTGGGGTCATGGCGGATGATCAAATCTTGCCTTGTCCAAAGTTGTGGGAAGTGGGATCTATAAGTTTCAATTACTGCATGGTTGCAATATTCTTCTTGCCAAGGCGCAATGTGCCAATCAATTGTAGTTTCCAGCTCAAATAATACATGCAGCAAAGGAATATAATGCTGTACGGCAGGATATACTTCTGCAATAGTTTTTAAATTTTGTGTCTGGGGGTCTAACCAGCGTTCTACAGTTGCCGTATATCCAGGCACTAAAAAATGAGGGGAATCAGCTAAATTCATAGTTTCTTGTAATCCATGGCATAAATGAATGTGCCATTGGTCTTGTTTACTAGGATCTATGCCGTAAATCAAATCCCCCCCAGGGGTAAATAAAGCAATACCTTTGAAGACTTTGGGTAAAACATCTGTCATTGATTATTTATGCTCGGAGAGAGTTCCCTTAACTCCAATTAACTAGTTTTTAGTTATCAGCTTTAAAAGTTACTCATTACAATCAAAAATTAGACTTCTTGCAGAAGTCAGGGGAAAGGGAAAAGGGAAAAGGGGAAAGGGTACGGGAACGTAAAAATAACCTTTGACCCTTACCCATTAACCTTTACCCCTCACTTAACCAAGGTTTATGGGACTTATGCAAGAGTTCTATTGTCAGTCTTCCCTAAATTGGCAAGCCTGATATCTCAATGTTAAATGCTAAATGTCAAATGTACTTAAACTCTTCCCCTAAGCATCATTGCCATTTCGTTCGGTGTGGGAGACATTTCTAGGGCAACTTCTTCTGTAATTCTGCCTTCTTCATAAAGACTAAACAAGGCTTGATTGGTAGTGATCATCCCGTCGTAATCTCCATCTAGCATCAAGTTATGGATGTCATCATATTTACCTTGTTTAATATAATCTTTAACAGTTTCGGTGTTGACCATAATGTCATGATAAGCTGCTCTCTTGCCATCAGTAGTGCGACATAATCCTTGGGAAATTACCGCCACTAAAGATTCGGAAATAGCAATCCGCATCGCATCTTGTTCTTCTGCGCTGTAAAGTGTCAAAATCCTTTCAATGGTTTTAATTGCACTGTTGGTATGTAGTGTACCCATGACTAGGTGACCAGTTTGAGCTGCTTTCAGCGCCGTATTGACCGTTTCGCGATCGCGCATTTCTCCTACTAGAATAATGTCAGGATCTTCCCTTAAAGCAGCTTTGAGGGCATTATCAAATTTGCGAGTATTAATGCCTACTTCTCTTTGTTTAATTAAAGAACGTTTACTGCGATGGACAAATTCAATCGGATCTTCAATGGTAATAATATGCTTGGCGTGTTCTGTATTGATATAGTCCACCATTGCTGCCATAGTAGTGGATTTACCAGAGCCAGTAGGTCCTGTAACCAAGATTAGACCTTTATGTTCATCGGAAATGTCTTGAAATACAGGAGGTAAGCCTAACTGCTCCATAGTTAAAATCTTTAAGGGAATTAATCGCATTACCATTGCTGGACCCCGCAGAGTATCAAAAACATTAATCCTAACTCTGGCAAACTCGTACTGAGTTGCTCCATCAAATTCTAATTCTTGTTTAAATCGTTCAACTTCCTCATTGGTTAATATCTCATGTAGCCAACTCATAAAGGTGTTGAGGTCGGTTGTAGGATATTCGGTTAATGCCATTTCACCGCGATCGCGCATGCGAGGAACTTCTTTGACACCTACATGGATATCGGAAAATCCTTGTGCATAAGCTTTTTTAATTATGGATTCTAACGACGGTTGACCAGAAGAACGCTGGGGTTTGCCCGTCTTTGCTGCTATTTTTGCTGGTGTATTAGTTTTTTGAGTGTTTAAATTCTGGGTATTGGGCTTTATTTCCGCAGTAGAATTATGATTCGTTCTTCCTATGGTTGATGGCGGAGGAGGAGGAAGTGGTTGCGAGCCTACTCTTTGGTTCATTTTATTTATTATTGTTATTGGGAAACTATCATCTTTTGTATGATTAGTATGCCCATTCGCCTCAATTTTCTAACAAAGTTTCACCTAATTTAATAGCTCAAATCAATAGTATTGAGTATAATTGATTCTACAGGGAATTATTTGTATCTTTTATGTAGTTGCATTTTTATTTGTTTTTAGAGTTAATCTTCGTCTTTTAACTAATAAAATATTGGTAAAACAATCTTCTAAAACAATCTTCTAAAACAATCTTCTTTAATCGCTTTTAATTCTACGGGTTATTAAAACGAGTTTTTTATTTTTATCGTCGATTCAATAATTTACTAGTGACATCAATAAAATAAGTATTTGTACTTAGGTAGCTAGGATATTTGGTTACAAAAGTATAAATTAAGAAAAATAAAGATCTTACTATTTCTCCAGCTAGATATTCTTAAAAAAATCTGAAAGTCTTGCTTTGTCAGTGGGGATCAACATAAACTAATTTCCTAGAGTGGAAAAATGATGGTTTTCACACACTATTATGTATAGTCGATTGTAAAAATATATTTAAAAAATGTATTTTATTAATTAGAGTTTCTTATACTTAAGTATATTATTAAGAAAGAGCTAAAGTCTGGCTCTGGTTTTTTTTAGTTGTTGTTTATGAGTCTTGAAACGAAGGAGTATTGAAACGATGGAATTGGTACGAAAGAATAGTTATGTTGGTTTAATAAAAAGCTTTTTAGTTTGGAGTTTCACATTGACAGTATGCTTGCTCGTAGTTGGTTTTCCTGTTGGAGCTTTGCTGGTAACAGTAGGTCTTTTCGCGACAATTGTTTTACAAACAGTTCTTCCTGCTAGTGCGGTTTTGCTGGTAACAGGAAGCATCTTTGCCCTTAATATTGCTATTGTTTTGATAGGTGCTGCGGCTCTTTCCTTGAGAGGCATTTATCCAGAAGAAGTGAGCTGGTTAAACTGGCTACACGGGCAAAAAGATTTGATAAATACTCCTGTTTACGCTTCATGCCCCTTAACTTGTCAGCTTGAATTTCATCAATAGTTTAGTCTTAGTACCCAACGATAGAAATCAAGCCGTTGGCAAAGTTCCTCTTCTTTTGTCGATCGCTTTTCAGATTACTGAACTCTCAATGAAAAAAAATATTATTTTGGGTTGGCAATTGCAACTACCCAACTAAAAATCCCAGTGTATACTGGGTTTTTTCATGATCTAGAACAATTTTTAGCTTCTGTTTGGCGATTACAATCTAATTCTCTCAACAGGCTGAAAAACTTAAAAAAACCTTAACGATATTCCACCGAAGAATTTATAGTAAGAGCAGAGATTGATCACTGAGATTAAAAAACATCATGAAAGCAATTACTATTTTGGGTTCAACTGGTTCGATCGGGACACAAACCCTGGATATTGTGACCCATCATCCTGATAAGTTTCGGGTGGTGGGTTTGGCAGCAGGCAGTAATGTTACCCTCCTCGCGGAACAAATTCGTACCTTTAAACCCGAAATAGTTGCTCTAGGAAATGAAGCCAAGTTAAGCGAATTAAAAGAGGCGATCGCTAGTTGTCCTCATCAACCCCAGATCTCAGTTGGTCAGGCAGGTATTTGTGAAGTTGCTCGTTACGGTGATGCAGCGAGCGTTGTTACAGGTATTGTCGGCTGTGCAGGCTTATTACCAACCATTTCAGCCATTGAAGCAGGCAAAGATATTGCCCTGGCTAATAAAGAGACTTTGATTGCAGGTGCCCCTGTAGTTTTGCCCTTAGTTGAGAAACATCAGGTTAAACTGCTTCCTGCTGATTCGGAACATTCGGCAATCTTTCAGTGTCTTCAAGGTGTTCCTGATGGTGGCTTACGACGGATTATTTTAACTGCTTCTGGAGGTTCTTTCCGCGATTTACCTGTAGAGAAATTAGGCTCAGTGACAGTGAAAGATGCCCTTAAACATCCCAACTGGTCAATGGGACAAAAAATTACCATCGATTCTGCCACCCTGATGAACAAGGGTTTAGAGGTAATTGAGGCTCGTTATCTGTTTAATCTCGATTACGATCAGATTGATATTGTGATTCATCCCCAGAGTATTATTCATTCTCTGATTGAAGTCCAGGATACGTCCGTGTTGGCACAATTAGGCTGGCCCGATATGCGTTTACCCCTACTATATGCTTTATCCTGGCCAGAGCGCATTTATACTGATTGGTCGCAGTTAGATTTAGCTAAGGCAGGAGATCTCACCTTCCGCGAGCCAGATCATCAAAAATATCCCTGTATGCAACTAGCTTATGCTGCTGGAAGAGCAGGGGGATTGATGCCAGCAATACTCAACGCTGCTAATGAACAGGCAGTAGCACTATTTCTAAAGGAAAAGATTGGCTTTTTGGATATTCCCCGTTTAATTGAGGCTGTGTGCGATCGCTTTAGCAGTCAAAATACCTCTGAACCTAGCTTGGATGATATTTTAGCTGCCGATCAGTGGGCAAGACGAGCAATTTTTGATTTTTAAAAATACTTTATAAATGTTGCGCCAATTTTGGTGTCCTACCTAACAAGCCTGTCATTAGTCTTAAAGCTAAGATTTTCAGCGGTTTTAAATAGCTCATCATCCACAGCCCCAGACGACGCACAGCTACTACTGGCAAGCAATTATTGGAAAACATTCTATCCAACAAATCAGTAAAGCCCAAAATAGCTAGATTCTCTAGTTTACGCCAGCCTTCATAGCGTTTTAGCACCTTGACTGTCCCAATATCCTGCCCTTGTTGATGAGCAGTCTGAAGTACCTGAGCTAAACTTGCAGCGTCCCGAATACCCATGTTTAAGCCTTGTCCACCAACAGGATGACAACAATGAGCAGCATCACCAATTAGAGCTAAACGAGACTTAATATAGCGATCGCACTGCATTAGTTGCACAGGAAATACCAGACGCTCGCTGACTAGTTCTAGATCGCCTAAAACTCCTCCTGTATAGGTTTGTAGTTTAGCCAAGAAAGCCGACTCATCTAATTCAGCTAGGGCTTTGGCTGCTGCGTGGGGGTGAGTCCAGACAATCTGACAACGGTTTCCTGGTAATGGCAGCACTCCCATCGGGCCAGTCGGCCAAAAACGTTCAAAAGCGGTATTATTCTCTGGGGCAGTATGCTTGATGGTGAATGCTACACAGGATTGCCAATATTTCCAGCCGTGAGTTTTGATTCCTGCTAAGTTACGAATTTGCGATCGCGCTCCGTCTGCACCTACAACCAGTCTAGTTTTAATTAATTGCTTTTCCTCTTTAACCTTGACTTCCAGCGTCACCATATTCTTCTCTGTGGTTACATTGATTACCTCTCCAGGGCAAAACCAAGTAACGTTAGGGCAGTTAGCCAGATACTTATGCAGTGCCTTAATAACTACATTGTGTTGCGCTACATAACCCAAATGCTCTCCTGGTAAATCCTTGGTTTCAAACTGAAGCTTCTGAGGATAATCAGCATCAGTCAGGCTGATATATTGATATTTACCAATATGAGGAAATATTTTGTCCCATAGGCCAATTCCTTGGTAAATACGGCTAGATAGAGGGGAAAAAGCATAAGCTTGAGTTTTTGCTGCTGCTACTTCTAGGGTTCGAGCCTCGATTAAAATGATTTTTAAGCCAGAATCTTTTAGTGCTGCTGCCAAAGTTGTTCCTACAATACCACCGCCAACAATGGCTAGGTCACAATCGAGATTGGTCATATCTGCTCTAGTAGTTTCTGGTTGTACTAACATTACGCTCTTGTAAGTTTTTCAAGGAAAAATAGATATATGAGTATATATACTTCTCTTTATTGTGACGCGATCAGCATTTTAGAACAAGAGCGATTTGGCATCCTTAAAAATTATATCTGCTACGAAACAGGAAAATAGCGATCGCTGTTAACTAATTAGGAATTGCAGAATTTTAGTAAATGCTGATCTTGAGAAGGGTGACTCTCCAGACATTGATGCAAAGCATACAATGCTGGCTTCCCCAAATCCCGTAGAATAGAGAGAACTTCGTTTACAGTACTCCTGTTGTTTCCTGCTACCGCATTTTATAGAGAGGTACGAGTCCTGCCCCTCTGGCATCCAAGGTTTGACGAGCGACCCCGCGTACCACAAGGGCATAACATCGCCGACAGGCGTTTACACCGCTTAGTTTGGTGCAAGGGAACGCGCGAGTCGTGACACCATTGAAAACCTAGAACCAACGTTCCTTGAAAATTTTACTTACAGGAGGAAACAATCAATTTAGATCGAACTTCCCTGTAAAACCCTATATTTTCAGTTGTCGAGGTACAAATATCTGACGAGCCTTTTAGTCTTCTTTCAGATATAAGCATCTTACAAGGCTTGAAACCTTTACTAGATGAAGATTCTTGAATATCAAGTTAACTGTTTACTATCTTACGCCAGCCCGTGCTATCATCCCGACGGACGCGAAGCTAATCCTTTAGGGCTCGACTCTACATTCTTGAAGTCAGAGCGCGGGGCTTCCCGCACGGAATGCTAATTTCGTTGGGTCAGATTTATTTCGTGCCATGATGCCCAATGAACAGAATAGATACGATACGATCTATAGTTAAAATCGGCTCGTATCTATTCTGTTGCTCAGAATTTTATTCCCGAAGGAGGTTTATGTGTAGTTTAGACTTCTTTCGGGAATAGTAATAGGGTGTTGGATTTTAAAAAGTTGTGGTCTAGACTCAAATGAAAAATTTTTTTGATGTCTTCATTTCCTACGGACGTGCTGATAGTAAAGATTTAGCTAAAAAACTTAATCAGAGATTAATCGCACAAGGTCTAAATGTTTGGTTTGACCAAGACGATATTCCCCTAGCGGTAGACTTTCAAGAACAGATTAATAGTGGTATCGAAAATGCCCACAACTTTATTTTTGTCATAGCGCCTCATTCGGTTAATTCAGAATATTGCCTTAAGGAAATTAATCTAGCACTGAAATATAATAAGCGCATTATTCCAATATTTCATGTTGAGCAAATTAGTCAAGCAACTTGGCAGTCAAGAAACCCGCATCAAACTGAGAATGACTGGCAAGAATACCAAGCCAGGGGACTGCATTCCAGTTTCCTTAATATGCACCCGACAATAAAAAAAATCAATTGGATTTATTGTCGAGAAAATATTGATGATTTTACAGCATCTTGCGATGGCTTAATAGATGCGATTAATAAACATCAAGATTATGTCACCAAGCATACTCAATTTCTAGTTCAAGCTTTGGACTGGTTGAGGAATCAAAAACAAACAAATTTCCTATTAATCGGAGAAGATAGAAACGAAGCAAAAAAATGGTTAAAACAAAAATTTGCTAATGAACAACAGCCTTGTATCCCTACAGATTTACACTGCGAATTTGTTAGCGAAAGTATCAAGAATGCTAATAACTTAATGACCCAGGTTTTCTTGTCAGCATCAGAAGAAGATAATAAAATTAAGGATAAAATCGGCAAAACCTTGATGCGCCAAGGCTTGACTATCTGGACAAATCAAAGGGATATCAAAACGGGAACTGCTTTCCAAAACGAAATTGATCGAGGAATTGAAAGAGCAGATAATTTTGTCTACTTAATATCTCCAAAAACCCTGCGATCGCAATATTGTCAACAAGAATTTACCTATGCTTTAGCTAATAATAAACGCATCATTCCTTTGTTGATTCAAGAGACTGATTTTAAGTTGATTCCTTCTAAGATACAGGAATTACAATTTATTGACTTAACTGATGCTGAAGACGAGGCAAAGTATCACCGTGGTGTAGATAAATTATTAAAAGAATTAAAGAGTGATGCCTTTTATTATGAGAATCATAAACTGCTGTTGGTCAAGGCACTCAAATGGCAAAGACAAAACCATAACCCTAGTATTTTACTGAGAAGTTATAACCTACAGCATTTTGCAGGTTGGCTGAAGGTAGCTAAACAACGCCAAGAACATCCTCCCTTACCTCTACAAGAAGAATTTGTTACGGAGAGCCTCAAACAACCAAAAGCATCTTCCCTAGAAGTTTTCATCTCATATTCTCGTGCCGATTCCGATTTTGCGCGCCAGCTAAATGATGCCCTGACTGAAGTGGGAAAACTCACTTGGTTTGACCAAGAAAGTATTGCTTCAGGAGCAGATTTTCAAGAGGAAATTTATCGCGGTATTGAAAACTGTGACAACTTTCTGTTTATTATTTCCGCCAAATCAGTAAATTCCCCCTATTGTTCCGATGAGGTGGAATATGCTCAGAAATTGAATAAGCGGTTTGTAACTGTAGTTTATCAACAAGTTCCCACTCAGGACTTGCACCCAGCCCTAGCCAAGATTCAGTGGATTGACTTTAATCTGCATGAGGGAGATTTTAATGCCAATTTCCCTAAACTGGTTAGAACTATAGATACTGACCGAGAACATGTCCATAGTCACACTAAATGGTCACAACGAGCTAGAGAATGGTTACAAAGAGAGAAAAATGAGGATCTGCTGTTACGCGGGAGTGAATTCGTGCTGGCTCAAAAATGGTTAGAGTCAACTCAGCAAGAACATAAACAACCAACTGCCACCAATTTACAACAAGAGTTTATTGCCACTAGTGAAAAGATAATTGAAGCAGAAGCAACAGCAGAAAAATCCCGCCAAGCACAGATATTACGTTTGCAAAAAGAACGTGCCCAAGAAGCAGAAGCAAGATTAGCAGAAGAAAAAAAATATGCTATGAAACAAAAGTTTTTTGCGGGTATAGCAACGATGGGATTTATGATCACTACTGCATTAGGATTAGCAGCATTATTTGAGTATCGAAAATCAAAAATTAGCGAAATCAACGCCATGAGCTTATCTAGTGAGGCTCTCTTTGCCTCAGAGAAAAAGTTAAATGCCCTAATCGAAGCAATTAAAGCCAAGCGACAACTGCAAAAGTTAGAGTTAATAGCAGGTAAAGACCCACAAGCAAAGGCAAAAAAAGCACTACAACAAGTAGTATTTACAATCAAAGAGCATAATCGCCTCTCAGGACATTATGGTGCTGTTTTGGGAGTTGCTTTTAGCCCTGACCATCAACTGATTGCCTCGGGAAGTACCGATAATACGATCATTCTCTGGAAAAACGATGGCACTTTGTTGAAAACCCTTACAGGACATGAAGGTTCAGTAAATGCAGTTGCTTTCAGTCCTGACAGCCAGTTAATCGTTTCAGCAAGCGTCGATAATACCATCAAACTCTGGAAAATTGATGGGACTTTACTCAGAACTTTCGAGGGGCAAGATGATGTTAACGGAGTCGCTTTTAGTGCTGACGGCAAGACCCTGGCATTAGCTAGTCAAGACCAAACAGTCAAACTCTGGCATTGGGATGGCAACGAGGCAACCCTGGAAACTACCCTGAGGGGAGACAATCCTGATGGCGCTTCATTTAACTCTGTCGCTTTCAGTCCCGACGATCAGCTCATTGCTGCTGGCAGTGATGATAAAACGATTAAAATATGGCAGCGCGACGGCACTTTGCTCACTACTCTTAAAGGACATAAAAATCAGGTTTGGGGTATTGCTTTCAGTCCTGATAGCCAACTTCTTGCCTCCGCTAGTGAAGATGCCACAATTAAAATATGGCAGCGGGATGGCACTTTAGTAACTACTCTCAAGGGTCATAGAGGCTCGGTTAGAGATATTGCTTTTAGCCCTGACGGTCAAAGAATTGCCTCCGCCAGCCAAGATAAAACTTTAAAACTCTGGCAAGTAGATGGCACTTTACTGCTTACTCTTAGAGGACATCGGGACAAGGTGACCGCAGTTGATTTCAGCCCCGATGGAAAATTCATTATCTCTGGCAGTGCCGACAATAGTGTGAGACTCTGGCAGCCAGATAACAGCTTATTAAAAACCCTATTTGGACATGGGAATTTAGTTAGGGCAGTTGATTTTAGCCCTGATGGAAAATTCACTATCTCTGGAAGCGATGATAATACAGTTAAACTTTGGCAACAGGACGGTACATTACTAAGGACTCTTGAAGGTCATAGCGATCGCGTTTATGGAGTTGCTTTCAGTCCTGACGGCGACTTAATTGCCTCTGCCAGTGCTGACAAAACCATCAAACTCTGGAAAAGAGATGGCACTCTAATCAAGACATTTAAAGGTCATAGCGATCGCATTTTAGGGGTTGCTTTTAGCCCCGACGGCGACTTAATTGCCTCTGCCAGTGCAGATCAAACCATCAAACTCTGGAAAAGAGATGGCACTCTAGTCAAGACATTTAAAGGTCATCGGGAAGAGGTTAACGCAGTTGTGTTTAGTCCCGATGGCTTCCCCTTATTATCCCGCGAAGACGGGACGAATGAGGGTCAGCTAATTATCTCTGGGAGTGGTGACAATACAATTAAACTCTGGCTACAAGATGGCACTCTGTTAAAAACTCTTGTGGGGCATAAAAGTACCGTTTTTGACCTCGATATCAGCTCCGACGGTGAACTAATTGTCTCTGGAAGTGGTGACAATACTATCAAACTCTGGAATATTAATAATGGTCAGTTGCTGGCAACATTAGAAGGACATTTAGATTCGGTCTTAGGAGTCAAGTTTCGGTCAAATTCTCAGACAATTGCCTCAGCAAGCGTGGATCAGACAATTAAACTCTGGCAATGGGACGGCAAGCAGGCTAACTTAGAGAGAACTCTGATGGGTCATAGTGCCGCTGTGCAGAGTCTGGATTTCAGTCCAGACGGCAAAACACTAGCTTCGGGAAGTGGAGACAGGACAGTAATTCTGTGGACCAAACACAATCTTCTCAAGACTAACGATCTATTAGTACACAGCTGTGATTGGGTCAGAAATTATCTACGGCACAATAAAGCTGTAAAAGATAGCGATCGCCAACTCTGTGACGGCATTAATCTCAATAAATAGAATTCTTGACTTAAAGATTCTCAGACTTTTTATTTTAAATAATTCCAGCTTTTTATATTTTTTACTAACGATACCTAGTCAAGAGATGATTAACCAGAAAAATTCAGTCCCCAAAACAGAACAAGTCTCTGAAGGCAGTCTAGAGCTATTTGCCGAATCGCAACCAGAGCATTATCAATCCCCCCAGGGATTGCCCCATGCCTTTGTCGTCATGCCCTTTGGTAGGAAAAAAGGCTCAGATGAGCGTTGGATCGATTTCAATAGCATCTATCAGGACTTAATTAAGCCAGCCTTGATTGCCGCAGGTTTTGAGCCATTTCGGGCAGACGAAGAGACCGTTAGTGGCGATATTTTAACCGATATGTTTCAGGAGCTATTGCTGGCGGATCTGGTAATTGCCGATCTGAGTATTGATAATGCCAACGTTTTTTATGAGTTAGGGGTACGCCATGCTCTGCGGAAACGGGGACTAATTCACATTCAGTGCCGTCGAGCCTATCTGCCTTTCGATATTTTCAATGTGCGCACTCTTCCCTATCATTGCGACGAGAATGGACAGAGTGATCCTCAATATAGAGAGCAAGATCGAATTGCGATCGCCAAAATGGCTCGTGCCACCTGGAAATCAGATCATAATCGCATTCACAGTCCGATTTTCAATTTACTGGATGGTTTGCCAGAACCTGACCGCAAATCCCTACGGACCCCCCTAGCTGTTGGCTACTGGGATGAATATCATAATTGGCAGCAACGGGTGGCGATCGCCGAACGCCAAGACCGCATTGGTGACATTCTACTCTTAACGGAAGAAGTGAGGAACCCTCTAATTAAAAGTGAAGCGATCGCCAAAGCGGGTCAAGCTTTAAGAAACCTGGGAAATTACCAGCTAGCTCTTAAACAATATCTCCTTGGTCTTGAACTGGAGCCAAAAAATTCTCAATTCCGCTGTGAGGAGGCTTTTCATCTGAGTAGACTAAAACGATACGACGAGGCAGTTGTGCAGTTGGAGTCCTTATTGCGAGATGAACCCAGCAATATTAAAGCAATTACTTTCTTGGCTCGGATTTACAAAGAAATCTGGAAACAACGATGGGTTGGCATCTCGAAGCAACCAGAGCGTCTTACCAAAGCTTACGAATCGGCACACTTGCTCCAAAAAGCGATCGAGACTTATCTAGAAGCTTACCGCCTCGATCAGAATCATTACCATTCTGGTATTAACGCTCTGAATTTATCTGCCATACTCAAGTATCTGGCAGGACAAATTGGTAAGAACAGCGATCCAGAAGAAAAAACTATCATACACCAGTCATCGGCACTCTCAGGAGCCGTTCAATTTAGTTTAGAAAGTGCAGCTAAGTATCATGCTAATAATTTCTGGGTATTTCTCTCTCTTGGAGATCTGGCTGTCTGTACGGCCCGTAACCTGCAACAAGTGACCAGAGCTTATAAAAAGGCACTTAACCTGCTCTGGAACAATAAATTTGCCTTGCTGTCTACTCTAGAATCATTGAGACTCGCCGAATCCCTAAATTTCCGTCCCGAATATGTCAAGGCTGGCATTGATGTTCTTCAAGAAGAATTAAATAGAATCGAACTTCAAGAAGACGCGATTGCTTTCCCCCAGAAAGCAGAGAAACCGCCCCAAGTTTTCCTTTTCTCAGGTCATATGATTGATAGTCTCAATCGTCCCCAGCCCAGGTTTCCCCCTGGCATGGAAACTGAAGCACAACAGAAAATCGAGGAGGTACTCGATAAGCTACAAGCCGATACTAGCAACTTGGCGATCGCCCCTGGAATCGCTTGTGGAGGAGATATTTTGTTTCTAGAAGCCTGTCTAGAACGCCAGATGAAAGTTGAAGCTTATCTCCCTTTTGAAACAGCTGAATTTGTTAAACAATCAGTCAGCTTTGCGGGAGATGATTGGGTAGAGCGTTTCTATAAGATCAAAAATCATCCCCAAGTCAAGATTCATCTCCAACGGGAACGAATCGGTCCCGTCCCAGTCGGAGACGACCCCTTTGAGCGTAACAATCGCTGGGCGCTCTATTCAAGTCTGGGATACGGCATAGATCGAATACGGTTGGTTGTTTTGTGGGATGGCAAAGGTGGGGATGGGAAAGGTGGGACTGGTGATATGGTCAATCAAGTACGTCAATTGGGAGGGATTGTCGAACACATAGATACCACCAAGTTTGATTATTGGAAAACGAAAGGAAAGAAAGCAGCAGGTTTAAATAAGCAGGGGGAGATGGGTGAGAAAATTGCTTAGGAGCTTATTTGCTAAAACTTATCCTGCAAATCAATCTTGACGTTTGAATAGATGACGTTTGAATAGATGTAGTAAGAGTCGATTTTTTTGAACTAACTTTACCTGGGGAATCAAAAATGCTAGACACCACCTTAGAAGCAAAAAACTTAGAAAATACGACAGAAGCAAAAGAGCCTAAAAATTATAACGAACAGTTTAAACAAGAAATGAATTCCTTGATCGAACAGATCGATTTGTCAGATTTGCAGCGACAGTTTATGAAGTCTCGCTGGATGTCTCAAATGCTCTGGTTGGAGAGTAGGGCGCAGCAGAATCGTAACCGATATTATCTTTTGCGCCTAATTACAATTATCGGGGGGGTCATCGTTCCCGCTTTGGTAAGTCTCAACATCAACGGTAATAATGTTAAAGAAGTAATCGGTTGGATGGCATTTGCTTTGAGCCAAGCTGTTGCTATTAGTGCTGCTGTAGAAGAATTTTTTCACTACGGTGAACGCTATCGTCATTATCGCAACACCGCCGAATTAATGAAGATTGAGGGCTGGCAATTTTTCCAGTTAAGCGGTCCCTATATTAATGCTCAGAATCACACCGAGGTCTATTCTAATTTTGCTGAACGGGTAGAAAGCATCATGCAGCGAGATGTGGAAGGCTACATTAGCGAGGTTGTAAAGGATAAACAACAACAACAATCATAACAGAGCGAGCATCATAACGACTTCAATTTTTGGCGAGAGAACCAATCGTTTAATCTAAGTGTAACAATACAATTAGAAAGGAAGCTTCCTGACGACCAATCATTGAAGCTTCCCTAAAAAAGGTTCAAAAACTTAACCGAGAATGGCAACTTTTTTATACTCTTCGGCAATGAGATCGCTATTAAGTATTAGGGGCGTGTAAAGTTTGAAGCTGCAGGAAAGTATTTCACAGGCTGATTTTTCAATGCCTTAAGCATAAAAGAACGCCATACGGGGGCAGCAAAGTCACCTCCAGTAATACCTTTGCCCATACTCTGATAATTATCATTACCAACCCAAACCGCTGTCGCTAGCTGAGGTACATAGCCCACAAACCAAACATCACGCTCGGAAGATGTGGTTCCAGTCTTCCCTGCGGCAGGGCGATTAATATTAGCTTTTTTGCCTGTTCCTCCTGGCTGTAAAACACCTTTCAGCATAGTAGTCAAACTAGCAGTTGCCCAAGGATCAAGTACTTGTTGGGGTTCAGGAGTATTGTCTAATAAAACATTTCCTTTACTGTCGGTGACTTGCAAAATAGCTGTTGTCTTAGAATACCAACCATTGCTGGCAAAGGTGGCAAAAGCTCCCGCCATTTCTAAGGGAGTAACGCCAATTGACCCCAAAGGTAGAGAGATTACGGGTTGCATCGGGCTTTTAATACCCAAGGTGCGACAAATCTTAATTACCTCTTCTAACCCTACAGCTTTACCTAGCTTCACCGCAGGTATATTACGCGATTGAATCAGAGCAGTAGCCAGAGACATCTTACCGCCAAAATCTTTTTTCCCACCGTAATTCTGCGGTTTATAGATTCCCCCAGGAATAGGATAAGATACTGGCGCATCATCAACTATCGTACCTGGAGTGAATTTCCCACTCTCTAAAGCAGTATAGTAGACAAAAGGTTTAAAGGATGAGCCAGGTTGTCTGCGAGATTGAACAGCTCGATTAAATTGACTAGATTGATAATCCACCCCTCCTACCAAGGCTTTGACAAAATGAGTTCGCGGATCTACCGCTGCCAGAGCAAGCTGATCTGCCTTTAGTCCCCAACCTTGGAGCATTTTGTGGCTTTCTTGGATTGATTCTTCTGCCATTTTTTGGAAGTCCTTGTCAATCGTCGTCTGGACTCTAATACCACCACGCAAAACTTTTTCCTTGCCAAATCGCTCTTCTAATTCTTTGGTGATAGCTTCGGTGATAAAAGGCGATTTACTCTTGCGCCAAGCAGTAGGCTTTCCTACAAGTAAGGGAGCTTTAAGCGCAGTCTGTTCTTCTTCTGGTGTAATCCAGTTCAAAGTACGCATCCTAGCTAATACTGATGCCTGTCTTTTCTTGGTATTGTCATAGTTCAGAAATGGGCTATATTGCTCAGGTGCTTGAATTAGTCCAGCTAAAACCGCAGCTTCTGCTAGATTTAACTCCCCAGCACTTTTATTAAAATAACTCTCCGCAGCAGTCTGTATACCGTAGTTATTATGACCCCAATAGATATTATTGAGATACATTTCTAAGATTGCGTCTTTGTCAAAAACCTGCTCTACCCTAATTGCGAGAATTGCCTCTGCTAGTTTTCGGCTAAAGGTACGTTCACGAGTTAAAAAGAGATTTTTGACCAACTGCATAGTCAAGGTAGATGCGCCTTCTGATACCCCACCTTTTTTATAGTTAGCTAAGGCTGCACGACCAACACTGTAAGGATTCAATCCTTGGTGGCGATAAAAATTACTATCTTCGATCGCAACTACTGCTAGCTTCAGTTCAGGTGCAATCTGTTCAATGGTAGCAATTTCTCGGTTTGCTTCACCATGAAGGCTACTTAGCAGTCTGCCTTTGATATCGTAGACATAACTGGTTTCGGCGGGAACATAGTTACGTAAAACTCTAACATCAGGTAAATTACGAAAACTAATTGCCAAACCAACTAATCCCCCCGAAGCAACGGCACTAGTGATCATGGTAATGCCCAAAATAGTACCCCCAGCAGCTTTTAACACTCCTGACAGGAATGATTTGGAGATCGCCTGGGTATTTTGCGGTTCTGGTTTCTGCAACATGATTTCAGAAGACACGGTATTTTGATTTCCTCCAGAGAGCATTACAAGAAAGTGCCTGGATAGTAGGCTACTGTAGTTAAACCGAAAAGTTAAACCGAAAATTAAGTGAGATTAAATAATAACTTTATCCTGAGAATTTGGATTGCAACATTGTAACTAACTGTTCAGATGACTTTCGCCGTTATTGAACGTTCTGACTTTTCACGGTATCTTTTTTTCAATAAAGCGATCGCTAAACCACCGATTCCCCAAGGCTTATTTTTCCGTTATCGATTGTCATTAAGCCAAGATTATTGAAAATAAGCCTTGGGAAGAAATCCAGTTCTGGACGGGGTTTCAGAGATGCCGTGAAAAGTCAGATTGAACGTTGCATCGTTGCATTATTGGTTAATAATCAATGTGTTTACAGATTCATGCTCGATCTTGATCGACAATTCTAGCAATCTCCAATGGTTAATTTGGCAATAAAAAACCTCGGCTGACTAACCGAGGGATCTAAAATTCAGGAGAAATCAATGTTGACTAATGGCAACTTCAATAGCGGATTAGCAAGCTAAACTCCTCGAAGATTGAAAGAAGCAACATTTAACATTATGTAAATTAATGTAACAAAAAATTCACATATTAACCAAGTATGGGTAAATCTAAACCGAGCGGGACACGCGAGTAGGTAAACTACTACTACTCGAAAAACTATTTCACAGGCAGCCGATGATTATTGCGATTACTGCTTTAAAGGGAGGAGTGGGCAAAACCACTACCGCAGTCCACTTAGCTGCATATTTTCAAACCCTCGCACCAACATTATTAATTGACGCAGATAAAAACCGTTCTGCTTTAGTCTGGTCAAAGGAGGACAAATTGCCCTTTTATGTAGCCTCCCAAGCAGGTGCGCCAGGATTAATCAAAAAGTTTACTCATATCATTATTGACACTCCAGCGCGACCAGAACCAGAGGAATTAGAGGATTTGGCTGGTGGTAGTGATATGTTGATTTTACCTACTACACCAAATCACCTAGATTTAGACACCACAGTTAAGGCGGTTGAGCTACTGAAAACCCTGAACGCTAATTATAAAGTCTTGCTGACCAAAGTAGACTCTCGCACTAAAAATGGTCGGGAGGCAAAAAGCTTTTTAGAAGAAGCAAAATTGCCCATGTTCAAGACAGAAATTCCCTTATTGGTAGCTTTTCAGAGATCGCCCAGCCGTGGCGTAGTTGTTCAGGATTATCCTGATCGTCGAGCCAAAATTGGTTGGAATAGATATAAGGATATTGGTAAAGAGATCGAGAAAACAATGTCGGAATAAGAACGATGTTGATTTGAAGTAGAAATCTGATGGTAGGAATTTCAGTAGCTTTTAGCTTATAGCTTTTTAAGCACGTAATAGAGATAATAGTTCAGGATAGTTTTCTGAAACTGTAACCAAATGCCTGCATCTCCTGGTGATAACTACTTTGTTGATAAGGTTGACGATCCTTTAGCTAGATTGAACAATTAGTAGCAGAACATTTAACAGATGAAAGTTGGCAATAAATATTTTTATTGATTGCGGGGATTAAGGATAATGCCGATGATTTACTATTATTAGTTGAAGAATAATGTGAGTTTGGAGTTCGGAGTTTGGAGTTTAGAATTTTACAAGGAAATAATAAGGGGATTTAAGTAGGTCAAAAGTTACGAATTACCAAATTATCAGCTTTGTGGAGCAGACGTTAAGAATCAATATGATCCGCAGATGAACACAGATAAACATAGATAAATGCGGGTGTCTTTGATAATTAATTTTTGTTTAAAACTTATTAAAATTACTTAAAAGATATGGATATTTTAACTCTTGATTTGCAATCCCTGAAATTAACTGACGAACAGTATTATCAATTATGTGCTGATAATCGTGACTTGAGCTTCGAAAGGAATGCTCAGGGAGATTTATTGATTATGCCCCCAACTGGTGGAGAAACTGGGAATATAAACGCAGGAATTATTGCTCAGTTATGGATTTGGAATAATCAGAATAATTTGGGGAAGGTTTTTGATTCTTCGACGGGTTTTAAATTACCCAACGGTGCAAATAGATCGCCCGATGCTTCCTGGATAGCTTTAGCTAAATGGAATGAACTTACTGAGCAGCAAAAGGAAAGGTTTCTTCCTCTATGTCCTGATTTTGCCATTGAATTACTTTCTCCTAGTGATAAGTTAGCTAAAACTCAGTCTAAGATGCAGGAATATCTTGATAATGGAATGTTGTTAGGCTGGTTAATTAATCGCCAACAAAAACAAGTTGAAATTTATCGTCAGGGAAAAAATGTCGAGATCTTAAATACACCTAATAGTTTATCAGGAGAAGAGATATTATCTGGATTCATGCTTGATCTTCAACCTGTTTGGTAGATTGTTGTCGAAAATTAAGGGTGAGTTAGCGGGCGATCGCTTTTGTAGTAAATTAAAATTACGTCTGTATGGTAAATTTAAGAGATGGTTTGATCCTTAGCAAAGTTTTAATTACTGAGAATTTTGTATCCAAGGTACCGTATTTTATACATTAGCTTTATATAGTAATATTACTTAGATAGACTATTGTGCCAGACATTTTTAATCGATAGAGATTTGAGCAATACTAATTAAAATTTAACAGGGGATTTTTAGAGCCAAAGCAAGACTCAGGTGGATTGAAAAAATCTTATTAAAATAACTATATTTTCAGTACTTAAATTTTAGATATAGATAATGACAACAGCAATAAACGATAAGAAAATACCAGAAACTGAAGTAGATGCGGATTTGGGTTATGGCAAACTGTGGGCTGCGTTACTCCGTCGGCGTTACTGGTTTTTCGGAGTTTTGAGCGTTGTATTATCGTTCTCGGCATTTGAGGCTTTGAATCAAGAACCCGAATATGGAAGTTCTTTTCAGTTGGTAATTGAGTCTGTTTACCGTAGTACAAAGTCTGAGCAACAGAAAAATAATTTTGCAGAATTAAATGTCGAGATTGAGAACTATGCCACTCAGTTAGAAGTAATGCGTAGTTCACAGCTACTGAAAAAAGCACAAGATTCTCTAAGCTCTGAGTATCCTGGTCTCGATCTAGATACAATTGAGAATAACTTCGAGATATCTCAGGTTGAGGGTGATAACTACGAAGAGGATCGAATCAAAACTACAGTTTTCGAAGCTGATTATACTGATGACGATCCGCTGAAAACCAAAAGAGTATTAGAAGCCATTATCCAGGTTTATCAAAACTATACTCTAGAGCAACAGCAAGAAAGATTGTCTCAGGGGTTGTCTTTTATCGATGCTCAACTGCCAATCGCTCGTGAAAAAGTCACTCAAGCTGAAAATAATTTAGAAAGCTTTCGTAAAACTCATAATTTAATCAATCCCGAGCAAAGAGCAATTGCGGTTGCAGGAGATATTAAAAATTTAAAATCTCAAAAACGCCAGGTAAAGGTTAACTATCAAAATACTCTGGCTCGCTATAACTCGTGGCAAACTCAGCTAGAACGCTCCCCCGAAGAAGCCTCTTTAGCAGCCCGTCTTAGCCAATCTTCTCGTTACCAAACGATGTTAGAGGAAGTTCAAAAAACCCAACTAGCATTAAAAGCCAGAGAGACTCGCTTTAAGCCCAGTGATCCAGTAGTTCAAAACCTAAGAGAGCAACTAAAAGAACAACGTTCTTTATTGAAAGCGGAAGCTAAAATCCTTGGTATCACTCCCGCGAGTTCAAATTTAACCAAAGATCAGTTGTTAAAAGAAGGGCAACTTGGGGACAATGATTTGGCGTCGGCAAAGGAATTAGCAGCTTTAAAAACTCAGTTAGATTCTTTAAAAGCTCAAGAAAAAGGTCTAGTAGAAGCTGAACAGCAACTTCAAGCAGAACTAGATAATTTTCCCAGTTTAATAGCCGAATACAACCGCCTCAAGCAAGAACTAGATGTTCGACGAGAAACTCTTCGTCAGCTATTGTCGGCTAGGCAAAATCTAGGTATTGAAATTGATCGCGGTGGTTTAAAGTGGCAAGTTGTCGAACCTCCTACTTTAGGAGAAGAAGAAACCCCCAGCAAATTAAAAGTACTGCTTACAGGAGCAGTAGTTGGCGTATTTCTCGGAATTGGGGCAGCATTAGGGAGAGATGTGTTGGATGATATAGTCCATACTCCCAAGCAACTAGAAGAAGAATCGGCTCAAGAGTTATTGGGCGTGTTACCAGAATTGCCAGCAAAAAACATTAATCAGCAAAATTTAGATTTACTACTCAACCAATCTAACGATCTTGATGGTTCCATTGAACAGACAATTTATTTGAAACCACTAAGGGAATCTCTAAATTTGATTTATCAAAATGTCAAACTATTAGATTCTTCTGGCAAGAATAAATCATTATTAGTTACCTCCATTGAAGCGGGAGTGGATAGTTGGTCTTTGATATTAGGTTTGGCTTCCAGCGCAGCACGTTTCAATCAGAAAGTCCTCATAATTGACACCAATTTCCGATTCCCTAGTCTGCACGAAAAATTAGGGATAAATAATGATGATGGTCTATCTAACCTTTTGATGGGAGAAGTTATAAGTGCCAATATTCAGCCAGTGTCATTATTAGAGGAAGAAATTGATGTATTAACGGCTGGTTCTAATATGAGCGATCCTACGAAGTTGCTGAGTTCTCATCGACTCAAAGAGCTGATGTTTGCTTTTGAGCGAAATTACGATTTAGTGTTATTAAGTTCACCTCCCGTTCTTGGTTATGTAGATATGCTGCAAACTGCTCAATGCTGTCAAGGAGTCGTTTTAATTGAAAAAATCGACCAAATTACCAAGACAAAACTTTCAGAAGCAAATACTCTTTTAAGCCAACTTAATGTAATTGGAATTGTGGCAGATGGTGGAGAGACAAGCGAAGCTAAACTACGCAAAATGTATGAGCCACAATGGAAATCAATGCTCAAAGAGCTTCCTCCTGCTGATGTGCCTAATTAAGGCATAGCAATCCTCATATTAGAAACGCTATCTGGTATTTTTTCCTTAATTTTTAACCATATATTCCGAGTTTTAATCACTTAAAAAAATATCAAGTAATACTACTCTACTCTTTAATAACTGAATGATTCGTATTTTACTAGCAGATGACCAAGACCTTCTATGTGAATTTTTGCAAACTTCACTAGGAACAGAACCCGACTTACAAATAGTTGGGCATGCTAAAAATGGACAAATAGCTTTAGAAAAAGTTGCGCAACTCCGCCCAGATATTGTCTTGATCGATATTAATATGCCAATTATGGATGGTTTAACCGCTACAGAAAAAATTGTGCATAAATTTCCTGAGACTAGGGTTATTGTTCTCAGCGGGAGTGAAGATTCATCACATCGAACCAATGCGATTAATGCTGGAGCCAAAAGCTACATTTCCAAAACAGCTAAAGCAAGCAACATCGTTGAGGAAATTCGTGCAGTTTATCAAGAAGGTCGTGTCATAGAACCAAAATCTGTATTGACTGAGACCATAGTGCAACTTAATCAAGTTAAGCAAGAGATTGAAGATCAGATCAAACAGATTCAATTAAAGCTTAGGCAAGTTGAACAGGTAGAGACTGAAATTAAACAACATTGTGGACAATTGGAGAATAGGCAAGAAGATTTATCAAAAGAAATATTCGATTTCAAATCGGATTTTAATGCTATTCTGGGTGATCTGCGCCGAAAAGTTAAGGATTCTAACAGTCATTCAACAGAAATAAATCGGCTGCAAACTTTAGTAGAAGGACAGCTATCTTATATTCACAATTTGAATAAACGATTTAATTCGCTGCATAAATATTTTGTAATTGCGGCCAGCATTGCTGGAATTGCTTTGCTCTTTTCAATTATTAGTATATTGTTTTAAAAGCTAAGTTTGCATAAATAATCCTAATTAAAATTTTTTATAGCTGATTTTTGACAATTAGATGACCAACTTAAATAAATGAACTCCGACCACTTAGTCAGTATTTTAATCAGCAACTATAACTATGACAATTATTTAGCATCAGCGATTAACAGTGCCATTAATCAAACCTATCCCCATACCGAAATAATTGTAGTAGACGATGGATCTACAGATAATTCCCACCAGATAATTAACAGCTATTCAGGTCAGATTGTTCCTCTTTTTAAGGAGAATGGAGGACAGGCTTCAGCATTTAATGCTGGGTTTGCTGTTAGTAAAGGAAATATTATTTGCCTGTTGGATGCTGACGATTTGTGGCTGCCGTCAAAAGTTGCAACGGTAGTGAAAGCTTTCCAAGATCATCCTCAAGCTGCGGTAGTTTATCACCAGGTTCAAAATATAGATCAGACTCATACCCCTTTGGGCAAACCTTGGCCTCCTTACAAAGCAATAGTTGGGGATGTTTCCCGGCTACTGATTAAAACTGGAGGATGGTGGCCTTTCCCTCCTTCTACAGCTTTGGGTTTTTCTCGCGGTTTTTTAACAAAAGCCATGAACATTCCTGAGTCAGAATATCGACTTTGTGCCGATGCTTACTTAGCGGATTTAGCTCCTTTTTTTGGGGAAGTAGTTGGTATTGACCAAGTTTTATCTCAGTTTCGCATTCATAGTCTTAATAATTGGAGTAATAATCAAAATGAGTGGCAACGTTCTGTACAATACGATCAAGTACGAGTTACCTGGGTTAACCGTATACTAACTAGATTTGGTATCAAGTTAGAAATAAGCTTGGGTGATCGCTGGCCTTATCAATGGCTGCAATACAAATTAGGCAAGGAGCATAATTTGTGGAAACTCTCTCGTCTAGCCTGGCAAAATCCTTGGGAAACCAAAGCAACATCTAAAGTCAAAACAGTAACCAAATTATGGTTAGAAAGTTTTGGCTTGGGTTCTTCGAGATTATAGATCTTTAGATTGAATTTAAATTTATTTAGTCAAGCTGACAGTGTAATTTTACTAACAAATTCCAGAATGCCAATTCTTTCTAAAATTTCAATTTTCATACGTAAATTATTCAAAACCACGAGTTTTTGGCAGGATAATTATATTATCCTCAGAGAATTTAAGCACTTTCGCACTATTGCCACTACTGCCATAATATGTGCTTTGCTAGCTGCTATTTTTGAAGGGGTGACAGTCGGCTTGATTGCCTCGTTCCTGCAAGTATTGACTACTCCTGAAAAACCGCCTATAGAAACGGGAATTCAATGGTTAGATGTTAGCTTGTTGGCAACTAAGGCATCGGCAGCAGCGCGCATCTATCGCCTCTCTGCTCTGATTTTATTGTTAATGTGGTTGCGTTCGGGATTGTACTATTTTGGACAGTATTATTCCTTTCTAGCTAAACATAATTTATGCGATCGCCTACGAAAGAGATTGTTCGAGCAGTTTCAGAGTTTGAGCTTGAGTTACTATTCCACCAGCCGTTCGGGAGACCTGATCAATAGCTTTACCACTGAAATCAATCAGCTTCAGCAAGCTTTTCAAGCAATTTCTTTCTTGATTACTAGAAGCTTGACCCTGACGGCTTATATAGTTGCAATGTTTCGGCTTTCCTGGCAGCTTTCCATTGCTGCAATTGCCCTCTACACTCTTCTCTCAGTTGGGCTAACAACCTTAATTCGTCGCGTTCGAGAAAGGAGTTTTGCCGTACCCAAAGCCAATGGACAGTTAGCTTCCATTACCATTCAATTTATTAATGGAATCCGCACGGTAAAGGCCTCGGCAACTGAGCATTTTGAGCGGCAACGATTTTATCGTGCTAGCTCTGATGTACTTAAAGCTGAAGACCGAGTGGCATCTCTTTCTGCCCTAGTACATCCCCTAGCAGAAAGCTCCGCTAGCACTATTCTAATTATTATGGTGATTGTGGCATTTCATCTTTTTATCTCCAAAGGAGCTTTGCAAGCTTCTTCCTTGCTTACCTTTATGTTCGTGCTGTTTCGGATGATGCCTCTAGTCTCGCAGATAAATGGAGGAAGAGAAAATATCAGTCGTTTTCAAGGATCGATCAATAACATTCAAGAACTGCTAAAGAGAGATAATAAGCCCTATTTAACTAATGGTAATCTGCAATTTAAAGAACTAAAGCAGGGAATTAATTTTTCATCAGTAAGTTTTGGTTATGAACCCCAGCATTTGGTTTTACAAGATATCGATCTCACCATTGAAAAAGGTAAAATTACGGCATTAGTTGGGGCATCGGGAACGGGAAAAAGTACCTTGGCTGATCTGATTCCTCGCTTTTATGACCCAACAGCAGGCTCGATTTTATTCGATGGGGAAGATGTGCGTAATTTTGACATTACTTCTTTACGTCAGAAGATGGCATTAGTTAGCCAAGACACCTTTATATTTAATGCTTCAGTTAGAGAAAATATTGCCTATGGTTTAGAAAGAATAGACGAAGGAGATATTTGGCAAGCAGCCCAACTTGCCCATGCAGTGGAATTTATAGAAGAACTGCCAAATGGTTTGGATACCATCCTGGGCGATCGCGGGGTGCGGTTCTGACTTTTCACGGGATCTTTTTTCGAGAATGCAATCGCTAAATTTACGCGTCCCCCAAGCCTGATTTTCTCGTTACCTGTTGTCATTAAGTCAAGATTATTGATAATTAGCGTGGAGCTGAAACCCTTATTTAATCAGTCTTTAAGAGAAGTCGTGAAAAGTCAGGGTGCGGTTATCTGGCGGTCAAAGACAGCGCATTGCCATTGCTCGGGCTTTACTCCGTAATCCAGATATTTTGATTTTAGATGAAGCTACCAGTGCCTTAGATTCTGTTACGGAACAACTAATTCAAAAGTCTTTAGAAAACCTAGCTCGCGATCGAACTGTAATTGCGATCGCCCATCGCTTATCGACTATCGCTAAGGCTGATAAAGTAGTGGTCTTAGAGCAAGGAAGCGTTGTCGAACAGGGAAGTTATAAAGATTTGTTAGCCCGGCAAGGGGAGCTTTGGAAGTATCACCAGATGCAGAATGAATTAAGTGCGGCAGAGGCAAGCTGAATTTTAAATAGATTTTAATATTAGCAATATAACTAAGGAAATTTCGTTAATTAAACTAGCAAATTATGTCTATGTTGAAAACATTCGCTCAAAGACTTAGCCGTGGAAAAATTATTAAGCGACGCCTTCCTGAAAAATTTGGCAAAATCCCTCTCTATGTGTCACCAGATGCGCGACTACAACACGTCAGAATTGGAGGAAAAGGTTTTGAACAGGAACTTTTGAGGATTGTATCTCAAGAAATTCAGGCTGACTCTATCGTCTGGGATATCGGTGCCAATGTTGGTGCTTTTGCCTTTGCTTCAGCCAGCATTACTGAACAAGGTACCGTGCTGGCTGTGGAAGCAGATATTTGGCTGGCACAACTTTTTAGAAAGTCTGTCAATCTCAAAGAAAATCAGCACTTAAATCTCCAAATTCTCCCTGCTGCCATATCAAAGCAAAATGGAGTTGCAACTTTTTTAATTGCACAAAATGGAAGATGCTCTAATGCTTTGGAATCTGGAGGAGGACGTACAACAATGGGTGGAGTACGTCAACGTGTAATGGTACCGACGCTGACTTTAGATACTCTTCTTAATTTTTTTACTAGTCCAACTTTTGTAAAGATCGATGTTGAAGGTGCCGAACTAGAGGTTTTAAATGGGGGCGGTCGAATATTGAATGAAATCAGACCGACTTTCTATATTGAAGTAGGCAATAAATGCAAAGAAGAAGCTACCCAACTATTCCATCAGAACAACTACGAGCTATTTGATGGTTATCGACAAGCCGTGTCTTCCTGGGTTGACAATACTCTAGCTATTCCGCAAGAAAAGCTTGGGGAAAAAAAGTATTCAAGCATGAGGAGTTAATTAACCCCTAGACAAGGAGATTTTGTTATCTAAAAATTATTTGTTTAAAGTTCTCGTTAGCAAGAAAATTGAAACAGCTAAAAATTAAGTAGAATAACTAGAGAATTGAAAAACACTGAATATATTCCTGTAACTGAAAAAATGATTAAAGAAGCTTTAGAAAAATTATCTGAAGATAGGACTGTAATTACGAGAGATAGTATTGTATATACAAATACCAAAAATGTTGCTTTAGAAATAAAAGTTGTTAGTTAATTTCGACAATAAAGAAGATTAAATGTTTTATGAATAAAAAAATAAGAATTGCCTGTTATGGCTTCATTAGAAAAGGAGAGAAATCCGTACAGGTTTTTATATTACAAGAATTACTAAAAAGAGGAGTTCAAATTGATTTTTATGACAATAGACAATAATTTGTCGGTCTTCAATATCTTTGTAAGTATGAAAATTTTCACTATTTTGAAGTTAACCAGCCTTTAATACAAGTTTTTGCTGATTCTTTGCCTCCTAGTCTGATTAGAAAAACGATCCATCCGATAGTTACTACTTGGCTCGCTAGAAGATTATCTATCCAATTATTAAAGCAAGCAATTGTTGCTAACCATCAGGTTAATAAATACGATCTCTTGCTTATGTTAGAATACCATTCATTATTTCAGATTGAAGATATACCTAGGGTTAACTGAAAAAGTTGGGAACAGTTGTCATCAATAAAGTTGAAGGTGGTTGGGGACTATTAAAATCCAAGAAAAACTGGGATAATTGCTCAAAACCCTTGCACCTTCAAGCTAGAAATGTATAAAACTACAAACAAAGCTCAGGAAAAGGCTGAAAATTTTGACCTACCATTTGGAGGAAGGTTAGCTTCGGAAAATCGATGGGTAAAACTATCAAAACTAGTTCCTTGGTCAGATTTTGAAGCAGAATACGCCAGTCAGTTCAGTTCTAAGATGGGGGCACCAGCAAAGCCTTTTCCCATGGCGTTGGGAGCATTAATCATCAAGGAGCGTCTTGGTACGAGTGACGAAGAAACAGTAGAGCAAATTCGAGAAAATCCTTACCTACAGTACTTTTAGGCTTGACAGAGTATACTAATCAAGCCCCATTTGAAGCGTCAATGTTAGTCTATTTCCGCAAAAGATTAAATCGAGAACTGGTGGGTAAAATCAACGAGCAAATAGTCTTGAAAAGACGGGCAACAGACAGAGAAGCCAAGAGAGAAAAACAGAAACAGGAAGCAGAAGCAAGCAACACCGAAGAAGGAGAGGGGTTATCTTCACAAAATCAAGGAAAACTAATTCAAGGGTGCCACCTGTACTCCCGCAGACATTAGTTATCCCACAGATATCAAACTGTTGAATCAAGCCAGAGAACAGACAGAAAAGATATTAGACAGATTGTATGAACAAGTCAAAGACAAGTTTGACAGGAAACCGAGAACTTATCGCCAAAGAGCGAGAAAAGACTATTTAGCAATTAGCAAACAGCGTCGCCCTCGTCACAAAAAACGGCGAAAGGCAATGGGAAACAGTTAGCTTATCTACGACGGAATCTCGGTCACATAGATACTCTTTTAGCCACAGGAGCAAGCTTATCAGAACTAAAGCCACAAAGTTATCGAATGTTGTTAGTTGTCCATGAACTAGTAAGGCAACAGCAGTCGATGTATGACAGCCGTTCTCGTCGTATAGACGACCGAATTGTGAGTCTGGCTCAGCCTCATATACGCCCCATTGTTCGAGGAAAAGCGGGAACTCCCGTCGAGTTTGGAGCCAAAATTTCTGTGAGTTATAGTGATGGCTACTGTTTTTTGGATCATCTCAGTTGGGACAGTTTTAATGAGTCCCAAGATCTCGAATTACAGGTAGAACAGTATAAACAGCGATTTGGTTGCTATCCTGAGTCCCTTCATGTCGATCGCATTTATCCCACGCCTTGCTAACAGAGCATTCTGTAAAGAGCGGGGAATCAGAATCAGTGCCCCTCCTTTGGGAAGACCTCACTCGTCGCTTCAACCCGCTTTGATTCAGCAACGACGTGAAGATGAGAGATTCCGAAATGCGATTGAAGGCAAATTTGGGCAGGCTAAAAGGCGCTTTAGCTTAGGACGGATCATGGCTAAACTTTCTGATACTGCTGAAAGTACCATTGCTATTAGTTTTTTAGTGATGAACCTCGAACTGTTATTGAGACAGTTTTTTGTTCTCTTTTTTGACGAGTACCGCCAGTTTTCCTCTCACAGAAGGTCTATGTCAGCTTTGGTTACTCAAAAAACACAATTTCGTGACTTTTTTACCCCCTGAGTTTTCCTCTTCTTAACTTTAATTTTCAATTTAACTCTCTTTTTTGCCTTACTCAGACTTTTTCAGTAAGCCCTACCTACTATTAGTTGGGTGTAAGGTCCCCCACAGAGTCAATGGTACTTTATTCAAAAACTAAGAAACCAAATCATTTCACTTTGTGGAATTAGTTTATATATTAAACTAAAGTTCTTTTATGCTGCAAAAGCCAGACGAGCTAAGTCAGAATTTCCTTTCAGCGATATTTTTATTTGTGGCAGCCAATGGTCAAAAGATTTATTAATTGAATATGGACTTCAACCCAAAGCCATCAAAGTCTTACCTTATCCAATAGATTTCAATTTCTTTAAATTGAATGGTTCTCGTCCTAATAAGAAACAAACTGATACTAAGGTTTTTCTTTGGTTGGGTCGAAGTGAACCTCGAAAAAGATTAGATCTACTATTGGAAGCTTATGGATTGCTGTTGCAAGGAAGGCAAGATGTTCGACTAAAAATTATTGGAGGATTTGTCTGGGCGTCAGGGTACAAGCAGCTGATCGACCGCTTTGAATATCCCGAATACCTAAAATATCAACCATCTATAGATAGAGCTAAAGTTCCAGAATTAATGGCGCAATGTGATATGTTAATCCAGCCGAGTGAAGGTGAGAACTTTGGGTTTTCAGTTGCTGAAGCTCTTTGCTGTGGATTACCAGTCATAGTTGGACCGACGAATGGGACAAAAGACTTTATCAGCTGGCTGCCTGACACAAGTGCCTCAAAACCTTACGCCGTATAGAATTTGTTTTTTCTGCTAAAAAGGTATTTTCTAATAAAGCGATCGCTTGAAAGCATTGATTTACTGTATTAACAAAATTAAATTTTCACGAAAAATATGGGTTTGACATAGATGTGTCAGGCAGCCAGCGGTTTATCTTAGCCACTAATGTTTTAGAAAATTTAAGTTCCTCTGAGATTCTTACAGCATATAAAGGACAACAATCTTGTGAACGAGGATTTAGGTTTCTCAAAGATCCTTTATTTTTTGCGGACTCGGTTTTTCTCAAATACCCCTCAAGAGTGGAAACTCTCGGGATGTTAATGGGGTTATCTTTATTAGTTTATACCATTGGGCAAAGACAACTTAGAGCGAATCTAAAACAAAAGAATACAGGAGTTAAAAATCAATTCAGGAAAACTAACAGATAAACCAACTCTACGTTGGATATTTCAATGTTTTCAGGGCGTTCATCTAGTTGTTTTAAATGGAGTCAAGCAAATTGTCAATCTCACTGATTCTAGAGTTGAAACTATTAATTATTTCTCCAAGCATTGTCAAAAATATTATATTTTATCTGGCTAGTCCTCAGAGTTTTACTTAATATTTTAAACCTGAAAAGAGCGAAAAATAATATTCTCTTGGTTAGTCATTCTAAGTTTTAAAAATGATTTAATTAAAGCGATCGCTGAGTTGCCAAATTCCACTTCAACCTTTAAACTATCAAAGAAAGAGTCTTATATTTTAAGTAATAAACAAGCAGTTTGATTGAGAGAAATAACATTTCCTCGGACTTGGAATAACAAAAAGTTTTACGGTGTAGTCTAGCTAAGTAATGTCGTAAGCGACTGTTTTCTCCTTCAACTCTTGTCATATATATTTTACTAATAATCTGGTCTCCATCAGGAATGAACTTTGGATAAACTTTATAACCATCTGTTATCCAAAAATAACAATTCCAATTCTTGATTTTGCCCCATAATTCTTCAAAAGTTGCTGAACTTCTATCTCCAATTACATATTCTAAAATCCCAGGTGAATCCTTGTCTAAAGCTGTCCAGATCCATCTCTTATTTTTTTTACCGACAAATGTTTGTCCTAAAGGATACCCCCATTCGAGGGTTTATGCCCGAATGGGTGCAAGCCGCTTCGCATATAATTCATCTAATTGAGCAACTATGGGAATATCAGAAGTATCATTACTATTTAATAGCTGGTTTCCTGCCTTCTTAACCCAACGTATTACGGTATTATGGTTGACTTTTATTATTCTTTCAATTGCTCTAAATCCATTTCCATTTACATACATAGTCAAACAATCTTCTTTGACTTTTTTAGGATAACCTAATTCAGAATAATGCTCGATAAATTGTCGCCCACAGTCTTGACATTGATGATTTTGCTTTCCTTTTCTATGACCGTTTTTTCTAATATTATTAGAGCTACATTTTGGACAGTTCATCTTCTTTTTAGGAGTGGCGATCGCCTAGAGTAAAAATTTCTCCTTGATTATAAATCATCCCGCAATGATGCAACGCCCCATTTATATTCGCAATGTGATCATCGTTGTGATCCTAAAAATTAACCAAATTTTCAAAAGTTTACAGAAGAACCAATACTACATTAGTATTATTCGTTAGTTTAACCATCCTTTCAAACGTCGAGCTACTTGAGGGCGGCGCAGCTTACGCATTGCCTTGCTTTGGATCTGGCGTACTCTTTCCCGGGAGAGGCTAAACATCCCTCCCACTTCTTCCAAGGTATAGGGCTGACTAGTAGATAAACCATAACGTAAACAAATTACATCTTTCTCCCGCTGAGTTAGCACGTCATCCAGGACATCGCTAATTTCCTGACGCATCATGGTTTCATTCATCCGTTCTTCAGGAAGTTGCAGATCACTATCTTCTAACAAGTCTACTAATTCGGTATCTTCTGCTTTTCCCACGCGATGATTCAGAGACAAAGACTGACGACGTAACTCTAATAGTTGGCGTAACTGGGAAACAGATGTTTTTAGTTCCTTAGCCAACTCAGTCTCACTAGGATTACGTTGCAACTTCTGCTTCAGATTACGCTGTGCTTTTTTTAGCTTATTGAGTTTTTCAACAATATGAATTGGTAACCGAATGGTGCGAGCATCATTAGCAATTGTACGGGTAATTGCTTGGCGAATCCACCAGTAGGCATAGGTGGAAAACTTATAACCTTTGTTGGGATCAAACTTTTCTGTAGCCCGATTTAAGCCGATCGCTCCTTCTTGAATCAAGTCGAGGAAAGGCACTCCACGGTTAAGATATCTTTTGGCGATCGATACTACCAGTCGCAGATTAGAGCGAATCATTTTGCGCTTGGCTACTTTTCCTCGATAAAGCAGAAGTTCTAGCTGTCTTGGGGACTCTAACCCCATCGCCACTGCTAAATCAGCTTTAGTAGCCTGCTGCTGCTTCTCTTCTGCTAGCTTTTTCCTGGTTTTTTCAACCTCCAGCATTAACTTGACATCATTAGCTAAAATGATTTCCTCTTCTGCGGTCAACAGAGGGTAACGAGCCATTTCCTTGAAAAATGCGCCAATATTATCTTCTAAAGGAATTTTACGACGACTACCAGTAGTGGAAATGCCCTGATTGCCTTCAGAGTATTCTGCCTCTACTAGTTTCAAATCTTCATTTATATTTTCGGCAGCCTCACTTACTGAAATATCTATGCTGTAACTATCAATTTCTGTCAATTTCATTGTAGTCATGGGCTTAATTCCTATTTTTTTTAAAGAAGTATCTTGATATCTGACCGAAAATTGATAATCAGTTTTGAATGAAAAAAGGAACTGTTAGTTCACATTGCTTATCCCAACTTGCAGATCAAAAACTTTGGTGAAAAGTAGGAAGGCGAAGTGATAAGCAATGTAAATTTTTCCTAAAAAAAGTTTATTTCTTATATTTAAGTTGTGCTTTGCTTATAAAGCTCTCATGCATATGGATTTTTACTCTAAAAATACATCTTTTCTTAATATTATTTTTGCTTATATTAGGGTATAAACAAGATCTTCACTTCCCTCAACACTATGCCATAAATAAAATATAGCGTTTATATAAACCAGTTTTTGTAACTAACAGTCAATCATATTTACAAAAAGTTTAATCAGATTAGACTTAATATCCTTTCATAAAGCTTATATAAAAAATGTAGCTCTCTTTACTTTAAATTTTAATTTGTAATGAAGAGATGACTTTAGTTTCTGTGATATGTGCTTTAAACAACAATTTAGGATAGTGTCCGTAAGTTAAATCCTTAATTAGGAGTTCGGAGTTGGGAGTTCAGAGGATTTTGTCTCTTATCTATTAGATAAAATCGAGAAAGATTGAAAAAAGATATAGTATTTTTGTACGAGTAGTTAATCAAGGTTTTAATGCAAACTGGTACTAACAAGGATGTGTCCCCCAAAGATACTAGCGATCGCTCTTTATACGAATCTGCCACTCAATTGAGTTTGTTAGTAGCAGAACCCCAATCGAACTACACCATTAATTCTCAGCAGTGGGTTGAGGTATTAGTTGACTTTCCTGGAACTCAGGGACTGTATACTTATAGCATTCCAAGCAACTTGACAGTAAATTCTGGTGATCTTGTCAGTGTTCCTTTTGGCGCTCAGATAGTGGGAGGGATTACAATTCGTATCCTAACTGCCCCTCCAGAATACTTAGAGACGCAGCGAATTCGTGCGGTTGAAGATGTCATTACTTCGGGATTTTTTCAGGATACCTATTGGCAACTATTAGAAAGAATTGCCAATTATTACAGTACGGATTTAATGAGTGCGATCCGAGTCGCTCTCCCCCCTGGTTTATTAGGGCGATCGCAAAGAAGAATAAGATTAAACTCCGAAGCTATTCCTCCTGGTGCAGAGGCTTTTTGTGGTATCGTTGCAGGACAAGTTCTCAGATTATTGCAGAGTCAGCAGGAAGGCGACTATAGCGTTAATTATCTCAGAAATCAGGTTAAAGGAGCCAGTCGTGGGATCAGAGAATTAAGTAAACGGGGTTGGGTAGAAAATTATCTAGAGCCACCCAAACGAGTCCAACCCAAATTAAAAATAGCCGTTACTTTAGTCGGCAGAAGTTTTCTGGATGATTTAACCACTAGACAGCATGAAATATTGCAGATCTTGAAAAATAGGGGAGGAGAACTATGGCTCAAAGAACTAATCCAGCTATGCAGTACTACCTCAGCCACGATTAAAAAGCTGGAAACCAAAGGCTATGTAGTTCTTTCCGAAAGAGAAATTCTACGTAAAGAACAGGGAATCGCTCAAACAGCAGATCAGCCGAAGGAACTAAGTACAGCACAGGCTAATGCTCTGGCTGTAATTAATGCCCAACAAGATTATGCTCAGATTCTGTTACACGGCGTAACAGGTTCAGGTAAAACAGAAGTTTATCTACAGGCGATCGCACCTATTTTAGAACAGGGAAAATCTGCCCTAGTTTTAGTACCTGAGATTGGTTTAACCCCACAGCTAACAGATCGCTTTCGCGCGCGCTTTGGCGAACAGGTATGTGTTTATCACAGTAAACTTTCAGCGGGAGAACGTTACGATACATGGCGACAGACGATCCAAGGAGAACCCCAGGTAGTAATTGGAACGCGATCGGCAATCTTTGCTCCTCTGCCAAATTTGGGTTTAATTGTCCTGGATGAAGAACATGACTCTAGTTTCAAACAAGATCGCCCCACACCCACCTATCACGCCTGTAAAGTGGCTCAATGGCGTGCCGAGTTAGAAAATTGCCCCTTGATACTCGGTTCGGCTACGCCTTCGTTGGAAAGTTTAGTGGCGGTTAGGAAGGTAAGGGCGATTGGTCAATCGCCCTTACAGGATGTAGAAGGCGAGACGGAATTATCTCAATCTGCGTTTTATTTGTCCCTACCTGAAAGAATTGGCGATCGCCCTTTACCCCAGGTATCAATAGTGGATTTACGAGCAGAATTGAGCCGAGGTAATCGTTCGATCTTTAGTTTGTCTCTCCAAAATGCGATCGCCGAGATGCAGTCTCAGGGACAACAAGGTATCTTATTTATTCCCAGGCGAGGACACAGTACTTTTGTTTCTTGTCGCAGTTGCGGATACGTAATGGAATGTCCAGACTGTGATGTATCTCTTTCCTATCACCATACCCATGAAGGGGCAGTAAAATTATTGCGCTGTCACTACTGTAACCATACCCGTATCCAGCCTGATATTTGCCCAGAATGTAGTTCTCCCTATCTTAAATTCTTTGGTAGTGGAACTCAGAAAGTTACTCAGGAATTAGCTAAATTATTTCCTGAACTTAGATGTATTCGATATGATAGTGACACCACTAGAAATAAAGGTCAGCATCGTCAGTTAATTGATCGCTTTATTTATCGAGAAGCAGATATTTTAATTGGCACACAAATGCTAACCAAAGGCTTAGACATCGCGGGAGTCACTTTGGTAGGAATTGTGGCAGCGGATGGTCTATTACATCGCAGTGATTATCGAGCAGCAGAAAGAGCCTTTCAAACCTTAACTCAGGTAGCAGGAAGAGCAGGAAGAGGGGATATGACTGGCAAAGTAATTGTGCAAACTTATTCTCCTGAACATCCTGTAATTCAGGCGGTTAAAACCCATGACTATAATAATTTCAGTACCACTGAATTAAGTCACAGAGCAGAGTTGAACTATCCCCCCTACGGAAATTTAATCTTAATCAAGCTGAGTAGTATCGAGCAGCAAGAAGTAGAAAAAGCGGCAGAGACGTTAGCAGACCGACTAATTGATACCTTGAACCCAGAATACGATATCTTAGGACCCGCACCAGCCAATATCATGCGAGTTGCCCGTCGCTATCGTTGGCAAATTCTCCTCAAGTTTCCCGCAGCAGCAAAAGACAGTTTACCAGATTTGAATATAATGCGATCGCATTTACCAAAGTCCGTCAGCATGACCATCGATGTCGATCCGATCAATATGGAATAAGTCCTCCAATATATAAATTAGAAATTATGACTGGTTCGAGAGAGAAGCTCTAATTAGAACACCATGTTCATTGCAGAAAATCCCCGAAATGTAGTTTAAATTGTAGTTTAAATTAATGTTGCCTACCATCACCCCAGACAAAATCGATCTCCCTCCAGGAACACTTTTGTATTTTCCGGGAAACTTAGCTGATTACGAACAAATTTTAGTTCAATTGGGCGATCGCGCTATTCCCCGTCTACGTTTTCGAGGTAATTATATTTTACTGATGAGTCCTTTACCCGAACATGCCAAAGAAATAGATATAATTGCAGATATTGTCAAAGCAATCCTCCGTCATCAAGATCGAGACTGGGATAGTTTTCATCCTGTAACTTTAAGACGTGGCAAAGAAACAGGATTAGAACCTGATGTTTGTTTTTATATCGAAAACTATCAAGCAATATTGGGAAAGCGCAAGTTAGACTTAAGTATCGATCCCCCTCCAGATTTAGCAATAGAAATTGATGTTACTTCTTTTACCCGCATCGAAGACTATCTTCCTCTCGCTATTCCTGAAGTTTGGATTTATAAAAAAGGTGAACTAAATATATATCAGTTCGTAGACAATAGCTACCTCGCAACAGATACCAGTAGGATTTTTCCCGATTTTCCAGTTAAACAGACCATTTCCCAATATGTTAATCGTGCTTGGGAAGTAGGTTCTAGCGTAGCTTTAAGAGAGTTTAGTCAAATTTTGCCGTAAAATAAGTGCAAGCAAATTAGATTAAATTTTCACCAATTTTAGGGCTTTTCCTCCCCTAATCCTAACTTTTTCGTCGTTTTAGAATGGCTGTAACCTTCTTTAGCTCAATGTTTCAACGTTTTTGAGCAAATCCTATCTACTTTGTAGATTAAACAAAAACCTTGAGAAACTCGTGAAAAACTTGAAGAACTTGCGGTGAAGATTCGATGATCAAAACTGACACAACAATGACACAGCCACGAAACAAGAACTTGTTAAAACTTGAGACAATAAATCATTATTTGATTTAAAAGCTTGAAATAAGGTACACAGTAATGAAGTCAGCCATATATACCAAATTCATCAAATTCTTAAAAGAAGAATTAGCTCTCTCCAGCGATTCAATCGAGATTGTGAACCGTGCAATAGAAGTATACCCTGTGCCTATACCTATGATTCTCTGGCAATACGGATTAGTTACCCTAGAAGAATTAGACCGTATTTACGATTGGCTCCATAGCAAGACTAAATTAGATTGAACCCACTTTCCGCAGGTCAGTTTGTAATATGTTAAGTAATTCGGTTTAATTACTGAATTATTCCCAGTTAACTTCTAGCATTTTTATTCATGGAATCTATTGCCGAAACAATAAGAGAACCTATCTTTACCTTTGCCCTCTTGTTAGCAATTATTTTGCTAGTTCCTCCAATTTTTGAAAAAATAAAGTTGCCAGGATTAGTAGGCTTATTAGTAGCAGGAGTAGTATTTGGTTCTAGTGGTTTAGGTTTGCTTAACAGTAAATCGGAAACCATGATTTTGCTGGCAGATATAGGTAAAATTTATCTGATGTTTGTGGCGGGATTAGAAATCGATCTCGAACAATTTCGTCGCACTAGAAATCGCTCTATGGGTTTTGGTTTTGCTACATTTGCTGTTCCTTTAGTTGCGGGTATTTTGGTCGGGCGAGTATTTGGTTTTGAATGGAATACTGCAGTCCTCATCGGTTCGCTGTTGGCTTCTCATACTCTGCTGGCATATCCCATTGTCAAACGCTTGGGGGTAATTAATGACGAAGCTATTACCGTAGCCATTGGTGCCACAATTTTTACTGATATTGGTGCGCTGTTAGTGTTAGCAATTTGCTTAGGAGTAAATACAGGTGATTTTACTGCACTGGATTTAGCACAATTATTAGGTTCTTTAGCCATTTATACTCTATTAGTTTTATTTGGTTTAGACCGTTTGGGTAAAGCCTTTTTCCGCCGTTCTCATAACGATCAGGGTAATCAGTTTTTGTTTGTCTTGTTGACTTTGTTTGTCGCTTCAGTATCGGCAGAAGCAATCGGAATTGAAAAAATTGTGGGAGCATTTCTAGCTGGTTTGGCGGTCAACGATGTTATTGGCGATGGTCCTGTAAAAGAGAAGGTGGAGTTTGTCGGTTCGGTTTTGTTTATTCCGATCTTCTTTGTCGATATGGGCTTGCTACTCGATCTCAAGGCATTTGAAGATATTTTTCGCTCCGTTGGCATTCCCCTCTCAATTTTGGGTGCTTTGCTGATTAGTAAGTTTTTAGCAGCTTGTGTGGCTAAATTTGCCTATCGTTACAGTTGGCAACAGACCATTACCATGTGGTCCCTATCCTTGCCCCAGGTTGCTGCTACCCTTGCTGCGGCTTTGGTGGGTTTTCAGGCACAGATTATTAACGAGCGAGTGTTTAACAGTATTATTTTACTGATGTTGGTCACTTCTATAGCTGGACCACTAATTACCTCCCGTTTTGCTTCTCAGTTGCCCGCTAGTGATTCGGCAGAATCAGAAACAGAATCTAATCTGAATGTAAAATTAAAGGATATATTTCGAGTTGTTGTCCCCGTCTATAATCCGCAAACAGAGCGTTATTTATTAGAGTTGGCATCTTTACTAGCTAGAAAAAATCAGGGAGGAATTGTACCTTTAGCGATCGCCAAAGCTGAAGCTCGTTTAGATTCCCCTCAGCTAGAAGTAGATTTTCAACGTTGTGGGAAGCTACTGACTCAAGCAGAACAAATCGGCGCAGAACTCAATATTACCGTTCAACCAGAATTAAGGGTTGAATACGATATTGCTCAAGGAATCAGTCATGCTAGTCGGGAAGTCAACGCGGATTTAATCATTTTAGGATTTGGTACTTTAACTGGCTTTCGCTCCCGCTGGTTTAATTCAGTTACTGATAGTATATTGTGGTCGGCTCACTGTTCTGTGGTGGTAGCTCGCCTACTCACTTCTCCCCTAGAAATTAAACGTATCCTTGTTCCAGTCGAAAGTATCAACTCTATCGGCTTACGTCCAGTACGTTTAGTTAAAAGTTTAATTACTGGCAAAGAAACAGAAATAACCTTGCTTCACGTCTGTTCTTCTGGTACTTCCAAAGAGTATAAAAATAGTCTTCATAATCAGTTGTCAACTATAGCAAACCGCTTTTTAGCAGAAGCAACAGTAGATATTCGTATCACTAGTCAAAACGATTTTGTGAGAGAAATATTGCACGCCAGTCGCACTCATGAGCTAGTAATTTTGCGATCGCAACGTCAGCGTGTCGGTGTAGATAGTTTAGCTTTGGGTGCTACTACCAGACCTTTGCTAGAAAATTTGAATTGTTCGATTGTGTTGCTAGGAGAACTGTAAATAATTCGCTGTGAGTTAGGTTATAGTAGCGGGCGACGCTCAATATAGATAGAAAATAATGTCAAAACATTATGTCAAATTAATGGGATTAATTGGGGTTTTATTGATTAGTGTTGTTGACTATTTTGTGCTGATCGATATCTCGCTATCTATTCTTTACCTATTACCTATTGCTCTAGCTAGTTGGCACGAAACCAAAAGATTTTCTATCTTTTTAGTATTACTTTCTACTGTTGGTTGGTTTATCGCTGAACTTACAGCCAAAATTAATATACATTTTTTGATCTTGATTTGGAATACTACAGTCAGACTAGTTGTCTTTTTGACTATAGCTTACCTTTTATCCAATCTAAAAACAGCTTACGAAAAAGAAAAAAACTTAGCCCAAACCGACGCGCTAACAGGAATAGTTAATCGCAGGTTTTTTTGTGAAATACTGCAATTAGAATATCAACGTTCTTTGCGTTATAAACGTTGTTTTACCTTAGCTTATTTAGATTTAGACAATTTTAAACAGATTAACGATCGCTTTGGACATCAAACAGGGGATAAATTGTTAAAACTTGTCGCCCAAACAATGCAGAAACAGATTCGCCAAATTGATACTGTTGCTCGTCTGGGGGGAGATGAATTTGCCCTCCTTTTACCAGAAACAAACTATCAAAACGGAAAATTAGTTTTACATCGTCTTCAAGAAAATATACTCAGCACGATCACAGCCTACTCTCCACCCGTTAGTCTTAGTATTGGAGCAATAACTTTTATAGACTTACCTGACTCAGTGGATCAAACCCTAGATGGTGTAGATAGTTTAATGTACCAAGTTAAAAATAGTGGTAAAAATGGCATTGAACATCGGGCATTTAACCAATCTTAGTCTAATTAGCAATATTGGCACCATTAATATTAGTAAAGAATTCTTACCTGCGATCGCAAAATTCATGGGGAGATAATTATTCTCATCCGCCGATTTGTGACATAGTACGGGTATAATTTCCATCTGTACCAGAGTCTCTGTCTTTGAAGTTAATATCAGGTTTGAGCAATAGTAGCTGGTTAATTTGGGTTCGCAATTCTGTCAGATCTAAACCGCTACGTAGAGCAGTTTTGAGATCGATTTGACCAGTTTCGTTAAGTAAACAAGGGCGCAACCAACCATCTGCTGATAATCTGACACGGTTACAGCGATCGCAAAAGCATTCAGACATTTGAGAAATAAATCCTAGAGTCCCCTGTGCACCAGGGATTTGGAACACATCGGCAGGACCATTACCTTTAATATTTGATTCCACTAAGCCCCATTTTTGGCGTATTTGGTGACGTAATTCTGCCGAATCAATCCACGCCTTATCACCGAATAAGTCAGGATTACCAATGGGCATAAACTCAATAAAACGAATATGCCACTGACGCTTGATACTTAATTCTGCCAAGTCTACTACTTCGGTATCATTCAAACCAGGAATTACCACCACATTTAGCTTCAAAGGATCAAATCCTACCTGATGAGCAGCTAGTATACCCTCCCAGGTTTGTTGCCAGCGACTTCTCCCTCGATTACCGATAATTTGATCAAAAGTTTTTGAGTTTAATGAATCTAGGCTAATATTGATGCGCCTTAACCCTGCATCATATAGTGGTTGTGCTAAGTTTTTCAGGAGAAAAGCATTGCTAGTTAAAGCCAGATCTTCAGTCTCTGGTAGTTGAGCAATATCATGAACTAAATCGACCAAACCTGGACGTAATAGAGGTTCTCCTCCAGTGAGGCGAAACTTAGTAAAGCCCACAGGAATAAACACCTGCTGTAGCAAAGAAATAATTTCTTGATTAGTTAATAATTCTTGATTGAGGACATAATCCAACTCCGCCCCCTCTGGCATACAGTATTGGCAGCGAAAATTGCATTTATCAATTAAACTGATGCGTAAATAATCTATTGTGGGCATTAAGACATCAAACAGATAATGTTGATTAGCTAAGGGCTAATGGCTAATAGCTAATGGCTAAAACCAATAAATTTGAACATCCCTAATTACATCAAGCGTATATTAAGAATAAGATAATTTTTCTCAAACAAGCAATAATATAATCTCGATAATGAACTTCAACGAAGAGTTTTCGCTGCTATTACGTGCCTGTTATCCATTAATATATTTGCCGACTAAAGAAGAAGAAAGAGCAGAAAAAGCGATCGCCACTGCAACAGAAAAGTTAGGCAAGCGCAATGTTTACACCTGGGACTTTGTTAATGGTTACCAAGAAAATCCTAACAATGTGGGTTTTGGCAAGCGCAATCCTCTACAGGCACTAGAATTTATTACTAAAATACCTAAAAATGCAGGGGGAGTGTTTATACTGAGAGATTTTCAGCATTTTTTAGAAGATATTGCTGTTTCTCGCGAATTGCGTAATTTAGCCCAGAGTTTAAAATCTCAACCGAAAAACATTATTATTATTGCCCCTCAAGTCAAAATACCAGAAGAATTAACCGAAGTTATCACCGTAGTGGAATTCGCCTTACCCACTGTTTCAGAAATCAAAATCGAGATTGAACGTTTAATCTCGGCAACAGAACAGAATTTATCCGAGCAAATGTTAGATGAGCTGGTGCGGGCTGCCCAGGGACTATCTTTGGAAAGAATTAGGCGGGTTTTGACTAGAGCGATCGCTACTAATGGTAAGCTCGAATCAGAAGATGTGGAATTAATTCTCGAAGAAAAGCGCCAGTCGATTCGTCAGACGCAGATTTTAGACTATTATCCCGCTACCGAACAGATTTCTGATATTGGTGGTTTAGATAATCTCAAAAGCTGGTTGTTGCGCCGTGGAGGGGCTTTTAGTGAACAGGCTAGAGCCTATGGTTTACCTAATCCCAGAGGACTCCTGCTGTTAGGAATACAGGGTACAGGCAAATCTTTGACGGCAAAAGCGATCGCCCACCACTGGCACTTACCTCTATTGCGGTTAGATGTAGGACGTTTGTTTGCAGGTTTGGTGGGAGAATCAGAATCTCGTACTCGTCAAACGATTGAACTAGCAGAAGCTCTTGCTCCTTGTATTCTCTGGATCGATGAAATTGACAAAGGATTTGCTGGACTTGAGGGAAAAGGAGACTCAGGCACCACGAGTCGAGTCTTTGGGACATTTATAACTTGGTTAGCCGAAAAGAAAACTCCCGTATTTGTGGTAGCTACAGCAAATAATATTCGTGCTTTACCTCCAGAAATGTTACGCAAAGGGAGGTTTGATGAGATATTTTTCGTTGGTTTACCAAATCAAACTGAGCGCGAAGCTATATTTAAGGTTCATTTAGCAAAATTACGTCCTCACAATCTAGGCAATTATGATGTCAAGCGGTTAGGATATGAAACACCAGACTTTTCTGGGGCGGAGATTGAGCAAACGATCATTGAGGCAATGCACATTGGCTTTAGCCAAAATCGTGACTTTACCACAGATGATATTCTAGAAGCTGCTAGTCAAATAGTTCCTTTAGCAAAAACTGCTCAAGAGCAAATTGAATTTCTCCAGCAGTGGGTAGCAGCAGGAAAAGCTCGTCTGGCTTCCAAAAACAACGGCTTAAGCGATCGCATTCAGAGTCAACTTAATTAGGGGATGACTAAACTTATTTTTCTCAAGCGTTTATCAGCTACCGCCCAGTTTATCTTGGGCTTTGCTTTAGGCATTGGTATTATTGCAGGAATATCAGGGACGGCACTATTTGCCTACTACAAAAAAATGTCTATTGTGCCCAAAAAACCAGTATTTTCTGAGCCAGTTGTTGTACCAGAATCTGCGACCGATACAATAGAGTATTCAACTGACATTGAGCCTTTAGAATCGAATACTATTCAAGATGAAGTAGAAGTACAAGAACCTCAAGCAGTTCCAGATGAGCCAAAGCAAGGGATCAAAGCAGAACCAGAACCCAAACCCAAACCCAAACTTCCCCCTAATGCTTACCGCGCAATAGTCACATGGCCACAAGGACTAAGTTTAAGAGCTGAACCTAATATAAATGCTGGTAGAGTTGGAGGAATTGAAGCTAAGGCGAATATTATCATCTTGGAAGATTCAGCTGATGGCAAATGGCAACGGGTGAGACTTCCTTGGAGTAATCAGGAAGGTTGGGTTAAAGCAGGAAATACTAAACGGACTTCTGATTAATTTCAGTCAACAGTGATTCGTGACAAGTTAAGACACTACGCTGTTTGTTAATCGGTTTTTAGCTCTAAGCCAATAGCTTTTGAGATATTTTTTATGAAGCAGAAGGTGACCACCACGAAGATCGTAGTCAGAATCTTGAGATGCAAAACAATATAAATGGGATCCACTGATGGTATCAAAGACTAGTGGGTATGGTTAATGTTGGCAATTTGGCGTAGCTTTCCGAAGCTATTCGCTAACAGCTAATAGATAAACTAATCTTGTCACAAAACTACGTACCTTTAACTAGAATATTTGTAACTGTACCCAATGCAGATGTATCCTGAATAAATATATCTATAGTTTAATAATCAACTGGAGATTGGCATTTTGGAAACACTTGAATTTGATGTCGTTATTATCGGAGGAGGACCAGCAGGCTGTGCCTGTGCGCTCTATACATCAAGAGCCAATCTCAAAACCGTTATTCTAGACAAGAATCCTGCGGTGGGGGCATTGGCTATTACCCACAAAATTGCTAACTATCCTGGAGTAACTGGCGAGATTAGTGGAGAAGAATTACTTGACAGTATGAGAAATCAGGCAGTTGAGTATGGTACTAGTTATCAGCGCGCCCAAGTTTTTGGAATTGATGTTAGTGGGGAAATGAAAAAAGTTTATACCCCAGAAGGTACATTTGCTGGTAGGGCATTAGTATTGGCTACTGGTGCAATGGGACGTAGCGGAGCATCTTTTGAGGGAGAATCAGAATTTTTAGGTCGTGGTGTTAGTTACTGCGCCACTTGCGATGGAGCATTTTATCGCGATCGCGAAGTAGCAGTAGTTGGTTTAAATCCAGAAGCCGTAGAAGAAGCTCAGTTTTTAACTAAATTTGCTTCAATGGTTCATTGGATTACCTTTAAAGACCCTGGCAAAGAGGATTATCATGCTCAGGATCTACTCAGTATGTCCAACGTAAAACATTGGCGACGGGCTCGTTTAGCTGCCATTCAAGGTAACGATGGAGGGGTAACAGGAGTCAAAGTTAAGCAAAAAGATCAAAGTGAGCCTTTGTCTTTGGAGGTAGAAGGAGTTTTTGTCTATCAAAATGGTTCTAAACCAATTACAGATTTTGCTGGCGATCAGGTCGAATATAATTCTGATGGTGGTGTAAAAGTAGATGAAGATATGTCTACTAGTGTGGCTGGAGTTTGGGCGATAGGTGATATTCGTAACACTCCTTATAAACAGGCGGTAGTCGCTGCGGGGGATGGATGTATTGCTGCTATGTCTATTGACCGTTACCTCAATCACCGTAAGTCAATTAAACCTGACTGGGATCATTCATAAATTCTGCTAACAGGCAAACAGATATGAGTAGATAAAAGAGTACTTTGAACTTTGTAAATTTTGTAAGCAAATAATAAATCAGCATTGGACTTCGGAATTAGTCTAGTGCTATCCTAGTTTGTCTTTGAGGTGAGCTGTCGGACTAGTAAATAATTTTGCCATATTAGTTTCTACCTGAGGAATGATTAAGCAAATGACGATCAAGCTAGTTAAAATAATTACGCCTTTGATTCCACCATTAATTTGCCAATTAAAATAGCGTTTGATTAACCTGTCCTCAGGCGGTAATAACATTAAACCTATGAGAAAAAACAGCATAGCGATCGCCATGTAAGGCGGTGGATTCATTAATGCGCCGAAACCCGCCATCGAAAACAAGATTCCCAGAAACCAATTGAGGCGTAAGATCATCGATTTAAAACTGTGGCAAATTATACAATATAGCTAATTGCCATACTATAAGTTAATTGATTTGTAATGGCATCAGAATATATCCCTATATAAACTGGTTCAAATAGAAAAACGCCTTCAAAGAGTAGAGTTTGCTCTAACTAATTTAAAAAAGCGTTTGTTCAATAATCGATAATTTAATTTTCGGTTTAGAAGCGATTATTACCGCCACTAAATGAACGATTGTTCTCACGAGGTCTAGCTTTGTTAACTCTTAGTTGACGATCCATCCATTCTGCACCATCGAGAGCTTCAATAGCTTTATCTTCGTTGGTTTCAGATTCCATTTCGACAAAAGCAAATCCCCGAACGCGACCTGTCTCTCGATCAGTAGGAATATGAACTCGTTTAACGGTTCCATATTCAGTAAAAACTTCACTTAGATCTTCTTTGTTGACTTCGTAGGATAGATTACCTATATAAATTGACATGATTTAGTTGTCTGCTCAATTGATTGTTGTGTTTAGCGAGACAAGATTATTAGAAAAGAAATATCTCAATACTTTACGGAAAAACCCTGGATACTGAATACAAACTTAATCGTTAATCTGTTGATTCTCAGCCCTTATATTAGCATTTATATTTAAAATTGGGCTGTTAATAGAACCCAAGGCGATCGCATTTTTAGCAGATCAGCTGATTAATCTGCTGAAAAACTAATTACAAAATAAATCATGTCTTATTACATATAGTCGTCATTCCCCAACCTCAAAATTAATTAAAAATCGACTTATATATAGCTTTGATACGAATTAGATTCTTGATGTCTACTGATCATTAAGTAGAACATGCATGTACTTGGCTATTCAAAACTGACTTGATTGCTTTTATATAATAAGATTTGTGTACAAAATATTACGAAAACAGTATTTTTACTACTATAGATTTACTTTATTTGACACTCCCACGCATAAATGACGTGGGATTCTTGGCTCACAGAAAAAACTTACCCTGACAGCTTCTCACCAGCCAAAATAGAGGTTTCGTCTCTCCAAGCTTGAGATCCCGTATGCCCTACGGTACTTAATCCAAGTAATATTTTCAGGTTTTACGAGGCTAATAGAAGCCGATGAATAACGATCAAATCCAATCATCGTCATCTTCACTTACATTACTTTGAGTAGATGAGCTTTGACCAGAGACAAAAGATGTCGGAGGGTTGGTAGATGTAGATGTAGAGGTATCTGTATCTTGATCGTTGGTAAAATCTTCTTCCTCTAGTTCTTCGTCAATTTCCAACTTCTTAGTTTCCTCAGAATAACTATTCTGCTTCACAGACTCGTAACTAGCTTCAGGCAGGATCTCTGTGAGCTTTTTGCCGTCAATTTCCGTAACGATCAAGTCATCAATGTAAGCTAAAAAAATATTACCTTGAACGTCGCAAACCGTTACTGAGCAAGATACATCGGACTTTTCTTGATTGAAAAGTTCACTAATAAAACGTGATGGATTAGCTTTATCTATTTCTCCATTGATACCTAACAAAATATACTCGTTTCCTGTTCTGCTGTGCTTAACAATTATATTCATTGCTTATATACCAATTAACAAGAATCCCCAGTAACTTAAATCAAGCCACATCATCACTTTCTAATTACCTAACAGTGAATCCCCTCAGATCTAACTTGACGAAGATCCTTAGAGGAAAATCCCAAAAACTATTGGCTAACTAAAGCTTAATCGGGCGACCAAGTTTCAGTTCCCCCTGACGCTGAGGAAATACCTCCCCTCGTTCAGCTTCTAAGGCATCAATATAAGCCGATAAAGCATCTTCAGTTAAACTTGCCAAAGTCAGACCAGGACTCCAATAAACCGCATTTCTAGCTCGTTCGATCACCTCTACAGGTAATTTAGCAGTGAGGCGTTCTCGTGGTCGGGGAGTGGCATCAATTGAGGACATAAATATTTGCTCCCATAAACGTAATCAATAGTATTATCTTAGCTAAAATAAGGATAATGCTCCCTTACTCATCTTTAACTGAGATCTTGCAGCTAATATGTATTTTATCTGTGCTATGAGGGTAAAGGGCAAAGGTTAAGGGTAAAAGGGTATTAAATTGATTACCAACCTCAAAATACTTAGTTTTTTTGAAAGGCGTGCAAGATCTGAGTTTAATGACCACCAAGATTCTAGTTTTATCTTCCAATCCTCAAGATACAGAGCAACTGAGCTTAGGCCGAGAATTTCGTCAAATTGAGGAGGCACGGAAAGATTCTCAGAACAAGAATAAATTCACCGTAGACAGAGTAGTAGCAGCTACGGTTGATGACCTTCAAAGAGAAATTCTCGAAACAAAAGCGAGAATTGTCCATTTTTGTGGGCATGGTCTTGGTAGTCAGGGATTAGTATTAGAAAGTGACGTTCTCCCGACGTTGATGCTACGCATACAACGCGGGCTTCCCTAGACTCACGACCAGGTATTCCTGCGTAGCACTTATCTAGATGTACAGTACAAGACCGTACAACCCCGACAGTACGCTGCGTCCGACATAAACGCCTGGCAAAGCACAGGCGACGCGGACTTGTCAGCAGGCAGTTTCCATTCCCCAGCGTCCCTGGGTACAGTTTTCAAAATGATCCTTCTTACAAAAATTGCTCATGGGGGAAACCCCCAAGACCGCATTTTTGCGCTTTTTACGATGAACATTTTACGTAGACATCGAGCCTCCAAATTGAGGCTGTTTCCTGTCTACAACCCTATATGTTCGGTTTTCAAGGTTCTTGCTAGCTTTAGGTTTTTGTTTATCCGATCTTCGGTAGCTAGCGACCCACTGATCCGCTCAAAATTTATTATACAACGCTCAAAGCCCTTGTTATACGACGCGAAGGACGCGGAAGGACGTGAAGCTAATCATGCATGGGCTAGTCATGCGCGGATAAAGATTACATGAATTTCCCTTTCCGCACTTCAAATATAATATGTTAAGATTACGTTTTCTGTCCAGTTGGGGGATCTCCAAAGGGATAAATTTTCCGACAAATCAGGAAAAGCGCGCTCGCGAAGGGGTCGGCTTTCGCCGCACCAAAACCAAGATTTTGTTTCGAGGGAGCTAAAACTAAGAGAAAATGACTCTAATAAAAATAAATTAAAAACTTTATTTTCATGAGTCAACACTCGCGCGTTCCTTTGCTGAGGAAACCTCAGCAGGGTCGCTCGTCAAAAGCGCCAATCTGGAAGTGCAAACAATTAATCATTTAGGAATAATAGCAGGTCTAATAGATGAAATAAGGTGATTTCCATCAAAGAAAGTACCAAGTATTACTGTCACATCACTAGCTGCTCTGTCGATTTACTGGTATATTTATTTCTAGAAATCACCTAAGGAAAGGTTCTTTTTATATTCCTTTTCCCTTTACCCATTAACCTTTTACCAACCCTAGCAATTAATAAAAGAGGCTTATCCGAACAGTATTGGGCGGGACCCACCCTGACCATGACAGCATTAACACATTCCGCAAGCGTTTCTTAAAGCAATTACAACCGTTGTTTGTACAGATATTGGAATATGCTTGTATTCTGGGGGGATTTAAGCTAGGCGACATCAGTATTGATGGCACCAAAATCCAGGCCAATGCCAGTAAACACAAAGCCATGAGTTGGGAATATGCCAACAAATTGGAAATTCAGTTACAAGCAGAAGTGTCAGCGTTATTGCACAAGTCGCAGACAGAGGCAGGAAAAAGCTTTCGCGACCTAGACATTCCCCAAGAACTCCAAAGGCGACAAGAAAGGCTGTCAAAGATCGCTCAGGTCAAGGCCGAGATTGAAGCCCGGGCGCAAGCAAGAACTGAGCGGGAGAAAGCTGAATACGAGGCCAAATTAAGAGAGCGCGCAGCCAAAGAAAAGGCCCGAGGTCGTAAATTGGGAGGCAAGCAACCTCAAGCCCCGGAAGCAGGTCCAAAAGCTAAAGACCAGGTGAATTTCACGGACGGAGACTCGCGGATTATGCCAGTTTCAGGAGGCGGGTTCGAGCAAGCAAATAGATGCTCACGCTTCGGTGGATATGGGCACAATGCTGATTGTGGGCAACCATATCAGTCAAAACCCTAACGACAAGCAAGAAGTAGAACCGGCGTTGGCACAACTCGAGCGACTGCCTGAAACTCTGGGTCAAGTTAAAAGGGCGGCCCTGGATTCGGGTTTTAGAGAGTGAAGACAATACCCAGAAACTGTCAGAAAACGAGATTGAACCCTACATCGCCTGCGGTCGGCAAACCCATAACTTAACCCTTGTAGAACGCTTGGCTGCAGCGCTAGTGCCACCGGAGAATCCTGATGCCCTCACGGCGATGAAGCATCGCCTGAAAACCGAAGTCGGTAAACAGTTCTATGCTAAGCGCAAATCTACGGTTGAACTGAGATCTTGCACCTAATATGTAATTTATCTGTGCCATGAGGGTAAAGGGGAAAGGTTAAGGGGAAAAGGGCATTAAATTGATTGCCAACTTCAAAATATTTAGTTTTTTTGTACTGCTGCAAGATCTGAGTTGAACCAGTATTCGGCATTATTAAGGAAGTGATGGGTTTCCGCCGTTTCCTGCTGCGTGGTCTTAATGCCGTGACAGGTGAATGGACTCTCGTGTGTATTGCCTTCAATTTGAAGCGTCTTTGCACCCTCAGTGCGTAAAAACCAGGCAATATCCGTCCAAAATCAGGGGGTGAGCGATGGTCATGGTACTTTATGACCCATAATAACCAGAACAATCTCTAATTTTTGTAGGTTTTAAGCGTCTGTTAAAACGGTAGAATTCTTAAGCCCGACAGGCTCCTAGAGGAAAAACTTAGAAATAAAGCGATAAGCCTTCGGCATGGCTTCGCTACGCTGTCAAATCAACCTCAATCTACATAGGGCTTACTGAAAAAGTCTGAGTAAGGCAAAAAAGAGAGTTAAATTGAAAATTAAAGTTAAGAAGAGGAAAACTCAGGGGGTAAAAAAAGTCACGAAATTGTGTTTTTTGAGTAACCAAAGCTGACATAGACCTTCTGTGAGAGGAAAACTGGCGGTACTCGTCAAAAAAGAGAACAAAAAACTGTCTCAATAACAGTTCGAGGTTCATCACTAAAAAACTAATAGCAATGGTACTTTCAGCAGTATCAGAAAGTTTAGCCATGATCCGTCCTAAGCTAAAGCGCCTTTTAGCCTGCCCAAATTTGCCTTCAATCGCATTTCGGAATCTCTCATCTTCACGTCGTTGCTGAATCAAAGCGGGTTGAAGCGACGAGTGAGGTCTTCCCAAAGGAGGGGCACTGATTCTGATTCCCCGCTCTTTACAGAATGCTCTGTTAGCAAGGCGTGGGATAAATGCGATCGACATGAAGGGACTCAGGATAGCAACCAAATCGCTGTTTATACTGTTCTACCTGTAATTCGAGATCTTGGGACTCATTAAAACTGTCCCAACTGAGATGATCCAAAAAACAGTAGCCATCACTATAACTCACAGAAATTTTGGCTCCAAACTCGACGGGAGTTCCCGCTTTTCCTCGAACAATGGGGCGTATATGAGGCTGAGCCAGACTCACAATTCGGTCGTCTATACGACCGCCCCTATACAAGCTTACGCCATAAAGGTTTTAGCTATTTTAGTTTTGTTACTAAAATTAAAACTCTTGCTACGTAAGGCTTACAGAATTTAGATGCGTTTGCCCTGTCTATACGACGAGAACGGCTGTCATACATCGACTGCTGTTGCCTTACTAGTTCATGGACAACTAACAACATTCGATAACTTTGTGGCTTTAGTTCTGATAAGCTTGCTCCTGTGGCTAAAAGAGTATCTATGTGACCGAGATTCCGTCGTAGATAAGCTAACTGTTTCCCAATTGCCTTTCGCCGTTTTTTGTGACGAGGGCGACGCTGTTTGCTAATTGCTAAATAGTCTTTTCTCGCTCTTTGGCGATAAGTTCTCGGTTTCCTGTCAAACTTGTCTTTGACTTGTTCATACAATCTGTCTAATATCTTTTCTGTCTGTTCTCTGGCTTGATTCAACAGTTTGATATCTGTGGGATAACTAATGTCTGCGGGAGTACAGGTGGCACCCTTGAATTAGTTTTCCTTGATTTTGTGAAGATAACCCCTCTCCTTCTTCGGTGTTGCTTGCTTCTGCTTCCTGTTTCTGTTTTTCTCTCTTGGCTTCTCTGTCTGTTGCCCGTCTTTTCAAGACTATTTGCTCGTTGATTTTACCCACCAGTTCTCGATTTAATCTTTTGCGGAAATAGACTAACATTGACGCTTCAAATGGGGCTTGATTAGTATACTCTGTCAAGCCTAAAAAGTACTGTAGGTAAGGATTTTCTCGAATTTGCTCTACTGTTTCTTCGTCACTCGTACCAAGACGCTCCTTGATGATTAATGCTCCCAACGCCATGGGAAAAGGCTTTGCTGGTGCCCCCATCTTAGAACTGAACTGACTGGCGTATTCTGCTTCAAAATCTGACCAAGGAACTAGTTTTGATAGTTTTACCCATCGATTTTCCGAAGCTAACCTTCCTCCAAATGGTAGGTCAAAATTTTCAGCCTTTTCCTGAGCTTTGTTTGTAGTTTTATACATTTCTAGCTTGAAGGTGCAAGGGTTTTGAGCAATTATCCCAGTTTTTCTTGGATTTTAATAGTCCCCAACCACCTTCAACTTTATTGATGACAACTGTTCCCAACTTTTTCAGTTAACCCTACATATAGTGTGGCTTAGTTGATAAAACACTACCTATATTGCTTGACTTTTTTCTCTTTTGCTTAACTTGTCACCAATGATTCAGACCCATATTTTATTTTTACTACAATCTAAAGTGCGTAATGGGAAATTAATCATTGCGCCGTTTCCTGACCGACCAAAAAATTCCGAGGATTTCTTCTTTTCGCCGAATTCTCAAATCCCCTTGACAACTGCCATTTCAGCTTAAGTTGTCACCAATGGGGTTAGCTACACCTGAACATCAATCTTTTGTGGAAAAACTATCTGGCGATCGTAGATTATCAACTTAAATGAGAAATAGCGATCGCTTTTTGAGAAGAGATAGCGATCAGTATTCAAGTTGAGATCGCAGCAAATTTAATTTCAAAACTATAGTGTAAAATAAACCTGCTTCTAGTCAGTAAGCTGACTTTTTAAACCGATCAATGACTAAATTTGTGTTGCCAAAATTAAAAGTGCATTTAAAATAGAGGCTGCTGCGGGTGAACCACCTTTTCTACCTTCAATTATGATTTGTGGCACATCTAACTTAGCTAAAGCCTGTTTAGATTCAATCACGGAAACAAAGCCCACGGGGACACCAATAACTAACCCTGGCTTTATTTTAGAGTTGGATACTTGTTCGCATAGCGTCAAAAGTGCGGTAGGGGCATTGCCAATTAGATAGATAGCCTGGGGATATTGTGACCAACATCGGAGTAAGCCTGTTTCCGTGCGAGTTTTTCCTGGATCAGCAATCTCAGCCTGATCAATGGCAGTAATTATGGGATTATTAAAAGTCTTCCTAACTAAACTATGGATACCCTGTTTAACCATCGTCACGTCAGTTACAATCGGCATTCCCTGCCTTAGACAAGAAATACCAGCAGCGATCGCCCCAGGACTAAATCGTAACAGCTTTAAATACTCAAAGTCTGCCGTAGCATGAATTACTCGTCGTGCGATCGCATATTCCTGGGAACTAAGATTATATTCTCCTACTTCACGATCAATGATCGCAAAACTTTGTTCAACAATCGGATGGTTTAACTTACTCAATTAATTACTGATTACTCTACAGACAAGTATGCTTTGTCTCTCTTGATTACTGATTGGTGGACATGAACTAAATGTTTTGTAGCATTGTAATTTATTTGATTGCCCACCCTACTATCCGTTGAATGTTGATGTTACATTATGCCCTTGTGCTATTGTTAACTGATTATTAACCAAAGTTAACTACCGCCCAATCTGGTTCTCGATTATATTGAACCATATCCTCAAATTTACGTAACTCCGCTTGTTTGATCGTGAATTCTGGTAGTTCCCTTTCCACAAGATGGTCATTGATTTGTGACAATACAATGCAAAGGCGATCGCGGTTTAAACTTTCAGGTATCTGATCGAAATATCCTAGAGTAATATGAGCCGTTAAATCATACTGTTGCTCGATACCTAAACCAATCAATCCTGAGTTTTGATAAAGAGAGCGACGCAATCCTACTACAGCCTGATAACTAGCTTGGTCTTTTGGGACTAAACAAGCCATAATCCCTCTTGGTCTGGGAACAACTCCCCATAGCTGCCAAGTAAAAGACTCATTCTTCGCTTCAGACTGATATTCTTGAAAACTGACTGCCACTTGTCGTTGTAATTCTTGGTCAAAATTGGGGTTGGCTGCAACTACTTGACGATAACTCTCATCCCAAATTAAGTCAGCTAAGGTGAAATGATAACTGGCTGGGGGTAAGGGAATAAAAAAATCTGTCCCCAACTGTTGTAATAACTGCTGCTGTGATGTTTCTACCTGATGATAAAAGTCTTGGTTGCCACTATCCTCTCCTGCCAGGGGAGTGATGACGCTGTAGCCAGGAAATGATACTGGCTTGCCAGCGACAAATTTGGGCGAGTGCTGAATGCTTTGTAGTTGCATGGCACAAGCGCTCGGTAGGGTTAACCTCGCAACTCGATTAATATATTCTTGATATGATTCGTCCAATCTAACTTACCTCTGAATTTAATTGGACTCAATCAATAACGCTGCATTGGCAATTAATTGAGTCTCTTACCTTTATTGTATTGTGCCGTTTATCCCATAGAATTTCATCTAAAGTTTTGCTGACGAAGATTTGAGCTGTTGCTCGCCAATTTTCTTAATATCTTGAATATTCTGGAAAAAATCTGCGTAATTGCCTCATGAAAACTAAAAACATCGCCATATTTGACGATGCTTAGGGAATACTTGATTAGTTAATAACTAGTTAGATAATATTTGCTTTACGTAGACCTAGAAACAAAACTGAGGCAATACCTGTATATAAACCGATGATTAATAAAAAAGCGATCGCGCCACCCATTGAATATCTCCCTTTGATGTTTTAAAAATTTTATGGTTAATTGCTATATTACCTGATTGGTAGAAACTATGAGCAATTCACCTGACTCATCGATTGATTTTGATTTTGTAGCGCAATAATTTTTTTCGTATTTCATGATTTAGATCGCAGCTAGTAGCAGCAACACCTATTATGCTCAGGCTACATAGCAAATTTTTTTTATAATATGAACAATATCTCTCAATGGTATGGAGTTTGTAGTAGTTGGGACAAGACTATCAAGCTGTGGGAATTAGCCACGAGCAAAGAAATTGCTACTATACAAGCCCATGCAGCCCAAATCAATACTATGGCGATCGCCTATAATAATCAAACGTTGGTTAGTAGCAGCGATCGTACCATTAAATTGTGGCAATGTAATTTCTAGTTGAATAAAATTTTATGGGAAACGTAATAAGTCCCTATTCCCTAGCCAAAACTAGTAAATTTTGTATTCATTGAACTTACGTTTTTGTAGTCATCGAACTTAGGTATTATTAAAAGATGAAATATACAGACCTGCAACGAAGATTAAAACAATATCAAGTCGCAGGGTTAGCAACAGTTAAATTAAATTCTTCTCTAGCAGTTTTAGAAGCTGAGTATCAACGCTGCTTAAAACTAGGACTGTCTCAGAGTGACTTAGAGAGATTAGCTGCTATCAAAAATTTTAAATATTTAGAGCTTATTTCTTGCGTAGAAATTCAGGCTGATCCTGATAGCTTTCCGTTGCGCATTATTAAAGCTAAAACCTACGATTTAGGGCAAGTTGATAGTCTTACAGAATTAAAATTAGCTTTTCCTATTTTCAACAATAGGCAATACGATTTTCGAACTAAAATTTCTTGGTCGCAATGTGCCTATTCTATTGATAACTTGACTAAAGATTCTCAAGAGTTTACTAAATTTAAGCAAGATATTGAAGCATTTATTATTGCTATCAAACAACAACAATATCATCAGTTTACGGGAGAAACAGCGAAAGAAGAAGCTTATGATGATCTGTCTAACTATATTAGCTGGTGGAAAGGTGCCCAGTGGGAATATACCTTAGCCAGCAAAGTCTCTACTTTAGATTTGTTAAAACGAGCTTGGTTAGAACAATATTTAGCCCAGCATGACTTAAGCCAACTGCTTAAATATAGCCCAATTGAATAAGCTGAGTTACGATATCAAATCGGTTAAAAAAATCAATTAAAAAATAACTATAAAATAACTATTATGACTATCACTAAACCCATAAAACCACAAAATAGCCTACAGACAATTATTCAAAGCTGGAAAGATCAAATCATCTGTTTTTCCCCTCAAGGAGAAGGATATAGTGCTTACTTTGTTGATTCTAGAGATGGCAGTCCAGTAAATTATATTCGTGCTAGCTGTGATGAGTTACGTCATTTGGGAACTAATTATAATTCACTATTAACAAAAATTAAAGAACAATTTTATGGTTATTTAAAAGAAGCTATTCTTAATACAATTAAATACGAAGCAACTAGGCGAGTTGTGAGAAAACAGCATGAATGGATTCAGTCAAGCTATAAAATTATCATTGAACAAAAAGAGCTTAATGTCGAGCAGCAGTCAATAGAAATTGAATATTTAAGACAAATTATTGATCAACAGAAGCAAGAAATAGCTGCTATCAAAAGCGAATGTCGAGGACAATTAGCAGCCATTCAGACTGAAGCAAAACTAAAGGAAAAAGAAGCAGAAATTGAGCAGAAAAATAGCGAGATAGCTCGCTTAAATCAACAATTACAAGATTACGATCGCGAAATTGATAGTCTTAAGTCTGAATTAAGCAAAGGCTTGTCTGAATTGAAGCTCAAATACAAGGGATTAATTACTCAGTTTATTATGAGCAGTACTAAAAAACAGCAAGTAAATAACCAAAATAAAAGTCTACAGACTTGCAAAAATATCTTCATCAAAGCCCAACCGAAAATTCATTCATTACAGTGCAAAAATAAACTTCTCAAACAAGAAAATATTGAGCTTCAGGGAAAGGTTAAGGTTGTGTCGCAAAAACTAGGATAGAGTAGCAGAAAGTGTTAGTTTAAGAATCTGCTAACTCTTACTGACTCTGGTTAATGACTTCATTCCAACCTTTGAGGATACCGAACTCAGGCAGGTCAAGTACTTGAATAATATGGTTGAGCAGGATCATCGTGGCGTGAAACATCTAATTGATCCTGGCATGGGCTTTGGTTCATTTAATTCAGCCCGAAGAACGATCAAAGGTTACGAAGCGATGAATATGATCCGTAAGGGACAGATTAACAATGTGAAAAAAGGGGATGTCATAGGACAGATCTGTTTCATCAATCAAATCTTCGGAGTAGCTGCCTAAATCTCTTCTTTTTCTCAGATTTTTGCTGCCCTACCTCAGTGTTTGCGACACAACCATTTTTTAGTCTAAACTACAGTTAATTAGTTAATTAAATTAAATGTTGAGCGATCACCCAACTGTTACAGTTACTTGTACCAGTAGTGTTATCTCTAGCCCGTAACTAAATACTCCAGTAAATCAAATGGGAAACCGTTTCATCATCGCATTTGCTTCTCTAGCATTATTAGACAAGGTAGAAGAAATATTCGGAATTTGGGGAATCTGAGATAAAACATCGACGGTACGACGCAGCATCCTCACAATATCTCCTTCCGCCAGACTAACGCTATCACATAGATCCTGCCAATCGATCCCTAATGCCCACTGTTCAGACAGCCCCACTAATTCGTATTCTCGCCAAACGGGTAAACTTACTCCATGACGACGCTGCACCTGAAATAGACGAGTCCTGATCTCTCTGATGCTAAGAGTAGCATTTTCTGATCTGTTGTCATCGGAAGATTTTTTAACTCCTAATACCTCTAATACTTCGGGAGGAGGAGGAAAGTCGCACCAGACATCAGCGCGGGGGGTTTCGGTAATTAAGGCACAGACGGTAGCTGCTAGGTGATGGGGTTCTAGATGTTCTAGTTCTCCTGAAACAAATATTAGAGCTAGCCAAAGTTCATTGTCTCCTCTAATGGTGGCTGCTGCTTGTCCTAAAAAGCTAGGATTGTATTCTTCTAGAGCCTCAAATTCCTGCAATACATTGATTAGATTGAGAAATTCTGACCAATAATAGGACTGGTTGGACTTTTGTTTCTGGTATTTAATTTGAGTTTTGTGTAGCTGCTCTCTTAGCTGCAAACGCTTTGTATGCTTTTTAAGGAGTCGATTAGGATTATCTATCTGCTGTACTGGGTGTTCGTCAATCTGCCTTTGAACCGCATCTAGTTTTTGTTGCTGCTCGATTACTTCCACCGCAGGGGTTAGGGGAATTAGATAATCAGCAATTTGTCTAACGGCGATCGCCGTAAATTCGTCTCCCCGACACCACTTACCCAATTTGAGATTATCTAATGCCGGGACAGGGATTTCAGCGATCGCTTTGTTTGGGAAAGTTCCTTCGTTAATTTCGGTAACATCTGCATTCGCTGCAATATACCAGTAGTTATCTGCTCCCAAACAGAGTAAGTCCAAAGCCTTGCCCGAACCAGGTATTTTAGCCACTAATACCGCAGCCAGAGGAGAATTTACTCGAATATGTTTTCCTTTCAGTCCAATGATTCTTCCTGGCTCAATTTGGGAAATTAAGGGCTTGATCTGGCTTTTTATGGTAGTTTCAGCTTGTTGTCGCAGAATTTCTAATAATCGCTGTTCCTCTTTTGCCCGTTCCCGTAATTTTCGATAGCTAGCTAATTGTCCAGGAGCAATTGAAGCTAATGCCACATCTAGTTTAGCTAGTTCGGTGGTAATTTCAGCGATCGCAATTTGTTCAGGTGCCAGTCTTTTTTGGGACAAATATTCGGCAAAGCTGCGCTCCAACAGTTCTTTGACTTCGGATAAGCTATATTTTTGCAGCAGATTCAGCACCATGCCATAGGAAGGAGTAAACCAACTTCTCAAAGGTTCGGCGGTGGAAGTTGCCAAGAAAGCTGCCTCTTTTGCTCCCTCAAAGGGAGTTTGCAGCGTGACGACATGACCAACTTTATCTTTACCTCTCCTCCCAGCCCTCCCCGATATCTGTAAAAACTCTGACGGGTTCAGCATACTATGTCCCCCATCGGTGCGTTTAGATAAGGCAGACATTACCGTGGTGCGAGCGGGCATATTAATCCCTGCTGCTAGGGTGGCAGTGGCAAAGACAATCTTGACTAGCCCCATTTCAAACAGTCTTTCTACTAGTTCTTTCCAAGCTGGTAATAATCCCGCATGGTGGGAAGCAATCCCCCGCATTAAGGGTTCAATTTGATCGATTCGGGCAATCTGAGAATTCTCACACAAGAATTGCCACAACAGGTATTTTTGATTGGGATTGGTGGCAAGGTATTGGACTAAATTAACTTCTGCTTGTTCATTATCTGCTAGGTAATCTCGCAATAGTTTGGTTAATTCGGGATCAGATTCCGCAAAATGACCCAGCAATGAAGTTTGTAATTCGATATTGTTAGTCAAGAAGAAATAAAGCAGAATATTTTGGATTTGCTGCCCTTCTTCAGGAGTAACTAGAGCCAAACCATCAATAGTATCTACTGCTTTATCACAACCCCGACGGCTAAAAATAATGTAGATCGCAGGGAGCATCTCTTTCTTTTGCAGTTGCTGCACCACTTGATAGATTTTGGGACAGTCTTTTACCTTCAGCCGTTTCGGTTTTTGTCCCTTATGGGGAGCAGATGCTTTGAGTTTAGGATTTATGCCCGTTTCTTGTTGATTTAAGAGTCGATGAATCCCACGGCGATCGCAAAAGTAGTATCTTAGAGGAACGGGACGAAAGTCAGAATTAATTAATTCGCACTCATATTTTTTCTGGTTATGGGGATGGGAATTGTGAACTTGAGTAATCCAGTCAGTTAACTCTTGAGGATTACCGATCGTCGCGGATAGGGCTACCAACTGGATCTGTGGCGGACAATAAATAATTGATTCTTCCCATACCGTACCGCGAAAGCGATTGCTGATATAGTGACACTCATCAAGCACAACTGCTTCTACCCCTTCGAGAGAAGTCCCTAACTGCCCGATGGGTGTTTCGTAAAGCATATTACGAAAGATTTCTGTGGTCATAATTACCACGTCGGCATCAGGATTAATAATCGTATCTCCAGTCAACAAACCAATTTTGCGGGAGTCTCCAGCACCAAATTGTTCCTGAAAATCGCGAAATTTTTGGTTGGAAAGAGCCTTGAGGGGAGTGGTATAAAATACCCGCTTGCCATGGTTTAAGGCGCGGTAAATAGCATATTCACCAATTAACGTTTTTCCCGAACCTGTAGGAGCGCAGATTACTACAGATTTGCCTGCTGATAAAGCGGAGATCGCCTTATTTTGAAATTCGTCAAGCTCGAAAGGAAATAGTTCTTGCGGATTCAACTCAGAATTGGAAGCGATTAGATTCACAAGCGGTTCTATAAAAGTCGGACTCTGGGTCACAATATTAAATTCAACAACTTTTAATATTGTGACATTTTTGCCAAATTTATGATTTTAATATGATTCTAATCAGTAATTCTAGGGACAAAACAAAGTATCTTTGGTGTCTCTGCCTGTAGTGGGGTTGGTTCCGCTAGCTATCTCACATAGCTTCCTTTCGGTAGTAGGACTTAACAACGCTTCTGTAAAATCTGCTCCTGTGATTATGGCATCATTTAACAAGGCATTAGTTAAATATGCTCCCGTTAATACCGCATTAGTTAAATTAGCACGAGTTAAGCGAGCTGACTCCAAACTAGCATAGCTGAGATTAGCACCTTCCAAATTAGCTTGAGCTAGGTTCGCCCCAAAAAAACGGACTCCCGCAGCATTGATATAACTAAGATCGCTATCTCGCAGATTAGTATGATCAAAACTAGCGTCAGTTAAGTCTTGGTGAGAAAAATCCTCGTTGATTAAAGATTGCTTATTATAGTCAGCACTCCAAGCAGGAGTAACCCAAAGGGAAATTGTTACTATTAAGGCAAAAATCAAGGTAAATAAGTTATTTGCAATAGTTGACCGACAATATTTGATATTAAGCTTCATTGTGTCACAGAATATTTTATTGATCATAAAAATACTATCTAAATCTTGACACTTTATTATAATTGCGCTACTTGCCACCAAGATTAATCTTTAATGATTAGAATAACTATAAGTTTTTTATATACTTTTTATAGCTATAAATATATTATTAATGACTTCAATTCTTAGCAGACAGCCAAACCTTAATACCCCAACCATCTGCCAACTAGATAATGGTGTAGCAATTATTGCCGAACAAATGCCCGTCGAAGCAGTAAACTTTAATGTGTGGATCAACGTTGGCTCCGCCAAAGAAAGTAACGATATTAATGGCATGGCACATTTTCTAGAACATATGGTGTTTAAAGGTACACCCAATTTAGAAATTGGCGAATTTGAACAATTAATTGAGGAACGGGGGGCAGTTACCAATGCCGCAACCAGCCAAGACTATACCCACTACTATATAACCAGCGCTCCCCAAGATTTTGCGAAACTAGCCCCACTTCAGCTTGATGTGTTGTTGAATCCTAGTTTAGAAAATGAAGCTTTTGAACGGGAAAAACTAGTTGTCCTAGAAGAAATTCGTCGTTCTGAAGACAGTCCTCGCCGTCGTACCTTCTATCGTTCGATGGAAACTTGTTTTGAAACTTTACCCTATCGCCGTCCTGTTCTTGGTCCTGCAACAGTAATTGAAAATTTGCGATCGCAACAAATGCGTGATTTTCATAGTGCTTGGTATCAAAGCCAATCGATGACCGCAGCAGTGGTGGGAAATCTTCCTGTGGAGGAATTGATTGAAATTGTCAGCCAAAGTTTTGAACAACATCATAATTCCCGTGAGCAGTATGCTAAGAACATTACCCCATCAGTAACTCCAGAACCACCTTTTTCCGAAATAGTTCGTCATGAATATACTGATGAGGCTTTACAACAAGCGCGACTAGTTATGGTTTGGCGTGTTCCTGGGATGGAAAATCTCGCTGAAACTTACCCCTTGGATATTTTGGCGGTGATTTTAGGACAGGGAAAGGTATCTCGCTTGTTTAGAGAATTGCGGGAAGAAAAAGGCTTAGTCAATCAAATTGCAATCAGTAACATGACTCAAACTCATCAAGGTGTATTTTATGTTTCCGCTGCTTTACCTGCGGAAAACATCCCAGTCGTCGAGCAGGCGATCGCCCAACAAATCAGAATCATACAAACTGAACCTATTGCAGCTAAAGATATAGAACGCATTCGTACCCAAGTGGCTAATCGGTTTGTGTTTGCTAACGAGCGACCAAGTGATCGTGCTAACCTTTACGGTTACTATTATTCTCAGCTACAGGATTTAGCCCCAGCCCTCAGCTATCCCCAGCATATTCAATCTATATCTGCCGAAGACTTACAGATAGCAGCCCGAAAGTATCTTAATCCAGAGGCTTATGGTGTCGTAGTGATGAAACCAGCTAATCAGTGATCAGTTACCAGTTACCAGTTACCAGTTACCAGTTACCAGTTACCAGTTACCAGTTACCAGTTACCAGTTACCAGTTACCAGTTACCAGTTACCAGTTACCAGTTACCAGTTACCAGTTACCAGTTACCAGTTACCAGTTACCAGTTACCAGTTAAGCTTAATCGAATTTTCAATTGTTTCAGCCGATTTCATCGTCAGGTTAAGTGCGAAATAGCTTAACAGTCAACAGTCAACAGTACAAGCAAGGAAGGTAGTTATTCCATTAATTCCTGCGATCAAATTTTACTAAAACTCCTCAAGTTGAACCAGCGCGATCGCTTTGATCAATCTTGCTTTTAAAGCGTTTAAAGCTAAACTAGATTTTATTTCAAGTGTTAGCAGAGATGGCAATTAAGCAAAAGTCGGCAACTAAAGTTATTGGAACATATTTGGTGTTATGTGCGATCGCTTTTTTGATGTTGTTTCCGCTGTTGTGGCTAATTGGGACTTCTTTTAAATCTCCTGCGGAAGATATTTTTACCTTTCCGCCCCAAATATTTCCTAGTCAGCCGACCTTTGATAACTTTATTACTGTCTGGGATGCTTATCCTTTTGGACTGTATCTATACAATAGTGCGATCGTTGCTTTTCTAGCAGTGGGATTAAATTTGCTGTTGTGTTCTTTGGCTGCCTATCCTTTAGCCAGACTTGATTTTCGGGGAAGGGAGTTTATTTTTGCTCTAGTTTTGGCAACAATCATGATCCCTTTTCAGATCGTAATGATTCCCTTATATATTATGGCGGTTAATCTGGGATTGAGAAATACTTACCTGGGAATTGTTTTGCCTAATCTTACCTCAGCCTTTGGCATTTTTTTACTGAGACAAGCCTTAAAAGCTGTTCCCCTAGAATTAGAAGAAGCTGCTCGCATTGACGGTTGTTCTGAACTGGGTATCTGGTGGAATATCATGATTCCTGCGATTCGTCCTGCCTTGTTCACTCTGGCTATCTTTGTGTTTATTGGCTCATGGAGTGATTTCCTTTGGCCTTTAATTGTCTTGGACAATCCAGATTACTATACCCTACCCCTGGCAGTAGCCAACCTGGCAGATTCTTTCTCCCTCGACTGGAGACTAGTGGCAGCAGGTTCAGTTATTTCGATCGCACCCATCTTATTATTATTTCTCTTTTTGCAGAGATATATTGTGCCGACAGATGTTGGCAGTGGCGTGAAGGGCTAAATAGATAACACAATCTATTAAAATTTAAGATATGGCTAGCAAATAGCTGGATCAAATTTTCCACCGAGTAAAAAATTAGGACAGATTAATTAATAATGGCAATCAATTTAAGCAAAGGAGAAAGAATTTCTCTCGAAAAAGTAGCCCCTGGGCTAGTACAGATTTTCATTGGCTTAGGCTGGGACATCAATGTTACTGACACTGGAGGGGATTTTGATATCGATGCTTCAATTTTTCTTTTGGACAGTAATGAAAAGCTGATTTCTGAGCAACACTTCATTTTTTACAATAATAAAACTAGTCCAGATCCCGAACAATCTATTCAACAAAGAGGCGACAACCGAACTGGTGCGGGGGAGGGAGACGACGAGATTATTGACGTTAATCTAAAAACCGTCCCCCCAGAAGTAGCTAAGATGGCACTTACGGTTACTATTCATGAGGCTGAAAAACGTCACCAGAACTTTGGTCAGGTGAGTAATGCTTTTGTCAGAATTGTTAACTGCGAAAATGAACAGGAAATTATTCGCTACGACTTAACGGAAGACTTTTCGGTTGAAACCGCCCTAATTATGGCAGAATTGTATCGCAAGGATGGGGAATGGCGCATGAATGCTGTTGGTGCAGGTTATGAAGGCGGATTGCCAGCTTTAGTAGAAAGATACCAATAAAGGGATGAGGGATGAGGGATGAGGGATGAGGAGGTAAAAACTAGATTTCTAATTCCTAATATTCCCAAAATTAATTAGTTAGGTAATTACATAAATAGAAAATAATGGCAGTTAATCTCAGTAAAGGACAACGCATATCCTTAGAAAAAGTCGCTCCAGGATTAAACGAGGCGTTTGTGGGTTTAGGTTGGGACACCAACATCACAGATACAGGAGAAGATTTTGATATTGATGCCTCAGTATTCTTGTTGGATAGCAACGAGAAATTAATTTCTGATAGTCACTTCATTTTTTATAACAATCTTGCTAGTCCCGATTCTCATAAATCCGTGGAACATTTGGGAGATAATCGAACTGGGGCAGGAGAAGGAGACGACGAGGTAATTAAAGTCAATCTGAAACAAGTTCCCCCCGATGTCAATAAGATTGTGATGACAGTGACTATTCACGAGGCTGAACAACGTCAACAAAATTTTGGTCAAGTGCAAAATGCCTTTGTGCGGGTAGTAGATGCCAAAGCGCAAAAAGAGGTGGTTAGATATGACCTTTCTGAAGACTTTTCGATTGAAACTGCTCTGATTATGGCAGAACTATATCGTAAAGATGGAGAATGGAGAATTAACGCTGTTGGTGCAGGTTATCAGGGTGGCTTAGAAGCATTGTTAAACCGCTATCAGTAATTAGTAATTAGTAATTTAGTAATTAGTAATCAAACCAATGACAATTAACCTCAAGAAAGGACAGCGTATTTCGTTAACCAAGGAAGATCCAAGTCTGAAGCAAATCATGTGTGGACTAGGCTGGGATGTTGCGCCCAAATCTGGTGGCTTTTTTGGTGGAAACAAGCAGTTTGATCTCGATTCTTCCGTACTTTGCCTGGATGCAGATAAGAAATTAGCCGATGTTAAAGATATAATTTACTTCGGCAATTTGAGGCATAGCTCTAGTGCGATCGCTCACCAAGGAGACAACTTGACAGGTGCAGGGGAAGGAGACGACGAGGTGATTAATATTGATCTGCCTTTAATTCCTGCTGGTATTACCTATCTAGTATTTGTGATCAATATTTATAAGTGTAATCAGCGTCGTCAAGACTTTGGCATGGTGGAAAATGCTTTTGTCCGTCTGGTAAACCGCGCCAACAACAAAGAACTAGCCCGCTATAACCTTTCAGGTGCAGAATATCAGGGAATGACGGGCATGATCCTGGCAGAAGTTTATCGTCACAATGATGAATGGAAAATGGCAGCCGTTGGTAATGGATTTAAAATAGCAACCCTGGCTGACATCGCTAAGATTTACACTTAGGTAGATAATTAGATCTGGCTGCAAATTAAGCAACATGATACAAACAACTCAAAAAATAGTACAAATCAAAATCAGTGTCTTGGATTACACTTAAGACGACTAAAGCTCGCTGGGAGGCAGAGTTGATGCAGCAAATATTGAATGCCTATGATATTCCTTGTCGTGTTCTCAATATTGGTGCCGGGATCTATTGCGGAGATGGAAGTCAGGTAGCAATCCAGGTAAGATCTAAGGATCAGTGGACGGCATTGTTGCTTTTAAGTCCCCCCGAAGATAATCCAGAACTAAGTTAAAGCTCTATAAAAAAAATTTAAATTATGTCTTCTTTATTTGATTGGTTTGCCAATATTAGAAAAACCGAACCTCCTGTGCAGAAACAGCAAGAACGAGAAATCGCTGATGGCTTGTGGACAAAGTGTGACTCTTGTGGCTCGGTGGCATACACGAAAGATCTCCAGGCTAATCAACTGGTTTGTCCCGAGTGTGATTATCATAATCGAGTTGATAGTGATGAACGAATTAAACAGCTAATCGATGCTAATACCTGGAAGCCTCTAGATGAAAATATTCATCCCATAGATCCGCTCCAGTTTCGCGATCGCAAAGACTATTCTGTCAGACTACAAGACTACCAGGCAAAAACAGGTTTAATTGATGCCGTCAAGACAGGAACAGGCTTAATTGATGGTTTACCTCTGGCTTTGGGAGTCATGGATTTTCGCTTTATGGGGGGCAGCATGGGTTCTGTGGTGGGCGAAAAACTGTGTCGTCTGATCGAACAAGCCACCGCCGAACAGTTTCCTGTAGTTATTGTCTGTGCTTCTGGTGGTGCCAGGATGCAAGAAGGTATGTTTAGCTTGATGCAAATGGCGAAAATTTCAGGTGCTTTGCAGCGTCATCAAACAGCCAAACTACTTTATATTCCCGTACTAGCTCACCCTACTATGGGGGGAGTTACCGCCAGCTTTGCGATGCTGGGAGATATTATTATTGCTGAACCAAAAGCGACCATTGGCTTTGCAGGAAGACGAGTAATTGAACAAACTCTGCGAGAAAAATTACCAGACGGATTTCAAACTTCTGAATATCTCTTAGAACATGGTTTCGTAGATTCAATTGTGCCTCGCACTCAACTGAAGAAGAATTTGGCACAGTTAATTAGTATGCATCAACCTTTTTACTGTCTGATGTCTCCCTTAAAGGAACATAATCACCATACAGAATTAAGTGAGACTGTTTGAGAAGTTAGTAGTTGCTAAGGTAAAGTATCAGTGTTGATGATTTTATTGTTTGATCTCTTAGTTCTTAGCTTTTTAATCTTTGATTTAATATTGTCACGAAAAATATTTGATATTAATTGCAATGTTATCAATTTTGAAACAGCCATTTCCTCAAGTAATATTCTTGGCTGTGGCAATCCCCTTGGTTTTCTCATCTCAACCCCTCAAAGCTAATCCCATGTCCTTAACTCAAACTGAAATTGACCAAAAAATTCAAGCTGTACCTCAATGGCAACAGCAAGAGCAAACTATCACTCGCACCTTTAAATTTAAAAATTTTGTCGAAGCGATCGCTTTTGTCAATCAGCTAGTTGAACCAGCCGAAACAGCAGGACATCACCCAGATCTTGCCATTTCTTACAACAAAGTTACTGTCTCTCTAACCACCCACGACGCAGGAGGGCTAACTCAAATGGACTTTGATTTGGCTCAAACTATTTCTGAATTAGGGAATTAGAGACTGTTTGTCAACCAGGAATTCTGATTACAAGCTGTAGGTACAAGCTCTATTTTTATGCAGCAGTTTTTTGCTCAAAATCCTCAATATTTTTCCAGTCTGCTAAGGAAGATGATCTCAGGCTTATGTATTGCTTGTTGTTCCGCCAATTCTGCCTCTGCTAACATCGTCATCGAACAAGCGGAAATTTATAAAATTCGCAATCAAGTAGATATAAACTTTGGTAGAAAACCAAATTGGTATAAGGCGAAACCTGGGGATATGCTCGTCCCCAGAGATTCAGTCCGTACTGGCGCTAATTCTCGTGCTGATATTTTGTTTAACGAAGGTTCATTGGTGAGAACAGGTGCAGGAACTACCTTTCGCTTTCCTCCAGGAAAACGCAGCTTTGAATTGACTAGCGGTGCAGCCTTAATCATGATTCGTCCAGAGCAAGGACAAAGCACCATTAATACCCCTGAAGCTAAGGTAGTTTCTCAGGGAACAGCTTTGTTTGTGCAACATAATCCTGAGAGTAGTTCCTCTCTGATTGGCGTATTAACTAATAGCCCTGCGGGGTTAGTTGAAGTATCGAGTGCTGATGGCAACATCACTCTTAAGTTACAGGCTGGTCAATTCGTTTCTATTGTTCACGGAGTTATGGGTTTAGTAGAGCATTTTGTTTTGCCGATGTTTTATGAAACTGTTGAACTAGCAGCAGGCTTAGGAATGAATCCCGAAGAACTGGAAGCGATGCTGGCTAAGGAACCGACTGAGGTGCAAGCTACTATTAGAGCCGTACAAGCTGAAGCAATTGTCCCTTTACAAAATCAGTTAGCTTGGCTGCAAGGTTTTTGCAAATTCCGGGTGGAAACCGAAAACATTTCGCCTTTACTACAGCTTTTGGGCATTAGAGTATCTGGTACTAACTTCAATCTAGAAATACCAGATACAGACTTATCGGTAATTCCATTCCGTTCCCTAGATGGAATAGCCTGGCTAGGGGAATATTGCCAAGGAAGTCAACCTCTTCCAGGATTACAAACAGACGATCAACAGCCCAAAAATTAAAAAAAGTTAAGTTGATTTAGCTTGGTTTTCATTTTGCCTTAGATCGTCGAGTCCATTGTTTTTACCTAAAATTATATCCACTAAATCCTGTAGTAAGATATAAAAACAAGGAATAATAAACAAGGTGAGTAGGGTTGCCAATGCTAATCCTGAAAAGACAACGATGCCTAATGGTTGCAGAAACTCTCCCCCCTGTCCCAAACCTAATGCCAAAGGAAACATCCCGACTACAGTAGTGATAGTAGTCATCAGAATGGGACGCAATCTTTGTGGTGCTGCTTGTAAAATTGCTGTGGTGCGATCGACTTTTTCTCGTTCTCGAATTTGATTGGCTAACTCTACCAAAATAATCGCGTTGTTGACCACAATGCCGATTAACAAAACTGCACCCACAATTACAGTCACGCTGATTGCCGTTTGGGTGATAAAAAGTCCCCAAATTCCTCCCGCTAACGCCAGGGGCAGAGTGAACATAATTACCAGCGGATCGACAAGAGAATTGTACTGTACTGCCATTACTACAAAAACCAAAAAAGCAGCCAGTCCGCCTAAAACCGCGAAAGCAGACTGAATTTCTTGATTGCTTTGGGCAGCAGCACTTGGAAGGCGACTAACCCCTCTTGGCAGGTCAATCTGTTGAAAAATTTGCTCTAACTCCTCTAGGGCTGCTCCTAAGCTTGCGTCTTCGTTGAGGCTACCTGTAATTAAAAATACCTGTCGTTGATTGATGCGCTGAATTTCTCCAGGGGCTTGTCCTAATTCAATATGAGTCACATCTCCCAAACGAACTAAGCGTTGCGAAGCCATGCCGTTATCCGAAGGTGTATCCTTTAGGGCAGGCTTATCGCTCTCTTCGATAAATAAGGGAATTTGCGCTAGCTGAGAAGGACGACGAATCCCATCTTCCTTAAGCTGAACCCGTACATCTACCAGACGATTTCCCCGTTGCAGTTGAGTAGGTACAGAACCAGCGATCGCAGTTTCTAGAGTATCGCCAATATCTTGAATATTTAAATTAAGCTCGGCAGCGCGTTCACGATTCAACCGAATTTGAATTTCTGGTTGTCGCGGATCGGCATCGGGACGAAAGCTGGATAAGGTGGCTTGTCGTTCTAAGGTATCTAACACTTGCTGTCCTGCTCGTTCTAAGATTTGAGCATTTTCTCCTTGAAGGATAATATCAACGTCACCCCGTACTGGAGAATTGTTTAAAATTAAGCCTCGTACTTCACCAGGAGCAATACGCAGGCGAATATTAACTAAGTTGAGCTTGTCAAATTCAGTGGATACCCGCGAGACATAAGCTTCGACATCTGTATCTGGTTTGAGAGTGATGGTACTAGAACCGCGCAGGGGGTTTTCGCTAGTGTTACTTCCAAATAAAAAGCCCCCAGATGTGGTAAAAACATACTCAGTCTCAGGCTGTGCTAGTAAAATATCATCCACTTTTGCCATGACTCGGCGGTTAGTTGCTAAAGGTGTTCCTGGGGGGAATTGGGCAAATAATCTCGCCTGTCCTGTATCGATCCGAGGCAAAATCTCTTGGGGGATTCGACCGATAACTAAAAGACTACTGCCACCCAATAGTAAAAAAGTTAAGCCAATTGTTAGTAACCGCCGTTGTAAAACTTGTTTGAGTATGATTTCGTAGCGTCTGGTAGCAGCTTCAAATTGATAATTGAATGCTTGCAGTAGCCAAAAACGTCCCACGGAACTCGATTTGCGGATCGCCAGCAGACGAGAGGTTAGCATTGGCACGATTGTTATCGCTATCAAAACTGAAGCAGCTACCGCAAAGCTAACCGTAAGAACCAATTCATTAAACAGCAGTGAAATAAAACCACCAATGAGCAAAAAAGGTAGCACGGCGACTAAATTGGTGCTGGTCGAAGCAACCAAAGCCGATTCTACCTCTTGACTGCTAGATATTGATCGCTCGATCAACTGACGGGAATTGAGTCGAGTTTTGGCATCCTTTCCTGGGGTCATCCCCGCACCTTCGGCGATATTTTCCAGCATGACAATGGAGTTATCGACTACAATCCCTACTCCTACTGCTAATCCCCCTAAACTAAATACATTGAGAGATAAGCCAAATAACTTCATTAAGATGATCGCCGTCAGTGCTGCCAAAGGAATTGCCGACACGACGATCGCCGTTTGACGGAGCGAGCCCAGGAAGAGTAAAACGGCGATCGCAGCTAGTCCTGCGCCAATCAAGCCAGCATTGGTCAGATTGCCAATGGCATTGCGAATAAAGACCGATTCGTCGAGGGTGGCAACTAATTCGAGATCTTCGGGAACTACTCCTGCTCGTCGTAACTGTTCGAGTCGCTGTTTGATTCCCGTTACGACTTCAATGGTATTGGCTTCGGGCTGCTTTTGAATGCTGAGTTTAACCGCAGGTTGTTCGTTGAGAAACACAAAAACTCGTTGGTTGGCTTGACCGTCGATAACTTGGGCAAAATCTCGCAGATATACGCGACGGCGAGAAACGAAGTTATTTTCCGTCTCTTCTGCTGCGGAGTTTTCCACTTCCAAGGAGAGGTCGAGAATTTCTGCTGCATCTTGAAAGCGACCCACTGCACGAGTTAAAGGTTCGTTGAGATCTCCTAAAATTCGTCCGCCAGAAATATCCTGATTGGTTTCTTCTAATTCGGTAAGCACATCATTTAACCCCACACCCAAGGCTTGAAGCCGACTGAGATCGATTAAAACCTTTACTTCTTCCTCTACTCCCCCCGAAACGTCTACCACCGCTACCCCCTCAACGACTCCCAGTTCTCGTGCCAGTTGTTCATCGGCAAACACTCGCAACTGCATAGGATCTAAGGATTTAGATGTCAATGCCAGTTCGTAAACGGGTAGTTGAGAGGGATCGACTTTAAAGAGTCTTGGTGATTCAATGGTATCTGGTAAGTTAGAGCGCGCCCGATTAAATGCCGCAGTGGCATCATTTAAAGCGCGATCGATATTCCCCCCTGGTTGAAAGTAAAGGTCTACACTTACCTGTCCTTCGCGAGTTTGAGAAAAAACCTGTACCACACCTTCAGTGGCAGCCAGTCCTTCCTCTAAGGGTCGAGTCACTTCATCTACTGCGACTTCGGGGGAAATACCAGGTACGCTAACTCGCAAGCCAATGCGGGGGTAGGTGATCGAAGGGAGCAAGTCTACCTGGATGTTAAACAGAAAAAATACTCCAATAACAACTACCGCTAGGGTTAGCATTAGAGTGCCGATGTGCCGACGAATGGCAACAGTGCTGATACTAAAATTGGACGCAGGGGAAGTTTTCATGGTGAAGTCAGGAGGGGCGAACGGCTGTTCGCTCTTACAGGAACTAGAAGCTAGAATTTTATAGTTCTAGTGATGATGATTCCGAGATAAAGCTGAGACGAACTGAATCGCCGTCTTGTAAATTGCCACTGCTACCCACAACAAATTCTTCTCCTGGTTCTAGTCCAGAAAGAATTTCTACCCGTGAATTGGCGCGATCGCCAAGTTTTACTTTGCGGGCTATCACTTTTACTTGTTCCCCCTCTCTCTTGAGAACAAATATGGTTGCCGTATCTGAGTCGGCATTATGTTCTTTTCCCTTTGATGCTGCCACCTGAACTGCTGTTTCAGGAACGACTACCCTGGGCAGGGAAGCCATGCCGTTAGACTTATCGCTCTGCTGACTAAAATTAACCCGCGCCATCAATCCCATCCCAACGCGGCGATCGCGGTTGCGAAGCAAGTCCGAAGGACTCAGCGTATCCGAAGGGTAATCACTATTAGGAATAGCCACCTCGATCGGAATCAATCGGGCAGTGGCATCGGCAGCCAAAGAAATCTGGGTCACTTTTCCTGTAAACCTTTGCTCTGGGAAGGCATCTAACTGTACTTGCGCCGTCTGTCCTGTCTGAATCCCTCCTAATTCTAATTCGGAAATCTGTACCCGCACCAGAATCTGGCTAAAATCTCCCAACTGCAACACTTCACTACCTGGTTGGGCTAAATCTCCTGGTTCGAGAACTCTTGCTAATACCGAACCTGTTACGGGAGAAGTTAACACTGTAAATGACTGTCTTTGCTGTTCCTGAGCGAGCAATGCCTCCTGCGCTGCCACGCGACGTTGGGCAGCTACTACTGCTGAGGAGCGATTGGCTACTTGCTGTCTAGCAGAGCGCAATGCTTGTTCTGCCGTACCTACCGCAGTTCTAGCTAGTTCTGCTGCTTGTTCGGAAACTGCACCGGTACGAAACAGTTGGCTTGTTCTAGCAGCATCAGACTGTGCCTGTTTTAGTTCTAGCTGTGCCTGTTCGACCTGGGCGTGGGCATCGTCTACATCTGCTTCTAAACTGGCTACTTCTGATTGCAGAGCCGCAACTTCGGCTTTTGCCTCCATCACCGTAGCAGTTGAGATTGAATCGTCGATTCGTGCCAATACTTGACCTTGCTTTACTCGATCGCCTACGTCTACTGTCATATCTAGTATTTGCCCTTCAATGCGCGATCGCAAAGAAACCTCTCGCACTGGAAAAGTCGTGCCAACATACTGGGTATCTTTCTCCAGTGAGCCTTGGCGCGCTACTGCTGCATCAACAGATACAGATTTCTGCTGCTGGGGACGAGAAGATTCGCTTTGGGCATCTCCTGGAGGCAATAAACTGCAACCTGTCGACAACAGCAGCAGTCCAGGTACAAGAATTAACCAATATAAGACTGTGGGTGGGTTTGGCAATTGATAAGTATATTTAGTGGTATAAAACCTAAATGACATAACTTTTACGAAACTGAAGTAGATACCAGGGATTCAATTTCGCGAGTATTGAATCAAATTATATCAATTTTATATTAAGAATTGTAGCGTTGCTGGATTGAGTTATGATTTTATCCTTGAAAGCGATCGCAGCAGCAGCTAATCTTGCCATCGCTTTTAAGGATAATTTTAGGTTAAGCGTCGAGAATCAAAGCACATAATCTTAATTATTGATTATGCTATTTGTTTCATATAGTTTCATATATTGCGTTTAGTGTGAATTAAAAATAAGAGTGATTCGCTTAAAAGCTGTAGGATATAAGCCATAAGCTATAAGCTTTTCAGATTCTCTTTCTAGTATTCTATATACTCCACCGACGGCACAACCTGACTCCCGAAAGGGCATCAGTTAGATTTAGATTTAGATTCGTATAGCATGTCTTAACCAGTAGATTTTTAAAGCTAAAAGCTAAGAGCTAAGAGCTTTAAAACGTTTAATATCAACGAAGCTAATTCACACCAAGCGTATATTAGATACAAAAAATTAACAGACAGGAATTGGCTGAAAATTTCTGATACTATTCTATTTAGTCTTTTTACATTATCGATAATTTATCGATACCTAAACATGGGTTTAAAAATAGTCAAGAATTTCAACACAAGCTTCACTCTCGATTCCAAAGCCAAAGAGATTTTATTCAGCTTGTTGACGAATAAGACATTTACCGAACAAATAAGTCAAAGGCTTCACGAAACTGAAATCATATTTACTAATCAACTATTCCAACCAGTACCCTACAGTCAACATACGCCCAAAGGAATGCCGAGAGAGTTTGAACGATATCATAACTGTGATGACTACATAATCATCAATGTGCCACCAAACTTCATGTTTCAAGCCAAGATTTTTAAGCCCAGCCGTCTCTGTGCTATCTACCGCAAGGTTAATTACTAAGTAATTTAATTAATTTAAGAGCTGAATATAACTGAATATAAATACATATGTCTACCCAGAGCGAAATGACTCCTCTTTCTAGTTTACAATATCTGCCTTACATTACTGAGTCAGGGTATATTGATGAAGATGTACAGGGAAAAATCGGGGTATATGCCATTTTTAATCAAGCTCAGGAAATGCAGTATGTGGGATATTCTCGTGATGTTTATTTGAGTCTGAAACAACACTTAATTCGACAGCCTGGAAATTGCTATTGGGTAAAGGTGCAAACCATTACTCGTCCTAGTCGTAAAATCTTAGATGAAATTGCTCTATCTTGGATCCAAGAAAATGGAAAATCTCCCGTAGGGAATGATGCCGATAAGTCTCTTTGGACTGAGCCGATTGACGCCAATCCAACTATGACAGAGGAAGAAAAGGCACAATATCAACAGAGTGAAGAATCAAAGCAAATTAAAATACGGAAGAAAGTCGCCAGAAGACTTGAGGCTGAAATTCTGCAACAGTTGAGCGATCGCGGAGTTAAAATGGATATCCGTTTTAATCCCAAACTGAAAGAGAAGGGTTTATTAGATTTAAAGTAAATCAGAGTAAATTAAAGTAAACTTGTCTCCTAATATGCTAATTTAGTTCTCCCCCTGGTAAGCGCTTTAAAATAAGAATAGTCGAGTTGTTTTTAGACTAACAGCCGTTCATCCCCCATAAATATGACTGCACTACTAAATAACCGCTATCGCATTCTTAAAACTCTGGGTAAAGGAGGCTTTGGGGAGACATACCTCACAGAAGATACTCACATGCCTTCGAGACGCAAATGTGTCTTAAAGCAGTTAAAACCGATTGTTAAACAACCCAAGACTCCCCTCTGGATGAAAGAACGTTTTCAGCGGGAGGCAGCAATTCTGGAGGAATTAGGAGACGAAAGCAGCCAGATTCCTGAGCTTTATGCTTACTTTTCCGAAGATGATAAGTTTTATTTAGTACAGGAATGGATCGAAGGCTTGACTCTGGATCAATATTGGTCACAAGAAGGGAATCTACACCGCGATCAAGTTAGACAGATTCTCTTGCAACTTCTACCCGTATTAGAATATGTTCACAGTCACCATATCATCCATCGAGATATTAAGCCTGAAAATATTATTTTGCACCAGGGAGATAACTTGCCCTTTTTAATTGACTTTGGTGCGGTGAAAGAGGCGATCGCCACGGAGGTTAATCATAATTCAGACAGCATCTATTCCGCTTCCATTGGGACTCCTGGGTATATGTCCTCTGAGCAGGCAGCAGGTCGTCCCATATATTCCAGTGATCTATATAGCCTTGGCTTAACCGCGATTTTCTTGTTGACAGGGAAGTCTCCCCACGAATTAGAAACTGACCCTCGTAGCGGCGAAATAATTTGGCGAGAACACGCTTTTAATCTTGATTCTGAGTTAGCTGCCATACTCGATCGCGCGACTCGATTTCATCCCCGAGATCGCTTTTCTACGGCTCAGGAGATGCTAGATACTCTCAACCAGGGGATTGATCCCAGGGAGGCGACTAACGCCACTGGAATGACGTTAAATGTAGCTCCTAAAAGGTTCTCTAGTAGTGATAATCACAGGTTTGGTAATGGTCGTAACACTTTTATTTATGAACCGAAACAGAAAAAGCGTAAAAAACGAGGTTTATTAACCACTGTCGGGTTATTTTTGCTGATTGTCACGGGGGTTGCAGCAGGAACATTTGCTACAGGATTTGTGATTATTTCTAACTTATTGCGATCGCCAGAAAGTCCCCAGCCAGAAGAAGTACAACCAACAACTCGCCAACCTAATTTATTTCCGTCCACGGCAGAAGCAGAGAAAGCTCAGACAGAGGAGGCTCAAAAAGCGGCAAATCAAAATGAAGCTAATCAGGATAAATTAGCCAGAATTGCCCAGGAAGCCAAGTTAGCCCAGGAAAAATCTCAACCTGAAATAATCGAACAGCCACCAACAGTGGTAACTGACAAACCGCCAAAAACTGTGGCCAAAGTCGATCTAGAATCAGCAGATGAAATTAACATTCCCATCCTGACTACAGGAACATCTGAAAGCCAACTAGTCAGCACTTTAGGGAAACCGAATTTAGAAAAAACAGGATGGCAACCCAATAGTAGGGAGCTAGTTTATTTCGATGTGATTCCCGATCGGGTAAATTTGAGCTATCACTCAGATGATACAGGCAAAATTAGACAAACGGACATTGCCCTCAATCAGTCTGTTAGCTTGGGTGTCATGCAGCAAACCCTGGCAAAAATGCTGGGAGGAGAAACCCCTCCTGCGGAGATTAAGGAAAAACTACGTAGCGTTTACAACCGCCAGACTAACTTCAGTTTTTTTGCGGTCAATGGTTTAAAAGGCAAATTTCAGCGAGATCCTAAAGATCGCGTCAGCATCTCAGTTTGGGAGCGAGGATTTCAGTAAAGGATTTTCCAATCAAAAATGGTTGGGTTAGGTAGTAGATAGTTGTTGCGACGTTCGACAGGATTGATTTGTACACAGGAAATGGATTTCAACGTCGCAGTTTAATAACTGGTTTTCGTTTCCTCTCAGCCCTGCGTTCCTCGAGGACTGAGTATCCACTCGACATTTTATGATGAAGGAACGGTCTGACTCCACCTCCAATATTAGTCCAGAAAATATAGCAGAACTAGAAAACGGCAAAGCTGAGATAGATGAGGAATCGTCATCTTTAGTCAAATCAGAGTCAGCACAAGCAACGGTCATTAAACGTAATAGTACGGTTAGCAAGAAAAATTCTGGTCGTCAAATTAGCTTTTCACAATCTCAGCTAATCGTGATCACCTTGTTGTTGATGGGGTTAGGCTTATGGTTCCGTCTTCCCTGGTTAGGTTTGACCAGTGCGATCGCAGCTCTATTACTCTCTTTAGGAGTGGTATTTACCTCCGTTAAAAGTTGGGTAAGCAAGTTCCTCACCGTCCAAGAAAGAAAAACTATCCTGGCATTTATTGGCTTTATTGGTGCGATCGCTGGTTTATTTAATTATTTAGGTATCTATGGCAATATTGGTCTTTGGCTAACTCAGTTTAAATACGATGAATTTGGCTCTTGGGCAGACTGGGTTGGGGCTTTAGGACAAATTTCAATTGCTATTTTGGCGGTATATGTTGCCTGGGCGCAGTATGTAATTTCCAAAGATTTAACGATTCAGCAAAATCGTATTACTCAACAGCAGACTATCGATACCTATTTTCAGGGCATTTCCGATCTAACTATAAATGAAGAAGGTTTGTTGGAAGATTGGCCCCAAGAAAGAGCGATCGCCGAAGGTAGAACTGCCTCTATTCTTTCTAGCATTGATGAAAATGGCAAAGCCAAAGTTATTCGGTTTCTATCTCAATCCCGCTTATTAACTCCTCTCAGGCGAGATAATCGCTTAGGTAGACCCATGCTCGATGGTAGTGGTGGATACTCTGAGGATCGTCCCTATGGTACTAGAGTGATTGATTTGGGAGTCATGTTAGCAGGGGCATATTTAGTAGGACAGGATCTCCGTTGGACAGACTTAAGCGAAGCCAACATGGTAAGAGCTAATATGAGCCATTGTGACTTAGTAAAAGCTAATCTTGCCCGCACTGTTCTGTATGAAGCTAATCTTGCTGGGGCAGATCTCAAAGGAAGTCGTTTATTTTATGGTGCTGTAGAAACTGCTACTCCCCGTAGCATTACCGCCCAGCCAGACTACGAAACAGGAAAACATACTGGCATTGTGGTCGAAAAAGCTAATCTTTCGGGAGTTAAACGAATCAGCGAAGAACAGCGTTATTATTTATGCGCTTGGTGTGGCGAAAAGTCGCGATCAACTGTCCCAGGAGGATGTGAGGGGATTCCTAATAAGTTGGGGAGATGATTTCACTGGCAGAGCGATCGGCTATGTGCAGCAAGGCTAAAACTTAGTTAAACTTAGGTAATACTATACATATATTAGAATGCCTAGGTTAAGTATATCTGAAGCGGCTTATTTACTGGGAGTATCTACAGATACTTTAAGGAGATGGGAAGAAGAGAAAAAGCTAATCCCAGAGCGAACAGAAGGCGGTCATAGAAGATATGATTTAACGACAATCCTTAAGGATAGAGCAGTCGAGGGGCTGACAATTTTATATTGCCGAGTTAGTACTAGACCGCAGAAGAAAGACTTGGATAGGCAAATAGCAGTACTGGAAACTTACGCGGAAATTAACAACTGGCAGAATTGCTTAACTCTCAAGGACATTGGTTCAGGTGTCAATTACAAAAAAAAGGGACTTAACAAACTACTATCCCTTTTAGTTGAGGGCAAGGTGTCTAGATTAGTCTTAACCAACAAAGATCGATTGCTAAGGTTTGGTAGCGAATTGGTATTTTCGATGTGCGAACTATATGGAGTAGAGGTGATAATACTCAATAAAACACCAGATGCATCTCCCGAAGAGGAATTAGTCAAAGACGTTTTGGAAATAATCACCGTTTTTAGTGCCAAATTGCATAGTATGAGGAGCAGAAAAAACGTTGTTTTGCTAGAGGAGAACTTAAGTAAATTAGCGAAGATTAGCGAAGAAAATTTGTTATAACTAGAGCATGCCCACATATCAAACCCTACTGCCTGAATCAATCTATTCATTCCTCGACAAGATGAGTGAGGTATATTCGGCTGTAGAAAAAGATATGCATGTGGCTTTGATGCGTGGCGAATCAATAGCAAGCATCGAGAAGTTGCTACAGGCTAAACATAAAGTAGATAGCACTACGACTCGCAACGTCTATCACGATCTTAAGGGCAAGCATTCTGGCATCAGAGAATTACGTAAAAGTCAGGTTAAAGCTTTAAAATCAACTATCAAGAGTATTCAGTCGGCAATCAAAAAGCGTTTAGAAAAAAAGAAGCTAACTCAGAAAGATAGATTTTTTATCCATCAAAAGAAACGTCGGTTATCTATTAAACAGCATAGGCTGAATAGGCTACAGGATAAAGCAATCAAGCTTTGTTTCGGCACAACCAAGCTATTTAAAGCCCAGTTCAATTTAGAAGCTAATGACTACTCTAGCCATGACGAATGGTTATCGGATTGGAGGTCAGCTAGGACTAGTGGGTTTATGATGGTTGGCTCAAAAACCTATGCATTGGGCAATCAACTTTGTCGTTTAGCTAGCGATGGTAATCTTAAAATCACAGTGCCACCTTGCTTGTTAAAAGACTTTGGTAGCCACGTTAGCTGTGAGGGAATCAAATTTAACTATGGTCAAACCTTTATCGATATTGCTTTAACTCCGACTCGACACAAAAGAGGCAATAGCTATCGTAACGGCACAGAGCGGGCTATAACTCATCGCTTTGTTAGAAAAAACCAAAAATGGTATCTCCACACGACAGTTGAATTACCCGATATTCCCTGGACTAGTCACAAAAAGAATGGTGCTATTGGCATCGATCTCAATGCCGATAATATCGCCTGGGCTTATTGCGACAGAGATGGCAATCTATCCGATCGTGGTCAAATTGAGTTCGACCTAGATGGCAGATCTTCAGGTCAAACAACCAACATCTTATCTCGTGCAATCGGACAAATAATCGATTTGGCTGTAGAGCATCAATGCCCGATAGTAATTGAGAAGTTAGATTTTAGTAGTAAGAAAGCAACTCTGCGAGAGAAGGGAAAACGCTACGCCAAAATGCTTTCGAGCTTTGTCTATTCCAAGTTTAACGATCTGGTTCATTCCAAAGCTAGACTAAAAGCAATTCAAGTAATAGAAACTAATCCTGCCTACTCTTCACTCATTGGCATGGTTAAGTATATGAGTTTATACGGGTTAAATAGCGGTACTTCCGCAGCATATACACTTGCCCGTCGTGGTCTTCGATTCTCGGAGCGATTGTCTAGAGTCCTCTACGCCTTGTTATCGCCAGTGGATGATAACAAGCACGTCTGGTCTTATTGGGCGCGTATCTTGAAACTAGCTAAGGGTTGCTATCGGCATAGCTTTTTTCAGATGGGAATCAGGGTAGGGGTCAAGCTTGATGACCAGAATCTAGCAATAGATAGGAAGTTATCAGGCAAGTCAAACGACACTCCAGCAATCTCTAGTGAATCACTGTGCTTGGATTCACATTTAAGTAACTTTGCCTAAGTTTACCTAGATTTTAAGTAGCGCAATGGTCATTACTTCCCTTAATGACATCCGATAACGACATATTCTAAATCTTTTAAGCTCTGTTAAAAATTGTTATATATTCTTAATATTGTGCCTTAGCCCTTTAAAGAAAAGGGTTGTAAGTGTTAATAACTCGTATTATTAATTGTTTTTGTCAAGCTGGCTTAATATTTTGTTACATAATCTTGTTATATTTGCTTATATTAGGTTGACGAGCGCAATTCGAATTTATATTGGAAACGAGAGGCTAAAATCCCACACTTAGCAGATCATCCCCGCAGTTAGTGTAATGCTACTAGATAATTAATTATGAAATCTGATAATACTGTTGCTGACTATTTGAAAGAAATTGGACGTAATCCCTTGTTGAGTGGGTCAGAAGAGATTCAATTTGCCAATCAGATTCAGGCAATGATGCCTTTATTAGAGCAAGAAGATTTAACCCCAGAAGAACAAGAGATTGTTCGCAGAGGACAGCTTGCTAGACAAGCCATGGCTCAAGCAAATCTGCGCCTAGTGGTATCCATTGCGAAAAAATATCAAAATCGAGGTATGTCTCTACTAGATTTAATTCAGGAAGGCAGCATCGGCGTAATGAGAGCAGCAGAGAAGTTTGATCCCAGTAAAGGTTATAAGTTCTCTACCTATAGCTATTGGTGGATTAAACAGGCTATGACTAGAGCGATAGCCAATCAATCTCGCACTATTCGCTTACCAATTCACATCACTGATAAGTTGAATAAAATCAAAAAAACGACTCGCCAACTATCACAGAAGTTGGGAAGAAAACCGACAGAAGCAGAAATTGCTAATGAAATGGATATTGAGATTAAAAGGTTAAGGTACATTATTCAAGCTTCATATCGAGCTAAACCAAAAAGTCTCAATGTAACCATTGATGAGAATCAAACAGAGTTAGGACAAATACTAGCTGATGATTCGGCTTCACCAACAGACTTTATATTTGAGCAAGAATTAAGCTCTCAAGTTGAAACACTATTAGACAAATTATCTCCGAGACAGAAAGATGTAATCATGCTCCGCTTTGGTTTAAAAGATGGTCAGACTAAGACCTATGAGCAGATAAGTGATTTATGTGGCATTAGTAGAGAAAGTGTTAGACAGATTAAAAATAAAGCGTTGAAATTGTTGCAACAGCAAAGTGATGCACTTTGCTATAGAGCAGGATAGAAATATAGCTAAGAAAAAAGTGGCGTTGCTGAATGAGTAATGATTTAGGCGATCGCGGGAGCAGTTTTAAACTTAAGATAGCGGAGTAACAACAGTCCAAATCCAGACTTTATTTTTCTGGTTACCAACAGTTGTTTAACCTCTAATTGATAACTTTTGGGAACTGGGAATTCGACAAACTGACGGTAAACAGGACTGAATTTACTGATCTATCGGTTAAAATTCTGTTAACCTTTGACTGAAAATTTTACTGATGGGACAAAAGATTAATTGAGGAGGTAATCCTCATTCCTAATCCCTCAGCCCTCATCCCTTAAATATATGTCTGAACCTGTTCTTGATGTTCGCCATCTACAAGTCCAATTTACTACTGAAACTAAACCTGTTGTTGCCGTTGATGATCTCAATTTTCAACTCAGGAAAGGAGAAAAGCTGGGCATTGTCGGGGAGTCGGGTTCGGGTAAATCGGTAACATCCTTGGCAATCATGGGTTTAGTTCCTTCTCCTGGGCGCATTACACAGGGAGAGATTCTATTTACACCTGAAAACAGATCGGTGGTTGATTTGTTGCAAGTAAACCAAGCTGAACGCAGAAGCTATCGTGGCGGAGAGATTGCCATGATCTTTCAAGAACCTATGAGTGCACTAAATCCTGTCTACGATATTGGTTTCCAGCTTACAGAGGCGATTTTATTGCATCAAAAAGTATCCTCCACCGAAGCGAGAAGAAAAGCGATCGCACTTTTACAAGAAGTTCAGCTTTTACCTAGTGACGAGGGGTTACAACAGCAGTGTGTTCAAGAGAATCCCAACTATAGTGACAGAGAAGTATCTGACTACATTAATCGGCACAAGCAAGCAATACTCAAACGCTATCCTCACGAACTGTCTGGAGGGCAACTGCAACGGGTAACAATTGCCATGGCAATCTCCTGTAATCCTAGCGTATTGATTGCCGATGAACCCACGACTGCCCTCGATGTCACGGTGCAGGCGACTATCTTGGATTTGCTACGTAATCTCTGTGAAGAACGGGGGATGGCGTTGATTTTTATCACCCACGACTTAGGAGTAATAGCTGAACTAGTAGATTCAGTAGCGGTAATGTATCGCGGAAAGGTAGTAGAGACAGGTGAGATTAAGTCGGTTTTTAAGCATCCCCAGCATCCTTATACTAAAGGTTTATTAGCTTGTCGCCCTTGTTTAGATCGTCGGTTGCAGATTTTACCTACCGTGGTTGATTTTATGGATGTGTCTTTTACGCCTGAAGGGGACATCCAAATTACCGAAAAGCAGACGGATATTCAGGATAAACTGAATCAGGTTGTTACTGAAACTGAGCAAAAAGAAAGATTAGAACAACTTCTCAAGCAAGAACCTTTAATGTCGGTTAAACACCTACGGGTTGGTTTCCCGATGAAGGGAATATTTGGTAGAACCAAAAAATACATGATGGCGGTAAATAATGTTTCCTTTGAAGTATATCCTGGAGAAACTTTAGGGCTAGTGGGGGAATCTGGCTGTGGAAAATCTACTTTAGCTAGAACTTTGCTGCGTTTGATTCAACCAATGGGAGGAGATGTGGTATTCGACGGAGACAACATTACTAATTTAGCCCTCAGAAGCCAAAAACTGCGATCACTGCGCCGACAAATGCAGATAGTATTTCAAAACCCTTATAATTCTCTTAATCCTCGGATCAATATTGGTAAAGCGATCGCCGAACCATTGGTAGTGCATCGAATTAAGTGCGATCGCCGAAAGAAAGTAGCGGAACTTTTAGTCAGGGTTGGTTTAAATCCCGACATGATCAACCGCTATCCTCATGAGTTTTCTGGAGGGCAAAGACAACGAGTATGTATTGCCCGCGCCCTAGCATTAGAACCCCAGTTTATTATCTGTGACGAGTCTGTTTCCGCCCTGGATGTCTCGGTACAAGCACAAGTATTAAACCTACTTAAAGAATTACAGGCAGAGATGGGATTAACTTATATTTTTATCTCTCATGACTTGAGTGTAGTTAAATTTATGAGCGATCGCATTATTGTGATGAATAAGGGCAAAATCGAAGAAATCGGCTCATCAGAAGAGATTTATCGCCATCCCCAAACCGACTACACCCGCAAGTTAATTAATTGTATTCCTACAGGAGAATTTGATTGAAGAAATGAGTAATGAGTAATGAGTAATGAGTAATGAGTAATGAGTAATGAGTAATGAGTAATGAGTAATGAGTAATGAGTAATGAGTAATGAGTAATGAGTAATGAGTAATGAGTAGAGTCACTTTCTGCGAGCTTTCTTGCGAGAAAATAGTAGGGGAATAAACCAACCCAAAATTATGCCAATTCCGCTACAAAAAACTAGCAGTATACCAATAGGTACAGTGATGGATTCGAAGTTGAGAAATTTAACCGAGACATCATCTACGTTTTGAATCGAAAAAATGGCGATCGCCATTATCGAAATCGCCAGTATTAAAGAACTAAGTAAATTTGTGAAGGATTTCATGGTTGATAGTTAGTAGTTAGTAGTTAGTAGTTAGTAGTTAGTAGTTAGTAGTTAGTAGTTCGGAGTTATGTCTGTTTAATCAGCTAAAATAATAAAAGTTGATTTAAGGCGATCGCAATATTGGGAAAAGTGAGAGGAGAAATTATTCCGCTTTTATATTCTTTTACCTGAGAGTATCTATCGTTTTGAGGATCAGTATGAACTACTAATTTCTGATTCACTAGATCAATTACCCAATATTCTGGAATGCCATTTCGAGCATAGGTAATACTTTTTTCAGTCAAATCTTTACTTAAAGTTTTGTTAGATATCTCAATTAACCAGTAAATATCTTGAGGATAGGAGTGATGCTGGGTATAGATAGTCTTCGGTAATCTCACCACCGCTATATCAGGTTCAAGCTCGGAGTTATCTAAAGTAATCGGATGAGATTCACGTATTTTAGCTATTCCTTTTAGTTTATCTCGGAGTAATTCTGCTACATCGTCGTTAGTATAGCTGTGTTCCTCTCCCTCGGGACTCATCTCAATTATCTCACCATTCAATAACTCAACAGACTTCCCTGCCAATAATCCCGATTCAATCATTAAATGGTATTCTTCAACCGACCATTTATAAGTAGTGATAGTCATAGCCTAAGATATACCTGAACCCTATTTCTGTTATTTTATCTTTTTAGCACTACTAGAGCTTCAAGATTGATTTGAGCAATAGCTTAATTGAAGCTTTGAGTAACGAGTAAATACTTATTACTTATTACTTATTACTCATTACTTATTACTTATTACTTATTACTCATTTTGTCCTCTCTCAACCCATCAATTCAAAGACTACTACTGTACTCCAATTGATTTGCCTCCTGGAAGCTCTGAGCCAAGGAGAGTACGGAATTTGATGGGGGCATTTTGAGGATGAGGCTCCCAGCCAACTTCATATCCAGCATCCCAAGCTTGCTTTCTAGCGGTACGAAACGCTTCAAAACTGTCTGGTCTAACAATAAACGCCAAGAAATCCTTATCGGGGTCAAACTGAGATAAAACTTGTTTAAATTCGGAATTTGGCGCTGATAGCTGGCTGCTTGTTTCTCCAATATCTGCTGATTGGGGGGCAAATAGCAGAGATACTCCTCTGTCTGTTGCCTTGATTTGGTAATTGCTAGTGCTGGATCTAAAGTTACTTTGACGACCTAAGACGCTTAGTAAACAGGACTGATAATTTTCTTGACGCAAGACGTAATCTGGAGAATTAGTCCCATTGTTTGGCTTATTACAGTTGGGCAAATTTTCGGTCAAATCAAGTTCTTCATCTCTGATCTGACGCAAGTTTAAATGACTTACTTTGTTTCCTTGAATCTCGAACCACAATTGCTCTTTATCAGTCGGTGAAGATAGGGGCGTTTGAATGGTTATGCGAGTTTTTGGCTTGCTTCCTGTCGCTATTAGGGTAACAAACAAACTAATAAACATTAATACGCCGACGGTGTTAGTCAGAATATCTAAAAAAGAGTCTAAGTTTTGGCTGGTATTATTTGTTCTGCGTCTTGCTCTGCTTCTCATAAGTTTTGATATACTTCCATCTCCTCTCTTCGAGTAGACGTGGGTTTCCCTAAGACTAGTATAGTCGTTGAGAATTTTATCTTGTATGTAACATATATTTCTCATTCCGTACTTCAGTTTGTAGTTGTCAAAAAGTATCGGTCTGAATGCACTTCTTATCTCCCCTCGGCAACCAGTAACAGAAGCTTTTTGGGCGACAAAATACTTTGATTGCAAGTTATCAAGTTATTTTCATTAACCGATAATTATTGAAAATGACTGAGCAAGAGAATACTATTTTTCGCTTTTTTCAGGTTTAAAATATTAAATAAAACTCTGAGAAACTAGCCAGATAAAATATAATATTTTTGACAATGTTTGGAGAAATAATTAAGAGTTTCAAGTCTTGAATCAGTGAGATTTACAATTTGTTTTACACCATTTAAAAAAACTAAATGAATACCCTGAAAACATTGAAATATCCAACGAAGAGTTGGTTGATACGTTACTTTTCCTAATTGATTTTTAACTCCTGTCTGGTTCTGTTTTAGATTCGCTCTAAGTTGTCTTTGACCAATAGTATAAACCAATAAAGATAACCCCATTAACATCGCCATAGTTTCTATTCTTGACGGATATTTTAGAAAAACTGAATCCGCAAAAAATAAAGGATCTTTGAGAAATCTAAATCCTCGTTCACAAGATTGTTGTCCTTTATATGCCGTAAGAATGTCAGAGGGACTTAAATTCTCTAAAACATTAGTGGCTAAGATAAAACGACCCGCTTTTTTCTTTTCTTCTGCTATTTTTTCAGATTTTTTCTCGAAAATGATCGTAGCTTTATAAACGGTCTTCTTGGTTTTCTTATCTGATGTTTTAGCCACATCTTTTAAGACTAAATCATGATATTTGAGCTTTTTTTGTTCCCAGTTAAATACCGCTTTTATTTCCGTTCTATTTTCATATTTTTTCTGAGACAAAGAAGTCAGTAAAGAATTAGCTTTTTCCGCATCTTTAAGAATCTTTTTTGATAGCTGTTTTAAATCAGATTCTTTTCTAGCTTTACTTTCTATTATTATCCATTTTTGTTTTATCCCTGCATAATTACTCTCTTTTTCTACAGCTTTATAACCTTCTCTATCAGTTTTAATGAATTCAGAATCTAGAGTTTCTCTCACATAGAATTGAGCAGGTTTTATTGCAGGGAAAACGCATCTTAAGGGTATTGACAAATTACTAGTTATGTGAATTTTGTTTAAGCGCTCGGCATTTAACCACTGCGCGATCGCCAAACCTTGGTTCTCCAGTTTTCGACACCGCTATAATCTTCAAAAAGATTAATTGCCAGGGTAATGAAACTCAGACCAAAAATTACGATCGCCGACCATTTTAGTGCACTAGAAGATCCCAGAATAGAGAGAACGAAACGTCATAAATTAATTGACATTATTACGATTACTATTTGCGCAGTAATTTGTGGAGCAGATGGTTGGAATGATATTGAATTATATGGAAAATGTAAGTATAAATGGTTGAAAAAGTTTCTAGAACTGCCAAATGGAATTCCCTCTCATGATACATTTGCGCGAGTTTTTTCTCTGCTCGATCCAGAACAATTACAGCAATGTTTTTGCCAATGGGTAGAAGCAATTAGTAGGATTACTTTTGGAGAAATAGTAGCAATTGATGGAAAAACTCTTCGACATTCTTACGATAAAAGTAAAAATAAATCGGCTATTCATATGGTTAGTCCTAAAGGATACCGCTCCGCATATGCTTGGGCCACAAATAATGGCTTAGTCTTAGGACAAAAAAAAGTCGGAAGTAAATCCAATGAAATTACTGCCATTCCCGAACTGCTTAAAGTTTTATCGTTAAAAGGATGTATTGTTACTATTGATGCAATCGGCTGTCAAAAAAAGATAATCAAACAAATTACATCCCAGGAGGGAGACTATGTAATTGCCTTAAAGAAAAACCAAGGGGGTCTGTACGAGCGGGTAGAAAAACTATTTGAACAAGCCCTACTCAATAATTTTAAAGGCTTAATCAAAAGTGAATATCGGCAGTCTGAAGATGAGCGGGGACGAGAAGAAACCAGATCTTGTCAAATTCTGACTAATATTAACCAAGAAATTGACCCCAAGGGAGAATGGAAGGGTTTAAATTCCATAGCTTATGTCGATTATTTACGAACAGAAAAAGGAAAAACTACTCTATCCGTGAAGGTATTTTATTAGTAGTCTAAATGCTCAATATCATAAATTAATTGCTAAGGCTATTAGAAAACATTGGTGTATAGAAAACCAATTACATTGGGTTCTAGATGTGAGCTTTAATGAAGATGCTTCTCGGATTAGAAAAGATAATGCTCCTGAAAATTTAGCTATTATCAGACACATAGCTTTAAATCTTTTGCAACAGGAAAAAACTCTCAAAGTGGGAGTAAAGAATAAACGAAAAAATGCTGGATGGGACGAGAAATACTTACTCAAAGTTTTAACAATTTAATTAGTTAAATTGAATTGAAATTCGAGAGAATTTCTCCTTTCTCACTATTTAGTCAGTTCAAAACTGATGTAGTTTATCCTGTTTATTTTTACTTACTTTCGGTTAAAAAAGAGCTAATTTTAGGGGATTTATGGGGCTGGCGATCGCTTTTTGCCAATGACAGGTGACATCACACTTTTTTGTCTGGCTCAAACCTACTTCTGGCAAGAATTTCGGCGATA
>CALNYB010000055.1:0-37294 GCA_942490675.1 Cyanobacteriota bacterium | reverse complement strand
AGCGATTAGCGAATCCTTTTAAGTGTAAGGCACTTGAGGTTTAACGATATTTAACTGCTGCGTTCATGCGATCGCTCTTAAGCTAAAAAGCTCAAAGTAAATTATTGAGCTAACTTTTGGGAAGTCTATGTAGGTAACAAGTTATTTATATGAAGAAATGAGTATTAAAGTCAATAAGTTTTTAGCCCCATTAGTAAGCGTTTCTTTTGTAGCTAGTTTTGCTCCAAGAGTGCAAGCTAGAGAAATTAAAACTCTTGAAGATTACCGACTATATTGTGGACCAGGTGCATATCAATATAATGTTCAAAGTCCTGATTGCCCTCAACTTAGAGAAGTATTTGAAGATAAACAACAACGGCGGGAGCAATCAGAATTTTTATTGGAACCGAAAAGAAGGAATACCAAACAAGAGCAAGAATCCAAGCAACAAACTAGTGGTTATATTGGAACAACTATTTTAGGACTTTATTTTCCTAGTAATGACTCTTTAGGTACTGGAATTGGAGGAAGTTTCTTTGGAGGAGTTAAATTTAACAAATTCATAGGACTTGATGCAGAGCTAGGAGGTTTTTTTGGAGGCAATGATGATGATGATGCTTATCTTGTCTGGTATGGTTTTCTAAATCCCAGATTTTTCATACCTCTATCAGAAGAAAACAAGCACCTTGCAATGTATATAAGCCCAGGAATTGGTATATCTCAACTAATAGACGAAGACTCCACAGACGATGCTCGTCTTACATGGCAAATAAAAGGAGGTGTCAGCATTCCTATTTATAAGAGGTTAGGGGGATATGGAGAGATTAGATACGCAGATCAATTCAGTGACGAAGGAAGTGGTGCATTTGGTACAGAGTTTGGACTAACTTTGAGGCTATAAAGAAGTAGCTGCGATCGCATTAACATCATTGTTGCTTTGGTGAGAAGTGCCTTTTCAAAATAGAGGATGCGATCGCTATCATCGCCAAAAAAAAGGGGGGACGAACACCCAACTAAGCGGCGCAAGCCCCCAAGAGAAGCAGGTCAGCGCACAACAGGCACAGAGACGAACCAGACAAAACCAGAGACAGAACACCAGCCAGGACGAACCCAAACCACAACACCGACCAAACGCGAGACAACGAAGGCAAAGGCAGCAGCACGACCACGAGAGGCAAAACCGCACCAGACAACCGACCGAGAAAAAGAACGGGAAGAAGAACGCAGCAGCCAGGAACAACAGCCACGAGACAACGCCAGCCCAACCACACGACGGAAGGGAACAGAAACGCGACGAACAGACGAACGAGAACGAACAGAGAAGGAAAAACGCACCACGGAAAACCCCCAGAGGAGAAACAACAGTTTTGGGGTGGCGCGGGCGTAGCGAAGTCATAGGGGAAGCGGGGCAAAATAAAAAATCGAGCGAAGCGAGTCCTCAGAAGTTAGCCCCAGCGCACCTTGCTGTAGCCCTTGACGAGCGTATGGGGTCTGGGGTGTCCCCAGATAACAAACCGAGCGAAGCGAGTCCTTATTTAGCCCGCGCTATAATTGGAAAGCTGTGTGACGTATACCTCACCGATCAACCAACCCTACCGATCAACCAAGTTCGCGCTTTGGGGCGGAGGGGGAAAGCAATAAAACCGCGAAGCGACAATATTATTCAGGCGATCGCTTTTCAGGAAAACTCATACAGAAAAAATCAAAAAGTTTTTTCAAGATTTAACTCTCGTGAATTTAGTATTAGATGTAGTAGTGGGCGATTTTCGCCTGATAACGTAGCTCAATTGGCATTGAATAATAATCAAACTTTGAATTATGGGTGTATGAGGGCAAATTAGATTCCTATGACAGATACACAAACAAAACCTTTCTACATACTTTCTTTAGATGGTGGTGGCTCTTTAGGAGTCTATACTCTGGGTGTTTTAGAAAGAGTAGAAGCATTAGTAGGTAAACGTTTAAGCGATCACTTTGACCTTATTTATGGAACTAGTACGGGTTCAATTATTGGCTGTCTACTTAGCCTTGGTTACAGCGTCGAGAAAATATCAAAGATTTATCTCAAATACATTCCAAAAATCATGACTCCTTTGAAAAGTTCTCAAAGAAGTGAAGCTTTGAGACAATGTGCTAATTCTAATGATGTCTTTGGAAAAAAGAAATTTGACGATCAAACTTTTAAAACCTTAACTGGAGTTGTTGCTACTCATTCTGATAATCCCAGACCTTTAGTATTTAAAAGTTCTAAACGTCTGTTTATGAGTGGTCAAAAAGAAGGAGAACCTGGTTTTGGCTGTTCCATATCTGATGCTGTTGTCGCTTCCTGCTCGGCTGCTCCCTTATTCGACCGCCATAAAATAACAACGGGAAGTAAAATCGACGGAATAAAATCTTTTGATGGTGGATTTGTTGCTAACAATCCGACACTATTCGCAATTACAGATGCTATCAAGGCATTAAACATACCCGAACAAGAAATTAGAGTTTTGAATGTTGGTGTAGGTAGTTATCTTCGCTCATATACTGGTTGGAAAGAAAAAGTATTACGTATATTGGCATCTTCATCATTAGAGCTATTTGAAGATACATTAGCTGCCAACAACAATACAATTGATACTTTAAGAAAAATTATATTTCCTCATGTAAATGTTGTCAGAATTAGTGAATCTACAAATGATCCTAAATATCAAACTAATCTACTAGAATCAAACCTTGAAAAGCTTGAAGAAATTAGAAATTTTGGTCGGGTTAAATCATATGATTTTTTCAAAATGGAAATTGAAATGCTTCTAATATAAAATAAGTCTTTCTCGACAATGTTTACATTTTAGCTATAGATTTTCACTCTCTTTAATAAAGACTTTAAATTAATAAAGCTTCTACTAATATCTAGCTTAAAGCTAAAAAACGCCTTTTTTGTCTAAGCAACTATTGTGTTGATCTATATGTCACATTAGTTGAAGATAAAATTGAGAGTGTGTTTTAATGCATTTTGACTCTAGTTCTGTATATTCAGCCAGCATTTAGTCATTTTTCCAAAAAGTTTATTCACCATATGACATCTGAAAAACCAATTGTAGATTTACAAATATTTTTAGGAAGAATCTCGGAAACAACACCAAGCCAATATGAAGGAATTCCTTCTTTATTGACGGATACAGGGTTTACAACTCGAAGCCGCGATATTTCTCAACAGGGAAAAACGTCCCTGACATTAGATAATTCACAACCAATATTTATTGCTATTGCCAATTCTGAGGTTATTGAAATGATAAAGTTTCCATTTTCAATGGATTCAGTTAAATCAATTTTATTGAAATTACAAAATAACCGTCTCAGTATACACGATTGTATTTCATGTGGTGAGAAGCTTTTTGACTTTGTATTTTATCAATCTATAAGAGATTTATTTCGGCAATACACTTTGGAAGATAATACTCTCCGAATTACTATAGTAACAACAGTTCCTGAGTTGTTATTTCTACCTTGGGAATTGATGTGTGATACTTTTCCTGGTGTACTTCCAAATTTTCTTTGCTACGATCCTCATATTTACCTCATACGTTCTCTGAAACTATCTAATCGTAGCCACTTCGCTAATGAAACTCTGGGGGATCAGAATGAATTAAGAATTCTATTAGTAACCGCAAATCCTGTTGGCACATTCTATATTGATGTACTAAAAGAACAAAAAATGCTTGAGTTTGTATGTGAGGAACAGTTAAAGAAAAATGACAATATAAATATACGACTAGAACCTTTACATGATGCAAATATTCAAAACCTCCACGAAAAATTAATTGATTTTAAACCTCATATAGTACATCTGGCATGCCACGGTGGATACAGTCAAGAAGATAATTTAGGTTTTATTTGTCTTAATTCTACAGAAACACATGAAAAAAGAGATGATGTAAACTCATATCGCTTTGCAGCTTTAATAAACGAAGCAAAAAGTGTACAGTTGGTGTTTGTCAATACATGTTATGGGGCTTTTCAAGAAACCTCTTCTGAGTTTTCTGGAATTGCACAATGTCTACATGCGATAGGTATCCCAGACGTTATAGCACTTCAATTTGTTTTATTGGATACCACTGCTCATATAATTGTTTTGAATTTTTATAAATATCTTATACATGAAGGACTTTGTGTTGAAGAATGCGTAACAAAGGTTCGTAGACAACTTTTTATTAATGGAAATATATTACAAGAAGTATTTGGCTTAAGTATATATCAAGGTAATATTTCTTTGAGTTTCAAAAGCAATCAAAGAAAAAATAAAAGTGAAGCTGATGAAGATGTAGATTTCAAAAAAATTAATAAGCTTTTTGAAAATTTCTTGGAAAAAGAAATAGAACAACGACTATCTATGGAACTAGAGAATATTAGTGCTAAACTTAAAAATTTAAATAATTTGGACACTGAAGATTTATTGTTGACTATAAAAATATTTGACGATAATTTAGATTTAGGTCTTCGTATTCTTCAAGAAATTAATCAAATTGAGATTCCTCTTGTTAGTTTTTTACATATTCTTAAAATTGTACAAAGCTTGTCTCTTAATAAGCACGAAAACAAACCTATTCAAACTGTTTTTATCTTAAAAAGAAATCAAGATTTTGAAAAATATCTTAAAGATTATAACCTACCTAAAAATAAAGAATTAAAATTTAATATTATAGATATTACAACTAAAGCTCTTATTGAAAAAGCTATTAAGGCAACAGGTGAAAATTATGCTCTGTTTGCAGTGTCAGATCAAAATAATCCAAAGATTAAAATGTACATGCAAAAATTACATGAAAATACAAAAACAAAACCAATAGGAATTGATGAGAAATGGGCAAATGTTTGTTCTTCTGTTCAGCATTCAGGGTGTGCATTAATAGTTCCAGGAGATGCAAGAGTTAAAATCATTCTCAAAGGAGAACAAATTGCTGAGTTTAAAGGTGGAACATGGCAAAAAGCTAATATGAAAGATATTCAACAAGGTTTTATTAACTTGTCTAAACAAGAAGATATTGACAATAATTTATGTCTGAGCATAATGGAAAAATGCTTACTTGCTTCTGAAAAACGAAGAGGATTTACACTAATACTTCAAAGAAAAGATAAAATTCGCCTAAATCCAGGTTATAACGATGTATCAATGCAAGAAGACACAATGGGGATTAAAGAAGTATCAATTGAGACTATCAAAGCTCAACAATATCTTGATATAGCCGCAGGAGATAATGCAGTGATAATATCTCGTGAAGGTTTAACCTTAGCTTTGAATGCTTCAACTGCTTATTCATCTTCACTAGTTAAAGGTATTCCAGGTCATGGCTCACGACATTTATCTGCTCAAATGACCACCAAAAATACTGATGCTATTGCTTTTGTTGTGTCTGAAGATGGACCAATTAGCATTTTTAAAAATGGAGAAAGGTGGAATAAATATTTATAAAGCATAGGACTGTTAAACAGTTTTTTCATGAGCCAATTAGTAATTGATTTTCTCTACCCTGGCTCAATAAATTTAATTTAGCTGCGATCGTCTTCTGATTGTTTTTCGCCTCACTTTTAATCAATTTAAAATTATGTCTCAAATCACGGTACAGTAAGGTTATTACCGACCGCGCTATCGGAAATCCACCTTTTCGATACCGATATTCATGGGACAAATTACGAATCGCGCGTTCCCATGTCGAGGAAACCTCGACGGGGTCGCTCCTCCATCACAGTTAGAAAACTCTTTCAATGCCAAAATTGGAAGACATTTTACTCATCCTGAACCTGACGTGCTAGCTCAATTTCTCCTCGACAAACGCAATCCCAGTACCAGAAAAGCCTATGCTAAAGACCTTAATGACTTTTTTCGAGTAACTACAGGTAATGTTGCCACTAAAGATGCCGTACTAGAATTTCTTCATTTGGAACGTTCGGCGGCGGTGGGGGTGGTGCTGAATTATAAAGCCAAGTTGTTTGAGAAGGGGTTGGCAGAGTCTACTGTCAATCGGCGGTTAGCTTCGATTAAAACTCTCTGTAGTATGGGTCGTAAGTTGGGAATGTGTCAGTTTACCCTGGAGGATGTGAAGGGGGAGAGGGTTCAGCAATACAGGGATACTAGCGGGATTAGTCCTGAAGAGTATCGTCTCGTGTTGGATATTTGCGATCGCACCCTTGTAAATGGTATTCGGGATTATGCCCTGTTGAAGCTGCTGTGGGACAATGCCCTGCGACGGAATGAGGTGAGTTTGTTAAATTATGGGGATTTTGAGCCAAGTGTGAAAGAATTAACCATACTCGGCAAGGGTAAAGGGACGCAGACTGAGATTATCGGTTTAAGTACCTCTACTACTAATGCCCTGCTGGATTGGACTAAAGCCTATAAGCACAAAAAGAAGAAAGCACCGTTGTTTGTGGCTTTAGACTTTAAACACAAGGGACATCGAATAACTGGTGATGGCATCTATAAAATGGTGCGTCGTTACTGTCAAAAAGCAGGGATTAAAAAGCGCATGAGTCCCCATCGCGTAAGGCACAGTTCGATTACGGCTGCTTTGGATGCTACTGATGGTAATGTCAGGAAGGTGCAGAAGTTATCCCGCCACCGTCAAATAGATACTTTGATGATTTATGATGACAATCGGGCAAAAGACCAGGTGGAATTGTCGGAAATGCTTTCTGGTTTGACAGATTAGAGGGTAACAAAGAAAGTGGGTGATTATGGAGTTTGAATGGGACGAAAACAAGCGTCGGTCTAATCTGAGCAAACATGGTATTGATTTTGTTCGGGCTGCTAGTATTTTCAGCAGTCCTATTTTAGAAAAGGAAGATAATCGTTATGATTATGAGGACACGTGGGGCGAATCGAATTCGCCCCCGTGAGATGTCCGTGGGGAGAGCCGATTTATTGCTCTGGGAGAAACAAATGGAGTAGTTCTCTTTGTTGTCTACACCATGCGCGGTTCAGTTTATCGAATTATTAGTGCTAGGAGGGCTACAAAACGTGAGCAACGACAATATTACCAGAGTATCTATGGATGAACTTAAACAAACTAAAGATCTGACTGATTGGAAAAAAGTCACAGAAATGACTGAAGCAGAGATAGAAGCTTCAGCTAAAGCTGACTCCGATTGTCAGCCCACTGATGATGATTTTTGGTCTGATGCTACGGTGGTTAAGCCAAACAGTCATAGAGTCAGTCAATAATATCTCCTCTCTTTAAAGATGGATAAACTTAAGTATCGGATGATTATTCAGTGGAGCGATGAGGATAATTGTTTTTTGGTGGCTCTACCCGATTTTCCAGGGCAACATTGGCGCACTCACAGCGATACTTATGAGGAAGCGGTAGCTAATGCCAAAGAAAGGACTTGTCCGCATCTAGCTCTAGAATCTTTAATTATTTCCTATGAAGCGGATGGCGAACCTTTACCACAACCTAGTGTTGCGACTGCTGCTTGAGGTAATGACTGCCCCCTAAATCCCCCAAGACTGGGGGACTTTAAATCGAGCTGATATGGACGATTGTATTAAATATTTTATTGCATCCATGCAAACTATCACTCAGTATCTGTCACTTGTTATCACTGCTGCTAGCAAGGGCAGAAACAACGAAGGCAATGCTACCAGCACTCATGGAAGTTGTGATTAATGCCCTAATGTCTTTGATACCAGATACTAAGGCAAAAGCGATCGCCGTACCGATAACAGATGCTAACCAAGTCTTAAGTAGCGTTCTTCTCTCGGCGATGGCAACTTGAGAGTAAGTAAGTTGAGGGGTGAGATGGAAATTTGTTGATTGTTTAAATTTGTCGCATTTATCGAACGTATCCGATATCGACTCTTTCTGCGATTCTGCTGGAGAATCTGCCTCTGACTGCACTGATTCGAGTTTGTCTTTTAATACTGTGGTTGCCTCTGCCTCCCCTTGAGCCAGTTCAACATCCCTTTTGGGGATAATGTTTCATCTTGGTTATGAGCGATCGCGTCAACCTCCGATAATGCCTGATTTACTTCTTCCTGTAGTCCTGGTAAGTTAAACTGCTGGGTTTTCTCGTAGTAGGCAGTAGCAACAATCTTTCTAGCAGCAATTAGTTGAGCCTCTTTGTCCACTCTTTCTAAGTTAGCCGTTACGGGGTTGGTATCAATAAAATCTTCTTCATCTTTATCACTGGTATTGACCTCGGCTTTTTCTGAAACGGAGAGGGAGCTTTCTGCTTCCAGGTTTTCCTTAAATTCTTTGACGATGGGGGAAATGTCGCGAGAAGAACCACCAACGCGATCGATTACTGCTCTAACGGTAACGCTTTTTTCTTCTTCTAATAATTCTTGACAGGCTTGGAAAACTTGCTCTCTTTTATCTTTACTCATAATGGTAACGGTGTGTGGGCGAATCTGGTAACAGTGGTAACTGCGCTCCTGGTAACAGTCCTAATACTAGGGTATGAGAAGCTTAACTATTTCTTAAACCGTATTTTTACCCAAAATGAATTGAAGTGTGATGAGCGGTTTTTAAAATAGAGTTTGGATAAAGAGAATCTAAGTAATACTTTAATTACTAAATTGCTGCTATATGCCAATTAAAGATAAGCCACAAAAACCTTAGAGGTTGTCTGAAAAGTCTCATTGGCTACATTTAAGCCCCCTAAATCCCCCAAGATTGGGGGACTTTTAATCCTTCTCCCCCCAAATTTGGGGAGCTGGGGGGGCAAAATCGAGAGCTTTAATGTATAAAAATAACTTTTCAGATGTGCTCTTAGAACCAAGGTGTCCAAAATTTTTTAATTCTTCCTGAACTAATTTCTTCTGTATCTCTAGTTCCTTTCTGTATTCTTTCGCTCTGAGTATCACTACCACCTACGATAGTTGTAAGACCTACTGCACCGTTATAGATAAAAAATGTATTTACGATAGCTACTATGATTTGTGCTATTGAAAAATGACTAAGAATTGATGAACTTGCTCCTCCAAAAACTACAACAATTGAAACGATTAAGCCAATATATTTGGGATTTAAACCAAAAGCATATTGAAGTCCATTAGTTATTACTGTCACAGCAAGGGTAGCCCCACCTTGTGTCAATAAATCTTCGGGTTTGATTAAAGGATTTGATAATTCTTCCATGTAAGTCAATTATTAGTTTGATCTTCTATTACACTGGTCAAATGATCTTTAGGTAATAAAATTACTTTAATTGAAGAAAAAGCTCTCAATAAATCTCTACCAAGTAAAACTTGGCGATTAGGGTTAATTTTAACAAAAGTACTTTGATTCCAGTCAATAATAACTCTAACAGGAATTCTCGAAGATAATTCATTTCCATTATCACAAAATAGTACTATTGGAATTGTTTTAGTGAAAAAGCCAACTTTTTCACCAAGGTGTTCAGTTTCTTTATACTGTAAAGCATCTAAAGGACTACGACGTACAATTTCGTCAGATACTTGCGTTTGAAACGCTCCCGTGTCAAAGTCATCTATTAGTTCTTGTTCGCCAATACAAACCTTAAGTGTTGGATAATAGTCAGTTGGGTTATTGATAGGATTCCAACGAGTTCCTGTATTGAGCGGTGGATCTATTGTTTCAGGCTCTTCTGCCAAGTTATAAGCAAAAGGAATTCGATTGTAGTTACAACCCAGGTTATATAACTCTTCTTCGGTAGGAAACTCAAATAGATCTGAAGAACCTTTGACGATTTGATTACTGCAAACAACTCCCCAGATCCAGCCTTTATCCTTGAGTTCATTAGTAATCCATACATTATTTCGCTGCCAATGCGAAGCCACCTCTTCATGATACTTTGCAGGATTACTAATATAGTCTTGGAAACTTATCTCCTCGGGAATTAAATCAATCACTTCATGATACCTTTGAGCATATTTATAAAGTTCCCTAAAAAACGGATATGATTTCAAAGGAGGATCGAAATCTTCGCCTACTTTTTCAGCAATGACAATTGCATTAGATTTATTGAGATAATTTTCGTATATTGCTTCATCTCGAAAAGCTGTGTAAACAAAAGTAGGCAAACATTTATACCTTTGATTAATTTTAAAAAGGAACTCGGCTCCATTTTCTCCTGTACGATAAGCCGTATCCATTTGACAATCTACTATCAAAGCTGCATACTGATGGTTTTTCAGGAGTTGTTCTGCTTCTGTTATTGAGGTTGCGATATCTACTTTGAAGTTTAGCCCATCTGACATCTGGCTGTCTTTTTTCAACACTGCAATCAAAGGTTCTATCACTTTAGGATTATCGTCCATCCAAAGAACGGCAATAGTTTGTTTATCTAGTGCAGGAGGCCTTTCTAAAACAGAAGAATTACCCATGTCAAATTAAAATTTAGTTATTAAATGTTGCCAAATCTTTATTATACACAATATTACTCTTGCAATCTTCGGTTTCCTTCAGTTTTTGTAAAAAAGTTATTAAATTATAACATTGCTATATTAAATAACTATGTCACATGACTTTGTTTTTTATTCCATACATAGGTAACGTAATCATAAAAATAGTGTCATTTTGAGGACGAATTAATTTTACATCGCCTTCAAAGTGTTCTTGGATTATTTTTTTTGCGAAGAAAAGCCCTAAGCCAGTACCATTTTCTCTTCTACTAAAGAATGGAGTAAATAACTTATGTATATCCTTCTGAGAAATTCCAATTCCTGAGTCTTGTACTTCAATTTTTACTAGGTTCTCATTTTCCAATGGACGAGCAACAACAAAAACCTTCTTTTTAGTTATTTTACGATCGCTAACAGCCCAAACCGCATTATTCAGTAGATTAATAATGCATTCCCGAGTTAACTTAGCATCGACCAATACTTCATAATCTTTATCGGTAAATGAATGAGTTATATTCCAGTTTCTATTACCTAATTTTAAAGGTTTGTTGACATGATTAATGGCGGGCTTAAGAATATCTTTAATCAAATAACATGATGACAAAATTGGCTTCAGATCTTTTCCTCTTTTGTAAGTTTCCCTTATTAGCTTTTTTCCTTGGCTAATACTTTCACGCGACTGAGATATGGACTTTTGGAGAATGTTTGAATCAAACTCTTGAGAATGCAATTTTAACTCAAACCCAGCTAGTATCATTTGATTACCTGCTTCACTAAGATAGTTCGCAACTTGATGAAAAACTCCAAGAGCTATTTCTCTCCAGAAAAACAGTTGCTCCACATTTTTAACCATCGTACTTTGTTGCTTTACGATATCTCTCTCATGTTCTAACTTATGAGTAATATCAAGTGTGTAAATCAGAAAAGATAAAGCTTCTCCAAATATTTTCAGTTCTACCAAATCTCTGACAGTAAAAGCTTTTGTTCTTGTAAAGTCTCCTAATTTAATTGCTCCAATTATTTGAGATTGATTCTCCGCACAAAATAATGGCAAAATCATCAAACTTTTTTCATCTTCTGAAGAACCATTTACAACAAAAGGTTTAAGTTCTATTTTATTTTCTGCCCCTTCATATAAATCATTTACTCTATATTCAAAAGCTATGTCTATTGGAGTATCATGATCTTCTATTTTTTTAGTTTCAGGGAAAATTAAAGCAACTTCATTAGTTATACAATGGTGGATATATCCATGAGTTAAACTAGTATATTCAGTATGTTCATAACGACCATAGTGCATATAAGTCTTTTCCAAATCTAAGATGTTATCATCTCGACGTGTCACGATATATATTGAAGCTCCATTGGCATTAAAATAGCTTAAAAGATACTCTAAAACTTGCTTGAATGGTTTCTCATCTAGAAGTTTTTGTTGTGCTTGTAATATCTGTTTAAGAGAGCCGTGTGCTGCTTGACCTATGCAATGTTCTTGTAATCTTCGCAACTCTCTAGTAGCTGTATGACAAACATCACGGAAAATTTTGTCTGGCAAAGATGATTCAAATTCATATAAAACACATACTTGCGAATAGTGTTGACTAAAAAAACTTGATTGAATAATTTTATATTTCAGATTATCTTGCTGCCGTAGATTATTTATTTTAGCTTCAAAATCTTCGGTTACAATTTTTTTTATATCTTTAATAACTCTAGTTTCTATTTGTTTATGCTTGTATTCTGGTTTATCTTTTCCAAGGTTATGTTTATATTTATTATGATTTATTCTCGAATCACCCTGCTTGCTAATTATACTTAAATTGCTTGTTTCTTCTAAACAGCATCCTATAGTAATTGATTCAGCTTGAAGTATCTCTTTGATTTTTATAAAAAATGTATCGAAAAAAGAGCTGGTTTTTCTTGAATTTTCTGTAATAGCTATATGTGCTTCATCATATTCTGATTGAATTCGATGCCTAGCTAATCTTTCCCACCGTGCTGCTACCTCGTCAATCATACGCTTTAATATTGTTTCTATTTCTTTAGGCGAAGATTTAACAGAAGCAACAGTAATGTTAGTAGCCAAATTAGGTGGCATTTCTTTTAGATCTGCTAATTCGTCCCATAGTTGAAGAATAGCCAATGGTTCGTTGACATCAAGCTCTATTTTTTTAAATATTTTTAGGTTATCTCCTTTAATAACTAATAAGCGACAATTTAACTGGTTTGAGAATGTGGTGTATTTTTTAACCTCTTCAATGGTTTTCAATTCTAATAATGATATTGAATTATTCAGAATATTCCTCATAACGGAATCAATGTGAGATATATTCTCTTCATTGAGTTCATAAGTAGCTAATTGAAGTTTAGACATTATTATTTGAGTAATAAATTTTTCTAAATAAGATAAAAACCAAATAAATTCAAGCTCTTACTTATACTTAAGTTAATCTTTCACTAGCATTTTGTTTTAATAAATACTAAATTTCTTAAATTTTAAACTGATTAGATAGATTAGTTTAGAAAAATATACAAAACTATTTTTTACTCACCTCCATCTCCTCTTCTGAAGTACGCCGACGCAACCTAATACTCTTCCTCTTCGCCAACTCATCAACCAACCCTAAAGCCTGTTTTCTTAACTCATGCTTCATTTTTAACGTCCGCGCCCAATCCTCCCGTTCCAAATTATCTAAATAGTCGCAAATCTCTGGGGTTAAACGTTCATCTAAACTGCCACTAGCTTCTAATGTCTCGCCAATCTCCGCTTGACATCTTGTAGCTTGGCATCGGGCGATTTTATGTTGACCAGAGGTATAACCCTCGATAACGTAAGCTGCTAAACGTTCCAAGACAAAGCCCGTATCGTGGCAGCAGAAACAGTACCAATTTGGCTGCCATACTTGCTTATCATAATCGGGTTCGCATTCAGGACGGAGGGGAATTGGTTTTAACTTCTTAAAGTCCATTAATTGTTATCCCCTCTGGTACTTTTACTACTCCGTTGTCAATCGCCCAACGCGCAAAAGCCCTTCTTTCCTCTTCTGTACCGCCATTTTTGAGCAAAGTAATAAAATAAGGGGCTTGATACTGACACTCCAAGCGACGCTTCCAGCGATTGAATCGGGGGTGATTGTACCAGTCTTGCTGTGATATGCTGTTGCTCAAGTATGCTACCTCGGGGGACTTTTTACACCATAAACTGCGTAGTTCTTCCCAGTTGCGCTGAATCCATTTTTTGACTAATACAGGGGGTTTGGGTAATTGATTGGCTTGTTGTTGGCAAAAGGCTAAAAAATTCTCTCTCTGGCTATCAGACAGAGAGTTAGAAAAAAGCTGGTAAGAATTTGAAGAAGAATCTGGTAAATCGCTGTTCGCTTTGGTTTTTGCTGGTTTAGGTGGTGCGTTAGTTGCAGTTTCTACAACTCGATTGGCAGTTGGCGCGACGGGTTTGGGAGAATCTACAGACGAATTGGCAGTTTCTACAACGGAATTAGTAGCAGGTGCAACTGGCTCATTTACAGTAGTATCATTTTGAGCTTCAAACTCACCGACTAGAGCAGTAGTTCGGTAAAGCTTTAAGTTGGGAAAGTGTTGCTTAATTAATTTCAGTCCGCGATAAAACTGATCTCGGCTCAAACCTAGTTCCTGACATACCTTTTGTTGGTTAATTTGCATCTTCCAACCAGGAGCAAACTTGATTTTGAGATAGTTGAATAACAGTCCAGCAGAACTAAGGAATCCTGCTTGGTATTGAGTTAGCGCATCTTTAAGTGTTAGCTGGTAAAATTGAGTCACAATATGAAAAATCTAATTATGGATTTGAGAGCGATCTCGGTGGTTGGTAGCCCTAAAAGATCGCTCACTTACATCTATCAAGGTTATTATAATTAGTATACATATTAAAATAAAAACAATTTACATTTTTTAATATATGGATACTCGCTATAATGATTAATTAGTGGGGGTATAAGGATAAAAAAAGATGCCAGGAACAAAAGCTAGTGGTCGTCCAGGTGGTAATCCCGATCTAAAAAACTACGGATTCACAACAGATAGACCTGAACCATTACGAGAAAAGCTTCAATTGAGAGTATCTGCTTCTATGAAAGAAAAAATCAAAAGCAGAGAAAATTGGCAGGAATTTGTCAGAGATGCCATTGCCAAAGCTTTAGAAGAACCTCAATCGGCATAGGTGCAAAATTAGTATGACTACCAACGCTTCCACTACCCAATGGCAATACTTAGAACCGCGTCCCGACTCATGGCGCAAACAGCTTTTTTTTAAAGGAAGAAGACTTAGACCCTTTACGGTTTGGAGTTCGATGCTGGTAGAAGAAATGACTCCCGAAGAGGCAGCATATAATTGGGATTTGTCTTTAGATGAAGTCACCGAAGCAATAGCTTACTGTGAAGCAAATCGAGAGGTGCTAAAGCAAGATGCCGAAGCAGAACGCCGTTATTTAGAAGAGAGAGGAATTGACCTTGAGCCTAAGACTGCTCATTGATGAAGACTCTCAAGCTAAACTTTTGGTAGATTTACTCAGAAAAGCCAGTCATGATGTTGTAACTATCAACGAACTCGAACTAGCAGGTGCGGATGATACAGTCGTTCTCGATTGTGCTAGAAAACAAGGGCGCGTACTGCTGACTCAAAACTGTCGAGATTTTGATGCTCTTCATCAACTAAACTCCAGTCACCCTGGTATTTTAGCGATTTATCAAGATAATTATTCTTCCAAGGATATGCGCTTTAAGGATATTGTCAAAGCCATCTCTAACTTAGAAGCTGCGGGTATTTCTTTGGCGAATCAATTCATTTCTCTGAATCATTGGAACTATTAGTCAATTGTCTACCGTCCCCTAAATCCCCCAAACTTGGGGGATTTTGAACGGTTAATTGTTGGATTTTTCGCGTTATTTCCGTCTTTTTACTCTCAATTTGAACAACTTCAGCTTCTAAACTCTCGCCCTGCTGCCATACACTCAGCATTTGCGTTGTCGAACCATTACCAAATTGGTAGTCAATCTCAATTAATTGTCGCTGTTGCTGATAAGTAGCTAATTTAGATTGAGCTAAAACATATTCTCTCTCTGCTGCCTCATACGCCAACACCAAGCTCAAAACATCCTCCCGTAACTGCGATCTAACCTCTGCCTTGCGCCTGTGCAGATTAGCCCGATATGCCTCCAATTCCGCACTCTTAACTTCTAAATCAGCGATCGCAATATTATCTCGCTGCACGTCTCCCCCACCGAGAAGATTAGCTGCTATACGCAGGGGATCGCTTGATATATAGTTAGTCCAGCGTTTATTTGATGTATGGTCGATGCGTTCTTCTGCCACAACTAACCGCCTGTCAATGAGGGCAATTTGTTCGTCTAGGGTGACTAATTCGGGAGAATTGGCGATCGCTCTTTCCGCCAGTAATTCAATACACTCACTGCTACTACTCAAACACGGTAACTCTTGATAATTAGGGTTGGGCTTGGGTGCTTTGTTTAACTTCAGTATTTGGCGTGGGTTTGCTCGTGCTGTGGGCGATGGTTGGGCGATCGCTGGTAACGGATAAAGTAAGAACGGCAGTAAGATGATGGTCGGATTGACCAGTCCATTTAACTTTTTTGATAGTGCCTTCATAAGGTGCGCGTACTGACGAGAGTTGAATAATTTGATAGTCGATGTCTTGGATCTTTGCCTCAATTTGAGCTTGGCTATATTCCCTTTCTGCTCTTCTTCGCTCTCTTTCTGACTCCTGGTGTTGTAATGCTTGATGCTGCTGTTGAATGGCGATCGCCCGTCGGGTTTGTTCTAGCTGTCTCTGATATTCGAGGTAAGCCCGTTGTTCTTTGGCAGTTGTCAGTTTGCTTCGGGTTACTTCTAGCTGGATTTGTGCCGACTGTCGGGCAGTTTCTAGGTTTTTCAGGTTGGCTTGTTCGTGTTCGAGGATGAGCTTGTGTTTGGAAACACCGCCCTGTACTGGTGAGCAGTTTTCATGCAGGGGTGCAGGGGTGCAAGGGTGCAGGGGGGAATTAGAACTTATTTTCTCCCTTGCTCCTCCGCTCCTTTTCTCCTCTGCTTTAGTTGAAAATAAAGAACGAAGCTGTTCAATTTTCTCTTTCTGGAGGGCGATCGCTCTATCGGCTTCGGTTAACTTTTGCTGTTTGAGTTTGATAGCTGCTTCTGATTCGGCATAAGAAACTGGGGGGAGTTCGGCAATTTCGGGGATGGGTTTAGGTTGAGGAATTGGTGTTAATGGTAAGTTGAGTTTTAAGAGTGATAGCTGTAGCTGTTTCTGACTGGCTTGTAGTCGGTTACGTTCTGAGACGCGATCGCTTAATACCTGTCCTGCACTTATCTTGTCTCCTGGTTTTACTTTGAGGTCTTGAGGATTAGAAAGAGTGAGTTCGATCTTGATATTGCGGGGTTCTAAACGATTTTTTCTTCTTTCTGGTATTGGGGTCAGAGGAGTTATGGGTGCTGTTACCGAAGCAATAGCAACGTTTTCGCTCGGACGATTGTTAAAAGGGATGATTTCACAGCCGACTAAACTAACCACAATTCCTGCTGCTGCCAGATACGACCAAGTTTTTACAGGTAGTAAGTTCGGGCGATTAAGAGAATCATTGATACTAGAATTATCTACCGATTGGTTCAACTGAAAACTGTTTACACTAGATGGAATAGCTGCACTAACAGTCATTGCAGAAGATACATCAACAGTATTTGTTTCGCTACTGTCACCATGACTGCGATCGTTTCTGGGTGCTAACAAATCGGAATTTTGACGATATTTTTTCCACTTTGAAATTAGTTTGCGGGAGCAGCCAACTCCTGTAGTTTCTCTGACGTATTCAATAAGTTGGTTATAAGAAGCGTCTGAGGGTGCGCTGTCCAGTGTCATAAATACCTGTCTGATTCTGCGCCAATGTGGAGTGCCTGGGGTTGGGAACTGTAAATAGTTTTCCCCATTCGGGGACAAGTCAGTAGAAAGCGGGCGATCGCTGTTATCGGACTTTTTCTGACTTCTTTTAACTTCCCCTGGTAGAGACTTGTTTAAACTTGGTTTAACTTGTTCTGGCGATAGATTTAGATCCCCCCAACCCCCCTTAACAAGGGGGATAGAGTTGATATCTTTGGTCTTGGGAGTAGACTTGATGTTTGTACTGAGATTTTGCAGCAGGTCTTTATTGACTTCGGTGTTGAGCCAATCGGGAGAATTATTTTTGAGAAATCTTCTAACTTTCTTCAGCATCTTCTAAACGTTGGTAGTAGGGCTGGATTTCTAATAGTTCGGCATCTTTGCCAAAGCGACAGAGGGCAGTTAGGGGTTCTAAGGCTGCTACTTTTTTCTCGGCGAATCTGAATTTCTTGGCTACTTTAGAGCATTCAGTCTGATCGACGGGCAGAACAATCTTGGTGCTGGAATTACCAATTACATCAGCAGATAAATGACGTTCTGATTGAGAAGCCATGACTAGGGACAAGCCATATTTACGACCATCAGCTATTATTTGGTCGCAAGCACTACCTTCTTTCTTGGGCATTTCTTTCGCTTCATCGATGAATAGGAAGGTGCGAGGAAGTCTACCCTGGATTTCTCCCTGCAAGCGGTGTTGGTTCATTAACTGCCATGCTAGAGATTCGGCAGCGATCGCTCTTAACTCTGTTGGTAATTTGGATAAATCGATGCGTACCAGCTTCTCGTTAAACTCTGGTTGTGGACGGCTGAAAACTCCATACTGAAAAGTAGCTGCCAGTTTCAGCTTCAATTTCTGGCTTTCTTTGCACTCGGTTCTGAGGGTGGTTTGGTTGAGGGGTGGTTTGTGGATTTGGATCAGGTAGTTTTCTAGCTTAATTAACTCCTGCCAGTCGGAAAGGTGTTCGTAATAGCGGATTTCTACTGTTTCCCCTGGATAGCGGTCAGACCCCGCGTCGGCGTAAGACGCAAGGGAACGCTGACCAAGAAGGTCTTTAAGCAGGTAACGAATGTGGTGGTGTCCGTCGATGCGTTTTTGGATATCTCTAGCTGCACCAATATAAACCAGCTTGTCCTGATGGAAAACAAAATAAATACCGCTGGTGTTGGGTTTGCCAATCTGTAAATCCCCAAGCTGGATACTTTCAGCTAATTCCTTCTTCCCTTCATCTTGAAATGCCGTAGCTACTCGGCGGTTAAGTTCCTCCTCAATATCATCAAAGTTGGGTGGTTCTAAACTCCACGTCTCCTGTCGCTCCTGAACTATACCCCGCTTGAGATAGCAGGTCTTAATAATCTCAATCAGCATCCCTTCTTGATTGGGACCGAGACGCAGGGATTTCTTCAAAATTCCCGCCATCTGAATCGCCTGTAAATTAGAGCCACCACCTTCAGGGTCGAGATTAACCACCAGAGGATTGATACCGTGAGGAGATGCCATGTGTATTGGATAGCAAGTCTCGCCGATAATTTCTTGGTCGCCGTGAAAGTCCAGCAGAATAACCTGCATCTCTGGGTAAGTCTGACGGAGAGAAAAAGCGATCGCCTTCAACGTCTGCGTCTTCCCACTACCAGATGCCCCAATCGCAACAATATGCCCGTTGGGTAAGGCTTCAGGATTCCAATAATAACCCTCTCCCAAATGTATTCCCTCGCCAGAAAGCGATCGGGTGTTGTTAGTGGATTCGGGTTTGAGTACGGCTACTGGTAAGGGTTTTTCTTTCCTGGCAAACATCGGCGGGTATTAGTTACGGGTTCTAATACCAGTTATCGGTTATTGTTAGGGGCTTTTGCCGTGATCTGGGTTAGGGAAGTCTGGATATTCTCTTATTTTGTGTTATGAAAACTTTTGTGTTATGAAAACTATAGAAAAATTTATACTTTATGAATTTTTTCATAAAGTTATTCATATGTAAAAGCAAAAGCTAATTACTTATAAAGTGATACTATAACACCTATTATAGATATAATACTGGCAATTATAAATTGCCAACTGTTTTCGGTAAAAATTTTCTTTAAAGTATATCTTAAATTAGGTTCGACATTAATTGTATATGGCTTATTTTCTAGTGTTTCTTCCTCCAACCTTTCTTTTTCAATTTTAATTTGGATATCGGTTTTAATCTCTATTTTTGACTTTCCTTTTTTTAAAGGTGTTATAATCCAAGACCATTCAGGAAATTCATTTTCTGTAATAACTTGACACTCCTCTTTTTGATCTTCAAAACCGTCTTTTTCTATCTTAAATTCATCTGCGTTTTTAGCATATAAACGAACACGTAAATTCTGTTCAATTTTTATGTATCCTTTCACTATAGAATTGGGATTTGGCATCTCTGAATTATCTTCAGGCGAACTTTTTACAATACTAACTGAAGCATTACTAGAAATACCTGCCTTCATTTTAGTTGGTATGTCGAAAGTAATTCGACTTTCTAAATATTTCTTTTGTTTCTTTAATCTATTTAATAAGTCTGTTATCCCCCATGAAATCCTGTTGGGCATCCATCTGGAATGAGGATATTCAAAGAGTAAACCATCAAAATTATCAATTAAGTCTTTAATTTTAGCCGATAAGTTATCAATTGATTGTAGTTCTAGCTGATTCTCTATCTCTTTAATTCTCTCAAAATCTATATTAAATTTTGTTCTTAATTGATCATCCTCTAATTGATAATTTTTTATATCTTCAAAAATATCTTTAATTACTGATAATGCTAAACTGACTACTTGTTTGGCTCTAGATACAGACAAACATTCAGCTAATTGAATGAGAGATCTTACTCTACAGGTTTTAGAAGGTATTTGTTCAATACTTTTTAATAATTCATCAAAAATGATAGTTTGTTTTTCATCTTCAAAATAGTAATAAAGTATAGCTAAAATTCTAGCTCTTATACGCGGAACTCTACTAAACTGTAGATCTATTACTTCGTTACCTATTGCCCTCCATATAGCCAAATTTCCAGCATTAGACCACCGTATATCAAGTATGTATCTCCGATATAGTTCTGCTATTCTATACTGCCAATCATCCGAAATTTCTTGCCACCTATCAAATAAAATTGTACTACCTTCATTTCTTGAAAAACTTTCAGAAATACAGAAATCAAGTTCTTTCATTTTATCGATACACTGTTGTTCTGATTTAAGATCGCGAATTGTTAAAGCGGTTTCTAGAGCTTCCGAAAGTGAATCTTCCGAAAGATATGGAAGTACTATTTCTAAAAGATCGGCATAAATATCATATCTTTTGGCATGCACAAGCTTCTCTGATAGTTTCCAAATTTGCGAATAATTCGATAAATAGGGAAACATAATTATAAAAAGATCAAAATAAGCTTTATATTGTTCATAATCTATAAACTCATTTGCTAGTTCTAAAGTATTCGATTCTGACGGTATCAGTTCGGGGCTTTGTTGAAAGCGATCGTTCAATACTTTACGAGTTTTATCGATTGTTGAATTTATGCAACCTATTTTTAAAGCGTTAAAAATTAGCTTTGAGTCAGAAATACGAGGAATTATATTTTCTATAATTGATGTACGAGAACCTTTTTTTTCAATTTTTTCCGTAATTTCTAGTGTCTCTTTAAACAAAGTAAATTTTGGACAAAATCTTGAATTACTTAAATTGATTAATGTAGATTCACGTTTTTCTTTATTAAAATATTTATCAGTATCAAAAACTTCTGAAAATACTTCTCTAGTAATGAGAGGAGCAATTTCAATCAACAAACTTTGCCATATAGAATGATTCTGCGTATTTGCAGCTATTTCTATTGCCTTGATTTGTAAATCAGATGTAGTCAAACATGGAGCATTTTTTTTTAATGCTTGGACTTTTTTATCTTTATCTTCAATCTTATCAATAGAGTTTAAAATATCAAATATAGAAAGATTGTTGTCTTTTGTCATTTTATTAGAGCTAATACTTTTATTTTCACTATCAACATATACCACAGACAGAGTATAACAAGCTTATCAAACTAAGATTTGTAGCAAAACTTTCAACTTTTGCTAAAGATGGACACAAACAATTCCATTCTGGTTTGTTCAAATTGAATAATCAGAAAATTTATGGTTTTTCCTTGACATTCCTCACCACTAAATTTCCACTCGCATAATAATCCCCCAACAACCTCAACACATCCTGCGGAGAAGCAGCAATCAACCGCGCATAAGCAATATCGCTCCCTGGCTGCAAAGTAATCGTGTCGTAGCGGTCAATATGGGTGGGAATAATCAAACCGTCGGCATCGAAGATAGTTAGCGTACCACTGAGGTAAGTTCGCTTTTGAGGTAAAGCTGCAATCTTCTCGTACAAATCCTCATCATCGAGGAAAATATTAATGACGGTAGTAGTTATGGGTGCTACTCGCTCGATCTTCATCTGACTGGCTACAATCTGACTTTCTTGAGAGTTACCAACTCTGTAAGTAGTTCCCAGTTCATCTTTAACCAGTAAGTCATTCTGATTGAGAGGTTGAATAATTTCGTATGCTTTCTCTACTGGCTCTTGAGTAATGGCGTTACGTCCTTTGATGTGTGCCCTGAGTAAGTAACGAGATGCATCTTGGTTGACGGTTTCGATTGCCCCCGACGGTAAGCCTAATGCTTGATTGAAGTTTCTGACTATGCCTCCTGCCGAATTAATCTGAATGCTGAGAATGGCAAAGACTATCAGGATGAACAAGACAAACCATTCCGCATTACCGCCAGTAGATAATCTCAGCCTGGGATTGGCAGGACAAATTGCCCTAACTTTAGAAGGGTAAAACAGTGCTACTCCTGACTTAGTGAAGACATCGCCAAAAAAGCCCCAGAAGTAGCCAGAAACTAAACCTAGATAATAGCGATCGCCAAAGAAGCTTACGGGGAAAACTACGACAGCAAAGATGGCTAATGCTAGAAAACTATGGGTAATGGAACGATGGGCAAAACGCTTTTCTAGATAGCTACTGAGGGGAAATAAAACCCGTCCTGAATAACTTTTTGTTGTATCGACATCGGGAAATTGTGAGGCGATCGCGCTGAGAATCAATACCACTGGATCGGCAGTACCCAAGATTATTGAGGTAGCAGCCACAGACAAAGCTATGTGCGTCCGCGACATCATTGTCCGAGTCTTCCTTTTTTACGAGGTAAGCTGTAAACAATAATGCGAACTACGGCTACAGATACCGTGATAATCGCACCAATTAAATACAGTGATTTATCATTAAATCCTCTACCGATAAAGCGAATAATTGCCAAACACATCAAAGCAGCAATGATGTAGGGAGTGATATCCAACCACTGAGTATGGTCTAAAGCGTTGCCATCTAAACCCAAATATTCTTCTCTGACTACTCGTCTGGCTAACATGGGATTGCCCCCGACTCTCTGCTGTAGGGAAGACAATTGGGCAGGAGTAAGTTCGAGGTTTAATTCCGCAGCAGCTTCTAGCATGATGGCTCTAGTGGCAGAATCTTTCATCGGTTCTAGTTCGATTCTGGGTAGCTTGAGGAAAATATCCCGCGCAGGAGGATAGGTAGCTAGTAGTAAAATTGGCTGTCCTTGGGTGTGGAGTTGGTCTAACCAGCAGCGCAAAGAGACTGGAAAACGATGGGCATTGTCACAGATGAGAAAAGCGGTATTAACCAATAGCCAGTCAGCTATTTCCTTCATCAGTCCCATTGTCGAGAGTGCCTTCCCGTCGAGATTTTCTGTATCCACTCCCAACTGTGCTGCTATTTCACTCAGAATTTGCTTGACCGTTCCTGGTTTGGTGACGGCTACCTGAAAGTTCATTTCAGTTAGTTCGGCGGTAATGGCTTGAGCTAAGAAGGTTTTGCCACAACCAGCTTCCCCCACAACTAATAAACTAGAGTTTGCCTGAAGTGCTGCCACAATGCGACGGAATTCAGATCCTCTGTAGATTTGTAGAGAATCAGAACTGTCACGGGCAGATAGAGACTGTCGGCGCGAACCATCCCCCGACACCACATAGGTATAAATCTTTTCTGAGCCGTTAGCTAACTTTCTCTTGTGCCTTTTGATAGTCAAATTTCAGATATTAGTCAAACAAGAAATTGATCTTCATTGATAACCAATAATTTATTTATCGTGTGTGATGTGAATTTTTTTTCTCCTTCTATAGGGGCTGGGGAAACGGAACTACTACGAAACGGAACTGGGGCTAAAGTATTGATTTTTGGTAGGACGAAGGGGAATTGGGGGTGCATTGCGATCGCACTTTGGGAATCTTCAGTAATCAAATTAGTATTGCAGTATTCATTTGATAGCTTACTTACTTGCAAATTTACTGCTATATTTAAGCACTTAAGTTAGTGCTGCTGTCAGCCTTTAAATAATTATTAAAGTATTAGATTAAATTAGTACTGCAATAATGCAGTAAGTAATGCAGTAATTAAGTACAAACTGTTAAATGGGACAAGTCATATCGTTAGTCAATCAGAAAGGCGGGGTGTCCAAGTCCACTACCTCGGTACATTTAGCTTATTGGCTAATCTCCAAGAAGAAACAGAAGACATTGTTAATTGATGCTGACAGTCAAAAATCTAGTTCGCTTTGGGTTGAGGGGATGGAAGAAACTAAGATTCCCTGTAAGGTAATTGGTTCACCCGATGATTTACTCGAACAGATACCTGAACTGGTAGCAGATTATGACTATGTAATTGTGGATGGTCCCGCCAGTTTATCGGAAGCTACCAGAGCAATTTTATTTCGGTCAGACTTAGCCTTTATTCCCGTCCAACCGACAGGGGTTGATTTACGTTCGGCTTCTGATGCCATGAGATTAGTTAAACAGGCTCAATCTGTCAGGGGTGGCTTGCCCAAAGCAGTAATGTTTCTTAGTCGGGCAGTTAAAGGAACGAAATTAAAAGATGAGGCGATCGCAGCCCTTAGCAAAAATCCAGGGGCAATGTTACTAGATACTGTCATTCATCAAAAACAAGCGATCGCTGACACTTCGGGACAATCAGCTACAGTCTGGGACATACCAGGGCGATCGGCTAGCGAGTCTGCATCGGAATACGAAAAATTATTTAAAGAACTATTTAAACATCTGCCATGACTAAAAAACGTAAATCATTAGATGACTCTCTAGCCAGTGAATTTGTATTTGGTGGAAATGAACCAGCAGTAGAAGAAACAACATCAGAAGTAGAAGAGGTGAAAGCTGTTGAGAAAGCATCAACACCCAACGCACCCATAGAACCTAAATCAGACGAAAAATTAAGCACATCATCAAGCCTAATGGAAAAACTACAGGTAGAAGCAAAAGAAGGAACAAAACGGTTTACGATCGATTTGAGAGAATCAGTACATCGTAAGTTATCAATTTTATCTGCCAAGACAGGTAGAACTAAAGCAGATATCGTGCGTTTATTGCTTGATGATGCACTGAAAGATATAGATGAGTAATTACTCAATGCAGTAAGTAATTAAGTAATGCAGTAAAAAACAAGGAAACGTTTATTTATGAGATAGAGGACTCGATGGAGGGCGATCGCCTGTCGTCACGCTTTCTGGCGATCGCTCACCCAGTAGTAGCAGTTGATTTTGACACTTTGATGAACCGAGGTATCTTCCTTGTCGGCTCTCGCAGCATTTCTTCGACCACATATAAACCGTCTTTAAAAGTTGCTCTCACTTCAACGAAATAGCGAGGCATTTGTTCTCCTTTTTCCAGTTGAGGATTAAATTTGAATGGTTCTACGGTCGCAGACCAAACTACAGGAAGATGACGGGGTTGGGCGAAATTGAATTTTCGCGATTTTTTTAATCTCTTAAAAAATCCCAATTGATCTAGATTGCGGTAGATCGTAATTACGGGAGATGGTGAGTAGGGAATATACTGCCAGATTCCTCGAAGTACAAACCCTTGGGGATAGTTATTGATTTTTTCGCAGTTAAGACTGAAGTTGACGAGGGAGAAAGAAAGTATTGGTTCCGCATCGGACTGGTCAAATGTAGCTTGAGGATAAAGCTTGAGAAACATTGGTTTTGAACCGTTTTTTTCTAGCTGGGAAAAGAGCGACATATAGGCTTGACGCGCTCTACCCCTATTGCATGACAAATCGTATGAGCGCTCGTCAATTACGACCTTTAAGCGCTCGCCTTGGAGGTAGGGAGTAGCAATAACTGTGCCTAAAGCCTGGAAGCATGGAGTCTCGTCATCTGACTGCTGTTGTGGTTCTTTGGATTGAGATTTGGGTTCGGTTTGAGGGGGGACTTGTGACTCTTCTTTTGTTAGTTTAGATTCAGTCACAGGGAGTGTGGACTGTATGGCAGGTGAAGCTTCTGTAGTGGCAGATTGAGGTGTAGCTTTCTTCTTCTTCTTCTTCTTAGCAGTTTTAGCCTGGGTTTTCGTTTCGGTCTGACCAATGGTTTGAGTTTGAGCTTGGTTTTCTGTTGAGGGAGTAGTACGGGATGCTTTGTCGGCAGTGGATTCAACGAACTGGCTTCGCGCCTTATCTAATAAGGCTTGGTACATTTTACGTTGTCGTTCATTCGTTGCCGAATTGAGAAGCTGCTCTATCTTTTGGAGGTCAAGTTGTACAACGCTCATCTTGGTTTTTGAATTGACTTTTTATCAGTTTATACAACAAAACACCTCTAGAAAAGTGATGTAAAATTCATTTACTCGCTCTCTAGAAGCGTTGATTTTAGAATTTAATTAGAGAAGCTGAAATTAGAAGCGGTTGTTTCGACGACCACCACCATTCCTATTATCTTCACGAGGTCTGGCTTTATTAACTTTTAAATCGCGTTCCATCCATTGCGCTCCATCTAAAGCTTCAATAGCCTTGTCTTCTGACGCTTCGGATTCCATTTCGACAAAAGCAAAACCTCGCACACGACCTGTTTCGCGATCTGTAGGAATATGAACTCGTTTTACAGTTCCATACTCGGTAAAGACTTCGCTTAAGTCTTCAATGTTAACTTCGTAAGATAGATTGCCTACGTAAATTGACATACTTTAGTTGTCCTCTCTTCGGAGTGTTGTGTTTAGAGAGACAGAATTATTGTCCAAGAAATAGCTCAATACTGAAAGGAAAAGACCTGTAGATACTGGATACAAACTTAATCGTTAATAATCATGATTCTCAGTCTTTACCCTAACACTTTTAGGAAAATAAAAACCAAATTGCTCTATTTGTTACCAGCGCTCGCTTTTTGTCCAGAGGGCGCGGAGCGCTCTTATTGAAGCTGCGGGTATTAATGTTAAACCTTTGACAGCTTCTTTACTTTGTAGTATTTAAAATACTGTTTGTAGTATATAGTCAAAATTTTCGAGAAAAGGGCAAAAGGGCAAAAGGACAGAGGGCTATGTAGCCCTGGGGACGACACACACAACACGAAAACCGATATTGAAGAAACGGTTATCGCGCGTAACGATGTCGCGAGTCGCTGAACAGCAGTAATAAGGATTGTAGCCCCAAGAGCCACCGCGTATTACTTTTATACTACTAAATTCTGTAAGCCATGCACTACCATCAGTTGGCGCATTCTTATAACTATCATGCCAGTCATCTTGACACCATTCCCAGACGTTTCCGTGCATATCGTATAAACCAAAGGCATTAGGCGGATATTTTCCTACAGCGGTGGTTTGATCAACATTGCTGTCATAATTAGCTAAATCACTTGTAAGATCATCACCAAAGTAATATTTAGTAGTTGTGCCAGCACGAGCTGCATATTCCCATTCTGCTTCGGTTGGTAATCTATATTCTGCTCCTGTCTGTTGGGATAATCTTTGGCAAAATTCGACTGCATCATCCCAAGAAACAAGCTCTACGGGACGGTCATCACCTTTGAAATTAGAGGGATTTTCACCCATTACTTGTTGATACTGTGCCTGAGTAATGGGATATTTGCCCATGAAGAAGGGTGAGACGGTGACTTCATGTTGAGGTTTTTCACTATCTCTCCCTTCATGTTCTGGCGAACCCATCATAAATGTGCCATCAGGAATGTAGACCATATCCAGGGTGACATCATTGCCCAGATTTTCGGTTTGGTTTTCAACTATAGGCTTAGAATCAGGGACAGATTCAGTGACTTGTGGCTCAGTTTCAGTTTTTGCCTTTGGCTGAGGATTAAGTGACGCTTCAATTGGGGCAATATCTTGATCCCTAAGTTCTAATAACTTCTGAAAGTCTTGCAATTCATTACGAGTATAGTCACTCAGGGGATATTCCTGCTCTACGACTTCTCTATAAGCCTGCTTATATTCTTGTAATTTCTGTTGGTATTCTCGATAAGGTCGAAGAATTTCCTCTTTAATAGTTTCAGCCTCTTCTGGGCTTAATCCCAATTCAATTTGTCGGCGAGCTAAAATTCGGCGACCAATGGGGCTAAATTTACCTTTTTTAGCACGTTTTTGAGCTTCCTTACGATATTTCACCTTGGGATCGTCCTGGGGTGATCGCGCCAAATAAATTCTGTAACCTTCCTCTACTGGATAAAACTGTGGGGTCATAGCAGGAGAGGCTTGTTGTACGTTTTTACTGGCGTATTGATGTAGTTCATCGGCAGAAATCTGACCATCACTATCGAGATCCGCCGCTCCTGTTTCAATGCCTTCGACTAGATATTGGGTATAAATTGAGAGTGACCCTGACTGTTGAAAGGAAGACTGTACAGAAGTGGAAGAAGTTAGAATTGCTCGTCCTTTTCCTCCTAACTCAGCGATTATGTCTACTGCTCCTTCATCTTTGGCTGTCAGTCCCTTGGCGATCGCGCCACTATAGCAACAGTCCAGAATAATGACCTCATGCTGCGAGCGACTATCGTTTATTTGTGTTTGCAGGTAACTAGCAGCAACTGCTGTGGGTGGAACAACTAATCCTTTTTGATTCTTGGTGGTTTCTAGGGTAGTTAGGTACAGGTTACGGTTCTGATCTTTAACTCCATGACCAGAAAAGTAGAACAGCACTAAGTCTTCTGGGCTACACTCGGCAAACAGATTATAAATGGCTATTCTCATTGCTTGAGTGTTCGGGTTGGTCAAAACTTCGACCCGATCAAATCCCCCCATCTCTGGATGCTTTAAAACTCGCTCCATTGACCTGACATCTTCGATAGCACTAGGTAAGGGTTGTAAGCCTGGCTGATATTCACTTACTCCTATTAGCAATGCAACCTTGACCATTAAACTACCCGTTGATAAACCTTTCTACCTGCGGCATTACCTTGTCAATGTCTTCTGGACGGCTAAGTTTGACCTCTAGCTTTCTACCGTTTCCTTCTGCTTTAATTTCCACTGTTCGTCCCAAAAGGTTATGACCCAAAAAACTAACTAAGGTTTTGAGATGTTTTAGACTCACCAAAGCCAATAGCTTACCTAATAAGAAACCTCCAATCCCTTTGGAGTCTGGCGGTGCTTGCTCTACTGGAATCAAGTCAGCTTCACTAATTCCCTCAACTTCTCTTAGTTCCAACTGTAAATTTTGGACAGCCTCTTGTAGATCCTCATCCCTTAACTGAGGATCTGACAGAGTAATTGTTACTTGAACGCGAGTTTCTGACATAACATCTAGTTACCAAATCGGGTGGTTTATTAGGACAATTTAATCAATTAGCACTGGCTTGCGATTTACTTCTGACTTGCGCTTCTAGTTCTGCCATCCTTTTCTCAATCTCCGCCATTCTCTGACTCAATGGCACTTCCTTTGTACAGCCCAGATATTGCGCGATCGCACTTACCACCACATCAGTCTTTGATGTGCCAGTGCGCTCGATGTACTGATCTAGTTCCACCAGCAGCGATGGAGACAGTCTAACGGTAATTTGTGGCTTACCCATAATCGCTCACTACTTCAGTAGCTCAATTTTAGTGCTATGTATCACTAAGCATTACCTCAACTAGATTTTTCTTAACATGGGTCATAGTTTTTCACGCAGGCGCTCGCTCTGGGTAGGCGGAGCCTAATCGCGAATTCTTGTCACGGGCGATTTATCATCGTATCGGAACAGTTGAATCTATGAAAAGACAAGATTTTACTAATAAATACTGAATTGGTCTTCTAGTATGTTGTTATCACTATAATCAGACTGGAGGATTGTATGGGAGAAGCATCTCGTCGCCAAAAACTCGACCCTAATTACGGCAAAGTACCCGCTCTGAGAACGCAGTCTCTGAAATACAAACACACAGCGAAAATATTGCAAGAGTTAATCGAACAATTTCAAGTCGAATTTATCGAGCTATATAATGCTGAAACCGTCCCGGAAAATTATCAAACGATAACAGAAGAAGTTAGATTGTGGTTTAACAATAAACTTTCCACCTATAGAGAACCCGACCGACCTTATTTAGCCAAATATCTTTTTTATATGCTGGAAGAAGTAGAAGAATATGTCTCTTTAAATCCTCTAGCAATTAGCTGCCTCTTTAAAGCAGTTAAAGACTACTTTGCTCCTAGTTCACTTCAAGCTTTATTAGATGGCTTAGAGGAAGCACTCGGCTGGAAGGGTCAATCTAAGATAACCGCTCCTTGCGTAAAATTTGCTTATGAAGAGATGGCTCAATCCGCCAAGTTATCTCTTGGCGTTGACTAAAAATTTTAGATTAATGATTCTAGGTAACTGCTCGGATTTTCTATGGCGAGCGCTCTCCCCATCAAGGCGAGCGCCCTACCCCTTCAACCCCAACACTTCTAAAATCTCTCCTTTCTGACACTTTCTCCCCATTCAGACTCTCCACCTTCGCTCAATACCGCCCCCGAATGTAACGAGATTTTTTAATCAGGCGCGCGCGCGTCACCTGACCACCGACCTAACCAGAGCCGTCACTGACTCTGGCTGCGTTGCTAACAGCCAGTAAATCAGGTCTTGTTTTAACTTTTGGGGCAGTAGCTCGAACAGTAATAGGAAGTCGCGATCGCCATATACCTCGGAAAAGTTAAAGATCTTCTCTGGTAACTCCTCTTGAGGAACCAGTGGTAGGTAATTTTTAGCTGTCCACTCTACCTCTTCTGGGGGGGGGTCAGAATTATTACTTTTGCTATTAATGTCTTCTAGTAGCAAAAGTAATAGTTTTTTGTACCGAGATATATAACCCTGAGAGTAGCCGGTAATCTTGGCTAGAGCAGTTTGGGTCACTTTTTTTCCTTCAGCTAGCAGTTGGGCAACTGCATCTCGTAATGCCATTTCAGTTTGCTCAATTTTGCTAGCAGCGTCAGGGGTAATATCTATTGCTTTGACCAACTCAACAGGCAGATCTAATGGATAGTCACCCAGGATATAAATAATTAGTTCTTCACCTTCACGAAGATTGGCTCTTAACCTGCCAATAGCTTGTCTCATTGCCGCTAATATTTTTCTGCGGACAAAAGCACGGAATTGAGGATCTACTGACTCGTTTATCTCCAAGTAAGGAGAACCAGAATTGGGTAATCCTGCATTGGTCAGATCAAGATGATATTTAACTTTGGTTGTTCCAGATTCGGGTACTCGACCAAAAAGACAGGTAAATTCAGCAGCTAAAGCTTCAAGATTGGGGGTGGGAATTCCTTCTAAAATCAAAGCCGTATCTTTCTGGGCATCATTAGCACCGCGAGATTCTATAAACCACCTAAGATCGTTTCCGATTGCAAATTTCTTAAAGGCAATCTTCCTGATCCCAGGATGTTTTTCTTGTAAAGCCTTGGTAATTGCTGCTGTTTGTCTTTCTTGATGTTTACCTCGCTGTTGTCCCAATCTGCCTAAGCCAGCTACTTGTACATACTTGACGGTAGCACCCTGATTGCTAGGTGAGGATGCTATATGTTCGATTTCTTCGACTCTAATGCCCAAATTAGCAGCCAAATCTGGCAGATACCCCGTAGCATCCATAAAGATGTTTTTCTGGGCAGCATGGGCAATTTCAGGCAATCTGGGGTCGGGTACGGTAATTGTTAGCAGTCCACCCGATTTACTCAGATAACCAGTGTCGCCGAATAAAACTTTTAAGAAAGAAATAATCCATTGTTTAATGGTTTCAGCTTCAATACGGGCTGCGGTTTGATGGTCGGGGTCAGTCATTAGCTTTTTAACTTCTTTGGGCATATCCTGTATGTCACACCCATACTCTTTAGTTGGGTTGAGAGCGTCAAGGTTAGGCTCGGTAGCCAGGGCGATCGCCGAGAGATCGAGATCGTTGGACAATGCTGGTTTTAGTCTCTCGGTCAAAGCTGCATGATTCCAGCCGAATCTAGTAGGTGCTTTTTCAGCCAAGATTTTTCCGAGTTCTGTAAATAGAGGGAGTAGAGTTGGCATTAGTTCAGGTGCTTTAGTAGTAAGATGCAGAATGATTTCTTTAAAATCGGATTCTGTGACCTTGAGCTGTTTGGTGTTAGTTAAAATTGTTGCCCATTCGTCCCAAAGCAAAGTTACTGATGAGTAATCAAAATTCTCAGGACTAGGAAGACTAGATGGATGAATGATAATTTTGTCACTGGCTAATGCCGAGGAGCGATCGCCTAAATACCCCGTGGGGACGTTTTGATATCGAACACCAGATTTACACAATCCGTATTGGGGGCAACCACCGCAGATTAGTTCAGCAGAATTGGCACCTTGGATATTTTTCTTAGACAAAGCAGCGATCGTTTCAGTTCTCATGCAGTTACCAGGGGCAATGATTTTTTCATCCTTATCCCCTTTTGCCCGTCTGATTTTCCCGAGCTGGTCTTGAACTAATCCGTCGTGCCGACCTTCGCTAACTGCCCAACCTTCAGTAAGAGTTTCAGTGGTTACGTTTCTCGGATCGGCGGTGATGTAAATTATTTTCTCGGCATCAAAGTCAACAGGTTTAACTCGACCAGAATCAAAGGATTTGCCTGTACCTGTTGCACTAGAATCAGCAATGAATTTCTGAGGAGTTTTTGCCCAAATATCTAATCGAGAGGGCTGTTTGTAAGATTGGGGTTGGCATTTAATCTCAGCCTGTTTTTCTAGCTGTTTAAAGCTGAAGCCATAAGCTGAAAGCTTTTTCTTAACAGATTTAATTTTGTTGCCAAAAGCTTTAATTACTCTGGGTAGAGTGAAACGGCGATCGTATTCTTCTTTGGTAATTCGTTGGTCAACTGATTGGTTTTTAGATTTCCATTCAGCGATCGCTGCCTCTCGATACTCATCATCATGCGACCAACGATACCAATGGATAAATTTTGTTAAGTCTCGTCTGGCGGGTTCAGGATTACTTCTCTGAGCGGAGCGCCATATTGACTCCCATTCTCGTTGATTCCAATCCCCACCAGTCGCGCAAGCATGGCAGTAATTGATAAATAATTCGTAGGGATCGCCCTCAACTGAATAACCATTACCGATCAGCCAATCATCACAACCAATTAAGTCACTGGCTACAGCAAAACCTATAGTATTGCGATCGCGCTCAACGCCGTTTAAAAAGAATTGATTGTCTTTTGATAATGCTAGGTGTAGGGGAATTGAACCTGTATAGGTAGTAGATACAGTGGTCGGAGCTTCAAACACAGGTTTAGGGTAAAGTTCTGATTCAGGTTTCGTCAGAATCGATAAATCTAGATTGCCGTCTCTACGTCCTCGCTTATAAATGCGCCACCTTTCTTCTGAAATAGTCTCAGGAAAAGGAATACCTGCTTCGGCAAAATAAGCCCTAATTCCCGCGATTAATTCGTTGTAGGTATATCTGGAATCGGAACTGTATTCTAAAGTCTGTTCTTTGCCTTTTTCCCGACGATGAAATCCCGCCATTCTCATGGGTTGGTGAGGATTGGCGATCGCCGTGTCGGAGTTGAGAATAATACAGATTAATTGTCTTAAATAGACTGTTTTCTCAATGGGTAGGTGTTCTGTTGCCTTCCAGTGGGGATGATATGATTTACTGCCTGAATGAATTATGTAAGCAGGTTGTAATCCCGAAATGGTAACAAACTCCTTAATAATTCTTAACTGTATTTCTGGAGTTCCCTCGTCTAATTCGGCGGCAATGTCATCACTTACTGCGATCGCTTCTTTAATTGGATATCCCTGTGGCTGTGTGGGAATGAAGAATACGCCGCCGTCATTGTTTCTTGCCCAATTAGAAACGTATGACCAACAGTCAGGTATTAATTGAGTTCTCACTCGATTGCTACCACTGCCCTTGGTATGCCAAGCGATCATATGACCGTCGGGTGAATAGTTGCCAACAATAAATTTATTGTGACCGAGTTTAAGCCAAAGTTCATTGCTACCGTTAACAGGTCTGGTTAGCTCTAGAACTTTCTGAAATGCTGGTAATCCAGATGAACCGACCGTAATATTTTGGGGAAATTCTTGAAACTCAATCTTCATTTGTGGCATAATCCAGATGTGGCATGTGGCAAAAATATGTACACATAAACCGCGCCACCTATCTCAATTGAGATGGCGGTAGGTTGGTTAGAAGGCAGTTGTTACTCGTGAAAGTAAAAGCAACTGCTTTCGGCTTTATTTAGGGGTATTGTAGAACGATCGCGGTAATTAATTCCAATAAGTCATAGATCTTTGGTTTGTAACAGGTGACAGCTTTTATTAAAACCTAATTTAGGTGGTTTAGCTGATTTTGGAAACAGTAATCTTACTGCGAGCGAGAGTTTTTTTTTAAACTGCTGATAAATTTGGCTTAATCTATGGAGAGATGGGGGGGGGATTGGTCAGGCGATCGCACGAAAAGAAGTGCATATATTAATTGTCCGATTAAGGATTGCCTACCATGCCGAAAAATTTGGCTGCACCACCCAAGATAACTACAATCAAGCCGATTAACACGCCACGATTGGTAAATTCTTGATTACCTACTCTCTTGTCTAATTGCTCTACTTTGGTATCTAAAGCTTTGATTTGACCTGATAATTTCTCGTCAACAGCCTTGATTTGACCTGATAATTTCTCGTCAACAGCTTTAAGCTCGCCCTTAATTTCTGCTTGACCTACCTCTAATTTGCCCAAGCGATCGTCTATCTTGTCTAGCTTCTGATTGATTTGTCCTAATACGTCTGCTATGTCAGTTTGAATGACTGGATTATCCAATGATTGATATACTCCTATTAGATTTGATTTAATTGAGCATCCCTTTTGATTGGTACTCGGTGGGGATGCTCTAATTTTAGACAGTCTGGCTTAACTTCTAACGGATAGTTACGGAATATTCGTGATTTTCAGCCAGAGAAGCCCAACCGATCGCTCCAGTCGCATCAACCTTAAGCAGCTTCCTAATCTTGGTCAAATCTGGTTTATAGCTAACCTGTACGTATTCAGGAGGCAATTCTTCGGGAGGAACATTTAACAACACAGCAGGTTGTTTTTTCCTTAAACCAAGTTTTACGGTTGTCCCATCGATTTTTTTAACATCAGATCTAATCATCTGATCGATCAGATATTTTCTCAGTCTGGCTGCGCCATTTTCAGCCTGTTTGGCTAGAGTCTGAATCCTTCTAGCTTCTGCTTTTCTCGCTTCTGCCAGGGCTTCCTGGTGGCGGATATATCTAGCTACTTGTTCACCTTTACTTTTGAATGATTCCCCAGTGGCTAGCCATTGATTAAAGGTTGACTGTAGCTTGGTTTCTCGTTCCTCTTCGGTTAAATTTTCATCATCAATAATGAGTGCGATTGCGCTCCGCGCACTGGCAAAGCCAATCGCATTCTCAAGCTGTTGGATTTCGTCGGATAATTCCCAGAGTCTAGTTGTAGTCATAGTTTTTATTGTTGTTGTTATTTGTGGGCGATCGCCGAAGGTAGGGCGATTACGCTCCGCGTAGCCTTCGGATCGCCAGATAGAAATTAATTAAGCAGCAGGTAAGCTTGGTTTTTCAGTTTGGGGTTGTAGTTGACGTTGAGCGATTAGATCTTGTAATTGTTGGGCATTAAAACCATCAACACAAATTAAGTCTCTTGTCCCGTCGAGGTCGATTAATTGATCTCCGCACGCAGACATAAAAGTAGCAATTAGATTTAGCTGTTCAAATTCCTCGTCAGTTTCTCTTTCTCTCCAATCAAAATTAATTGAATAATACGATCCCTTTTCGCTAACTTCTCGATTAAAACTGAGTGAAAAAATGCCTAGCCCTGGGTCTTTTTCTGACATAATCTCTTGGACTTTATTAAACAATTTATTAATCGATTGTTTTTTGATGTAGCTACAGCAAACCGTATTAGGTGGGAGTATAACGCCATCAACGTTAGGAGCAGGGATAAAAAATAGTTGAATCCAAGGAGTATCTTTAATTTTTCCGATACTTCCGTAAAATTTGGAGACTTTAATGATATTAATATCAATCTTTTGGTCAGGGTTAGTTTTACGATGCTGCGCTTCAAATCCTCCGATAAATAGCCCGCCATCTTTGCAGTTTAAACGGACTGAATAAGGGATATCTGGGAGATAAATTGAATTAGTTGGTCTTGTTCCGAATACAGAAAATTGATTTGTTTTTTTTAGTCTTGCCATGATTTTGATTTGGTTTTATTTCTGTAGAGATTGTGTTTTATCCCCCCAAAAATGGGGGAATTAAGATTAATAACGAGGCATATAATCTGAGACGTAATAGTTATATTCGTCCAGTTCTATATATTCGTAATCGTTCTCAGCCCACAAAAGAAAATCTAAACCGTTTCTCTCTTCGGTCGAATATCTAATCATTCCTCTGACTTTAATTTCAGCCTCATAATCCTTTAAATATTTAGGTTTACGAACCTCGCACCAATAACAACCAAGGGCATTATTTAGATATCTAATCTTTTCTGGAACTTGATCTTTTTGACACCCTAAATAAACAATAAAAGCTGGTTTGTCTTCGGTAGCGTTGCCCCAGTTATATCGATCTTCTTGAGCTTCGCAGATAGCTACAGTTTCTAATAATTTTGTTATCTGAAAATTTCCGTGTGGAGATAATTTGATTTTTTGATTTATCATGATAATGACCTAATTTGATTTGGGTTAGATCGAGGATGAGCTTTTGTCGGTTTCTTCCTCGATTTCTACTATTATACCGCGATACACGGTAAATATCCGCGATACACGGTAAATAAATATTAAGATAACTTATAAGCAAACCGTGTAGCATGGAATTAAGAGTATCATTTGTTTTTATGCAGCAACCAAGAACTAAAAAAGGAACATTTGAAAGCCAATACAAAGAAAGAAGGGGGCAACCGATCTCTATTCGTTTACCTGAAAGTTTGGATCAAAAGCTAAGAGATGCTGTTGGCTGGAAGTCTTCTGAAGATAACCCCAAACTGAAGCAGTGGCTCGAAGACGCGATCATGGCTCGATTGTCCGAACAGAAAACCGCGTGACACGGTAACCATGTAAACAAAAAACCATTAAACCGCGTAACACGGTAATCTGATGCTATAATAGTAAGTAACAAAGGGAAAGAAACGGACACAGCCGAGGAACGGAGAGAGGACGCACCTGGCGCGACCAGCACCCAAGCAAGGCACGGAAAACGACAGCCCACCACAGCAACCGAGGGAGCAGCGCAGCCAGGGGGCGCAACCCAACGAGCAGCAGGCAAGGGAAAAACAGCAGGGGCAAGGCAGACGGGAAAACCGCGCCGAACCCCCCGCCCCGCCGAAAAACCAACAACGCAGACGACCACCCCGCCCCACCGACCAACAGGCGGAGGCAACCGAAGGAGAGAAGACAACATACACACATTCATTCACCACCACCACATCACACTCTAGGCGCGCCCCAGGCTATTTAATTTTGTTATCAACGATTAATGTTGTGCGCGCCGTAATAAAAACTGAGCGAAGCGAATCCAAGCACGGATACTAGGCGCGACGACACACCCCATTGCCAGAAGCACCAACCGAGAGCGAGCGATGGGAGAGAGTCGGAGCTTATGATCGCTTTGCATGGATGCAAACAAACTTGCTGGCGACGACGAGCGACCCAAATAATAAAAGCGTTTTCCTTAAAAATAAAAAAAACATTTAAACGCAACAACACGGCGAGAGAAGGTTTGTGCTATGATTGCCCGCTTTTAGG
>CALNYB010000054.1:0-248582 GCA_942490675.1 Cyanobacteriota bacterium | reverse complement strand
GTTGGGCAACAAGTAGCTGTGGCGATCGCTCAAGCAAGTCTGGCGCAAACTCCTCTACAAACTACCTTTCTTTTAGTCGGAGCTTCTGGTTCTGGTAAGACCACCTTAGCGAGAATCATGGCGAGAAGTTTGAACTGTAAGGAAAAGCTAGGAGTCGAACCTTGTAATCAGTGCAGTAGCTGCCTGAGTCATCTCAAAGATAATCATCTGGCTATTAATGAAATCAATGGTGCGGATAAGAATGGGGTAGATGATGTACGAGGCATTATTGAAAGGTGTCAGATCAATACCTTAGACTCAAAATACCGTATTTTTATCGTCGATGAGTGCCATCAAATGAGCAAGCCAGCCCAGAACGCCATGCTCAAGCTGTTAGAAGATCCTCCTCAAGACACAATCTTTATTCTCTGCACCACCGAAGAAGATAAATTACTGGAAACCATTCGTTCGCGGGCTAGGATTCTGCGATTTCAGACTGTCCCTCGCGATTTGGTTACGGGGTATCTGCTAAACGTTGCTTACCATGAAGGAATTTCACTGACCGAACAGGAAGCGCAGAGAATTTACGAGTATAACAAAGGCTCGATTAGACAGTCATTACAGACTCTTGGAACAGTCTCTGAAGGGGTTACGGTTGCCGATCTCTGTCCTCAAATTGCCAGAGAAGAGCTACAGAGTTTGTTTATTGCTTTTGAAAACAAAGACTATTTTGAGATCGATCGCATTTTGCAAAGAGTTTATCAGCAAGGATTTTATCCCAAACAGCTACTAGTAGACATGATCGATCTAGCAATTGAAATTATGGCAATGCCTGAAACCAGTTCCCATTTTGTCAGCAATGCAAATCGAATCTTGTCAGTAATCATTTCTAGCATTGGTAAGTTAGGTAATAGTTCCAATGCTCAAGCCAACTGTCGCCTGACTTTGTATCATGCTCTAACAGTTTGGCAGCCATCGGAGAACAAAGAGACGGTAGAAGCGACTCAGGCAATTGATGCCTCTTCTTTTCAAGCACCTCAATCGTCACCTGATGCATTAGCTGACCAAGTGCAGACTCAACCTCAATTCTCTCAAGATTTGCAAATTGGTTCTGCAACCTACGCGAATCAGTTGTCTAATGGGTCGCGGTATCCTTTAGGAACCTCTTCTGTTTCTGTAACCCAACATCAGTTTGCAATTCCTACAGGACATAGACCATATACACCTCAATAATAAAGTGATGCAGCGCGGTCTTGAAGGTTTCCTTCTTAGAGCGACTGCATCAAGAAGAGAACGACCAGTCTTAAACATTGTTTGGGGCTGGTCACTAAACATTAGATATTTTCCACCTCATGCTATTTATTCTCACAGGAAATGACCGTACCTTAATCGAACAACACATTAAGCAAATACTGACCAACTACAGATTAGAAAAATATTCCACTCTAGAAGACCTCAAACAAGCCTGCATTAAATGTCTCACTCTCAATTTAATGGGCGAAGTTACTGCCACAGTTTTAGAATTATCCCTCCCCGAATTAAAACATCTAGATTTAAGCCAGATTCAGTAGATCACAAAGTCAGTTTCAGGGAGAGAATTTTTGGGATAGCGATCGCTAATTGAAGTGGAAACAGCCCAAAAAACTCGCATAACATAAGTTTACCTTATATACTAAGAAGGCTGCCCTTTAAAACAAAATGTAAGACAAAATTGACAGACTTATTTAGCCAACTAGCCTTAACATCTCAAGAAACTTTAGAAAACACGATTAACTGTTTAGCCACTCATATTTCTCTGGACACAAGAGAAGCCAATAATGTTCAATCATTGTTCCAAATTTTAGTCAGAGCAGCTAGTTGTGGAGCCACTATTGAGCAAACAAGCAAAGAATTAAAAAACTCTCCTTCAAGTAACACTATTAGATATCATTTGAATAAGATTGAGGATTTTAAACAATTAGAAACTGAAATCAATCTGGCATTAAAAAGTCAGATACCTAAAGGGTTAAAAAAGAAAAAACAAACCTTAGCTTTAGACATAAATTTAATTCCCTATTATGGGCAACCCAGTCCTGAAGAACGGCCTTATATCTATCGAAGTCAAGCTAAAAATGGCACTTGTTCTTTCTATGCTTACGCTACTCTCTATGTTATTAAAAATGGGAAAAGAGTTACTTTAGCCATTAGAGGGGTAAGATGGTTCGATACCAAAGCAGCTATTATTACTTATTTATTGGCTGAGTTATCTGACCTAAATATTAAAATCAAAAAACTTTATTTAGATCGAGAATTTTTCAGTGTAGCTGTTATCGGATGGTTAATTGCTTTAGACGTTCCTTTTATTATGCCAGCCATTAAAAGAGGAAAAACGGGGGGAATTAATCAATTTCTCAAGGGAAAGAAAAGCTATAAAACTCATTATACGATGTCCAGTCAAAAAGGTAAATCTGTTACTTTTGAACTCTGGATAGTCTGTCGATATAGAAAAGGAAAAAGGGGCAAAAATGGGGTAGAATATTTAGTCTATGTCGTTCATAAAGTCAAAACAAGTTTATCTCATATTCGAGAAAGCTATCGTCAACGTTTTGGGATTGAAAGTAGCTATCGACTGAAAAATAGTTGTCGGATTAGAACTACTACTAAAAAGCCTGTTTTGCGACTTCTATTGGTTGGAATTTCTTTTCTTCTTGTCAATATTTGGGTCAATTTTCTTTTGGCGGAAAATCAGCCAACCTCGACGTGGGGGAAGGTTAATTTACGGTAATAAGTTTCCTTTAAAACAGATGCTTTCTTTTTTACGGCAAGCCGTTGACCAAATTTTTGACACAGTAAAAGATCTGTATATTCCCATCAAAGATATTTCACCTCTTCCTTCTCCTGAAACATAACTAAAACTTATTTGTTTTGGCGGTGATCGCTTGTCTGAAACTGACTTTGTGATCTACTGAGATTCCTCGACTCAAGAAGTCAAAAAATCTACTTTTTATAATCTTAGAAAATCTTGATAGCCGAACTAAAATAGGGCAGGCTCTTAAGCCATATTTGGTGAGCGATTCTAAGTTACCTTCTAACTGGAACAAGCAGGGAATAGATCGAGGAATAGATTTTTATGCCAGTCAGCTTGGATTGAATTTGTCTTCTGAAGTAAAAGAATATCTTTGCCACGCTCTCAATAATAATTTTTCAATGCTGCGTAATGGTTTGGGGACTATTGCCGTACTGTCAAACAATCCGAATTTAGCCTTGGTTAGGGAGGTGATTCCTTCGGAATACGCTAGTGCTATTGAACTCAAAGATATAATTTTGCAACGCAGACGCAGTGAGATACCCAGCAATTCTCATTTTGGAAAAAATAGAAAATTAGTTCTATGTCAGAAATAGAGAACTAGCCTAAATTAGTCAGAATTTTGGGTGAAATTATGAAATTATAGATGGGTCGCGTGGATAAAATCCTCATTTTGCACTCTTGACTCTGTACTACATGAAAAAAAAAGCTGCTACCCTCGAACCATCACAGTTAATCGGATTTTTAGAGCAAGAATTAAATGAATTACCAGATAAAAGAAAAGGAAATAACAAGAAATATAAGGTAAAAAATGCACTTTTAGCAGGTTTTTCTGTTTTTTTTACCCAATCACCTTCTTTTTTACAACATCAAGATTTGATGAAACAGAAAAAAGGTCAAGATAATGCTCAAAGCTTATTTAATTTATCAGAAATACCTTGTGACAATCAAATCAGAAAATTATTAGATCCGATTGCAGCAAAAACAGTATTTGGCACATTTACAACTGTTTATCAATGGTTAGAAAAACATAGAATAATTAATCAATTCAAGTACTTAGATGATCGAGTATTGATAGCATTAGTTAGCAATAAAACAAGGATACAATTTTATTTTTGTAGCCAAACCATCATCTCATAAAACTTTATATGAATGGTTAGAATTTTTAGATAAAAATAGAGAAGTAGTTAGAGGGGAACAGAAAAAGTATGAGAAAGGAAAATCAAGAATTTATCGCTATAAGTATTTAAATAATGTACCTCTTCGAGAAAGTGAACCAAGTTTAATGGTGAACTGGTATGAAGTAGAAATATTTGATCCAGCTAAAAATAAAGTAATTTACCAGAATAGTTTTATCACTAATCATGAGTTAAATGATGAGAAAATATTCAAAATGATTATCAGTGGGAGAACTAGATGGAAGGTGGAAAATGAAAGCAATAATATTCTGAAAAATCAAGGCTATAACTTAGAACATAATTTCGGTCATGGGCAAGAAAATTTGGTAGAGACCTTATTATCTTTAAACCTTTTGGCTTTTTTATTTCATAATGTTTTGGATTTAGTCAATGGTTTGTATCAAAAAGTCAGAGAAATTTTAAGAACAAGAAAGACATTTTTCAATGATATTCGAGCTTTGTTAAGGTATGTATGGTTTGAGAGTTGGTCTGATTTATTGGTTTTTATCTTAACCGAAGGAGAATCAAAAAAGCTAGTTAATACAAGTTAAAAAAGAACGAAAAAAAGTTAAGAATAGCTAGAACAAATCGACAATTAATCTCCAAAAAAAACCTAATTTTAATCAATCGCGATAATTGGGCTAGTTTTGATTGCTTGTTTTTTAGAAATCTTTTTGTAACACAAGATTGGAAGAGCTTAAATCAGAAATTTCAAAGCAAAAATCGAATGTATTTTTGCTGTTTACAAGCAAATATATGTTAATTCTTCTTCAAAATGAGAATTGCTGAGTAATCAGTAATCAGTAATCAGTAATCAGTAATCAGTAATCAGGTAAGCCTCTGTCTGAGTAATTGACGAAGTTCTTCTTGTTGTTCAATTGAACCAGCTAACAAAACCCCCAGCTTGCCAACCAGTACACTACCCCAATTGTAAATAATTGCCCCTGTTCCTGTACTAGAACTATATGTTAAATCCCCCAGATCAATTTCATCGAGAGAGCGATATTTTGTAGTGAAGTTATCACTGCACCACCGACTAATATTTAGCTTTTGAGCAATGCCAGTGGGATAGGAAGCTCCGTTGAATCGAGGATTACATTCAATAGCAAAGTAATCAACGCCTATATCTGTTTCTACTGTGGCAACATCAAAGGCAAAAATTCCCTTCATTCCTTTTTTAGTCATCCATTGTGCCATCGGCTCAACTAGCTCCCAAGGTTGATAAGCTGTGGGATAACGATTCCCCTGATGAGAAAACCCATCTAAGATTTGCTCTGTAGCAGCTAAGGGTTCAACCTGCTCTTCTTCCACTTGATATTGCAAATTTAAAAATTTAGTGGCAGTTACTTCCTGCTGCAACTGTAAGGGGAGATTCTCATTCAATTTAGCTAATGAATGATTCAATTCCGCTGGGTTCTCGCAACGATAAATTCCGACACCATCTACTGAAATAGCAGGCTTAAGATAACAAGGATAAGGAATATTACTATAATTTCTTAGTTGTGTCTGGTTATCAGCGCAAAGAGTCAATGGTACTTTGATATTTAATTCTTCTGCTAACGTAATGAAGTTATTTTTGGAATTAATAAATTCAACCACTTCTTGCCAGTCTTGATTGCGATCGCGAAACCAGTCGTCATCTTTATCTTGTTCATGAAGCGCATCACCAAAAATAAATACCGAGGGTTCGTAGTCAGGATAATACCTCAGTTGCTCAAAAGAAACGTTCCAAATTGGATTTTGGCTATGACTCAAGCCAATACTGTCATAGTGAGCCACAATGGCACTCCATTGAGACTTAAGTTCTGGATGCAGTTGAATCAAATCTTCAGGTTCAGTCATGCCTAATACTCTGCCAGAATACAAGTAATTGCCGATTACAGCATCGTGAGTACAGTGCATGATATCGTGGTTAAAAATTTTCTTCCTAGCCATGTTTGGTCTACACTCAAAACTGTTGAACTATTCTTTTAACTTCTCTCAAATAAGTATGCTTCATCTGTAGCTAAATAGACAGTATTTTGCACCATCGCTTTTCAAGTAAGTCAAGGCACACTTTATTATTTTTCAATTTTACAGGGAAAAGACCCACAAAATTTCACTTAATGAACAAGATTGGAACATTAGGAGAGCAACTTATCGGCAAATGGTTACAGCTACAGAATTATGAGTTGCTGTCACAAAATTGGCGTTGTTCCTGGGGAGAAATCGATTTAATTGCTCAGGACAAAGCAACCAAGGCGATCGCATTTATTGAGGTAAAAACCCGCAGCGATCATAATTGGGATGAAGATGGGTTACTAGCAATCAATGCTGTCAAACAGCAAAAACTGCTGCAAACTGCATCTTTATTTCTGGCCAAAAATCCTCATTTAGCAGAATTGCCCTGTCGCTTTGACGTGGGGCTAGTTAGTTATCAAGTTTGTGATAAACTAATCGATTCCAACTTCATGCTTCAGAAAATCAATCAACTTCAGATTGATCAATCTGTCATCATTGATGGTTACCGATTAACTATTAAAAATTACTTACAAGCTGCCTTTGATTAGATTTAGCTCTCGAATTTTAGCAATGGAGATGCTTGTTGCCCTCAACACAATCAACACTGCCCCAGATTTTCTCCGTAATTATCCAGAAGTAAAAATACGCGATCGCTAAAATATTATCCAGAATTGATTTTCTGTGTCTGGATAATATTTGAGGTATTTATAAAAGTATTTATATTTAATTCAATATTTACTTTTTATTACTATTTTGATTTACTGACTCTAGTCACCTTATTACTTAAAGGATAAGATGAAATGAAGTTACAATCTAGTTTTTTTAGGATCTATAGTATTAAAATCAAAGCCACATCATCAGGTCATTTTGGTCAACCTGGCATCTAGACTTTTAATTCTGGCTACTTTATTCCTAACAGCAATCAACCAATTTTTGCTGATGCATCCCAGCATAAGTGTATAATGTACTTAAGAATTAAAACTAAAAGAAATGCAAAATCAAGCCTTTTTCTATTTTTATTAAATGCAATTAAAAATCAGTAGTAATACGGATGAGTAAAATTGCGCAGATGAATAGAATATAGGAGTTAAGACTTCACCCACCCCAAAGAGTTTCTACTTAGAAAATTCTCAGGCGGTGACTCTGCAAAAATTAGGAAAATTGCTTCAGACCTTAACAAACATCAAATTATTTCTTGCACTCTGGCTACAAACAATATTATCTAAACTTCAATCCCTAATTTCTCCAGAGCAAAGATTATCCTAAGTAACTGCACGAGTTCTACCACTAAGAATTTTTCTGATTGATGTTTCTCCAATTAACAATGACAGAGCTGAGTTAATTATGAAAAAAATCACCTATCAAGCTGCATTAAAAGATCTTGCGCTTCTCGTTGCAACAGAAAATTACAACGATCCTGAATTGGTAAAAAGCCTTATGGAAGAAGGTGTTAAAGATCCCATTATATTCGCCACTGATGGGACAAAAAGCCGATTTGGCATGAAAAAGCTCAAAGTCAAAGATGGAATTAAAAGGTTAAATTTGGCAGCCACTAATCAAGAAATTGGGGAATTAGTTGCTCAAGTAATTTTAGTAGAAGATTCAGTAACCGAATTGATTCCTGTTCAAAGAGCGACCTCTGCTGTAAAACAAACAGATACGAATCTTTATCAGAAAACCTACAGTTGGAAAAATGAAAAAAGAAATATTTCCGAGCATTGTACTGCCAAAGAGTTAGGCAGTAAGTATGGCATTCGGTTACAGTACCTCAATACTGTTATTCAAGGAAAGGTCAAATGTACTAGAGGTTGGAGCTTGGTTCAATCCTAGGGATTGCCTTACTCTTGATCTTAGTTTTTCTCTTATATTTTTGACTTTCTTTAGCTGATTGAAAATAAATCAAGCAAAATATAAAATTGATCCGCGTGGTTTTATCTGATGGAAAAAAGATCTGTCTGAGCCACGCTTTTTGTTGGATTTTTGCAGCAAGACTCAATATTAAAAAATTACTTGGTAAATATTTCCTGAGAAACGTTAACATAAGTTAACAACGTTAAAATGAGTAAAGTAATAAACATTTAGCGATTTAGTGTTTCTTCGTCATTACATAATTATGAACTTGACTTGACTATTCACGCCAGGGTATCCAGTCAAATGTAGCTCCGCTAATCCATGGAGTTTGACAAGGTAACACTTCGTTAAAATAAAAAAAGTTTTTATATCTTCAGCTAAGGGAGGCTGTCTAGAGTGAGCAAAGATAACAATAAAAAATGGCGTAACGCAGGTCTTTATGTCCTGTTAGCCATAGTGGTAGTTGCTTTGGGTACTGCCTTTTTAGATAAACAACCCCAAGCTAGCCAAACGTGGCCTTATAGCAGGTTGATTGATGAAGTTCAAAATAGCAAAGTAGAAACCGTAAAAATTAGTGCTGACCGCACCAAGGCGCAGGTTATAGATAGAGAAGGTACTCCTGTTTTAGTCAATCTACCTAACGATCCTCAGTTGATTGATATTCTGAGCGACAACGGTGTAGATATCTCTGTATTACCTCAAGGTGATGAGGGCTGGTTGTTTAAAGCTTTGAGCAGTCTCTTATTCCCGATCCTGCTTCTAGTTGGATTGTTTTTCTTGCTGAGAAGAGCGCAAAGTGGCCCTGGTTCTCAGGCAATGAACTTTGGCAAATCAAAGGCCAGGGTTCAGATGGAGCCTAAAACCCAGGTGACTTTTGGGGATGTAGCAGGTATTGAACAAGCTAAACTGGAGCTGACTGAGGTAGTAGACTTTCTCAAAAATGCCGATCGCTTTACAGCTATTGGAGCAAAAATTCCCAAAGGTGTATTGCTAGTTGGACCTCCAGGAACAGGTAAAACCTTATTAGCCAAAGCAGTAGCTGGTGAGGCTGGAGTCCCTTTCTTTAGTATTTCTGGTTCAGAATTCGTAGAAATGTTTGTTGGTGTTGGTGCTTCTCGTGTCCGCGACTTATTTGAACAAGCCAAAGCTAATGCTCCCTGTATCGTCTTTATCGATGAGATAGATGCCGTAGGTCGCCAGCGTGGTGCTGGTTTGGGTGGTGGCAACGATGAACGGGAACAAACTCTCAACCAGCTTTTGACCGAAATGGATGGTTTTGAGGGCAACACAGGCATTATCATCATTGCTGCTACTAACCGCCCCGATGTACTAGATTCCGCTCTAATGCGTCCTGGTCGTTTTGACCGTCAGGTAGTAGTAGACCGTCCTGACTATTCTGGACGTCAAGAAATTCTTAATGTTCATGCTCGTGGTAAAACTCTTGCCAAAGATGTCGACCTGAATAAGGTTGCACGTCGTACTCCTGGCTTCACAGGTGCTGACTTAGCGAACTTGCTAAATGAAGCGGCAATTCTAGCTGCGCGTCGTAGTTTGACTGAAATCTCGATGGATGAAGTCAATGACGCTATTGATCGCGTTATGGCTGGACCAGAGAAGAAAAACCGCGTAATGAGCGAAAAACGCAAGGAGCTTGTTGCTTACCATGAAGCTGGTCATGCTCTAGTTGGAGCATTAATGCCCGACTACGATCCTGTGCAGAAAATCAGTATTATTCCTCGCGGACGCGCTGGTGGTTTAACTTGGTTTACTCCTAGTGAAGATCGGATGGAGTCTGGTTTATACTCTCGCTCCTATCTACAAAACCAAATGGCAGTAGCTTTAGGCGGTCGTTTGGCAGAGGAAATTATCTATGGTGAAGAAGAAGTAACTACTGGTGCTTCCAATGACTTGCAGCAGGTGACTAAAGTAGCCCGTCAAATGGTAACTCGCTTTGGCATGAGCGATCGCTTAGGTCCTGTTGCTTTAGGTCGTCAGAATGGTAACGTATTTATGGGTCGTGATATTGCTTCTGACCGGGATTTCTCCAACGAAACCGCAGCAGCGATTGATGAAGAAGTACGCAACTACGTAGATCAGGCATACAGCCGTGCCAAGAAAGTATTGATGGAAAATCGTCACATATTAAATCGTCTAGCAGAAATGTTAATCGAAAAAGAAACAGTCGAAGCTGATGAACTACAGGATGTCTTGGCTAATAACGATGTAAAAATGGCATCTTTAGCTTAAGTTTAAGAAAGCCTAATTTAATTAAGGGTCAAGCAGCACTCAAAACTAAACTAGGTGCTGCTTTTCTGTTTCTTTACCTGATTGACAAAGGCTTGAGACCCATGTATCCGTCAGGGGAAGTTGTGTCTGTGAACCAAGAATTCCCAGGATTCTATCCCTGCGGAGTGTCAAAAGTAAGGCTTAAAACTTAAGCTTCACCAAGACAAAAAATGTAAAATAAACTACACATACTTTATAAAGTTCAGCGGCAGCAATTTAGTTATATGAGTAAGGGAACATTATTTGATAAAGTTTGGGATTTACATACCGTGCGTATATTGCCCTCTGGTCAAACTCAACTATTTATTGGTCTACATTTAATTCATGAAGTAACTAGCCCCCAAGCTTTTGCCATGCTGCGGGAGAGAAATCTCCAAGTGTTGTTTCCCGAAAGAACAGTTGCAACGGTAGACCATATTGTTCCCACAGAAAACCAAAATCGTCCCTTTGTGGATGTTCTAGCAGAGGAGATGATCCAGGCACTAGAACAAAATACTAAGGACTACGGTATTAGATTTTATAATGTTGGTTCAGGAAATCAGGGCATAGTCCACGTAATTGCTCCTGAACAGGGTCTGACTCAGCCTGGCATGACAGTCGCCTGTGGTGACTCCCATACCTCGACTCACGGCGCATTTGGGGCGATCGCGTTCGGCATCGGCACGTCTCAAGTAAGAGATGTCTTAGCCTCTCAAACTCTAGCTTTAGCTAAACTTAAAGTCCGTAAAATTGAAATCAATGGCAAGTTATCCCAAGGGGTTTTTGCCAAAGATGTAATTCTCCATATTATTCGTAAGCTGGGAGTTAAAGGTGGCGTAGGCTATGCCTACGAATTTGCAGGAAGTACCTTTGAAGCAATGAGTATGGAAGAGCGCATGACTGTCTGTAATATGTCCATCGAAGGTGGTGCGCGTTGCGGTTATGTTAACCCCGATCAAACTACCTTTGACTATCTCCAGGGTAAAGATTTTGCTCCTCAAGGAGACGCTTGGTCAGAAGCATTAGCTTGGTGGCGCACTATTCGTAGTGATGAAGATGCTGTTTACGATGATGTGGTTACATTTGATGCTGCTGAGATTGAACCAACGATAACTTGGGGTATTACTCCAGGGCAAGGATTGGGCATTAGTGAAACAATTCCCGTTGCTGATGGTTTGCCTCAAGGAGATAGAGCGATCGCCGAAGAAGCCTATAGCTATATGAAATTAACCCCTGGTGAACCCATCAAAGGAACGAAAATTGATGTTTGCTTTATCGGTAGCTGTACCAACGGTAGAATAACCGATTTACGAGAAGCTGCTAAGGTAGCTAAGGGGCATCATGTGGCATCAGGAGTCAAAGCATTTGTGGTGCCAGGTTCAGAACGAGTTAAACAAGAGGCAGAAGCAGAAGGCTTAAATAAAATCTTTGAGCAAGCTGGATTTGAATGGCGTGAACCAGGCTGTTCTATGTGCTTGGCAATGAACCCCGACAAGCTAGAAGGTAACCAAATTAGTGCTTCTTCATCTAATCGCAACTTTAAAGGTCGTCAAGGATCATCCACAGGCAGAACACTATTAATGAGTCCAGCTATGGTAGTGGCAGCGGCAGTTACAGGTCAGGTAGCTGATGTGCGCGAACTTTAGTATGTACTTTATAAAAGTCCCTGACTCCATGCTTCTGCTTTCAAAATAGAGGTAGTCTCAAAAAACTGATGTTATAAAGTATAAAGTCTTGGAAAATCAAACTGTTAGATTTATTGGTTTTTATCTATGTCTACTATTGAGCAAATTAAACCTGCGGGCAAAGCGGATGTAATTATTTACGTACCTTATTATTCTAAAAATAAACATAGTTGGCTACCTCATGCGATCGCTCTATACCGGGAAGCATCTTTAGAAGGCGAGCGGCAAATTGAGGGAGGGGATAGCATTCCCTTTGTAGCTAGCTGGTATGTATCTAAATTACCATCAGAGTTAACTCGTTGTCGTTTACAATTTGATGGACAAGGGGAATTAAGCTATGAAGTAACTTTGTCTAATTCAGAGTTTATTGATTACCTAATTGATGTCATTATGAATTTTAAGCGTTCAAAGACAACAGACTTTCCTCGAAGTTTTTATCGGAAACTATTGCGCTTTGAATAAAACCAAGTAAACAACATCAACAACAAGGGGTGCGGGAGTGGCAACATCTGCTAAACATCTTCTCATAGCTTCAACGGAAGCTCATTGTGGTAAATCAGCAACGATTCTGGGTTTGAGTTATTTAGCTCAAGCAAAAGAAATATCCATTGGTTATGGTCAACCTTTAGCAAGCGATTTTCAAGAAAACCCTGAAGATTCAGCAGCAGAAGATACCAGATTTTTAGCTAAGACTTTAGGATTATCCTCCAACCAAGCAAAACCACCGTTGCTATCTCTTGATCGAAATCTAATTAATCAGCGTTTACAAGGAAATGATCGCCAAGACTATGGTTCGGCTGTCCAGGAATATGTTAATCAGATTTACGGTGATTTGATTTTTTTAGAAGGACCAAGCAATCTTTGGGAAGGTAGTATCTTTAATCTTTCTGTGCCAGAAATTGCTGAATCAGTCAATGCTTCAATTTTGTTAGTAGCGCGCTATCATCCTCAGCTTTTAGTGGGTAGCTTACTGGCAGCCAAGAAATTTTTGGGCGATCGCCTGTTAGGAATAGTTATTAATGATATTCCGACCGCAGAATTTACTTTTGCGTCCGAAACAATTAAACTTTATTTGGAAAATCAACATATTCCTGTTTTGGGTATGATACCCAAAGACCGCATTCTCAATAGCGTCAGCGTTAGAGAGATCGCCAAAAGACTTAATGCTAAAGTATTGTGTTGTGCAGAGCATTTAGACTGGATGGTAGAAAGCCTTAGTATTGGGGCAATGAACGTCAATTCTGCTTTAGGATATTTTCGTCAGCGAGAAAATATGGCGGTAGTTACAGGAGGCGATCGCGCTGAGTTGCAGATGGCTGCCTTGGAAACTTCTGCTCATTGTCTCATTCTTACTGGTCGTATTCCTCCTAAAGAAATAATTATTGAGCGTGCTGAAAGCTTAGATATTCCCGTACTATCAGTAAACACCGACACTTTGACTACGGTGGAGGTTGTGGATAATGCCTTTGGGAAAGTTCCTGTTCATGAAGCAATAAAAGTAAGCCAGATTCAACGGTTGATGGAACAGCATTTTGATATTGACAGATTACTCCAACATCTTGGCTTGGAAGTGGCAAAATCAGCTTAATTTTTCATTAAAATCAAAGCTAGCTGTATTTAATTACTAATTGCCAAAGGTTCTTCGGTAGTTAATTCGAGAAATACATCTTCTAAACTAGGACGAGTGCGGCGCATTTCATGTAGCTCCAAACCTTGCTGGATAATTGTTGCTGCAATATCTTTTCCAGGCTCAGTATCTGGCGCACAAGCAATTTTCAGTAAATGATGATCGGGATATTTGGGAAGAGAATGTTCTAGTTCTGTTACTTGAATTACTCCTGAAACTGATTGCAATAGAAGGTGAACTTGATCAACATCTCCCGCTATTTCTACTTCATAACCAGAACTACTTTCTAGCTGCGCTTGAAGATCTCTAGGAGTATTGGTAGTAACTACTTTCCCGTGATTGATAATAGTTACGCGATCGCAAATCATGCTAGCTTCGGGCAAAATATGAGTCGAGAGAATAATTGTATGTTCTCCTGCTAAACTTTTAATTAAGTTACGCACTTCAATAATTTGGCGGGGATCTAGTCCTACCGTTGGTTCATCGAGAATAATTACAGGGGGTTCATGGACAATTGCTTGGGCAATACCAACTCGTTGTCGATATCCTTGAGAAAGTTTACGAATCGTAACATTTTCATGATCTACTAATTGACAGCGCATCATCGCGTTAGCAACCTGGCGATGACGATCTCCAGCACTAATGCCTTTAATTTTGGCGACAAAGGATAAAAATCCTTTAACCGTCATCTCTGGATATAGTGGCGGAGTTTCGGGTAAATAACCAATACGACGGCGTACCTGCATCGAATGTCGATGAACATCATAACCAGCAATCTTGGCTGTTCCTGTCGTGGCTGGCAGATATCCCGCTAAGATCCGCATGGTGGTGGTTTTACCCGCACCATTCGGTCCTAAAAAACCAATGATTTCTCCCGCAGCTACGGAAAAATGAACATCTTCAATGGCAGTAGTTGAACCATAAACCTTACTCAGGTGTTCAACTTCTATGATTGGTTGGGACATGATTTAGTAATTAGTAATTTAGTAATCTTTTAAATAAAGGGTTTGATAAATTTATGAGCTATTGCTAAATCGAGGACAAAACGAGCGATCGCAAAACAGAGAATACTCTGAATAACTAAAAACAATACAGATAATAACTCAGATAAAACCAAATTCTTTTCGATCAGAGCCAGTCCCCTTACTAAGGCAAATGCCAACACTGCTCCATCATTAAGATGGGAATTGCGATCATCACGAATAATATAGCGATAAGTGACTCCAAACAAAAAGCCGCTAACTGCACCAATGAGCAACTGCCACAACCACATCCCATCTATCATTGTCGTCGCCAAATTAAATTCTGACACCAGATTAACAACTGCATCTGGGACAACTAGAATGACTAGTTCTGCAATGGCAAAAGCTCCTGCACCAACAATTCCTGCTTTGACAGATTCTATTCTTTCCGTAACTAAACTAGGCACAATTCCCTCTAGTAAATTCACACCACAAAATACCGCTTAAGAAGTATGATAGGGTTTATAGTTGCCAAATTAAATACATATTTCAAAACAAAAATACTGATATGGATATTTTGACGTTAGGCTGGGTTACTATGCTAGCTCTATTTACCTGGTCGATTGCGATGGTTGTTTGGGGTCGTAACGGATTCTAAGTTGTGGAAACAAACGAATTACTAAATACTTTATTTCTAGTTGCTATCGGTATCTTAGGACTCCTTAGTCTAGGAATGTTATACCTCTTCGTGGTTCAATGGCGCGATCGCCGTCGTCAGAGTCGTGATAAGCAAGGTGGAGTTTAAAAGTGCCTTACTACTTAGCTCAGAGGACTTAACAAATAGCAATATTTTATACTGGTGGGGGGATGTTAAATTTAGCATCCCCACAATTTTTAGGGTATTAATTTTTAGGGTATTAATGGGTATTATTCGAGAATAGCGGCAAAAGTAGCAAAATTTGAAGCAGTAAAAGAAGTAACTTCTAAACAACTTATCTGCTCTGTGTCCCGATCTCTATCTTATCTCTTTAAAAATGCCTAAAAGAAAAACAAAGTTGTGGGGATTAGTTTCTCGTCAGCCTCGTTGGGGATTGACTGTTCGAGGTTGGTTAGGATTTTTAATAGCGATCACCTTAACATTTTGGCTATTGTTATCTAGACTAGAATCTTTTTTCGCCTACTCAGCACCTGTAGAAGCGGAAATTCTAGTTGTTGAAGGTTGGATCAGTGACAGTGGGATTATTGGAGCGATCGCAGAATTTGAGCGAAAGCCCTACGAGATTTTGATTACTGCGGGGAGTAATCTTGGTCGCGGAGAATATCTATCGGAGTACAAGGATTTTGCCCATCTCTCGGAAGCAACCTTAATTACGCTGGGATTTGATCCACAAAAAATACAGCCTATCCCTACTCCTGATGCTAAACGCGATCGCACTCTAACATCTGCCTTGGAGGTAAAGAAATGGCTCCAGCAAAACCAGATGCACCCAGCAGGAATAAATATCTACAGTGATAATGTTCATGGTCGCCGTAGCTGGTTAATCTATAAAAAAGTATTTGAGCCTGAGATTAAAGTTGGTGTAATTTCCCATCCTGGACAAAATTACGACCCCAAGAGATGGTGGGCTTCGAGCGAGGGATTTAAAGCAGTGACTTCTGAAATCTTGTTTTACATTTACACCAAATTTTTATAATAACTCCCCCCTCCGAACTCATTTTATTGAAAACAAACTATTTTGGGCTTAAGCTTGAGGATCTCAGTGCGTTGATATAAAATACTGATCCCCAGTAAAACTTGATCTACCGAATAAGTTACTAAATAAAGCTCTGGAGTAAATACAGATATTTCTCTATTGGGATTGATCGCCTGACTCAAATCTACTAATTGCCCTTGACACCACCGTCTAGAATCTTCACTTGTCAAGGTTACACGATCTAAATGTTTCAAGATTAGACTGGGTTCAATCAGCTTAAAAGTCCGTTGTTGTAACTGATGTTCAATATCATCAAACGTCACGCTATCTTTAAGATGCATGCCGCAACTTTCGGTACGGATTAAGCTAGCTAAAGTACCACCTACTTCTAGCTTTTGTCCCAAATCACGAGCGATCGCTCTAATATATGTTCCCGCGCCACAGTTAATATCCACCTCCAGTTCATAAAATTCTGCCTGATAGATATCAAGCAGCTCAATTTTGCTGATGTTTACAGTTCTTGCTTCTACGATTACCTCTTCTTCTTTCCTCGCCAATTCATACAGTTTTCTACCGTTTTTCTTAATCGCGCTATATATTGGCGGTACTTGTTCAATGGTGCCAGCAAAACTATTTAAGCTATTAACTACTTGGTCTGGTGACAGATTAATATCCGTAACGCTGTGAGTAACAGTAACTTCTCCTTCGAGATCGTCGGTAGTAGTACTAACTCCCAAGCGAATACGAGCGCGATAGGCTTTTGGTTCAGGTAAAAACTGTAGCAATCTGGTAGCTTTACCAACTGCCACAGGCAATACTCCTGTCGCGGCAGGATCTAAAGTGCCTCCATGCCCAATTTTCTTGGTGTTTAGCAGTTTTCGTAACTTAGCAATGCAATCATGAGAAGTAAAGCCAACAGGCTTGTTCAAATTAATAAAACCAAACATCTAAATATACTCAACTGTTGCCTAATCTCTGACCAACGGCAATTGTATCTGAATTTGAACCCCATCTCTATCAAAAGCAGAGCATAAGTCTCAGAACGCCAGTGTCTCGATTTCGATGCTAAACCTTTCAATTTAGATGATATTATTAAAAATAATAGATGGAAATAAGCTATTTGTTGTCATCTCATAACAGTAATTGTTGCAGGTATCTGTAAAGATATATACTATTAAGATATATACTGTTATAGATATTTTTTCAGTGTTAAGCAATTCTGACCAATAGTTATCCTGTTGCCTAACGCTGATTTCTACTAGTTCAAATTCCACATCGACATAGAGAATTCCACAAACTGATACTTGGCAGACTCGTAATCATCAGCGTTCAATGAAATCGAACCTAGAAGTAAAACAATATCATTTGCAAGTTAAAACCGAACTTGAAGCCTTAAAAGATGTATTACAGTGGTTTGAAGGACTAGTGTTTCCTCTAGTTCCTCAAAAGGTGGGGTGGCAATGTGAGGTGGCTTTGGTTGAAGCCTTTACTAATGCTGTTCGCCACGCTCATCAGGACCTTCCTCAAGGTACTCCAATTGATCTGGAAGTTAAACTGTTACCCAACTTTTTGGAAATGCGGATTTGGGATCAGGGTCAACCTTTTGACATTCAGGCTAAGTTATACAAAAGCGAACAAGAAGCTGGCTTGATGGAAAAAGAAGGAGGGAGAGGATTACAGTTTATTAAAAAGCTAACTGATGAACTACAGTATCTCAACCTACCAAATCATCGTAACTGTCTAGTGATGCGTAAAAAGTATATCTAATATCTAATATCTAATATCTAGCTGTTAACAATACTTGCGCCGAAAGTGAGGAAAGAAAAAAAGAATTTCTAAAATAATCAAACTTGGCTAATGTGCTGCGGTTTTGGCAAGTGCGAAGTGTGCCCTTTTGGCTTGCACTTATTATCCCGCTTGATGTTATCCCCATTCGAGGATGTTATCCCACGGAGATGGGACAAGTGCCCTTGTGGTATGTTATCCCCATCCGAGGATGTTATCCCACGAAGATGGGACAAGTCCCCTTGTGGTAGGGGACGAATGGGTGTAATCGCTTGATCATTAAATATAAGAGAAACATACATAGACTATAAACTATGTTGATTTGATTAACTATAGTCCTTGATCTATAATTAAAATGCGTCAACCATAAGATATATCTCAGCAATATTTAGTAAGATGATCCAGAATATAGATCTTCAGTCGAATTCCGTAACTCAATGGGAAGCCGACACCATATACTATGAATTTTCCGCTGCTGTTGCCCCCAAACTTCCTGTAATCCCCTGCACAACTTTTGAGGCAGAGCTTCATCAACAAGGTATTACCAAAATCGTTCCCCTGGATTTATCAGTACAACTACAGTCTATTGCTCCTGCCACTAGTCCCGTAATTAGTGCTTATTTTTTGAGTATCCGTCCCCAGGAAAGTCTCAAAACTAATTCTCCAGCCACGGCTCAACTATTCTATGTTATTAGAGGTAAAGGAAAGACAGAAAGTGAATACGGTACAATGGAATGGTCTAAAGGCGATCTGTTTACTCTACCCAGTTGCGATCGAGCAATTCATTCTGCTAGTGAAGATACTGCTATTTATTGGGTAACTGACGAAGCATTAGTTAATTATTTAGGAGTCAGAGCTACAAAACCGCGTTTTCAGCCTTGTTTATATCCTGGAGATCGCCTTATCGCAGAAATCAAGGGAATCGCTCAAGAGCCAGGAGCAAGCAAACGCAATCGAATTGGGGTAATCCTAGGCAATAAGTCAACTCAGTTAACTCGCAGTTTGACCCATACTCTCTGGGCATTAATGGTTTATTTACCAGGAGGTACAGAGCAAAAACCCCATCGTCATAACTCTGTAGCACTCGATCTAATAATTGATGCTCCTGAATCAGCCTACACCTTAGTTGGCAAATCTTTGGATGAGTACGGAAATATTGTTAATGGAGAGCGAGTTTACTGGAAATCTGGTTCTGTTTTTGTAACCCCCCCTGGACTTTGGCACTCCCATCATAACGATTGCGATCAAGATGCTTTTATTCTTCCCATACAAGATGCAGGTTTTCAGTCCTATATGCGTACCCTCGATCAGCGTTGGAGTTAAGATAGTCGATCAATGAGATGCTAAGGTCTATAGTAACTGTAGCCTACAAAAGCAATTACCCCCATTCGAGGGTAAACGCTCCGTGTCCCAAACTAAGCGGCGTAATTCCCATTACGCACGTCTAAATGTAATATATAAAATTACAGAAATTGGCGATCGCTATCTTCAGCGAGATCGGCAAAGTCGAGATTATCTAAGTATTTTAAATAGTTCCCAGGGTCCCAGGAAGATAAATTAAGAGAAAATGATAAGAATAAAAATAATGTAAAAACTTTGTTTTAATGAATCAAGCGGTTAATATTGAAGTTCAAACAATTAATCATTTAGGAATAATAGCTGGAATAGGAATAGTAGAAATAATAAATGAACAGTTAGGTATTAAACCCCAAGAAAAGTTAAATAGCGGAATAATTGTTAAAAGTATAATTTTAAATGCTATGGGTTTTGTCTCCAGACCCTGGCTGCCTGACACATCTATGTCAAACCCATATTTTTCGTGAAAATTTAATTTTGTTAATACAGTAAATCAATGCTAAAGCGCGATCGCTTTATTAGAAAATACCTTTTTAGCAGAAAAAACAAATTCTATACGGCGTAAGGTTTTGAGGCACTTGTGTCAGGCAGCCAGCTGCTGATGGTTTCTCTCGAAACATTAAATTGAGGGTAGTCATGCAGAAGTAATGATATAGACTGGACATTGACATTCAAAAATTTCTGCCAATGCCGATTTGTCCAAACTGTTTTTCTGAAAAAGTCGTTAAAAATGGTCGCATTCACAACGGAAAGCAGAGATTTAAATGCAACGAATGTAATCGCCAATTTGTGAAAAAACCCCAGAAAAAAGTAATTGAGCGACAAAAGCGAGAATTAATAGACAGATTGCTATTAGAGAGAATTTCACGCTTCTGGAATTGCACGTGCTGCTCAGGTTTATGACAGGTGGCTTCAAACCTACGTTAATGAGAAATATGCAATAGTACCAAGAGAGATCAAAGTCACACCAAAAAAAAAAGGTAAGTTAACTATGCAGTGTCCTAAAGGATACCGCTCCGCATATGATGAACTATGGTCATTTGTGGATAACAAAGGTAACAAACAGTGGGTCTGGCTAGCTTTAGATGTCAAGACTCGTGAAATTGTGGGAGTGTATATCGGCGATCGCGACGAAAAAGCAGCCAGAAAATTATGGAATTCTTTGCCATCAGTATATCGTCAGTGTGCGGTCGCTTATACTGATTTTGGGGCAGCTTATGGAACAGTATTTCCTAAAAAACGCCATCGAGCTGTAGGGAAAGAAACAGGTAAAACTAGCTATATTGAGAGATTCAACAATACACTAAGACAGAGAGTATCGCGTTTAGTACGAAAAACTTTATCGTTTTCCAAATCGCTAGAAAATCATATCGGTGCTATTTGGTATTTTATTCATTACTATAATGCTTCATTACATCTTTAGCACTACCTTCGCTATAATTTGCTAGACTAAAACATCATATTTTAGTTCCTTAGTACTATAAAAATTAGCTCATGTCACTCAATGTTGTTAACTTAGTGGGTCGTGCTGGTGCGGCACCAGAAATAATTCACTTTCAATCAGGTACCGTTTTATGCAAGCTCCCTTTAGCAGTTGACCGTCGTAGTCGTAATAATGACAAACCAGACTGGTTTAATCTAGAGATGTGGGGTAAAACTGCCGAAATAGCAGGAAATTATGTTCAAAAAGGCAAATTAATTGGAATTCAAGGCTCTTTGAAAATTGAAACCTGGACAGATAAAAATACAGGAGGGCAACGTTCTCGTCCGACGATCAAAGTTGATCGCCTGGAATTGCTGGGTTCCAAAAGAGATAACGATCCTAATTCAGTTAGCAGTTATCCTGGTGCAGTTAGTGGCTACCCAGAGTAAAAGGATCAGGGATAAAGGATGAAGGATGAGGAAGTTTACGGTTACAAGTTCTTCACTAAAGACAATCTATACTTGAGCGGCTTTTTAATCGCTGCGATAGTTCTTTATACTTCTGATCTGGGAAATTTACCTCTGAGAGATTGGGATGAAGGGATCGTGGCGGGGGTAGCACGTAACATCTGGAGGGGGGCGGCGGGCGGTTTTACTTGGCTTTATCCGACGATTAACTACGGCGACCCTTACTGGAATAAACCTCCTCTGATTCATGGGCTGATTGCTGTTAGTTACCAGTTATTTGGCGTAAGCGAGTGGAGTACGAGAATTATTCCCGCCTTATTAACAGCCTGTTCTGTTCCTTTGCTATATCTTATTGGGATCGAAATCTTTGCAACTCGCCTAACAGCTATATTTTCAGCTTTAGTTTATTTGACTCTTCTCCCGGTAGTCCGTCATGGTCGGGTAGCAATGTTAGATGGAGCGATCGCCTGTTGGTTTTGTTTGGCTGTATGGTGCCTGTTACGAGGACGCAAACATTCTTCCTGGTTTCTCGGTACAGGTATAGCTATTGGTCTAATCTGCTTGACCAAAGGTATGATGATGGGAGTATTACTGGGAGGGATTACTCTCATATTCATTGCTTGGGACAGTCCTTGGATACTAAGAAGTCCTCGCATTTGGGTTGGTCTGGTTTTGGGTGTCATGCCTGCGATCGCCTGGTATGGATTACAGTACTTAAGATATGGTGAGCAATTCTTAGGTATTAGTTTGGGGGCGCAGACTTTTAACCGCATCTGGGAGCCTGTGAGTAGCCTTTCTAGCCCACCATGGTATTATTTGGCGGAAATTGCTAAATATAGTCTTCCTTGGTTGATATTCTTGCCCTATGGATTTAAATTAGCTTTTGACAATCGTCACGATAGCTGGGGAAAACTAACCTTAGTTTGGACAGGAATTTATCTTCTGGCTATTTCTCTGATGGCAACTAAATTACCCTGGTATGTGATCCCCCTCTATCCTGGGTTATCTTTACTGGTGGGAGCTAGCTTAGGTAGGGTTTGGACAAAAAATCAAGCTCCTTATTTCTGGAGAATATCTTTAAGCCTACTGGCTCTGATTTGCTGGGTTGCAGGCGGTTACTACGGTTTAGTAGATGTTGCATCAGGAATAGATCTGGCGCTAATCCTAGTAGTGGTGGCAATAAGCTTTACTCTAGCTTCAGTGATGCTCTGGCTAAGTTCTCGTTATTTTATTCCCGTAATTATTACTGGCTTTTATTTAGCTTTATTGTTGCTGTTCAACTCTAGTCATTGGCTATGGGAATTAAACGAAGCTTTCCCTGTCAAACCTGTGGCTGAGATGCTAAAAATATCTGCTCCCCCTCAAAAGAAGATCTACACTGTCCACCATAGTTTACGCCCTTCCCTAGAATTTTATAGCGATCGTGTTGTTATTCCCGCTTCTGATGAGCAACTACAGAAATATTGGCAGGAGAAAAAACCTGTTTATCTTTTAGTCGATCAGGATGCAATTAATAGATTGAATTTAAAACCCCATAAGCAATTAGGAAAGAAACTAGATGCGCCAATGTGGCAGTTGATTACTCAGGCTCAAACCACTACTATGCAGCCGTAAACAACAAAAAACGAGGAGTAATAAGGAAGTTTTTTGGGGTTTTAATCAACAACTAATTTTGCCAATAGCCTCATTTAATGTTTAATATGGACATTACCCAAAATCATGTTAAATTTTGTGAACAACTGTGGATTTAAATTATGCTTTGGTTCATGAATGGTTGACTCCTAAAGCAAAGGGGGGGTCAGAATTAGTAGTTAAAGAGATTTTGCAGCATATTGATGCCGATCTCTACGCCCTAATTGATTTTGAATCGGTTAATCCCGAAAGCTATCTCTTTCAAAGAGAAATAAAAACTACGTTTCTCCAAAAATTTCCTCAAGCCCGCAATGGTGTTCAGAAGTATCTACCTTTGTTACCCATCGCGATCGAGCAATTAGATCTCAATCATTACGACGTAATTTTATCTTCTTCCCATGCCGTAGCCAAAGGAGTCTTAACTAATCCGCATCAATTACACATTTGTTATTGTCATACCCCAATGAGGTATGCTTGGGACTTAACCTTTGATTATCTGAACGGCGATCGCCAAGGACAAGGAATCAAAGGGATAATTGCGAGATACATCCTACACCGTCTCAGAGAATGGGATGTCATCTCTGCCAATCGAGTTGATTATTTTATCGCTAATTCTCAACATACAGCGCAGCGAATTTGGCGCTGTTATCGTCGTTCAGCCCAAGTAATTTATCCTCCCGTTAATCTAGATAAATTTGGCTTCCAGCCAGAAAAAGATGATTTCTATCTGACAATTTCACGGTTAGTAAGTTATAAACAAATATGCTTAATTGTTAAAGCGTTTAATCAGCTTAAAAAACCCTTGGTTATTATTGGAGAAGGCCCACAATTATCAGAAATACGTCAACTAGCTGAGCCTCATGTTCAGGTTTTAGGTTGGCAACCTCATAATATAGTTAAACAATACATAACAAAGGCAAAAGCTTTTGTATATGGTGCTTGTGAAGACTTTGGTATTGCTTTGGTTGAAGCTCAAGCCTGTGGTACACCAGTAATCGCTTATGGAAAAGGAGGTGCTCTAGAAACAGTAAAAGACGTTCGTCAATATCCCGAAGATGGTACAGGTTTGTTCTTTGATGTTCAACAACCACAAGCTTTAATTAAAGCAGTGAAAATTTTTGAACAGTTGCCAACCAAAATTCATCCAGAAAATTGCCGATTACAAGCAATTAAGTTTGGTCCGACAATATTTAGACAATCCTATTTAAAATATATTGAGGATTGTTACCGTGAGTGGAAACAATAATTGTCAATAGCTCTAAGCTCTAGGCTCTAAGCTAGGCAAATGGTAGGGAGCTTGAATTCTCACAAGAATACCCATCCCCGCCCGTGGCTGAGCCTTAAACTCGAATGAGCTATAAGTTGGCAGCTACTATCTAGGTAGCGTGACAAAGCGTTGCGAGGGTTAACCTCCTTAAAGCTATTGTCGTAAGAAGTCAATTAAAAAGCTTATACCGTCAAGGGGCACCGAGGTAGCTTCAGACTTGTAGCTTACAGCTTTTTGGTAAATACTATATTTACCTTTGATTGTAAAATTACAAGTCAATCAGAGCTTGATAGATTTATGATTAAACAGTGTGGTGTGATGTGTGAAGGAGTAAGATGACTGCTAACAGCCAGCTTATTTCCGTCAAAATTGTACAGGGATTAATCAGAAAAAGCGTTCGAGCTTTATTCAATCTCAACCGATTGAAATTACTTTTCTCTGTTCTGAACGGAAATTTAGTTAAACGTATATTTGACATAGTTTTTGCTTTATTTGTTCTAAGTATATTTTCTCCCGTATATTTGATCTTAATGATCTTGGTTGCCCTAAATTCTCAGGGACCAATTTTCTATGTTCAACAAAGAATTGGCAAAAATCATCGACCTTTTAAATGTATTAAATTCAGAACGATGATTGATAATGCTGATCAAGCATTAGAAACAATTATGAAAGACTCTGACCAAATACGTCAGGAGTTTCAAGAGAGTTTTAAGCTGAAACAAGATCCGCGAATTACTGAGTTTGGTCGGTTTTTGCGCTTAACTAGTCTTGATGAGTTTCCTCAATTTTGGAACGTATTAAAAGGAGAGATGAGTGTCGTTGGACCAAGACCTTTAGTGCCGGAAGAGTTACCAAAATATGGTCCCAAAATAAATACTGTTCTCAAAATTAAGCCAGGAATTACTGGTTTATGGCAGGTTTCGGGCAGAAATGATATTCCGTACCCTAAAAGGGTGCAGATCGATGTCTATTATGCCACCAGCCATAACTGGTTACTAGATTTATGGATTGTCTTTAAGACTGTCGGTGTAATTTTATTTCCCCGCAATAATGGTGCTTACTAGATTTCCGTAAATCAAACTTTAGACTACTTGGTATCAACACTTATTGGTAATTTACATCCCTAACCAGCACATTATGGTTTATTTTTGCAGGATGTATGTCTCATCTGATTAAACAAACAAAATATTAAATAATTTGGCAAATTCACATTCTTCTCAAAAGCATCGGTAAAATTCCCACCAATAAGATATTTTCTGGTATGCTTTTTCGGTACTATTTCGGAATAGATTTGATTATCTGTGTACTATAGTAGGAAAAATAGCATAATACTGACCACAAATAGTAAGTTAGGTAAATGAGACAAATGAATGAACGTAAAGTAGCTTTGATCACTGGTATCACTGGTCAAGACGGTTCATATTTGAGCGAGTTTTTATTAGATCATGGTTATGAAGTTCATGGCATTATTCGTCGGACTTCTACCTTTAATACAGATCGCATTGACCACATTTATATAGATCCCCACAGCCCAGACGCGAAATTATTTTTGCACTACGGTGACTTGACAGACGGTACTACTCTCAGGCGCATTCTCGAAGAAGTAAAACCCAGAGAAATTTATAACCTAGGGGCACAGTCTCATGTAAGAGTAAGTTTCGATTCCCCTGAATATACTGTTGATTCTGTAGGCATGGGAACTTTGCGCTTATTAGAAGCGGTTAGAGATTATCAGCAACGGACAGGAATTGAGGTCAGATTTTATCAAGCTGGATCTTCAGAAATGTTTGGTAAGGTTTTGGAGGTTCCCCAAAAAGAAACTACGCCTTTTTATCCCCGTAGTCCCTACTCCTGTGCTAAGGTTTATGCTCATTGGCAAACCATTAACTACCGCGAATCTTATGATCTTTTCGCCTGTAATGGTATTCTGTTTAATCATGAGTCTCCTCGTCGTGGAGAAACCTTTGTTACTCGCAAAATTACTAGGGCTGTTGCTCGTATTGTAGAAGGCACACAACATAAATTGTATCTGGGTAATCTAGATTCTAAAAGAGACTGGGGATACGCTAAAGACTATGTCAAGGCGATGTGGATGATGCTACAGCAAGAGCAACCAGATGACTATGTAGTTGCCACAGGAGAAACCTACGAAATCAAAGAATTTCTTGATATTGCTTTTGGTCATGTTAACTTAGACTGGCATGATTACGTAGCTTTCGATCCTCGTTATTTACGCCCTGCTGAGGTTGATCTACTAATTGGCGACCCGACTAAAGCCAAGAAAAAATTAGGTTGGACACCTTCTGTTACTTTTGAAGAACTAGTTAAGCTCATGGTTAACGCTGATTTAGTTAATCTCAACTTGCCTACTCCTGACGGTACCAAGTATGAGGACAATACTCCTCTAAATCGCCGTAATTTTGCCACAATTGTTGACTAATTTAAGCTAGTAATTTAAGTCATCATCAAGGTGTTATACCTAAAATGTTTACATACTCGCTCTAAATTAGTAATGTTAAGTTTACAAGATAAAAATATTCTGGTGACTGGTGGTACTGGCTTTCTCGGTAAACAGGTAGTGGATCAACTGTGTAAGGCTGGAGCAACTATTGGTAGAATCAGCACACCAAGATCCCGTGAATTAGACCTATGTAAGTGGGAAAATTGCCAGCAGGCGGTTAAAGGACAAGATATAGTAGTTCATTTAGCTGCCCACGTAGGCGGTATTGGCTTAAACAGAGAAAAGCCCGCTGAATTGTTTTATGACAATTTAATGATGGGGACGCAGTTGATTCATGCTGCCTATCAAGAAGGGGTAGAAAAGTTTGTTTGCGTCGGTACTATCTGTGCCTATCCTAAGTTTACTCCCGTACCATTTAAAGAAGACGATCTGTGGAATGGCTACCCCGAGGAAACTAACGCCCCTTATGGTATTGCCAAAAAAGCTCTTTTAGTGCAGTTAGAAGCCTATCGTCAACAATATAACTTTGACGGTATTTATCTTTTACCTGTTAATCTTTATGGTCCTGAAGATAATTTTGACCCCAGTAGTTCTCATGTAATTCCTGCTTTGATTCGCAAAGTTTATGAAGCACAACAGCGGGGAGACAAAGAGTTACCAGCATGGGGCGATGGTAGCCCTACTCGCGAATTTTTATATTCTACGGACGCAGCGCGGGGCATTGTGATGGCGACTCAAAAATACAACGAACCCGCACCAGTTAATTTAGGTACTAATCACGAAGTCAAGATTAAAGATCTAGTAGAAACCATTTGTGAGCTAATGGATTTTCAAGGAGAGATTGTTTGGCAAACTGATCAGCCTAATGGTCAACCTCGTCGTTGTTTAGATACTCAAAGGGCAAAAGAGAAGTTTGGCTTTGTCGCAGAAACCGACTTTAAGCAAGGTTTGAAGAATACTATCGAATGGTATCGTCAACATGCAGAGCCAGTTAAAGCTTGACGTGAGTTAAAGCTTGACGTGAGATTTAATGTAATAATTGCTCTATAAAGCAGAGGAGTGGGATTCAATCACATTATTCCTCTGCTTTTTTAATCTGGTTGACGATTTTAGAATAATTTAAGAATATTTATTGCAATTGTAATTAAGGTCGTATTCTTACCTAGACATAGCTTTCGGCGATCTTAGGTCAAGTGTGCCAATTTTCCATCTGTAATAACACGGAGATATTTACTAGTAAGTTGTCTCACTATGAAAATATATGGTGTTTTGAGGGTGTAAATTTTGTGTTTATTGATTTGCCTGTGCTGATTAACCGTTTATTTACAGCTATATTGTTGGTACTGCTATTGTTTGCCTGTCAAAAAATGCCTGAAAACAGAAATGTTGAGGGAATTCAATTTGATCATCAAGCTAAATAATCTAAATTCAGTAAATCGAAAAATAATTTTGCTTCAGGCGATCGCTGACTTTAGAAGTCAAATATTATAAATTATAGTTATGTTATGGTGCAAAAGTTTGTTTTATCAACCAGCTATTTTTTACTAAGAGATATCAAAACTGCGATCGCAGCACTGGAAGAATTACAATTAACTGATTACTGATATGTTCTTCCTTTCCAAGCACCGCCTTTACCTCGATAGTGTTTAACTGCCGAATCGATAGTCATGAGAGTATATAAAAAAGCGATCGCAGGCAGCCATAACCCCCAGACAATAGACAGTTTATATAGCTTTACTGTGGGAAAATAAGCCCAAGTCATTAAGAGCCAAGTCAAGATGCACAAGCCGACTACTAGCCAATTACTAGTAAAGATGCCGACAGCTATATAGATAGGAGCAACCAAGTAAACTAATGCCATGGCGATCAGAGTGCCAAATAACAACAACGGTGAGTAGTTAAGTTGAGTATAGGCAGTGCGGGCAATAGTGTCCCAAATCACTTTTAAATTGTCGTATCCTCTGAGGCTAATGGTGGTTTCGCTTAAGCCCAGCCAAATTTTATTTCCCTGGGATTTAACTGCTTGAGCTAGAGTACAGTCATCAATTAGAGCATCTTTGATCGCAGCAATACCGCCAATTGAGGTTAAAGCTTGGTTGCTAATTAAAACGCAGCCCCCCGCCGCCGCCGCCATGGATTTATGAGGGTTATTTACCCAGGGAAATGGATAGAGCTTTTGAAAGAAAAAGACAAAGGCAGGAATTAATAATTTCTCCCAGAAACTTTGGCAGCGCAGCAACACCATCAGGGAAACCAAGTCTAAGTTTGCGGTTTCGGCTTTAGTGACTAACTGAGTCAAATTATCTAAATCATGTTTAATGTCTGCGTCGGTAAATAAAATATAGTCAGCAGCTTGTGCTTGAGCATACTCAACCCCCTGTTGCATCGCCCACAGCTTGCCCTTCCAGCCCTCTGCTAAAGGCTTTCCCGTGATGATCTTTAAATTTTCCCTCTTGCCCAGTTGATCAGCAGTTGCTTGAGCAATTTCCCTAGTGCGATCGCTACTATTATCATCAACTAATACTACTGAAAACTCACCTGAATAATTCTGGCTTAGTAAAGAAGTCAGGCTAAGAGCGATCGCTTCTGCCTCATCTCTAGCAGGAATAACCGCCCACACAGTTGGATAAGTCTCTATTCGATCAGCATCATAAGCAATACGCTGATCCGCCAGCCAAAAGTTGCCCCAAAACAAGATTAAAAACAGCCAAATAGCTAACGACAAACCAACAATAATTACAGGCATCTTATTTCCAAACAGCTATTATATTCCTAAGTTTTTTGGCATTATTCCTGATTGCCCTATTTTATTTTGAGACAAAACTCCAGTTTGAAAACTGGACGGAGTTTATTTGTGAGAATTTCCAGGTACTATTGCCTAAAATTAAGCATAATTGCGTAATTCTATTGCCTAAAATTAAGTATAATTATTCTATCTATGTATAATTATACTGACAACTTTATTATATTTATCAACAATAACCCAAAAAATTTAAGTAAAACTATTTAAGTAAAACTATCGGATAGTCGAGACTATCTACTCAAAACCAACTAGATAAATACCACAACTTTAACACCTGGAGTGAATAGAGATTCAAATCTTTATGCGTAAAAAGCCGATATTAACTATTTTTTATCAATTTAATCCTTGGTGTAGCAGCATCGGAGGAATTCAAACTTTTATTTGCTCCTTTCTTAAATACGCCCCTCCAGAGTTTGAGGTAAGACTAGTTGGTACTGGAGGAAAGGATATAACCATTGGAATTTGGCAAGAAAAAGAATTTGCAGGCAGAATGATTAAATTCATGCCTCTGATTGAAGTTGAAAATGATGATATCAGACATCTGATTCCGACAACTCTAAAGTACACCGCAGCACTGTTTAAGCATAATTTTGCTTCTGACTTTATGCATTTTTATCGAGTTGAAGCGGCTTTAGCTGCCTATAAGTGGCAGGGCGAAAAGACTCTGTTGGTTCAAAATGATATTCAGAAACAGATGGATCCGATTACGGGAAATAATGCTATCCTCTGGCAAAAATTCCCCAAAATATATTTTGCTCTAGAAAGTAGGTTAATCAAGCAATTTAGCTACATCTATTCCTGTCATACCGCAACAGCGAATTTTTATCGGCAAAAATATCCAAACTTAGCTGAATACACTAAATATCTCAAAAATACTGTAGACGAAGAGACTTTTTACCCTTTAAGTTTTTCTGAAAGAGAACAGAAACGTAAAACTTTAGCAACAGAAATGGGATTGCCAGAAACCACACGTTTTATTCTCTTTGCTGGTCGTTTGCATCCCCAGAAAGATCCATTATTACTAATTGAGGCTTTTGCTACTCTCAATCAACCCAACATCCATTTATTAACGGGACTTTGACAAAAAACTAGGTTCAAAAAGGGGTGAAAGCCTGATATATCAATGGTTTAACCTCAAAATAGCTAAATCCTTAATATATCTGGGTTTCAGGCGAATTTACCTCGACGAGGTAAATTCGGCTTCTGGCAAGGCTTTCACCCCTTTTTGATAGGTAAAAATTGTCAAAGTCCCGTTATGAAAATGGTGGACTGTCGGTAGCTCGAAATCGCGGAATTACTCGTGCAAGTGGTGAATATATTGCTTTTCTTGATGCCGATGATTTATGGACATCTGACAAATTGGAATTACAGCTTAAAGCCTTACAACAACATTCAGAGGCTGGAGTTGCTTATAGTTGGACTTATTTTATGAATGAGCAAGGAACATCCTCATACCTTGGTGTTTCTATGTTTTTTGAAGGTGATGTTCAGGCTAATTTGTTAGTTAACAACTTTATTGCTAGCGGTTCAAATCCTTTGATTCGCAGGCAAGCTATTGAATCTGTCGGAGACTTCGATCCTGACTGTGCTGGTTGCGCTGACTGGGATTATTGGCTACGCTTATCTGCCAAATGGCATTTTGTTGTAGTCCCCAAACACCAAATTTTTTATCGTCAATCTTCAGGTTCAATGTCATCTACTAAAGTAAAACACATGGAAGATGATGGTCTTAGAGTTATTGAAAAAACATTTCAAACAGTCCCAGCAGAACTTAAATTCTTAAAAAATCAAAGTTTAGCCTGGTTTTATCAGTATTGTGCACAACAATATCTCAAGCAAGATGTTAGTAATATCAATACGCTACTTCAGGCTGAACAAAGATTGTGGACAGCAATTCGTCTATACCCGCAAATTCTATTAGAAGATTACGCACAAAATTTGATTACATGGTCGATCAAAAAATGGATATTAGTGTTGTTAGATCGGACAAGAGTTGTCAAAAAGAAAATTCTGACATTTAATGGTAAAGATTAGTCAAGTTTTTGGGAAATAAACTCCTAATTATGGAAATTAATTAGAATAAAACTTTTGATGTTTTTTGGTAACAAAGCTTTAGATTCAATTTATAAACTGACGTATGCAATTGTGTTCCCTATTATTTAATAGGTCTGAAGAGCCATGCGAATTAAAAGATTAACTTTTCTACTCTGTTTATTTGCCATAGTACTTAGCTGCTGTTTTGCTTACAGAATAGATGTACGCGCTTCAAAGCCAATTAATTCAATTAAAACTATTATTTACGATATGATGGGAAGCCATGAGGGAATTCCTAAAGGCGTTCCCATAAGTACGGGATGGGCGTTGAAACCTCGTGTCGGTATGGGAGAAGACTCGCGAGGATTTGAAGCGATGACAGCATGGGGACAACTGTATGAAGCTGCTGAGGGAAATCCTGCTACTAACACGCGAGTCCAAATCAAAAATATTCAAGCATACCTATTTAGCAAACAGGATCGCAAATGGCATCTTCTACAAAGCTCGAAAAAAGTTGAGGGTGCTGCATATCGAGAAGATTATGAGGGGAATGCTATCAATAGTAAACCTGCAGACATCCGTTACGAACAAGATGGTAGTGTATCGGTTAAGACAAGTCCAGGATACAATTATCACTTCTGGCCTTTTCCTAGTAGGGTTTCTATAGATCCCAATGATATAGCTGGTATTTTTACCACTGTGCAAGCAAGGCTCATACTCGATAATCCCCAAAAAACAGATGATAGATCCCAGGCTCGTTATTTACTTAGTATGGGAGGCGATTATTGGCAGAGCTTAAGCGCGGATTGGGATAATTCCTGGACTACCGTCGGCGATATAGGCATTGGTAAATTCAAATACGTTACAAAAAGGTGGCAGGCTTTTAATATGACTACTCTTTCACCGACTGAAATTCGTCGTAACCCTCCCCCACATTAGGGCAGGGCTGTTTCCAACTTCTATAAGTTAACGATTTCGGATGATAGAGAGATAGGGAATTGGAAAAATAGGGAAATACAAAATAATTCCAGGTGTAAATTATCCGCTGATGAGAGGGGAGAACTTACACCAGGCAATAATTTGGCGCAGAGCATCGTCAAGATCGATAATTAAACAGCATTTTTTCGGTAGTTGCAAGCGAGTCAAATATTATCAGCGGTAGCTTTGATGAAACGATAAAAGTCTGGGACATAGAACAAGGAAAATATTTAAAAACCCTGCGAGTACCCAGACCATATAAAGGTATGAATATTGCCAATATTACTGTTATTACTCACATCTTGCACCAGTACAAATAAACTTAATAATCTAGGGTTGATAATCAATTTTTTATCCTTTTCCCCTTAACGTTTACCCTGTCTTGGTGCGCGTTCCCTTGCCCCCAGAAGCTGAGGGTAAACGTCTTACGCCGATATTATCCCGCTTGACGGGACGCGGGGTCGTTTATCCCCGAATGGGGGCACCGCTTTTCCCTAATACCACAAGTCAGTTACAGATTAGGTGCAAGATCTCAGTATTACTCCAACACAAAAGCAAGTTTTAAAAAGATTAGGTGCAACAGAAATAGAAGCAATTTAGTTCTCTATTTCAATATTTAAAATAAGCTGAAAGCTAAAACCGATAAATTCAAAAGTCGCTAATTCATATTAAGCGTTCTTTAATTTTCTTGAAACTGTCGGGCATAAAAACTAGCATACATTCCATTTTTATCGAGTAATTCCTGATGATTACCAGATTCAACTATTCGCCCTTTTTCTAATACTAAAATACGGTCGGCTCTGCGTACAGTTGCCAATCGATGAGCAATTACAAATACTGTTCGATCCTGCATAATTCTTTCTAATGCCTCTTGCACTAATGCTTCCGATTCCGAATCTAAAGCAGAGGTTGCTTCATCTAATATCAATATACGAGGATCGAGTAAAATTGCCCGTGCGATCGCAAGTCTCTGTCTTTGTCCTCCTGATAGGTTAACTCCCCTTTCGCCAACATAGGTAGAGTAGCCTTGGGAAAGTTCGCTAATAAACTGGTGGGCGTTAGCAATTTTAGCAGCAGCTTCTACATCTTGAATATCAAAATCAGCTTTACCAAAAGCAATATTTTGAGCAATTGTACCAGAAAACAAAGTAGTTTCTTGCGGTACAATTCCTATTTGTTGCCGTAAGCTTCTAAGAGTAACATCTTGAATATTGACTCCATCAATGAAAATAGCTCCAGTGTCAGCATTATAAAAGCGAGGTAAAAGATTAACTAAAGTAGACTTCCCCGCACCAGAAGAGCCAACCAGAGCAATCGTTTCTCCAGGGTAAGCTGATAGACTTAAATTATTGATTACACAAGTACCTTTCTGATAACTAAAGCTAACCGTATCATATTCAACTTTACCTGTTACTGCTTGCAGAGCGATCGCCTGTTGTTTTTCAATTACTGCTGGTTGAATTGCTAATAATTCAAAGATTTTATCTACCGAAGCCTGTCCTTCTTTAAACCTATTGTAGTTACTAGTAGTGTGAGTAATGGGGTCAATTAATAGCGCTACTCCTGTAATGTAGCTAACAAAATCTTTTCCCGTCAGATTACCCAGAGAAATTTGCCAACCCCCTAAGAAAAAGATAAACAATACGGTCATTACCAACAAAAAACCCACCACTACAAACTGAAATGCTTTAGCTTTCTCTGCTTGATATTTAGCCTTACGGTTAGCTTCCGCCTCATGACTAAAACGTTGCAATTCATAACTTTCTGCGGCAAAAGCCTGAACTAAACGAATCCCTCCTAATACCTCGGTTAACAAAGCCGACAGATTAGAAATACGGTTTTGACTACGCCGTGAATATTTTAAGAGCTTTTCGCCAAACGCCCCAATAATCAATCCCATTACAGGAGCTAAAATAAGAGTTGCGATCGTCAATTGCCAATTAAGCCAGAGCATATAGCCCAGCACCACAATTAACTGCAAAATACAGGGAACAAAATCATGAAAAAACTGGTTAATTACTTCCCCAATGCGATCAATATCTTCCGTTAAGCGATAAGTTAGATCTCCTGTTTTAGCTATTTCAAAATAATTCAGACTTAGCTTTTGCAAATGACTATAAACAAACTTTCGCAGGTTTAACGCTGCGTTTAACGCAGCTTTCGCCATTAAAGAATCTTGTCCATATTGAGCAACACCCTGAAGCAGAAAGACAATTGCAGCTAATCCCGCTATGCGAGCAATACTGTTGGGATCTCCTTTGCCAATGTATTGACTTACTTCTCCTGCTAACCACGCTTTGATCGGCCAAAATATAGTAAAGATGAGGGTACAGATAAAAGCCCAAACTATCGTTAGGCTTTGAGGGCGAACAAAAGGAATGAGTTGCCAGTAGCTAGAGGGATTCTTCAAAGCTATCTTCAGAAATTTATAGTAGTCATCAGTCTACACCAGAGACTACTGCTGTCAATTAATTTAGAACTATTACGGAGATTTAGCAATAAAAAATTGACAAAAAAAAAGTGCGTTGTCTAAAGACGCACCTCTTTCAATTGGTAAATCATAATGAATATCTAGTCTCATATTTATTATTCCATAAGCTTTTATAAATGGTCGGTATTTTTACCCAATCTTGTTGAAAAAGGGATAATCTTCATCTTAAATTCATATAAACCAAGCTATTAGCTTAATTTAGGCTGTTTTTGCTTAAATAATACTAGCGTTAACCTACTTCATTTAAAAAGGGGTACGTCTGCATCATACAATAAGGGCAATTAAGGGCAATTAAGGGCAATTTAATCATCTAATAGTAATTCTTGTTCCATGACTGTTACTACATCTCAACCCAGAATCGGGATAACTTCTCGTTTAGTAAAAATCTTCCTGTCAATTAAACCTTTAGCCAACTTCGCTAAAACCCGCGCCCGCCAGAGAATGATTAAACGCGCGGAAGCAATTGGTGTTCCCTGGCAAGAGAACGTTAAGCAGTTGGGCAATCATAATTGGGATTCAAATTTAGCAGCAATACAAAATCCGAACCTGAGCTATCCTGACTATTACACCACATCCTTTCATGCTTACGATGAGGGTAATTTAAGCTGGAAAGCTGCTTGGGAAGTAGAATCGGCTGCCCGTGCTGTCCATGCCAAAATTTGGTCAGATGGTGATATTAATGGTGATTCAATGCTGCGTCAAAGCTATCACGAGGCGCTACTCAAGCAGCTATCAATTACCCCTAGTGATATTCTTGATCTCGGTTGTGGTGTGGGAATGAGCACCCTGGCGCTACAAGAAGTTTTTCCTCAAGCACAGATTACAGGTGTTGATCTTTCTCCTTACTTTTTATCAGTGGCTCAATATCGAGGACAAGAAAATAAACATGAGAGTAAACATGACATCAAATGGGTTCATGCTGCTGCGGAATCTACAGACTTCCCCGATAATAGTGTTGATTTAGTTTCAGCTTGCTTGATGTTTCATGAGCTTCCTACCACTGCGGCGCAAGCAATTATTAAAGAAGCTCACCGCCTCTTACGTCCAGGAGGTTATCTGGCAATCATGGACATGAATCCGCAATCAGAAGTATATAAGAGAATGCCACCTTATATCCTAACCTTGCTCAAAAGCACCGAACCCTATTTAGATCAATACTTTGCCTTAGATATGAGACAGGTATTCACCATGGCAGGTTTTACGAACCCCAGTATTTCCGTTAATAGTCCTCGACATAGAACGATTGTTGCTAGAGTAGCGTGACTCTCCAGACATTGATGCGAAGCATACAATGCTGGCTTCCCCAAATCCCGTAGAATAGAGAGAACTTCGTTTACAGTACTCCTGTTGTTTCCTGCTACCGCATTTTATAGAGAGGTACGAGTCCTGCCCCTCTGGCATCCAAGGTTTGACGAGCGACCCCGCGTACCACAAGGGCATAACATCGCCGACAGGCGTTTACACCGCTTAGTTTGGTGCAAGGGAACGCGCGAGTCGTGACACCATTGAAAACCTAGAACCAACGTTCCTTGAAAATTTTACTTACAGGAGGAAACAATCAATTTAGATCGAACTTCCCTGTAAAACCCTATATTTTCAGTTGTCGAGGTACAAATATCTGACGAGCCTTTTAGTCTTCTTTCAGATATAAGCATCTTACAAGGCTTGAAACCTTTACTAGATGAAGATTCTTGAATATCAAGTTAACTGTTTACTATCTTACGCCAGCCCGTGCTATCATCCCGACGGACGCGAAGCTAATCCTTTAGGGCTCGACTCTACATTCTTGAAGTCAGAGCGCGGGGCTTCCCGCACGGAATGCTAAATACCTGAAACAATAATTCGTAAATCCTCTAAGATTCAAGTCGCCCAAACATGAAGAAACCAGCCGATCGCAATTCCTAAAAAAACAAAGCGTACTACCTGCCAAAAAATATCAGGTAGTAGAACACTTTCTAAATTGAGTTCTAGACTATCAAGCTCTTGCTGGAGACTACGCAGTTCGGTTTTTAAGGGTTTCGGCAGAGATTGATCTTGTTGCTGCTTTAATTCCTGTTGACGCTCTAAAAGGTGCGATCGCTTGGCAAGATCTTGTTTAACCTGGTTATGTCTTTGCTGTAGTTGTTCGAGCGATCGCTCTACCTCAAATAGTATATGTTCTAATTCGTTTTCTTTAGCGTCGCCAGATTTAGGGGATGACATCGTTAAAATTAAAGATGAAGCAATTTAGATCGACACGATATTAACTCATGTTTGACATAACGCCCTTATCAACTAACAAAGTCCCTGCTGACTTAACTGATTTAGAATTAGCCCAAGCTCTAGCTGAACGTAGTGTAATTGCCCATCAAAACTGGCATCGTCTCAAAGGAAATCGTCAAGCCCAAGCAAAACAACAGCTAACTTCTGCACTGGTTTTCTTGCTCAAAGATCAACCAGAAGAAGCTTTGCAACATCTCAATCAGGCGACAGGATGGCTTGATGGTTCACTTGCTTCTCCTCCTTGTCCCGATGCTCAACGCAAAAAAGCAAATAGCAAATAAAGGTTAAAGCATTTGTAAAATGTTAGAGATAAGGCATACCTTGTCTGTACATTAAATTCAGTAGGGGATAGAAAACGACCGTGGCAGGACATAGTAAGTGGGCGAATATTAAAAGACAAAAAGCGAGAGTCGATGCCAAAAAAGGAAAAACATTTACTCAGCTATCTCGCGCCATTATTGTGGCAGCCCGTAATGGTGTTGCCGATCCTGACGGCAACTTCCAACTTCGTACAGCAATAGATAAAGCCAAAGCAGCAGGGGTTTCGAACGATAGTATTGAGCGATCGCTGGCTAAGGGGGCAGGAACCTATCAAGATGATGCTGCTGTCCTCGAAGAAATACGCTATGAAGGTTACGGTGCGGGGGGCGTTGCGGTTCTAATTGAAGCTTTAACTGATAATCGTAATCGGACTGCTGCCTATCTCCGTTCGGCATTTACCAAAAATGCAGGAAACTTAGGGGAAACTGGTTGCGTTAGCTGGATGTTCGAGCAAAAGGGAACGGTAACCGTAGCAAGTATCGACGAGGAAAAATTACTGGAAGCTTCTATGGAAGGAGAAGCAGAGACTTATGAAATTTACGAGGAAGAAGGCGTTGCCGAAGTATTCACCGAAGTTGCGAACTTAGATAACTTAAATCAGACTTTGCAAAAGTATGACTTCTCAATCAAAGATATCGAGTTGCGTTGGATACCTGATAACAATCTAGAGATAACCGATCCAGAACAAGGGCGATCGCTAGTTAAACTCATCGATACCCTGGAATCCCTCGATGACGTACAAAATGTTATCGCTAATTTTGAAATGACCGAAAAATTGATGAGTTTTACTAGTTAGTAGTTGAGAATTAGATTGCTTGTTTAAGTAATGATTTACCGTATTTATGGTCTGATTGGCTTACTATATAACTTATAAATAACACCGCTAATTGACCATAACTTAACCTTAACCCTTTTCGATTATAAAATTATAAATAATTTAGATTAACTGATTAACTCATCAATCAACTGTAAATCTAACTTTTCTACGTTACTCAAAACAATCTCTGCACCTGCTGACATCAATTTTTGAGCATAATCCGCCTGTCTTGTCTCAGAGGTTTGTACATGAGGCGGAAGAATACCAATCCCAATCCAGTTACGTTCTGTTCTTATTTCTTTGGCTTTGGCTACGGTATACATGTCAGCTACCGTGTCCCCTAAGTAAAATGCAGGGACACTGCTGGGGTTGCTTTCAATTTGAGCAATGGCATCAAACATTCCCGTAGGATCAGGTTTACTGGGTGCATCTTCCATGGCTACCAAAACAGGATTGTCTAACTTCAAACGCTGTTTAATCACAAATTCTGCCGATCCTCTGGTGGCACCACTGAAGAATCCATAACCAATTTGATTATTATTTAGCTGCTGGAAATAATTGGGAGATACCAACAAAGGTTCATCGGCAATATAACCATCAAAAAGCTCAGGATGTTTGCCACGGTAACGCTCCTGAAAAAATTCGACAATGCGTTCATAATTTAACTCTACTGACTCACGAGATCGATCCAGTGCTTCAAAATAACGATATGCCAACTCTTGTGATGCTTCCCAATCATTATTCCAAATTCCCTCGGATTTAAGGTTATCGAGATCTTCCATAGTTGGTCGCCAAGCACCACCAGTAAACTCTTCTACCGTATCGGCGATCGCTTTACGATAGGAATTTCCCACATCCCTAATCACGCCGTCAATATCAAAAACTATAATTGCGCTTAATTGCTCTTTATTCATGTTCGCTTTCTTGTATAATTATCATTGGTTAACTATGTAAAATATTCCTTAATATAATTATTTGGAGGCTTAATTGGAGTCAGAAACAGCAAGGTTTAAATTAAAAGTTTTGTGGTTAGATAAAAATGTAGCGATCGCAGTAGATCAGGTGGTAGGGAAAGGTACAAGTCCTTTGACAGCCTATTACTTTTGGCCTCGTAATGATGCTTGGCAACAGCTAAAAGACGAATTAGAAGCAAAGCATTGGATTGAAGAAGCAGAGAGCATTGAGATTCTCAACCAAGCTACAGAGGTGATCAATTTCTGGACAGAAAGAGGTAAGACTACTCCGATGACCCAGGCTCAAACCAAGTTCCCTAACATTGTGTTCACTGGAACTAATTAATTACCAATTGTCAGAAGATACAATATTTCAGATTTGAGTTTCAGATTTGAGCTTCGAAGTTAGAAATTTTTTTTCTGTAAAATAACATTTCACAAGAAAGGGCAGATCTGAGTATTATTCTGCCCTTTTTTAATTGAAGTCCATTGAGGGATAAATAACGACGGCGGAAGTTAAAAATAGTTTTTCGTCCTCATTCATCGCTTATCCTTTTTTTAGACCGCGACCCCAGAAGCTTGAAGACGCGCCCTGGCTTTTTTCATTAAGTTTTCTGCTTGGATTTTTTCCTGACGGTCATCACTATTTTCGACTTTCTGAAATCTAGTTTTTGCCTGTTCATAATCGTTACGAGCAGTATCTTGATCGATGTCGTCTCCTAATTCTGCACCATTAACTAGAATTTTGACCTCGTTATCTTCTACTTCGGCAAAACCCCCCATCAGAGCGATCGTTTTCCATTCCTTGCTGGGACGCACCCGCAGTACACCAACCTCTAAAGCAGTCAGAAGAGGGGCATGACCAGAAAGAATTCCCAATTGTCCAGTGGTGCTGGGTAGAATAATCTCTTCTACTTGATCGTCCCAGATTGTTTTATCTGGAGTAATAACTTTTACGCTTAACACCATTTCTCTAATTATAAATTATTGATTATTTCGCTCAATCCCTTTAAGTAAAGACATTCAGACAAATCGAGCTTGTTTACTAACTATCAGAGATTAGTGAACAGTTAGTTATCAGTAACAACACAATTCAATTATGTATGATGAAGACTACATAGTGAGAAATATACCAACTGAGTCAGAGATAACTGATAACTTTTGAATAACTGTTAACTGTTCACTGTTCACTGATTAAGCCTCAGTTTTTAGTTTTTCTGCTTTGGCTTTGGCTTCTTCAATATCTCCCACTAAATAGAATGCTTGTTCGGGTAAGTCATCTAATTCGCCATTGAGAATAGCCTGGAAGCCTTTGATAGTATCTTCTAAGGATACGTATTTGCCAGGGGAACCTGTAAATACTTCCGCCACAAAGAAGGGCTGAGATAAGAAACGTTCGATTTTACGAGCGCGGTCTACCGCAATTCTATCGTCTTCAGAAAGTTCGTCCAAACCAAGAATGGCAATAATATCCTGTAGCTCTTTGTAACGTTGCAATGTTGATTGAACCGCACGAGCAGTATTGTAATGCTCTTCTCCGACAATGCTTGGTTGTAGCATGGTGCTAGTAGAATCCAAAGGATCTACCGCAGGATAAATACCTTTAGAAGCTAAGGCACGAGATAGTACTGTAGTTCCATCTAAGTGAGCAAAAGTAGTTGCAGGAGCGGGGTCTGTCAAATCATCCGCAGGTACATATACTGCTTGGATAGAAGTAATTGAACCTTCTTTAGTCGAAGTGATCCGCTCTTGCAAATCTCCCATGTCAGTGCCAAGAGTAGGCTGATAACCTACCGCTGAAGGCATACGACCCAAGAGTGCAGATACTTCGGAACCAGCTTGCACAAAGCGGAAAATATTATCAATAAATAGCAGTACGTCTTGCTTGTTAACGTCGCGGAAGTATTCAGCCATAGTCAGTGCTGATAGACCAACGCGCATTCTGGCTCCAGGTGGCTCGTTCATCTGCCCATAAACCAGAGCAATCTTAGATTCTTCGGGATTGTCCGCATTGATTACATTGGACTCAATCATCTCGTTGTAAAGGTCATTACCTTCACGAGTACGTTCGCCCACACCACCGAATACGGATACGCCACCGTGTTTAATCGCAATATTGTTGATCAATTCCATCATAATAACGGTCTTGCCCACACCAGCACCGCCAAATAGACCAATTTTCCCACCCTGGCGATAGGGTGTTAACAGATCCACAACTTTAATTCCAGTTTCAAATACTTTTGGTGCTGTTTCTAAATCAGTTAACTTAGGAGCAGGTCTGTGGATGGGAAAAGTTTCGTCTGTGTTTACGGGTCCCTTCTCATCTACGGGTTCACCCAAGACATTAAAAATTCTGCCTAAAGTCCCTTTCCCGACAGGCACGTTAATCGCTGCGCCAGTATCGACAATATCCATCCCTCTAACTAGTCCATCAGTACCACTCATGGCAACAGCACGAACCTGGTTATCACCAAGTAGTTGTTGCACTTCGCAGGTTACTGAAACGTCTTGTCCAGCAGGATTTTTTCCCTCTACTTTTAAAGCATTATAAATACGGGGCATTTTCCCGCTAGGAAACTCGGCATCTAATACGGGGCCGATAATCTGTGTAATTCTACCAGTGTTTGTTTTCTTTGTGGTCGCTACCATTTTTAAATATCTACTTGGTGGTCGGCTGTTTTTATATGGCAGGTAAAATCTTAATTAAGTGTAAAATTTTGCCACCTTTAAGACTATCATTTAACGATTCCCTCTAGACATTTTTTAGAGCAAATTACAAGGAATTAGATATAATTGCTTTCATGATCAAAAACCCAAACCCAAGGAAAATTAATTAACGGAAAGCGCGATTTATTATTCAGATTCCCAAAGTTCGGATAAGGTAACCACTTTGTATGCTTGTTCCCTAAGTTGAGTTAGTAACGTACTGAGAACTTCTACAGTATTTGCGGTACGTTTTGATGTTCCACCATGTAGCAGCAAAATTGAACCTGGAAAGATGAAATGAGATATATATTTGATTGTAAACTTCGGGTTATTGGTTATGGGGTAGGTATCCAATGGAAGCAGAGAAGCTAAAGCAAATTTAGCGTAATATCCAGTCATCTTCCGCAAAATTTTGAGCATCCCACCATTGTATAAAGCTCGTCCTGGGCGAAACCACTTAATTTGCGATCGCACTGTATTAAGGGATAATATTTCATGAGTTTGGTTGATCTCAGATTCAAAGTCATGAGGACATAAAAAGGCATGGAAGTGATCCTGATGCCCATGATTACCAATTTCATGACCTCTATTTAAGATCTCATCAAGAATTCTAGTACCATCTACTTTTTCAGAAATAACAAAGAAGGTTGCTCTTATTCGATCCTGCTCATTTGGTATATCCTGATTGAAGCGATCAATTACATCGAGAATTTCCACTGTGTCATCTCCTCCAACATCATCAATTGTTAGTGAGAGTATCTTTGATGATGTTTGTTGGTAAAATACGGCATTAGGAAATAATTTAGAGATACCTGCAATAAGATTACGTGTAATAGAAGTCATTTAAACTATTCAGAGCTAGCTAGATAACAGTTTTAGCAATGACAGAAGATTGAGCCAAAGTATTAGCCACTTCCAGCATGGCTTGAATATCGGCTTGACTCCAATTTCGGGGAGCTTGACAATGATGAGCAACCAATAGCCCCCACAAATCTTGGGATGACAAAATCGGCACTACTAAATTAGCCTTAACTTTTAGATCTTGCAAGAAATCCCGATGACATTCAGCAATAGGTGCGGTTTGGATATTAGCGATCGCACTTATTCTTCCTGCTTGATACATTGCCGCATATTCTCTATTGAAACATTCATCAGGACCAGTTGAGCCAAAAATCGAAAATTCCGGGGAACTGATTGATTCATAGGTTACTCTTCCTTCCCATTGACGATAAAAGTAATAAATTACTAAGCGATCAACATTTAAACGATGTCTAAGATTATGAGTTGTAGTTTGAACGAGTCGATCTTTGGCAAGATTTTGGCATAGGTGATCGAAAACTTTTTTTAAGCCAGAGTCAGTCATGAAAATTACTATCGCTGAAAATCATCGTATCTTAAGGATTTTAAATTAATTTTCTAACTTTCGACCAAAACCAAATAAGTTTAATTGTAATGTTCGCTGCATTATTATCAAAAACGAAGAAGGTCAAACCTTGATCGAGATTCCAAATTCATCTTGTCAACGAGCGATCGCATTTTCTGGGGAATATATCTACTCCTCTTAGTAATGCGGTCGCTAATTTATCTTTTAACTCTTCTTAATCATTTGAATTTGGAATTGCTGCCAATATCCACGAAAACTTGTCGTGACTCACGATAACTTGTATAAAAATCCTAATAACTTCTTAGTTCTCTCTGTTAATAAAGTCCGTCGATAAGTATCAGCAGCCTGTTTAATGACACTTGCCTGGGTGGGATAGGGATGAATTACAGTAGAGAGCTTGCTTAAACCCATACCACCAATCATGGCGGTAGTGATTTCGCTAATCATCTCTCCTCCATGACGCGCGACTACGGTAGCCCCTAAAATTTCGTCTGAACCCCGTTTGTGCAGAATTTTAAGAAAGCCTTCAGTCTCGCCATCTGCCAGGGCGCGATCGACATCATCAAAATTAATTTTAATTGTATGGCAGGCAATTCCTTTTGCTTGTGCCTCTTCTTCATACATGCCAACATGAGCAATTTCAGGATCGGTAAATGTAACCCAAGGCATAACTAAATCGCTGAGTTTTGATTTACCAAAACCAAAAGGAGAGAACAGAGTATTTTTGATTACGATTCGGGCTGCTGCATCCGCTGCATGGGTAAATTTCCAATTCATGCAGATATCTCCTGCTCCATATATCTTAGAGTTAGTAGTTTGTAGCTTGTCGTTGACTTTTAGTCCTCTCCTAGAATCATAATCCACCCCAACTGCTTCTAAATTAAGACTTTCTACATTAGGTTGTCTACCAGCACCCGCTAAAATTTCATCGATGATCGCGGTTTGTTGACCAGCATCACCGCTAAAAGTAATTACTTTACCTTCTGGAGTTTGCCTCACTGACTGCAACTGACAATTTAATACCAAGCGAATCCCTTCGTTGATAAACCTCTGCTGGACTACCTCTGCTGCATCTGGGTCTTCTTTATTTAGTAAGTGAGAACCCTTATGGAACAAAATTACTTCACTGCCTAAGCGATGGAAAGCCTGCGCTAACTCGCAACCAATGGGACCGCCTCCAATTACGGCTAGTTTTTGGGGTAACTCAGTAAGAGAAAAGATAGTCTCATTAGTAAGATATCCAGTTTCCTCTATGCCTTGAATTTTGGGTCTAACTGCTCGCGCACCAGAAGCGATAACTGCTTTTTTGAACTTGAGTGTTTGTCTCCCAACAGTAATTGTGTCTTGATTTTCAAACCTTGCCTCACCAAAAAATACATCAACTCCAGCCTTTTTGGCTGCTTCTGCCGAATCTACAGGGCTAATTTTGGTTCTCACCTGACGCATTCTCGCCATTACTGCTGGGAAATCTATCTCAATATTATCTGGAGGTTGAACTCCAAAAGGTAAAGCTTGCTTCATTTCTGCCACTACACGAGAAGAGCGAATTAAGCATTTAGAAGGAACACAACCGACATTTAAACAGTCTCCTCCCATGAGATTCTTTTCAATCATGGCTACTTTTAGCCCAATATCTAAGCCTGCTGCACCTTTAGCTGTTACTAATCCTGCTGTCCCTGCCCCAATAACTACCAAATCATAACAGTCAGCAGGTTGAGGATTTGCCCAATCAGGAGGATGAACGTTAGCCAGTAACTCCAGGTTATATTCATCCATCGGTGCGATGGTTACAGCATGGTCTTGATCGTTCATATTTAAGTATTGGTAAAAATTAAATCTATTTAGCTTCGTCAAGCAAAGCAAGATGAATTGTATTTATAAATCCTATTCCCTAAATCTGTGGTTCATTTCCTGCAATTTCGCCACCATCAATCGACTCATCTAAAGCTTTACGCGCAATTTTTGTCACGTAGAGAGTAATCGCCACCGTGATTATCAAACCAATAATACGAATTGCCCACTTAACCGTAGAATTATCACCAGTACCACCTCCATTACAGATAGTATTTATATTTCCTAAAGAACCAAAATAAACATACATAATAGTTCCAGGAATCATTCCAATAGAAGCCAGCACATAATCTTTTAAAGATACTCCCGTAACTCCCAAGCCATAGTTGAGCAGATTAAAGGGGAATATGGGTGATAACCGAGTTAATGCCACAATTTTGAAACCTTCTTTGCCCACGGCTTTATCGATCGCCGCAAACTTTTTGTTGCCTGCTATTTTCTTTGATACCCAACCTCTAGCAATATATCGTCCGACCAAAAAAGCTAAAGTTGCACCAATAGTCGCACCAATAAAAACATAGAGTGATCCTAAGAATAAACCAAAAATAGCTCCGCCACCAAGGGTAAGTATAGAACCAGGAAAAAATGCCACAGTACCAACAGCATAGATGCAGATAAAAGCTATTGAACCCGCTAAACCCAAATTTTGAATCCAAGGTAAAGCCTGATCACACAGTAATGCTTTAGGATTAAATCCTCCACTACTTACAGCCTCTTGTGCTTGAACTGGTGTCGCGACCAAAGCTATGCCGATCAAGACTAGCATGGCTATTTTGAGGTATCTATACTTATTGGTTCTCATGATTTTTGAGACTGATATATCGCCTATACTTTAACTCTATCAATCAAGGTTCTCAAGGTTTACTTAAAAAGAGCTTAAAACTTGACTAGCTGTCTATTAATTTTGATTAAGGGGATAAATATGAAAAATATGGCTCTAAATATTTTTAGTGCCCGACAATCAATATCATTTAATTTGGTATGAGAACAAATCAAATGATATTGACCGAAAAAATAAGCACCTTATAAATAATAAATAAGATGCTTAATAAATAGACTGTTGAAACTTTACTTAGAAATATTATTTAAGAAATAATAACCTTAAAAAGGTAATGTTTAGATGCCTTAAAATATGTAGATTGCTTACTGAATAAAATTAACTAAGACAAAAATATAATTGATCGATCCATTAAAAGATCTATTTAAACTTATGCTGCTTGTGGTTCAAGCATTGTGCCTAATTGTTCAATCCCTTTGTGTAAATGTCTGGTGACAGTCATAGGACTAATGCCGATATGTTTAGCGGCTTCTTTGCGGGGTAGATCCCAGAGAAAAACACATTCAATTGCAGCTTTGGTCTTGTCTTCTAACTGACTCATTGCTCTTTGCAGTTGAAGCTTATCATCTTCTAATTTACGCTGCTTTTGATAGTTAGGATCAGCGATCGTATCACCAAAAGTTATGGAAGAATCCATTGAATTATTGACAAGTGCATCTAAACTAATTGGCAGGCGATTTTGCAAAGCTAATTGGCATTCACTCCATTCGTTTAAGGGGATACCTAAGCCAGCAGCAAGTTCAGTATCTTTGGGCAAGCGACCAAGTTTTTCAATTAAATCTTTGCGTAGTTTTTTCCCTTTAGTATAAAGTTCTTGCCATCTTCGCGGAATTCGCATCATACTGCCTTTATCCCTCAGGTAATGCAGCATTTCTCCCCGGATATAAGGAATTGCAAAGGAACTAAATGCCGAACCTTGCTGAGGATCAAATCGTTCAATCGCTCGAATTAGACCAAGGTAACCAATCTGTTCTAAATCTTCATAAGGTTCTGCACATTTACGACAGATTTGGTGGGCTACTTTTCTAACTAAACCTGCATTTAGCTCAACTAATTTATTGCGTAATTTTAAAGAGGGGTTGCGGTGATAATTTTGTAAAAAATCCATGCAACGGTAACTAAGAGCTTGAGTATCCATAAAAATAAAGTTTTTTCGGGATCAACAATCTATTGAGGTGAATCTAAATCTTATTTTCTGTTGATAGAAAAAACTACACCATAGTTGTTTTACGGAAAAACTTGATAAAGCTTTTTTTTTCTCCGAGCAAATACGCATTGGAAATTTAATTATATATCCCTTAATTGAGTCAATAAACTATTTATTTTAAGTGTATTAAATTAAACTTTATTAGACAAAAAAATCAATAATATTAGTAACAATGGATGAGTTATTCGTTTAATATCTTTAGATATCTTTGCTGCGTTTTATGGTTCTTTTATAAATTGATCAACCACAAATGCACAAAATTATTACAAACAATAACACAGGAGTAATTAAAACTACTCCTGTGGATGAAAAAAATTATAGTTATGATAAAAATTAGAGTTTCTTTAATTCTTCAGTGAGAATTTTTATGCTTAGGCGAATTTGCTCTTCTGTGTGATTGCAAGTGATAAAAAATCTTAATCGCGCTGCATGTTGAGGTACGGAAGGATAAATCATAAATGGGACATTAATTCCGCGTTTAAACAAATTCTGAGATAGCTGAATTGATTTAAGGGAGTCTCCGACAATAATGGGAATCACTGGCGAATTTTTGCTCATTCCAGAGTTCAAACCCTGTTCTTTCGCTAGATCCAAAAATAATTTTGCTCTAGCTTGGAGAGTAGTCGCTCTTTCGGGCTCTGATTTGAGGACGCGAACTGCTGCCAAGGTTGCTGCTGCATTTGGAGGAGACATGCCAACACTAAAAACAAAACCAGGGGCAGTATATTTGAGATATTCAACCAGGGCAGAGGAGCCTGCGATATAACCTCCGCAGCTAGCAAAAGACTTACTTAAAGTACCCATCCACAGATCAATATCATTGGGGTCAATATCATAGTATTCACTGATGCCTCTACCAGTTTTACCGATCGCACCAATAGAATGGGCTTCATCCACCATTAGGAAGGTCTTATACTTCTGTTTTAGTTCAATAACAGAGGGGAGCTCAGCAATATCACCATCGGTACTGTAGACCCCTTCAAGCACAATCAAGACTCGTTTATAACGGTGACGGCGATCTCTTAAGATTTTTTCCAGAGCTTCGGTATCATTATGGGGAAAAGCGACTAAGCTGGCTCCAGAGAGAAAACACCCCTGAAGAATACTGTTATGGCTTAAAGCATCATAAATAACTAGATCGTCTTTACCAAATAAATGACCAATAGTAGTAACGTTGGTAGCATGACCACCAACCAGGATGATGCTGTCTTCAACACCAATAAAATCCGCCAGCTCTTTTTCTAGTTCTCTATGAAGAGGTTTTTCTCCTGAGATTAAGCGACTGGCACAGGCAGATGTTCCATAAATATCGGTAGCATCTTTAGCTGCCTGAGACACTTGAGGATCGCCACACATCCCAATATAGTTATAGGTAGCAAAATTGATCAATTCGCGACCATTAATCGTGGTGCGATCGTTGACTATAGTTTCTTGAGGTACAAAAAACGGGTTGCCATTACCCAAACTTTTGACCTGCTCTTGTTGAGCTAATAGTTTTTTATATTCGGGAAATTCGACAAATTGATAGTTTTCTAAAGGTATGTCAAATTGATACTTGTCTTTCTTGTCAACTTGGGATGTATCTTCGACAGTTCCAGCAGATTTGAGTTCTAAATTACCAGAGTTAGCTTGTATCTGAGATAAATTACCATTGGCTAGGTATTGAGCCAAAGCTTCAATATTTTGATAATCCCACAGCAAAGTAGGCGGTAGACGACAACCGAGGTAATCTTCCAAATCACCAGATAAGTTGATGGCTTCAATCGATTCTAAGCCATATTCTTCAAAATCTTGACCGACATCAATTTGATTCGGCTCAATTTCTAATACCTCTGCTAATTTATCAATTAACCAACCCTGTATAGCCTCGGCTCTGAAAATACTTAGAGTGCTTGACTTACTATTCCTGTTAACAGGAATTTTACGCTCTTTGCCATTTAAAGTTTCATTGAATAGTGTCATTCTTTACTCCTACGCCACTTAATTAAGAATTCTCTGATAAAAACCTAGTTCTCCTCTGAGAATAAAAATCCTTCGAGTCGTTGACTTTCTAATCTAGCCGACACCTTCCAGACCATAATTGTCACGCTCGATGGTTATTTTGACATGAACCCCTGCTAGAATACCAGGGTATCCAGCAGGGGTTGGTTTAGATTGTTTGATTGATAATACTAATATGATGGCGACCTCAACTTCTGTTATAAACATACAGATCTACAGAATAATAGATCGAATTTATAACAAACTTGCAGAGATCGCCAGTAATTAAAGAAAATAACTTTTAATTTTAGCTAGCCATGTACTCCCTAACGTGATTTCTGCGTCTTCTCAGATGGTTAAGAGCCTGGTGTTCTAATTGACGTACCCGCTCACGACTAATGCTCATTCTCTGACCAATCTTGGCTAAAGATAGCTCCTTGCCATCATCCAAACCAAAACGTAATGTGATGACCTCCTGTTGTTGAGGAGATAAATCTGCCATTAAGCTATACAAATCATTACGTAGTAGCTGCTGAGTTGCATAATGGTCGGGTGAAATTCCTTCGTCTTCTAGTAATTCGGATAATTCAGTGTCCTGATTATCACCAACACGAACATCCAGAGAAATTGGCTGACGGGCAATACTCAAATACTCGCGAATTTGTTCTGTCTTAAGATCCAATTCTTGAGCAATTTCCCCTACCTCGGCACTACGACCTAGCTGTTGAGCCAGCTCTCGCTGGGCTTTTTTGATTTTATTGAGCTTTTCGGTAATGTGAATTGGTAGACGAATGGTACGAGCCTGTTGAGCGATCGCTCTAGTGATAGCTTGGCGAATCCACCAGTAGGCATAGGTGGAAAACTTATATCCTCTGGTAGGATCGAATTTTTCCACGCCTCTTTCTAGACCCAAACTTCCTTCCTGAATCAGATCGAGAAATTCCATGTTGCGTTTTTGATATTTTTTGGCGATCGCCACTACCAAACGCAGGTTTGCCTCGATCATTTTTTGTTTAGCTCTTTGACCTTGTTTGATAATCCTGTTAAGTTCAATTTCACTCAGTTGGGCATTGGCTGCCCACTCCTTCAGGCTGAGTTCGCATTCCTGGTCACGCTCTAACTCTTCTTTTTCGGTTAACAGGGTCATCATTTTCTGCACTTGCTTACCATAAACAATTTCTTGTTCATGGGTTAACAAGGGTACCCGACCAATTTCATGCAGATAAGTTCTGACCATATCTGCTGAGTAGTTTCCTTTAGAGGTTGTTGTTTTGATGTTGGCTTTAGGCATCTGTACAGTTATGACTCCTTATAAACTTCAAAAGTCAGTGATACTTCTCAATTTTGCTAATTTGATCCCCGCGAAAAGCGGCGGAGCAGACAAAATCTTGGAGTTGTTCAAGATATATCTTCTGGTCAACGGGTCTACCATCGTTTGACGGCGTTATCACGCTGATTGTCTGACTCAACTGTCTGACTGAGCGTTTAGACGTTTTATTTGTAATAAAGGTTCAACTATCTTTAGCAAATGTTGAACGATCTTTAGTTAAATATAAATATCTTCGAATGATTCAACACTTCATGTGACAGTATTGTTACTCTACTACATGATGAACTAAAAGCGGTTATTCATCTACCTAATTTACAGGTGGATTGCCGAACCACCATTAGGGTAATCATTAACTAAAGTAAGCAAAAAAAGTTAGAATTACTTCAATACTCCTGGTAAAGAGTTTTGGAGTACTTTTCTTTAACTAAGATTTTTACAGTGGATACCCCTCAAAGCAATTCTGTCATTTTTGACTCGATAGATTCAGCTTTAGCTGATATTAAAGCAGGACGCTCCATAGTGGTTGTAGACGATGAAAATAGAGAGAATGAGGGAGATCTAATCTGTGCTGCTCAATTTGCTACCCCCAGCATAATCAACTTTATGGCAGTAGAAGCCAGGGGATTAATCTGTCTGGCAATGACAGGCGATCGCCTTGATGCTCTAGATTTACCTCTAATGGTGAGCAAAAATACCGACAGTAATCAAACAGCTTTTACCGTTAGTATTGATGCTTCTCCCAAGCTCGGCGTAACTACAGGAATTTCTGCGGATGACCGCGCCCGCACCATTCAAGTGGCAATCAATCCTGCCAGCATCCCTGATGATCTAGTGCGTCCAGGACATATTTTTCCCCTCCGAGCCAGGAACGGGGGAGTCTTAAAACGAGCAGGACATACCGAAGCAGGAGTTGATTTAGCTCGACTAGCAGGACTATATCCTGCAGGGGTGATTTGTGAAATTCAAAATCCTGATGGTTCGATGGCACGGCTGCCTCAGTTAGTTAAGTATGCCCAGGAACATAATCTGAAGTTAATTAGCATTGCTGATTTGATTAGCTATCGTTTAAAGCATGATCGCTTTGTCTATCGCGAAACTGTCTGTAAGTTTCCCAGCCAGTTTGGTGATTTTCAAATTTATGCCTACTGTAATGCTTTAGATAAAACAGAACACTTAGCAATCGTCAAGGGAGATCCTGCGGAGTTGGCGACCAAGCCCGCGCTGGTGAGGATGCACTCTGAATGTTTGACAGGGGATGCCTTGGGATCAATGCGCTGTGACTGTCGCATGCAGCTACAGGCAGCATTAAAAATGATTGAGGCTCATGGCTTGGGAGTCGTTGTCTATCTCCGTCAGGAAGGACGAGGTATTGGTCTAGTTAATAAACTCAAAGCCTATACTTTACAAGATATGGGTTTAGACACCGTTGAAGCCAATGAACGTCTGGGATTTCCCGCTGATTTGCGGGATTATGGGATGGGAGCGCAAATTCTCAACGATCTCAGTGTCAAGCAAATTCGCTTAATTACTAACAATCCTCGCAAGATAGCTGGCTTGAAAGGCTATGGTTTGGAAATCGTAGATCGTCTACCATTGTTAATTGAAGCAACTGACTACAACGCCGTATATTTAGCGACTAAAGCGAAAAAACTGGGTCATTTGCTCTTGCAAACCTATTTAATTACGGTGGCAGTGTCTTGGCAGTGGGGGTCTATTACCCCTGAGGCACGCTACGAGAAACTCGATAAGATTCGCTATCTGGCACAAGAAAATGGCTTTTTGCTCCAGGAAGAAGCACGCCCAATTGCGATCGCCCTATTCAGCAATGCTGATTTAATTTTCCATCTCGGTTTTGATCGGGTTAATTTGGCTAAGGCTGATTGGTATCAAGATTACGATCATCCTTATCTTGCAGGAGTAGTTAGAATTTTGGACCACTTAGCTGATAGTTATGATACTTGTCGTTTAGAATTTTTGATTGCTTCTGGAGACGATCCCATGACTAGTTTACAAATTAAGCTAGATCGGCAGTATCACAGTCTGTCTGAAAAGCCTTCTGCACTATGTAAGACTATAGAAAGCCAAATAGTTTACAGTTTTGCTCGAACTAATAATTGATTTCGGTACGTACTTAATCAATTAATCTAAAAGCTTATAGCTTTTTGGTTAGTCATTGTTGACGATCCATTCTCCATATCTGTTGAAATCCATATTCTGATAACATTATTTATGGAATTTATTATCTTATCTCCTCATGCCTTCTGCTATTGTAAGTATTCAAGACGGTGGGTCAAATTCTCAGCAATTATCGATTAATCCCAGAAATACGGAACATTTGCTCAAGGGTAGTATTACCATTCCAGGAGACAAGTCGATTTCTCACCGTGCTTTAATGCTAGGAGCGATCGCCGAAGGAGAAACCATCATTGAAGGTTTATTATTAGGGGAAGATCCTCGCAGTACCGCAGCTTGTTTTCGGGCAATGGGGGCAGAAATTTCTGAGTTGAATTCTCAGCAGGTAATAGTTACAGGAGTCGGCATCGGGAACCTAAAAGAACCTGAAGATGTACTTGATGCAGGTAATTCCGGAACAACCATGCGTCTGATGCTGGGTTTATTAGCATCCCATCCTGATCGTTTATTTACCGTGACAGGAGATAGTTCTTTGCGATCGCGTCCTATGTCCCGAGTAATTAAGCCCTTAACTGAAATGGGAGCCAGTGTTTGGGGCAGGAAAGGTAATTCCTTGGCTCCTTTAGCAGTTCGCGGGCAACGGCTCAAGCCCATGCATTATCATTCCCCCATTGCTTCGGCACAGGTAAAATCTTGTATTCTTCTAGCTGGGTTGATGGTGGACGGTAAAACCACCGTAACTGAGCCTGCTTTATCCCGCGATCATAGTGAACGGATGCTTCAGGCTTTTGGCGCAACTTTAGATATTGATGCTACGACTAACAGTGTCACTCTGACAGGACAGCCTACTTTACGTGGACAAAAAGTCATTGTCCCTGGGGATATTAGTTCCGCTGCTTTTTGGTTAGTAGCGGGAGCAATTGTTCCTGACTCAGATCTATTAATTACTAACGTAGGAGTTAATCCTACCCGAACAGGCATCTTAGAAGCTTTAGCCATGATGGAGGCAGATATATCAAGGGAAAATGAGCGGGTCGTGGCAGGAGAGCCTGTGGCAGACTTAAGAGTAAAACATAGCCAGCTTAAAGCCTGCGAAATTGGAGGAGATTTAATTCCCCGTCTGATCGATGAGATACCTATTTTAGCTGTTGCTGCTGCTTTTGCTACTGGAATCACCGTAATTAAAGATGCAGGGGAATTAAGGGTTAAAGAAAGCGATCGCCTAGCGGTAATGGCAACTGAACTAGGCAAAATGGGGGTAAATATTACCGAGCTTAGAGATGGGCTTGAAATTACAGGGGGTAACTGTCTCAGAGGAGCCGAAGTAGATAGTTTTACCGATCATCGCATTGCCATGAGTTTAGCGATCGCTGCATTAAATGCTACGGGAGAAACTATCATTCATCGTGCTGAGGCAGCTTCTATTTCTTACCCTAATTTTGTGACCACTTTAAAAGATGTTTTAAAATGAGTTCCATTAATTAACTAACCTATTTAACCTTGAACTAAATCTTGTAATCGAGCAAGGTGTATACTCAGTATTTTCTAACTCTATCTGTTTTACTTTTGTAGCTGCAATTTTTGACTCTTGCCAACAATTTTTGAGTTGTTTTTTTATTTCTAATTCGTCTTACACATTAGAGTCAAATAATCATCAAAAGTTTCTTAAACTTTCCTTAAAAGTTGCTGAAAAATTTCTAAACGGCAATAATTGACTGCTCTGATTTTAGAGGTGTGATCTCAGCTTTTAGGGGAAATGAAGTAAGACTAATTGTTTTACTTTGTGTTTTACTTTGTTTACCATTACTCTGAGAAACTGAATTAGGTATTTCCAATCTACAGTGAGAGCAAAGCCAGTAACTTCGACGGTTACTGAGGTGCAGCAACATTGAAGTAGAGCAACATGGACAACTATTGATACTCATAATTTTTATTTACCTTAACTTAATGAAACAAATCTTTTTTTAAACTTAATTTGTCTGTATATCTCTAATATAAGAAAGATTTTAGAGATGTGAGGAAATTGTCAAAGTATGCAACATTTATATCAAGAAACCTTAACTTATGAGCCTTGATCACTGTCACTTTTTGCGAGTAAATGTTAAGAGAATCTAAATATTACTTGGGCTTTTATTTAACCTGTTACTATGTTCACTCAGCTAAAAAAAATGATCTGTATTGTGGATAACTTTATTTAGCTGAACTGCGAAAAATAATTACGGTACTATTGGCGTGGCGAGCGATCTCTTCAGGGATATTGCCTCTGACAACGTTTTGTAACAATCCTTCATTGCTGGCACCCAAAACTACTAAGCCATATTTTTTACGTTGCGTCAGTTCAATAATGGCTTTTGATACGGAATAGGCAGGAATCAATAGGGGAATAATCGAGAAATTCAGGTCGTTCTTCAGCATAGTAGCAGCTTCTTGGAAATCAACCGAAAAAGATGCGGATTGATCAGGAGAAGATACCTGGCATAACTGTATTTTGGGGGGAATGTGACTCAAATTGGCTAGAGCGGGCAAAATAGTCAATAGTTTTTTAATGCGATCGCCTCCAGTAGTGGGAATCAACCATTTGTGTCTGAGGCGAAGTTGTTGGGGAAAAGCATGGGGAGTAGAACCAAGTTTGACAAGCATTAAATCGCAAGGAGCCTGCTGAATTAATGAGTCTACCACGTTACCAAAAATCGCTGACCTGCCTGAGATTTTGCCTTTCCAGCCCATTAGCAGTAAATCAATATGCTCACGAGTAATAGTTTCCAAAATCGCTTCAGTAACATCGGTAGCAACGCGGATCTGAGTATGGATCGAAATCGCTGATTCTTGTCCCCAGTTTTCGACTTGCTGCATCAACTGACGTTCCGCATCTGAATCTACCTTGGCTTGGGCGGGATAGACATGATTGGGAACAGAGATAACTCGCAGACATTCAATTTCGTACTGATGATAAAGCGCGATCGCACCTGCTATTTCTAATAAAGCCTTGGTATTTTCAGGATTAGCCAGGGGCAGCAAGATACGTCCTGTTCCTGTTGCTGGGGAGCGACTTTGATAGACCACATAAGATGGTTCAAACCTGGCTTGAGGTTGGTGTTCGCAATTTAACTGTTTAGCTTCTGCTTTGATGATGTCGCTACGGGTAATAATTCCTAATAGTTTGCTGCCAATCGTAACTGGTAGGCGAGATAGCTGGTAGCGATTTAACAGGTATAAAACATCTGCCAAAGAAGTCTCAGGAGAGACGGTAATTGGCTGGGGAGTCATAATGTCCTTGAGCAACAGACTAGGGCTTAGTTTAATATCTTGAGGAATGTCTGATTGGGTAATAATTCCCACTAGCTTGCCATTTTCTACTACGGGAAAACCACGGTGAGGTGATCGTGACATCGCTTTGACTAACTCAGGTAAAGGAAGATTGCTGGGTAAAGTTTCTACTCGTGACTGCATCACATCATTTGCCGTCAGTTCTGCCATAAAGTCATTTTGGGGATTTTCTTCTGTCAGCTGAATGCCACTAGCCTCAAGTAAATGTTCATATAAAGAACCTTTAGCAACGCTTTCGGCAACAATATATGCCACGGCACAAGTAATCATCAGGGGCAAAACTAAATTAAAATCTGCCGTCATTTCAAAGACAATAATGATCGCCGTCACGGGAACCCTAACCACTGCGGTAAAAAAAGCACCCATCCCCGCCAGGGCAAAAGTATAGGGGGATTCAGAGCTAATGAGAGCAACCTCCGTCAAGCCGACTAAGTATCCTAGGGCAGAACCTAGAACTAAAGCAGGAGCAAATAACCCCCCTGGCGCACCAGAACTATATGCCAAGATAGTTAGACAAAACTGAGCTACAAATACTAAAGCAGTAGTTTGCCAGTTAAACTGTCCCGCGATCAACATTTCCCTTAACCCTGCATTATCTTGAAAAAAAGGTGGTAGCCAAGCAATGACAGTTCCTGAGATTAGCCCTGCTAAACCGATACGGAGCGGCATGGGCAGTGGTAAACTGCGACCAAACTTCATCCCCCGAATAATTGAACGATTAAAAATTCCACCTAAGATACCTGCGAGGATACCTAGCACAACATAAAAGGGAATTTCTGATACGGTAAAACTACCCCGACGAGCAGAATCAATTACCGCCAAAGGGAGATTCAGATCAGTTGAACCAAAAATGCGTGAGACAACAGCCCCCGTGAAAGAAGCGGCGATCGCCGTTTCCAGAGTCAAACCAGAAATATCTCGCATCAACTCTTCGACGACAAATAACACCCCCGCAATGGGAGTATTAAAGCCTGCTGCTAATCCTGCTGCTGCCCCTGCTGCAATCATCTGACGGCGATTAGTGGGAGAATTAGGAATCCAGCGACTTACCTGTGCTCCCAATGCTGCCCCAATATGCACGGTAGGACCCCGCCTGCCAACCGCAAACCCCGCCCCCACGATTAAAATAGTTGTCAGGGTTTTAACTAACGCGGTACGCAGATTTAAGACCACAGGATACTTAGCTAAAGCTGCCTTAACTTGGGGAATACCGCCCCCCGCTGCGGAGGGAGCCAAAAGCTGAATGATGCCTCCTGCCAGAGTACCCAGAACTAATCCCACTAAGGGCAAAACAATCTTAGCCCCAGCTATATTTGCCGTCTGAACCCGCCATCCTCCCAGCCAACCAATACCCTGCTTGAGTAATACTGCCGCTAAAGCCGAAAATAACCCAATCAAGCAGGCTTCGATCAGAGCATAGCGAGTATCTAAAGAACTACTTGCTAACCATGAAGATATACGCCCGTCGGTAAGCAGTTTTTTCATTCACCTAGAAGATCGAGCTGGGATTTAATACCATTGACTCTATCCTAAACTGCTACGGAGGCGATTAGTGAACAGTATTCTCCCCTTTCATCAACGGATAATTTACACCTGGAATAAATTTAACTTTAATCAATGCCCGTATCGCTCAAACTAATCCTCATAAATACGGCATTCTACTGCATCGGGATGGTTGGCACAATAATCTTCATCGCTTTGGTTGAGAATTGGCGCGACATATAAGAGCGTGGATTTTAATAGAATTGAGTCGTAAAATAATTATGGGCTATAATAAAATATACTAAGAATAATTTCTACTTATATCAAGGAAAAATGTAAAAAGTTAGAAAAACATCAACAAAAAATCGTCCTTGCAGAAGGAGGAACCATCATGACCAAACAAAATGCTGCTCGAATCTATAAAAACGTTGAAGAAGCCTACGCTCAAATAGAAAGACAGAAAGCTAAGAGCGATCCAGAGGCTTTCATTCGTCTAGCTAAAGCTAGAGGTTATGCCTTCACCGTCAAAGATTTCGAGACTCAACTCAGTCAATTGTCTGATGAGGATGTGGCAGGTATTTTTAATCCAGGTATTCCACCAAGGCGACATCTCTTCCCAAAATAAAAAACAGGCACTACCATTCCGTTGAGAAATGGGTCTTTGGCTCTGTGTTACATATAGTGCACCTGTATTCAATTTGAGCCTTGAATCTTATCGAATTTAAGGTGTGATTTCTGCGCACCAGTAGGCAAAGGTGAGAAACCCGAAACAAATACTGGCAACAAGAGCCAAAATTGAGAACTCACTGCTTTTCATTCAATATCATCTATAGATTTAGAGGAGTTAGTTAACTGAGACTGCACTCAAAACATAACGATTTGAGTGCAGTGCGTCATTATTTATATGCCAGCCGTTTTATAATCTGGTGGCTGGCGATTTTAGAATATCTACATGATTACTTTGACTCACGAGTACAAGCTAGAACCAACTCCCGAACAGATTGATAGCATTGAAAACACTCTTAAGGTTTGTCGCTCCGTTTGGAACTTTGCCCTGGGATTACGTAAAGACTGGTGCAAGTCTCGTAAGTCTGTGATCAACGCTTGTTCAATTGAACGTGAATACATCATGTCAGTTGAAGAACCATTTCCTAATTACCATGTAGCAGCTAAACAGCTAACAGAAGCTAAAAAGCAAAATGATTGGCTCAAGTCTGCTAATGCTCAGGTTTTACAACAAACTTTGAGAACATTAGATAGGGCTTGGGACGATATGAAAGCAAGAGGCTTTGGTTTTCCGAGGTTTAAAAATAAATATCGAATGCGGTCATTTGTTTTCCCCCAGTTAAACAAAGATCCAACATCTGTTAACTCAATCAAGCTGCCTGGATTAAAAGAAGTGAAATGGAGAATGTCCCGTCCAATTCCTGACGGTTTCATTCCTAAGCAAGCAAGAATAGTAAGAAAGGCATCTGGTTATTTTGTGATGCTGTCACTACAGCTAAATGTTAAGGTACACGATCCAATGCCTCACGGACATCCAAGAGGTTTGGATCTAGGATTTGACAAATTTGTGGCTACTAGTGACGGACTAGAGATTAAGCGTCCTAGATTTCTCTTGACTCTACAATACAAGCTTAAATTGCTGTCCCGTAGACTGAGAAACAAACAAAAAAGCTCGAATAATCGACACAAACTGAACCAGAAAATAGCTAGACTCCATCAACGTATATCTGACACAAGAAAGGACTGGCACTTTAAATTAAGCCATCAACTTGTACAAGATGCAGGAATGATATTTGTCGAAGATATCAACTTTGTTTCTTGGCACAGAGGAATGTTAAGCAGGCATTCAGCCGATGCTGGTTTTGGTCAGTTTGTGAATATTCTCCAGTGGGTATGCTGGAAAACAGACACCTATTTTGCCAAGGTTGATAAAAATGGAACATCTCAAACTTGTCCTAACTGTGGCGCACATACAGGTAAAAAAAGCTTGGATGTTCGTGTTCACAATTGTTCCGAGTGCGGATATGTCACCACAAGAGATGTAGCAGCTAGTCAAGAAATCAGAAATAGAGGAATAAACACCGTCGGGCAGATGGTGGTAGAAAATGTCTGGGGACTGGAAGCGACGGGGAGTACCGGTAACGGTATTCTAGTTGGCACAGAGCGAAGCAGAAAGCCAAAGTCGTGAGTCTTTGGAATCCCCCACCATAGCGCGACGTTAGTCGCGTTTAGTGGCGGGAGGATGTCAAAGTCATCTATCCAACTCGTCGGCAAAACGGGGCGTGAACCTTTCGAGTCACTCTACTCCTCGGAAACACAGCCCTTGTCATGAGTACCTGTATTGATAACCAGAGTTTCAATGGTTGTCTGAATTGTTAGTAGCAAAACACTAGCGATCTCTGCCAATGGTTCTCCAGTATTTACGATAGATCCATTGCCACGAGAAGATGAATTTGGTCGTCGATCTTGATCTTGGGGATTAATTCTTTTCCCAGAAATCATCAAACTGATGCAATTTTCGATCCATTTCGCTAGAATCCAAGTCAGTTTCACTAGAAGTTAAATTTAAGTTCAACAGTGATTTTGCCTCTAAATTAGGTGGTGTTGGTACTAAGTTTATGTCGTTGGTAAAGGTGATATGCATCTGATCGGCAATTGAATTTCGCTCTTCAGAAATGCCCTTAGCTCTCGATCTTGATTTATTAAAGCTCAAGAACGTAGCTAAAAGTCCACCGACAATACCAACGGGACTTGCACTACTAGAAAAAGCACTAGCAACAGCACTTCCTGCCCCACCAATAATAATGGCATCAGTCACAGAATTTTGCTGAGAACGTAGAGAATCAAGATCTTCTCCATTCTCAGCCAAAAATTCGTAATTTTGATTGTAATTATTCACGTATTTAATAGCGTTTGCCTTGAGCAACTGAAGACGTGGTGGTGTAGATTCGTATTGATCGAGCAGGATTGCTAGTTCCTGATAGTATTCGTATGCCAGCTGATAATCTTCTGACTGAAGAGCGATAAAGCTCAAGGTATTAAGAATATAAGGATCATCGGGGTATGTTGCGATCGCCTGTTCTCCGATCTTTCTTAGAGTTTCTCGATTCTGATCGCTTTCCGCTTTTGCGCGCTCTTCATCTTCATCGTCGACATCTTCTGGTTCAGGTTGAGGAGGGGCACTACCAAAAGGACAATCAGTAGGACTCAAATCTGTATCTCGGTCAAACATCATCGGCTTTGTGCAGTAAAGAGCGATCAAGCGGTTGTTGTGGATAACTGCCGAGTCTTGATCTTTAGTTTCTGATAGAGCAAATAATTCCTTCCACTGACCGTTATGGGCATAAAGATAGCTTTTAAATTCATCTGCTAACTGATTATCGGGTAAATTAGCAGCTTCAAGAATACTTTGACCTTGTCTAATATTTCCTTGTTGAATTAAGGCTACTGCGCGATAAAGATTATTTACCGCTTTGGTAGCAGGAAACCGTAACTCAGTCTCTTTTAACCATGCTAATGCTTGATCTGAAATTTCATAGTTTATTAGAACTTCGGCAAACCTGTAGTGGGTTTCTGGAGAAGGTTGTTCACGGGCATTGTTATAAGCCTGAAGATAGTCTAACGGTAGGTCGGAAGCACTGGCTTTGGGGTCTGCGGAAGTTTTCCCACTCCATAGGTCTTGAGCCTCATTTAAATCAACAGGTTTTTTCTCTTGCTGAAGTTGAGGAGGAACTTTTGGAACACGAGCTTCTTCGAGTTCTTGTTGACGACGAGCTGCTGCAATACGTTCTGCTTCAATACGCTCTGCTTCAATACGTTCTGCTTCAATACGTTCTGCTTCAATACGTTCTGCTTCAATACGTTCTGCTTCAAGCTGCTGTTGACGACGAGCGGCTTCAATACGTTCTACTTCAAGCTGCTGTTGACGACGGATTTCTGCGGCGCGGGCAGCTTCAAGTTCTCGTTGACGACGAGCTTGTTCGGCGCGGGCAGCTTCAAGCTGCTGTTGACGGCTGGCTTCTTCTGCTTGCTGTGAAGCAATGATCTTCGCTTCTTCTTCTCGTCTAGCTATACCTGAGTCAGTATCTAATGTTACCTCTGCTCCTGCCTGGATAGGGACTTGTACTCCTGGAGCTTCCCGAACAGTAACAACTGCCGAATTTTCCCCGACGCTGACCACAACAATGTTGGCACCAATAAATTTAACGTCAGGACTATCTAGACTAGTTAACTCAATTTTGCCTCGGTCGTATTTACCAACACCATCTTTCTTACCCAGGTTGATGGTGGCTTGTCTATTTTGAGGATTGTAATTTTCAATAATGCCCATGATTATCTCTGCTTTGACTGACAAGCTAGGAGCAAGCATCGCTACAGTAGAGAGTAAAAATATTGACGTTTTTAGGGACAAGGTTTTCCAGTTGCTTAAAGAACCCTTTTTATTAAGAAGCAAAGAGCGACCATACTGACGAGAAATTGGTTTAATCATCACGATAATCAATAGATAATTTAGAGATTTATTAGTTATAAAATTGGTACAGGCTAGCTACAATCTGCCGATTATTCCGCGATTTATCTTAAATCTACTTGCTTGTTCAACTACTTGATTGAAGTCACCATCTGCTTTTAACAATCGCTGATGATGCTTACTATCAATGAGCAAGCATAAACAAGTATAAAATTTAACCAAGCTTACCAAAACCAGAAAAAGGTATATTTGAATACGAGTGCAGCAATGGCTATTAGTCCTTCAGCGATCACAGCCGAAAATTTTGCTATCTTGATTATTATAAGTAATTTTATGCAATGATACCCCAAAGAAGCGTTATATTACAACTAGACAACAGAGAATTGATTTTGCTCAATCAAGCCAGATGAGACTACCTTGTTTCTGATTAAAATCAAATAACTAGTGATTTATTAGTTAATAACTTCCAATCTCAACAATATAATCTTAAAAACATTTAAAACATTATCTGAGTTGAGTTATGAACTTGGCTTAAATAAATAATTTTAGTTGCTCTTAATTTATTACATTTTTTAACATTAGGTTTACGATCCACAAAGTAAGACATGAACCAAGCCTCTCCTCTAAAAAAAATAGCTGGTTATCAAGTAGAACAGCTTATTGGGCACGGTAGTTTTGCTCTAGTTTATGCAGTCAAAAATACTCTCGATCTCCGTCAGCCGAAACGAGCTTTGCTGGAACTGATAGTTCAGGGGGATAGTGAGGAAATGCAACTGAGACAGCGTACTTTTAAGCGCACCGCTGAAATACTAGAAAAACTGAGTCATTCCAGCATTCCTAAAGCCTACTCCCTATTTGAGAATGAGGGTAAACTCTATCTGGTTCAAGAATTCATCGACGGAATTAATTATTCTGAGTATTTGGACGGTAAAAACCCGCCTCTGAGTATGGTTGAGATTGAAAAAGTTTTTTGGGAAGTTCTTGAGGGTTTAGCACAACTGCACCAAGTGAAAATTGTGCATCGAGATATCAAGCCCAGCAATTTGATGCGTCGCCATACAGACAAATCAACGGTGATTATCGATTATGGTTCTGCCTGCGATCTCAGCACTTTAAATGCCCTAGAAACTACCATTGGCGATCGCCATGAACAACTAGGATATACGCAAATTTACACTCCTGGCTACGCTCATCCAGAACAGCGGGATGGTTTGGTTGCAGCTACTGCTCAATGGGATCTTTATGCCTTAGCCAAAACGATTGTCGCTTTACGTCTGGGAAAGAATCCTCCTTGGAATCAACCTTGGTCAATCGAAAATTTAGGTTTTTCGCAGCAAGTAACCAAGTTACTTCAAGAGATGCTGAAAACAGAAGGATGCCAGTTAGTGGATGCCTGTGACGCGATTAAGTTTGAATCAGAACCAATTGCTCCAAATATTGCTCTAAATAAAAATTCAAATTCTGCTTCGCCATCTAAAACAGTAACAAAGCGCAGTCGTAAAAAAAGGAAATGGTTGATATTTGGTACTTTGATGGCAGTATTAGCTTCGGTGGCAGCGGGGAATTATCTTTTCTTGCTCCAATACACCACTGCTTTGTTAGGGAAAATACAGGTTCCTTTTGCCCCTCAATGTCCTGATTATGTCAAGAACAATCTCAAGCTACCAGTACCCGATCGCGGTTTTGCAGCAAGATTTTACTATCCAGAAAATGTTTTGCCTGGAGATTCTCGCCTCGAAGTTTTGCAAAATGGTAATTTGATAGCCCAAGCTACAGATGATCCGATTGCAGGTTTTATTTGGATTAAATCCCTGGCTGGTGACAGCGATTTTCCGCCAGGAAACTACAAAGTACGCATCATGGTTCCCGAAAGTTTGCCCTACGAAAAAGAAGTGAGCTTAGATCCAGATTTTCCGGTTTATTACTTGGGAAATGCAGCAGCCATCAAAGTTGCCTGTGCCTTGAATGCAAAACCCCAAACATCTCAATAAAAAAAATAAATAAACATTTATAAGGTAAAGAAAATGGATAGAGAAGAACTGAAGAGTATTCATCGAAAGCAGCAGCGTTTAGTTAATCGATCGCCCGAACAGTTAAAACGGTCTAGATCGAGTAAAAAGCAAAGTCGCCTTAGCCAAAGCGAAAATATTGATACCGTTTCTCAAGGTTCTCGGAAATGGTCGATCGCAGGAGTTGTAATTGCAGGGGTTTTAGTCGCTACCGCTGCGGGAGTCGGCTCACAACTAAAACTACTTACCAAAGGCAAAACTGCGCCCCAAGTTGCCCCTAGTACGACGGTAAATAATGCCAATCCTCAAGCTGCGGTAAGTGCGAAGCAGGAACAAAAAGGACAGATGTTATTAGGGCAAGCCAAGCTACTAGCCAACCAGGGTCAACCCCAACAGCTAGCTCAGGCGATCGCCATTACCCAAAGACTACCCCCTGGAGTTTCCGTGACACCAGAAGCTCAATCTTTATCCGCAACCTGGTCACAAAAGATTCTAGAGAGTGCCAAGACTGAAGCGAGTGCAGGCAAAATCACTGAAGCGATCGCGATCGCCAATTTAGTGCCAGAAAATACCCAGAAACATCAGCAGGCGCAACAACAAATCCAGCAGTGGCAACAACAGCAGGCGCAAGCTAAACAACAGGAGTTTGCTGCTACTTTGGCAGAAGCATCTCGTCCCACTCCTCTCCCACCTATGCCTGTGGTTTCAGTTCCCCCAGCACCACCAGTAACTACCACCCCTGTGGCAGTTAAGCCGACACCCACTCCTTCTGTTGCTCCCAAGCCGGAAACTCAACCACAAACTACAACTCAACCTCAGGCAACAACTGACAGTGCCGCTAGCAGCCAATTACAAGCCGCACAAATTAAAAGACCGATAGATGGTGGTAAGCAGGCACAATCTCAAGCAAACGACCCCTATTTGAACGTTAAGATTTCTCAAGCAAATGTTCCGCAAGTACAAACTAAGGCCATTTCATCCCCCACTATTGCCCTTAACGGCAATAGCGGTTTTACCAGCAACAGTTATGGCTTTGGCAACATGGTTGCTAATGCTCCTACTGTAGCCATCCAACTGCGAGACAATGTAGATGAAGATGGAGACTACGTTAGCTTAATCGTCAATGGTAAAGTCTATACCAGTAATCAGATGATCCGCAATCACGGCAAGGTGATTATGGTGGATTTACAGCCTGGTGAAAATAAAGTTGAAATCGAGGGAATTAAAGACGGTCAAGGGGGAATTACCTTAGAAGTCAACGTGGCTGGCGTTGGTAATGTCAACAATACCCCCATACCAGAAGGTTCAACCGCATCTTTTATCATCAATCGAAATCAATAGGGGAGGGGTAAAAGTATGTTCTTGGAAGAGCGAGAATCAGGAAAAGCCTGGCGACTGCATCAGGATCGAGTTTATAAACTAGGACGTAATCCCGATCAGGATATTCGCTTTGACATTGCCCATGTTTCTCGCCTCCACGCCGAGCTTTTTTGGGATGGCGAAGCTTGGCGGTTGCGAGACTGCAATAGCATACACGGAACTTACGTTCAGGAGCAGCAGATTCAGGAACAGCAACTCCATCCTCATCAGTGGTTTCGTCTGGGTAAGGAATCGGGGGTAATGTTGCGTCTGCTTCCCCAACTGCAATCTTCAGCATTAGTTAAAGAAGATTTTTACTATCCAGAGCCACCTCCAGAGATCCCTTTTAGCTGGTCAAACTTTCAGGGGCATCCAGAGATGCGTAGCCAGCTTGTGGACTACGTTAATTTGATCCTGGATGCTGATATCAATCAACCAGTTCAAGGAATCTTGCTGCTGGGTAGCAAAGGTCGGGGAATACGTTTTCTGTGCCGTTGTCTGACTGAGCGATTGAGTCAAGAGCGCAACCAAAAGTTTGACTTTATTAGTCGGGATTTGGGGGAAGCGAACAATCTTTACCAAGCTAGTAAATTAATCTACAAGTGGTTAAAAGAATGTAGCAAAAATGCTCCGGCAGTACTTTTGTTGCAAAATTTCGATGTTTTTTACCGCTATTTAGTCAAAGCCCAGGATTTTAATCAGACCAACACGGGACAGACAACTTGGTGGAATCGGTTTTGGGGTAAATTAGGCATCGCTGATTTGGCATCGGAAACGGAAAAAGCCCGTAAGCTCAAAGAAAAATTAAATAGCGACTTAGAAAGCTACTGGAACTGGAATCTAGACCAGAAGCATCAAGAGCAGAAAATTATTATTATCGCTACGGCGGGTAATTTAGCTCAGATTCCCGAAGAAGTACAGCAGCCTGGTGAGGTCTTTAGCTTTGTCTTACCTGTCCCTAAGCCAAACCTAGAAGGCAGAGTTGCTATTTTAAATAAGTACCTCCACCAGACAGGTACACCCTTAGATCTCCAGCTAAATTTAACTGTTTTAGCCCAGCACTTTGGTCGAATTAATGGACACGAAATTGCCCAAATTGTTAAAGGTGCCGAAGAGCGTCGCTATAAAACAGGATCAAGTTGTCTGGAATGGCAGCATTTTGAACCATTGCTGCCACCATCTTCAGCAGCAATCTGGCAGCGGATTTTTCTTGACGAAACTATTCTGCAACCAATCCAACAGTGGGCGGAGAGTCTCAGAAGCTGGGAACTATCAAACCCTGAGCTACCAGAAGTACCACCAGGTATGCTATTAACGGGGGCATCAGGTACAGGAAAAACAACCGTTGCCCAACTATTTGCCGAAGATGCCAACTGTGAACTAATCGCCGTAACTCCAGGAAAGATTAAAAGTCCACTTGTCGGTCAAAGTGTGCAAAATTTACAGGAAATCTTTGTTGATGCCAGAGCTAATGCTCCAGCAGTAATTTTGTTTGATGAAATAGAAGCCATCTTGCCGAGACGAGAAGAACAGGTGGGCGATCCGACTACGGTAGAAGTAGTTAACCAGTTTTTGCAGGAATTCGATCGCCTGTCAAACTCAGCAGGTATAGTAATCGTGGGAACGAGCAACCGATCAGAGCAGATCGACCCCGCAGTATTGTCTCGCCTGACAGCACGAATTGAACTGCCTCTACCGACGGTGAAACAGCGATCGCTGATGCTGGAGTATTTTCTGACCCAGGGTCAGACAAAAACTTTAGAATTAGGAGCAGATGTCGATTTAGACTATTATGCCCAACTTTTAATTGGTAAATCAGGACGGGACATCGAAGCGATCGCCACACGGATCGTAGCCCAATTGCCTGCCTCTAGTCTTAGTCTCCATCGACAAGACATAGATTCAGTTTTAATTCCCAAAATAACTGGGGAGCTAACAGGAGTAATTCTGCCCCAACGCTTGACGGCAGAATTGACTAGAACTGTGGCGCAATTTCTTCAGGCTTTTGCCAACCCCCAGCTAACTCCTCCTGCGGGATTATTATTGTCTGGGTTTCCAGGGACGGGAAAAACCGAGATTGCTAGAGCGATGGCGCGTTTGGGAGGCATTCATTTTCAAGAAGTAAGCGCGGGAGAGGTTCGAGATAAATATGTTGGCGAAAGCAACCGCAAACTAGCCCGAATTTTTGCTCAGGCTCGTCGTCATGCTCCTGCCATTTTATTTTTTGATGAAATTGACGGTTTGTTTCCCTCCCGTGAAGAACATACTGTCCAACATGAAATCGAACTGGTTAATCAATTTCTCCAAGAGGTAGACGGCGTAGGCAATAATGGGAGAGGGATTTTTATTGTTGGAGCTACTAACAGAGCAGAAAAATTAGATGCTGCCGTTCGTTCTCGCCTCTCCAAAACTATTGCTATTCCTCTGCCAGCACTACCAGAGCGCATTGAATTGCTCAAACTATTTATTGGCTCACGTCCTGTAGCCGCCAATTTTGATTGGCAGGCGATCGCTCTGCTGCTAACAGGAAAATCAGGACGGGCAATTAAGGCAAAAGTAGAGGAAACTTATCACCTAGCTTGTCAAGATAGTCCTGATACTGTGGGGGAATTAACTCTCCAGCATTTTCAACAGGCGATTTTATGGACAGGAGATAATACCAATATCCCCGATCTAGTTCTGCCACCTGTGATTATGGAACGGGTAGAGCAAACTCTGGCAACTTTAAAGAATTTACCTCAAGCTCTCAGTTTAGGGCTACCACTACCCAAGGGAATGCTCTTAACGGGCGCACCTGGAACAGGGAAAACCCAGATTGCCCGCTATCTGGCAGCTAGGGCTGGTTGGTTCTTTCGGGCGATTTCTCCTAGTGAAGTTAAAAGCACCTATCAAGGGGGAAATCTCAAGAATTTGCAGGAAATCTTTACCGATGCCCGCGAGCGCTCTCCCTGCATTCTCTTTTTTGATGAAATTGATTCCCTGTTTCCCCGCCGAGAAAATACTGGAAATAGCCCCGAAGTGGAACTAGTCAATGAATTTTTGCAACAGGTAGACGGTGCGATGCAGTCAGCAGCAGGAATTTTTCTCCTGGGAGCAACCAACCGTGGTGATACAGTAGATCCAGCGGTAATTTCCCGTCTGCAACAGACTCTCGAAGTGCCCTTGCCTGGAGTGAGGGAACGACGAATCATGCTCGAACATGCCCTACAAGAAAAGGACTGGCAGCTTGCCCCTGATGTGGAACTAGAAATCATTAGTCGTCTGCTGGAAGGAAAATCAGGACGAGATATCCAGGGGGTATTAACCAAGGTAGGGCAGGCTTATATCCAAAGACAAGGTTGGTCGAGTAAACAAGTCCTCTTAAATCGGGCTGACTTTGAAAAAGGATTACTTCCTCCCGTGGAAATTGATCAATCAGCCTGGTCACAATTAATTCTTAGTCCCGAATTAAAGCACAACTTACAAACAATCCTGGAACGCTTTTTGCGCTTCTTCCGCGATCCGATTCAGGGTGTAACCCCTGCTAAAGGAATGCTACTTTATGGCGCACCAGGAACGGGGAAAACTCAGGTAGCAAGGGTGCTAGCTCAAGCTGCGGGCTGTCGCTTTATCGACTTGTCCATCGCCGAAATGCGTTCTCAATATGTGGGGGAAGCGAGTAAAAAACTCTCTCAAACCTTTGAAAGAGCTAGACGAGAAGCGCCTACGATTCTGTTTATCGATGAGATCGATGCTCTATTTCCCCAACGGGAAAGTAACGTTTCTCAATATGAAATTGAACTGATTAATCAGCTTTTACAAGAATTAGACGGTTTTCGAGGAGGAGCAACAGGCGTATTTGTCGTCGGGGCAACCAACTATGTGGAAAGAGTCGATAATGCAGTGCGCTCTCGCCTCAATAAAGTTGTAGAAATTCCCTTACCCGCCCAGCCCGAAAGAGTAGCCATGCTAAAACTGTTCACAGGAGAAATGCAGATTGCTCCTGATGTTGACTGGTCAAGGATTGCGCGACTGCTAGAAGGTAAATCAGGTCGTGATATTCGCCAGGTAGTGAGTGAGGTGGGTCAATATGCTAGCGATCGCCTGTTGCCCGATCAATCTCTAGAAATTAACCTGGAACATTTCCAAGCAGTAATTCAGTCGAAAGCCCCACAAGGAGAACTAACTTGGTCTGACATTATCTTACCGATACCGATCACCGAAGAATTAAAGCGTTTAGTTAAGTTGGTAGCAAACTACGCTAACCTACCACCAGGAATCAATCCTCCCAAGGGGGCGTTACTCTACGGGCAACCTGGAACAGGTAAAACTCAAATTGCCAGAGTGATGGCTTCTGTCGGACAACTATATTTCAAAAGTTATGCCCCCGCAGACATTAGAAGTAAGTGGGTGGGGCAGAGTTCCCGTAATTTAGCCGATGTTTTCAATCAAGCTCGCCAACAATCCCCCGCTATTCTCTTTTTTGATGAAATAGAGTCTTTGTTTCCCAATCGAGGCGGTATGGGTAGTGGGGACGCGGATTTAGAAAATCAAAATCTGGTCAATCAATTTCTCCAGGAAGTAGATGGGGTCAGTACTCATGGAGGTTATGTATTTGTCTTGGGTGCTACCAACTATGTAGAGAATATCGATGCCGCAGTGCGATCGCGTCTACAAAAGAAAATAGCAATTCCCCTCCCAGGAATAGCCGAGATCCAACAAATGTTGCACCGTAAAATTCATCCAAATTGGGTATTAGCTAAGGATGTTGACCTGGAAGCCTATGCTAGTTCTTTGATTGGTCGTTCAGGGCGGGATATTGCTACAGGAGTCGAAACCGCAGCACAGTTAGCTTTTGACGAATGGACAGAAGGGTCTTTAGTTCTATGCGATCATCATTTTCAACAGGGTTTTGAATTGACCGAGAGGGATGCCGAGGAAACCTCGGCATATCCAATCGAGGTGTTGTCAGATATTGAAGAATAGCGATCGTTTGTTACCAATTGCTACAGTAAAAAGAGATCAATTCTTGAACTACATCCTGGAAAAATGCCATTGAATCTAACCAATTTCTCAGAACTGGAGATAAGAGACTGCCAAATAGATCAAAATACTGAAACTCTCCAAACTATTGTCAGTGATTATACTGAAAAATTTTTTTTTGCTTGTATAATGAGACAAAATTTGTATTTTGGAGATAGCATTGAAGTACTACATTGTTTTGACTAGTGTGCATGCTGAACGCATGAGGAAAGAATCTTTAGCAACAACAGAATTGCCCAAATCCGATTTCAGTTTATTAGCACAAAGTCTCAACGCTTCTTTTATCACCCCAGAATCTTATCCAATTAAACTAATGGATAAAGTTCGCGCTAACTTGGCAGGAACTCCCGAAAACTGGGCATTCGCTCGTGCGATCGCATCTCAACTAAAAGCCGATGACGTAGTTTTTTGCCCTGGAGAAGAAATTGGCGTTCCTTTAGCTATTTTGTGTGGTGGTAAAAAAGAACGACCTAAAGTAATAGTTTGGTTTCATCGCATTACTGGCTTGAGATCCCGCGTGGTTCTGAAATTATTTAATATAGGTCGGTTGGTAGATTTAGCAGTTGTCAGTAGTCTTCCGAACCAAATTTTCTTGCAGAATCATCTCAATCTGACAGATGAGCAAATTCTTTTCTGGTGGCACCCAATAAATACTGATTATTTTGCATCAAAAATTTCTTCTTCTAATAAGAATCCTCAGAATCCTCGACCTTTGGTGGTTAGTTCTGGTCTGGAACGACGCGATTATAGCCTTTTAGCAGCAGCGACTGGCGAGCTAGATGTAGATGTAAAAGTGGCAGGTTTTTCTCAATTTCAGTCGAGAGTAGCAAAAAACTTTCCTAAAGTAATGCCCGAAAACATGAGCAATAAAAAATACTCTTTGCCTGAACTGGTCAAGCTATATCATGATGCAGATGTGGTGGCAATTTGTCTCCGGGAAAATGATGGGACTTGTGGTGTGACGGTTTTATTAGAAGCAATGGCATGTCGCAAGCCCATTGTATGTACTCGTACCAGGGGACTTAGTGACTACCTTGACGATGAGCAAGCTGTTATGACTATCAAGCCTGGAGATGTAGCTGGCTTACAAAAAGCAATTTTATATTTATTAGACCATCCAGAAGAAGCTAAACAGAGGGCAGAACGTGGTTATCAACTCGTATATCAGCGAAATAATGTAGAAAAACAGGTTGATATAAGTAGTTGTGCAAAATTAATTACACATTTTACTAAGCTAAAATCCAAGTAGGTAATAGGTAATTTTGACTAGGTACTTACTAGCAAAATTCATTAGAACATTAGATATAGTCAAATAATACTAGTAATTATCTTATAGTAATTATTTTAAAAACTAAGCACGTTAAATAAATATAATAGATGAGATTCATGTAGGAATAAAAACTCTTATTTTGGTACGGGTTAAAGCCGTGTAAAGCATCTTCTGTAAATCAGGACATCCTTGCAAATCTTCCGTATCCAAAAAAACATAATCGATGCTAGAACCCTGAGCTTTGTGTACCGTCAAACTATAGGCATAGGTAACATCATCAAAAGTTCTGGATAAGTCAAAATATTTATGCCACTGTTTCTTCTCCACATAAGATTTGATTTGTTCATTTCTCAGTTGTTCACCTTGCTCTGTCAAGATAGACAGGTTAACCTCAAACCCTGCATCGGTCACAACTGGTACTGACCGATATTGGTATGCTATCTTGTCAAAAGATAACTGCTTAATTGTTGGTTGATCAGTTACAGAACATTCCTCGGAGTTATTAATCAAAACTCCCCACTTATTTTTTCCCTTTTGTCCAGGGCGAGGGCGAAACAGCGGTTTCCGAGAGATCAATCTATCTCCTGGCACAAATATAGATGCATCTTTTCCCCATAAACGCGATCGCACGAATCGATTAGCGGATGCAGCGGTTTTATTGCGCCAAACTAAGAGCCTGGCATAATCGGGATTAGTCTTATAGTCCTTAGATTTAAAGTATTGAGTCACCGTTTCTAACCACTGCTGTCTGGGCTGACAAATAACAGTCTGATCCTCGCTACTTTGAAAAGGATACATGATGTGACTATATTGCTGATTACTTCGTATCTTCTCGGCAACTACCGCGATTTCCCCTTCATAACGTACAACTTCATTTAAGGTGGCAGTATCGTCAATATAGTCGGAAACAGCTACCATCGGCTGGGATTCTTTGACTGGGGGAAGCTGCGCCTCGTCCCCCACAAATATTACTTTGGTGTCGATAGTTAAAGCGATCGCCTGAACTATTTCTTCAAAATTACTGCGATTGATCATCGAAAATTCATCAATGATCATCACATCGTAATCATCAAATTCAGCTTCACCAGGGGAAGTAAATTCTTCTAACCCCGTTTCCTCATTGATTTCTGGCTGTTGACCCAATAGCTGGGCGACGGTTTTGACATCTATGTTGATTCCCAGAGACATTCCTACCTGCATCAAACTCTTGGCAGCTTTATTAGTGGGTGCTGCAATCACAAATTCAAAGTCGAGAGAATCTAGCCATTCAATCAAATGACAGATTAAAAAGCTTTTTCCCGTCCCAGCATATCCACTTAAGCGAAAGAAAGTGTGATTACTCCTTAGAAAGGATTTTAACTTTAAGAGTACCTGTTGTTGCGCCTCAGTTAATTTCTGGGCTGATTTATTTGCCGTCTTCGCCATTGCTTACTTAATATTTTTTTCATATAGGGGAGCATGAAATACTGTTATATAAGTAAATTAGCCGATTTAGGGAAATATGGAGATCGCCATTAACTAGTAGTAACTAGTAGAGAAATTTACAAAACTTTGTGGGTATGAGAATGTTGTTTTACGTTATCTTCGGTACTTACTGTCCGCGAATTGTTTAATACCCTTTTTCTTTCTAGAGAATAATTAAAATCTTGCTTTACTGTGCCTAAAGGAATGTGTTTTTGAGCTTCGGGACGACTCTTATAAGTGCGAGTTGCTGCTGCTACTCTTTCAGCAAAGCGATCGCACAAATTAATTTTGCCATCTGCCTGCAAAATACTAGGTATTTGTACGATATCTTCTTGAAATATTTCCCCCAAGGTTTTAGAGCAAGCCGACTGATATGAGGTAGGAATACCTTTAAGCAAAGCTTCTAGGGCAGCAGAGGGAATTGGTTCTAAAACTGTTAACTGCTCAATTTCACCATCTTCTCTAACAAAACAAGTTGCCAAACCCAGCACACAGTAATCTTCTGCGGATAAATCAGTCGCTTGAGTAAATAAAGCTGTATCAGTCATATTTTTTATTTTTTAAATACTAAAATTTAAAACCATTTTTAACACCACTACAGGCTAATTTTAATAGCCAACATCTAGAAAATATAATCTAAAAAAGGATCGGATTGATACGTACCCTAGCAAATTGTGACGAAAACAAATATTTCATATCAAGTTCGATACAAAAAGAAAAATTAATTCACTTAATTCTCAATATTAATTTACGTAATTCTGTGGAAATTAATTTACGTAATTCTGTGGAAGACGTTTTGCTATTTTTTCGCCATCATGCTCTTTATAAAGAATCAAAAACTTGAACTTTAGGAATTAACTGGGAATTAACTAAATCATGAGACAGTTCGATTGGTGACACATTTGAGTTCTCTGAGCTTTTGGACAAGATATTAAAGTAGCAGCAACAGATAAGGTTAAATTGACGCCATGAAGACCGATTTTAATAATCAAATTAGTTCCCAATCAATACCAAATATATTGTCTTCATCTGAAGAATTGGGGAAAGCATTATCTGATTATTGTTCCTTATCAAAATCAGCAAATTTAACCACGGAACAACAGTTAAGAAGTTGTGTCAAAGTCAAGGCTTATCAAGGAGACTACGCCGTGGCGATCGCTCTTCTCGATCAGTTAATTGCTTTGCGTCCCAACAATGCAGCAGACTATAATAATCGAGGATTAATGCATTTTCGCAACAATCAATTTATTGAGGCTTTTTGCGATTTATCTCAGGCATTAGAGATTAACCCTAGTCTTGATAGTGCTTACAACAATCGAGCCAATTGCTATGCTGCTCAAGGGGATCTAGTTGAAGCGATCGCCGATTATGACAATGCCTTAGATATTAATCCTGCTAATCTTCGGGCTTGGATTAATCAGGGGATTGCCTTTCGAGAACTGGAAATGTATGATTTAGCATTAGAAAATTTTGATATTACTCTGATAATTGGCGACTCTCTACAAGAAAGAAGTTATGCTGAACGTGGTAGAACTTATCATCTACAAGGAGACTGGAACTCTGCTGTTGCTGATTATCAAATAGCTTTACAAATATTAGCAGGTAAACCAGATTTAGCTGATTATGAACAGAAGGTTCAAACCTGCTTAAATCAATTACTTAATCCCGTAATGATTAGTAATTAGTAATTACTCGACTGTTGTGATTTGCCAGAGCTATTTCCTAATAAAGTATTCAGTGTGGTTCATAAAAAATCATCATGAACATCATCGAAAGCTTTAAAATGGCAACTTCTACCCTGGTTGCTAACAAGATGCGAAGTAGCCTAACGATGCTAGGCATTATTATTGGAAATGCTTCGGTAATTGCCATGGTAGGAATAGGAGAAGGAGCAAAAAACCTGGCATCAGAACAGTTTGAGTCCCTTGGTCCCAACGTAATTTTTGTGGTTCCAGGTTCAGAAGAAGAACGACGTACCACCTTTAACCGCCCCAGAACTTTAGTTTGGTCAGATGCGATCGCGATCGCCGAACAAGTGCCCAGCGTCAAAGAAGTTGCGCCCCAAATTACAGCGAATCAACTAATCACCTATCGTAACAGCAACGCTAACGAACAGGTAATTGGCACTACTCCCGAATACCTAAGCGTGAGAAGTTTTGCAGTGGCACAAGGCAGATTTATTAGTGATGTTGACGTTAAACGCAATCAGCGAGTTGCAGTTTTGGGTTCTGAAATTGCAGAGAAGTTTTTTCCCCGACAAAACCCTCTCGGTCAGAAGATTAGAGTTAAAAATATTAACCTTGAGGTGATTGGAGTTTTAGAAGCAAAAGGGGCATTTCTTGGTAACAATCAAGATCTAACTTTATACGTCCCCTTGACAACGATGTCGAGTCAGATCGCGGGAGACACCTCTCCCTATGGCACAGAGATCGGTTTTATCTCCATTGCTGCCCAGGATGAGAATAGTATTCGTGCTGCCAAACTACAAATCGAAAATCTGCTTCGTTTACGTCACCAAATTACTGGTAAAGATGACTTTACTGTTCGGACTCAAAAAGATGTCCTGAATATTGTTGGCACGATTACTAGTGGTTTAACTGTTTTGCTCACAGCGATCGCAGGTATATCACTTCTTGTAGGCGGTATAGGTGTGATGAATATTATGTTGGTAGCGGTAACGGAAAGAACTCGAGAAATTGGTTTGCGTAAGGCAATTGGCGCAAAATCAGAGGATATTCTCTGGCAATTTTTAATTGAAGCGACGATTCTTTCTGCGGCTGGTGGTGCGATTGGCACAGTGGTGGGAATTACAGGAATTATGATCGTCGGTGCGGTTTCTCCCTTGTCTCCCATTATTTCCCCGGTAGCTATTATCCTGGCGGTAGGAGTTTCTGGAGCGATCGGTCTTTCCTTTGGCGTTTTTCCTGCCAAAGCTGCTGCCAAACTAGACCCAATTGTTGCGTTGAGAAGCATTTGATATACTATAACTTAATATTAGCTTAAGCTTTCTTTCAACCACGTTGGGATGTACCGGGTGAACGAAAAAAGGTGTGGCAGTTAAACAATAGAGAAGCTTTGAGTAACGAGTAACGAGTAGCGAGTAAATACTTATTACTCATTACTTATTACTCATTACTTATTACTCATTACTTATTACTCATTACTTTAAAATGCGAAAATTAATTGTTGCCACCGTAAATTTCGCTCACCCGGATGTACCTACTTTTATTAAGATTCATTGCAAGATGTTTATATCTTGTATATACACAGAAAATCAGAAAATGTTGTTTAGATTACAAAAAAATACTGAAACAACTGTAGTATTGCTAAGATTACAAGATTAATCTGTAATTCAATAATTCCAACAATAAGATATCAAACTTGGTTTTGGCTTTACCTGCATAATAATCTCATAACCATCAATGAATCATGTAAATCCGACCTTAGGGAAGACAGAAATAATCAAGCAATTAGGTTACTTTCCTGCATTCTTGATTCCTGCAATCAACTCATCTCCAATTTATCGCAGCCTAGTTCAGCAGACATTATTTGCCTATATTAATAATCCTTTGCCAGCTAAATTCAAAGAAAAGCTGTTTGTTATTCTCTCTCGCTACTTTGGCATTAGTTATTTTACGATTTGCCATAGCTGTACCTTGCGATCGCTAGGAACAACCGCAGCCGAAATTATTAAACTGGGAAATATCAAATATCCTCAGTCTGAGGCAGAAGTAACAGCCGATATCAAAACATTAAGTAGTCATCAGTGTCTTCAAGGTCAAGACTGGCAGGACAATCCTCAAATTGAAGCTAGTTTGTTGCGTTGTGCTGCTTTAATTTTTTTGCAACCCGAGCAAATGGCTAGTTTGTCGGCTGAATTGAAAAAGCTACTGGGAACGATTTATTATCATTACCTGATCGTCTTTTTAGGCTATATCAAGCTATGTCATCAGTGGCTACTGAGCAACCCAGATATCTCCTACCAGCAGGATCGTCGCTCTCAACTTTATCTAGGCTCCCTACTTCTAGAAGAGATTAAGTTAGCTCATTTTTTAACAGCCAAAGCAAAATCGATAGGTCAACCAGAAGCTGTTATCCCGCTGGCAGAAAGGGGACATAATGATTCATCTCGGCTGACAACTGATCAGGATCGGCTGTTAAACCAGGATTCACTCCCACAATTAAGACAAAAAGCACTGACGACAACTTGTTTAACCAATGCTCCGTTTCCCATTATGATTCATAATCAGTCAGGGCAAATTGTATACCTCAACCGTAACTGGTTGGATGCCACTGGTTACGATGCGCCAGAGATATCTACCATCAGCAAATGGAATCAAAAAGCACGGGTAAAACAGCGGGAAATAGTCAAGCTAACAGCAAAAACTTCTGAGCAAGTATTGCAAAAATACGTTGCTCCCGCACATCAAACAACAATAGAAACTACGTCTGCGCTGCGACAGATAGTTGACTCCTTAATAGACATTGCCCCAGAAACTACTAAAACTAAAATCAAAGCTAAGAATCAAAGTGCCAATGCAATTCGTAGTGAAGTTACTATCTCCACTAGGAGTGGCGAACAACTTTTCTGGGAATTATATTCAGCTACCTTGAGTTTTGACCAGAGTGAAGATCAACTAACCATCTCTATTGCCAAAGATATTACCGATGTTATCCACCACGAAACTAAATTGGCTGAGGTAGAAGCCAAGCTGCGATTAGTCTTGGAAGCTACTAAAACTGGTAATTGGAGTTGGAACCTAATTACCAATCAGGTTGATGTTTGTCATCGTGGTCGTAATATTTTAGGATTAGATGACTTTGATGGTAGTTATGCCAGCTTTTTACAATCAATTTATCCTAGGGAAAAAGAATCTGTAGATTTGGAGGTAGCCAGAGCAATTCAGGCTCATCAGGATTTAGATCTAAAGTATTCTATTGTTAACTCTAATCAAGAAATTTCCCAGATTCGAGCAAAGGCCAAACTAAATTATAATGTCGCAGGACAACCAATTAGTCTGACTGGAATAGTTACTGATATCACTCCAGCACCACACAATCAGCAACAACTTACTAATGTCGATCCCTTGCACAGCTATAGCTCCTGGGAGACAAAATCAAGAGCTGATCCCCAAATCTCATCGGAAAATATTCTTTCCTGGGAATCGCGAAACACAGTGCAATCTTTGGAAAAACTCGAAACAATTATCAATCTACTTCCCTATTATCTCTTCGTAGTAGATATTCAGACTGAGACTATCTCGCTAATCAATTCTAGGCTAGCTCAAAGTCTTGACTTGTTAGATTCCGCAGCAATAGGCAGGACGATCCCCGAATGTTTTGCGCCAGAATATGTTAGTCAAATTGCCTGGCAACATGAGCAAGTAATTACTTACAAGCAGGTGTTGCATATCCAAGAAGAAGTGACATTACCAGATGGAATCCACCACTTTGATACGGTGATTACTCCTCTGTGCAACCCTCAGGGGGAGATCTCTGCTTTGTTGCGAACTTCTAGTGATATTCCTGACTTAGCTGCTACTCAGGAAGCTCTTTCTCAGCGTACTCTCCAGCTAGAAGCAGCCAACAGAGAATTAGAATCTTTTTCCTATTCTGTGTCCCACGATTTGCAAGCACCTCTAAGAGTGATCAACGGTTTTAGTCAAGTGCTATGGGAAAACTACCAGCCCAATTTAGACGATCGCGGTAGACACTATCTTCAAAGAATTCAAGCAAACAGCAAGCGCATGAGTGACTTGATTGATGCCTTATTGCAGTTATCTAGGGTAACTCGTAGTCAGATGAAGTTGGTTAAGGTCAATTTAAGCGCGATCGCCTTAGAGATTATTGAAGAATTACAGGCAGAAGAACCACAACGCCAAGTAAAGTTCAAAGTCGCGCCTGATCTAGAAACTAAGGGAGATCCCCAGCTACTTAGGATTGTCTTAAGCAATCTGATTCACAATGCGTGGAAATATACCTCTAATCGATCCCATTCTCAGATTGAATTTGGTCTGATTACCCAAAATATATCTCAACCGACTTTCTTCATTCGGGATAATGGCGCAGGGTTCGATTCAGAATATGCCGATAAATTATTTACTGCTTTTCAACGGCTTCATAGCCAAGATGAGTTTCCTGGTACAGGCATCGGATTAGCTACCGTACAGCGTATTATCTATCGCCATGGTGGTAAAGTTTGGGCAGAAGGAGAATGCGAGCGCGGAGCTAGCATCTATTTTGCTATTTAAACCCTATATAATAGATCGCCTATTCTACAGTTTCTACTACTTCAACAGAAGTTGCTGGCTGCTGCTGCTGTTCTAAAATTTTTTGTTGCTGAAGGCGTTTAAAATCTGATGCCGAGTTATTTGTTTGACCCCGAGATTCTTCTTCAAACTCTTCTGCACTTCGTCCGCCGAATTGTTGGGAGCGGTGTATCAAATCTAGAGGATTCAACCCAGCAGGAGCATCTCCATAAAGACTATCTTTTTCGTTGGATTGATAACCCTGATCGTCAGTAGGAGACTGAGCAAAAGCAGATAAGTTTAACCCAGCAATCAAGGTCAGAGCAATCCCTAGACAGAGACTTAGGCTAGATTGTTTTTGTCGATTATTCTTCAACATCAGTTATTCCTCACAATAAAATTAAAAGTTATTTTAGGCAAAACGGCGACGTAATAGAGGCTGAATTGCCAATAATATGAAAGCATCAAATGCTAATAATACTAAGATAACAGCACCAAAACTAAAACCAAACCAAGAGGAGTTCATCACGATGCTATTAATCCCCCAATCCCCGTGACTATAAATATAACGAATTGGTTCGATCGCATAAGTCAAAGGATTAAGACTGGCAATCACCTGAAGCCATCCCGCCATAAAGCTTAGAGGTGCCAGAGCAGTACTAGCAAATAGCAGGGGCAAATTAGTCACAAAAATCACGGCAAGTAGTTCAATATGACCAGGCAAGGCAAATGCCAAACCCAAACTCAAAGCAGTCACCCCCAGAACAATTAAAAAGACGATCACAGCGATCGCGCTTAAGCCAGCAAATCCTGGCAATCCTGCTCCTAAAACAGCACTGGCAAGAACAATCACGGCGGTTTGAATAAAGCTCAAAGCGATGATATAAACTGTCGAAGCTGCCACAATTGAATAGCGGGAAGATAACGGTGCAACCAGTAAACGGTTCAGAAAACCAAATTCACGGTCAAACATTACAGGTAATCCAGCATTTAATGCCCCCGAAAAAGCAGTAAAGACAATTACTCCTGGTGCCAGGAATTTAGCATAACTCAGGTCAACGCCAAATAATCCAGCAGGTGCTTTGCTAAACAGTGCGCCGAAGAGAATCAACCACATAAAAGGCTGAATGATTCCCGCAATCAAAGTTGAAGGACGACGTTGCAGTTGGATAAATAGACGTTTAGTGAGAGCCATTGTCTCCTGAATAAAATCTCCCAAGGAACTACTTTGCTCACTATTCTGCCCCCTAATACTAGGATTGGGGGCTAAAGCAGATTTAAGGTTGCTACTGGAAATGGACTGACTCATAATTATTTACTGGGTAGGTAACACGACTTGGATAAATTGTAGATCTAGGTAAAAGGCTAAAAGCTAATAGCTACCAACCTTTTAATTAACAGTCTTTAAAGTTCAATTAACAGCGATCACTTCATTTGTTGTTTCTTCTCTTTTTTGAGATCTCTGGTGCTAGCAGCAGCTATCTCAGCATCCATAATGGTTTGACCTGTAGCTGCCAGGTAGACATCATCAAGGCTGGGACGGGACTGAGCTAGACTAAAGGTGGGGAGCTTTATTTCTGCCAAGGACTGCTCAATTTTACTCAGATAACTTTGACCAGATTTGACAATTAAATTTAAAGAATTACCCTGAACAGTATTGATAATTACTTCTTCCACAAAAGGTAAAGATTCCAGGATGTGCTTGGCTTTATCTGCTTCCTCGTCGGTCGTAAATTCTCGAATCCTCAGGGTGACGCGATCGCCTCCTAACTTGTCTTTTAACTCCGATGGCTTTCCTTCAGCAATCACTACTCCTTGGTCGATAATTGCCAAGCGATCAGCTAAAGCATCAATCTCTTCTAGGTAATGACTAGTAATTAAAACGGTTGTTCCTGCGGCGCGTAACTCTTGTAAAAACTGCCATACCACCATCCGACTTTCAATATCTAGACCGACGGTAGGCTCATCTAAGACTAATACTTCAGGTTGGTGGAGTAAACCTGCTGCCAGGTCTAAGCGTTTGCGAATGCCCCCAGAATAAGTCCCCGTCTTGTTCTCAGCATATTCCTGTAATCCTAAAACTTTTACTAGCTGTTCGATGCGATCGCCAATAGTCTTTTTCGGTAAATGATACAGTGCTGCCTGAAGCCTGAGTAATTCTCTACCTGTTAAGACCTTATCAATGGCTACTTCCTGAGCCACATAACCCAGCCTTTGTCGTACCGCTTTCGGCGAAGCGATCGCATTTATGCCTCCAACTTCAATTTTGCCCGCATCAGGTTTAGCTAGGGTACACAGACAGCGAATAGTAGTGGTTTTTCCTGCACCATTAGGGCCCAATAAACCAAAGATTTCTCCTGGCTGAACAGCAAACGAAATATCCTTTACTGCTTGAACCTCGCCATAGCTTTTCCGTAAGTTTTCAATTAAAACGGCAGCAGCCATACTATCTCAAAAATGTTTTGTCTATAATTTTATATGTTTATATATTGTAATAGTTCTATCTGCGATCGATGTTAAGTGTTTTTGTACTTATACCATTAACGAAAAAATCCACTAGTTTATATATAGCCTGTCCATGCCACAAGTACTCTCTAGATTTCTAAAACGTACTGAAGGTTCATTTAAATGCATTTTGACAGTGGCGACAATGCATATAAATCGTTTATTTGTCTAGCTTGAGTGTGTAACTTTGACGAAAATCTTATTTCTTCATTTTGCTGAGTTGGTTCCTGATCGGCTGGAGGAAAACAGAGCAATTGAAACGTTTTGCAATTTAAATCAGCAGTTTTTCCAGCCAAGCTTTGCCGCCATTATTGAATAACCGCAGCAATCTCCTTCCCAACTTAAGCAAAACGTCCTCAACTAATGACAGTGATAACGATCTTCATAATCGTAGTGACATCCATTTTCGTCTGTATCAGCCACATGTCCTGTAGCCGAATAGGAAATTGTTAACAGTGCCAGTGTTACCAAGAAAATCTTAGATATCGCTGATAAACGATTTTGAATCCTGTCCCTGGTGATTGATTTATTGATAGTCATTTTTTTACCTCTTCAAATATTCTCAATTACGGTAGAAAGCCGATGATATATATGACCAGTAGGACTTTATGTCTAGAAATATTGTAGTTACTCCTGAGGTATATAAAGTCGTGGTGAGGAACAAAGCCAGTGATCGGTTATTTGCAACCAATCCCCATACACAAAACTCCTGACGCTTGAGTTTAAGCAAGAAATTAGTGTTAAGCCATGTATGTGTTCTCAAGGGACTCATCAACCCTTCAATTACAATTATAGCTCAAGAGTCGATTTTATACTTAAGTAGTTGCCGTACCTTGAACCCATCCCACTATTGATCTGATATCAATCATGAACACGAAAAACTAGCATTTCAATCTCACATTTTTAATAAATTTGCTATTTTAGATTGCTGAAAATCCTAAAAATTGGTGAGTGGGATAGGTTCTTCGGTATCAAGTCTCAAAGTTGAATAGTTAGGGGAAAGAATCTCAATCCCTCTTAAATCGCATTCATCTTGAATATTTTTCTGTAAGTCTGAATATATTGTAGTAATTTCTTCGGGCTTTTCAGTATAAACATTAAGTTCATAACTAACAGCAAAATCTCCTAAATTAGTAATCAATACGAAGGGGGCATAATCAGAGATGTCCTATGACAACGTTCTTAGTCTTTAGGGCTGCATCTATAAGAGTAATTTCTACTAGCTCTCTAGGAAGATCATATCCCAAACCAACAGGTATATGAAGAATTAGTTTGTCTTTTTCTTGACAAGAAGTAGTTAGGTTAGTAGTACAATTATTAAGGATGAAGGAATTGGGTATAGTCTTGACTTCATATTTAGATGTTTTTATTTTATGAAAAAATAAATTTTGATCTTTTATTTCTCCAATAGTATCTCCCACCTTGATCCAATCTTCTATCTTCAGCGATCTACCATAGATAAGAATTATACCTGAGACAAAATCGGCAATAACACTTGAGGCACTCCAGGTAAATGCAAGCACAGCAAAACCCGATATACCTTTGAAATAAATTGTTCCCGCAGCAGGCAAATGTGGTGAAATGAGTATAAATGTAAATATGAATAATAAAATCCGTAAAAATTGTCAAGTTTGATTGGATAAAAGATTTTAATTTAGCTTTTTTGGCTTCAGATTTCCTCTTATCTATATTAAGCTATATTGAGCAACAATTTTTTTAATCAAAATAAATACAGAAATTAGAATAAAATATTAACAATAATAGCAGGTAGTTGAGTAGATATATAGGTAAAAATAATATATTTTTGATTTTCTAAAAACTCGCATAATCTTCCTCGAAAATCAATCATCCAAATATCAATTCGGGGACATTAAATAAAGTGAAAATAATAATTGTAGTCAACAAAAATAGCTTGATAAATATTGCATAAGATCTTTCATTATTAGGATGAAAAATATCAATTAGTTGAGTGAAGTAATTTTTTGAAATCGAACAAGATTTTTGGAAAGTTACGGATATGTCCTCAAATAAAATTTTTCTAGTTATAGAAGTAACTTGATTGATTATCGATGATATTCTAAAAATCAATTGTAAGACAATTAAAAGTAATATAATATATATTGCAAACAAAATTCTTTTTCTATAGACATATGCAGTAACTTCATCTTTTATCTGATTAAGAAAGTAAATAGACAACTCTTGTATTGTTTTATAATTTTCATGTAAAATAAGATCTAACTCATCAGAATGAATATTCATAAGATCTTCATAATCATGATTCAGTTCCATGAAAATAATTGCGTGAGGCAATTCTTCATTTGAATATTCACTGGATTTTCTTTTTACACTTAAATTAGTTAGTTGCCAGTCTCCTTGATGAATTTTTTTTGTAATTTCATCACTGTAGATAATTGCTAAATTTTTATAATTTTCTAATTTTTCTATTTGACAATCATCTTTATTGATATAATCAGGATTACTATTTTTTTTCAAGAATTTCTGGTAATCTTTCCCATTCAAGCTTTCTGGCAATATACATAATCTTGTATTTTGATAATTTTGAGAATTTGCTCCTTTCCACTAGGATAGGCAGCAAAAAGTCTATTCTGGCTTAAAAATAAATTTTTTTGGGCGTATTTTTCAATTCTGTCAGATATTTCACTAGCTCGATGGCTAGCATCAAAGAGACTCGATTCTGAATTAATATTGCCTAACCCTGAATTAATCGAAAATAGAGGCTTTTCCAAAAAATTCACTAAATATCCTCTTTTTTTAACATCTTTAATATTACTTCTTATATTCATCAACTAATTTATTTATCTTTATTAAATACTATTTGGGCTAAATCAGCAGCATTATCTTCTTCTTCAAATAAAGCATCTTGATCAGTAACTTCTATAATGTTTTTGTCTGATTCACTCAAAAATTCTGAATCAGAAATTATTTTTATGACTTTAGACTTTTCAGTTGTAGCTCCTTTATTTTCAATAGTAGCTCCTTCATTTTCAATATTTTCAGTTGATGGTTCAAAAATACCCAAGCCTTGAATATCTATTTTTCCTTCGATAATTTGCTCGATTTTTTTACTTACCCTTAAGGCTCTTTCTGATGGAGATAATCCATTATTCCATGTCCTTATGTAAAAGATTGGATCACTACTACCTGTAATTCGTACTGCTTGATTACTTAATTCTAATTTTTCTTTTTCTGATTCTTTTTCTGATTCTTTTTCTGATATCTGTTCTGCTATTAATTTTTGTATTTCCTGTTCTTTTTCTGATATCTGTTCTGCTATTAATTCTTGTATTTTCTTTTTTACTAGCTGAGATGTCCGGTTCATGTTTTTTTATATATTTCTTAGTCTCATTTTCCTTTTCATCACATTTCCATATTTTTCTACTATCTTGATTTGGAACTGACTTAAAATTATTTCTGTAATCATCAATTGCTATCTTAATATTATCTAGAATTTCTTTTCTTTTACATTTCAATTTTGGCTTAATTTTTTCCCGATTATCTTGGGCATCAAAATCTAAATTCAAACCTATTTTAATAATTTCAGTGTTATATGTTTCATCAAAATATTTATGAGTTTTTTCTGTATAAATAATTCGAAAATAATAATAATTATCATTATCTGGAGATTTTTTCAAAAACTTATTTAGATCTTCACACTTATTTAGATCTTTACAACTTGGCAGAGCAAGCTTTAATTCTTCAAAATCTTTTTTAGTATTGGCAAATTTGTTGATATCTCTTGTAAAATTTTTTGCTTCATTTTCCAGTGTCTCTTTTTCTTTTTCCCAATATTTTGGATCTTTTTCATCAGGTAGCTCTAGTTCTGTATCTTGAACACAAAATAAATTCTCTTCGTCAAGCTTTACAATTAGTTCTTCAGGACAACTAGTTGTGTCAACTTGTATTGAAAAATCATCATAAAAATTATTATCGTTACTATCTTGAGCTTTAGTAAGCGATGGAAAAATTAGTGATATAAAAAAAGAAATTATCACAAGAAAGCATATTATTGTTCTCTTTACTTTTTTATTAATTATCTGAAAATTCATCTCACAGAGAAATATTAGAAATTCATTATAAATTATTTAATACGGATTATGGTACTTCATATTTCAACTAGCAACCACAAATAATTACAAACATATGTTAAATAAAATTAAGAAAATCAAGCCTAAATTTCATACAGATGTAGCATTAAGCATAGATTATTTAGTTAAATAAAAATGTATCTTTATTTAATTTGAAAATAGTAAGAAATTAAATATTTAATTTAAATATTTAATTCAGTAAGTACCAAAATATTATTTTTGTTTACTAAATGGAGCGTTTAATTTTATGTCTGATAATCACAAGTCTTATGAAAAGAGTTTAGAAAAAGCTAATCAATTTTTTTGGTTTGGTTGTATTTCTAGCATCGCAGGCTTTGTATTTTTTTTTGGGCTTCTTGCTTTCATTAAATCTGTCAATACAAATAATCCATCGTTAAGCAATTTAGAAACCAAGTTCACTAATGTAGACACTAAACTTCATAATGTAATTACAAAACTTACAAGTTATGAAACTACAAGTCATGACATAGTTTCTGAATTAAATAACTTAAAAGATCAATCTAGTAATTTCGAGAAAATTAATAATAATCAGCTTGATATAGAAATTAAATATCTTAATAGTTATAATAAAGAAATTCGTGACATACTTAGTGAATTAAATAACTCGAAAACTGAACTTATTCAGTTAAATACTCAAGTGCAAAAAACCCTCGTAACCTTTAATAATAATTCTTTTCTTTTCGTTAGTTTATTAGGGGGACTATTTTTAGAAATAATCGCAGTAATTAACTTTTATCAATACGGTAAAGTCCTGACGAAAGATCCAGAAAGTATAGATAGAAATCAAGTTTTTAGTCAATTAAATAGTCTTTATAATAAATCTAATGAACCCTCTGAGAAGAAAGAGATTCGTGACCTAATGGCAAATATTATGCCAAATAAGCAGTTTGACTCCAAAGATAAGGAGGATTCCGAATCTGAAGATAGGAATGGAAATGATAAATCTAGTGATTCTAACTCTGTAACATCTAATGAAACTACTTAGTAATTATTGTAGTTATATAATTGATTTTGTTAATAATCATTTGAACAAAATAGAGTTATCTATAATATTCATATTTATTTTTCTAATAATCTTTTATCCAGTTCTTAACCTAATAATTTTTGAAAGGATTTTTGATAAACATAATTTTGAAGAGCATCATGGAGCCTATAAAAAAATACGTTACTATTCGTTGAAAATTATCATTTTGATGATCTTATTATCATCTATAATATTCGCTATTTATGAATTATTTAAACACGGCGAAAATATTTTGAAATATTCCCCTTTTCTGGGTTTAATTGGAGCAGCAATTACTTTTGCTCTTCAGGAGGTAGTTTTAAGCTTTGCTGGTTGGCTAGGAATATTTTTTGGTAAATTTTATTTTTTTGGCGATCGCATCAAGTTAGGTAATATTGTCGGGGATGTTATTGACATAGGCTTTTTTCGCACAACATTGTTAGAATGCGGTGATTGGGTTGATGGTGATTTATATAATGGTCGTATAGTTAGAATAGCTAATAGTTTCGTTTTTAAAGAACCTGTTTATAATTACAATTCAGATTTTAAATTTTTATGGGATGAAATCAAATTGTCTTTGACCCATGAAAGCGATTATGAAGAAGCTCAAAAAATTATAGATAAGACTATCAAAAAAATATCCATCATTGATGATGAGGATAGTGATAAAAGCGTTATTGACGAGTGGAACAAAATAACTAATAAATATTTTGTCGAACCAGCGGAAACAAATCCTCTAGTAAGTTTTTCTCTTGCTGTTGATAGAAATGCAATAGAGTTTACGATTAGGTATATAGTTGATTACAAAAAACGTCGAATCACAAAAAATAAGATTTTAAACGAAATCTTGTTTCAACTTAAAGAATCAGGAATTAAAGCCTCTATGGCTAAAATTCCGTTGGATATTTGGCTATACAACAATTAATTCTGAAGAATTAAACTGTACCCAAGTGTCAAGACAAAAAATTAGTCAAATTAAAATAGATAACTACGAGCATTGAACCATCAGAATTTTCGGGTCAAACTTGAGTTTTGACAGACTGAAGAATTTCTGCTTCAGGATCTACACATCGCAAGTATTCATCTACTACATCTTTGGTTGCACCGATCATCTTCACTTGTCCCTGTTCCATCCAAATAGTTTTGTGGCAGTTTTTACGAATTAATTCCATCGAGTGAGAAACCAGCAACACCGTAACATGGTCTTGCCAAAACTCTTCCATTTTTTGACTGCACTTATTTTTAAAGCTGACATCTCCCACGGAGAGTACTTCATCAAGGATCAAAATATCTGGCTTTACGTCAGTGGCGATCGCAAATCCTAAACGAGCTGTCATCCCCGATGATAGACCTTTAACAGGCACGAGAGCATAGTTTTCTAGCTCGGCAAATTCTAAAATATGCTTGGCTCTAGATTGCATTTCTAACTGAGAATAGCCCAGCATTACCCCATAAAGAATAATGTTATCCATGACAGCTAATTCAGTGTCAAACCCTGCACCCAGCTCAATTAAGGGAGCAATTTTTCCTCTGACTCTGACTTCGCCAGAAGTGGGCTGGAGAATACCTGAAATTAGCTTTAGCATGGTGGATTTGCCCGAACCATTAGCGCCAATAATGCCAATCTTCTCACCACGTTCAATGACCAGGTTAATATCATCCAAAACAATTTTCTTGGCGGGATGACGATATTTACCTTCCAATAAAGAAAGCAAAGTTCTTTTTAAATCATATGAGAACTCTTCTTGAGTTCTGCGCCACAGGGATACTCCATTTAGTCTAATCGATTCTTGCATTATTTGATTTATTTCCTATAGTAAATCCATAAATTGTTCACGCCAGTGAGAAAAAGCTACTGCTCCTATAACTAAAACTATCGAACCACTAGCCAAACTATGAGCAATTAATGTCAAATCAGGTAACTCTCCAGATAGAGAAATCTGACGAATACTTTCGATAATGGGCAAGATCGGATTTAAGATTAAAAATTGACTAACACTTTCAGGAACAATCTCAACTGGATAAAAAATCGGGGAACTAATCCACAATAAAAAGGTTAGCAGCTCATAAAAATAAGATAAGTCGCGGAAAAACACATAAAGCGCGCTCATTAACATTCCAACTCCTGTGCAAACCAAAATTAATCCTGCAATGGGCAACAGTAAAGCAAATGCATTGATAAGACTCTTAGAACTAATTAATGTGATTACAACCAGTAGAGGAAAAGCACCCATTAATAGTTGAAAAACATTAGCCCCAATAGTAGATAAAGGAAAAACGAATAAAGGTAGGCGTATCTTATTAACTATTGCTCCATTTTCCACAACGCTAGCCAGTGCCTGAGCAGTCGAAGAAGAGAAGAAATTAATTGTGATCAAGCCAGTAAAGGCAGCCAAGACATAGTTGAGAGCAGAGTTGTTGTAGTATTCGGCAAAAGTAGCACCAAAAATCGCCGTATATAAACCCGTCATTACCAGAGGATTTAATAAAGACCAGTAGATACCCAGGAAAGAACCCCGATATCTTCTTTTTAAGTTGCGCCTGATTAAAACAATTAATAGTTCTCGGTACCAAGATAATTCTTGATTGCGCAGATTTTTGGGAATAGATGTCACCATATAGTGATTTTTAGTGATTTTTTTTACGAGTGTTGCTTATGGCAGGTATTGTAGTCAAAAGTAGCGAAAAAAATGATAATAAATTTCCGACCTCGACCACTCATCTGTGATCAATAAAAACTCAATTAATGACAGATGGCAATATTTCTGAGTGATCGCGAAAACCTGTGACTTCAACAAGGGAGTGGGGCATGATCGGGAGCCTAGACCGTTGACTCGCTTCAAAGAGGGGAGATTTTGCTTTAAACTGTGAGATGGCTCATTATAATTCAGGATAGTTTAATCGCAATGGAAATCGGGCAAAAAGTAAAAGTTTGTAGAATCAAAGATAGAGTAAATGACAACGTTGCTGGCAAACTTGGTAAAGTTGGTACGGTTAAAGAATATAAAATGACTGACGGTAGTGGCGTTGGCGTAGTTGTCCAATTTGACGATCGCACTTCCACTTGGTTTTTTGAGGATGAAATTCAACCCTTAGACTAGTCATAATAAATTAAATTCATAACAGACTAAATTTTAAATATGTCCTTGATCGTCACCTTTTTGGGAAAAGGCGGTACGGGTCGCACCATCAACGCGATCGCAACTGCTAAAAAGCTAGCTACAGAAGGCAAAAAAGTACTTTTAACGGGGCAGGATTCTAGCCCTGCCTGGGGAATAGAATTAGGGATAGCTCCTAGTAATAAACCTCAAGAGATTAGTACTAATTTTGCAGCAATGCAATTAAACTCCACCGTCTTGCTAGAAAATAGCTGGGAACAAGTTAAGCAACTGGAATCTCAATATTTGCGATCGCCAACTCTCAAACAAGTATATGGTCAAGAGCTAGGTATTTTACCAGGAATGGATCGGGCTTTAGCTCTCAATGCGATTCGGGAATATTATCAAAGTAACGATTACGACGTAATTATTTACGATGGTACAGGGGGCATCGACACCCTGAGAATGTTTGGCATGCCAGAAATATTAAGCTGGTATTTCCGCCGCTTTCGAGATATTTTTGACGAATCGGATATTGTTAAAACCTTGTCTCCTTTTGTCCAGCCAGTAACCAGTGCGATACTCAACTCAGCTTGGACACCCAACGACATGAAAGGTAACACTGATAATCCGACAACTCAAATGCTAGAAGAAGGAAAAGCGGCATTAAGCAAAAGAAATGTCTTAGCCTATTTAGTAACAACCTCAGACCCCGCAGCAGTAGCGACAGCAAAGTATCTTTGGGGTAGCGCACAACAGGTAGGCTTGGGTGTCGGCGGAATTTTATTTAACCAAGGAGAGCCAACAGACACCATAGCTAATGAGTTTGCTCCCTTGAAAGTTACATCCCTACCTAAATATGATGGTGATAATTGGCAGCCTTTAATTGACGCATTACCCGCCATGGTTAAGGGTGCTGATGCTCCCAAAGCAACTGAGTTCATGATGACAGAGCGCAAGATTAAAGTGTTCTTGCCAGGATTTGAGAAGAAAGACGTCAAACTGACTCAATATGGCCCAGAAATTACCATCGAAGCTGGAGATCAGCGACGCAATATTATTCTCCCTTCTGCTTGGCGTGGTAGCTCTGTCACGGGAGCAAAGTTTCAAAACGGCTACCTAGAAGTAACCGTGGGGTAATTTAGCTATAAGCTCTAAGCTATAGGCTCTAAGCTGCTTAACTGTAAGATCTTTTTCTAAGTGTATTGATAGAAAGCCGATAGCTTTAATTAAAAACGTTTAATTTAATATCATCATGTCCGACTCCACAACTAATCCAGATCAACCCGATAACTCAGGCAATTCTAAAACTCGCCAATTACTAGGTATGAAGGGGGCAGCTTCAGGAGATACTTCTCTCTGGAAGATAAGGTTACAGCTGATGAAGCCGATTACCTGGATTCCTCTAATTTGGGGCGTAGTCTGTGGTGCTGCTTCTTCGGGTAACTATACTTGGACGGTAGAAAACTTCTTGCTGTCAGCAGCCTGTATGCTCCTCTCAGGTCCTTTGATGACTGGCTATACTCAAACAGTCAATGAACTGTATGACCGCGAAATCGATGCGATTAACGAACCCTACCGCCCGATTCCTTCTGGTGCCATCTCTCTTCCCCAGGTGAAAACACAGATTTTCGTCCTGTTATTTGCAGGGATAGCATTGGCTTATGGCTTAGATGTGGCAGTAGGTCATGATTTTCCCACCATTCTTTGCATTGCCTTGGGGGGCTCTTTGATCGCCTATATCTACTCTGCGCCACCATTAAAACTGAAGCAAAATGGTTGGTTAGGTACTTATGCTCTGGGTTCTAGCTATATTGCCCTACCCTGGTGGACTGGTCATGCGTTATTTGGTAATTTAAACTGGAAGATCGCCATTTTGACTCTAATTTATAGTTTTGCAGGGCTGGGAATTGCGATTGTTAACGATTTTAAAAGTGTGGAAGGAGATCGCGCCTTGGGTCTAAAATCTCTGCCTGTTATGTTTGGCGTAACTACCGCAGCTTGGATTTGCGTCATTGCGATCGATGCTTTCCAAATTGGCATTGCTGGTTATTTAGTAGCAATTCACGAGAATCTTTATGCCACTATTGTCTTCCTCTTAGTTATTCCGCAGATTGTCTTTCAGGATATGTATTTTCTTCGCAATCCTTTAGAAAATGATGTCAAGTATCAAGCTAGCGCACAGCCTTTTTTAGTGTTTGGGATGTTGTTTACAGGTATTGCTTTAGGACACGCGGGAATTTAAAACGCAAGCAATTTATCTCTACAATCTGATTAACCTCTTTGTCTTCCTTGATCTAGGAATTGCTGACGAAGAGGTTTTTTAATTTTCTATTGATTATCAAAGGTTGAGAAAAGCGATCGCAATCTTAAGATTAGTTCTAATGAACTATTTCTAATGACGCTATAAAAATAGCGGGATAAAATCGTGGATGCAATCATACGCGACGCATTTAGATGATTACCAAACATCCTCGTATTCAACGCAAACAAACTATAAAGTTAGCTCAAGATCTTAAAAATGCGATCCATCAACCTCAAGGTAGTCCATTGTTGTTTAATGTTTATGGTAAGGCTGGAGTTGGTAAGTCAACTTTGATCGATGAATTTGTACAGATTTTTAGTTCTGAATTTCAATGTGCCAAGATTTCTTTTGGTCTTAATTCCCCGATCAAAAACCTGATTGATTTAATGGCATCTTTTGACGAGCAAGTAGTGGGTGATCCAGGTGAATGGGATATTGATGACTTTAAAGAATTAAATGAAAAGTATGAACAAACATGTCATAAATTAGCATTAGAGGCGGCTAAAGAAGAATCTGCTGACAATAAAGAAAAGGCAGCAGAATCAATTAAGCAATCTATAAAAGCTGCAATTCCAGGTATTGTTACATCTACTGTTACAAATCCAATAGCAGCCAGTATTGGCACACCATTATTAACGACAACAGTTGACAGTATATTCGATATCGCTGGTTTACTTAGAAAGAATAAGCTAACAAAAGATAATTTAGAATTACAAGAATTTATTAAAAATCCTGTTCCAAAGTTGGCTAAAGCCTTTATTAGTAGTATTATTCAGAAATCTCACTATAAACCAATAGTCTTGCTGATCAACAATTATGAAAAAGCTTCATGGGAATTTGATGCTTTCTTATGCCAATTTATTTTGTCTAACACAAAGCTACAAAATTCGCCAATAAGAATCTTTATAGCAGGGGAATCATCTCTGAAAAATGAAGGATACAAGGGAAAATATCAGCAGCACCTCAACCTCATCTCAGAAAAGCAATTAGCAGAGTTTAGCTTTGAAGAGATGGAAAATTATCTCTTAAAGATTGGCATTACTAATCCTAATGAAATTCGTCGATGCTGGAATACAACTAGAGGTTATCCATATCATTTAAATCTCATTCGGCAACAAAAAGAAGATGGAAAACCGATTTATCTATCCTATGGTGTTAACGAGATGCTTAAAATGCTATTGGATAATTTAAACGATATAGAAAAGAAAGTTGTTAGTCTGGCTGCATATTGCAGATGGTTTGATCGGCATACCATAGAGTATTTACTAGAGAAAAATAAGATTGAAGCAAAGTCACCAGGATATGCAAACTGGTTTGAATGGTTAATTAATCGCAACTTTGTAATTGAAGATCAATATTATCATCTAGATGATGTAGCCAGAAACATAATTCGCCAAGCTGAACATAAAAGTAGTAAGCAACAATTCAGAGATATACACGAGCAATTAGGAGATTATTATCAAGAGCTAGCAAGTACTGAAATTGATGATGATGAGTTTTATTCTGAGAAGTATCAATGCTTAGAATGGTGCGAACACATTACAGAATCTAATTATCACAGACTATATGCAAATAAGAAAAAAGGACAAATTCAATTCTTAAATTGCTTTTTTGAAGGGGTATTCTTGAGAAATCCTAATGTAGCAATAAATTCTTATATTGCTACTCGATTGTTCTGAACAAACCTTTGCCATCTTCTTTCAAAACTCTGTGCTTGAGTTGCCCGACTTGTTACATAAGATTCCCACTCGCTTAGGTTAATTTTACTGCTACAGATCAATGCATTTATCATCCAGGCTAACGCTTTAAGATGTCTAAAATCTTTGTACTGGGAATATTGACTCAACAAACTTAGCAGTTGATGATAAAGGAGGGTAGATGTTGACATGGAATACAAGGCTAAAAACTATTCATTTTCAGCTTCCCACGAATACTCTCCCTTTTCTTCTTTTCTACCGAACTTCAATACTTTCAGGCACTTGTGTCAGGCAGTCAGGACAAGGACATTACTTTGAGGCTATCGCTTGTTGTGAAACTGCAATTAATATGAATTCTGATAATGAAAATGGCTATTATGCTAAAGCTTGCTGTTATTCTCTTCAAAATGATGAACAACAGGCAATAAATAACTTGACCAAAGCGATTGAGATAGCTCCTCTTCGATGTCGATTAGAGGCGAAGGTTAATCCTGATTTTGATAACTTTAGAAGTAATGTCGAATTTCAGGCTTTACTAGATAAATAATATTAGTTTTTTGGATATGACACTCTCTAAAATCTATAAAAAATGCGATGCAAAAACTGTTGTTAATTTATATTGGTTTAACGAATTTGATTAAAATCGTCCTCTGTAATTCCTAGCTGTCTAAGAATTTCCTTAAATAACCAGCCTCCGATTTCTGCTTTGCCGTGAACAGGAATAGTTGTTGCTCTCCCATCAGGATGTTTCCAACGCGCGTGACTACCTTTTTGTCGAGCTTTTCTAAATCCAAGTTTTTGAGCAACCTTCGCCAGTTCTTTGGCTTTAGCTGGCATTAGAAACTATTGATAACTGAACGTCAGAAGGAAGAACAAGCCCTGATTCTTGATACTCTTCTAAAATCATATCAAAAACGTTGTTTAATTCTGCTCTTGCTACTTCTGAAGTTTCTCCCCAAGCATGACATCCATCTAGTGCAGGAACATAAGCAACAAAAGTCCCATTATCATCAGGGCGAATGACTATCGTATAATCTGCCAGAGACTTCATTAATTATGCGTACTAAATCTACATAGTTCATTATACAAAGCTTTTAGCTCTGACGCGAAGCTAACCCTTTAAGGTAGCTTTTTGAGTATGACACTCTCTAAAATCTATAAAAAATGCGATTCTAAAAACTGTTGTTAACTGATATTGCTTGATCTAAATATTCTTCCAGAATCATATCAAAAACGTTGTTTAATTCTTCTCGTTTTGAGCGCAATTCTCCTCGAATAAACTCGATCAAGAATTAGGCATCCAACCAAATAACTTTACTGCACCACCCAATAATGCCAATATTAGTCCGATCAAAACACCGCGATTAGTAAACTCCTGATTAGAAACTCGTTTGTTTAATTCTTTAATACTAGTGTTCAATACTTTGATATCGCCTTTTACTCCTTCTAGGCTTACTTTTACATCAGAAATTTCTTTCATTATTTCTTTCTGTCCAGATTGCAAATCTTTGAGGATTTCTGCTATATCAGTTTCTATTGTTGGATTACTCATGACATTACTCTTTATTCTTCATTTTAATTGACATCTTTTATTAAGTTTTTATTTCCCGACAACTATAATATATTTCTGTATAATATATTCCTGGACATAGATGCCAATATCAGGAGCGATATTATTAGCCGTCATCGCAGCAAGTCCTACATCCATAATTTGGTGTAAGAGCAAATCTCACGCTTTGGGTCTAAAATCCCTCCCCGTAATGTTTGGAGTGACTACTGCTGCTTAGATTTGCGTCATTGCGATCGATGTTTTCCAAATTGGCATTGCTGGTTATTTAGTAGCAATTCACGAGAATCTTTATGCCACTATTGTCTTCTTCTTAGTTATTCCGCAGATTGTCTTTCAGGATATGTATTTTCTTCGCAATCCTTTAGAAAATGATGTCAAGTATCAAGCTAGCGCACAGCCTTTTTTAGTGTTTGGGATGTTGTTTACAGGTATTGCTTTAGGACACGCGGGAATTTAAAACGCAAGCAATTTATCTCTACAATCTGATTAACCTCTTTGTCTGACTTAATATAGAGATTTTGACAAGGAGGTTTTTTAATTTATATACACTTTTGAAGATTGGGAAAGCGATCTCACTTGCTTTTAAAAGAGTTCCCGTATTAGTTTATATAATATAATGCGATCGCTTCTTTTCCGAAGTAGGAGAGGAGAGCAAGATTATACTTTGATGTTGTGAAATATCAACTTTAAGGTTAAATGTCTAGCAAATTGAGTCCAATAGCTTTACATCTTTTAAAAGTTTCCCAGATGATGATTAAGAGAGTATATTTTCAATGAAATCAAATATTTAACGATTTAATTTGATTATTTATAAAATCATTAATTCGGGTTTTTTCATTAGGAGAGCTTTGCAATGCTCCTTTAATCAAGGTAAAAGATACCACCGATTTATCTAAGGCTAATTCCTCAGACACTTTATAAAATTCATCATGCTTTCCTGCAAGTTCAGCTTTATCTAAAAGATCCTTTGCTTCGATATTATCAATATTAAATGACTCGCACATAATTTGATACATTTGATCTGTTTTTTGAGAAACTACCCAATTTTCAGGATGAGTATTGCCTGGTAAAAAAGAGAGTCTATCTTTACACCATTTCTTTACATCAATTTCTACGTTATGTTTTTGTTCTAAGGCATCTTTAAAATGTTTGAGTTGTTGCTCTTTTTGTAATAGCTGATCTCCATCTAAAATGGCACACACATTATTATTACTGAAACTCTTTTCTACAAATCTAGCTGCAAGGTGACGCATTACTGCTAAATGAGAACCAATGGGAATAATATTAATTTGCTTTCTTATATCTGTATCAATAGCAGCTTCTATTATCAACTTCGCTACCTCATCTTCGACTAAGATATCAAGTGTTTTGCTATTTTTTCCACTTAGTTTTCCTGTAGCATAACTAGAGGATACTTCAGGTATTACAATAGTTTTTGCCCCTTTAAATTCAAGAAAATTTCTTCCTTCAGGTGGTACTGAATCAATGATTTTAGAAGAATGGGAGGTGCAAATTATCTGTAATTTTCTAGATTTGCAAATTTTTTTGATTTCAGTAATTAATTTAGCTTGTGCATCTTCGTGAAGACCCAATTCTATTTCATCAATTAGAATTAAACTGCCTTCTTCAACTATATATAGCAAACTGATTAACTCAAATAAAGAATGCTCTCCTGCACCCATGTTAAAACCAGAATAGTAAATATCCTCATATTCAACAGTAGCTAAGTTATTACGAGAGCTTTCAAGAAATATTAGATTTGAATAATTCCTATCCAATATTCTGCTAACAATAGCTCTAATTTCATTTTCTTTTCCTCTGCTGGTAATATTTTTAAATGATTTTAAATAAGTTCCAGAATTAGCCTTTTCGGTATGAGGCACTATACGACTAATTCCTAAATAAACTACTGTTCTATTCACTCTTTTAGAATAATCATTCCACCTTCCACCTTTCTTTTTTTTTGCTTGATATTTTATTTTATTGAGAGGAGGAAGTAATTTTTGGTTCTGCCAGCGATTATGAAAAATACAGTATTCAATTTCAATACCTTCTAAAGAAACCTCTTCTTCTGTTTGAATAAAAAAATCAGAAAATGTATAGTAGCTTTTCTTTCTATCCTTTAATTTAAACCCATTTTGATTATTGTGATATCCGCAAGCAGCTAATGCTAGTACTGTTGATTTGCCAGAGCCATTTCTTCCAGCAATAACTGTAATGGGATAATGAAAGCTAAGTTCTAAATTCTTATTTAAAGAACGAACTTGACCAGTCGAAATCTTAATCTCTAAGAGAGTTGCTCGACTATTATCGTTTTTAAACCACTTAAGATTATCTTGATCTATTTGAGAATAGTTATATGCCATATATCTTTGACTAAAGATAATAAACTATAGAAATTTAGACTACAGTTATAACTCATTGTTTAAATATTTGGCTTATGATGACATTGATTTAAAATTAGATAAATAAAAAACTTCAGCAATCTCAATGACCTATAACGTAACAGCAGAATACGCTAGTCAAAATTTTGATGAAATTATTCAACGAGCCGATACTGAAGCGGAAGGTGTAACAATTGTCAAAGACAATAAAAGCTTTGTGTTAATTGAACAAAAAGAGTTAGAAGCTTTAATAGAAACTGCTGAACTGTTACAAGTGCCTGAGATTTTAACAGATATTTCTCAAGCTAGAGCTTTTTACAGAATTACACTTCATTGGCGATCTCGCTTTGGGTCTAAAATCTCTCCCCGTAATGTTTGGGGTGACTACTGCTGCTTGGATTTGCGTCATTGCGATCGATGCTTTCCAAATTGGCATTGCTGGTTATTTAGTAGCAATTCACGAGAATCTTTATGGGGCGATCGTTTTCTTATTAGTTATTCCCCAGATTGTCTTCCAAGACATGTATTTTCTCCGCAATCCGCTAGAGAATGATGTCAAGTATCAAGCCAGCGCGCAGCCATTTTTGGTGTTTGGGATGTTGTTTACAGGCATTGCTTTAGGACACGCAGGAATTTGAAAAGCTATAATGGTTGATTTCTACAGAATCAACTAAAACCTTGGTAAAAGAAATACTATGGAAAAATGCGATCAACGTATTCTAACCCTGGCTGCCTGACACAAGTGCCTCAAAACCTTACGCCGTATAGAATTTGTTTTTTCTGCTAAAAAGGTATTTTCTAATAAAGCGATCGCTTGAAAGCATTGATTTACTGTATTAACAAAATTAAATTTTCACGAAAAATATGGGTTGGACATAGATGTGTCAGGCAGCCAGATTCTAACCTTGCTTTGTTTAAGTAAAAATAGCTCCTAGCAGCCTGTCGGAGTAATCAGCTACGTGAAAGCGTCATTTCAGGTGCTTTTTTTAAAGCCTATAAGTATTTATACTCTGTTCAAGTGGGGATTTAGACATGCTGGGAAACACAATCTACCATTCAGACTCAATATAATAACGGTTTAATAGGCATTGTATTCTCCGACAGGCTGCTAGAAAAAACAATATTCCAACTAAGATTAAAAGCTTAAATCCTATATTAGCAAGAAATCCAATTACCATCGAACAAAAAATAACAATTCCAGGAAAAAAAATTGCTGCTAATATTATTCCAACTATAAATAGGATAACATACTGCATATTGATAATTTATAAGTTTCCCTGATTATCAATTATTTCTTATTAAAGAAATACGATCTTGATCATTCTCGAATAAACTTGGTCAATGATTAGGAATCCATCCAAATAACTTTACTGCACCACCCAATAATGCCAATATTAGTCCGATCAAAACACCACGATTAGTAAACTCCTGATTAGAAACTCGTTTGTCTAATTCTTTAATACTAGTGTTCAATACTTTGATATCGCCTTTTACTCCTTCTAGGCTCACTTTTACATCAGAAATTTCTTTCATTATTTCTTTCTGTCCAGATTGCAAATCTTTGAGGATTTCTGCTATATCAGTTTCTATTGTTGGATTACTCATGACATTACTCTTTATTCTTCATTTTAATTGACATCTTTTATTAAGTTTTTATTTCCCGACAACTATAATATATTTCTGGACATAGATGCCAATATCAGGAGCGATATTATTAGCCGTCATCACAGCAAGTCCTACCTCCATAATTTGGTGTAAGGGCAAATCTCACGCTTTGGGTCTAAAATCCCTCCCCGTAATGTTTGGAGTGACTACTGCTGCTTGGATTTGCGTCATTGCGATCGATGTTTTCCAAATTGGAATTAGTGGTTATTTGGTATCAATCCATGAGAATCTCTATGCCACTATTGTTTTCTTATTAGTTATTCCACAAATTGTCTTCCAGGATATGTACTTATTCTAATTTGGGTAGCTATTATTATATTGTCTGTGAAGCTCTCTGAATGTCTCTGTACAATGCTTCTGGCACTTGCCATTTTTGATTTTTGTTTGTTAAGAAAATAAAAGAAAAGCGATCGCCATGCTGGATACTAATCCTGCTGACATAACTGGAGCTGACTTTAGTGTATTTTATCCTGGAGCAGAATAAAATAGCTTCCAGTCGGGGTTGCACTCAGCGATGATAATCTCATCCAGGGGAAATTTAATAGCTGTTTGTAATCCACTTCAATCTAACGAAATAACCTGAATTTCCTGATTTATCAGTTATTTTAGTTATTTTTTCCAGCTTAAGATTAAAAGGAATGGCTGTAGTAATATATTTCTGGACATAAATGCCGATATCTGGTGCAAGATAGTTAGCCGTAAGAGCAGCTAATCCCATGCCCATAATTTGGTGTACGGGCAATTTCGGTAAAGTTAAATGTGCCGTCATTGCCATTCCTGCGGTAAGCATTGCTGCCACTGAAGAATTTGTACCACAGCGAGGATGGAGTGCCAGATTCCATTCTCCTTGTTGCAACCGAGTTAAAGCTGAATTAACTGCCTTTCTTAACTTAAGTGGATTGATATGACCATAAAGATAAAATCCCTTTTCTGTAGACAGTCCGCCGATAGTTTCGTTATCTGCTGATAGATAGCTAGTTGAAAGTTTTGTTCTCTGGAAATTGACAGTATCACTCAACATCCACACTGTTGCATGCTCTAGGGCGTGTACCTGACGAATTACCAGAAACTCTTTTAAGCCAGGAATAAAACCGAACTGTTCTAACAATTCTGTATCTTGATAGGGATGAAAATAAGGAGAATCAAATCCAACGTTGGTGGAGATGGCATCGTTCATAAATTTTAGTTGACGATCTCTTTTTAAATGCAGCCAGGACAAGGCTTGCGAAACATTATCGTGCCTTACTAAATGTTGCTGCTGAATTTTTTGTTTTGTATATTCTATCGATTGCCAATAGATATTTACCATCACCATTTACTCCTATAATCCTTGTTATATAAGCTTATTGAGATTTTGTAGCTCAGCACACCATGTTTATTATTTGTTTGTTATTCCAGGCTAATTATTAAGTTAAGTATCTTTGGAGACAGGAAGGCAAGTACTTTATGATGAAAATCTTAGGTTTTGGGGCTTGAGGTATTTTGTAGCTGTAAGATGTTAAGCTGACTCCCTTGGTTTGACCTAAATAGAAATGCAACTTTCACCTCAAGAACAAGATAAGTTAACTATTTTTACTGTAGGATTACTCGCCGAAAGGCGTAAAAACAAAGGCTTAAAATTGAATTATCCTGAAGCAATAGGCTATATCTCTGCTGCTATTCTAGAAGGTGCGAGAGAAGGGAGATCGGTAGCTGAGTTAATGAGCTATGGAACAACCATCCTCAGTCGAGATGAGGTAATGGACGGTATTGCCGAAATGATCCACGAAGTACAGGTAGAAGCTACCTTTCCCGACGGTAGCAAGTTAGTTACGGTACATAATCCGATTCGATAATCAGTTACCAGCGCCTTAAGGGCTAGGTAGTAGGTAAAAATCTCTGTAATAGAAGGTTAGAAACTTATTACTATTAAATAGTAAATATGAAATACAAAAATCAAGTTTCTACAGAGTAATCAGTAATCAAACATATGATTCCAGGTGAAATAATTACCCAACCAGGGACAATTGAATTAAATGCCAATCGAGAAACCTTAGAAGTTGAAGTGGCTAATACAGGCGATCGCCCAATCCAAATCGGTTCGCATTTTCATTTTTTTGAGGTCAATTCTGCACTGCAATTTGACCGTGAGTCTACTAAAGGGATGCGCCTTGATATTCCCGCAGGTACAGCCGTCAGATTCGAGCCAGGAGATGAAAAGATTGTCAATCTGGTGGCGATCGCAGGAAGCAGAGAAATCTATGGTTTTAATGGTTTAGTTGAAGGAAAAGTTTAATATCTCCTTGTGAGGGAGAGGGGGAGGGTCAAAAACTGACATAAAAAATGAGTGGTGAACCATGACCACTCATCTTGATAGAGAATTTATTTAAATTCGCCTGCTGTTTAAAAACCTATACGGAAACGACTTTTTTATTGCTAGTAGATAGTTCGCCTTTAGCGTATTTAGCAGCATAATCATCCAAGGAAACTTGCTTGATTTTACCAGCGTTACCAGCAGTGCCGAAAGCTTCATAGCGTCTAAGACATACAGTTTTCATGTATGCAATAGAAGGCTTGAGGAAATGACGGGGGTCAAAGTTAGAAGGATCTTTAAAAGCTGCTTCACGAATAGCAGCAGTGATAGCCAAACGGTTGTCAGTATCGATGTTAACTTTACGCACACCACTCTTGATACCTTTTTGAATCTCTTCTACAGGTACACCATAAGTTTCAGGAATTTTACCACCATTAGCATTGATGATGTCGATCCATTCTTGAGGTACAGAAGATGAACCGTGCATTACTAAGTGAACGTTAGGTAGACGACGGTGGATTTCCTCAATTCTGCTAATAGCCAGGATTTCACCAGTAGGTTTGCGAGTGAATTTATAAGCACCGTGGCTAGTACCAATAGCTACCGCTAGAGCGTCTACTTGAGTACGTTCTACGAATTCAACTGCTTCATCAGGATCAGTTAACAACTGCTCTTTGCTCAGAGTCCCTTCAAAACCATGACCATCTTCTGCTTCACCTTGACCAGTTTCTAAAGAACCTAGACAACCTAGCTCCCCTTCGACAGATGCACCAACAGAGTGAGCAACTTTAACTACTTCTGCGGTGACATTAACGTTATATTCAAAACTAGCGGGTGTTTTAGCATCTGCTTCTAGGGAACCATCCATCATGACGCTGGTAAAACCGTTGCGAATTGCAGAATAGCAGGTAGCAGGGCTATTTCCATGATCCTGGTGCATTGCGATGGGAATATGAGGATAGCTTTCGGCTGCTGCCAATACTAGATGGCGTAGAAAGTTTTCTCCAGCATATTTACGGGCGCCACGAGAAGCCTGTAAGATTACAGGGCTATCGGCTTCATTAGCAGCTTCCATAATGGAGATAATTTGCTCCATATTGTTGACGTTGTACGCAGGAATACCGTAATTGTTTTCAGCAGCGTGTTCTAAAAGCAAACGCATTGGGACGAGCGCCATATATATTCTCCCTAAATTTATATTTTTGTCAAATAGTAAGTTTTTAAGAAAGTTTAACTTCTTACTTGTCAATCTTAAGATATTTTTTACATCTCGACTAATCTAATTTGTTAATCGGTCGAGCCAAAGTTAATTTAGATTATATTTTTTAATCTTATGTATATTGAAAAATATGAAATTTAAATATATAAATAAAAATTATTTATTGCTTTTGATTTGCTTGGGCAAGTTGGGTGCTATTTACGCAAATAGAATTATCGTCTTGAACAGAGATTACTCCCTGACGGCGAAGTTTCCCCATTAACCTAGTTACTGTAACTCTAGTAGAACCGATCGCACTACCAATTTGCGCATGGGTTAGATTGTAGGGCAAACAGCAATTACATCCCTGATCGATCCCATATTCCTCTACCAATAAGGTTAGAAAACTGGTTAGGCGATCAATGGTTTTTCTCTGTCCCAAAGCACTGAGCCACAATAGCTTTCTTTGATGTTGATAGCGAAAATCTTCATACAGTCGTTGGCGAAAATCAGGCCAATTGTCCAAATCCTGCCAGTACAGCCAAGCGACATGAGTTTTATCGACATGGGCATAGGCACTGATGCTAAAAGAAGACTGAGCTACAATTTCAAAAGGTTTTTCGGCACCAACAAAACCCAGAAATGATTCTTCTAACTGGTCTAATTCAAATTCCTCTGATTTTATAACAGAGTCTGTTTCTGGTATGTTCTGATTCTGGCTTACTAAGCGTACTGCTCCTTGGTTAACCAGGTAAATTAGTTGCGGACGTGCAGGTATTTGTTCATCTTTACGAAAAATGCGATCGCGATAATGAGTTTGTGCCCAGTCAATGATATCTTGCCAGGTCGAAGTTGAGCTGGATTCCTGAGACAGTTTTTCGGAAAATTGCATAGTGAGAGGCAAAATTAAGATATCAACGCATATCTGATTCTACATGGATAGCAATGTATCAAAAAATACTAATTCACATAAGTTGTTTAAAATATCGCTTAATCAGGCAAAGCCAACTATTTCCATGAAGAATTTATTAAAACAACAGTTGCTGTCAACTTGCGATTTATATCAACAAAAGTTTGATGTCCAAATTAAACATCAGTTCATTGCTACAACAATCGAACATAAAATGGCTCTGGCTAACCCTAAAATAAAATGTTTGTCTCCAGAAATTAATACTGATCTGCTCTTATGTCAACCGCAATCTATACCGATTATATACAGTTGTCCTCTAGGCTTGTTTTTAGCCTCATATCTGCAAATATCTCTACAGATGGTTACTGATAATTTAGAAAAGTTGCTTATTTTAACCCAGAATAATCTTGCTGCTGAATCTAAACTAAGATTACAAGTAGCAATACTATCATCAGGTTGGCTCAACTTTTATTTAGACTCTCAGACCATAGTCACTTGGCTAGAGCGATCATTATTTGTGATTAAAAACAATACCATTGATAATCAAAGTTTATCGACTGCTGCTAAGGTTTATGCTTTAGACAAAACTCCAGATAACTTGTTCTCCTCACAGTATATTCATGCACGTTGCTGTAGCTTATTACGCTTAGGGGCAAGGGAAAAATTAATTACCTTGCAAGGTAATTTTGAGCAAATTGGTTGGCAGCTTAAACAGCCACAATCAATATCATGGTCAGATCGAGAACATAATTTATGGTTAACTGAATTATCAGCATATAATTTACTGCGTCAGCTATTAATGGTGGCAGATGCATTTGCTAGCAATTCTGACAATGATGATTGGTTTAAAATAGCTCTTAGCCTGAGTCAGACAACAGCAATATTTCTGACAGACTGTCGCTTTCTGGGAGAGGTTAAGCAGCAGTATCTTCAAAAAGCGATCGCCCGTCTGGCATTAATCGCTCTCGTTCAATACTGGCTTCAAAGAATACTCGTGGAGAAGTTGAATATAATGGCACCGACAGAATTGTAAAGTCAACAGTCAACAAAGCTAAGATTAAAACCTAAATGATGGATGCTAATGCCGAACCCACTGTTAGCGTAATAATTCCTGCCTATAATTGCGATCGCTATATTGTTCAAGCCGTTGAAAGCGCACTGCAACAGGAAGAATGTAGTTGTGAAGTGATTGTAATTGATGATGGTTCAACCGACTCGACAGAACAGGTATTAGAACCATATGGCGATCGTCTGCGCTATATCAAGCAAGAGAATCAAGGGGTAGCAGCAGCCCGTAACCATGGTATTGAAATAGCCAAAGCCAATTTTGTGGCTTTTCTGGATGCCGATGACTATTTTTTGCCAGGGAAATTAGCTCGCCAGGCAGAGATTCTCCTTAAACGTAACAATCTAGGCATTGTTCATAGCGGATGGCAGAGAGTTGATCATCAAGGACAGAAACTATTGGATGTTTGTCCTTGGGAGCAAATTCCTGAACTAGATCTAGAAAACTGGCTACGTTGGAAACCTGTGCTGCCCAGTGCCATGATGTTTCGTCGAGAATGGTTGCAATATGTCGGGGGATTCGATGCTCGCTTTCCTCCCGCCGAAGATACTAATTTGGTCTTGAAACTAGCTTTAAAAGGCTGCAAAACCGCTTGGTTAAGACAAATTACGGTTTGCTATCGTCAACATGAATCTAGTGCAATGCACAAAGGTTTGCCTCAAGCTCATTCTTTATTGGCGGTTACGGATGACTTTTTCAATCAATCTGTACCACCCGAAATAAGATTAATGGAGCATTCTGTGCGTCATGGCACACTCGTTTGGATTGCTTGGTATCTTCAGCATACAGGACATCCAAAAGAGATGAGAGAATATCTGCAACAGGCTTGGGATTATCGTCCTAACTCAGGAATGGAGACTTTAGTGACTTGGATAGAAAGTTTTGCCGAGTTTGCTCGTAACTGGGGAGTCGAGTTTAACGTCAACAGTTTAACCAGCTCTCAAGAATGGCAAGAACTGGTTCAGTGGATACTTCAAATGACTAATCCAATTGACCAAATAACGGCTCATGATCCATGATTCAGTAATCAGTAACTATATATTCTGCTATGACTATTGCTCGTACAATTTGTGTCGGGTTTTTATCTCTGATTGTGATGGGAACGATACTGTTGATGATGCCTTTTGCAACTGTATCAGGAACTTGGAACAGCTTGATTGTGGCTTTATTTACCTCTACCTCCGCTGTCTGCGTGACTGGTTTAGCAGTAGTGGATACAGGAAGTGATTTCTCTTTTTGGGGACAGTTGACCATCCTGTTTTTAATTCAAATTGGTGGTTTAGGCTATATGATGACCACTACTTTTTTGCTCTTGCTTTTAGGTAGAAAATTTGATTTAAGACAAAAATTTGCGATTCAAGAATCTTTTGATCGCCCCTTTTTACAGGGCAGCAATAACCTGGTGCGATCGATTATTGCTACCACCATGATTTTTGAAATTACGGGAATCTTTTTACTGTTGCAGACTTTTGTACCTGAATATGGTTGGAACAAGGGACTGTGGTATGCCATTTTTCATAGCATTAGTGCCTGGAATAATGCTGGCTTTAGTCTATTTTCCGACAGCTTGGTTGGCTATCGCTCTTCTTGGGCAGTTAACTTAGTTATTCCTGCTTTAGTTATTTTTGGCGGTATTGGCTATCAAGTAATTATTGAAATGTATTTATGGTTAAGCAATAAAATCAAACGCAAATCCGAAAGATTTTGCTTTTCCCTGAACTTTAAAGTAGTAATTAGTACTACTGTTTTATTGCTAATCGTGGGAACATTTGCGTTTTTCTTTACTGAGTTGAATAATCCTGCAACTCTAGCGCCTTTGAGCTTTGAGGATAAATTTTTAGCTGCTTGGTTTCAGTCTATGAGTACCAGAACTGCTGGATTCAATAGTATTGATCTAGGTAATATGACCACTGCGGGTTTATTTATCACGATGGGCTTTATGTTCATTGGTGCCAGCCCTAGCGGTACTGGAGGAGGCATAAAAACCACAACCTTCAGAATTATGTACAACAGTACTAAATCAGTTTTGCAAGGGAAAACAGAGGTGATTTTATATCAAAGAGAGGTCCCCAGTACCTTAATCTTGAAAGCGGTGGCAGTGGTGTTTGGGACGGCAGCATCAATTGTGTTTGTCACAATTTTGATTTCCTCTATTGATACCCAGTTTAATTTTTTGCAAATTCTGTTTGAGGTGATTTCAGCTTTCGCCACAGTAGGCTTATCCACAGGCATTACTAGTAGTTTTGCCGTAGCGTCCAAAGTCATGCTCGTGTTCTCTATGTATTCTGGCAGAGTAAGTATCTTAATTCTAATTGCTGCCATAATTGGAGATCCCCACCCTAGCAGTTTGCAATATCCTCAAGAAAATTTGTTAGTCGGCTGAAGAGTTTCATAAACCGCGTCCAAAGAGAAAACTGGAGTTTGAGCTCTTTACGAACGTCAAGCATGATCACTAATCATTAATCAAGATTAAAACTTCACTATTGACATAACTGTGATATAAAGATTAAGGATTATGAAACAAAAAGCCATATTTCGTGATATTCTTGCAACAGTTTTGAAATTACTTGCTATTACTGTTGAACGTTTCATATTTACCAGCGGTTACAGCATACTCCATCGTTTTCGTTGAAGCAGTCTGTGACTTTTACTACCTGCACATATTGTAAGTAAGTAAATATTACTGCGAGCATTCGTAATGTGCATTTCCAAAGGGTTTTGTTTAATTAAGAATGTCTGATAGCCCTGAATCAATAATACTTTAGATCGTTGAATAAATTTTATGACAGCAGTATTCCCGCAAAATCTTGAATCTCCTCAATCTCCACAGTTGCCTGAGAACATCAAGCTAAGAGACATTATCAACACCTTACCTAAAGAAGTTTTTATTAAGAATCCCCGCAAGGCTTGGACTAAGTTAGTCATCAATGTTGTATGTGTTGCTCTGGGATATTGGGCTGTTGCAGTTTCTCCATGGTACTTGCTGCCGTTTGCCTGGGTATTCCTAGGGACAGGCTTACAGGGCTTTTTCGTCATTGCTCATGATTGTGGTCATCGTTCATTCTCTAATCGTATTTGGGTGAATGATTTAGTAGGACATATGATGACCCTGCTAATTATTTATCCCTATCACGCTTGGCGTATTTTACACAATCATCACCACAAGCACACCAACAAGTTGGGAGTAGATAATGCCTGGGATCCCTTTACCACTGAGACATTTGACAATTGCTCTACGACTTTGCAATGGCTCTATCGCAGGATGCGTGGTTGGTTTTGGTGGATGGGTTCAATTGCACACTGGGCGAAATTACACTTTAATTGGCAGAAATTTGAGGGCAAGCAAAGAGAACAGGTTCGTTTGTCGGTACTGGTAGTTCTAATTGGCGGGGGGCTAATTTATTCGACCTTGTTTTTTGTAACTGGCATCACAGGTTTAGTCAAATTTTGGCTAATGCCTTGGTTGGTATACCATTTCTGGATGAGTACCTTTACTATGTTCCACCATACTATGCCTGAAATTCCTTTCAAGTCAGAATCAGAATGGAATGAAGCTCGCGCTCAGTTATCTGGTTCGGTAAACTGCAAATATCCTTGGTGGGTAGAATTTCTCTGTCATGATATTAATGTGCATATTCCTCACCACCTAACTACAGCTATTCCTTGGTACAATTTGCGTCAGGCTCATCAAAGCTTGGTTGAAAACTGGGGTGATTATCTCTACCAAGACTGCACTTTCAACTGGGAACTAATTCAAAAAGTAACTAAAGTCTGTCATCTTCACGAGGAGCAGGATAATTATCAGAGTATTGAAGATTACCGCTTGTCTAGTTAAGTGAAATAGGTTAAGTAAATAGAAGCAATCATTTATTTAGATTAAAAGCAGTAATTAATGCGGGGATATGGCTCACTACCTTATCCCCGTAACTGTATGTTCATTCGTTAATAAGACTGTCCGAACTATTGATGATGTAAATGTGTGTAAATAATTAATCTGTTAAAGACATATACATATACAGTATGAGTCGATTTTTTATTAAAAGGCTGTTGGTAACAATACCAACTCTAGTTGCTATTAGCATTATTATTTTTTCTATATTGGCTCTAGCTCCAGGAGATCCTCTAGGTGAATTTGCCTCTAATCCAGCTATTACTGCTGAGGTAAGAGAAAACATACGTAAATCATTGGGTTTAGACCAGCCTATTTATATTCGCTATTTCAAATGGTTTGGATCATTTATTAGAGGAGATATGGGTTATTCATTTAATAGTAGAAGTCCAGTTACTGAATTATTAATACAGCGTTTATCTACTACTTTTTTGATTGTAGGTACGGCTTATATTTTAGGTTTATTAATTGCCTTTCCCTTAGGTATAATTTCGGCTATTAAACGTTATTCAATTACAGATCAGATAATCACGACAATCGCCTTTTTCGGATTTTCGATTCCACCTTTTTTTACGGGTTTACTCTTTATTATTATCTTCAGCGTTCAACTAGGTTGGTTTCCCTTTATTTTTAATAGCACCTTAGAGGTAACTAACTGGCAAAGTTTTGTGGCTCAAATCAGGCAATCAATTATGCCGATATCTGTTTTGGCTTTGTATCAGGCTGCAATTTTGATGCGTTTTATTCGTTCAGCAGTTTTAGATGAATTGCAACAAGAATATGTGACAACAGCTCTATCTAAAGGATTAAGTAAATTTGCTGTGATTAAAAACCATGTCTTGCGAAATGCGTTGATTCCTGTGGTGACTCTAATTGCTTTAGATATTCCTGCGATTTTTACTGGCGCGCTGGTAACAGAGCAAGTATTTCGAGTACCTGGTATTGGGGCATTATTAATTGAGTCGATCTATCGCAGCGATACCCCTGTAATTATGGCAATTACTTTTATCTATGCCATCTTAATCGTATTGTTCAATTTAATTGCCGATTTAGTTTACGCAATACTCGATCCCAGGGTCAAATATTAACTAACAACTAATAAATGATAAATGATAAGTAATTTATGGCTGGATAGTTGGCAGCGATTTAAACGCGATCGCCCTGCTGTTTTGGGTTTAGTTGTGGTTTTGATTATTGCTTTGGCAGTGGTTTTTGCTCCTTGGTTGTATACAACTCCTGTAGATAAAATTGATTTTTTGGCATCCTCTGCACCTCCAAGTTGGCAACATCCTTTTGGTACTGATTCTTTGGGACAAGATCAATTAGCACGCATTTTGCAGGGAGGAAGGGTATCTTTAACCGTTGGTGTTGCTTCAATGCTAGTGGCGATCTTTCTGGGGACAATTATTGGCGCGATCGCAGGTTTTTATGGTGGTATTGTTGACGGAGTATTAATGAGAATTACCGACTTGTTTTTGGCATTACCTCAGCTACCTTTACTCTTGCTAATTGTTTATTTATTTCGTGATTCGATAAAAAAACTAGCAGGAGAAGAATTAGGAGTATTCATCTTAATTGTCCTATTGATCGGCGGTTTAAATTGGATGTCAGTCGCCAGATTAGTCAGAGCTAATTTTTTAAAATTGCGAGAGCTGGAATTTGTCAGCGCAGCTAGAGCGGTTGGTGCTAAACCCGCTAGATTAATTTGGATTCACTTGTTTCCTAACGTTTTAAGTATCATTATTGTTGCTGCTACTCTAGCAGTGGGAAACGCGATTATTACAGAGTCCACCCTGAGTTTTTTGGGTTTAGGCTTTCCTCCCGATGTTCCTACCTGGGGACGAATGTTATTTGATGCTAAAGATTATTTAGAATCTGCGCCTCACATGGCAATTTTCCCTGGGATGGCGATATTTTTAACCGTACTTAGTATTAACTATATTGGCGATGGACTTAGGGATGCCTTCGATCCCAAAAGATAGAGATAGCCTTGCTTTCAGATATTTATTAACTGCTGGTTAGTACATATACCCCATCCAGATAGAGAACTGGAGTTTTTTCTATTGAGAAAAACTAGGGGCTTCAAAGTGGACGCGGTTTAGATATAATACCAAATCCGATTGTCAAAACAGACTTATGATACTAAATCCAGTTGAGATACACCATTTAAATGTTGTCTGGAGGCAGAAGGCAGAAGGCAGAAGGATTTTAGTCTATTAAACACTAGTAATCTAAAAGTTGGTTTTCAGAACCGGATTTAGTATAAGTAGTGAATAATCCTAATTCTTAAAATTGTCAGCTAAGATGCTACCGACTATTATCTAGGTGAGATTGATCATGCAAAGTAATGAATCTAATACTGCTAAATCACGTCGTGGCAATTCATTTAATAAAGATGTCGCGCAATTAATGAGAGATTTACTTAGAAATAAAAAGATTAAAAAATTTATTTCGGAACCAAGATATAATTATCCTTCTAAGCAAAAGAAACAGTTTAATCCTGATGGAGAAATCACAGAATTAAATGGTGATTTAATCATTTATGATAATACTACTTCTATTAGATCTGATAGACTTAAGCAAAAATCATGGGATGCTTATGGAACAAAAGAACACTTTAAATCACAGAAGATAGATATTAAATATTATGTTATTACTCCTGATGATTTAAAAACCGAAGAAAAAGAGAATGCTCGGCAAGAAAGACAGAAGCTACAAGATAAAGAATATTACAATACTATCGATGATATTCTTACAATATCAGAGTTAATAAACATGATTTAAATCTAGGATTTTAGAATTACGTTCATAGAATATATAGTTTTCATTAGTTGTTCACTTATTGCTTCGATTACAGGAATAGCAACAGAATTACCAAATTGTCGATACATCTGAGTTCTACTTACAGGAATAATAAAACTCTGATCAAAGCCCATAATTGCTTTACATTCATTTTTTGAAAGCAATCTAATTCCTGTTTTTCCGTCTTCAACAAAAGTACCAGTCAACCTTTGAATTTTATGATAGGTAGATACTAAAGTTTTTACACATATTTGGCTATTGCGGTCGATTAATTGTGGTCTACCATCATCTTTTTTAAATAAATATGTTTTTTGTAAATGTTGGGAAATACAATATTTTTCAGAGTGTGATTCAATATATTGTCCTATTCCAACTTTTTCTTTGTTTCCTTCAGGAAAAATAAATTGTCTGGCATGAGAATTATAATCTCGATTTAATCCCACAAAATATACTCTTTTTCTGTGCTGTGGTACACCATATTCTGCTGCATCTAGTACCTGATAAAAAACATCATAATTACTTTGGTTTAAAGATTCTAATATAATTTTCAATGTTTTCCCTGAATCATGATTTATAATTCCTGGCACATTTTCTAAAATGAAGGCAATTGGGTTTTTAGCATTAATTATTTTAACTATTTCATAAAATAATGTTCCTTGAGTTTTATGTTCAAATCCTTCTCTTTTGCCGATAGAACTAAATGGTTGACAAGGAAACCCAGCGCACAATATATCAAAATTAGGTATTTCTAGTAAATCGACTTTAGTAATATCACCAAAAGGTATTTCGTTAAAATTAGCTTGATAAGTTTGTCTAGCATACTTATCCCATTCTGACGAAAATACACATTCAGCACCTACTTTTTCCAAGGCAATCCTAAAGCCACCAATACCTGCGAATAAATCAATAAACTTTAGATTACTTTTGATCAGATAATCGCGATCGCCATAATTAGAACTAACCGTATTAGTATCAAATAGGCTGTATTGGATAATTTGCTGCACTATATTTATTTGTCGGCTTGATACAATGTTTTGATGATTATATCAAAGCTCTTTTATTTTCCAATGTTTTAAGTATCATTATTGTTGCTGCTACTCTGGCAGTGGGAAACGCGATTATTACAGAGTCCACCCTGAGTTTTTTGGGTTTAGGCTTTCCTCCCGATGTTCCTACCGAAATAGCAGGATGAGAACGAGCGATAAGCCTGCCCTAAAGGATACACCTTCGGATAACGGCATGGCTTCGCTACGCATTTCTTAATCTCCAACTACTTTTGACTACACTCCATCTGTTCGATCTGTTGGATAAAAGGTAAATAGGAAGCTACAGGAGTCTTTGATTTACTAGAAATCATCACAGCACAACATTCAGGGGGAATACCTTGAAAAAACTGTTGCAATTGCTCTTTTCCTAGTGGTGTTGTTCCCCAATAATCGTGAGATAGTTTTTGAGAGTCCCAATAATGACCAGAATTTTCTTTTAGTACATGATCAACAAAAATTCCATACAGCACATATTCTGAGAAATTCCAATAGCTGGTAATCGCTTCGATCCAGGATTTTTGGGTCACTGTTTCTATGTGTTGGTGCAGTTTCAGTACGTTATCTCTCTTCCAAGTGATCAAGTTGCCTATATAGTGAATGAAATGATTTTCTTGATTAACTTCTTGGAGCGAAGACAAACTGAGTAAAGATTTGGCATTATCACGCCATTTAAGCTGAATATCTAGATTAAACTCAGGGGAAGGAATAAAACTTTCCCTCAACAGTCTGACTTTTCCGTTTTGGACACACTGCCTAGGATCGAAATCTCGAACAAAAGTAACATCAGAATCTACGAAAATCAAAATATCTTCACAGAGATGATTAGCAATTTCTAATTTAACTATTTGTTGAACTAACCAATTGCGAATAGGTAGAGTTTTCCAGCTAAACCAACCATTTTTGCTCAGGGGAATTTTTTGAATCCACCAAGGCAAAATAGACTCAACAGTAATTACTGTTCTATGAGAATTTGATAGTTGCTGAAATAACTTAAAATCTTTTTGATCAACCACTATATAGTGATGTATCTCAGAAACAGCAAATTTATCAACACTTTCTGCTAAGAGGCGACATTTAGCAAAATCTGGCTGGTAACTAGGAGTAATTATACATGACTTAAATTGAGACATAGATGAAAAATAATATCACTGTATTTTTATGTATTATTGATCATCAGTTTATTTTTGTCAAAAGTAAGTAGTATATCTAAAAAGTATTGAGTGTACAGGGTAAAGCTTTAGCTAATGGCAATTTATGGTTACAGTCACAAGATTAACAACGTCCTCCTTACATTCTCTCTAGTACTTGAATTCCCAGCAAAGATAGACCTAATTTAATCGTGCGAGCGGTCAAATCAGACAAGATCAAGCGAGAAGTGCGCTGGGGTTGATCTGCATCTAAAATATCGCATTGTTCATAAAACTGATTAAACTTTTGACTTAATTCAAATAGATATAAGCAAATGCGGTTCGGCAATAAAGTTGATTCAACTTCTTTGATTACTTCTTCTAGCTGCAAAATGTGTTTAGCTAAGGCTAATTCTGCATCCTCTTCTAACTCGATTGATGTATCAGTATCTAACTGGGAAAAGTCAATGTTTCCTTTACGGCTAACACCTTGAGGACGAACATAAGCATAGAGTAAATATGGTGCAGTGTTGCCTTTTAAATCGAGCATTTTGTCCAGGTCAAACTTATAATCTGAGGTACGATTCTGACTTAAATCAGCATATTTTACGGCACTTAGTCCCACTACTTGAGAAACATGATCGATAAATTGAGGAGTTTCTGTTCTTTCTTCTTCTTTAAGTCTAGTTTCTAGATCATTACGAGCGTGTGCGATCGCTTCATCCAACAAATCTTTGAGTTTAACGGTTGACCCAGAACGAGTTTTGATTCTTTTGCCATCCTTACCTAACACTAAACCAAAGGGAACGTGAACTACTTTGACATCATCAGGTAAGATTCCCGCTTTTCTGGCTACCTGAAATACTCCTGCAAAGTGATTCCCTTGTCCAGAATCGGTAACGTAAATAATTCTGGCTGCACCGTCTTGTTTGACTCGATATTTCAGTGCTGCTAAATCTGTCGTGGCATAATTAAACCCGCCATCAGTCTTTTGCACAATCAGAGGTAAGGGATCGCCATCTTTATTGGTAAAGCCGTCGAGAAAAACGCACTTTGCCCCCTCGCTTTCTTCGAGTAAACCCGTTTGGTCTAATTGACTAACGATATCTGTCAGGAAAGGATTATAAAAGGATTCACCTCTTTCTTCTATATCAATATCTAATAAATCATAAATGACTTGAAATTCTTTACGAGATTGCTCGCATAGCAGTCTCCATGCATGACGACTATCTGCTGCACCATCCTGTAAGTTAACTACCTCTTGTCTGGCGGTTTGTTTAAATTCTTCATCTTCATCAAAACGAACTTTGGCTTTTTTATATAGTGATACCAAGTCCCCAATATCTAAAGCGTGAGCCGTTGTTAAAGCTTCGGGATAGACTTCTCTAAGATAAGCAATCAGCATGCCAAACTGAGTTCCCCAATCACCGACATGATTGAGACGCAGCACATCATAACCCCGAAATTCTAAGACACGAGAGATCGCATCACCAATAATTGTGGAACGCAAATGCCCCACATGCATTTCTTTGGCAATGTTGGGACTGGAAAAATCGACTACAACCTTCTCTTTAGGCTCTATCAGAGGAATACCCAATCTTTCGGCTGGTTGAATTTTAGTCAGTAAAGTCCCAATATAATTAGATTTTAGCGTAAAGTTGATAAAACCTGGCCCAGCAATTGTGGGTGTTTCGCACATATCCCCTGTTTGAAACTGATCAATAATTGATTGAGCGATCGCTCTAGGATTTTGCTTGAGGGATTTGGCTAGAGACAGAGCTACATTAGACTGATAATCGCCAAATTTGGGGTTATTGGTTGGTGCTACTAATGGATCGGTATCCGCTAATTCTGTGCCAAAAGCAGACACCAAAGCTTGGCTAACAGAATCTTTAAGCTGTTCTAGAATGGAGGTCATGATATTTTTTTAGTTGAGCCAGAAAAAGATAGTTTTAGCCGAAAAGCAGCTATTCCCAGGATAATTAATTTATCATCAATTTACTCAACACTTAGCTTTAATTGTCACGGAAAGCAAAAATCAACAACAAAGAGAGTTCCCTATGGTTGATTAACAAATTCCGCTAATCTTTTGATTCCTTTCTTGATAGTATCCATGTCGGTAGCATAGGATAAGCGGATACAGTTATCCATACCAAAAGCCACTCCAGGAATAGCTGCAACTTGTTTGGTTTCTAACAGCTCTTTACAGAAGTCAAGAGACTTTTTACCTGTCTGGGATATATCTACAAACAGATAAAAAGCACCATCTGGTTTAGGACAACTTAACTGAGGAATGTCGTTAATTGCTCGATACATATAGCTTCTGCGTTCAGCAAAAGCGGTCAGCATTTCTTGGACACATTCTTGAGAAGATTCTAAGGCAGCGATCGCGCCATATTGAGCAAAGGTGCAAACATTGGAGGTGCTGTGTCCTTGAATTTTTGCCATTGCCTGGAGAATTTCTAGTGGTGCCGCCCCATAACCCACGCGCCACCCAGTCATGGAATGGCTTTTGGCAAAACCACTGCTGACAATAGTGCGAGCAAATATTGATTCGTCTATTGAACCAATACTAAGATGTTCCGCATTATCATAAAGAATTTTCTCGTAAATTTCGTCAGAGACTACCAAGATATCTTGTTCGACAATTACCTTAGCCAAAGCTCGAACCTCATCAGGAGCATAAACTGCACCTGTAGGGTTAGAAGGAGAATTAAACACAAATAGCTTCGTCTGGGGGGTAATAGCTTGCTCTAACTGTTGTGGAGTAATTTTATAGTCATTCTCGGCTGCCGTCTCGACAATAATCGGCGTACCACTAGCCAGCTTAACCATCTCTGGGTAGCTTAACCAATAGGGGGCGGGGATAATTACCTCGTCTCCTGACTCAATCAAGGCTTGCATCAGGTTAAACAAAGAAAACTTCCCGCCGTTGGTCACAATGATATTTTCCGCCTGGTAGTTAAGATTATTATCTTGTTGCAGTTTATTGGCGATCGCTTGTCTTAATCTTAATTCTCCTACCGCAGCACCATAGCGAGTTTTGCCCTCATCCAGGGCGGTTTTGGCAGCTTCGCAAATATGCTTGGGAGTGGGAAAATCTGGCTCTCCTGCACTAAAGCTACAGACATCAATTCCTTCGGCTTTCATGGCTTTCGCTTGCGCGGAAATTGCCAAGGTAATAGAGGTCGATACTTGATTGACTCTTGCTGCTAATTTCATTTCATTCAAACCCAAGATATTTCGATTTCGCACCCACTAGGCTAATTTATAGTGTCGCAAAGACTAATTACCTTAACCGATATCCTGGTACTTTTCTTTACATTTACGCCAATTGTCAGCAAAACACGATATAGCTGATAGCTTTTTTCAGGTTACATCTCCAAATCTCCGTTTTTCAGTAAACCCTTATTATGCTTTAGATTTTGCATAACATTATGACTTGGTTAAGAACAATTTAATTCATATAAAATAGTTATTTTTAAGTGAAAAGTTATTTTTAAGTGAAAATCTTAAAATTAATCTAACCAATATTTCATGGTTGGCAATGTCATATTAGTGTATATCTAAATAGTAAGGACAATAAACAATAAAGAGTATCTATTTATGCTTTCTCCACAAACTATCAAGGCTTCAGATAAATCTAAATTGACTCGATCAAATCGCATTTTTCTAATTGAAGATGAAGACTTGATTAGAGATATGATTGTGGTTGCTTTGGAGGAAGAAGGTTATGAGGTTCATACTGCTAGTAATGGCAGATCTGCCTTAAACATGCTGCAAAGCCCAGATTTTAGCCGAGATAAATTAACTCCAGATTTAATTATTTTGGACTTAATGTTGCCAGAGGTAAATGGCTTAGATATCTGCCGCTTGCTGCGTTATCAGGGCGACATTACGCCTATTTTGGTAGTCAGTGCCAAAAGTAGTGAAACTGACCGTGTATTGGGTCTTGAAGTTGGGGCAGACGATTATCTAACCAAACCCTTCAGCACGAGAGAGTTGATTGCTCGCTCTCGTGCTTTGTTACGTCGTCAGAGATACAGTAGATCAGCTCCCAGTCCAGTACAGAAATACCGCGATATTAGTCTTTTTCCAGAGGAATGTCGAGTTACTGTTGGAGATACTGAAGTCAGCTTATCCCCCAAGGAATTTCGCTTACTGGAATTGTTTATGAGCTATCCTCGGCGAGTATGGTCGCGAGAACAGTTGATTGAGCAGATATGGGGAGCAGATTTCCTCGGAGATACTAAAACTGTCGATGTTCATATCCGTTGGTTGAGAGAGAAACTAGAATTAGAACCAAGCCACCCAGAGTATTTGATTACTGTGAGAGGCTTTGGCTATCGTTTTGGCTAAAATCTTGGCAATGAGTGGTCGATATGTCAGAAACAATCAACTCTTTTCTCATGAAGCCTCTCAGCCCTGCCTTGTGGCGAGGACTGAGTATCCTGCTCTACAATGTTGATCTGTCAGACCATAACATCGAAAGCGTTCCCCGACTTCTAGGTGACAAGCAGGAACTTTCGCCTTGCTTGTCCTGTGGGTCGTTTCCGCCCATCAGTTTAAGAATAAATCTGGCGCCAATGTTATAGCTAGCAGACAAGTCACAGTTGTACTTTTTGCCACTGGCAAATATGGCTTGTTGGTATTGCTTGGAACTACGTTTTACCTTGCCAGAACCATCGAAAGCATTGCTGCTAGTGCCACGGGCGTAGACAAAACCAACTTTACCACCAAGCTCTGACCACTTCATTTGAGTCAGCTCGACTATCCTACGATGTAGCCAGCCGTGAAACCTTTGTCTCAAGACAGATCGTTTCTGACCACCTTTTGGTCGCCAACTTTTCAGATACTCAAAGACAATGTATTTGACACCGTATTGTTTGGCTATCTTGATCAGTTGAGCAGATACTTTCTGTCCGATTTCTCGGTTAATATTCCCTGCTTTTCGGTACAACCCACGGGCAAAACCTTTATACAGCTTGCCAGTCAAGCTAGCTTTTCTACTGATTCGCTTCAGTCGTTTATCCCTGCGGTCTATGTCTCTGCCTGAGTGAATAAATTCACGATGGCTTACAGTACCGTCAAAGTTAACGATGGAAACAGTTGCAGTGGTATTTATGCCCAGATCTACAGACAAAACAGCTTCTTTGTCAGCTAACTTAGGCTTCTTGATTTGGAATGGTACAGACAAATGACATCCTTTAGCCTTGACAATTAAGTAAGGGGACTTGCGTATGTTGTCTGGACTTAGATGTCGTTGTCTATGACCAGCAATTATAACTTTCGTCCAGACCCAATCACTACCAGTAAATACCTTGATCTCTGCGCTTTGGCTATCTTCAGCAAACTTAATGCACTGATTTTTGTACAAAGGGGGATAAGTTCCACAGTCTGCGTTCAGCCTAGGTGGCAATGCTGACTTCCTTTTCCTAATTCCTGATTGCCATTCTCTATATCTAGTCACAAAGCTAGATACTTGCCCGATAGCAAACTGAATTGCTCCACGGCGATAGTAACTAGGGAACTTATGGAAGCGTGAACCAAAGTACTTGTACTTGATGTCTGGATTTTTAGCAGTAGCATGAATTAATCTTTCTACCGCTGGTATTTGAGCATCTGCTTTTAATCCCCCAAGGGAAGTCCAGTGAGTGTAAATTACGCTCACCAAACCGCGTACTAAATATCGAAACTCAAGCACAGTGCTTAGTAACAACTCTCTTTGTCCTGGAGTGGCAAGAATTTGCCACTTGTCTGTTCTGATATTACGCTGTACCATACTCAGTATTATATCAGGGAGATTAGAAAAGAATTTGCAACTCAGCTAAGACCTTATTACTGGAAACCGAAATTTTGGCAGCAAGGATCTGGTTACACTACATGGGGGTTTATCCTCAGTCCCTGGGGGCAAGCCCTTTGTGCTGGAGGTGCAGCAATAGATATCTTGATCAAGTATATTGAGAATCAAGGCTACGATGATTAACTTAACCTCAAGTCCCGCGCCCTAACTCAGCCTTGCTGAAGCGAAGACTGAGAGTGCGGGCTGATTGCCTGTTCAACTGTTCAATATTATTAAGAAATCATTAAGAGTATCAAGTACTTCTGTTTATGGATAGCTAGGGAAAAATAAAGTGACTCTCCAGACATTGATGCGAAGCATACAATGCTGGCTTCCCCAAATCCCGTAGAATAGAGAGAACTTCGTTTACAGTACTCCTGTTGTTTCCTGCTACCGCATTTTATAGAGAGGTACGAGTCCTGCCCCTCTGGCATCCAAGGTTTGACGAGCGACCCCGCGTACCACAAGGGCATAACATCGCCGACAGGCGTTTACACCGCTTAGTTTGGTGCAAGGGAACGCGCGAGTCGTGACACCATTGAAAACCTAGAACCAACGTTCCTTGAAAATTTTACTTACAGGAGGAAACAATCAATTTAGATCGAACTTCCCTGTAAAACCCTATATTTTCAGTTGTCGAGGTACAAATATCTGACGAGCCTTTTAGTCTTCTTTCAGATATAAGCATCTTACAAGGCTTGAAACCTTTACTAGATGAAGATTCTTGAATATCAAGTTAACTGTTTACTATCTTACGCCAGCCCGTGCTATCATCCCGACGGACGCGAAGCTAATCCTTTAGGGCTCGACTCTACATTCTTGAAGTCAGAGCGCGGGGCTTCCCGCACGGAATGCTAAAGTTAGTCAGAGTGAATTGACAATTACTACTCCGTGACAACTTTAACTTTTCTCTTGGGATTAGCAGTTGGTCTGGGTATTTATGCAGGTCAGCAATATCGATTTAAACGACAATTAAAGAAAACTCTACGTTCCTATACTAGAGATCAAGATAGGGAGGTATCTTTGCCATTGCAGTCGCTGATTCGTCGAGGATTGAGCGATCTTGACCGCCAGCGCCAGAAGTTAGAAAAAGACAAGCAAGCTTGGCAAGATCTAATTGAGCAGGCACCAATTGGCTACCTCCAAGTGGATGCTGAAAACCAAATTATAGATTGTAACTTGAGTGCCAAAAAGCTACTGCGAATTGATTCTCGGCGATCGCTCAGAGTTCGTTTGCTGTTGGAGTTAGTACGTTCCTATGACTTAGATCTTTTAATTGAAGAAACTCGCCTCTCTCAACGTTCCCAAACTAAAGAATGGATTTTTTATTTCACCCGCTACGTTTCTCCACAAGATCTCGATCTTGAACCTAATTCAGAGCAACCACTAAGCAAAATAGTTGAATCGATCGCTCTCAAGGGTTATGGATTTCCTTTATCTGATCAACAGGTAGGAGTCTTTATTGAAAATCGCCAGCCTTTAGTGGAACTATCGCAATCCCGCGATCGCACTTTTTCCGATCTCACCCATGAACTGCGAACACCTCTTACTTCAATATCTCTAGTGGCAGAGAATTTGCTGCGACGTTTACAAGATCCTGAACGACGTTGGGTAGAGCAAATGCTTCAGGAAACTAATCGCCTGATCGAACTAGTCCAGGAGTGGTTAGACTTAAGTCAACTTCAGGCTGATCCAAATCATGCTTTAAAATATGAAAACATCAGACTCTATGATTTAGTACAGTCAGTATGGCAAACCTTAGAACCGATCGCCAAAAAAAAAGACGTTACTCTATCCTACCGTGGCGATCGCAACCTGACTATTGTAGCCGATCGATCTCGTCTAATTCAGGTCTTCCTAAACCTGTTAGATAATGCTATCAAGCATAATCCACCCCATAAAGAAATTTTAGTTCAGATATTACTCCATCCTCCTTCTGAACCGTCTACCAAAAAGCAAATTAAGATAGATGTGATCGATTCTGGTTTAGGATTCAATGCCTCAGATCTGCCCCACATATTTGAAAGACTCTACCGAGGAGACAAATCCCGTGTGAGAGAACAAAAAAATATCGCCTTTTCTTCCTCTAAAGGTAGTGGTTTGGGTTTAGCTATTGTTGAGCAAATTATTCAGGCTCATGGAGGCGCGATCGCCGCTAAAAATCATCCCGAAATTGGCGGTGCTTGGTTGGAAATTATTCTGCCAACGGACAGGAAATAAAATTTATTAGTTCTTTTAGGTTAATTTGGATACAGTCTGTCGGGCAAATTTGAGATTTTATTGCTAATAATAAAAGGCTAATAGGTATTACAAATTTCCTTTAATAATTAGATATCCTTTAATAATTAGATATATAGCAAGGTCAGTGACTTTATCCCCTAAAGCTAATCGTCAAGAAGCAAGTCAATTGGAGCGTTCTCTTCGGCGATTGCAACAACAAGTTCTTCGCATGGGTACTCTGGTTGAAGAGTCGTTTCGCTTGAGCCATCAATCTTTATTTGAGGGTGATGTCAATGCAGTTCATCAAATATTAAAAATAGAACGTCAAATCGACCTCTACTACCGCCAAATTGAATCAGAGTGTTCAACTTTAATGACCTTACAAGCGCCAGTAGCTCAGGATCTACGGATGCTTAGTGCTTTTATGCAGCTCGTGCGAGACTTAGAACGTATTGGAGATTGTGCCCAAGATTTGGCTGAAATGGCAACTAAGCTCATGAAATATCCCCCTCATGAGTTGCTGCCAGAAATTGCCGAGATGTCTGAACATGCTCAGTCAATGTTAGCTTCAAGCTTGGTAGCTTTAGCCGACTTGGATCAGAGTGCAGGAGCAAGAGTCAAAGAATACGACGACATTGTGGATGATGCTTACGATCGCCTTTATGAGGCGATCGCTTTTCAGAAAGATGTTCCAGGCGTAGTTGAACCGATTCTGCTGTTAGGCTTGATCATCCGTCATTTAGAAAGAATGGCAGATCATGCAACCAACATTAGCCAACGAGTCACCTATATTGTTACAGGCAAAAGAAATTAGCATGATTGCTATATAGAGCAAATTAAGCTTCGCTTTATATATTTTTAATCCCTTCATCTTTTCTTCGCGAAGGAGACTCTCGCTTTTAGCGACGAGAGGAATTCGCGCCTCCAATTATATTTTTTACATTTAATCTGGTATAATGTGAGACATGGTTGAACGTGCTTACAAATATCGCTTTTACCCGACTGGTTCGCAAGAAAATCTTTTGCGACGGACAATGGGTTGTGTGCGTTTGGTCTACAACAAAGCCTTGGCAGCTAAAACCGAAGGCTGGTATCTCAGGCAAGAGAGGATTGATTACAAACAAACCTCTAGCTTGTTGACTAGCTGGAAAAAGACTGAAGATTTGGACTTTTTGAATGAAGTTAGCTGTGTCCCTTTGCAGCAATGTCTGAGACATCTGCAAAAAGCTTTTGCTAACTTCTGGGGTAAAAGAGCCAAATATCCTCGGTTTAAAGCCAAGCGTAATGGTGGTTCGGCTGAGTTTACCAAGTCGGCTTTTAAGTTCAAAGATGGTAAGGTCTGGCTTGCTAAATGCTCTGAACCACTGAATATAGTTTGGTCGAGGCTGTTGCCTGCTGGATGTAGTCCGTCTACTGTTACGGTTAAACTCGAACCTTCGGGTAGATGGTTTGTTTCTTTGTTGGCAGACGACCCTACCGTTCAACCATTGCCACCAACTAATAAAAAAGTAGGAATAGATGTTGGTGTTTCTAGTCTCTTGACTACCAGTGATGGAGATAAAATATCCAATCCAAAGCATTTTAATCGGCTGTATCAAAAGCTTAGAGTCGCGCAAAAGTTGTTGAGTCGGAAAACCAAAGGCTCGAACAATCGATATAAAGCAAGACTTGAGGTGGCTAAGATACACGCCAAAATTAAAAACGCTCGTACTGATTTTCTGCACAAGTTGACTACTGATTTGGTCAGAGCTAATAGTGTGATTGCTATTGAAGACTTAGCAATCAAAAACATGGTCAAAAATCACAAGCTGGCTCGGTCTGTTTCCGATGCTGCTTGGGGTGAGATGTTTCGTCAACTTGAGTATAAGTGTGATTGGTACGGGCGAACATTGGTCAAGATTGACCGCTTTTTCCCTAGCAGTAAACGATGTAACCATTGCGGATTTGTGATGGATAAGATGCCTCTTAATATCCGTACCTGGGATTGCCCTAGTTGTGAAACTACAGGCATCGACAGAGACATCAATGCTGGGAAGAATATACTCGCCGCAGGGCTTGCGGTGGAGGTCGCGTCTGGTCGGGTTTCCCGACCAGTTTATGACGACCGTATTGTCTGTGGAGCGGACATAAGACCTGATAGACATGGTTCTAAAGGGCAGTTGCGAAAAACTCGAAAGAGAAGGAAACAGAAACCTAAGTCGTGAGTCTTAGGAATCCCTCGCTTTTAGCGACGGGAGGATGTCAATAAGGTAGATCTGCTACTATCCTGATAGAACTAAAGATCGAACAAATCTGTTAGCAATTTTAATTATCGATCGTATTCAATCAGAAAATTGGCTTGATTTAAGACTGTTGAAAATAGATGTGACTTTTCACTATAATTACTACTACAGTTTTCGTAAGCGAACTAAAACGATATCAAGTGTGTGAGGATACACAATTATGAAAATGATAAAATTATTTTGGCAAACTTTAAAAGTTACGCCCCTTGTTCTGACAGTTTCTCTGTTGGCTGCCAGCAATGCTAACGCGCAGGTAAAATCTGCTGAGAAGGAAGGAGTAGACAATACTCTAGAACAAATCAACAATTACCAACAAATGGGGCAAAATGATTCCCAGTCTCAGGTAACGAATGTTAACCAGTTAAGAGACGTATCCCCTACAGACTGGGCATATGAAGCACTACGCAGCTTGGTAGATCGTTATGGTTGTATTGTCGGGTTTCCCAACCAAACTTACCGTGGTAATCAAGCCTTGTCTCGCTATGAATTCGCTGCTGGTTTAAACTCCTGCTTAAATCAAATTGAACGTTTGATTGCTTCTCAAGTGACTGTTATTCAAGAAGACATAGATAAATTAAATCGTCTGGCTCAAGAATTTGAGGCAGAATTAGCCGTTCTTGGTGGCAGAGTTGATGAACTAGAAGCTCGTACAGCCTTTTTAGAAGACCATCAATTCTCTATAACTACAAAACTAAAAGGTGAAGTAATATTTGCACTATCTGATACCTTTGGTAAAGTTGACGGTAGCGATCCAACGGAAACTACCTGGAGCGATCGTGTTCGTTTAAACTTTGACACTAGCTTCACAGGAAAAGATCGTTTGCGTACTAGGCTCCAAGCTGGGAACGTTCCTCAGTATCAAGATGATCCAAATGAAGGTGGTGTTGGTTATGATGCGGCTCGTCTTGGTTTCGATGTCAATAATGACAACAATATCGAAATTGATGATCTATACTATCAAACTCGGCTGTATGACGACAAAATTGAGTTTTATGTTGGTACCAATGGATTAAATATTAACAACATTTTTGATGTTTATAATCCCGTACTTGCTTCTGGTGGAACTGGCGCTTTGTCTCGCTTCAATCGTCGTGACCCGATAATTTACCGTGGTAGTGATGGCGCTGGTATTGGTGCTGGCTTTAAATTCCTGAATGACCAAATCTCTTTTAAAGCTTTGTATCTTGCTGACGATGAAACAAGCTCATCTCCGCAATCAGGAGAAGGTATCTTCAATGGTTCCTACAGTACTGGGGCTCAGATTGGACTTGAGCCAATTGATGGTCTTGGCGTGGGAATAGTTTATCTTCGCTCATTCCAAACTGAAGGGAATGTAAGCTTAAGTGGTGAAGCTGGTACTGATTTGGCGAGGAACCCGTTCGGCATATTCGACGATGACGGCAATATTGTAGATAGTAATGATGTTAGTGCCGATAAGGTTGGGCTGTCTGCCTCTTATGACGTGGGACAATGGAATTTTGGCCTCAGTGGTGGTGTTGCTTGGGCGAAGGAAAGGAATGTTGGCAATAAAGCGACTCTCTTTGATGTTTCTGGCAGCGTAGCTTATCTAGATTTGCTTAAAGAAGGTTCCGCGCTCTCTATAGCTGGCGGTATAGTTCCTAAAGTTGTCAAAAATGAAAATGCAAATGGAGAAGACGGTTCTACTCCGTATATAATTGAAGGGCTTTATAAGTTTCCTCTCAACGACAACATTATAATTACCCCTGGAGCTTATGTGCTGATTAATCCCAATGGAGACAACGACAACAATACGCTTTGGGCCACTACTCTTAGAACTACCTTCGAATTCTAATAATTTTAATAATTTATTGAGGGAGCTTTAAACAGCTTGATTCAATAGATCTTTGCTAGCCGATGGTTTAAACTATCGGCTTTTTTTTGTAGCGAGTTAGTTATCGCAGTACGTTAATCGATTAGGACAGAAAAGTTAACTGCTCATGAGTAATGAGTAATGAGTAATGAGTAATGAGTAATGAGTAATGTGTAATGAGTAATGAGTAATGTAATGAGTAATGAGTAATGAGTAATGTGTAATGAGTAATGAGTAATGAGTAATGTAATGTAATGAGTAATGAGTAATGTAATGAGTAATGTGTAATGAGTAATGAGTAATGAGTAATGTGTCCTAATACGAGTTTGTATTGCCATACATGCTTAAACTCCAACTAGGGTAGCTAAAGTTCATAAAAAATATCTCAAAAACTTAGAGCTTGGAGCTAAAAACCGATTGACAAACAGCGAAGAGTCTTAACCTGTCACGAATGTGATTGAACTGAAATGTTTTCTAACACATTCTTAACACATTATGGCTAAAACTTTACCCAAATAAAATAACTCCTATTAATAACCTGTAATATGATGTGTTATTAGATATTGATTTTTAATCAACAATAATTATAACTATTACTTTATGTATAAGATTAATGTCCTTCCGCAAGAAATGCCAATTAAGGCAGAAAATGTTCCGCTAACATCAGCTGAAATTGAAATCAATCTTTCTAATAAGACTGTTGCAGTTACAGAGTCAAAATATACCGAACTTAGATACAAACTGACTTATACTGTACAAGATATGGTTGCCAAACCAAAATATTTTCTAGCCTTCGCCCTGGCGAGATTTCGGACTGTACGTCAGATTTACTTGCTTTTGTCGAAGTTATTGCCCCAATCTAACGCAACAACCGATTATGGCACAGACTCTTTGTTTACAGAGCTGGACACTACGAAGGCAACAAATATTCTCAAGCAAGATGGTATTTTCCTAGGGGCTTCCATCCCCCAAAATTTCTTGAATGATTTGCTTCTGTATTTGAGCAATCAAGATTGCTATGCTGGTGGTCGAGAAGATTTGGGATTTCAGATTTCTGAAAAAAATAAGCTTGATCGAATATTCAAGCAGCCCTTTTATGTCGCACGTTACTTTAATATTAGCTCTGACTGTCCTCAGATTATCCAGTTGGCTAATGATCCGAAACTGAGGGAAATTGCTGCAAATTACATCGGTAAACAAGCAAAGTATACGGGAGCTAGTCTTTTTTGGACTTTCCCTATAGAAGGAACATCTTGTGATGCAGACCAACAACAATTTCGTTATTTTCACTATGACATAGATGATTTTGCTGGTTTAAGATTTTGTTTTTATCTAACTGATGTCACATTAGAAGATGGACCACACATCTCTATTCGAGGCAGCCATCTTAAAAAGTCAATATTACATGTTCTTAACTATGTCAGCCGAATACAAACTAAAGAAGAACTGACTAGGTTTTATGACTCAGAACAATTTTTAACAATAGTCGGAAATGCAGGATTGGGATTTATAGAGGACACTTTTTGTTTCCATAAAGGTAATCCTCCAAGAAACAAGCCGAGACTTTTGTTGCAACTTCATTTTGCAGCTCATAACTACAATCAAGAAGCATATCTGGATTATCGAGATCCTAAGTCACTTAATTCGTTTCAACAAACCCCCTCATCAACGGATAATTTACACCTGGAAAATTTTCTATTGGTGTGCGGTCAACAAAATGTCCCCGCTTCTGGTGAATCAATCTAACGGTTGATTATACTGGTCGAATAATTAGCTACGGTTCTTACTACTGATAGCAAAATTTAGTTGTAAAATTGATTACATTTAGTAGTTAATTTATATTAAGGTGTGTGAGGATATATTATGAATAAATTATTTTGGCAAACAGCTAAGGTTGCTCCCGTTTTATTCGCAGCTTTCCTTCTTGCAGGGAACAGCGCCAGTGCGCAGACTGTTTCTGACGACAAAGGAGAAGTTAATCAGACTTTAGAGCAAATCAATAACTATCAACAATTAGAACAAAATGATTCCCAGTCTCAGGTAACGAATGTTAACCAGTTAAGAGACGTATCCCCTACAGATTGGGCATATGAAGCACTACGCAGCTTGGTAGATCGTTATGGTTGTATTGTTGGGTTTCCCAACCAAACTTACCGTGGTAATCAAGCCTTGTCTCGTTATGAATTCGCTGCTGGTTTAAACTCCTGCTTAAATCAAATTGAACGTTTGATTGCTTCTCAAGTGACTGTTATTCAAGAAGATATAGATAAATTAAATCGCCTGGCTCAAGAATTTGAGGCAGAATTAGCCGTTCTGGGTGGCAGAGTTGATGAACTAGAAGCTCGTACAGCCTTTTTAGAAGACCATCAATTCTCTATAACTACAAAACTAAAAGGGGAAGTAATATTTGCACTATCTGATACCTTTGGTGATGGTGCAGGAGGTGTAAGCGATCCAACGGAAACCACCTGGAGCGATCGTGTTCGTTTAAACTTTGACACTAGCTTCACAGGAAAAGATCGTTTGCGTACTAGGCTCCAAGCTGGGAACGTTCCTCGGTATGATGCAGCTCCAGATGAAGGTGGTGTTGGTTATGATGCGGCTCGTCTTGGTTTCGATGTCAATAATGACAACAATATCGAAATTGATGATCTATACTATCAAACTCGGCTGTATGACGACAAAATTGAGTTTTATGCTGGTACCAATGGATTAAATATTAACAACATTTTTGATGTTTATAATCCCGTACTTGCTTCTGGTGGAACTGGCGCTTTGTCTCGCTTCAGTCGTCGTGACCCGATAATTTACCGTGGTAGTGATGGCGCTGGTATTGGTGCTGGCTTTAAATTCCTGAATGACCAAATCTCTTTTAAAGCTTTGTACCTTGGTGATGATGACACCAGCTCATCTCCAGTAGAAGGAGAAGGTATCTTCAATGGTTCCTTCAGTACTGGGGCTCAGATTGGATTTGAGCCAATTGATAGTCTTGGGGTGGGAATAGTTTATCTTCGCTCCTACCAAACCGCAGGGAATGTAGACTTAAGTGGTGACGCTGGTTCTAATTTGGCGAAGAATCCTTTCATCTCAATAGACGCTGACGGCGATTTTGTAGATAGTAATGCTGTTAGTGCCGATAAGCTTGGTCTGTCTGCCTCTTATGACGTGGGACAATGGAATTTTGGTCTTAGTGGTGGTGTTGCTTTTGCGAAAGAAAGGAATACTAGCGATAAAGCGACTCTCTTTGATGTTTCTGGCAGCGTATCCTATCTGGATCTGGGTAAAGAAGGTTCCGCTCTATCTATAACTGGCGGTATAGTTCCTAAAGTGGTCAAAAATGACAATGTTAATGGAGAAGACAATAAAACTCCGTATATCATTGAAGGGCTGTATAAGTTTCCTCTCAACGACAACATTATAATTACCCCTGGAGCTTATGTACTGATTAACCCCAATGGAGACAACGACAACCAATCGGTTTGGGCCACTACTCTTAGAACTACCTTCGAATTCTAATAATTTTAATAATTTATTGAGGGAGCTTTAAACAGCTTGATTCAATAGATGTTTAGTAGCCGATGGTTTCAATGATGAAGTTTAAACCATCGGCTATTTTTATTTTATAGAATCATTTCCTCCAAAGCCGTTTGCAAATCTTGGGTTAATTGAACAACAGCTTGTTTTGCTCCCTGACGATTTTGCCGATAAGCGATCGCGCGATCGCTAGCATTAATTGGTTCACCGATAGTTATGGTTGATTTGCGCCAACCTACACGAGGACGACGAGGATTTTTATTACCTTTAATTCTGGCGATCGCATCAAATAAAATTAAACTTGTTTCAGCAAATCTTTCAAAGCAAGGTTTCTCTTGAACATAGCTACCTGACACCGCGACAAAACTTTCTGTTAAACGCATATGTAACATCCGTAAATCTGCTTCTGCGGCGATCCAATCGGCTAAACCTCGTTTTAGAGGAGATAGATTTTTTAGTTCCATCCTTTCATAACGATAAATATAATTCCAACCAGCCTCTTCAAGTCGACGACAGCGTTCCACAGTGCTTCCTGTATGCTTAAGACCAAAATATTCTTCTCCCACTTGCAAAGATACATCTAATAATTTTTGCAGTCTGACGGTAAGATTTTCTGCTGGACTAATTGAATTCTGAGCTAAATCGGGTAAATGACGATGATAAAAACAACGATAAAACTGTTCCATCTCTGACATAAGATAATCTGCCAGTTTTAATAAACGAGGATAATATAATTCTGCTGGTTTTTTATTGTGGGTAATGTCTATTGCTTGGGTGGTTAAACCACAATCGGCTTCAAGCTGACTTAACAGGCGATCGAGCTTTGACCACTGAGGATTAAGGTAATGATACTGAAGATTAATTGGAACAACCATAACTTCTTCAATACGGCTAGCTTTTGCCAAATCCTCTACACACCAAAATGCTAATTGAGCCACCCCAGGTTCAAGAGTACTGACAATTTCACCATGACCATTAGTAGCACCCTCAGGAGCTACTACTAGGGGAAACTTACCATTAATCAATAATTTTCTTGTCTGCTTAATCGCTTGCCAGTCTAAAGTTTTACCTCGATGTACGGGAACGCCACCTATCTGTGCAAACAACCAACCCAGCCAATCACCAGCCCAAATAGTCATACCTCTGTCATACATAAAGTGACTATGAATGGGATATTCTAGGGTAATACCTTGTTGACGGGCAATCTTGGGTATCCCACGAGATAATAGATGCAAACCACTAAGAGGATCGTCTACTTCGCAATGACGAAAGGCTAAGATCAGACGGATTTTGTCACTCTGGAATTGATGGTAAAGCTTAACTAAAGTTTCTCCATTGACTATCTCAATTTCCCTAATGCCCGCAGGTAGCCAAGGCTGTAAGCGAAACCTTTGTAGAATGGGTAGTGACCAATGAAGCAGGCGAAGAATAAAAGGATTAAAAGCTGGGAGAATAAAATCTAGTTTTGGTTGGGCGCGATGCATATTTTAGTGCTTAGTGATTAGTGGTTACTTCGACTACATGCGGCTAAAGCCTTTGTGAATCCTGACTCCTGACTCCAATTACAAATGTCTTTCGATCCAGTATTCTATATCTGCTAATACCTCTTGGTAGTTCAGATCGTTGTGAAGTTCGTGACGGCTATCAGCATACTCTTGTATCTCTTTGTCAGTTATGGTTAAGCGATCAAAAAAAAGTCGGCTGTTTTCAGGCAAAGTAACTAGATCTGCCCCACCATGAAGCATTAATAGAGGAACTTGTATTTGGCTAGCATGAGCGTTAACCCAGTTAATGGTCTTGAGCAATTCTGTAGCTAATCTGGCAGTGCCTTGACGATGACGTAGAGGATCTTGAGCGTTGGCAGCTACTACTTCTGGATCGCGAGAACTCGCAGATATGGATATTCCTGCGTTCAAAGCAAAATGAGGTCGAACACGGGATAGAATCTTGCCGAGTAATAATTTCCAGGAAGAAATGCCTAATCCTAATGCTGGAGACATTAAGATCAATCCTTGTAGTGGGTTTGATTCCTGTAAAACATACTCTAAAGCAATTGTTCCCCCCATACTTTGACCAATAAGAAACAAAGAAAAATTAGGTTCTTTAGTTGTTACTAACTTGAGAAAAGCTGTTAAATCGGCTCGATATTCTGCCCAACTATTGATATATCCTCGTTGACCAGGCGATCGCCCATGTCCTCGCAAATCAAAACTATAAACAATATAATCGCGCTCAACCAGATATTCGACCATCCTCGTAAAAATACCACTATGGGCTCCGTGTCCGTGAACTATGACTAAAACTGCTTTGGCTGAGGCTTGAGGATGCCAACTTTGATAATATAATTCCAGTTCCTTTGCACCTGGGAAAGTTCCTTCCCAATTTTGATTTACCATTATTTGAGTACTTGATGATAATTGGCGATCGCTATATGGCTTGATCGTGGGCTAAATTCTCAGCAATAATAACTTTTCGGAGCATATAAAATTAGCGTCACCATTGTATATTTTAAAATCATCCCCACCAATAAAAATCTAGACAAAAAATTTACATCTGGAAATTTTGCTTATGACTTTCGAAAATCAACCTCAACCCCAACTTAGTATCACTGAAGCTATTAGAACTCGTCGTGCGGCTCGCGCTTTTCGTCCCGATCCCATTCCTGATGATATTCTCAAGGAAATTTTCCGTTTGGGTTTACAGTCTCCTTCTGGCTATAATTTACAACCTTGGAGATTTATTGTTGTCAAAGAACAGGTAAACAAAGATAAATTAAAAGCTTGTGCTTTTGAACAAGCTCAAATTTCCCAAGCACCCGTAGTATTAATCTGTTGTGGAGAGCGGCGTGTTAATCAGACGGATTATATTGAAGAAATCATCCAACTGGGAATAGCCGCAGGAGGAGTTAACGAAAAATATGCTGAGTCTATGCGCGGTGCAATACCTCAACTATTTGAATACAAGCCCTGTTTTGAATCTTTAGAAGCTTGGACGAATCGTCACACGATGTTAGCTGTAGGACACTTAATGATTGTCGCCAAAGCTTTTGGCGTAGATTCTTGTCCCATGGAAGGTTTTGTGACGGCGCAAGTAAAAGAAGCATTCAATATTCCAGCAGAAGTAGATGTTTGTTGTCTCTTACCTCTCGGCTATGCAGATGAACCGATTAAAAAGTATGGCGGTAGATTCGATACAGAGCGCGTTTGCTACGGAGAAAGTTTTGGTCAGATTCTGTAATTAATTAGAGCTTGATTTATTACAGACATTACACAAATTAAAAAACTGTACCCAGAGCGATCGCTCTGGGTACAATTAACAGTGAGAAATAAATAAAAACTAATGATTTTAGTAATCAGTAATCAATATTTATGACTGAAGATAAGATAACTATTAAACTAAAGCTGTTTGCTATCTATCAAGAGGCTTTTGAGACATCAGAATTAGAGCTGGTGCTGCCTAAACATACAAGTGTCAGTAATGTTTTAGAGTCTTTAATTGAGCAAAAACCTTACTTAGCAAAATGGCAGGAAGTAACTCGTTTTGGGGTCAACTTACAGTTTGTTGAATCTAATACCCTACTCCAAGATGGAGATGAAATAGTCTTGATTCCTCCCGTTAGCGGTGGCTAAATGAAGCTTAATTACGAAATTGAACAAATAATCAGTAATATCGAGCAAACTAAAAACTACCTGGCTCAACAAGCCAAAACAGAATCGGTTTACAGTGAATTAATTGAAACTTTAAATGTAGCTATCTCTAGTCTCAGAACTACCAATAAACCAGTAGCTAAGATTGTCAGTCAATCGGCAACTCTAGCCAAAAACCTCCAAGCAAAAAATGAAGCAAACTTAAATCTGCGATCGCTGTATGAGTTTCAAGTTGTTTCGCCCATTAGCAACATACGCCAAATTGTTCAAAATTGCGATTTAATCTGTTTAATATATTACTTCAAACATAATCTTATTAAACATCATCAGCAATTGATAAGACTTGCTCGACAAGAAAATATTAGCTTAGTTCTTTTGGTTAAACAGCCAGCAAAAAATATTCAGGATGCTTCTTTATCAAACTGGTTGACCGCTCAAAACTATAGATTAGACGATCGGGTGCTATTACCACTAAATAATTTTATCGACTTAAATAATTATCATCATCACGAGATATATCATCAGTTACTTATTCAACTTTCAGAATTGACTACAAACAAGTTTATAGACAGAAGCAAACAAAAACTCCGAGCTAATATTAAACATTTTTTTAATAAAAAAATTCCCAGTATTAACCAAGAAACAAAAGATATAAGAAGTACTTATTTACAAAATTTACTGCCTGATTGCTACGAGCAGCAGTTACGAAAAACTATCAATCAGGTGAATAAAGAAAAACAACAAGTAATCAAAAATATAAAACTCAATATCAATTACTTAAAAGCTGATTTGCTAAATCCTTTTCTATCAGAAAATTTGATATCTAGAGTTCAACAAATGATTTATACTTCTCAGATTAAGATTGTCAAAGAAACAGAAGAAACCTATCTTTATCTCACTTTAAATAACTCATTTAATGCTAAATATATTCACAATTATATAATAGAAATATGCCAACAGAAAGTTGATGAACTTATGGTTACTCAATGGTCATGCATTAATGATTCCTATGCAGAAGGGGGATTACAGGCTTTAATAGCCAAAATTAATTATCAATTAAATATTATTACTCCACTGCTAACTTCAGAGAACCAGTTGCCAGCATTAGCAATTCTTGGAAAACATCCTAGTTTAGACCTAGGACAAATTATTGATTTTAATTGTCTAAAATTTAATAGTAGAATAATTTTTGACTATCATTTTACTCAAAGTAGCTGGTTTCGCCTGTTGATTTCCATCCTTGTAGGTTTAGGAATATACTTATTCACCTGGATATATTTTGGCAGTGGAAAATATATTGGGTTTGTAATTGTAGTTTTCCAAATTATCAACTTGATTACGGGGCAAAATATAAAAACAACAAAACTAAAACAACATTCAAAAGAGCTTAAACGGATCATTGATCGTAACTATCAAAACCTAATCCGTTTGGTAATTGAACAATCAATTCAAACATTGATAGTCGCTTTAGAAAGAGAAAGTCAACTGTATGAGAATGAACTAGAAAAGGTCATCGCCATTGCCTACATCCAGTTAGAGAAATTGAAGCAGACTATAAATCACCATAAATCTAGAATAGATAGTCTGGAGCAAGATCGAGCTAAAATCTTATCCTGGTTCGATTAGCTTGATCGGCAGAAGCCCCAGACTGTATTGCGAAGCAATCAGTGTGTGGATGAATGCCAGTCAGGGCATTGGCTTGTCTTGATTCTCAATGTACTTTCTTAAAGTAGAGATAGTTACCCCTCCACATGATGCTAAGAAATAGCTACTGTTCCAGACTACCTTCTTTTTATAGAATGTCTTTTCTAGTTCTGGTAAAAACTCTTGCCTCAACTTTCTGCTGGACACGCTTTTCAGACTATTAACTAGCTTGCTCAATTGTATCTCTGGGTGGTATTGAAATAGTAAATGAACATGGTCAGCTTCTCCATTGAACTCCACGATTTTACACTCCCATTTTAAGAGCAAGGATTCAAATATTTCGTGCAGCCTGTCTATCATTGTTGCAGTCAATACTTTGCGCCTGTACTTGGTAGTCAAAACCAAGTGGACTTTAATGTCAGATACAGAACGCCCTCTAGAGACAAAATCTTTCTTCATAAGCTGATGCAGCAAGGTATGTTAATATCAGTGTATCTTAAAAACTAATGCTGACTGTGTTATACAATTACCAATACCGAATTAAACTAACTACAGAGCAAAAGCTTGTCTTGAATGAGTGGCTTCGTGTTTGTCGTTATTGGTATAATCGGCAGCTAGGAGAAAGATTTGACTGGTGGGAGCGAAATCGCAGTTACACTGATAGGTGTCCTTTGGTATGCCATTTACCTGAGCTTAAAGATCAGCCTGAGTTTTACGGTCAAAAAAAGCAATTACCAATTATCAAACGAGATTTGGTTTCTGTGGGCTGGAGCGGGGAATTATTAGACTTTAACTCTGTACCTTCTCAGACAATACAAGAAGTGTGTAAGCGAGTCAAACTAGCATTTACCAGGTTTATAGCTGGCGATAAAAAGGGTAAACGTTCTGGCAAACCACGTTTCAAAAATCAAGCTCGTTTCAGGTCTATGGTGTTTGAAGGAGCAAAGTTGAATTCTTGCTCAGTTGGGGGGGAATGGCTGTATCTGTCACTGCCAAAAATAGGCATCGTCAAAGTACGCCATCATAGACCGCTACCTGATGGTGTAATACTAAAGCAAGCTCAGGTAATTAAAAAAGTTGATGGTTGGTATATTAATTTAAGACTTCAAGACGATTCTGTCCCTGACTTTCAGGCTGATATTGTACCTACCTGGAACAACTCGCTAGGTATGGATGCGGTTCTTCATGAAGACGATTATCTGGCAACATCAGAAGGCGTTAAGCTGCCTAGTTTAAAATCATTTCGCAAGTTGCAAAGGAAACTAGCGTCTGTTCAAGCACGCAAAGCTACGAAGAAAAAGGGTAGTAAATCGCGTCGCAAGCTAGCAAAACGAGAAGCTAAAGTACATCAACAAATAGCTAGAGCCAGAAAAGACCATGCTTACAATACAGCCCAAGCACTACTGAATACGGGCAAAAAAGTTTTCTTTCACGAACAGCTTAATCTTACTGGGTTAAGCCGAAGGAATAAACCGAAAACTGATGAACAGGGTAACTTTGTCCCCAATGGAAACAGCCGTAAATCAGGACTCAACCTTTCTTGGGCTGATGCTGCTTTTGGTCAGTTTTTCAACATACTGAAGTTCAAAGCTGAAAAAGCTGGTGCTTTGGTGATACCTGTAAATCCACAATACACCTCTCAATTACTGCCATACAAAGACGAGTTTGTTTTTACTGATTGCAGCATTCGAGAATATTGGGATGAAGAATTAAAGCTCTTGGTAAACCGGGATATATCGGCAGGAATAAATACCAAGAGAGTTGGGCTGGATGTGTTCCCAACTATAAAACGGCGTAAAGGGAATCCAGTAGTGGTCGCATCTACTACTAATAGTACCTTGAAGCAAGTTCTCTCTATCCTACGGGGTTTGGGGAAGCCTACATCTGTACGCGAAGCGTCAGTGTAGGTACATCACTACAACACTATAGCTCAAGATTTAAATCCAAGAGATAACCAACCTTTTCCCTTTTCCCAAAGACCGCAGATCGACTAGATAATTAGGGAAAAGATATCAGTATGATATCTAATCAGCTATCAAATTATCTTTTCATTTATGGAAACTAGCTCATAACCGTGAATGCGCCAGCTATAGTCACGTTGGTGTTGCACAACAAAGATTGCTTGAGCCAAATTACCTTGTTGATCCAAGATCGTCATTACTAAAGCGGGAAAGTCGTTAATCAGGGTAAACCCACGAAACATGATTGAGCGGGGCTTGATGATGGCATTATATTTATTGTCAACCATCTTGATAAAATCTTGCCTGGTAAACTTTCTTTGAATAGTCGGGCTAGTCAAAGAAAAAGCTGTTTCTTCGTCGTTTTGTTTGAATGCCTGCAATTGTTTTTCGATTAGCTGACGAATTGTTGCCTTATCGCTTTCAGATATATACATAACGGACTACTTCTCAAATAGGACTTGTTCTTTAGAAGGCTTAGTTGTAGTCATTGTAGTCATTTGATGCTCTTTAATCGGTTGTCTTGCCTACATCCTCGCGCACTCCTTAACCTTTTACTGCACCTGCTGTTAACCCTTGAACAATTTGACGCTGGAAAATTAATACGAGTATTACCAATGGTAGAGTACCCAAAACTGTGGCAGCAGCGATCGGTCCATAGGGAATATCGAACAAACTTGCCCCACCTAACTGTGCTGTAGCCACGGGTATAGTTTTCTTGGCTTCTTCGGTAATGAAGGTTAGGGCGAAAATATACTCATTCCAGGCGAAAATAAAGGTCAAAATACCAGTAGTTGCCAACGCGGGCAATGTCATAGGAAGTAAGATATTAATCAGCATTCCCCAGGTTTTATAGCCGTCTATTTTCGCAGCATCTTCTAGATCTTGAGGGAGTTGCTGAAAAAAGCTCCTCATTACCAGGATAGTTAAAGGCAGATTTATGGCAGTGTAGGGAATAATCAGCGCCAGATAATTATTCCCTAGACCAACAAGTTTAACTATTTCCAGCAACCCCAAAAACAACAGCACATAGGGAAACAGGGTAATGAGCAAAACTCCTGTTAAGATTAGCTTTTCTCCAGGTAAATTCATTCTAGTCAAAACATAGGCTGCGGGAGCGCCAAACACTAGGCATAAAACAGTAGAAATACTCGCCACTAAAGCACTGTTAAATACATAGGTTAAAAAAGGACGACGGCTAAATAGCTCGCTATAGTGTTCTGCTGTAAATCTTCTCGGGAGATAAACATTGGGAATTGCTGAAATATCTTCATTAACCTTAATCGAGGTTAGTATTTGCCAGAGAATTGGCAGCAAAAAAAAGACCACAATGATCAAAACTCCTGCCCCTAATAAGAACGCAGAGATTGATAAATTGAGCGTCTGTTTCTTGGGGTTAGCTAACGACATAGGGCTATTTTGATTGAGTTCACCACTGTGACTATGTTACATTCTTTGGGCACTTATAATTATTTTAAACACGACTTGGCGATCGCTCGAATTTTAAAGTTTTTGGCTTAACTATCTCAGTCAAGACGGAGTATTATTATTCATCAATTATCTAAATTTTTGTTTCTTGAAGGGAAAAATTAATATAGTAACCTTAGGATTTATCGCTTAAATCATCACCAAAAGGAATTTAGTAACTTGATTGGGAAATCAATGTTTGATTGAGCCGAGATAACTCTCGGCTTTTCTATTGTCTCGAAACTAGGTTGAGCAAATTTCATTCAGTAAAATTATTGATTTTTAAATCTACCACTTCAGTAGATTAAATTGCTCCATATCAATAGTGTCACGATTACGGTAAATAGCGAGTACAATTGCTAACCCCACTGCTGCTTCCGCTGCTGCTACGGTAATTACAAACACGGAAAATACCTGACCTCTAATATTGCTCGGGTCTAAATAATTAGAGAACCCCACTAAATTTAAGTTGACAGAATTAAGCATCAACTCAATTGACATTAAAACTCTCACTGCATTACGGCTGGTAATTAGACCGTAAATCCCAATACAGAACAATGCTGCTGCTAGCAACAAAAAATACTCTAACTGCACTCTTTTTATCTCTCCTTACTCATTTACTAGTAATCAACGGGACTAATTTTGCTTATCACTATCACCACCAAGGGTAGCCAGTTCGCGAGGACGCTCTGGTAAGGTCAGGCTAGTAGTTATAGTATCTTCGGTAACTAAGGATTCCGGTATCAAATCTCGACGAGCCAAAATAATCGCTCCTACCATCGCCATCAAAAGCAACACAGAAGCCAACTCAAAAGGTAACAAATAATCACTAAAGAAGTGTTCTCCCAAAGCAACAACCGTGTTGTCAATTACCCCAGGAGATGTGCTATCCAATGACCAGGGCGTTGCTAAAACCATTGTTCCTAGCAAGGCAAACAAACCAAAGCAGACTACTGCGGTTGCTACTTTTCGGATTAAATGACCTGGAAGTTTGACATAATCTTCTTGCTTATTTACCAGCATAATGGCGAACAAGATCAGTACGTTAACTGCGCCGACATAAACTAATATTTGTGCTGCTGCCACAAAATCGGCATTGAGCAAAATATACAAGCCAGAGATACTGACAAATACTCCCGCTAACAAAAAAGCAGAATGGACAATTTTAGGTAATAGAACAACTCCCAAGGCTGTTCCAATCATCATTACCCCCAAAATGCCAAAAGAAACTATCTGCACTCCTTCAGCTAAATTCACTTTTCTCTCCTCATTACTAAGTTATTTAATCAATTATTTAATCAATAGAGTCGAACACAAATCATGAATTGCGAGATCAGGAGATACCATTTGCTATATCTCCTCATCCTTGATCCTTTATCCCTCAGTACCTGCTGCTTCAATTTCCTCTAGAATCTCTTCTGGGCGCTTACCTGCACGTTGTGTACCTCTAGGTAAACCATGAGGCTCAACTTCTCCTTTAGGTAGGTAAGCAAATTCTTTGAGAGGAGTAACCATTGGGTCTTGAGTTACTTTGTAAGGCAAGCGTCCTAAAGCAACGCTGTCATAGTTAAGCTCATGACGGTCATAAGAGGCTAATTCGTACTCTTCGGTCATGGAAAGACAGTTGGTCGGGCAGTATTCGACGCAGTTACCGCAAAAAATACAGACACCGAAGTCAATACTGTAGTGATTGAGCTTTTTCTTTTTAACTTGCTTGTCAAATTCCCAATCAACTACGGGTAAGTTTATCGGACAGACGCGAACACAGACTTCACAGGCAATACACTTATCAAATTCATAGTGAATTCTACCGCGATAACGTTCAGAAGGAATTAGCTTTTCGTAAGGATATTGAACGGTTATGGGACGACGCTGCATATGATCGAAAGTAACAGCAAGACCTTGACCAATATATTTGGCTGCTTGCCAACTTTCTTTGGCGTAGTCTTGTACTTGCTTGAGGATAGTAAACATAATTTTTGCGGTGCTTGATTGAATACTTAAAGGTTAGGCTAGCCACCAAAGGCTAAGGGGAAAGACAATTTTAAGGCAGCAGTAATTAATAAATTGGCTAGAGAAACTGGCAAAAGAAATTTCCAGCCCAAATCTAACAATTGGTCAATGCGGACACGGGGTACAGTCCAACGCAATAAGACGGCGATGAAAACTAAGAAGTAAGCTTTGACTAAGGTCATGATGATGCCAAGAGAAGCAGTTAGTACCTGTAACCAAGGGGTCGTGTCAGCTACTCCAATCCAATCTGCCAAATGATCAAGAGGAATAAAGAATTCCCAACCACCTAAATAGAGGATGGCAAAAACTAATGCCGATAGCACTAAGTTTACATAAGAGCCTAAATAAAATAGAGCAAACTTCATTCCTGCATATTCGGTTTGATAACCAGCTACTAGTTCTTCTTCTGCTTCTGGTAAATCGAAGGGTAAACGTTCACATTCAGCCAGGGCTGCAATCCAAAAAATAATGAAGCCGACGGGCTGTCTCCAGATATTCCAGCCCAAGATGCCATAGCCAGCCTGTTGCTCGACAATATCAATAGTACTAAGACTATTAGACATCATCACGATCGCCAGTACTGATAAAGCTAAAGGAATCTCATAACTAATCGACTGGGCTGCTGCCCTCAATCCACCTAAGAGGGAGTATTTGTTATTAGAAGCATACCCTGCCATCAATAAGCCGATGGGCGCAATACTAGATAAAGAGATCCAGAGGAAAATGCCGACGTTCAAGTCTGTTACTACTAGGTTTTGTCCAAATGGCACGATGAGGTAGGACAAAAATACGGGCACTACCACTAACACAGGACCCATTGTAAATAGCCAAGGGTCGGCTTTGGCAGGAATAACGTCTTCTTTAAAAACTAATTTAATGCCGTCGGCGACAGGCTGGAGTACTCCCAAAGGTCCTGCATATTCGGGTCCAATTCGCTGTTGAGCGGCAGCAGAGATTTTACGCTCTAGCCATACTACGACTAAAACTCCCACCGTTGCTCCAATAATCATCAACAGCATCGGTAATGGTAGCCAAATAGCTTTAGCTAAGCCAGCAGAAAGCCCAAAATCTTTTAGGGTTTGGACAAAACTTCCTTGTAAATCGATTCCTGAATTCATATTATATGTGTGAAATTGGATTAAGCTAATCTCAGACTACATCTAGAGTTTATACAATTTTCTCTTGCTTCTCATTGCTAGTATATCGCTGTCCGCTGATCTATAAGTGTTGAATTAGTTATCGAAACCTAATCAGAAAACCGCATCTAAACTTAAAGCCTGGTCCAAAGCGATCGCTCTTGCCATGAACACTCTCCCTTTTTCTTGAAGATTTACTATATCTAAATATCTATTTTTCTTATTCTTGAAGATGTCTAATAACTTCTGTCAGACAGTCAGGAAATAAACTATAATGGATTTATAGTAAAAATTACTATAAATAATTGTAAAACTGAATTTTTAAATTAAAAGCTATTGATCATTTATGTTTACCGCAGCTAAACCAAAGACTAATCCTGATCAAATTCCCAGCGATTTATTTGGAGCAATTAATGAGTTAAAGAAGGAGCTAAATGCCGTAATCTTGGCTCACTACTATCAAGAAGCAGATATTCAAGATATTGCCGATTATTTGGGTGATTCTCTTGGTTTATCTCAGCAGGCTGCTGATACTGATGCAGAAGTAATTGTTTTTGCAGGGGTACATTTCATGGCAGAGACAGCGAAAATTCTTAATCCGAATCAATTAGTATTGTTACCAGATTTGGAAGCGGGTTGTTCTTTAGCCGATAGCTGTCCTCCAGAAGAATTTAGGGCGTTTAAAGCCAAGCATCCCGATCATATAGTTATCTCTTACATTAACTGCACTGCCGAAATTAAAGCTCTTAGCGATATTATCTGCACCAGCTCTAATGCCGTTAAAATAGTTAACCAAATTCCTAAAGATCAGCCGATTATTTTTGCCCCAGATCGTAATTTAGGTCGTTATGTCAGCGAACAAACAGGTAGAGATTTGGTTTTATGGGAGGGTAGTTGTATTGTTCACGAAACTTTCTCCGAAAAAAGAATTATTGAATTAAAAGTTGAATATCCAACTGCGGAAATGATTGCCCACCCTGAATGTGAACCACCCGTATTGCGCCATGCCAACTATATCGGCTCAACCACTGCCTTATTGAACTATTGTCAACAAAGCCCAAGCGATAAATTTATTGTCGCTACTGAGCCAGGTATAATTCATCAAATGGAAAAGGCTGCACCCCGTAAGCATTTCATTCCCGCACCAGCGATGAACAACTGCGCTTGTAATGAATGTCCCTATATGCGCCTGAATACATTAGAAAAGCTTTATTTGGCGATGAAAAATAAGACTCCAGAAATTACTTTATCTGAAGATATTCGCGTCCGTGCGCTCAAGCCGATTAAAAGAATGTTGGCAATGTCCTAGCTTGTCGTCCCTAAGGGCTATTCTCTCTTTTGAAATGTATTGATTTAGCTTTCATAGTCAGTAAAGTGGGCAGCTGGGCAACCCGAATCATTATGTTTAGTAAGCTCTTGGAGATAAAACTTAGTTTCTTGACCCCAGTTAGCCGAGTTGTACCAACGCTTAAGCCAGACTTCAGCATCGACATACATCTCTGAATCAGCAGGTACTTGACAAAGATGTCTTATAGCTTCTAGAATTCTGTTTTCTTTACCTAACTGGGGAGCAACCATAACTCTCAAGCGATTAAGGGCAATTTCACAATTGTCAGGATAATCTTTTAGTAACTCTTGCTTATTTCTTTCTAGTTGAGATATTAGCTTCAATGTAGAACTGGAGTCGGTGAAGTTTAATTCGCTACAAAATTGCTCTAGTTTATTTATTTTTCTCGAAGAAGAGGATGTTTGTTGTCCTGGTTTTGATAGTGATGAGTAATAATTATTAATTGTTAAAAATAGAGGAATTAGTAATGAGATCGCAACTAAGGTTATTAGTGAACTCAGTTTAGTTAGTGGTTCAGGAGTATTACTATTTTGTTCGCTTTTACTGTCATTAATGACTATATTAGTGGCATTGAATTCTGGTTCTACGTTAGATATATTTTGGTCTTGAGATACTTTTTCAGGTAAAACATCAAGAGTAGATTGAGCAATGGTAGCTTCTGGCACTTTCTGGTCAGCATTTATCTTAGTAATACTAGTATCGTTAGGCTGTTTATTGCTTAATTCTTGAGAAATAAAGTCTTGATTAAACACTTGCTCATAAATTATATTAGCAACTCTCAAATAATTATCTTCTTCTACGATTAATCCCAATGTGAGTAATTGATTCTGCTCTGGAGAATTTTTATATTTTTGATTATCTGACAGCAATATTTTGCAATATTCTTGGAGTAATAAACAAGAGTCTAATCTTGAACTATTGACAAAATTTTGTTTAACCGAACGAATGTATTCTGCCGTCTTGCTAGTTTGCCATTTTCTAATACATGAGCTTTCGACAAATTGATCTACTGCCTTAATTTCTAATCCAGCAGGGATATTGAGATCAGATTTAGCAAATACCTGACAGATAGTTTTGGTTAAGATCTCATTACCTCCTGTCCAGGCTAAAATTCTACTCAAAATTAAAGAGAAGTTGGCATATTTTTTTTCCAGATGCAGAGTACTATTGTTGTATTCTTCAAGAGAGCTTAAAGACATGATCTGGGGTGACTTAGATAAGCTATCCAAAATAAAGTCAATTGTGCTTTGCTTAATCCAACCTTTTTGTGCAGCTAAAACGCCAAATTTTTGGTTATTATTTTTCTGTTCTTCAAGAATAATTTCAATTTGTTGATCATTCAGTAGGGCAGCATTTTTGAGATAGTATCCAATAGGAAATTGCTGACCTTGAACGAGAAATTCTTGCCATTTATTAACAAAAAAATTAATGGTTTTAGCTTTTACTTCTTCTTGTAATACTAAAATTTCTCCCAGCTTCATTTGAGGATATTTCGACTGAATATCCAAAGCATTTTGTAATTGCTCATCAGATATTAAGTCAGCATTTTGTAAGAGTAATCCTAAAGGTAATTTATTTTTTTGATTGGACATTTTAGCTAATTTTTTTAAAAAATAGATATATTATTTTTGTATATAGCATAAATAATGCTGCTGTTTTTAGCTGACAGGTATTAGCTTTTTATTATTTGATTTGATTTGATTTGATTTTAAATAAAGTCTTATCTGGATCTTCTAAAACTATTGAGAATCACTGGGGGATAATTATTGTTTGATAGCTATCCCTTGGTACATATAGCCGATTACTTTAGGTAATTTAGGAGCATAAAACTGTTCAGTAGTTACATTAGGGAATTTTTGCCTAACTAGATCGCTGATCTTACGGTTCAGATGACAACCATCAGCAAGAATCTTCTGTACTGGGGTTAAAAGATTTTGCCAAACTTGAATCTGGGCATCTTGACTCAAACCATGTTCGATAAAGAAAAATTTACCTCCTGGTTTTAATAGCCGATGAATCTCGGCGATCGCCTGATCTACTAATGAAATGCTACACAAAGTCCAAGTACATACCACCGAATCAAAACTGTCATTAGGCATCGGTAAGCTTTCGCCATTTAATATCTTGTAGTCTACCGTAATCTGAGACTTGGCAATACGCGATCGCGCCAGCCTCTGCATCCCAGGATTAGGATCAATGGTAGTAATTTTGTTTACATTATCTGGGTAATAGGGCAAGTTCAATCCTGTCCCAAAGCCAATCTCTAAAATTTCTCCCGACACATCCGCCAGCAAGTTTTGCCTATATGACTGCAAAGTTGAACCAGACATCGCGAAATCAATACAGTACGGAATAACTAAATTAGAATAAATACCCATTGGTTAAACTTTTTTGTCAATAAATTTTGTTAATAAATATAAATATAAATTTTATCTAGATAAAATCTATTCAGCTGTCATTGGTAACTGGTAACTGATCACTGCTTTTAACCTAAAATAAATCTTACCTGTATTAGTAAATCACCTCCCTCAATGCAGTTTCAAGAAATTATTGCCCGCCTTGGCAAAACAGCTAAACATAATAGTCTGAGCCATAATCCAAGTCTGAATCCTCAAATAACGGGAGTTGCTGCTATAGATGAAGCAGATAGTGGCTTATTAAGCTACGTAGAAGGGGGAAAGTTTGCGGTGATGATCGCTACAACCAAAGCTGATGCTTTAATATTGCCCCCAGATGAAACTCTACAAGCCCAGGCATTAGCTAAGGATATTGCTTGGATCGCTACTCCTGAACCCAGGCTGTTATTCGCCCGTATAATTAGCTTATATTATCAACCCTTCAAACCCTCACCAAATATTCATTCCAGCGCAGTTATCGAGCCTGATACTATTGTCGGACAAGATGTCTATATTGGCGCAAATGTAGTAATTCAACAGAGAGTTACTATTGGCGATCGCGTCTGTATTCATCCTAACGTGGTAATCTATCCTGACGTTACTATTGGTAGCGATACTACCCTTCATGCCAACTGTACGATTCATGAACGGACGCAAATTGGTTCTGGCTGTGTGATTCATAGTGGGGCTGCCATCGGTTCAGAAGGGTTTGGTTTTGTGCCAACGGCAACAGGCTGGTACAAAATGGAACAGTCGGGTTATACCGTCTTAGAAGATGGGGTAGAAGTCGGTTGTAATAGTGCGGTAGATCGCCCTGCGGTGGGAGAAACTAGAATCGGGCGTAATACTAAGCTAGATAATCTAGTGCAGATTGGTCATGGCTGTCAGATTGGACGCAACTGCGCCATGGCATCTCAGGTAGGATTGGCGGGAGGCGCAATTATTGGTAATGGAGTCATGCTGGGGGGACAAGTTGGAGTAGCAAATCAAGTGACGGTGGGCGATCGCGTAATTGCTACTGGACAAACTGGTATTACTGGTAACGTGGCTTCAGGGGAGATGGTTTCGGGAATGCCTCATGTGCCTAGCAGGTTATATCGTAAGTTATTTGTAATGTATAAAAGATTGCCTGAAATGTATCAGATGTATAAGGAATTGAAAAAGCAAAAATCAGGATAAATTGGCGATCGCTCTTTCGTAGGGTAGGAAAAAACAAAAAGAGAAACACGGTTCAGAAAAAAATTCTTGCATTCTTGCTTCATCTAGGAGTGTCGGCACTTACCGATCCACAAGCTTTAAGTTCCGTGTGATTCACAGTATTTGCCAGGTTTAAACTAGCGTTCCAATCTCGATTCATTGATACAGAACTACGTTTTCTTAACTTGTCACCAACGATACCACACTTTCTTGATGCACTACCCCTATTTTGTCAGTGCAAGTTGCTGGTTTCTTTGATATTCTAAAAAATCCAAGAGCCAATCTTTTAGATAGCGAGTTGCCCGACAATCATCTTCGTTGTAACTCAAAATCAATTTTAACAAAGCTCGATCTTGGGTTCTTAACCACTCATCATACCAACATACAGACTGATCTCCGCTGCCGCTAGTTTCGCGCCAATAAAAACCAAGCCAGTTAGCTAGAGCTTTTAAAGAATAGCTTTCTACAGGAAAAATGACTGATGAACTTACCCAGAGATGTAGATCTACCAGACGAGATAATACTTCTTGTTTCTGTTCTTTGGGAGTGCCATACAGTCTAGCTAAACGCTTAATTGTATCCGCCTCATATTCAGAATAATGAAAGATCGGTGCATCGGGATAGAGATTGATAAAATCGAGAAACTCTTGCCAAATTTTGCCTTCATCTTCTAGTCTTTCTGCGAGAAAGGAATGAAACTTCTCCGTATTGGTTGTTCGATCTACTAATAACACCCCAAGTAGATAGTCAGTTTGACGTTCGGGTTCGGCTTCTATATCAAAATACAGTTCGATCACCCCACTGGGAATAGGTTGAGTGTTAATCAGATCAAAACTAGAACGGACGATGGCGCGATCGCTTTGGATGGCGGTAATCTGTTGTTTTAGCTGACGGGCAATACCGTAGCCTAATACTTCACCCAGAGTTGTTTCGGGAACATCAACCAAAGATTTAACAGTATGAACGCCTAATTCTTGCAAATATTCATAGCGTTTGGGAGTCACCCCAGGGACTAAAGATAAATGCTGGGTAGACTTTGCTACCTGATGACAATAACCATGCCAGCTACAAAGACTACATCGCTGGCGAGAAATAAAAACTTCTGGTTCATGCTGATTTGCTAACATCGTTATACATTCGGCCACAGTCTGCTGCATTTTTATCAGCCAATGATCTAAATTAACGTGATGTTCATTGTGTTCTTTTAAGATTAATAGCGATCTCAAGGGAGTTTGTGACTGAATAGTTCCCAGAATTTGAGCATGAAAAGCAGCAATCAACTTATATTCTGGTTTAGCTTTACGACCAAGTTTGATATTTACAGGGATATATTCCCAGTCACCAAAACAAGATTTTCCTGGTTGTTTAATTAATAAACTCGGTGCAGCGTTAAAGATGATTTCTGATAACCAATCTTGCTGATTATCTTTTATTTGACCATTAAATATCTCGTCTCGCCAAGCTATTTGCCACTGAGAATAGTTGAGGCTTAAAGTACCTCGGATAATGCAGTCCACTCCTTGTTGCATCAATTCCATAGTTTGTTTGGCGTTAAGCTGCCAATCTCTACGGGATGCCGTAGGCTGCTGTGGCAGGAGAGATCTCGATCGGATAACGTTGCCAATGTGAGTTTGGTTTTCTCGCCTTAACTTTAGCAAAAAATCTTTCTCTGGATCTTTTTGGGGATAATCACCATGTATTTCCAAAAAGGTGCGACGGTTGCAGCGTTTGTAGTTGAGTAAAAGATGATCGGAGATTAGTATCATTGCACCCCTAAGCCAGAAAAAATGAGCCAGAAAAACAATAATTCCCTGCTTAGATGGGGAAAAACAGCCTTCTTAACCCCAAAATTATGTCGTCTAATATTTGATAAAGAATGTCGATATACTAACAATGGTTCGCCACAGAGCAAGATCTTATCATATGAATAATAGTCTATCTAAAACAGACCTCAAAGAACACCGTCAACAATTTCCTGGATTAATTAACAAGACTTATTTTAATTTTGGTGGTCAGGGTACAATGCCCGCAACTGCATTACAAGCGATTATTGATACCCATAAACATATCCAACAAGTAGGACCTTTTTCGGGTCAAATTAATCACTGGCTAAATAATCAGGTTAATTTATTGCGTCAAGCGATCGCATCTGAATTAGGTGCAACTCCTGAAACAATTACCCTGACAGAGAACGTTACGGCAGGCTGTAATATCGCTATGTGGGGGGTAGATTGGCAACATGGCGACCATATTCTGATGACGGACTGTGAACACCCAGGAATTATTGCCACAGTAGAAGAAATTAGCCGACGCTTTGGGGTGGAAATAAGTATCTGTTCGATCATGGATACTTTAAACAGTGGCGATCCTGTAGAAGTGATCCACAGTAACCTAACGGAAAATACCCGAATGGTAATTTTAAGCCATTTACTCTGGAATACAGGACAGGTATTACCCCTTAAAGCGATCTCCCAAGCTTGCCATAATTTTCCTGCAGGGCAAACGATCAGGGTAATGGTAGATGCTGCTCAATCTGTTGGTTTACTAGACTTAAATTTACCAGAATTAGAAGTAGACTACTATGCCTTCACAGGACATAAATGGCTATGTGGCCCTGCGGGAGTCGGTGGGTTATATATAAGTACGGAGGCATTTCAGGATCTAAACCCGACCTTTATTGGCTGGCGCAGCGTAGAATTGGACGATCAAGGAAAACCGATCTCCTGGAAACAAGATGGGAGAAAGTTTGAAGTGGCAACTTCCGCTTATCCCGAATATGAAGGCTTAAGAAGTGCGATCGCTATACATCAAGCATGGGTCAATAAAAGCGATCGCTATCAAAAAATATGTGAACTGAGTAAATATCTTTGGTCACAGTTACAAAACATTGAACAGATAAGCTGTTTAAAAGATTCTCCTCCCGAAGCAGGATTAGTTTCTTTCCAGGTGGCAGGAGTTGAACACAAGCAGTTGGTAAATACTTTAGAAAAACAAGGATTTCTCTTAAGGACTATTGCCGATCCTGACTGCATCCGTGCCTGTGTGCATTATCTAACTTTGCCTGAAGAGATTGATCGTTTGCTAGTTGCAATTCAGCAAAACATTAATACATTAGAAACTTAAATAATCTAAATGGGATATGCACTGTAGAGGCTTGTTTGTTGGCTTAACTACGTTAGATTTTATCTATTTGAGCGATCGCCCTCTGGCAGAAAATCAAAAATTGGTCGCTCAAGATTACTTGGCTGTAGCAGGTGGTCCAGCTACTAACGCTGCCGTGGCTTTCAATTATCTTGGTAATCAGAGTAAATTAATGACTGTCTTGGGACAACATCCCCTGACTCAGATAATTAGGAACGATTTAGGGCAACATTCCGTAGAAATAGTGGACCTAATTCCTGAAAAAACAGAGGCTCCTCCTATCTCATCTATTATCGTCACAGCAGCAACGGGAAAACGCGCCGTTATTTCCCTCAATGCCGTTAAATCCCAAGCTCACAATTTAATTCCTGAAGATTTGCTGACGGATATAGATCTGGTTTTAATTGATGGGCATCAGCTATCAGTAAGTTTTGCGATCTCTAAAATAGCCAAAAGTAGACAAATTCCCGTAGTAATGGACGGTGGAAGTTGGAAGCCAGGATTAGAGAAAGTACTATCTTTGGTTGATTATGCTATTTGTTCTGCCAATTTTTATCCTCCCCAATGCCAAAAAGCCGATGATGTCTTTGATTTTCTGCGAGACAGGGGAATTTTACACATTGCTATTACTAAGGGAGAACAAGCAATCCAATCTTTATCTCAAGGCGCAAGATTTACTGTCCCCATAATGCCGATTAAGACTGTAGATACATTGGGTGCAGGAGACATTTTTCATGGTGCTTTTTGTCACTACATTCTTCAAGAGGACTTTTCCACAGCTTTGAATATGGCTGCGGAAATAGCAAGTAAGTCCTGTCAGTTTTTTGGCACTAGAAATTGGATGTTATCTTAAGCCACAAATTCAAACCAAACAAATGATCTTAATTACTAAAGTTGAGTGAGGATTACAATCCTGAAACTCCTGAAACGAATCTACCCAAATACTGGATGATTCGGATATCACGCCTGTGTTAAGCATCCCTTATTGCTGCTGCCTTCCGACCCTGACAAGGTTCGGGCGTTAATACTGCATGAGTCCGAATCATAAACTAGCATAACATATTTGATGCCAATGCTGATTTGAAGTTTAGACTTGATGGTTAGATTGTCTTTACCTCTAAGCTTTAACTTTACCGAAACGTCGATCTCGCTGTTGATAAGTTGCCAAAGCTTTGTGAAACTCAACTCGGTTAAAGTCTGGCCACAGGGTAGAAGTTACATAAATTTCGGCATAAGCCATTTGCCAAAGTAAAAAGTTACTAATTCGCATTTCGCCACTGGTACGAATTAAAAGATCGGGATGGGGAATTCCCTGGGTATACAGGTGCTGTTCAAATACTTCCTGGTTAATTTGAGCTATTTCTAAGTACCCTTGTTCTACTTTAGAAGCGATCGCTTGACAAGCTTGGATAATTTCGTGCCTACCACCATAGTTAGTGGCAACGGTAAACTGAATCCCCTGATTATTTTTAGTATCTTCCATCGAGCGATCTATTTCTTGGCGCAAAGAATCAGGTAAATCTTGCAAATTTCCCACAAAGCGAATTCTGACATTCTCTTGTTTCATCTCCTGCAATTCTCGTCTTAGTACACGCTCAAACAAGGTCATTAAAAACTGTACTTCGACCTGAGGTCTACCCCAGTTCTCCGTCGAGAAAGCATAGGCAGTTAGAGCAGAGATCCCCCAATCTTTGCAGCAACGCAATAAATCTTTGAGGGCATCTACGCCCTTCTGATGACCCATGATACGTGGTTTTCCTTGGTTTTTAGCCCAACGACCATTCCCATCCATAATTACCGCTACGTGCTGTGGTAGGCGGTTTTCACTCAAATCCCTAGGTAACTGTTGCAAAGTGACTGGCTCTAGGCTCATCTTTTAAAATTGAACATTTGACATAGACCATTAAAGATTTAACTCATTCAATCTATAAGTTTAAATTTACTACAGATAAATAAATGGCAAATGATTAATGATTAATGTTTTTTACGGGAATCCAATGGCAGCAAACGCAGAACACGCTCCAGCAAAATTCTTCCCTGAAAACCAATTTTACGACTAAGACGCACCGCATCTCTTTCGACTATTGGCGTAAATCTAGCTTGTAATAGTTCTTTCAGTTTACTACTGGTTAGGGGTCTATTTAATGTTCCTTTTTCAGCCAGTGAAATTGAGCCAGTTTCTTCCGAGACAACAATACACAAACATTTTTCCACTCTTTCAGTTATCCCCATCGCTGCACGGTGACGAGTTCCTAACTGGCGAGAGGCGGTGCGTTCTGAAAGAGGCAGAATTACTGCTGCCGCCAAGATTCTAGATCCACTAATTACCACAGCACCATCATGCAATAAGGTACTAGTCTGAAAAATTGTTTGCAAAAGTTCTTTCGAAACCTCTGCATTCAAACTGACTCCTGCTGAGACAAAATCTTCTTCTTCCAAAGATCCCGTAGTTTCCATTAGCACCAACGCACCTGTTCGATTTTGTGATAGCTCTTTGATCGCTTCAACAATACGGTCAATTACACTATCTGGTTGAGCTTTTGGTCTACCAGAGTCTTTAAATAATTTCAACACCTCCCCTCGCCCAATCTGCTCCAGCAGACGACGAAATTGGGACTGAAAGATGACTGCCATTGCGACAGCAGAACCCAGCACTAATTTTTCTAACAAAAACTTGAGCAACTGTAACTTTAGCTGTCCACTGACTACAGTTGCCAACATGAGGACAATAAATCCTCGTACCATCCACAGGCTTCGACGCTCCCCTTCTCCAATAATTAATAGTAGGGCGTAGCTGAAGGCTAACACTAAGCCCAAATCGATGATATTGATTAAATCTGGCAACCAGGATAGAAACTGATTTAAGTCAGGAACCGAACCCGACAATGACATTATTTTAGTTACTTGACTATGAATGGTTAGCGGGACAAAAACTGGGAAATTCAGACTGTTGACCAACGGTCACAGATTAATATGAAACACTTATGCCAGCATACTATCTTATAGTTATGCTGGCTTCTATACTAAGTCTACTCTTCCTTTTTTACCAGTCTTTCGGGTAAGCGATCGCGTTCAATTAAGTTATGATAGGTTTCGCGCTCAATAATTAAATTGGCTTCTCCTTCGTAAACTACTATCGCTGCTGGTCTACCAATGCGATTATAGTTAGATGCCATGCTGTAATTGTATGCTCCTGTATCCAGGACTACTAATATATCTCCTGGTTCGGTTTTTGGTAAAGCGGCATTTTTAATAACTACATCTCCCGATTCGCAATGTTTACCTGCTATTGTCACCTCTTCGATAATGGGTTCAGTCATCCGATTAGCAATCACAGCAAGATATACAGACTGATAAGTAATTGGGCGAGGATTATCAGACATTCCCCCATCTACAGCTACATAAGTATGGAAATCAGGAATTTCTTTGCGACTGCCAACAGTATATGCCGTGACACAAGCCGAACCAATCAAGGATCTTCCTGGTTCAGCAATCAGTCTTGGTAAAGGTAGAGCTGCTTCGTAACAAGCTTTCTCCACTGCCTTGCTGACTGCTTGGACCCATTCAGAAATGCTTGGAGGATCATCAGATTCAGTGTAGCGAATACCTAAACCACCGCCAACATTAAGAATTGTTACAGGTAGCCCATAGCCTTGAGCTTTTTTCATCCAGTCAACTAGCACCCCCGCTAAATCCTGATGGGGTTGACGTTCAAAAATTTGAGAGCCGATATGAGCATGCAAACCAATGCAGCTTAAACTATCTTGCTGACTAAGGTAGGCAAATACTTGATCCAACTGATTAGGATCGAAGCCAAACTTACTGTCTAAGTGTCCTGTGCGAACATACTCGTGGGTATGGCATTCAATTCCAGGAGTCAGACGCACCATGATTGGTATTGGCTGTTGACTTTTGTCTGAAGCGATTTGCGATAAAGTTTTTAACTCTAGCCAATTGTCAACTATGATGTTGCAGCCAGTTTCTACTGCTAACTCTAATTCAGCAGCGGATTTGTTATTACCGTGAAAATAGATTTTTTCCTTGCTCACGCCAACTTCCAGAGTCGTATATAGTTCGCCTCCAGAAACAACATCAAAACCCAAACCTTCGCTGTCAATAATTCGACATACAGCCATACAGCTCCAGGCTTTAGAAGCGTAGATCACCTGAGATTCTCCACTATAGTAAGTAGCAAAGCTATCACGGTACTGGCGGCAAGCTGTTCTCAAGGTAAATTCATCCAATACGTATAGAGGAGATCCGTATTGTTTAACTAACTGTTGCAGTTCACAACCTCCAATTTCCAATTGATTTTTGCTATTGACTTTGGTAGTCAAAGGCATTAATTCTTGATTTGGAGAAAGAGTAGTTTCTAGACTTGTGATTTGAGGAACATAACGATGTCCAGTATTTGGTAAACTGCGATCAGTCGAAAGCATAGTGATATCTTTGTTTTTTAGAGGATTAAATTTTAATAATTACTTATCTTCTAGTCTACAATTGTCCACTGTCAAAAAATAGAGCCAAAGATTTTTTTAGACTGAACTGAGCTGGTTTAATTTTGCTTATTGGCATGAGTCATAATAAACTTTAGCGATAATGCTCTAGATTGAATCGATTTTAGTAAAATGCGATCGCTAAATTATGCCCGATCAAGATTTAATTCGCCTATCTCAAAGCCATCTCAATCTGCTTAGTATTTGCCCTCCCAAATTTCAGCAGGTTTATTTAGACTGTCTTGGTTCTCTTCCTGCACCTGAGCAACAAGATAGTATGCAGTGGGGGAGTCGATTTCACTTGCTAATGCAGCAAAGAGAGCTAACTTTACCTATTGAGTCTTTACTGGCAACAGATTCGGAGTTAGATAATTCTTTAAAGGCTTTGATTCAGGCTGTACCAGAATTAGAACCTGACCCAAATATTTGGCGCGAGGCCGAACATTGCCGTACTCTCAGCACGGGTGACTTCTTGTTTACGGTTATCTACGATTTATTAATTGCTAAAACTAACCAGGCAACAATTTTTGACTGGAAAACCTATCGTGAGCCTCCCCGTTCGAAAAAGCTAGCTACTAATTGGCAAACTCGTCTTTATCTTTACGTCTTAGTCGAAACTTCAGAATACGAACCTGAACAAGTCCAAATGACTTATTGGTTCGTTAAATCTGGCTCTCCTAAAAGCATGACTTTTAAATACACTCAACAAAAACATCAGCAAACCGAACAAGATTTAACAATGCTGCTAGCTAACTTAAATTCGTGGTTGCAAAATTATCAGCAATCTCAAACAGACTTCCCTCATCAGTCAGACTGCCAAGCAACTTGTCCCTATCACCAGATATTCTCGCAAGTAGACGAAGCGGCAAATCGTCATCCAGAATTGCTCAGAACAATTGAGGAAATTGAAGAAATTCCGATTTAACTTTGCGAGCGGGAAGTCCTGCGCTATAGTCCCAAGTATGTAGGACTTAGGGTCGGGACGGCGTAGAACATGGCGAGGAAATCTCGCCGTTTCCGCCTCATGAAAGCGAAGCTGACAAGGTAGTGAGGCATGTTTACCATCGAAACAGAATCATGGTAGACTAATATAATGATTTTGAATTATACCTATTTCTTATTCTCAAATTGTTAGAGCTAACGGCAATTGACTTTTGATCACTCGCAGATGACTAACTGCGACTCCAGATCGTTATTCCTCCTGGCTTGTCAATTAGAGTAATACCTAGGGCTTGGAGTTCGTCTCTAAGGCGATCGCTTTCTGCATAATTTTTATTCTTTCTCGCATCATTACGCTGCTGCACTAGCTCGTCTATCTCAGCGTCACTTAAGCCATCCGAATTAATGTCAATGTCAGCTTCTTCTGGTTGGGCTGCAAAACCTAAAATAGCTGCTAGTTGAGTTAATGTATGCCACTGTTGCTCTAACTCTTTAACGTCAGCTTTAACTGCCCCTTCATGGACTAGTACATTGCCTTCCTTACTTAAATGTTTGGCAATTTCAAATAGCACTGCTAAACCCCCAGCAAAATTAAAGTCATCGTCTACGGCTGATTTAAATCTGCTTACTAATTTCTTATCTTGCGAGTCAGTCCCAGAAAAACCTAACTGTTCTCCATATTGATTACCAAACAGCAATCCTTCTTTAAGAGTTTGCCAACTATTTGTAGCGGTAGCTAAAGCCTCTTCCGTAAAATCTAAAGGCTTACGATATTGGGTTTGCAGGATAAACAACCGCACCGCCATCGGCTCATATTTATCCAGCAATTCGCGGATGGTAATAAAGTTACCTAAAGATTTAGACATTTTTTTCCCTTCGACAATAATCATGCCGTTGTGTAGCCAATAATTAGCCAAGGGTTTTCCTGTGACTGCTTCAGATTGAGCAATCTCATTTTCATGATGGGGAAAAGTTAAATCTCCACCTCCAACGTGAATATCAATTGTTTCTCCTAACCTTTCTCGCACCATCGCCGAACATTCAATATGCCAGCCAGGACGACCATTTCCCCAGGGAGATTCCCAGGCGGGTTCACCTTCCTTAGCAGCTTTCCAGAGGGCAAAATCAAAGGGATATTGCTTCTTACTAGCCTCTGCATCTTCCATACCAACTCTACCGCTAGCACCAGCCTGCATATCCTCTAGTTTTCTACCCGAAAGCTTGCCATACTCAGCAAATTTCTGCACTGCATAGTAAACATCTCCCTCCGCAGGATAGGCAAAGCCTTTTTGTTCTAATTCATAAACCAGGCGCTTGATACCATCTAATGTATGAGTAGCGCGGGGATAGGAATCTGCTTGACCAACTCCCAGACGTTCCATATCTTCAAAGTAAGCAGCGATATACTTCTCGGAAACCTCTTCCATTGATGTTCCTTCTTGCTTGGCGCGATTGAGAATCTTATCGTCAATATCAGTAAAGTTCTGAATATAATTCACTTCGTAACCACTCCACTGTAAGTAGCGACGCACCACATCCCAAACCAAACAAGTACGGGCATGACCAAGATGGCAATAATCATAGACAGTAATACCACAGCAATACATCCGCACCTTATTATTTTCAATGGTCTGAAATGCTGATTTGTTGCGGGTAAGGGTATTGTATACAGATAAAGTCATGACTATGATTTATTGGAGAATCTTATTGCAGACTCCCAAAGATCGAAGTCAAAAGTCAAGAGTTCTTTATCGACTTCGTGTTCTTGCGTAGGTATTCTGCTCTCTAAAGTTCCGTCTTTTGCAAAGGAAAACCCAAGCTTTCTCTTTGTTCTAAATAGAGTTGTGCCACTTGTCGAGCCATGCTGCGAATTCTGCCGATATAGCGAGTTCTTTCGGCAACAGCAACTACTCCTCTGGCATCTAGCAAATTAAAACTATGAGAACACTTGAGAACATAATCCAAACTAGGAATCACCAAGCCTCGATTAATTAGCTGCTTGGCTTCTTTTTCATAAAGGCTAAACAGATTGAATAGCAAATCGGGATCTGATGCTTCAAAATTATAAGTACACTGCTCAATTTCAGCCTGTAAGAAAATATCTCCGTAAGATAGACGATCATTCCATCTAATCTTGATAATTGCATCCACATCTTGTAGATACATAGCTAGCCTTTCCAAACCGTAAGTGATTTCAATGGAAACAGGATTACAATCAATTCCGCCACACTGCTGAAAATAGGTAAACTGAGTCACTTCCATACCATCGAGCCAGACTTCCCAACCTGCACCCCAAGCACCAACTGCCGCATCTTCCCAGTTATCCTCAACAAAGCGAACATCATGATCTTCTGGATTAATACCCAATGCTTTTAAAGAGTCTAGATAAATCTCTTGAATACTGTCAGGGGAAGGCTTGATCAAAACTTGATACTGATAATAGTGCTGAAAACGATTGGGATTTTCACCATATCTACCATCCGTTGGTCTTCTACAAGGCTCAATGTAGGCAACTGACCAAGGCTCAGGTCCTAACGCTCTCAGAAAGGTACTGGGATTTTTCGTTCCTGCGCCCTTTTCCGTGTCGTATGGTTGAACGATCAGGCAACCGCGATCGCTCCAAAATTCATTCAAGGTGGCAATAATTTCCTGGAAAGATAAAGACATAAAAAATTGCTGTGTAAATATCTGCCCAAACACCATAGCATGACTGACTTTGAGAAAGCTCAGAAAAAAATAAAAAAAAAGGGGGTTGACATGAGTTTTCAAAGTCCCTATATTGGTAAATGCGCGGTTTGAAGCAGTAAGCCTCAAGCAAAGCGCCAGAACCTAGACAATACAATAGTTTGACAGTTTTTTGAAACCACAGCTTTTAGGATAAAAACAAATAAATTCCCGAACCAAAATGAAGAAAAAATGAGAAATCATCAAATCTTCATCAGAGGTTTAGAAAGGATAAGAAAAAGAGTCGAACATCAACTTAAGAGTGAATGAATTTCGATTCATCATGGAGAGTTTGATCCTGGCTCAGGATGAACGCTGGCGGTATGCCTAACACATGCAAGTCGAACGAATCTTTCGGGATTAGTGGCGGACGGGTGAGTAACGCGTGAGAATCTGCCTTCAGGATGGGGACAACAGTGGGAAATCGCTGCTAAAACCCAATATGCCGAGAGGTGAAATATTTATAGCCTGAAGAGGAGCTCGCGTCCGATTAGTTAGTTGGTGGGGTAAAAGCCTACCAAGGCGGCGATCGGTAGCTGGTCTGAGAGGATGAGCAGCCACACTGGGACTGAGACACGGCCCAGACTCCTACGGGAGGCAGCAGTGGGGAATTTTCCGCAATGGGCGAAAGCCTGACGGAGCAATACCGCGTGAGGGAGGAAGGTTTTTGGACTGTAAACCTCTTTTTTAAAGGAAGAAGAAAGTGACGGTACTTTAAGAATAAGCATCGGCTAACTCCGTGCCAGCAGCCGCGGTAATACGGAGGATGCAAGCGTTATCCGGAATCATTGGGCGTAAAGCGTCCGCAGGTGGCTCATCAAGTCTGCTGTTAAAGACAGAAGCTCAACTTCTGATAGGCAGTGGAAACTGGTGAGCTGGAGTACGGTAGGGGTTGAGGGAATTCCCAGTGTAGCGGTGAAATGCGTAGATATTGGGAAGAACACCAGTGGCGAAGGCGCTCAACTGGGCCGTAACTGACACTCAGGGACGAAAGCTAGGGTAGCGAAAGGGATTAGATACCCCTGTAGTCCTAGCCGTAAACGATGAACACTAGGCGTTGCTTGTATCGACCCGAGCAGTGCCGTAGCCAACGCGTTAAGTGTTCCGCCTGGGGAGTACGCACGCAAGTGTGAAACTCAAAGGAATTGACGGGGGCCCGCACAAGCGGTGGAGTATGTGGTTTAATTCGATGCAACGCGAAGAACCTTACCAGGACTTGACATCTCGAGAACTTTGCCTAATAGCAGAGGTACCTTCGGGAACTCGAAGACAGGTGGTGCATGGCTGTCGTCAGCTCGTGTCGTGAGATGTTGGGTTAAGTCCCGCAACGAGCGCAACCCTCGTTCTTAGTTGCCAGCATTAAGTTGGGCACTTTAGGAAGACTGCTTAGGTGACAAACCGGAGGAAGGTGGGGATGACGTCAAGTCAGCATGCCCCTTACGTCCTGGGCTACACACGTACTACAATGGTTGGGACAAAGGGCAGCCAACTCGCAAGAGTAAGCGAATCTCATCAAACCCAGCCTCAGTTCAGATTGCAGGCTGCAACTCGCCTGCATGAAGGAGGAATCGCTAGTAATCGCAGGTCAGCATACTGCGGTGAATTCGTTCCCAGCCTTGTACACACCGCCCGTCACACCATGGAAGTTGGCCACGCCCGAAGTCGTTACCCTAACCATTTTATGGAGGGGGATGCCGAAGGCAGGGCTGGTGACTAGGGTGAAGTCGTAACAAGGTAGCCGTACCGGAAGGTGTGGCTGGATCACCTCCTTAGAGGGAGACCTAACCGTGAACTAAAGACAGAATAGAAGTCTTAGTATCACAGGTCAAACCAAGGTCGGTTCAAAAGGCATTAAATGTGAGTAAAAAAGACTGTCAGACTAATTGTTCTGGTTCAAAATCTCTAACAAGGGAGATTGATTTGAAATCAAAACGAGGGCTATTAGCTCAGGTGGTTAGAGCGCACCCCTGATAAGGGTGAGGTCCCTGGTTCAAGTCCAGGATGGCCCACCACCAATCTTTAAAAGAGGTTGGAGAGAAATCATGGGGGTATAGCTCAGCTGGTAGAGCGCCTGCTTTGCAAGCAGGATGTCAGCGGTTCAAATCCGCTTACCTCCACCACCTATACTACCGATAAAACAAAGAGAAAGGATTCAGCTCTGTCATCATTGCGATGGAGCAAGAAGATGAGGATGCTGGAGTTTTCGACTCTAGTGAAGAACCTTGAAAACTGCATAATATCTAGAAGAAATAAATAATCAAGATTATCGCAAGATAAAAAAGAGAGTTTATTTGTGATAGAGCCAAGAAAAAGATGAGACCCCGCGTCGCCGAAAGGCGCAAGGGAATGCTCATCTCAGAACTAAGTAAAAAATTAGGTCAAAAAAACTAAGGCGTGAACGAAAGTTCACAAAATAGTCCAAGTAGTAGAGAAAAAAAAGGTCAAGCTACAAAGGGCTAACGGTGGATACCTAGGTACACAAAGGCGAAGAAGGACGTGGTGACCGACGAAATGCCTCGGGGAGTTGGAAACAAGCATTGATCCGAGGGTGTCCGAATGGGGCAACCTGTATGAACGACCTGCTGAATATATAGGCAGGAGCGAGCGAACTCAGCGAACTGAAACATCTTAGTAGCTGAAGGAAGAGAAAGCAACAGCGATTTCCTTAGTAGCGGCGAGCGAAGCGGAAACAGCCTAAACCATGAACTTCGGTTGATGGGGTCGTGGGACAGTCAGACGGACTAGGAAAGTTAGACGAAGCAGTTGAAAGCTGCACCAGAGGAGGTGAAAGTCCTGTAGTCGAAAATGGAAGTAGCCAGACTGAATCCCGAGTAGCACGGAGCCCGTGGAATTCCGTGTGAATCAGCGAGGACCACCTCGTAAGGCTAAATACTCCTGTGTAACCGATAGCGAATAGTACCGCGAGGGAAAGGTGAAAAGAACCCCGGCGAGGGGAGTGAAACAGAACATGAAACCGTTAGCCTACAAGCAATTAGAGCACGATTAAACGTGTGATAGTGTGCCTGTTGAAGAATGAGCCGGCGACTTACAGGTTATGGCAGGTTAAGGAGAAATATCCGAAGCCAAAGTGAAAGCGAGCCTGAACCAGGGCGTGTTGTCATAATTTGTAGACCCGAACCCGGGTGATCTAACCATGTCCAGGATGAAGCTTGGGTAAAGCCAAGTGGAGGTCCGAACCGACTGGCGTTGAAAAGCCAGCGGATGAGGTGTGGTTAGGGGTGAAATGCCAATCGAACCCGGAGCTAGCTGGATCTCCTCGAAATGCGTTTAGGCGCAGCGGTAAGTTAACTCGTTAGGGGGTAAAGCACTGTTTCGCTGCGGGCTGCGAGAGCGGTACCAAAGTGAGACAAACTCAGAATACCTAATGAAATTTTACCAGTGAGACGGTGGGGGATAAGCTTCATCGTCGAAAGGGAAACAGCCCAGACCACCAGCTAAGGTCCCCAAGTACATACTAAGTGAGAAAGGAGGTGGGAGTGCATAGACAACCAGGAGGTTTGCTTAGAAGCAGCAATCCTTGAAAGAGTGCGTAATAGCTCACTGGTCTAGCGCTCCTGCGCCGAAAATGAACGGGGCTAAGTATGTCACCGAAGCTGTGGACTTTGATTTATCAAAGTGGTAGAGGAGCGTTCTGTATAGGGAGAAGCATTAGCGGCAAGCAGATGTGGACAGTACAGAAGTGAGAATGTCGGCTTAAGTAGCGAAAATATATGTGAGAATCATATACCCCGAAAGCCCAAGGATTTCTTCGGAAGGCTCGTCCGCGAAGAGTTAGTCGGGACCTAAGGCGAGGCCGAAAGGCGTAGTCGATGGACACAAGGTGAATATTCCTTGACTACTCTGTGGGAGTCATAAACGGGACGCAGGAAAAATAACCACACCCTGATTGGATTGGGAGTCTTCTAAGGAAGACGGGTGGTAAAGCTAGTGCCGAGAAAAGCGTTTATGGTGTTGAAAGCAGAGTACCCGTACCCGAAACCGACACAGGTGGGCAGGTAGAGAATACTAAGGGGCGCGAGATAACTCTCTCTAAGGAACTCGGCAAAATGACCCCGTAACTTCGGGAGAAGGGGTACCACCGAGAGGTGGTTGCAATAAAGAGGCCCAGGCGACTGTTTACCAAAAACATAGGTCTCTGCTAACTCGAAAGAGGATGTATAGGGGCTGACGCCTGCCCAGTGCCGGAAGGTTAAGGAAGTTGGTCAGGATTTTCGGATTTGAAGCTAACGACTGAAGCCCCGGTGAACGGCGGCCGTAACTATAACGGTCCTAAGGTAGCGAAATTCCTTGTCGGGTAAGTTCCGACCCGCACGAAAGGCGTAACGATCTGGGCGCTGTCTCGGAGAGAGGCTCGGCGAAATAGGAATGTCTGTGAAGATACGGACTACCTACACTTGGACAGAAAGACCCTATGAAGCTTTACTATAGCCTGGAATTGGGTTCGGGCTTCCCTTGCGCAGAATAGGTGGGAGACGTTGATTATAGCCTTGTGGGGTTATAGGAGTCAAAATGTGAGATACCACTCTAGGGAGGCTAGAATTCTAACTTCAACCCGTAAACCGGAGAAGAACAGTTTCAGGTGGGTAGTTTGACTGGGGCGGTCGCCTCCAAAAAGGTAACGGAGGCGCACAAAGGTTCCCTCAGGCTGGATGGAAATCAGCCAGAGAGTGTAAAGGCACAAGGGAGCTTGACTGCGAGAGAGACAACTCAAGCAGGTACGAAAGTAGGTCTTAGTGATCCGACGGTGCTGCGTGGAAAGGCCGTCGCTCAACGGATAAAAGTTACTCTAGGGATAACAGGCTGATCTCCCCCAAGAGTTCACATCGACGGGGAGGTTTGGCACCTCGATGTCGGCTCATCGCAACCTGGGGCTGAAGTAGGTCCCAAGGGTTGGGCTGTTCGCCCATTAAAGCGGTACGTGAGCTGGGTTCAGAACGTCGTGAGACAGTTCGGTCCATATCCGGTGTAGGCGCAAGAGTATTGAGAGGAGTCTTCCTTAGTACGAGAGGACCGGGAAGAACGCACCGCTGGTGTACCAGTTATCGTGCCAACGGTAGACGCTGGGTAGCCAAGTGCGGAGAGGATAACCGCTGAAAGCATCTAAGTGGGAAGCCCACCTCAAGATGAGTACTCTCATGGCAATTGCCAGTAAGGTCACGGGAAGAACACCCGTTAATAGGCGTTAGGTGGAAGAGCAGTAATGTTTGCAGCCGAGACGTGCTAACAGACCGAGGGCTTGACCTTCAACTTTCGATCTACAATTATGGCTCTAATTATACTTAGTTGATTCAATTTAAGGGCAATATCATCATCATCTAGATTTATGCAGTCTTGAGGGAACAAGACCCTAACTAGCATTCCTGGTGCTAGTAGTGCAGTGGCTCCACTTCGATTCCATCCCGAACTCGATTGTGAAACGCTGTCGCGGCGAAGATACTTGGGGGGTAGCTCCCTGGGAAAATAGCTCAGTGCCAGGTTCCTTTTTTGATAAATACATGACGAAAATTTATTCTGACGCGAGATCGCCTAACTGGGATTCAAAATTAGAGATAATTCTTCAGATTAACTAAGCTAAGCTGATAGTTTTGCAAATCCTAATAATGAGACTAAATGATGAGTGCTAATCCCTGACTTCATTTAATAGCAACCGCCTCTCCGCACGGGCGATCGCCTTATAAGTCCTATTTACTGCCTCTGGTTCAACGGAAATGGTATCAACACCCCATCGAATTAATTTATCGATTAAATCAGGATGCTCAACTGGTGCTTGGCCGCAAATACAGCATTCAATATTATGATCATGAGCAGTTTTAATTAATTCGGCGATCACCTTTTGCATGGCGGGATGATTAGCGTTTAAACCGCGATCGCTTAATTGTGTCTGTTCTCGATTTACTCCTAAAAGTAATTGAGTTAAATCGTTAGTCCCAATAGCGATACCTTGGACACCTGCGCGGATATATTCGGGTAGCAACATGATTACCGAGGGGACTTCTGCCATAATCCAAACTTGGAATGAACTTAGAGTGGTTAAACCAGCATTTTCGATGCGGCGATAACAAAACTCAAATTCATCCACACTGCGAACAAAAGGCAAGATTAAATTGAGATTACCATAGCCTTCTGCTGTAATTATCTTGAGGGCTTCTAATTCTAAATCAAATAAAGTCGGATCGGTTAAATAGCTATAAGTGCCTCTAATACCCAAGATTGGATCAATTGAGTCTTCAGCATATCGATCAAGAGAGCGATAAAACACAGGAAAAGGGGTAAATGCTGCGGTAAACTGACGCAGGGAGTTAGTTAAGCTATTTAATAACTGATTACGGCAAGAATATTGCCATTTGGCTGATATTTGAGTCGCTAGCAAATCTGCCAACATAAATTCTGCGCGCAATAATCCTACACCATCTATCGGTAAATTTGATGTAGCAGCAATACTTTCTGGTTGAGAAAGATTAACCATCAACTTAGTCGCAATGGGATAAGCAGGAGAAAAAATCCGCTTAAAAGAGGGACGAGATATTAGTTGCTGAAGTTGCTGATGCTTGGTGGCAGGATAAACATGACCATTATCACCATTCAGTAACACTTTATCTCCATGGTTCAGAATTTTGGTCGCATCCACAACATTAACTATGGCAGGAATATTTAGTTCACGAGCTACTATCGCCCCGTGGCTAGTTTTCCCGCCAATTTCGGTAATAATGCCCCCTGTCTGCTTAATCAACGATATGTGTTGTGGATTAATTACCTTCGTAACTAGGATTGATGCAGCAGGAATTGGCTCTGGGTAGGTATCAAAATCTTTAACTACTACTACCTCTCCTTGCACCTTGCCAGGGGAAGCGGCAACTCCAGATAATAATGGTGGTATTGATGGTGGTGCAGATATATGAGGAATTATGGTTTCTGTAGTTGAGATAGCAGAAGTTAAATAATCATTAAACCCAGTAAAGTAAAAATGAGGTACTGAACTTGCGCTTGACTCAAATGTCGTCCATGCTAAAGACTTGATTTGTGGTTGTTGTTCTAAAATATTTTGGATCAATTGAAGCAATTTCGCGATCGCATTATGCTCCAATACAAAAGTCTCCGCTAAATTTTCTCCAGGAATATAGGCTTCCAAGCAATCAACTAAAGAACTGTGCAAATCAACATTTTTTGGTCGGTAGGCATAGTTTTTATGACCCAAGCTTTGGGATAAAATATACCCCATTTCCCGATCAATAATATATACATCAGGCTCAACATCTCCTTGAAACAAACTCTTGCCCAAACCCCAACTGGCTTTGATTTGGATTAAATCATTACTAACTTCAACCATGCCTGAAGCGTAGGCAGTTTTCAGAGGCCTAACCAATATAGATAAATCAACCTGATCGATATTTAAGCCTAACTTTTGCCAATACAAGAGGCTCGTAGCGGTAAATAATTCTGACCAGACTAACTTAATCGCTGTCGATAAAGCTTCGGGGTTATTATTACAAGTATGCGATCGCCATAAACTATCAACTAGACAACCCTGTCCATAGGTAGTGGTGATGAAAGGTTGCAAAATTAAACTATCAGAGTTTAGCTGTTGTGCAGCTTGAAATATTTCTGTTTGCCATGTACCGGGGAAATTCGCCTGGTTGATGCTCTGACTACTACGACTTGCCAAGGATTGTAGAGTTTGATAATCGTTAGGAAAATCTTCAATTAATAATTCATTCTCGATTTGGGCTAAAAACTCCCGCCATAAATTGTTGCCTAAGACAAATCCTGGCAAAACAGGACATTCGCACTGAAGTAATTGGCTGAGAATAAAAAGTTTATCCCCAACCAACGATTGTTCTGCATATTGAATTTGTGAAAGCCAATAAATATAGGTCAATGCTCTAAGTTACAGCAGCTAATTCTGGTTTATTGACTGAACTTTTAGCTAATAATTCGTCGCTCAATTTCATAAATGCTTTTGATCCCGGTGAGTTCGGCATTGCTACGGACACAGGAGTAAATAAATCAACTGCTTTAGCAACGTTTACATCCATGGGAATTGACTGATTAAATAACTGTTCAGGAACAAAGTCATCTTGAACTCTTTTCATCACCTGTTTATAATACCTGCCCATTAACCCTCCTGCTGAAAGAATAAATACAATTCCTAACAAGTTGACATCCACAGGATGAGTGTCTGCATGACTTTTCCTCAGTTTAGCAATTCTCCTTTCTAATAGCTGAATTCCCACCAAAGAGAGGGGTTCAGGACGAGCAGGTAGGAGATAGAAATTGCTAGCAGCGATACCGCTACGGGTTAATAAATTATACCCAGGAGCGCAGTCCAGGATTATAAAGTCGTAGTAGTCAACTACAGGCTCAAGAATCTCTTTAATCAGAATGCGTTCAAAATCATCCCAAACTTTTTGAAATTCTTGTTCGTTATTTTCAATCGCTTTTTGATGGAGCATTTCTGAGACTCGATATTCGTCATAAAGCTCAATGTCTCCTGGAAGCAACTCTAGACCATGTATACCGCAGATATTAGGCACAATGATATCGTCAATGTTTAACTTACTCCAGGGATTGGGATTGATAACATTATCTAGAAGATAACTGAGGGTATGCTTTTTCTTGCGCAACTTAGCAAAATCATGGGGGGAAATTAAACTCAACGTGGCGCTAATTTGTGAATCTAAATCTAAAACCAAGACACGCTTATTGTGTCTTTTGGCTAAACAGGTAGCCAGATTAACAGTCAGAGTAGTTTTGCCTACTCCACCTTTCATGTTGACGGTGCTAATAATAGTTCCCATGTTTGAAATTCCTAACTGTCCTTGTTAACGTTAGTGCGTCATTCTAGATTGTGGCAATAACAAATCATAATATTTTCTAAAGTTTATGGTAAACAATTATGAAGCCTTGCTTTTGGAATATTTATAGCTCTTCGATTTCCATCTTTCTTTTAAGAGGGACCTGCATCGGTTTATAATCGGCTTGGGGTAATTCGATTAGTTCTTTCTCTTTCTGTTTCACTTCTTTAGGTAACAAGACAGGTAAAGGTTCTTGTTCATCTTGCCAATAGCTAGACACAGGAAGAGTATGTTCAAGATCTTCTAGTAATCTGGGGATAATCATTACCGCATGTAGTTCTCCGATGCGCTCTGCTTCCTGCATTCCTGCATCAATCGCGATCGCAACATTGGCTACTGAACCTCGAATAATTGCCGTACACAAGCCATCACCAATCTTTTCGTAGGAAGCTAATTGTACGTCGGCAGATTTTAACATCGCATCTGCACCACCTACCATTGCGGGGAAGCCTCTAGTTTCGAGTAACCCAATCGAACGATTACTTAGGCGACTATAGCCTCTTCTTTTTTGCGTCAACTCAATTAAATGGCTGCCAATGGGGAAAATTGCTTCTAAATTAGGCATAGGGCGAGCAATTACGAGCTTAGATATTAACTGACCAAACTTCTCGGCAGTTTTCGCACCTTCTTCTACGGCTAATCTAACATCGGCAATGTTACCCCTAACTACGGCGGTGCAATATCCATTGCCGATTTTTTCGTAGCCTACCATCGTAACTTCTGCTGACTTCAGCATCATGTCTGCCGTACCAACAATTGCGGGAAAGCTTTTAGTTGATACTAAACCTAGCGCGCTATCTTTGAAGGGGTGTTCGATGGCATAACTTTTTTGTCTGCTAACTTTGCCTAATGGTGTCCTTCTACGTTCTATGTTAGACATTAAGTATCTCTTTTCTTTACAAGTGTGCCACAATGAGCAAGCATTTATTTCCTTATATCTAGTGTAGTCAGGAAACTGAATTATAGCGCCACTTCTAGTTTAGCCGATCGCCCTATATACAAATTACATATCTACAATTAAATCTGTAATAATTCCAATTAGGAAAATTTATAGTTGGCAATTGCTATAGTCAAACCTTCTAGAGTGTATTCTTCTGCCTCTAAGTCAATTCTACCCAGTAATTCTTGGCAGGTTTTTGATGTTTGTGGTCCAATTGAGGCAATACAAACATTCGCTAAGATGGAATCCATCGCAACTAAATCGGATTGCTGCTGTATCAACTGATAAAAATTCCTTACTGTTTTAGAACTGGCAAAGGTTACGATATCAATTTGTTGATGCTGTAATGCCTGCCAAGGCTTTGGATCGATATGTTCGGGACACCTAGACTGATAGGTGGCAACTTCAACTACTGATGCTCCTTGGCTAGTGAATTCTCTAACTAATACTGCTCTCCCTCCAGTTTCTACACGGGGAAATAAAAGTTTTTGCCCTGCTAAGTCTTCAGGGAAGTTAGCTACCAAAGAATCTGCTACATAATTTGGCGGGATATAGTCAGGATTAAGCTGTTTAGTTTTTAATACAGCAGCAGTCTTTCGACCAACCACAGCAATTTTGATCTTACCTAAAGCACGAGCATCATAACCCAAAGCAGCAAGGCGAGCAAAAAAATAGTTAACGCCATTTGCCGAAGTAAGAATTAACCACTGAAATTGAGCAATATTGGCGATCGCCTGGTCTAAAGCTGCCCAACTCGTAGGAGGTGTAATTGCTAAAGCTGGCATTTCTAATACTGTTGCACCCTGTTGCTGCAAAAGAGTCGTAAACTTGCTTGATTGTTCCGCCGCGCGAGTTACCAAGATAGTTTTATCAGCCAACGGGGTAGAAGTAACTTGACACGAATCCTGATTACTAAGCTGCACAACCTTACCAATAACAATAACTGCGGGAGCAAGAGATATTTCTGCCGTTGTCTCTACTATATCGGTTAATGTCCCCCGAAAAACTTGCTGTTGTGGTCTTCCACAGTGGCGGATAATCGCAATTGGTTCGTTTGCAGATCGTCCATGATAAATTAAATTCTCAATAATTTGTGGCAGAGAACGCCCTCCCATAAGGAAAACTAGGGTGTCAATGCGAGATAAGGCTAACCAATCTAACTGTTCTGGCTGGTGTCCGCTAACCACCACAAAACAGCGACTTAAATTTTTATCGGTCAAGGAAATTCTTGCTAGCAATGGTGCAGCTAAAACTGAAGAGATCCCAGGAACTAGCTCATAGTCGCACTTTGCCAATTGAAGTGCGGCAAGTTCCTCATTTGCTCTCCCAAAAATAAAAGGATCTCCGCTTTTTAATCTAACTATTTGCTTCCCCTCAAGACAATGAGCTACCAATAGCTGATTTATTTTTGTCTGGGGAGTGCTGACTTGTCCGCCTCTTTTACCGACACAGATTGTATGGCAGTTTTCAGGAACTAACTTGAGCAAGACTTCATCCACTAAAGCATCATAAATCAGAACTTCGGCATTACTCAGTAATTCTCTGGCTCTAATGGTTAAATACTCTTCGTTGCCAACCCCTGCACCAACCAAGTAAACTTTCCCTAATTGCACCACGTACCATCCTGTCCCTAAAAAATCCTGAATTCTTGATCTTTAAAAGCTTAGAACTTAGAGCTTAAAGCTTTACTCATAGTAAACTTCTGATAGTAACCAAGGAAACAACGTGAACTTTTATTTAGGCTGTGCCGTTTGGTCGTATAAAAATTGGGTAGGCAATTTATATCCCCTAAAAAGCCAACCACGGGATTTTTTAAATTTTGGAATAATATTGAACCCCATCCTACACAGTTAAGCTTATTCTAAAATAAGCAATTATTAAGAACTATTAAGTTTATTAGCAAAAATGAAATATAAAGTTTTTGTTAATATATAATTATGATGGATGAGGTAGAGCAGCGGACTCAATTACCAAGAGAAAGCTACTTTATGCCTTAGCGACTCAATACAAGATATTGCTTAACAGTTCAATTATATTTGGTGTTAGGGGCATTGTTTGGCTGACTATGCCTCTATATTTTTTTTAAAATATTGCTTGACTCTGAGAAACTCTGAGAAACAAATAATGGGTTTAAAGCTTTTTGAGCGAAACTGATAGTGCAAGGGAAATAAATTACGAGCTTGAAACAAAGTATTACTGGTTTAAAACCAGTGATACATAAAAATTAATAATTGCTCGAACCCTTAATGTGACTAAATTAAGGTAGATATATATCTTACTAGACTGAGCAAGGTATAGTTTTCAACTGGGATCAAATTTAGAATGGGTGTCATAATCATCTAAAGAGTGATTAGGAATCAGCTAATGCTCTTGGAAATTTACGACTCGAATTAAGTATTGCTTAACTGTTCTACATGGTTGTTGTTAGGGGTGTTGTTTGGCTGACAACGCTCCTAATTTTTTTTAGCTCATCAACTAAAATACAGGTTAGTTGGAAACTCTATGTTCTGTCTTCCGTAAATATACTAGTTTTTACCTCCATTTTAACCATCCATATTTAAAGCTTTGATAATCTTTTCCGTGGTTAACCGCATAAACTACTTTATTTAATCATGATTAAGTTTAGCTACAAGTTCGGAAATGCGAGTTTGTTCGTACTTTTCAAACGGTTGATGTATCCATGGATTATCCGGCAGATAGTCCACGTAATAATCGGGTGTTTCTATCGAGGTATCTTTGTACCAAATTACGGCAGTACGGATATCAAAAATATTTTTGGCGTACTTAGTCTTGAGCCAGTTAATAGATTCTTTCAAACTAATTCCAGAATCTACTAAGTCATCCACCAGCAAAATGCGTAGGGTCGTCATGCCGTTATCCGAAGGTTTACCACTAGGGCATAACGTATCCTTTAGGGCAGGCTGATCCCCCAGGGGGTGAATCGTAGATAGATGCTCAGAAAACTTAATTTTGCTACGCTCTTGATTATTTTCTCCCCCATAGGAGGCAGTAGATAAAATAGCCAGAGGTTTATCGTATAGACGACAAAGAATATCTCCTACTCTCAAGCCACCCTTTGCCAAGCAGACAATGTGATCAAACTGCCAATTAGACTGGTAGATCTTGACAGCTAAGTTTTCAATTTTATGATGATATTCTGACCAAGTTACATATAAATCTCTCATAAAACTAGGAACTTACAAAAATTGGATATTAGTGAGAAGGCAATAGACCAAGAAAAGCTTAACTTTACCACTAAACTTGCTTATGGTTCAGGAGATATGGGACCAGCAATTACGGCAAATATTTTAGTATTTTTCCTGCTGTATTTTTTTACTAATGTGGCGGGATTACCTGCGGGATTGGCGGGTAGTATTTTAGCGATTGGGAAAGTTGGGGATGCAATTAACGATCCCATTGCGGGAATCTTGAGCGATCGCACCCAAACTCGTTGGGGAAGGCGCATTCCCTGGATGCTATTTGGAGCAATTCCCTTTGGGATCTTCTTTTTCTTGCAGTGGATTGTGCCTAACTTTAGCTCAGATCCCAGCGTTAATAACTGGTGTCTATTTGCCTATTATGTTACCGTTTCCATCTTATTCAATTTAGCTTACACCGCTGTAAATTTGCCCTATACAGCATTAACTCCAGAGTTAACCCAAGATTACAATGAGCGCACCACTCTTAACAGTTTTCGCTTTGCCTTTTCTATTGGCGGAAGCATTCTTTCTTTGATTCTGGCAACTGTCATTTTTCAAGCTTATCCTGATGACCCCAGACAGCAATATCTAGTACTAGGGATAATATCTAGTCTGCTCTCGATAGTAGCTTTGTTTTGGTGTACCTTTCGCATTCAAGAACGAGGAGCATCCCCCCTGTTGCAACAGCAAGGTAAAAAAATACTGGGCTTTGTTTTGGCTGCTGTGGGGGCATTAGGAATAGCCTATGGGATTAGTCAATTGTTCAACAGCACAGGGGGAATTAGGGTTCCAGGAATTGTAGCTATTTTATTTGGCATGCAGTTTATTGGCTTTGGCTGTACTCTCATTTTTGCTAAAACCGAACCTCATTTGAATAGCCAAAACGCAATTGAAGCGAGAATTATTGCCAGTAATATTCCTAGTACGCCGATTCGGGAACAGTTGAAGATTGCTTTTGCCAATAAAGCTTTTTTATATGTAATTGGAATTTATCTTTGTTCTTGGCTGGGAGTACAGTTAACGGCTTCAATCCTAATTTATTACGTAGTTAGCTGGATGGGAATGGATGAAGCTGATTTTCCCACAGTAGCGATCGCAGTTCAGGGAACAGCCTTAGTGATGTTGTTTTTCTGGAAGTTTGTCAGTGACAAGTTAGGCAAAAAAACTGTCTACTATCTGGGAATGGTAGTTTGGATTGTTGCTCAAGCAGCGCTGTTTCTGATTCAACCAGGACAAATCGGTCTGCTTTATTTAGGGGCAATCATGGCTGGCTTTGGTGTATCTGTGGCATATCTAATTCCTTGGTCAATGATTCCCGATGTGATTGAGCTTGATGAGCTGAATACTGGTCAACGAAGGGAAGGAATTTTCTATAGCTTTATGGTCTTGCTGCAAAAACTTGGTCTGGCTTTGGCATTGTTTTTGGTTGGTCAAGCTCTTGAATTCTCTGGCTTTGTCGCACGAGTTCCAGGGGAGGCTATCCCCGTACAACCAGAAAACGCATTGCTGGCGATCCGAATTGCGATCGCGCCTTTGCCAACCATATTTTTGATTATTGGTTTAGTTTTAACCTATTTCTATCCCATTACCAAAGAAGTCCACGCCAACATTCGTTTGCAATTAAAGCAGAGAAAAGACCAAGAGGCTATTGGTAATTAGGTGATTTCCATCAAAGAAAGTACCAAGTATTGCTGTCACATCACTAGCTGCTCTGTCGATTTACTGGTATATTTATTTCTAGAAATCACCTAAGAGACTTCGTATCTTAATCCCTTTGCGTCTTTGCGCCTTTGCGAGAGATAAACACCTTACCGTCACAACTTCTCAATCCCAACCGATCAACCTACTGCGACCCATGACTCATGCCATACATCGGCTTAGTAATCGGCATCCAGCTATGTCTAAGCAGTTTCTTCAATCTAGGACTAGCATTTTTAATCGTTTCCAGTTGATGATCGAACAAATTATTTTCCAGCGGGTGAACATATTGAGGTGTATAGTTTCCCAGTAAAGATACCCTAGGGCGATCGCTTTTATTTTCTGAAGTATCATGCCATGATAATCCGTGGGAGATAATTGCCGATCCTGCTGATCCCGTAATCTTTTCGGCAGTTTGTTCAAACTGTTCCTGATTAGGTTTAGCGGCTAAATTTTGCGACCTAGGAACAAATAAAGGTGCGCCATTGTTGGCAGTAAAGTCTTCCATCATCCAAATAACTTGAATTTCTAGAATCGGGTACTTAGGAAAGGGAGAGGGCATCGCCCAATAGGGATAATCGACATGAATGCCCATTCTTTTGGCTCCTGGATGGAGAATATGCGCAGAAAAGCCACCTAAAATGACGTCTTCGCCAATAATTGCTTCGATGATCGAGAGTATTAGCTGATCTTGCACTAAATCAGCAAAAATATCTCCTTTATAAATCAAGCCATAGAGTCGTTCTTTTTTGCCCTGAACAACTAATCTACAGTCCTGTTTTTCTTGTTCGGCAAGTTCCAGAATTAAATCTCTAGCTGCTGTTGTTTTGCTGCGACTCAAAAGATCGGGCAGTGCAATATAACCCTTCCCCTGAGTAATTTCTTTAGTTATTTCAGCAATATTCACTGTAGGTAATTTGGTAAGAATAATAATTAATCTGTCATGTTTGTTAGTTGTTAGTTGTTAATCGATAAGCTGCTTCACTTTTCCATATCTTTGACCGACTTAGGAACATCAGAGGTCAGAATATCGTGTCCATCTGGTGTCACAAGTAAATCGTCTTCAATACGAATACCAATTCCTTTCCAATTATCGGGAATTTCTGGTTGTCCTTCGACGGGTTTGATATGGGGCGAAATGTAAATTCCTGGCTCAACGGTAACAATATGTCCTGGGGCAAGATTTTGCCAAGTTTCTTCGTTATGCTTATAAATTCCAACATCATGAACATCTAAACCTAACCAATGTCCTGTGCGATGCATATAAAAAGGCTTGTATTTCTCTTCCTTGATGATTTCTTCTAAGTCCCCTTGAAGGAGTCCAAGATCTAATAAACCCTGAACAATTACACAGACAGCTATGTCATGAAATTCATTGTAAGGCTTTCCTGGCTGCACTTCGGCGATCGCTTGTAACTGCGCTTCTAAGACAATTTCATACAAGGCTTTTTGTTCGGGAGTAAATTTTCCACCTACAGGAAAAGTACGGGTAATATCGCCGTTATAGTAACCATAGGAACAACCCGCATCGATTAGCAGTAGGTCGTTATCCTGCATCTGGCGATCATTCTCGATGTAGTGCAAAATACAGGCGTTTGACCCTGATGCCACGATAGAGGGATAGGCAATACCAACACCTCCTTCTTTGCGGAAGATATGCTCAATTTCCGCCTGTACCTGATATTCGTAGACTCCTGGTCGAGCAAACTCACGGGCACGATTGTGTGCCATAGCTGAGATCTTAGTAGCCTGTCGCATCATGGCTATTTCCCCAGGGCTTTTAACTAATCGCATGGGAAAAGTCAAAGGACGTGTATCCTCAATTGCCGAGGGTGCTGTACCGCGTTTTTGATAACCTCGCATTAATCTTTGCCAATGAGAAATAATAATGTTGTTGAATTTGTCATCATTACCCAAATGATAGAAAATGCGATCGGCGTTAACTAAGTACTGAGGCAGCTTTTCGTCGAGTTCCTCGATGGGGTAAGCTTCATCTGCACCATAAAACTCTTTTGCCGCTTCCACTCCGCAGCGATAGCCTGTCCAGGTTTCTTTCTCAGGATCTTTAGGTTGAACAAATAAAATATACTGATGTTCTTCGTGATGAGGGGCAAATACCGCTACTGCTTCTGGTTCATTAAAGCCTGTCAGATAGTAAAAGCTACTTTCTTGGCGATAGGTATATTCAACATCATTGTGCATTGTTGCCATTGGCGCACTGCGGAAAATTGCGGTTCCGTTGCCAATCTTGGACATGATTTCCTGTTGACGGTGGCGGTATTCTTGCTGCTCAATCCCCATACTGTTTTACTTTTTAGCAATGTGAATATTCTTATACAGTTTATTATGGGATAAAAATCATTTCTATGTCAGTGACATTTATCTAGCTTGTTCTTCTGGTAGTTGCAGTATATATTTTTGCCAGAAATAAATAAAACAAGACACGCGCATATTTTTGGCACAGTGTACCCAGACTTTTTGTTGATGCAAAGAATGCATTACCTTAAAGAACATTTATTTCTACATCTTCTAATTTAGGGTTATCCCAAACTACAGGAATCTGAACATAAACTATTCCTAAGTCGGTGACAATTACACCCTCTTTCTCCAAAGCATTAGTCGAATTAGACATGGCTAAATTAATTATGACTCGATATCCAGCCTGGGCGATCAAGGAAAATTTCTGGGGAGTTGGCTGTTCCGAAGTCGCCAGGGAATGGCTAATTTGATAGTAATCTCTAATACTCTTAATCACTGCTAAACCGTTAAATACGATAAACTTGCAAATATCAATAACAGACTAATTTTATATATAGATAGGAGATATTAGCTTGAATAGTCAGTCATCTAATAGTTGGCAGCCTTTAGTAGGTGGTATTATTGCAGCCTTAGTGGTTCTGATTTCTTTTAATTCATTTGTAATTCTTAATCCAGGTCAGGCTGGGGTTCTGAGCATTTTGGGGAAGGCTCAAGATGGTGTTTTGTTAGAGGGAATCCACCTGCGTCCACCTTTGGTTTCCAACGTGGATGTTTATGATCTGACAGTACAAAAGTTTGAAGTCCCCGCAGAAAGTTCTACTAAAGATTTACAGGATCTCAAAGCTAGTTTTGCCATCAACTTTCGTCTAGATCCCCTCCAGGTAGTAGAAATACGCCGTACTCAAGGAACATTGCAAAATATCGTCTCCAAAATTATTGCCCCCCAAACACAAGAATCTTTTAAAATTGCTGCTGCGAGAAGAACTGTGGAAGAGGCTATAACTAAACGTAACGAACTAAAAGAAGACTTTGATAATGCTTTGAGCGATCGCCTTGATAAATATGGCATCATAATCCTGGATACTAGTGTAGTTGACCTGAGCTTTTCTCCTGAATTCGCTAGAGCAGTGGAAGAAAAGCAAATTGCCGAACAGAAATCCCAAAGAGCCGTATACGTTGCCAGGGAAGCCGAACAACAGGCTCAGGCAGATATTAACCGCGCCAAGGGTAAAGCCGAAGCTCAAAGACTCTTGGCAGAAACCTTAAGAGCCCAAGGTGGTCAACTGGTACTACAGAAAGAAGCGATCGAAGCCTGGCGCGAAGGTGGTGCACAAATGCCCAAGGTTTTAGTCACTAATGGCGATTCTCAAGGCGGGGTTCCTTTCTTGTTTAACTTGGGGGATGTTCAATAAGGTCTTTCCTTAGATTGTTTCCCATCTTGAGCAAAATAAAAATTATGGTGCTGAGCTTGCAAATAGTTCAGCATTTTTTTTGCTAACTTGATCTGCATTCTGATACCAGATAAAAACTATATGGGAAGGTATTATAGGTCTTTTGTTATCACCAGCCAAACCTCGACAGGGTTAATTATTTAGCAGGGGATTGCCAAAAAAAGACAATGAGCTAAGATTGCAGAAAAGATCACCTTATTTTGATGATGTCAGCTTATTGTGCCTACTAAATTAACTTTTATTTTTCATAGATCCTTGCTGTTCAATTTAAATAATTACCTTTGGTATCCCATTACGGAATGCCAATTGTCAGAGCAGACATATTCAGATCTATAGTTCTCTTTAGATTTGAGAGTTGCATGGCTTAATCTGAGTCAACACCAGCCTCCATTGCTCACACTTGTTCTCATACTTAGTGAAGAGTTGACTTAAATCATCTTGAACATAACAACTATAAAAACTATCTCAATGTAGGCAGACGGAATATATTTAGAGGAAAGTACAGTATGCTGATATGCCCCCAGTGTGAATTTGAAAATCCAGAAGAAAACAAATTTTGCCAGAGTTGCGGTGTTTCTCTGACCCATAAAGTTTGTTGCGAATGCCAAGAAAATATTCCGATAGAGGCAAAAACTTGCAGTTTATGCGGTGCTGCCAACCACACTGTACTGTGGGCAATAATTTCTCAGAAAAAAAACATAGAAGAACCAGATGCAAAACCTGAATTGGCTAAGGTTACAAGTGATGCAGGTAACAATCAGGCACAATTGAAAATTGAAAATTTGTCCGATTTGTTCGCTAACAGCCAGAGAAAGACTAACCTTCCTCTCAAAATTCAATCAGATACAACTGATACTTATAATCGTTATACGCTGAAGCATGATTCAAGTTCTGAATCTCTGATTGAAAGCAAACATCGGGATCTAGAAAATATATTTCTCCAAGGCAAAGTAATCGATCAATATCCTCTCCAAAAATCCTATCTGGCAACTTTACAAAAACAGCAGATGGATTTATTCGCTGAACTACGCCAAGATCTTGATAGCTCGTATTTATCCGTAACCCAATATTGGAATTTAGTGGGATTACCTACTCATGCTTTGCCGTATCTAATTCTCGAAAGATATACCCCGATAGTTCCCAAAATTTACGATGCTTGGCAGGAGCAAGACCAAGGAGTTGTTCTATTACCAGATCGTTCTCAATGGAAATTAGTCACCGAACTATGGTCACAGCAAGAACTGCCCTTACTACAAATAATATGGTTTTTGGATGAAATGGCAAAGCTTTGGGAACCTTTACAGCAAATTAGCTGCGCTCAAAGTCTGTTAATCAATGAAAATCTCCGCCTAGATGAAGACCAAACTTTCTGCTTACAGCAGTTGTACATGGATTTAGACGATAGTCCAACTTTAAAAGATTTGGCTCAAACTTGGCAGTTGTGCCTGGCTGAATCTGGTTTAGCTGACTTAAGTCAACTTAATCAACTGCTAGACAAAATGATTGCAGAAGAGATTACCCTGATCGAACAGCTAAGGTTAGAACTTCATAACCTTAGTCTTGATGAGTCTCAAGTTGAGTCCTTTAATGTTGATAATATTAATCCAATAAGCATGAATACTTCCCCATCTGAATCCGAAATAACTGATTCCCTGTCCAATTTCGTTGTCTCTGAATCAGAAAGTTTCTTTGATGAAACAGAGGAAGACATGATGTATGCCAGTGAGTTGGAAGAACAAGCAACGGCAATGATCCCGATGCAGCTACGAGATATCACTGATGCCTGTTGCACAGATATTGGCAGGCTGCGAGACCATAATGAAGATTTCTTTGGAGTTAATACTTCGATTGAAAAGACGGAAAATAACAACGAAAATAACCTTTCTGTCAGGGGTTTGTATATAGTTTGTGATGGTATGGGAGGACACGCTGCGGGAGAGGTTGCTAGTGCCATGGCAGTAGAAAGCTTGCAAAAATATTTCCAAACCCATTGGCAATCAGAATTGCCAGATCACAATACGATTGAGTCGGGGGTGTTGTTAGCTAATGAAGCTCTGTACCAGACCAACATTAATAATTCTCGTTCTGGTAGTGGCAGAATGGGGACAACATTAGTTATGGCTTTGTTGCAGGATACTCAGTTAGCGATCGCTCATGTTGGGGACAGTCGCATCTATCGCATCAGTCGTAAACAAGGACTAGAACAGCTAACCTTAGATCACGAAGTTGGTCAGAGAGAAATTAATCGTGGAGTTGAACCAGAGATAGCCTATGGTAGACCCGATGCTTATCAACTAACTCAGGCATTAGGTCCGAGAGAAAGTAACTATGTCCGATCTGAAATTCAATTCATCGAAATCACAGAAGATTGTCTCTTGTTGCTTTGCTCTGATGGTCTTTCAGATAATGGGTTGATCGAGCAACACTGGTCAGAGTATTTAGAACCGTTAATCAGTTCAGGTGCCGATCTTCAAGATGGTTTATTTAAACTGATAGACTTGGCTAACGAACATAATGGTCACGACAATATTACTGCCATACTGCTTAGAATAAAATTAAAACCTGACTTTTAGAGACTAAGACTATAAGTTGTCGTCTTTGCCTAATTAATTGATAATAGCCAATAGCCCCATATGGTCATTTTTACGCTTTTAGAACCCCAGACAAATCAACCACTACAACAGTGGGAATTCTCTGAGCAATCAGTAATTCGTATTGGTCGCGCTCAAAACAATGACATCGTGCTTCATGGCTATTTTCAGGTTTCACGGCAGCACTTGGAATTAACCTTAATTGATCCACAGCAAGAGAAATGGCAGTTGATTAGCAGGGGGACTAACGGGACTCTAATCAATAATAATTTTGTGACCGAAACCATTGTCAACCATGACGATTTGATTCGTTTAGCGGAAAATGGACCCGTGTTCAAGTTTGAGATAGAATCTCATTTGGCTCAAAATCAACCAGAACTAGAACAAACCAATATTCTCGACACAGTCGAAGTTTGTGATCATCAAGATAATCCAGATGGTAGTATTTTTTGCCGACACTGCGGACAGCCCATAGTTGAAGAAGAACATTTTGTAGGAAATTATCAAATTCTGCGAACTTTGGGCAGAGGGGGAATGGGAACTACTTATCTAGCTTGGGATCGTAATCGTACAGTGCAGAATGCACCCATGCTTCTAGTTCTGAAAGAGATGAATGCAGATATGGCTCGCATCGCTAAAGCTAGAGAACTATTTGAAAGGGAAGCTCGAATTTTAAAGTCTTTAGATCACCCAGGTATTCCTAAATACTATGATTTCTTTGTCGAGAATAACCGCAAGTATATTGTGATGGAATTAATACACGGTCATAATTTAGAACAGTTTGTTAATCAGCGGGGAGCAACCGACCCCAAAAGGACAATCAACTGGATGATCCAAATATGCGACATCGTCGCATATTTACACAACCTAAAACCACCTTTAGTACATCGAGATATTAAGCCCGCTAATTTAATGCTACGTAATTTGGATAGTCGTCTAATGTTGTTAGATTTTGGTGCAGTCAAAGAACTTGGTACTGCCCTAGAAACTCGCATCGGAGTTGAAGGATATAGCGCCCCAGAACAATATCGGGGCAAGCCTTGTCCTCAGTCTGATATTTATGGAGTTGGGACAACTATTATTTTTCTGCTGACAGGTAAAGCACCTATGCAGTACTATCGCTATCAAAGCAATAAATTTGAGTTCGATATTGATAACATCCCTAATTTACCGACTAATTTAGCTCAGGTACTTCGTATTGCTTGCCAGCCAGAACCGAGAGATCGCTTTCAAACAGCTCAAGAACTTTCCCAAGCTTTATCTAGTTGCCTTTAAATTCTGATATGAGCCCTAAGTAACGATAGTTGATTGATAACGAACTTTATTACCTACGACTCGTATATCCTGTACCTAGAAAAATCAATCTTCGTCCCAATCTTCTACTGACAGTAGTTCTTGAATTTGATCTTGGGGAGAAAAGTCAAAGTCTAATAGCTCTCGCTTCCAATATGACCAGTCATTGCCCAGTAAAAGGGCTATTTTGCCAATGCGATCTTCTGGTTGGACGATTTTGGATTCTACCAAGGAAGATACCTTGCGTTGCAATTTAATCATGGGATGCGCAACTTGTTTTGTCATACGCTCAATTTTGCCTGCTATGATATGTTGGATAAATGATTTAGGGTTTGGCTCTCTGTCTGGCTTTACTTTTATAGCCTGAAGTTTGCAGAGTAACCTGACATACTTTTAACTCACATTACACCATTTCGGCAAGCCTTTGTAACGATTAGTACGGTAATTACGATATAAAGTCGGAAAACCCGACAACAGTCAACAATAAATATGACAAAACAAGTAGTGTTTTTGGTTTCTGGTTGGATGATTTCCCTACTAGTTGCTCCTGTCTTGGCTCTAAACGATTCTATTGGTGAAAACGGAGTCAACGCACTCCGTCTACATCAAGCTCCCTATAATTTGTTAGGTCGCAAAATTAGTATTGGGCAAGTGGAGGTAGGTCGCCCGATCAAGATAGGTAAAGATAAAGCAGCTAGTAACTTGAGGGTAATTTCTCCTCGAGCAGTTTTCTATCGCAATCAACTTCCAATCGCTGATAAGAATGTGGACGAGCATGCCAGCATGGTTGCAGAGATAATGATCGCCCAAGATAAATACCTACGTGGGATTGCTCCTCAGGCAAATCTATATGCCTCAGCAGTCGGCTCATTGAATGAGGGAGGACAGCCTCAGGAATGTCTGGCAAGTCAACATATTGCTCAGCAAAATAGCGACGATGTCAGAGCCATTAATTTCAGTTTTGGCGAATCTTTGACAAGAGATGAACGAAATGATGCTCGATTAGACGGTCAGGCTCTACTAACTTCTTGTATTGATTGGTCTGCCAAACAACATGACGTTTTGTATCTCATTGCAGGAAATCAGGGAAAAGGGGGAATTCCGATTCCGACGGACAATTTTAATGGCATCACTACTGCCTACACTACCAAGAGAAAAGGTGAATTTAAAAAAGTAGATTTTGCCAATCTCAGTGATCTACCTCTAGGAATTGGCAGCAGCTTTATTAAGAAAGAGATTAATTATGGCGATAGACGAGCAGTTAGCTTGCTTGCCCCTGGGGGACAGATCTCAGTTTACAACCAAAAAGGTGATGTCGAGGAGGTTAGCGGTACTAGTTTTGCAGTGCCTCATATCACGGGAACAGTTGCATTATTACAAGAGTATGGCGATCGCAAATTACAGCAAAAAGCTAATCTACCTAATTGGAGTATTGATTCCCGTCGTCATGAGGTAATGAAGGCAGTCTTACTCAACTCCGCCGATAAAATTGTCGATCAAGGAGATGGTTTATTGCTGGGGATGAAACGAACTATTTTAGGGGAACGAAATCATAGCTGGCTCGATTCTGATGCTTACGAAAATCCTCGCATTCCTCTTGACATTCAAATGGGAACAGGACAAGTTAATGCTTGGCGAGCATATCAGCAATTCAGTGCAGGACAAGCCAGGGACAATCAACCTATTGATGCTAAGGGATGGGACTATAGCAAGGTTGAAACTAATGAATATCAAGATTACTATCTCAAGCAGCCTTTATTAGAGGGAAGTCATGCAGCAATAACTTTGGTCTGGGATCGCTTGGTGACGCTGAATGATTTTAATCGCAACCAGCAGTATGATGTGGGAGAAACTTTTCGCAATCGCGGTTTAAATAATTTGGATGTTTATCTGTTACCCGCCACGGCAGACAGCAACATGAGAAATCTGTGTGCTTCATCTAGTTCAGAAGACAGTATCGAGCATATTTTTTGTCCCATACCTGCCACGGGACGGTATAAAATTCGTGTTTACTACCGTCACCAGTTGAATGAACCAGTACAGACCTATGGTTTAGCTTGGTGGACAAAAGGGAAAAATTGATTACTAATTACTAACTACTGAGATAAGGGATCTAGGAATGAATGTTTTCTATTCGCCAAATCCCTAAATCTTAATCTTTTAAAGCGGAATAACCTGGAAATCGACAGTAGCGCTTACTTCAGGATGTAGTTTAACTTCTGCTTGATAGTCTCCAGTAGTGCTAACGTCAGGAACTTCTATCCCACGACGGTCAACTTCAATTCCTGCTTGCTCTTTAATAACCTCTGCTATTTCTTGGGTAGTCACAGTACCAAAAATGGCATTTTCTTCCCCAACTTGCTTACGGATAGTTAATTTACCAATGGTTTTGAAAGCAACTTTCTTGTTCTCTGCTGCTTGTTTCTCGGCTAATTTTTGTTGTCTTTCTTTTTCCCTTCTGGCTTCAACCTGCTTGATGATACCTTTGGTAGCAATACTAGCTAAACCTTGGGGAAGTAAATAGTTGCGAGCATAACCAGGAGCAACATCTACTAAATCTCCGTCGTTACCCAATTTACTGACGCTTTGATTTAAAACTACGGATATACGCTTTGCCATTTTTTGTCTAAATTCTCCTGTAGTAACTACATATTTGATGTGGCGATATTGGTTTGCACCTCAGAACTTCCAATTATATCAGTCGAATAAACATATTTATTGGTTGATTGATCATTTTCTGCATACAAATTCCCTTGGTAAAAAAAGAGAGCGATCACTGATCGCTCTCTTTTTTAAATTCTGATTCTTAAGATTTTCTTACTGATTTTGAGACTCTTGCACACTTCACTTGAGAGATTTATCTTGCAGGAGCTTCTTTTAAGGCTCTAGCAACTGCTTTCCAGGCTGGCTTTTTATTATATTGTCTGTCTCGTAATAGAGGACGGACTTCTGCACCATCTTGTCTCGGAGCAAAGCTACTCAACCAGGTATAGCGATCAGATAATCCCCAATTGATTACGCTGGTAACAGCCGGCTCATCTAGCACTACGGAAAGATACTGGTAATAAGTTTCCGCCACAATGCGATCGCGAACCTGAATATTTTTCGGCAGTTCATTATCAGATACATCTAGTTCGGAGATGATAATTTTGAGTCCCATGCTGGCAATGTCGCTTAAAAATTTACGGAACTTGTTACTATCAAAATCTTTATTGAAACGAGCCAGTAGATGGCTTTGAATACCCACAGCATCAATTGGGGTACCTTTACTCTTTAAGTTACTTAATAGATTTAATAAAGCAGCACGGCGTTGTTCCCAATAGCTATTACCATAAATATTGCTATAAGTTAATGATGTTTCATTCAATACTAAAGTAGCATTAGGATCTATTTCTGCTGCAATATGGAAAGCTCTCTCAATATAGTCTGCTCCTAAAAAACTGTACCAAGTGGGATATTTTTCTCCATTAAACCCACTAATTTTGGAGTCTCTTAAACCGCCAGGTTGACCATCTTCGACATTTATTACTTCATTGACCACATCCCAAGAATTTACTTGACCCGTATATTTACTAGCTAGGGTTGAAACATGGTTAATAAAAATTTTATCTATTTCAGCTCTAGTTGTGGAAGGAGACTTGAATTTATCTACTAGCCAAGGCGAATTATATTGATTCCAAATGATCGGATGTCCCCGAAAAACCAGGTTATTCTGTTGGGCAAAGTTAAAGACTATATCTGTTTCCTCAAATCTATAACTATTGGGAGCAAAAGGGCCAACAGTTACGCTAAAAAAACCACCTACTATCACTCCGTAATCTTCAAGAAACATTCTTTTAAATTTATCATCCTGAGGGAAATCGGCATGATATCTTTGAGGATATCCACCATATAATATGCCTTTTGCTGCTGCTAATTGACGTAGTGTTTCTCCTCGTAGTGTTGTTTTTCCTCGATTTGCTTTATTTCCTTTATTTAAATATTGATTTACCCCCTGGGCTTGTACAGCAGAATGATTGCGCTGCTGAAGTAGGCTAGCTGCACCAAATCCTCCTAAACCAAGCAAAAAAGAACGTCGTCCACTTTTCATTAGTTTGTTATTCATAGCAATATTAAAATAATCAACTTTATGTTAACTTGATGTTAATAAATTTGTCATGTGTAAAATTGTTTTTAATACTCAAATAAGCCATTTTATAAAAGTATAATTGGAAGTCACAAACCTAGATACAAGAATAGGCAAAACATTTTGAATGCCTGACTTATGATAGTTTGCTGTACTTTAGGTTATTTATATTTTTGAGTATTGTTTTAATTGTCAAATAATATAATTAATATATTCTCTTTAAGCGTTTAATTTCTGCTATTTTAAAATTACTTACAATTACTTTAACTAAATATTTCAGCGATTTATAATTCTTGAGCCAGAAAACTTTGTTTTTTCCAGCGATCACACAAACAATTATACAATCATTGAAATTCTTATGAGGAAGATAAGTCTAGAATTCGTACCATTCCTTTACCTCAAATTCTAGCCATTGCACCTAACCTGGCTATTAACTTATATCTCGGCGCAGGATTCTCTAATATGGCTCAGGCACAGCGTAAATGCCAATTTAGTTTAGAGCATATTGCATCTCTTTTTAGAATGAAATAGCCCTGATATATATCTAAAGAGGATAGAAATATATCGAGTGAATGAATCACCTAGAAGGTTCATTCGGAGCTCTTTTTATTTAATCAATCGTGCTTGCCAATAATTAAAAATACCGATGAGTTTACCTATTCCCTGTTGGGGGTTAAATAATATTAGCCTAATAGTATTGAGAGACATTCGTATATTAGTTAAAACAAAGATAGGTAAACTGCCATATTTTTCCATATGAATTAAATAGCTTTGGGTTATATATTGATACTTTTTCCAGATATTGCGATTAGTAATTGAAGAAGTATCGTGCACCACTTTAATCAAATGAGTTGCCGCAACTTGATGTCCTTGTTGACTATATCGGAGGCAAAAGTCTAAATCTTCGTAATATAAGAAATAGCGAGGATCGAAGTTCGGACATTCAGAAAAGTTAGCGAGATTAATTAATAAGCTACAACCACTTACCCAATCGAATTTTATATAGTCTTCTTTTATATCTTCTGGTAACGAGGTAATAATTGATAAAGCACCAGTAGCAGCATTGAAAGTTCCACCCGCAGATGTGACTACTCCTTGAGAATCATAAATCGTTGTACCTAAGATTGATATCTGAGGATGATTTTTAAAAAAAGCGATCGCAGAGCTAGTCTCAGACATCCCCGATAAAGCACTGGAAATCTCTATATTGCATACATCAGAATTAAAATAAGCATCAGGATTAATTAACCAAATAATTGCCTCACTATCTTGATCTGAGATCCAATATAAACCTACGTTGCAAGCTTTACCAAAACCTAGATTCTCTTTAGTTTCTATTATTTTTGTTACATCATTCTCTAGGTTATATATCTCCTGATCAGCAGCAGAATTATTAATAATAACTATCTGATGTTTTTCTTGATAATTAGTATTAAGAGAGTTGATCAAACGAGCAACTAAGTTACTAGAATTATAATTAACAATTAAAAAATATAAACTTTTAGTTTTTACGGAATTTTGGTCAATCGACATAGAATATAAAAAAGTAAACATGACGTTGCTGATTTAAGGTATCAAACCGATAGTAATACTGTTCTTCACTTAGAGCTTAGAGCTTAGAGCTTAGAGCTTGAAACTAATTGACAAACAGCGTAGTCTCTTAACTTGTCACGAATGAATATGACTAAAAAAGTATTGGTAGTTGGAGGCAGTGGCAGAATTGGCAAAAGTGTTGCCCATGATATTGTTAATCATACTAATGCCGAAGTTACTATAACCTCTCGTAGGACTCAACCACAGATCAATCCCTTTAAATTTTTGCATTTAGACTTAAGCGATCGCCAACAGCTACAGCAGGCGATCGCTAATCAAGATTTAGTCGTACATTGTGCAGGGCCATTTCATCATCGTGATGGTAGGGTATTAAAAAGCTGTATTGACCAGGGAATTGACTACATTGATGTCAGCGATCATCGTTCGTTTTATCAACGGGTAATTGAACATCAGCAACAGGCGATCGCCAATGGTGTCACAGCAATTCTCAATACAGGGATATTTCCTGGTATTTCTAATAGCATGGTCAAGCAGGGAGTTGAGCAGTTTGATCGACCAGAAAAAATTCATCTTAGCTATGTGGTAGCGGGTTCTGGTGGCGCAGGATTAACCGTGATGCGGACTACTTTTTTGGGCTTGAGAGACAAATTTTCTGCCTGGATCGATGGGAAGTGGCAGGATAAATCACCCTACACCGAACGAGAACTAATTGAATTTCCCCTACCCTACGGTAAAACTGGGGTGTACTGGTTTGATGTGCCGGAAACCTATACCTTTGCTAATTCTTTTCCTGTAGATACGGTAGTTACTAAGTTTGGCTCAATTCCTGATTGGTACAATCATCTAACCTGGATCACGGCTCATGTCTTTCCTGAAGCTTGGGTAAGCAGCCCCAAAGGAATCGAATTCTTTTCCCGCGTAAGTTATGCCATGACCAAGGTTACTGATCGCTTTAGCGGTACAGGTGTAGCAATGCGAGCCAAAATCACAGGAATTAAAGCAGGTAAGCCTCATACCTATTGTAGTAGGATGGTACATAATGACACGGCGATCGCAGCGGGAGCAGGTACAGGTGCGATCGCCCAATTGATCTTGGAGGGTAGGTTAAAACAGCCAGGTATTTATCCCGTAGAGCAGGCTTTATCGACGGAGTTGTTTATGGAAATGATGAGCGATCGACAGATTGAAATTATTAGCTGACTGCCTGGGGAACAAGAGTTCAAAGTCCCCCAGGATTGTAGGACTGTTTCCAACAATGGCAAGAAAGTTAAACATTACATAATCATGTTCTGGATTAACTTCCAGGGTGAACGAAAAAAGGTGTGGCAGTTAAACAATAGAGAAGCTTTGAGTAAAGAGTAACGAGTAACGAGTAAATACTTATTACTCATTACTTATTACTCATTACTTTAAAATGCGAAAATTAATTTTTGCCACCGTAAATTTCGCTCACCCTAACTTCCAGTAGTAACTTAACTGGTTACAGATGATGCCAGTTTGAGAATTTGAGCTGTAATTACCATGCTTTCTTCATATAGCATTTCTCTACCCCATCGTTGAAGTTGTTGACCAAGCAGATCTTCGCTTTTCTGATCAAATAGAGGTGTTACCTGTTCAATATAACAGGATTGGGCTCCCCCACCAGCTTCCATCCGCATGCAGCCTGAGGTACTAGAACAAAGCACCGTGCAGCAGTCAGCTTCTAAGTTAGTAGAAGTTAACCGCAAACTAACTAAGTCTCCAGGAATATCTCCCCAATCGGCGGTGGGAATACCCGCCAATTCGGCGTCAATACTGCGTTGTTTTTCGTCAGTAAACTTAACCTTGCGGAGGTCATAATCTCCACCTTCTAAGGTATATGCCACGGGAGTCCATTTCAGACGACTAGCTAACCAACCCAGAAACATTAAGGCTTGGGATTGATTCCCCTTCTCATAGTCGATCGTGACCTGATCTACTTCAAAAATTGCGGCTCTTCTTTCTGGAGGATCGAACGCAGCGGCAGCTAATTCTTGCCAGGGGGCTAATCTACGCCAGTTTAGATCAGCTAGAGCAGTATCCTGTTTGAGTAATTCCGCTAAAGGTTGGAGATCGGTTTCGGGCTCAACAAAGCTACTGGAATCAAAAATTGCTGTATCGCTAGAGGACACGAGTCGTTTAAATAAGGGAAGATCGGGAGTCGGGGTAGCTTTCCACCAGACAAACTTGGGTAAATCGGCGATCGCCAATTCTGCAATAATACCGCCAATGCGATTTAAAGCTTCGCTAGTACCGCTTAGAGTAATATACTCACAGCAGACCAAGGTATTTTGGCTTTGCTTGTTAATTGGGCAATAGGCTGATACCTGGGCAGTAACCCCTGTATCTTCGCTGAAAATAGGACAAAGAGTAACAATGCGACAAGGATTAGAAGCAGCGATCACATCGGCGGTAATGCCCTCAGAATCAGGAGTATAGCTAACCGCTGCGGTCTTATTTTCAGGAGTTAGGGTATCTTTGACTTTTGCTTGCCTAAACTCTTTTTGCAATCTGTCGAGCAATGCTGCGTCAGATTTGCCCGTAACTTCTAAACCGTACTCTTTTTGCGCTGCCTTAATTGCTGCCTTAATTCTGGGGCCAGAAATACCATCAATGGGGCCAGTATAAAATCCGAGAGATGCTAGTAACTGTTGGGTGCCGTCTGTCTCATAAACAATTAGACTAAAAGTTGCTGCCCTAGTAACTGCTGCGCTATCTTCATCTGAGCCTTGATTCTGCCAAAGCGATCGCAATTCCGCTTCTATTTCGTCAATGGATACGTCTTTGGGTGCCTGTAAAGAAACTATTGGTGAAACCATAATTATTTATCCTCCTTCGAGGACGTAGTCGTTAAGCATTTATTATTTAACATTTATCAGATATCAGAATCGTAAATTGTTCATTTATCCACTGCTCACTGTTAAAGTCTGCGCCAGCGACGATGATCGCGGTTGAGCATAAATTCTGCTTCCGTAGGCTGCCAAGTCCCCGCTTCATACTGAGGCATTAAGCTCGGATCGTTAGGAGATTCCCAAGCATTAATGATGGGCATCACAATATTCCAGGCTGCTTCTACTTCATCAGCACGGGTAAATAGAGTTTGATCTCCTAACATACAGTCAAGTAACAAACGATGATAAGCATCTGCGGTAGCCATGCCAAAAGATGAGCCGTAGCTAAAGTCCATGTTGACGGTTCTAGTTCTGAGATCGGGACCAGGAGTTTTAGCTTCAAACTTGAGGGATATTCCTTCGTTGGGTTGAATCCTCATAGTTAAGACGTTGGGACTAGTCTGCTGTGCTGCGGATTGGAAAATCAATAGAGGAACTTCACGGAAATGGATCGAAATTTCGGTGACTTTCTTGGGCATCCGTTTCCCTGTACGAAGATAGAATGGTACTCCTTTCCAACGCCAGTTATCAATTTCGAGCTTTAATGCTACAAAAGTTGGCGTAGTAGATTCGGGATTAACGCCTTCTTCTTGACGATAACCCTTGACGGGTTTGCCTTTCATCCAACCTTCTGAATATTGTGCCCGAATTGCCGACTGTTGGAGATTATTGGCATCAGCCAGATGAGTAGCCTGTAACACCTTAGTTTTCTCGTTGCGAATACTGTCCGCATCCAAAGCATTAGGAGGCTCCATCGCGGTAATGGCAAAGATCTGCATCAGGTGATTCTGCAACATATCTCGCAATGCCCCAGAGGTTTCGTAATATCCTGCCCTTTCTTCGACACCAACTGTTTCAGCGACAGTGATCTGTACATGATCGACAAACTGGCGATTCCATAGTGGTTCAAAAATGGCATTACCAAAACGAAATACCAAGATGTTCTGCACAGTCTCCTTACCTAAATAATGATCGATGCGATAGACTTGTTCTTCCTTACAAACTCTTTGGACCGCTCGATTCAGGGACTTAGCTGAACTCAAATCCTTACCAAAAGGCTTTTCAATCACAATACGACTTTTGAGGGGATCATCCAGCATACCCGCTGCACCAAGCTGTTTTAAAGCTGGTTTAAAGAAATTAGGTGATACCGCTAGATAGAAGACGCGATTGCCTCTAGTTCCCCGTTTGCCGTCCATATCAGCCAAAAAGCTCTTTAATTTCTGGTAGCTTTCCGCTTCATCCATGTTTCCCGAACAATAGAAAATACCTTGGGCAAAGTCATTCCACAGTTCTTCATTGCCTACTCCCTTGCCAAATTCTTCTACTCCCTCTTTGAGATGTTGACGAAAATAGTCATGGCTCCAATCTCTTCTAGCAACTCCCACAATCGTCATCTCTGGGGGAAGACGACGCTCTCTCTTAATCTGATAAATAGCGGGAATCAATTTTCTTTGAGTAAGATCTCCTGATGCGCCAAAAATTACGATAATCGCGGGATCGGCAGTACGTTCCTGCTGTAAACCTGCTCGTAAGGGATTTTCTAATATTGCAACCATATTTTAATTATTAGCTTTTATTTAAAAGTTACTGGTATTGGTCGGGAAAAGGGGAAGGGAAAAAGGGGAAGGGAAAAAGGGGAAGGGAAAAAGGGGAAGGGGAAAAGGGAAAATCAGCTGTTGTACTAAATCCGATTATCATCCCCTATCCTTCATGTTTCATCCTTATTTAAACAGTTGCTAGTTGCTTGACCTTAGTTTCTAGGGAGGACATCAGCGACTCAAAGGGTTTGATGAATTTATCAATACCTTCTTCTAGTAGTTCATCCATTACGGCATCAAGATCAAGATCAACGGCATCATCTTTTAAACTGTCAATAACTCGATGTGCCGCATCTAAATCGGTTTCAATCCGATTTGCAGGATCACAGTGATCGACACAAGCATCAATGGTGTTGGGAGGTAATGTGTTCACTGTATCTACACCAACCAACTCGTCGACATACATGACATCGCTATAGTCGGGGTTTTTCGTACCAGTACTTGCCCACAACAGGCGCTGTACTTTAGCACCCTTGGCTACTAGAGCCTCCCAGCGATCGCCAGCAAAGATTTCTTTATACTTCTGGTAGGCGATTTTAGCACTGGCGATCGCAACTTTACCTTTAATTGCCTCTAGTTTGGCTTTGGCATCTCCCTCGGCAGATTCCAGTTTGCCATCAAGGCGCTCGTCAATCATGACATCAATGCGACTGAGGAAGAAGCTGGCTACAGAGGCAATTTTACTAATATCTTCTCCTGCTGTGGCTCGTTTTTCCAAACCTCTAATGTAAGCCCAAGCAGTTTCAACATAGCTCTGTACGGAAAAGAGTAGAGTTACATTAATACTCATGCCTTCAGAGATTGCTTGTTCCACTGCGGGCAAGCCTTCTGGTGTTCCAGGAATTTTAATCATCAAGTTAGGACGATCAACTGTTTGGTAATAGCGACGCGCCTCTCTGATGGTGCTGTCGGTATCCTTAGCTAAATCTGGGGGAACTTCAATGCTGACATAACCATCTAAACCATCACTTTCTTCATATACAGGCATAAAAATGTCACAGGCATTACGAATATCAGTAAAAATTAGATCTTCGTAAATTTCGGGGACTGATTTATTGGCTCTAATACCTGCTTCAATCGCCTGATCGTAGATTTTGTTCCCGGCGATCGCTTTTTCAAAAATTGCTGGGTTGGAAGTAATCCCTCTGATACCTTTTTCCCTAATGGATTGTTTTAATTCTCCAGATTCAATAATATCACGGCTCAGATTATCCATCCAGATACTTTGACCGTAATGATTCTCGATCTCTAAAATGGGATTTGTTGAAGACATAAAATTAATACTCCAGAAAATAATTCAAAATTAATTTGTACTTAAATTTGTACTCAAACTAGGGCTTTTTCTTCTGAGTCACGACGCGCCCGATCTTGAATAAACGACTCTACTAACTGCACATCTTCGGTACTACCAATAACCAATGGGGTTCGCTGATGTAGTTCTGTGGGGATAAAACTTAAAAGTCTTTCTGTGCCTGTACTAGCTTGACCTCCAGCTTGTTCAGCGAGGAAAGCCAGTGGTGCGGATTCGTACAATAATCTCAATTTTCCTTCAGGTTTTTCCACTGTCCCTGGATAGAGGAAAACACCCCCTTGCAACAGGATACGGTGAAAATCTCCCACTAACGCTCCACTGTAGCGAGCAGTATAGCCCTCATGACGATGAACATAGCGGATGTATTCCCGAATCGATTCATCCCACTGCCAGTAGTTACCTTCGTTGGTGCTGTAGACAGGACCATGTTTGGGGATCTTAATATTCTCTTCTGCTAAAATAAACTCCCCCAAACTGGGGTCGAGAATAAACGAGTGGACTCCTTTTCCCAAGGTATAGACTAACATCGTCGAAGGTCCATACAAAACGTAGCCTGCGCCAATTTGGCGATCTCCATCCTGCAATAAATCTTGAGCTTGTCCATTAAGGTCATCTCCTTCCTGTTGGCGCAGCGAAAAGATTGAGCCAACGTTCAGGTTAATATCGACATTAGAAGAACCATCTATGGGGTCATATAAAAGCGTATAGCGCCCTATGGGACAATTTTCTGGTATGTAATAGGGTTTTTCCATCTCTTCCGATGCCAAGCGACATACCAAGCCACTCCGCTTAAATACAGATATAAAGACATCGTTGGCATAGATGTCCATCTTTTTTACGGATTCTCCCTGAACATTGGTTTCTCCTGTAAAACCCAATGCCCCAGCCATCAAGCCAGCGCGACTTAAGCGACGACTCACCAATTTTGCTGCCAAGGCAATACGGTTCATGATCGCGCTGACATCTTGTGCCTGGGTTGTAAAGTCAGAAAACTGCTGTAGCACATGCTGAGATAAAGTCTGGCAATCTCTATCTAGGCTATATTCTGGAATAACAGTTTGATCAATATTTTCCATTAATTAAGTTAACCTTTCTAAGCCTGCATCTCTTGCTATTTCATGACCGCTGACCAACGGTTACGGCACATTTAGTCACAAGAGTTTAATAATTGGGCATAGAGTAAAGTTGTCTCCAAACAATCTGCGTTAGCACTTTTCACTTTAGTAATAAAGCACGAAGCGTATTACACAACATTACTTTGAGTTACTAGACTCTATTTATCCATAGTAGAAAGATATTTTTAGTCGCAGTCAGAAGCTTAAGACGAGCTTCAGGTTATCTGATTTTTTGCAGTCTTCGATACTATACTACAGGTGTTTAAAATCAAATTTAACTAGCAGCTAGGAGTTATCAACTAATCAATGTTGATTGATTGAGGGCGATCTCTATTGTTAGAAGTTGCTGAATTATTGCTGGACGAATTGTATCCTTGCTTTTCTAACCATTGGGATAAAGGCTCTTCATTTAGGTTGAGGTGTAAAACTCCAGAAACAAAGCCACTGGCAAAAGCTATGGGTTGTTGAATCAATGTTTGCAGGGCGGGGGCTAATTCAGTTAAAAACATAACTTAAAGACTAAGGTGATTATCTTAAAAAATTCTAACGCGTCTATCTTTTGAAGGCTAATGGCTAATGGCTATAATCAGAAATCCTCAACAAGCCAATTCACATTGAGCATATCGTAGTATCTTGAGTTTTGGCAGAGAAATACCTGAAACAAGCTGCAACAAAATGAAGATGAGTAACAATTATCGTATCGAAAAAGACTCAATGGGGTCGAAGGAAATATCCGCAAATGTCTATTATGGAATTCAAACCCTCAGAGCGATAGAGAACTTTCCCATTAGTGGTATTAAACCATTGGCAACTTACGTTGATGCCTGTATTTTAATCAAAAAAGCTGCCGCGATCGCTAATGGAGAATTAGGCTGTATTGAAACAGAGACTAGTCAGGCAATTGTGCAGGCTACGGATGAAGTTTTAAATGGTAAATTGCGCGATCAGTTTGTGGTAGATGTCTATCAGGCTGGGGCTGGCACATCCCATCATATGAATGTCAATGAAGTGTTGGCAAATCGTGCCTTGGAAATTTTGGGGGATGAGAAGGGCAATTATCAAAGAGTTAGCCCCAATGATCATGTTAACTATGGTCAATCTACGAACGATGTTATTCCTACTGCCATTCGGGTTGGCTCATTATTGGCTTTAGATCGCACTCTATACCCCGCATTGGAAAAGGCGATCTCCACGATGCAGCAAAAAGCTGAGGAGTTTCAAGATATTGTTAAATCTGGTCGCACTCACATGCAAGATGCTGTTCCTGTGCGTCTGGGAGAAGGTTTTAAAGCCTGGTCGCAAATTCTCCAAGATCATCAACAGAGAATCAAAACTGCGGCAACCGATCTCCATAACTTAGGCTTAGGAGGCAGTGCCACAGGGACAGGATTAAATACTCATCCCAACTATCGCCACCAAGTTGCCAAATTACTTGCCGAATTTATTAATCAGCCATTGCAACCCGCTCCCCACTTAATGGCAGCTATGCAGAGTATGAGTCCCTTCGTTAACGTTTCAGGGAGCTTACGTAATCTGGCACAGGATTTAGTCAAAATTTCCCATGATTTACGCCTGATGGATTCAGGACCTCAGACAGGATTTAAAGAGATCCAGCTCCCAGCAGTACAGCCAGGGTCATCAATCATGCCAGGGAAATACAACCCTGTAATGGCAGAAATGACTTCCATGGTATGTTTTCAGGTAATGGGCTACGATACGGCGATCGCTTTTGCTGCCCAAGCAGGACAATTGGAGTTAAATGTGATGATGCCTCTAATTGCTTATGATTTAATCCACAGTATTGAGATTCTAGGAAATACCATTGACAGCCTTAGTCAGCGCTGTTTATCAGGAATTACTCCCCGTCGCGATCGCTGTTTGGCTTATGCCGAAAGTAGTCTGGCTTTAGTAACTGCTCTTAATACTCATATTGGTTATCTTAAGGCAGCAGACGTGGCGAAAAAATCTTTAGCCACGGGAAAATCTATCAGAGCGATCGTTTTAGAAGAAGGCTTGATGGATGAAAACCAATTGGCAGCAGTCCTCGATTTGTCAACAATGAGCCAGATGCCTGAATAATCGTCTTCACCTGAAATATTGATTGAAATATAGAGCTTGCAACCATGTTAAGCTGACTCATTGTGTGAGTGTAATATCTCACTGTGTAACACTTCGACTTAGCAGCCTAAGTAAATTGTTATGTTTCGTAAGAATATATGACTAGGTAGGTTTGATAAACTTGACAGTGAAGTTTGTTTAATGGCTCCTATTTTATGTAGCCAAAGAACATGAGCAGAAATTTGCTTTTGGTATTTTTCTGATCACAAGACTAGGTTACTGTCGCTTCTGCCTTCACTAGGTTAAAGAGTTAGTAACCCATAACAAAATAAAAATCTATTTTCAGGAGACTAATCAATTATGGTTCAACGAGGTTCTAAAGTCAGAATTCTTCGTCCAGAATCCTATTGGTATAACGAAGTTGGCTCAGTCGCATCGGTAGATACAAGCGGTATTCGCTACCCTGTAGTCGTGCGCTTCAACAAAGTTAACTACGCTGGCGTAAATACAAACAACTATGCAGAAGCAGAAATAAAGGAAGTAAGTCCTCCTCCGAAAAAAGCTGCTAAAAAAAGCTAAGTAAGCTCTCGCAAAAGATAAAGAACCCAAGGAAGGTTAATGTTATCACCTCATTAGCCAACCTAATATTAGTTTAATCCCTCAGTAGTCGAGTTCTGCTGAGGGTTTTTAATCAATAAAGTCATCTACATCCCAAAATATTTGTGTGATATCTAATCTTGATGTCATCCTGTAACTAGCTGAGAGCCTCGAATTATGCTTATTCTGAGTGTACATCGAGTGCCTTTCTTTTCTCTCTAACTTTCGTCGAACTCACGTTAACTCAGATAAGCTTAGATCTCTAACCCCCTTCTAAGGGTGAGCGAAAAAATGCGTGGTGATTTGGGAACTTGGGGACTTGGGGACTTGGGGACTTGGGGACTTGGGTATTTGGGGACGCGCTTATTACTGAAAGCTCATGTTTCTCGATCGACTCTTGTTTAAGAAATGAAGCAAGTACCAGACAGTAGAGACTCCCTATTTCCCTATTTCCCTATTTCCCTATCTCCCTATTTCCCTATCTCCCTATTTCCCTATCTCCCTATTTACCACAGTAAATTTCGCTCACCCCCTTCTAAAGACTGATGGATTTTAATATGAGCCTCAATTTAGCAAGTAAACATCAGATCGGGAAAGATAACGATAAGCTAATAAATTAGAGAAAAAATTTTTAGCCGAGAATATGACCGATATTACTTATATGCTGACTTGGAACTGGCTGAGTAGCTCGCCTCTTTTGGCTGCTGCCACTGAAGTTGCCATTGAATCTGAGGCAGAAGAAGGAACTTTAGTCCTAGCTGGAGTGCTACTTAGCTTAGTCATAATCTACTTTGCCAGTAAGTTAGGTGGGGAAGTTTGCTCCCGCATCAATTTACCTCCAGTATTAGGAGAACTGGTTGGTGGAGTATTAATTGGAATTTCCGCTTTTCGCCTTTTAGTTTTTCCTGAAAGCAGTGCTGCTGGAGACTCTTTAATTATTACTATGCTCCAGATTACCGCAGGATTACCCACCGAAGCAGCTTCCTCGGTGTTCACTGCTCAAAGTGAGGTCATTACTCTGCTGTCAGAATTAGGAGTGATCATTCTCCTCTTTGAAATTGGTTTAGAGTCTGACTTAAAGGAATTAATCCGCGTGGGACCGATCGCTGCTGTAGTAGCGGTAGTCGGGGTAATTGCTCCTTTTATTGCGGGAACAGTGGGTTTAGTTTATATCTTCAATACTCCAGTGGTGCCTGCGGTGTTTGCGGGGGCTGCGTTAACCGCTACCAGTATCGGTATTACGGCTAAGGTATTAGCTGAATTAGGACAGCTTAGTTCAAAAGAGGGTCAAATTATTATTGGTGCTGCGGTACTCGATGATATTTTAGGCATTGTCATTTTGGCTGTAGTTGCTAGTTTAGTCAAAACAGGAGAAATTCAGGTAAGTAATATTGTTTATCTGGTCATTAGTGCTGGGGTATTTTTGATCGGTTCAATTTTGCTGGGTCGCTTAGTCAGCCCGTTGATCGTCGGCTTGGTTAATGAAATGAAAACCCGTGGGCAAGTATTGCTGACTGGCTTAGTGTTTGCTTTTGTATTATCTTATGTCGCTACCGTTTTAAATTTAGAAGGCATTTTAGGAGCATTTGCTGCGGGGTTAATTTTAGCCGAAACCGAAAAACGGAAGGAATTAGAAGAGCAAATAATTCCGATCGCCGATTTTTTCGTACCGATATTTTTCGTCTGTGTCGGGGCTAAAACCGACCTTAGCGTGCTTAATCCTACTGTACCGAGTAACCGAGAAGGATTAATTATTGCCACATTTTTAATTTTGGTTGCTATCCTGGGTAAAGTCATTACGGGATTTACCGTATTTGGCAACCCCGATATTAATAAACTGGCGATCGGCGTTGGCATGATTCCCAGAGGAGAAGTTGGATTAGTATTCGCAGGAGTAGGGTCAGCTAGCGGAGCTTTATCAGAAGCGACGGAAGCAGCCATTATCGTAATGGTAATCGCCACTACGTTTGTTGCTCCACCACTGTTGCGGTTAGTGTTTCAAGAAACAGAAAGCGTGCAACCAGTGGACAAAATTCAGGAATGACAACATAATTAGGCGAAGCTCATCACAAAAACATCTATATCGCGTCCATATTCAAAACTGGAGTTTTAAACTAGGGGCATTGGCGGACTCACAAAACCTTTGACCCTTAACCTTTCCCCTTTTTTCTAAGCCTCTATAAAAACTATGGTTTTAAACAACGTGGTTGGATATGCTGAACTCAATTCAGCACCCCCCTCGTTCAAACTAGACGCGGTTTATAAGTTCCTGTGGGATTAGCCTCAAGTAATTTATGAAACTAAATTGCTTCTTCTTTCGTCTCGATAGATCAAACTTCAAGAATGGGTACTATAGAGTTCTAATGGGATTGACTGAGAATATTTTAGAGTCTGCATCACTCTTTCGGAAACAGTTTAGTTGGGTACTACGTTTTTGTCAGTACTTGGGTTTTGTTTCTAAAAGGGAGTTTGGGCAAACTGTATCTAAAAAGTCAGTTATCTACTGTGTGTGAGGAGCAATAATTGTGAGATTTCACTGGCTATTATCTGGTTTTATCGCTGTTTTTCTGCTGTCTTCCCCCGCTAAGGCAGGAAAAATCATATCTTGGGAGTTTGAGTCACGAGATAACAGTTTAGTTTTTAAGACCGACGAAGGGGTGCAGCCTGAAGCTGAGTTGCTCAGTAATCCGACCAGACTGGTGATCGATTTGCCAGGAACAACTTTAGGCAGAGAGACAGTTAAAGAAAGCTATCAAGGAGCAGTTAGGGGGTTTCGCATTGGTCAACCAGAGCCAGATACTTCTCGCATTGTGGTGGAATTGTCTCCTGGCTATACTATTGATGCTGATGAAATCGAATTCGAAAGTGTTTCTCCAACTCACTGGGAAGTAGAAATACCCCAGCCTAAAGTTTCTCGTGTTGCGACTTCTGAGGATGGTGATAGTGAAACACTAGACTTACCTCAAGTCAAGCTACCCTCAACTTTGCCTGGCTTTGAAAAATCAGAAGTCTCTACTCCTGCTGCGATCAACTCTCCTTACATTAAAGCCACCAAAAATGGCTTTTTGATTGGCATTGATGGCAATCGTAAAATCAAAATTGATTCGGAAAGAGATGGCGATCGCATTAATTTTTTCTTGTCAGGTATCACCATACCTGCTGATTTAGTGGCTCAGTCGATAGCAGTCAATCAATACGGCGTTTCGACGATTGAATTTGAGCAGACAGATGATGATCAGGTGATTATGAGTCTGGCTGTAACGGAGGGAAGTCCTGACTGGCTAGCTACTTTTAGCCGTATCAGAGGTTTATTATTAGTCCCCAGAGGAAAACTACCCACTTCTAGCACTGTGGCAAATGCTCCCGATGCTCAGCCTGAAATAAGAGAAAACGAGTCAGAATCGGATGAAAATAAAGAATTTAGTCACGACCCGAGTGGGGCAAGCCGAAGCAAGCTCGGCGTTTCCTCCAGTCAAATCGATCAAATTGAGCTCAAAGATGATGATTCAGAATTTTTAATTCATGGTGATCAAGAGCTATCGGCGGTGGCATCCCGAACCAGCAACGGTATTTATCAAATTACCATTGAGAATGCAGAGCTAGCAGAAGATTTCCAAGGTCCTGAATTACAGGCAGGCAGTCCAATTTCTGAACTCAAGGTACGTCAGGAAGATGATCGGGTAGTCTTAGAAATTAGCACCCGCTTACGATATGGTCTTGGTCAACTTAATGCGGACAACAAGAAAATCGTCCTCCCAATTGAGGTCGGGGTTGCTCCTCCACCAGCCAGCGATGCTCCTTTGCTACCTCCAGGGTTTGCTAAAGCTCCTAAAGAGCGAGCCTTTGAACCGGAACTGACTCCCCTATCAAGCGATCGCCCCAGAGTGATTATCGATCCTGGTCATGGCGGAGATGATCCTGGCACCATCGGTATTGCAGGCTTCCGTGAAAAAGATGTGGTCTTGCCAATTTCTTTAGACGTAGCGGAAATCCTCAGAAAGCAAGAAATCGATGTCATTATGACCAGGGACACCGATAACTTTATTAGTCTTGAAGGTAGAACTGACCTAGCTAATGATATCGAAGCCGATTTGTTTGTCAGCATTCATGCCAATGCGATTAGCCTTAGTCGTCCTGATGTCAATGGGCTAGAGACTTACTACTACAAAAGCGGTCGTCGCTTGGCAGAAGTAATTCACTGGAGTATTTTAAATGGGGTCAACATTGACGACAGAGGTATTCGCCGCGCCAGATTTTATGTTCTCAGACACTCCACTATGCCTGCCGTACTGGTGGAAGTAGGCTTTTTAACTGGTGCCGTAGACGCTTCTCGTCTTAAAGATCCTAATCATCGTCGCCAAATGGCAGAAGCGATCGCACGGGGGATTGTGCAGTATATTAAACAGAATAATCTATAACCTATGAGTATTTGTATTTTTACTGTGGACTCAAGTCTTATCTAAGATTGCTCATTTCTATGAGATTACAGGAAGATATGACCATTTAAAATCTAATAAAATTCAAATTAATGATGAACAATTTACATCGGCGTATCGGTTTGTTTGATAGTGGAGTGGGGGGATTAACTGTATTGCGAGAAATGTACCGTCAGATGCCGACGGAATCTCTGCTCTATTTTGCTGATTCTGCGCGGTTGCCTTATGGAACCCGATCTCCAGAAGAAATCTTACTGTTTGTCCGAGAAATTTTGGATTGGATGTGTGCTCAAGATGTCAAGATGGTGATCATGGCGTGCAATACTAGTTCTGCTTTGGCACTAGAAACCGTCAGAAAGGAATATGATATTCCAATCTTAGGTGTGATTCTTGCTGGGGCTAGAGCTGCGGTTAAACAAGGAAAGCGAATCGGCGTGATTGCCACCTCTGCTACTGCCAAAAGTCTTGCTTACCGTCAGGCAATTCAAGAAATTAATCCCCAAACTCAGGTATGGGAAATTGCCTGTCCTGAATTTGTACGTTTAATTGAGCAAAATCAGCTTCATTCAGATTACACTCGACAAGTAGCGCAACAGTATCTAGCTCCACTAATCCAAGAACAGATAGACACTTTAATTTATGGCTGCACTCATTACAGGCATCTTGAGAGGACAATTCGTACCCTGTTGCCTGCTTCAGTGCAGGTTATTGACCCAGCAGAGTATATTGTAGTTGCTGCGGAAAAAGAACTATCTTTATTAGGACTCCGCAATCATCAGTTTTCTCTCCCAACTCGTTTTTGTGTCAGTGGTTCTCCTCAGCAGTTTGCTAGTCTATCTCAGCAGTGGTTAGGCTACTATCCACACGTAACACAAATTGAAGCGAAAAAGCTATCGTCAGAAATCATGGCTACTTCATAATACCTCCAAATTTTAATTGGGGAACATTTCAGAACTAATAGATTTCTCAGAATTAGTAGACACGACTTGGTAATTGTGGCTCTTGAATAACGAGAAATGGTCGTTTGAGACTCATCTAAAATCCCTGTAAGCCTTATGATTTCGTTGCTGGTCACTGAATTTTGCCAAGTCGTGAGTAGATTATTTCGTAAATTTGAAAGTTGTCTCTTGCCAAAAACTAAGACTCAAGCTCTCCCATCCTGACCAAGGGTCAGTTTTATTAATTAGGAAACAAACCTTAAAACCCTCTCTCCATCTCCCTATCTCCACATCTCCCCATCAGCCTCAACCGACAAATTCGATGTTGACCAGCTTATCTGCCCCACTTTTTTTCGCTCTCCCTGTATTTCTGATTAAGAGATGGTGTCCAATCCCAACCAGAGATCGCTATTAAAGTCCACCAGTAGAAAAACACGGTTGTATGGACTAAGATGTTACCTGTTAACATTCCCACAAGTATAGCTACAAAAAAAGCTAGCATCATCAAACAAAGATTTCTTTGTGGAGATGTGGAAGAAACAGAAAGTAAAAGTTGAACGATTCGTGCAAATTGAGCAGCGAGAAAAGCTAAAAATGTAGTAAATCCGACTATTCCTTCTTCAACGAGAAATCGGATGTAATCATTATGAGGAGCAGTATCAAAGACACTTATATGAGCACCAGTTCCCAGACCATAACCCCAGATTGGGTATTTCTCCCAAGATTGAAGCAAAAATGTCCATTGAGCAATCCGCCAGTTAAAACTATTGCCATCCTCCCATTGCAATAAAATAGCACGAGACCAGTCTATATCTGGATTGAGCAACGGTGTATCAGATAAAGATTGAAGACGCTCTTGTCCAAGATCGGAACTAACAAACAAGAAACCGATTACTGCCAACAAGGATAATCCAGCAATTAAATTAATTGCATTGAACCTGGGAATAAAGTAAACCACCATAAATGCAAGCAACATCATCATTCCAGTTAAAGATTGGGTGCTGACTAGGAAAAAGGCAATTATACCCAGCAAGACAACCCAATAATGGCGTTGCTGGGAATTACCAATCTTCCACAAAGTTAATCCCAGAAACAACAGTATAAAGGTCGCAAAAGTATTGGGGTGTCCCAGAGTACCATTAATACGAGAACCTGCCGCCACAGAAAACCCACTCTCAAACACGAGGAAAGAAGGTAGTATCGAAGGGGGACAGACTATTTGTAGTGATGCTGCTATCAGAGGTATTACTAAACTTAAAAATAGCGCAGAAATTACCTTTTCTGGATGTAATCGATCCTTAAACTGCATAATTAACAGATAAAACATCAACCATGAAAACAGCCGAATCCACTCGCGGATCGCAATTGATAGCACCGAAGCATCTAGCCCCAAGCCTCCAAGGGGTAAAAGAATTACCCATAGACTTTGTAAAGCGACCCAACCTGCAAAAAAACACCAAAATCCATCTAACCGAATCTTTTGCCTTGACAGTAATAACATTGCTACATAAGCCAAAGTTACTATATCGACTCCAATAGCAGCTAATGCAGGTATCTGTTGGGGTGAAAACGCATCTAGAGAGCTGCGTATAATCAAAAATCCTAAAATTACCTGCTCAAAGCTATTAACAAAGTAAATAGTGATGACAAAGCCAACAATAGCAAGAATACCTAGTATTAAGTAAGTAGGAGCAACCCCAGCCGTAAAACCCAAAATAACGCCTATTAACACCCCTAAAATCCCTATTAATAAAGCAAGATAAGAGCTGCGACCTGGAAACTTATACTTCGGCATCACTTTTTAAATTCTTTCATATTTTTATTTATGCCGTTATTTCATTTAGAAAACGATAATATTCGCAGATTCATCCCCACATCAGTCAAATATACAATTGCACTTTTTAAACATCATTTTAATTCTGACTTTTTACAATTCCATAGATTAGAGCCAACCATGGCAACTTCTGGTTGGTCAGGAAGCAAAATATTTTACATCCATAATGATCTTGATCAAGCTGTAAAGTTGAAAAACGGCAAAAATGGTAAAGGTGGAATCTTGTGGCGACGGTTTCCCTGGGCTTACTTTGCTCTCGAACGTCTTTTAGTCGGTCAATTTAGTCGAATTCTATCCTGTAATACCAATTCAGCAACACGATTTCAACAGTCCTATCCTGAGATCGCTGAACGAGTTACTTATCTGCCGAATACGGTTGACGGCGATCTTTTTTATCCTTTTTCTGTCGCAGAAAAACAACAACATAGAGTAGGTCTAGCACAAGAACTTGGTTTAGAAGAAGAAACTCGTTTTATTTTGTTCGCGGGACGTTTACATCCTCAAAAACAACCTCTGTTGTTAATTCGATCACTTGCTGCTCTTGACGATCCCAATGTTCACCTCCTGATTGTTGGTCAAGGAGAATTAGAAGCTGAAGTTCGTGCCGAAATTGCTCGGTTAAACCTATCTAATCGAGTCACTATAATGGGTCCGATGGAGCAGGGTAAGCTAGCCGATTTGTATCGGATTTCTAGTCTCTTTGTCTTAACCAGTGCTTACGAAGGTCTTGCCCGCGGTTCAATTGAGGCACTTGCTTGTGGAACTCCAGTAGTCACCACCAGAGCAGGTGAAACTCCCAACTTCCTGACTACTGATAGTGGTATTGTTTGTGATCAACAAACTCCTGATGCGATCGCAGAATCTTTCAGACAGGTGTTAGAACATCCAGAATCTTATCCAACTGAAGCCTGTACGTTAGTTGCGAAACCTTATAATGCTAGGGATGTAGTTCGTGGTATTTACAGCGAACTATTACAACAGTGGCAAGAGAAAGACCCTTCTCAACCAAGATACGAGCTAAACGGGATGCAAAAGATTTAAATCAATCTAATGAAATGATTCATCCAACTAGAGAAGCAGATTTGTTTGTTACTTATTTAGATAATTGTCTTATAGTTAAATTGCCTAATCGTTTAACTTTAATCGAAGCCATTCATGTCCAGGAATCATGTTCTCGACTAATCAAAAAAACTCAACCAAACCAAACTATAATTCTGGACTTTAGCAAGACCCTGTTTATTGATAGTAGTGGAATTGGGGCTTTGGTCAAGATTCAGATATTCGCTCGTGTTTATAAGCAGGAACTAATTCTCCAGCAAGTGCCATCTATCATTATGACAGTCTTGGAAATGGCAGGTTTGACAGAAATTTTTCAGCTTCAGCCTGCAACGGTAGCATCCCCAATACAGGCTTTAGCAACCCACCCTTCCACCAATTCTCGGCTTAAACGTTTAATCGATATAGCAGGAGCAATAGTTGGATTAGTAATTACCGCAGTTATTTTTTTGCCAATTGCGATCGCTATTAAATTAGATAGTTCGGGACCAGTTTTCTTCAGTCAAACTCGTTGTGGTTGGTTAGGACACAGATTTAGAATTTGGAAGTTTCGCTCCATGTGTGTTGATGCTCAGAGGATGAAAGCCCAAATTCCCAACCAAGCGGTGGGTGCTTTCTTTAAAAACGATCTAGATCCCCGTGTTACCAAAGTTGGTCGCTTCCTTCGTCGTACCAGTCTTGATGAATTTCCGCAATTTTGGAATGTTCTCAAGGGGGAGATGAGCCTAGTGGGAACTCGTCCACCTACTCCTGATGAAGTGGAAATTTATGAAGTTGCAGAATGGCAAAGATTAAATGTCAAACCAGGAATGACAGGAGAATGGCAAGTTAACGGGCGATCGCAAATTGAGAAATTTAAAGATGTGATCAAACTAGATTTACAGTATCAACAAAATTGGAGCTTACTTTACGATCTACAATTGATTTGCAAAACAATTCTGATTATTTTTAATAAAAATAGTGGAGCTGTTTAATACGTCATCATTTTAGTATTTAAAAGATACTTCAAGATCCTTGCAGAAAGTTGTGAACTACTATGCACCTCTAATGATGAGTAAGGTATCAGCACAACTAAACCTGATTTTAAACTGAGATGTTATATCTCTAAGAAAATCGAGAAATATTGTCAAATTTAATTAATAAAAATAGTTAAAAGTAATTATGATTAGCAACACAATTTTAGTAACTGGAGCAGCAGGTTTTATTGGTTATCACTTATGCCAGAAATTACTTAGTAATGGTGAAACTGTTATTGGAATAGATAATTTAAATGATTATTACGATGTGGGCTTAAAACAAGCCCGTTTAGATCAACTTGTTCCTCAAAAAAACTTTCGTTTTTTGCAACTAGATATTGCTAACCGTCCTCAAGTAGCCGAACTTTTTAACACCTATAAACCGAAAGTAGTTGTCAATCTAGCTGCCCAAGCAGGGGTTCGCTATTCCTTAATCAACCCAAATGCTTATGTAGACAGCAATTTAGTGGGATTTGTCAACATCTTAGAAGGGTGTCGTCAGACTGAAGTAAAGCATTTAGTATATGCTTCTTCTAGTTCAGTTTATGGTGCGAATACTAAAATTCCCTTTGCTACAGATGATCCTGTAGATCACCCCGTTAGTCTTTATGCTGCCACAAAAAGAGCCAACGAACTTATGGCACATACCTACAGTCATTTATACAACATCCCAGCTACAGGTTTGCGTTTCTTTACCGTATATGGTCCTTGGGGTAGACCAGACATGGCATATTTTTCCTTCACTAAGTCTATCTTGGAAAAAAAAGAAATTAAAGTGTTCAATCACGGAAGAATGCGTCGTGACTTTACCTATATCGATGATATCGTTGAAGGCATAACTAGAGTTATTGATCAAGGACTATCTCAAGCTAACTTGATTAATACTAAGGGAAAAATAGTTCCCCACAAAGTTTATAATATTGGCAATAATCAGCCAGTCAACTTAACCAATTTTATTGAAATCATAGAGAATAAGCTTGGCATTTCAGCACAAAAAGTATTCTTACCTATGCAACCTGGAGATGTTGAAGAAACCTATGCTGATATCGATGAATTAATCAGAGATACAGGCTTCAAGCCTAGAATTTCTCTTGAGGTTGGATTAGGGCTCTTTATCGATTGGTATTGCTCTTATTACAAAGTAGAAAGGCAGGAGTATGTCAGTCTAAGCTAATATAAGTAGAGTAAAAAAAAATGTTGTGAGCATCTTTTTTTTGATTAAAATTCAAATAAATTCTATAATAATAGACTATCTGTTGGGAGCATCCTGTTTCGGCAAATATATCTTTTAGCTCAACGATAAATCAAAGTTTACACTATTCAGTAGATTATGTTTCTTCCAAAATGAGATGCTCCCTATCTGTTTACCTATTCTAAAATATTTAGTTATTACCTGATAACTACAGTTTTCTAAAAACTTATCATATAATATTTGCCAAAAATCGCATATTCTATTTCTTTGTTTAAAATTTATAATAATAGAACCAGATCAATGGTATTGAATAAATCATGAGAGAAACATCTTTCGATTCCCTATTTATATCAATTTTCAAAAAGCATGTTGGGATTAGTTTTCCAATTTTTATCTCGACTATAAGTGCCTCAATTTTCTACCTATTTATTACTCCTTCGCAGTATAGGACAACTGCAAAGCTAATTGTTGGAGAGCAAGAAGTTAGTGTTTCCAACTTAGGTCAACAATTGACCGATAAAAATACCAAAACCCCTGGTAAAACAGCAGATCCTGTTGCTACTCAAGCTGAATTGGTAAAATCAAATAAAGTTCTGGAACGTGCTCTTAAGAATTTTGAGAAGGATACAGAAATACCAGATATAGAGTTGCCAACTATTAGAGAACTAAGAAGAAACATTGACGTGGAGATACTGCCAGCAACTAATATTTTAAGGTTAGTCTATCATTACCCAGATCCTCAAATAGCTGCTGAACTATTAAATAGTATTGCAAAATCCGCAGTCAAAGAAAACATAAGAACAAATCAATCACAAGCCTCTACTCTACGAGAATTCTTAGAAGCTAAAATTACCGAACAGCAATCAAGACTTCAACGAGCAGAAATTGCCGAAAGTGAGTATCGACAAACTCAAGGTCTGGTCAATTTTGAAGCTCAATCAAAAAGCTTGGTAAACAGCTTGACCAAACTGCAAAATGAAGAACTTGATCTCTCAGGTCAGTTACAAACAGTAACTACCAAGAGAGAAATGTTGAAACAAGCTGCTGGCATGGATAATATTGATAAGGCTCATGCAGCCCTGCGTCTGTCTGAAGATAAACAACTCTTAAAATTGCGCAGTCAGCTAGAAGAATTAGAAGCAGAAATTAACCGTCGCCGTTCTTACTTAACAGACAACGCTCCTGAATTACAAACACTTTTGTCAGAGCAAAAAAATTTACGCGCCTCGATTGATAAAAAAGCTCCACTATCTAATAGTGCTTCATCTAACCCCTATAGCCGAGATTTAATTTCTCAATATGTCTCTATTCAGATTGAACACAAAACCTTAGAAAACAGACTAAAAACTGTAAAAGCCGAGAAAAACAATTTACAAACTCAAGTTGCTCAACTTCCTGCATATCAAAAATCTCTTGCTAAATTAATTCGTCGACAAGAAACAGTAGAAGCATCTCTTAAATTGTTACAAAGCAAACTAGAAGAAGCTAAAATTGCTGAAACTCAATCTTCAAGCACTACCAGAATTGTTTCTGATGCCGAAATCAACACAATTCCCGTATCTCCTAAACCAGCAGTGGTATTAGTCCTAGGTACTGCTGCGGGAATTTTAATATCAATTGGAGCAGTTTTCTGCTTAGGTTTAATCGATGATAACGGGGATGATGCTGCCGATGCCAAAGAAACCCTTAATCTTCCTATTCTTGGAGTGTTACCCAATCTTACCACTTGTATTACAGGTGCTCCTGACTTATATCGATTTTTAGACGATTCGACACTTGTTGAGCCTTATCGTGCGTTATTGAAAACACTAGAATCCTCTTCTAATGGAAAAACTCCTAGCGTCGTCATTAGTAGCATAGTGTCTGGAGAGGGTAAGTCATCAGTAGCTTTACATCTATCTGCTGTGGCAGCAATGTTGTCAAGACGTACCTTAATTATTGATGCAGACTTGCGACAACCCATGCAACATGAACTTTTAGACGTATCTCCTTATCCTGGATTAACAGAAGTTCTTGAGAATCCTAAAATATTTCTATCTGTAGCACGCACCACAATGATTAACAATTTATCAGTGATAACTCATGGTCAATTAAATAATCGTCCCGCAGCATCTATCGAATCGAAATCAATGGAGATTCTATTAGAAGCAGTTGAACAATTTTACGATTTAGTGATTATAGATGCTTCATCCACTAGCATTTGTGCTGATGCTGGTACGTTAAGTGAATTGACGGATGGTTTAGTATTGACCGTGCGTCCCAATTTTATCTCCAAAGAGATGATTATGCGTGAAATCGCCAAACTTAAAGAAAGTAATGTTTCAATTCTAGGTGTTGTGATTAATGAGATCGGAAAAAATAAGAATCACTATCTAAGCAGTAACCAAGGTGATACTACGAAATTTTTTAAGTACTCTGACAATAGTAACAACAATAGTAACAATAGTACTGCCAATATTTTTTAGGTTCTCTGCATCTCATGGGTCACTAATCTGTTCTCTGGGTAAGCAGGGAATGTACAGCCAGACAAGAGAAAAAATAAAAAATTCTTATATTTAATGTTCCATAGCTACTTAAAAATGATCCAATCTTTAATAACAAACATTAATGTCTACTCCCAAAAGTCTTAAGGAAAAAATCCTTAAAGGTGGTATTTCCCTCTCAATTAGACAATTACTGGTGGCAGGGCTGTCTTTAGTTAATGTATTAGTAATTGCTCGTATTTTGGGGCCAGAGCGCTATGGGATTGTGACAATCGTCCTCGGGATTTTTTACTTTTTTACACCCACACTAAAACTAGGGCTGCAAGTATATTTAGTTCGCAAACCAGACTTCGTAAAAAAAGATTCAGAACAGATTGTAGCTTTTTACAATACAGTAGGAGTTGCCATTATCGCATTGCTGTGGAGCGCAGCGCCCCTTGTCGGTTGGTGGACTGGCAAAAGTGAAGTCACTCAGGGATTACAAGTAGTCTTGCCAGCCCTCTGGCTCGATCAGGTTAGTCGAATATCGATCGCAATGCTAGAGAAAGAGTTACGCTTTGCTCAAGTAGGGGTGATTGAAGCACTGGCACAAATTGCCAACTATCTTTTATCAGTCATACTCGTTTTAATGGGATGGGGTTTTTGGGGCCCGATTGTCGGAACAGTCACCAGATATATAGTTCAAGCACTATTAGCATCCTTTTTTTATCCCATTACCTGGCGTTGGGGTTGGCAATGGCAGACTCTTAAACCCGCACTTAGTTATGGGTTGAGCTACTCTAGCTCTGACTGGTTGTTAAATCTGAAAAATCTGAGAGTTCCTCTGCTGGTTAGTCGTTTAGCAGGAGTAGAAGCAGCAGGGCTAATTAGTATTGCAATTCGTTTAGCCGATCAATTAGCAATTCTGCGAATGGTGGTGCGTCGCATGTCAATTAGCGTTATGGCTAAATTTGTCAATGACCCCAAGAAAACTCGCAATGCTATTACTCAAGGGATGGCATATCAAGCCTTATTAATTGGTCCTGTATGTGCTGCATTTTCTTGTATTTCTGCCTGGATTATCCCGATCATGTTTAGCGACAAGTGGTTGATCAGTGCTCAGATATTTCCCTTCATTGCTCTAGGAGCGATTGTTGGTGGCATCTTTGAGTTGCACGCTTCTACGCTTTATGCGACTGGGCATAATTACGAAGTGGCTCGTCGTAATGCCTGGTTTGTTGGGTTACTTTGGTTAGCAACCTTAGTGCTTATGCCATTCATAGGACTGTGGGGGTATGGACTGGCAGAAGTTATTGCTTTGCCTAGCTATTATTGGATTCATCTCTCGATTGAGAAGTATTTTGGTTCTCCCAACTATGGGAATGTATTTTGGCTGACTTTAGCATCTACAATTCCTTTATTTGGAGGAGCTTTTTTACCACCTGTCCTGGGGATTGGACTACTAATAATCAGCTATGGACTATTACTATTTAATTCTAATATCAGAAAAATGTTGATTATGGCATCAAAATTGAAATTTAGCTAATAAGTACCTAGTCAAAATTAATTACCTACTTAGATCTTCTGTATCTACGGTATGACAAGAGTTTTAGCTTAGTAAAATGTGTAATTAATTTTGCACAACTACTTAGACAATAATCAGAATTTAAATATTAAGAGTTTCTTAGGTTTTGACGTTTTTTCATAATATTCTTTGGTATACTTAACCCAATCTTAAACTATAAAATAAAGGCAATTTTTAAAATTAAATTTAGTGGCTTTAATGTAAATCAAAATAATAAAAACCCAGTAAAAATATGAAATGATTAGTATTGCCTGAAAGTTAGATAGCAAAAATAAATAGATATTCTCTATTATTTTGTCAGTAATAAAGTCGATTACTACAAACTCAATTAAATATCCCATAGTAATTAAATCATGAACAAAAATTTAAAGTCTGTACTTAAAAAGATCTATTTTTTTTACGAAGCAGTAACCAATTACAGATTTTATAATCTCAGAACACAAACCAATGGTATGCTTTGGCCCGTTGTATATAAATACATGTACCAACAGTCTCGTAAGTTGCCCGATTTAGATATTATCGAAGTAGGTGGTGCTACTGGTGCAGGGAGTATTGCGATCGCTTGGGGCATGAAAGAATCAGATAAGAAATCTCGCTTAATTGTAGTTGAAAAATGTGAAGGTGGTACGAGAAGCGATGTTGGAGGGTATGAAGACAATCTCAATTTGATTCAAGAGCATTTTGAGAAGTTTGATGCTAACGATAAGATTACTTTATTTCCTCAAGAAGTAACCTTTGACAATGGCAATGAGGTAATTTCATTAGTGGAAACAAAAGAGATATCTGCTTTTATTCATGATGCAGACGGCAGACTAGATCGGGACTTTGCTTTATTTTGGAATCTCTTAATGCCAGGTGGTCTAATTGTGGTCGATGATTACGCTGATGAACCTAAATATAAGCCAATCTGCGAGCGATATCCCCAGGGAGGCACAAAATCAGTTATGACTTATCGGCTGCTGAATCAGATTATCGAATGGGGTTTATTCAAAACTTCTAAAAAAATTGGTAAAACGATTTTTGGCTATAAACCTGCTGATGCTGATTTTAGTCGTTTCGATCTCGAAGTCTGCAATCAGATTATCGAAGGTGTTAAGCAGGAGCGAGATAACTTTCTTAAAGAGAAAGAAGCCGTGGCGCAAGTTCGCCAGTTTATCTAATATCTAGGGCGGTAAAAATTCCGCTCTTGATGTTAAACATTAAATTAAAAAATTTAAAATTAATCAATAAAAATCTTAGATTTAAATATGGTATCACTTCAGGTTGTTAACCAACTAACTCAACGACTCGAACAGGAAAATATTCGTTATTGTCATTGGAAAAGTAACGAACACGTTGACGCTGCGGTAGAAGGCAAGACAGACTTAGACATCTTGGTAGATAAAGCCAAACAAGAAAAACTTGAAGGAGTATTACCAGAGATCGGTTTTAAGTATTTTGAAGCCATCCCTTGCCGAAGATATAGAGATATCGAAGATTATTTAGCAATTGATCAAGAGACAGGAACTTTAGTTCATTTTCATCTTCATTATCAGCTAGAACTAGGAGAGAAACAACTCAAAGGCTATCATCTTCCCTGGGAAAAACTAATATTATCCAGTCGAATTTACGATCGCGAACATCAAATTTATATTGCCGAGCCTAATATAGAAATTATTTTGTTAATTGTGCGGGCAGCGTTGAAAGTAAGAAATCGCGATCGCCTTAAAAGTTTATTCGGTTACGATTATTTTAAAGGTGATTTTATTCGTGAATTTAACTGGCTTAAAGAAAGAATCGATCTCACTAAAGTACAACAATTAAGCGAAAAATTGTTAGGAGAAAAAGCCACGGAGTTAGTTTTAAATTCAATTTCTTCTGATGCTAACCTCAAGCAAATATTATCCCCTAACAATGCTATTCGCTCTGCTCTAAAGAAATACCGCTACTATAATCCAGTGGTAGCGACGGTATTAAGATGGAATCGAGAAAGCAAAGATATCGCCCATAAAATACTAACTAGAGTGTTTCACGCACCTATCGTTACCAGAAGAACATCTGTCAAGGGTGGCACTATTGTTGCTGTCTTGGGAGCAGATGGCTCGGGTAAATCCACCGTAATTTCGGAAATTTCTCAATCTTTATCCAAAAAATTGGATGTGCTGCCCATGTATTTAGGTAGTGGCGATGGTAAAGCTTCTATGTTACGACAACCTCTAATTTGGATGGCGCAAGGAGCGAAAGCAAAACGCTCTGCTAAATCTTCTGATGTTGATGATTCCAGTACCCCAGAGAATCTCAAATCAACTAAGAAAAAATCCTTAATATCCAGGTTACATAAGCTCTTGTGGGCAATTATCCTAACCTACGAAAAACAAAATAAACTCAAGCAGGCACATTTAGCCAAAGAACGGGGTATGATTGTAATTTGCGATCGCTATCCTCAAAGTCAGATTTTAGGATTTAATGATGGTCCTTTGCTCATTAGTGGCAAAGATAAGACACCAAAATTACTGCAAACTTTTCAACAGTGGGAATTTGCATCCTATCAACATATGGCAGAAACAATGCCTCCCGATATTGTCATCAAATTGAACATTACACCTGAAGTAGCCAAGGCGCGAAAAGCAGGAACACCCTCTGAAATGGTTCATAAGAAAGTCGCAGCAGTTCAAGCATTAAAGTTTCCTCATCAAACTACTGTAATTACCGTTGATGCCGAGCAACCTCTAGATCAAGTTTTAGTAACAGCCAAGAGAGCAGTATGGGAGAGTCTTTAAATCAAAAGTCCAAACCTTTAATAGTCGAGTTTGTAGGGCTTCCAGGTGCGGGCAAAACAACTGTATCTCAACAGGTTGCATTAAAGTTGAGAGAACGAGGTTTACAAATAGTTTTTAGAGATGAGATTTTAAAACAGTGGCACGGAGAAAATGTCTTACAAAAAGCGATTCAGCTTGTCCCCGATAATCTCAATCACTGGAATATTTTAATCAATTCTCTGACATTTGCTTTGCAGGTTAAACCAATCAATCAGCAGAGTTTTTCCAAAGCAGCCAAGATTTTTACCAATGTAAAAAGAAACGATGCCGTAGCTCGTACTAAAGACTGTGAAATTATCTTATTAGATCAAGGTTTGCTTCAAGAAACTTGGTCGGTTAGCATTACGGGAAGTCCACCTCAAACCAAATATTTAAAGCGGTCGATAACTCCCCTATTTCACAATCGATCAACAATAATTATTTACTGTCAGCTAGACATAGACACTGCTCTAAAAAGAATCCAGCATCGTCCTACCACAAACAGTCGTTTTGATCGCATGGATTCAGAAAAAGCCTATTCTACAATGGAAAAATATGCTGCTTATCTAGAAGAAATTATCAACTGTGGGCGAACTTGTGACATCCCCATTTTAGAACTAGATAGCTCCCAGGCGATCGAATCACAGTCTGAAAAAGCTCTAAACTGGATTACTAAAATGAGTTCGGAGTTTGCTTGTGCCCGAATGGATAGAGTTTGGAGTTCGGAGTGATGATTTTTCCAAATTTTGTCTGGGAAAAGATTTGTATTTTCTGTTTCTGGTTGCTGTTACTTTGTTTTCTACTTGCTCCCCCAGAATCCACTCAATTCCCCGATACTCAAACAGAAAAAAATCTGACTTTAGCTGATCATCTAGAATTTGTGCCAGCGTTTCCCGAAGCAGAAGGTTTTGGTGCGATGTCAGTGGGAGGACGTGGGGGTAAGGTAATTGAAGTAACTAATTTGAATGATAGTGGCTGGGGAAGTTTACGAGCAGCTATTGAAGCTGACCAACCAAGAATTGTTATTTTTAAAGTTGGTGGAACAATTGAACTTGATTCAAGCCTGAAAATTACTAAACCTTATATTACCATTGCTGGTCAAACTGCTCCTGGGGGCGGTATTACTTTAAAGAATAGTCCTCAAAATACGGAAGCACCTTTAAAAATTAAAACTCATGATGTAATTGTAAGATACATCAGATCAAGACCAGGAAGTAATCCTCGTGAAAACGGAAATCTTGATGCTTTGACTATAGCTGGGGGACGTGGAGAGGTTTACAACACGATTGTAGATCATAGTTCATTTAGTTGGGCAACTGATGAGATAGTCAGTGTCTATAATGACGCGCACAATATTACTATTCAGTGGAGTATTATCGCCGAAGGATTAGACTGCTCGACTCATGTTGAAGATGGGGAACAACAATGTCATAGTATGGGTTTATTGCTAGCCTCAGAAGGACAAAAAAATATCTCGATTCACCATAATCTGTTGGCACACAATAAACGTCGCAATCCCTTAGTTAAAACCACTGGTGTAGTAGATATTGTCAATAATGTGGTTTACAATCCTGGCTTTGGTGAAAACTCTTTTTCCCCAACCCATGTCAGAGGTGATTATGGTGTGTCTCAGGTAAATTATATTAATAACTATTTTAAACCAGGAGTTAATACTGGCTCTAGTGACTGGTTTATCGATACAAAATATGAACCCGTAGAAATTTATCTTGAAGGTAATGTAGTTCCTAAAAAGGTAATCCATCCTGAATCTCTAAAGTGGGTTGTTCCGAAACCTCATCCTGCTGCTAAAGTTACGACAAGTTCTGCACAAACGGCATGTCAGAAAGTATTACAATATTCAGGAGCCAATCAACGGCTCAGAGATGATGGAACTTTCCTGACCATTAGAGATCCTATAGATCGTAGAATAGTACGAGATGTCAGGCAAACCACAGGAAAGATAATTGACGACCCAATAGCAGTAAATGGCTGGTCTGAAATCAACTCAGGTTATCCTTATCAAGATACAGATCATGATGGTATGCCCGATCTGTATGAACAAATATATGCTTTCAACTTAAGCAACTCATCAGATGGCTCTGAAGATGCTGATGGTGATGGATATAGCAACGTCGAAGAATTTTTGAACAATACACATCCTAGACAATCGTATAGCTACCTGTAGCGATTCAAGAAGGACTCAAAGCTGGATGGGATAATAATTATCTAGCTCTTGTTCTTAATTCTCTCTCTAATTCAATTTAAAGAAACGTGTGCGTTTGCCCTGGTCTGAATGAAAAAGCAAGATTCTGGATACTTCAGGAGTGAATAGTTGGTTATTAGCGGAGCTTCCCTTAAAATAAGTACAATAATATGTAAAGTTTCTTAAATAAATACTTGCCAAGCCTGGCTTAACAATGACATCTTTTACTACTTCTTTATTGGCACCCGTGGAAAACGATCTGTGTATTATGACAGATAATCTCAAACAACTAATCAGTGCGCGCCATCCAATTTTGGGTGCTGCTGCTGAACATTTGTTTGATGCTGGAGGCAAACGAATTAGACCAGCAATTGTCTTGTTAGTTTCTCGGGCAACTATGAAGGATCAGAAGCTTACCCCTCGCCATCGCCGTTTGGCTGAAATCACTGAAATGATCCATACTGCTAGTTTAGTACATGATGATGTGGTAGACGAAGCAGATTTACGTCGCAATGTCAAAACGGTTAATAATCTCTTTGATAATAAAATTGCCGTGCTAGCGGGGGACTTCTTGTTTGCCCAGTCATCTTGGTATTTAGCTAATTTGGATAATTTGCAGGTAGTTAAGCTGTTGTCGGAAGTGATTCGAGATTTTGCGGAAGGAGAAATCTTGCAGGGATTAAATCGTTTTGATATTGATGCTTCCATAGATGCTTATTTAGACAAAAGCTATTATAAGACGGCTTCTTTAATGGCTAACAGTGGAAAAGCCGCCGCTGTTTTGAGTGGTGTTGCATCTGAAGTAACGGAAAATATCTACAGCTATGGTCGTAATTTGGGGCTTGCTTTTCAGATAGTTGATGATATTTTAGACTTCACTGGCTCAACGGAAGTATTAGGTAAACCAGCAGGTTCAGATTTAGCTAGTGGTAATTTAACTGCTCCAGTACTTTATGCCCTAAAACAGCAACCCTATTTGGAAATTCTGATCGAACGAGAATTTGCCGAACCAGGAGATCTCCATAAAGCTCTAGAATTAATCCAAGACAGTGATGGAATAGACCAGGCTCGGCAATTAGCCTCTGACCATGCTCGTAGGGCGGAAAAAGATCTTCATTGCCTACCCCCCTCTAGGTCCAAAGATGCTTTAAATGAGTTGACTGATTATGTAGTTAGCCGTATAAATTAGTTCAGGTTAAGTTATTAGCTGCAAGTCGATTGGGGAGTAAAAGCAAGTGTCATCTAAAGAGCAGACTATTTTGGTTACAGGCGGTGCTGGGTATATTGGCTCTCATGCTGCGTTAGCCTTGAAAAAAGCTGGCTACAACGTGATCATTTTAGACAATTTATCCTACGGCCATCAAGAAATAGTTGATGATGTACTCCAGGTGAAACTGGTGATTGGTGATACCAGCGATCGCGCCTTATTAGATAAGTTATTTACGACTCATAAAATTGATGCGGTAATCCACTTTGCAGCTTATATAGCTGTGGGAGAATCAGTCAAAGAACCAGCAAAATATTACAGTAACAACGTTGCTAGCACCCTTAATCTTCTGGAGGCAATGTTGACACAGGGAATTAATAAGATTGTTTTTTCATCCACCTGTGCCGTATATGGGATGCCGCAAGAAGTACCCATGACCGAAAGTCATCCTCACAATCCTCTCAGTCCCTATGCTGCGAGCAAGGATATGGTCGAGCGAATTTTAAGTGACTTTGATACTGCCTTCAACTTGAAATCCGTGGCATTCCGCTACTTTAATGCCTGCGGTGCCGATCCAGGTGGTTTACTAGGAGAAGACCATACCCCAGAAACTCATTTGATTCCTTTGGCTTTACTAACCGCTCTCGGGAAACGAGACTCCTTATATATTTTTGGCACCGACTATGATACTCCTGATGGAACCTGCGTGCGTGATTATATCCACGTCAACGATTTAGCAGATGCTCATGTTTTGGGACTGGAGTATTTACTTGCGGGAGGAGCATCAGAAGTATTTAACCTGGGGAATGGTAACGGCTTTTCTGTGAGAGAAGTAATTGAAACCGCCCGTGAGGTAACAGGTTTAGAGATTCCTGCCCTTGAGAGCGATCGCCGTCCAGGAGATGCACCTATTTTAGTTGGTAGCAGTCAGAAAGTTCGTGAAATGCTGGGCTGGAATCCGAACTATGCCGATCTAAAGAAGATTATCAGTCATGCTTGGCAATGGCATCAAAAGAGGCATGGAGACAGGAAGTGATCAAGGATCAAGGATGAAGAATGAAACCAGAGTGAGGGAGAATCTTTTGCTAAAGCAGCATAGTAAGACAAACTTGCTGTTCATTCTGATGACTATCCTAGCGGGCTTTGCTATTCTTGGCTGCGAAGAAAATAGAACTGATAGAACTGCCCAATGCGAACCAATTTTTCAGATTGCCCGCAGCGTCACCGAGAGCAATAAAAATATTAGTTATGTTGATGCTCAACAGCTAGTAGAAATGAAAAGCTGGTTACAAGCTGCTAGCAAAATGGATAGTGCTGCCAATAATATTCAAGCTGTAAAAATTAATGACAGTATATTAATTCAATATCAACATCAGCTTGCCACTATTTATCGTGTTTACTCTCAGGCTACCTATGACGCTGTGAGAGCTAGAGAAAATAAAAACTTAGAAGCTCTTAAATCTGCCCGCAACGATGCCATAAAAGCGGGAAAAATGCAGCAAAGTCTCATTCAAGAAATCAATGCTTACTGTTTGGATTACTAAGGGATTACTAAGATAGCTAAATTGATAGCTAAACTCGATTTACTTGTTGTTTATTCTGTTGATGTATATTTTCATTGTGCGATCGCCGAAATCACAACAGTCGAGTAAAATACAAGAATAATCTTCTGAAGAATCAATTTAGGTTATGAAACTAGTAATGATTGGTAAAAAAATTGGGTTGGGTAAAGTTATTAGGGGAAGAGCGATCGCAACTATGCAAGAGTTCAGTTATCGTTAAGATTTGAAGGTTCAAGTAAGAAGGGATGAGAATATAGAAAAGAACGACGAGAGTAAACCAGGAAAATTTTTATGCAGACTTTAACAGATGCAGATCAACAGTGGCAAGATAAGGCATTTGAAAGCTTTTTCAACATGGTAAAAGCACCTGATGGAGACTTTGATGCGGTCGCTATTCTTTCAAAAACTCTCAATGATGCTGAAACTTTAAACATCATCATCGAGTTTCTTTCTCATCATCCACAAGGAAAACAAGCATTTCTTTCTCGTCCTCGTTTAGGTTCTGTTGATCTACAACAACTCCTTACTTATCCTCAAAATACACTGGGCTATGTTTACGCTGACCACATGACGAGAAATGGTTTAATGCCATTACAAACTAGCAAGAGCGATAATGATTACCAGTTTTTTATTGCTCACATCAGAGAAACCCACGATCTTTGGCACGTCGTTACAGGGTTTGATACAAATATAATTGGAGAAATTCAGCTAGAGGCATTTTATGTGGCACAGCTTTATGCTTCTCGTTTTTGGTTAGCTTTAATAGCAAAAAACTTACTAAAAGCAGTTGTTGATGATATTGAAACTGCTGGGGAGTATCTAAATGCTATTACTCAAGGATGGACAATGGCACAGAGAGCCAAACCTTTATTTGGCATTCGATGGAATACTTTATGGTCAACTCCTTTAAAAGATATTCGTACGAATTTGAATATTATCCATATTTAAAACTTATTGTCCAATCGAATTAACATTGACAATTCAATTCGAGGCGATCGCAAGATCCACAACAGTCAAACATCGAGCTTGCTCAGAAGTGTCTTACACTCAGTATGTCTCGCACTTACGCTCGCTCCGATATTTTATTTTACCAGCGATCGCATCACAACAAAAAACCTAGTCATGTGGCTCTGTAACTGGATTTGAGTATTAATCTATATGACTACGTTCGTTATACTTGTCAGATTATTCAGCAGCTTCGCCTAAAAGATTTACTTTCACTTGCGATCGCTATTGATTCGGATTAAACTTCAAACGAAAGATTTTTAAGAAGTCTGTTACTTTAGTATCAATTGAAGATATCTATTTAGTCTTTAGAAAGATTTTCGTTTTTAGGTGCAGGTTCGATAGCCTCGGTTGTAGAGCCATTATTATCCTGTTTAACTAATTGCAATCCATGATTTTCAAAGCTTGGTTGATTCTCTTTATGTTTTCCATTTGACTGAGCTAATCCAGCAGCACCAGCGATCGCCGTTCCAGCTAAACCAAAGGCAGCCTGAGCTAAATCTTTATTCTCTTTGCTTATTGAGGTAGCTGCTATAGCGATGATGGCAATCAAAGTTCCTGCGCCTATTAGATACAAAGGTGTTCTAGCTTTGATTACTTCGGAGTCTGGAGTTGGTTTTAGCATGGTAAATAATAGCGTTTATTTGTAGGTACAAAAAAATATACGCCCCAACCCCTTAATTTATGCAATCTAAAATAAATAGTTCTCAAAACTAAAGCGATCGCGCGACTCACAATAACTCAATTCTCCTACAACTAGCGATTGCGCTAAGGGTTGGGAAAAAAAATGAATTTACCCAATCCAATGACCAAGCTGACAATAGCAGTAAAAGCTAAAATAATCAATGCCCAAATCTGTTTATTCTGCGAACCTTTAAGCTCGGTGACTATTTTCTCTTGAGCCTGGAATTTTTCTTCTAATCTTGCCTGAGAAATTTCTATGTTATTAAGACGATCATCAATCTTACCAAGCTTGGAGTTGATTTCCCCCAATACTTCTTTAAGGTCTGATTCTATTTGTATGTTACTCATTGCTATACTGTGATTAGGTTTGATTGACTGTCAAGCTGGCGAACTTAAGTATTTTGCTTAGTGTTATTTGCTTGACATCAAGTCAACTGATTTACCAATAATCAGTAATTATCTTGCTGTGCAGCTTTTTATTAGCTCGAATGAAAATGCCCACGTCAACTATAAATGCTAGGGTAGCGATCGGAACTCGCAAAAAAGCGTTGAGCAGTGAATGATTTTTTAAAGATCTATAGCGACGAAAAACCAGAAAAATGGGTATGACCCACCAGCCTTTATCAGCTAGGCTATCTCTCATAAAGTTATTCAACCAAAGATGCTTTTCTTGATTCATTTTGGCTATTAATGCCCCTGCTGTTTGTCCCTCATTGCATTTTTCTCGGAAATAGTCCTTTAGGAAAATATTGATTACCATACCTACTACAACCCTTACTTCATGGTTTATTAATTCTAGGGGATTGGTATAAGCTTCAAAAACGTGAGAGGCTTCTGTTACCCGCACAATTCTTTTAAAAGAAGGATTCTTAATAGTAAAGTTTTCACTGATAATCATGTTAGTTAAGAAACCATCTTCAACAGGTAATCCTGCTGGCATCCAAATATCACGTAATACTGAAGCACGACCACAATAAAGTTGACCGCAGATATATAATTGATCTTTGTTAGAAGATTTGGAAACTGCTACCGATAACTTTTCTAAAAAGTTCTTATTTAGTTTTAGTTCAAGATCTTTGATTGGTTGATCGAGAGATATCCAATATTCTGGATTTTGGACTAATATATCCAGCATTTGATCCAGAGTGTCTTTAGCATACAGTTTAATATCGGCATCTATCAGAAAGAAAAAGTTAGCATCAGGGTCAGCAAATTGATGAATGAATAAATTCCAAGCATTACTTTTTCCTGCTTCTTCTACTTCACAAACTTCCCATTGAAACAATGCTGAATCTAATTCTTTTGCTAAATTTTCTAGGCTTTTTTTAGCTACGCTACTTGTATTATCTACACATCCATTGCATACAACAATAACTTCAACAACATTACCACTGTGAGAATCTTGTAACAAACTCTGTTCGCACAATGAATGCAAGATATTTGAAATCGATTCAGCTTCGTTATAGGCAAGGATGCCAATAGTAATGTGCATAAATAATTAGGGCTTTCCGAATGAAGGAAATCCAAATAAATAAACCTGAAGATAATGGAAGGGAGTGAACTAGCCCGCGTTTTGACGGTTGGTTGAGTAACGACGCGGGGATTTTAATCTCCTAATATCTCATTTACTCTTTTGAGTTGGGTAAAATCTGTACTTGAATTCCCGTAGTTGTTTCATGGCAGGAGCTTACCATGTTTGTGACTTCACTGTAAATCGCTTATACAGAGCGATAGATTTTTCATCTCCATTAAAAGCTGTTCGGCACTCTCTATAATACTTGTGGAAACAATGCGGTAATTAATTTTCGATGGTCAACAGCCAGTCTCAATCTAGTCCTAAAAAAAACCAACCAGACAAGGCTTCAAATAATTGCTTCTCCGTAGCTGATAGTGCAGATAGCTGGGGAGTTGCAGACAGTGCCAAGCTTTATAATATAGAAGGTTGGGGAAAACCTTATTTTGCGATTAATGAGCAAGGAAATGTTACTGTCTCACCTCAAGGCACTCAGGGCGACTCATTTGATTTATTAGATTTAATTGAATCGCTGAAAAAGCAGGGAATTAATTTACCCTTATTAATCCACTTTCCCGATATTCTGGCAGATAGGATGACAAGACTCCACGACTGTATGCAACGCGCGATCGCACGTTATAGTTATTCAGGAGATTATCAGGGGGTTTTTCCGATCAAATGTAATCAAAATCGTCATCTGATCGAGGCTATAGTTCACTATGGCAAACCAAATCAATTGGGCTGGGAAACTGGCTCGAAACCAGAATTAATGATTGCTTTGGCATGTTTGGCATCTCAAGCTGGTCAACCTTTATTGATTTGCAATGGCTATAAAGACAGAGAGTATATCGAAACTGCTTTGTTGGCAACCAAGTTGGGACAAAAATCAATTATCGTGATTGAACAACCTCAAGAATTAGATTTGCTGTTAGCCATCAGTCAAGAATTAGATATTGAGCCCAGTTTAGGGATGCGTGCCAAGTTAGATACTAAGGGAAGTGGCAGATGGGAAAATTCTACTGGCGATCGCGCTAAGTTTGGCTTAACCGTGGGAGAAATGCTAGAGACGGTGCGTAAACTAGAAACAGTTGGCAAGTTAGACTGTTTGCAACTATTACATTTCCATATTGGTTCGCAAATTTCTGCCATTAGAGTTATCAAAAATGCGATCCGTGAAGCTAGTCAGATCTATGTACAACTAGTTAAGTTAGGCGCGAATATGTGCTACCTGGATGTAGGAGGCGGATTGGCAGTAGACTACGACGGTTCAAAAACCAACTTCCCTGCCTCAAAAAATTATAATATGCAGAATTATGCCAACGATATTGTGGCACAGGTAAAAGATGCTTGCGATCAGGGTGGAGTAGGGCATCCTATTTTGATTAGTGAAAGTGGTAGAGCGATTATTGCCCATCAAGCAGTGTTAGTTTTTGATGTCTTGAGTACCAGCAATGTATCTGATCCTGATTTGAGTTTACCGACAACAGATGCTCATTTAGTGATTAGAAATTTTTGGCAAACTTATCAAGAAATTAATCAAGGCAACCTCCAAGAAAGCTATCACGATGCGATTCAATTTAAACAAGAAGCCCTGAGTTTATTTAACTTCGGTTATCTAAGTCTCGTTGAGCGAGTTAAGGCAGAAGAGCTTTACTGGGCTTGTTGTTATCGAATTTCAGCAATGATTCAGAATAGTGCTGATGTCCCTGATGAATTAGCCGAATTGTCACAAATTATGGTGTCCAATTACTACGTCAATTTATCAATCTTCCGTTCCGTACCCGATACATGGGCAATCAACCAGCTTTTCCCCACAATGCCGATTCATCGCCTTAATGAAAAACCGACTGTTAAAGGAGTTTTAACTGATATAACTTGTGATAGTGATGGCAAGATCGATCAATTTATTGATCGCAAAACTACCAAAAACTCCCTAGAGCTACATTCTGTAGACCATAATTCACCATCTGCTTACTATCTGGGAATGTTCCTTGTCGGCGCATATCAAGAGATTATGGGCAATTTACATAATTTGTTTGGCGATACTAATGTAGTGCATATCAAAGCCAATGCCACAGGTTATCAAGTTGAATCTGTAGTGCAGGGAGACACCATTGAAGAAGTCTTGGGTTATGTGCAATACAACAGTAATGACTTACTAGAAACCATGGGCGATCGCACTAAATCAGCACTCCAAAATCAAACTATTACCCCAGAAGAAGCCCAGAAACTACTGCAAAATTACGCCAATACTTTAAATAGTTATACATATTTGAATAGAGATTTTTAACAAAATGGGCGGAATTCCCCATCCTTCTAAAAGGTGGGGATGGATAGCCCCGCGACAGCAGGAGCGTTAATAAATCGGCTAATAAGAAACTTATCAAATTTTTATGTACTATAGGTTTCAGTCGTTGTATGATAATTTTGTTGCTCGGTAGCTAGACTATAAATGTTGTCGAGTTCCTTAGAAGTGTGAAATGGGATTTGCTCTCTACCTCAGTCTGAGATAAACCTCTGGGTCAATGATATAAATAAGCTCATACCTAAGTTAGTCCAATAAAAAACAATTGAATATCAAATCTAGCAGTTGCTAGTCAACGAACGGTGCTGTCGTTGCTGCCTGTGGAGGATGAGTAAGAGCCGTTGCTAACTTGTTAGCAAAAGCCATCGACCTGTGAGACGGGAAATTCCGAAGTGGAATAAGACCCACGACCGAAAAGTAAAGTAGGAAACTCCTACTTCAACGAAGTAAGTAGGAGTAGTTCATCAGATAAACTTTGATAGAATTTAAGATTATCTTTACCTAGCCATCCCGCCAATGAAATCCGACTACTTGGAGAGGATTCTCAACGCCCGCGTTTATGATGTTGCCCAGGAATCGCCCCTGGAATATGCACCCAATTTATCAGCCAGACTTAATAACAAACTGCTATTGAAACGAGAGGATATGCAGTCAGTATTTTCGTTTAAACTACGAGGTGCTTATAACAAGATGGCACAGTTGCCATCTGATATTTTAAAACAGGGAGTAATTGCATCATCGGCGGGAAATCATGCCCAAGGGGTAGCTCTAGCTGCTCAACATTTGGGAACAACGGCAATTATTGTGATGCCCGTAACTACACCCCAACTAAAGGTAGATGCGGTGAAAGCCCGTGGCGGAAATGTAGTTTTAAGGGGTGATACCTATGATGATGCTTGCGCCCACGCTAAACAGCTATGTCAACAAAAAGGTTTGACTTTTATTCATCCCTTTGACGATCCTGATGTGATTGCGGGGCAGGGAACAATCGGCATGGAAATTTTACGGCAATATCAGCAGCCAATCCACGCTATCTTTGTGGCAATTGGAGGGGGTGGTTTAATTGCTGGCATTGCGGCATATATTAAGCGATTACGCCCTGAAATCAAGATTATTGGCGTAGAACCCGTTGATGCTGATGCCATGTATCAATCCCTCAAAGCGGGATATCGCGTCTGTTTACCCAGAGTAGGCTTATTTGCCGATGGAGTAGCGGTGCGAGAAGTAGGGGCAGAAACTTTTCGTCTTTGTCAAGACTATGTGGACGAAATTATTTTGGTGGATACAGATGATACCTGTGCTGCCATCAAAGATGTGTTCCAGGATACTCGTTCTATTTTAGAACCCGCAGGGGCATTAGCGATCGCTGGAGCTAAAGCTTATGTCGAACGAGAAAATATTGCAGGAGAAACTTTAATAGCGATCGCTTGCGGTGCCAACATGAACTTTGATCGTCTGCGGTTTGTCTCAGAAAGGGCGGAATTTGGGGAACGTCGAGAGGCAATTTTTGCGGTTACTATCCCTGAAGAAAGGGGCAGCCTTCGTAAGTTTTGTGAGTGTATCGGCAAGCGTAACTTAACTGAGTTTAATTATCGCATTTCTGATGACGAGAAAGCCTATATTTTTGTGGGGATACAAATACAGAATCGCGCTGATGCTGCTTCCATCGTCACTACTTTTGAATCCCAGGGGTTTGAAACAATTGATTTAACTGATGATGAGCTAGCTAAAATGCATTTGCGCCATATGGTAGGAGGGAGATCGCCTTTAGCGAAAAATGAGTTACTCTATCGTTTTGAATTTCCCGAACGCCCAGGTGCGTTGATTAAGTTTCTGAGCTGCATGAGTCCTAACTGGAATATAAGCTTGTTTCACTATCGCAATAATGGTGCAGACTATGGACGCATTGCCGTAGGAATGCAGGTTCCTCCTGATGAAATGGAGGAATGGCAAAATTTCATCAACTCTCTGGGCTATCGTTACTGGGATGAAAGCGCCAATCCTTCTTATAAATTATTCTTAAGCTAAATAATTAGTAATTACTCCCTTTGTTCAAACCTAACTGGTTGATAACTATCCGTTGCTTTGAGGGGTGAGATTTTAGCAGGATCCTGGTTAATGCAACCGTCTTGCTTATCTATCACATACTGGCATACTCGCGCCCAAAGTTTAGTGCGATCGCCTGGTTTTCCCGCGCTGAATATTACCTCGCGGTCATTTTTAATCTGAACCTTACAAACTGGGCAAATTTCGATGTTTTCTGAGGACATAAACCTTACCAACTAGTGCTTGCTCTATAATACGTATTTTTGTTACTGATGTTAGTCTTTGGGCATCGATCTTAATCAAAAATAAAGCCGATCTGTTTAATTATCTTCCTTGTCTATCAGCAGAGATACAATGCAAGTGAAGCAGCTTTAGTCCCAATTGGATTGATGACATATACCACTAACGAATTAATCAAAATATTAGACTGCGAGCTAAAGGAGAATTGGAAGGGAAAGCGTGTAGTCTTATCCTCAGCAAATCGAATTAATGACCCTGTGGTAGCTAAAGCTCTGAATATGGATCAGGTAAACAAAGTATTCGCTTATCGTGACTTTCGCAGTCAGATCCATGAATACCAACAGCAGCATGGTGTCTCAGGGATTATTTGGCGTACCTGTAACTTTAGTGAACAAAGTATTACCTACCCTGAAATTCATAATCAGTTGATTCCTGTCGAGGGAGATAAAGAAACTCTTATTTCCGCCCGCTCTAGGATTTTAGATTTTTGGCATCAAGCCACACTTCAAATGAATTTTTGGTTAGTTAACCATCGAATTAATCGCCAAGGCAATCATCATCAACTAATTTCCCGTGACTATCTTCATAAATTAATTAGCCAAACTGAATGGGCAGAAATTGACGCAGCCCGAACCGAAATATACCTTGGTTTATGTTGGGGTGATCCCAATGACTATCGATATCACTGGGCAAAACCAAAATCTGGTTGCGATCGCATTATCGCCACTGTATCCGAACCGAGCGCAATCAAGATATAGTGGTTAGGGTACATAAGTCCTGATCATTAGAATTTTAAATTTTATTTATGTCTCAACAACACGCGGTGGGGGTGATTCAAACTTTGGGGTTTCCTGCTGTTCTGGCTGCTTCTGATGCTATGTTAAAAGCTGGTCGTGTTACCTTAGTCTATTTTGATAAAGGGGAAAGCGGTACCTTTGTCATTGCGATTCGCGGTCCTATTTCCGAAGTAAGACCATCAATGGAAGCAGGATTAAAGGCAGCAGACAATACTTTTGGTGGCGAGGTAACTACTCACTATATAGTTCCTAATCCTCCTGACAATGTAGTTACGGTCTTGCCTATCGACTACACCGAAGAAGTAGAACAATTTCGCTTCTAGCTCATCTTTTGTAGCTAGCAGAATGTATTCAAAAATTACCGCGGGTCAGCTAAAATTAGAACTCGTAAAAGTAATTCAAAATTACTAAATTTGTATTTGTAATTAATAATTTAAGGAGCAAATTTATGCCATCTCAATCTGCCGTGGGATCGATCGAAACAAAAGGATTCCCTGGTATCCTGGCAGCAGCCGATGCTATGGTGAAAGCTGGGCGAGTAACTTTAGTCGGTTATATTCGTGTTGGTAGCGCGCGTTTTAATGTCAACATTCGGGGCGATGTTTCTGAAGTTAAAACTGCTATGGCTGCGGGAATCGATGCTGTAAAAAAAGCTGAAGGCGCTACCCTAGAATCTTGGGTAATTATTCCTCGTCCCCATGAAAATGTCTGTGCTGTATTGCCAATTGACTACACTGAAGAAGTACAGCCTTATCTCGATCAGGTAGAGGGAAGAACCTTACCCATTGCTCCTAACTAGTAGTCTGTCAACTCTAAATTGATGGGTTGAGAAAGGACAAGGGAGACAAGAGAGACCAGGAAGACAGTTGAGTTAATTTATCTAATTGGAAACAAGGAATAACCAAGAAAACCTAGTCGTGAGTCTAGGGACGCCAGCACCTTATCCTTTAGGATGAGCGTCTGGAGGAGGTCACATATAGATAGACAACTTTCTCTTTAAAGCTCTGATATAAAGAAAAATTGGGAATTGGTAATATTCAATAATCAACCAGACGACGCAAAAAAGATGAGCCGAGAAAGTTAAGATTGTCCAGGTTAGGGGAAGCCATGATAGAAAGCTACCGCTCATAGGGGGAAACAGATACACCCCGACACTGATAATTGCCGTAGGAATAAAAACAAAAGCGAAGGCAAACACTAGATAAGTCCAGCCAACTTCTGCACCTTCTCGATGAATCCCTTTCCAAATTTTGCCATTCCAATACCAAGTTAGAGGAAGTTGACTATCTGCCATCTTAAGCAGTTGTTTATCAAAGTTAGTGGTAAAGATATGTTGGCAAAAATTACAGGCAAAAGTCTCCATCAATGGCATTTCCGCAACTTTGCCATGACGACACACGGGACATGGATATTCTCCACAGTGATTAAAACGGTTAAACTCTGTCCATTCTTGTTGCAAGAGGTCAGTCCTAGATTTTTTGAGGGAGCTATGAGAATTTTGAGCGTTAGACATATGATTCAAATGTCGTGATACTTTTCAAGTGCTGATAGATATGAAAATTATCTAGCTGCTAATCATTACGGAGACGGGTAGCAAATTGCTTCGTCTTATAAACAGAGAAAGGCTGACAAAACAATGCTTTCCCAGATCTATGGAAATCGTTAGTTCACTTAATAAGTAATTATAACGATAAGTAATTATAACGAGCTTTGTATAGTTGGTTGCTAAGTCCAACTACATTTGATATAAATGTCAATATTAATTTGTAATATGAACTTTTTTTGCAAATTCTAGAATATTTGAGTAGTCATTGCTTGGCAATCAGGGCTAATTGCCCGCTGAAAAATATTTTAAACTACGATGATTAGTTTGAATTTTAGATCAATTCTGTAACAACAGTGGGCAATATGGGATGTTGAGTGTTAAGTTTTCTCCAGTTGCGTACTTACTTACAACTGATTCTCTCCCAACACACAATCAGAAATGCTCAAAGTAGATGAGTCTCAAGCTTGCTTAGATCAAGCACAAAAAAATTGGCAGTCCCAACAGTGGCAAGAAACAATTCAAGCCTGTGCTAAAGCACTGGCGATAAATCAAAGGCTAGCTCCAGCTCACAAGTTGATGGGGGATGCTCTACAAAAAACCAATAAAGTAAAAGAAGCGATTGGCTACTATCAGCAGGCGATCGCTATTCAACCAGATTTTGCCGAAGCCTATGCCAACTTGGGTACTCTATATGCTCAACAACAGCAGTGGCAGCAAGCCATTGACCACTATCAGCAGGCACTCAAGGTTAACCCAGAATTTACTGCCGTATATCGGCATTTGGTTAGATGTCAGCTACAGCAACAACGGTCAACAACTCCTGATTCTCAACAGATCCTCAACAACTATCTCCATCAAGCAGATACTCTACAGCAACAGGGTCAAACCCAAGCTGCTCTAGAGCAATATTTGAAGGCAGCCAAGGTTGAACCAGAGCGAGTCGAAACCTATCAAGAAATTGTCAAACTTTGCGAACAGTTAGAACTATGGGCAGAAGCAGCTAAATACTGTCGGGTCATTTTACAGCTAACTTCTGACGCTACTAATGCTAAAGTTTCTGCTACTCACAACCTAGCTTCAGAAACAACTAAGCTACCTCAGACTGAAACATCAGGCTTGAACGCAGCCGAGAAACACTTCAACTTAGCTGGTTTACATGCCAAGCAAAAAGATTGGTCACAGGCAATCACCCAGTATCAAAAGGCGATCGCGTCGTACCCCAAGATGGCAAAGGCGCATTTAGCATTAGCTCGTGTTTTGACAGAGTTGGGCAATCAGGAACAAGCCACTAAATATTGGTTAGAGGCGATCGCTTTAGAACAGGAGGGAATTCGTGCTGAGGAATACTTGGTTCTGGGGAGAAATTTAGCCAGTAAAGGTAAACAGAATTCGGCAATTAGTTGTTATCGTCGAGCCATTGAACAGCAGCCAGACTTGACTGAGGCTTCTCTGGCACTAGGAGAATTGCTTACTGAATTAGGTCAAGTAAAACAGGCGATCGACTGCTATCTCCAGGGGCTGAAACAACAACATCATCCCCAACTCTATTTTCGTTTGGGTAATCTCTATCAAGCAAAACAGCAGTGGTCACAGGCTGCTATCTGCTACCAACAAGCAACTCAGTACGATGGTGAACATGGGGCAGCTTATCATCAACTGGCTGAAATCTTCAGCCACCAGGAGAAATGGTCACAAGCCGTCTCTGCCTACCGTCAGGCAATTAGGCTCAATCCTGATTTTTCCTGGTCATATAATAATTTAGGTTACGCTCTAATTCAATTAAAGCAATGGTCAGAAGCCGTTCCTATCTATCAGCAGGCAATTAAGCTCAATCCTGACTTTCCTTGGTCGTATTACAATTTAGCAGAAGCTTACGGAAAGCTAAAGCAATGGTCGCAAGCAATTAGTCTGTATCAACAGGCGATCGAGATCCAGCACGATTTACCTCTAGCACAGCAAAAGCTAGGGGATGCCCTATACCAGCGTAGTCAACAGGATCGGCAACAAGCCTTAGAGCATTTTTTGCTGGCTATTGAACAAGATCCCCAGAATCCTGAGGCTTACCATCGAGCTTTAGCAATTGATAACCATAACCTTGCTCTTTATCTCAAGCTGGGAGATGTCTTGGCAGAGTCGGGAAAGCCAGATGAGGCACAGGTCATTTATCAGATGGCTGAACAAATTCAGCCAAAGAACAGTGATGTTTTAGGGCGATTATCAGAATTTGCTGGGAAATTAGCTTTACCAAATACTTCTACCACCCCAGAACATCTCCAGGCAGATACACCACAGCCAAATTTCCAGGCATTAGCCCAGGAATTACAGGAGATTTTGCCCCACAGTGATGCTCCTGAAGTGTCCATTATTATTCCTGTTTATAATCAGTTAGATTACACTCTCCAATGTCTTAAGGCGATCGCTTTAAACCTGACCAGTAATACCCAGGTAGAGATTATCTTGGTTAACGATTGCTCAACGGATCAAACTGAGCAAGTTTTGGCACCCATTACAGCGGTGAATCTAATTAACAGTCATTCTAATCAGGGTTTTATCCATTCCTGTAACCAGGGTGCATCTCTCGCCAAAGGCAAATATCTCTATTTTCTTAACAACGATACCGAGATCAAGCCCGACTGTATCGAAAGTCTGGTTTCAGTTTTAGCACAAGACGATCAGGTAGGTGCTGTGGGTTCCAAACTGTTATATCCTCAAGGAAATTTACAGGAAGCAGGCGGCATTGTCTGGCAAGATGCTTCAGGGTGGAACTATGGTCGGCAGGATAATCCCTATGATCCCAAGTACAATTATCTGCGTCCTGTAGACTATTGTTCTGGTGCCAGCCTGATGGTGCGAAAAGATGTTTTCGAGGGTTTGCAGGGCTTTGAAGGGGATTTTGCTCCTGCCTACTATGAAGATACAGACCTTTGCTTTGCCATCCGTCATCAACTGGGAATGAAGGTGATGTATCAACCCAAGTCCGAAGTAATTCACTTTGAAGGTATTAGTTCTGGCACTTCTACAGCTAGCGGTACTAAAAAATATCAGGTAGTTAATGCGGTTAAGTTTAAGCAAAAATGGCAAACTGTCCTCAACCAGAATAACTATTTACCAAATGTAGGTATCGATCATGTGCCTTTAGCTACCAGAAAATATTTGGGCGGGCAGACGATTTTAGTGATTGATAGCTATATGCCCAGCTATGATCGAGAATCTGGCTGCCGTAGATTGTTTGAACTACTAAAGATTTTTAAAGCCCTCAATTATCACGTGATTTTTGCGGCGGATAATGCACTTAAGACGGAACCTTATACTTCAGTTTTACAAAATCTCCAGATCGAGGCTTTATATACTCAACAGGGTTACGGTACTACGATGGAGCAACAAATATCTGAGCGTTTACCTTTAATTGATTTTGCCTGGATTTGTCGCCCCGAACTAAATGAGAAGTACGCACCTTTAATTCGTCAAAGACCAGAAATCAAAGTTATTTACGACACCATTGATTTACATTACGTAAGACTAAAAAGAGCCTGGGAAATTGCTCCTGATCAAAACAACGCAGCAGAATGGATCGAGATGCAAGCTCAAGAATTAAAGATGGCTCATCAGGCAGATTTGACCATTACCATTACACCAATTGAACAAAAGATCTTAGGAGATCAGGGAATCAATCATACGGCAGTTATACCTAACATTCATACTGGGTATCGGGATGTCCTTCCTGATTATGATCAGCGTTCAGGAATCCTCTTTATTGGTAGCTATAACCATCTGCCGAACATCGATGCGGTTCTATGGTTGTGCCAAGAAATTATGCCTTTAGTGTGGCAAACCAACCCCAACCTTCATGTCACCTTGCTGGGAAGTAATCCTAATGCTGATGTTTTAGCTTTAGCAAGCGATCGCATTACCGTCCCAGGATATATTGATGATGTCAGCCCCTATTTTTTGAGCCATAAACTATCAGTATCTCCCTTAAGATATGGTGCAGGAATGAAGGGCAAAATTGGTCAGAGTTTAGAATATGCCTTGCCAGTAGTTTCGACTAAGATTGGTACCGAAGGAATGAGTTTAATTCCTGAAGAGCATATTTTAGAAGCCAACAGTACAGTAGAATTTGCTCAACAAATATTACGCCTTACTAACGACCTTGAGCTGTGGCATCAATTATCCAACCGATCAAAAAAAGCGATCACTGCCTTCACTCCAGGTATAGTTAAGCAGAAAATCGAGAGTGTTTTTCAGGAACTGATAACAATAGAGGACAATCTTAAAAAAAGCGATTAATATGATATTGCTTTAATCTTTATTGTCTAAAGAGAATAGTTCAAAAAATGTATTCTTAATTACAAAAAAAAATAGCTAATTTAATTAGAGCTCAATCATAAGTAACATGATGCTTTATTGTTGCTTATCACCTAACCATAAATTGTCATTTTGAAATTAATTCACTACAGTCGTCTTTAATTTTGGCTACTAATTATTCCCACGGCTATTACACGGCTATTAATTATTCCCACGGTTATTTATATTCTGCTCACATCACAATTAATTAATCAACCCATGAAATCAGTTCAGTCTAAACCCGATAGCGCAGTGACTCATTCTTCTCCTGAATGGTTGACCACTGCGGCAGTTGCCAAGCACAAAGCAGGTGAGTCGGAAGCAGCGATTAGCTATTATTTAAAGGTGATTAAATTAGCTAAGGAAGCCCCTCCTTGGATTTATGGCAATACAATTACTTTGTTAGGAAAAGTAAGGCGTTTTAATCAAGGAATTGAGTTGGGTAACCAAGCTCTCACAATATATCCTGAATCTGATGAAATATATCGGGCAATTGGGATTGCTTCCGATAACAAAGGAGATAATGATCAAAGTATTGAATGTTACCGTCAAGCAATTAAGCTCAATTCCGAGCAGCCTTTGTGGGTGTACTATCGTCTGACTGAACTTTTAACTAAGAACAATATCTTAGATGAAGCGATCGCTATGGGAAGACAGGGACTTGAGCAACACCCCGATTCTCACTGGCTGCATTATTACCTCGGTGAAGCCCTAGCTGCTAAACAAGAATGGGAACAGGCGATCGCTACCTATATTCGTAGTCTGGAATTAAAATCTGATTTTAGCGATGCTTCTAAAAAATTAGACTATGCCCTCGAACACCGTCAACCGAAATCGGACAAAATAAACATAGCTGAGGCGGTTGTTAATAATTCTCGTGATACTTCAGACCAAAATGCGATCAGCAAGTCTGAAGGTACAATTGTCGCCAAAATCAGCGAAATTGCCGTAGGTGGATTTCTCCGTGGCTGGGCAATTGACCATAATGCCCCCGCCAAGCCCATAAAATTTCGCCTATTTGTTGATCATAAGTTGATTAAGGTGGTTACTACCGACACAGTATTAACTGATGTAGCCATAGAAGGTTTATCAGCCCACCCCAGACAGTTGGAAGTTCAGCTACCCATTGAAATTTTAGATGATCAGGAACATCTATTTGAACTGTTGCCCCTGAACCGAGGTAAAGCTAAACAACACCCAATTATGTTTAATTTAGTGGCACCTCGTCGTGCAGTCGGAGTTGTGGACGTAGCAGAGGGAAATCGCGTACGAGGTTGGGTTTTACCCGATGGACACTTAGAGAATGCTGCCCAACTTGATGTTTATATCGATGACGTATTCTATAGTGAAATTCAAGCTAACGTACCTCGACAGGATTTACTCAAGCAGGGATTAGGTAACGGCAGCAACGGCTTTGATTTCACTCTGCCATTGCCCCCTAATCAAAATCAACAGTATAAAATCTCGGTAGTTTTTAGTGGTACGCAGCAGCATCTTAAGCGTAGCCCCATCATGCTAGAAGCTAGTTCTCCTAAAAGAACTAAAAATTCAGTGATGGCTCGGGTAACTGAAATTGGTATCGGTGGGATTCTACGAGGCTGGGCAATTGATCAAGTAAATAGCGATCGCTCTGTAAAACTCAAGCTAGTTATTGATGATCAGCCCATTGCTGTGGTCGAAACCACCACAGTTGTTCCCGAGATCACCGATAAATTGTTAGCTGCTGCCCCCAGAAAATTTGAGGTGCAGTTGCCCCTAGATTTACTGGATGATCAGTCACACTCTATTGCAATAGTCACTTTCAACCAAGCTAAAGAGAGTCGCAACCCAATTTCTACCAACATGATCATTCCTCGTCGGGGTTTCGGTGTGGTTGAAGGCTGGGTTAATAATTGTCTGCGGGGTTGGGTATTGCCCGATGACCATGGGTCATCTTCGGCGATGCTCGATGTCTATCTTGACGGCATTTTTTATAAAGAGGTCAAGGCGAATATTGTGCGTCAAGATCTGATCAAACACGGTATCAGTGCCAAAGGGCAAAACGGCTTTGAAATTGCTTTGCCCATTCCTCCTGAAGCCAAAGCAGAATATCAGGTGGAGATCTTCTTTAAAGGCACCAAGCAAAATTTAAAAAGAAGTCCAGCCACCATTACCTATCAACCTGATGAACTACTAGGTAATAAGTTTGGTCGATTCTCCCAGGTATATAGCTCACCACAGCCGAATCTTCAGGACGTAACTATCGTAATTCCTGTCTACAACGCTTACGATGCCGTGCAGCAATGTTTGAAGTCAGTGTTTAAATACACTTCCAGAGCTGCCAAGCTAATTGTGATCAATGATGCTAGTCCTGATGAGCGCATCCAGCCCATGCTGGAACAGGCAGTAGCTAATCGTCCTAACGTCCAGTTGGTTACCAATGAGCAAAACTTAGGCTATACCAGAACAATTAATAAAGGGATTAATCTCGCTTCAGGGGATGATATTATCCTGCTCAACAGCGATACTTCAGTTGGACCTCGTTGGTTACAAAATATGAGAATTGCTGCCTATCGTGAACAGGATATTGGCACAGTAACTGCCATCTCTGATAATTCTGGGGCATTTTCGGTACCAAAAATGGGTCAGGCAAACGATTTTCCTGTCTGGTTACAGCCGGTGGAGACAGCTAGGGCAATTCATCAACACAGTCCGCTAATTTATCCTGAAACTCCTACTGGAAGTGGCTTCTGTATCTATATTCGTCGTGAATTGATGAATGATATTGGCTTATTTGATGAAGAGGCTTTTCCCAGGGGCTATGGCGAAGAGAATGATTTTTGTATGCGATCGCTGCGGGCGGGATGGCGACATATTGTCGATGACCGTACCCTCGTCTATCATGTGCGTTCTGCTAGTTTCCAAGGAGAGAAAACAGCTCTCTATAAGCCAGGTAGAGAAGTCGTGGACAAACGCTACCCAGAATATAAAGCCCTAGTGACTCATTTTGTTCAATCTCCCCAAATGGACTTGATACGCTATCAGGTGAGAAGGCTACTGGAAAATGCCCATAAATTACCTACCCCCCGCCCCCGTGTACTGTTTGTAATTTCTACTAAGACAGGTGGCACACCCCAGACCAATCAAGACTTGATGACTGGATTAGGCGATCGCTATCATCCGATGTTGTTAATCTGCGACAGTAAAGAAGTTAGCTTCTACGATGCCCGTCCCGAAGAGCATGTGCTACTGGAAGAGATCAAATTGCGATCGCCTATTAATCCCACCGCCCATACTTCTAAGGAATACGACAACATCGTCGGCGATCTTTTAATCCGTTACGGAATTGAACTAGTGCATATTCGTCATATTGCTTGGCATAGTATCTCTCTAGCTCGTTTGGCTAACAGGTTAGATATCCCGACAGTTCTGTCTTTCCACGATTTTTATACTATTTGCCCGACGGTTAACCTCCTGGATGAGAATCAGGTTTTCTGTGGTGGAGAATGTACCAGTACCGAGGGGCGTTGTCCTACCCCCATCTGGTCAGAATATCGCCTAGTCAATTTGAAGCATGATTTTATCAAGACTTGGCAAAGCAACATGGCGAAGATGTTTAAACACATTGATGCTTTTGTCACCACCGCGCCTTCAGCTAAGGAGATGATGACTAAAATTTATCCTCAACTAGAACAGGCTAACTTTAAAGTTATTCCCCACGGCAGAGACTTTCCCCATCTCCAAACTGAACCAACTTTTGTTCTCAGACCACCCAAGCCCAATAAGCCCCTGAGAGTACTGTTCCCTGGGAATATCAGCTCATCTAAGGGAGCAGAGTTGATTGTAGAGATCAAAAAGCTAGACGTAAATAATCGCCTGGAATTTCACTTTCTGGGTCGTACCAGACACTTCCTCAAGTCGGTAGGTATAATTCATGGCACCTATACCCGTGCCGATTTTGATCAGTGGATGCAGAAGATTCGACCCCACTGTGTTGGTATTTTCTCAATTTGGCCCGAAACTTACTGTCATACTCTCACTGAGTCTTGGGCAAGTGGTGTCCCTGTGGTAGCAGTTAATAAAGGTGCTGTAGGAGAAAGAATTGCCCGCCATGGTGGTGGCTGGTTAATCGACGAGGTTGATCCTCAAGTGGTTTATAACCGACTACTAGCAATCGCTGATGATGTAGAAGGCTATTTTGAAAAAATATCCAATCTTAATCAGTGGCAGCTAACCTATGTCAGACAAAACAATATTGCCACGATGGCAGCTCAATACCACAAGCTTTATCAACAGGTAATCTCTGAATCTCTCCCGTTCAAATTACCGCAGCAGACTAAAAACTATCTCCGTGTGGGGGTATTTATTAATCCTCAGCTACCGCCAACGGCTCATATTCGGGTCTTGGAATGGCTGCAACATCCCCTGATCTGCGATCGCCTTGACGTTCAAATGTTGGATATCGATACCTTGATCAACGACGATAACCAGATGTTCGATCTCGATGCGATCTTAATTCAACGCAACATTATACAACCTCATAATGTTCAGCCGTTAATTGATGCTTGTCGCGATCGCAATTTGCCCATAATTTATGAAATTGACGACAACCTCTTAAATGTTCCACCGGACAAGGATCGCAAGGGAGTATATGCCCGAACTGCACCCGCAATTGAAACTTTGGCTGCTGCTGCCACCCAGGTGATTGTCAGTACCGAACCTCTGGCACAGCAGATGCGCCAGTTTAATGATCAGGTTACGATTATGCCTAACCTAATTTCTGAATCTACTTGGCTAAAGCCGATTGAGGCGAAGGAACTACCTCAACAGTTATTAGACATTGCCCCAGGTACCTTCAAAATACTCTACATGGGCAATTCTTCCCATGTGGAAGACTTAGCAATGATCAAGCCCGCGTTGGAAAGCCTCTATGGGGAAAATCTTGATGTCAGACTGCTGGTGATTGGGGGTGAACCTGAAGTGGCAGAAAATGTTCCTGATTGGTATACTCGACTTTCTATTCCCCAGGGATATGAGTCTTACGAAAAGTTTGTACCCTGGTTCCGTAAAATTGCTCATCAGTGTGATCTAGCGATCGCTCCTTTGGTGGCAAATGAGTTTAACCAATACAAAAGTCCCCTAAAGTTTCTCCAATATTCCGCCGTCGGGTTACCTGCGATCTATAGCAACTGCACTCCCTATCGGGAGGTTGTTACAGATGGAGTCAATGGCATTCTCGCCGATAATGAGCCAGAATCTTGGTGCAAGGCAATATCTAAATGTATGGGGGATCGGGATAAATTACAGTTGTTAGCCGAAGAAGCACAGAAAAAAGTCTTTGGTCAATATTTGATGTCTAACTTAGCAAATTCTTATGTCGAGATTTTTGAAAAAGCTTTGAATACTATCAAGATAATCGTTATTATTATGTCTCCGTAGAGACATAATCAAAGTTCTTTTATTTTTACAAAATAAGGAAAAAGTAAATCAAAGCAAATTTTTAGAGGATAACAAAAATAAAATGTCATGTCTCAATTTGCGTCTAGTTATCTCAATATTTTTGAGTTAGTCGTCAATGACTAATAGCTAATGACTAATAGCTAACGACTAATAGCTAACGACTAATAGCTAACGACTAATGATCAATAACTACCAACACCTAACTATGTCAGAGAATATTACTTTGGATTCTGTAGTCTCAAACCACACTACCCCACGAGATATGACACTAGAAACTGTGCGGTCTCTTGAGGAATATGAACAAGAGTTCGTGCAGTTACGCCAGGAAATCAATCAGCTTAAAGACAGCTTGCGAATTAAGTATCAAGAATTAGCCCATCTCAAGGAAAATATTGCTGACCAAAAACAGATTAGAGCGCAAATAAACCCAAGAGCTAAAAAACTGAATCATATTAAGCTAAATTTGCCCAATTTTTTAATCATTGGAGTGCAGAAAGGAGGGACAACATGGCTTCATGAAAATCTCAAAAGACATCCAGCAATATTCTTACCTGAAAACAAAAAAGAATTGGAGTTCTTTAGCTACTATCAAAAGAAAATTGCCGACTCTGGTCTAGCTGGTTACTTACATTCTTTTAATCAGTTTAATGATGTCATTCAGACAGAAAAACCAAAAGCAATTGGCGAAGCAACACCTAGTTATTTTTGGTCAACTAATCCTGCTCGCAAATGGACAAATCCTCACTAAATAATTTTAACGATCAAATTCCTGATTCAGTGTTTAATATTTTAGGCTCCGAAATAAAGTTAATTCTTTGTCTCAGAGATCCTGTTGAGAGAGCAATATCGGCTTATTTTCATCATATAAAGCGTGATCGCATCTCTTATGAGTCTCAAAGAATATTAGATGTTGGACATCTCTACGGAATTATTGATATGGGATTCTATAGTCAACACTTGAATGCCTGGCTGAAAAAGTTTTCTTTGGCTAATTTTAAGGTGTTAATCTACGAAAGAGATATCAAACAAAATAAGCAGCAGACCATTGAAGATATTTGTGGCTTCCTTGGCGTAGATCATCAGCTATTTCCTCCCTCTGCTAATCTGAATAAATACCACAATCGGGGACTACAATATCGCATTGAATCAGACGGAGTATATTTAATATCTCCTGATAGTGATGAGCGTAGAACTGTAGTAATTAATCAAGATGAATTAAAGCAGTTAAGAAAGATATATCGCGCTGATTATATGTCCTTACAAACAACCTTAAATCTAGACCTTTCAGAGTATTGGAAGTTTGATTAAGCTGGTTTAAATTTATCGCTTGTCATTAGACTTTCGTAACCGTTCAGGGGGGTGATGAAGTTAATAGGGTTTGAGCCATCGCTCAGCCTAGAAACTTGGGTGAACAGGGCTAAATTCTTCGGTTTGAGTGCCTGAAACCCTCATTCTGCCGTTACCCCCTGAACGGTTACAGACTTTCAAATCTGTAAACTTTCGCTATTGAACATTAATGTTAGTTACTAGAATTAGATATAACTTTGATTATTCAGGGTAAAATGAATTACACCAAGACAATAACCAAGGAAGAAATACTGCCAAGGCTTACTAAGCTTCAGAATAAGTTTCGCTATTCAGAAATAGCTCAGTTATTAACATTTGCTCTCAAGAATATTCCTGGGGAATTAAACCGACAGATCTTTGGCTATATACCAGCTTTATTCCGAGAAATTAAAGTTGAAAATTCGAATGGCAAGATTGACTCTTCTCAATTACAGATAGGCGAACCTGTAATTTATAAAATAAAATTTCCCTTTGATCATACGATGAAAGGAATTCCCTTCTTATATGTGTTTTGCTACATAAAAGAGAATTCCTCTCGCTTAAACGTATATTTTCAAAGTGCTGCTCAGACAAGTATCCCTCTATCGCAGAAAGAATATACTATATCCCAGAAAAAAATCAATTTTGAAGGAGTTATTTCAGCTTTTACCGAACAAGAATCTACAATTTGTATCAGCGACCCAGGTCATTTTATTCCTGGGTTAGGTTCCAGCTTTTATGTGGGAACTAAAGAGATCAATTTGGCTGGCTTAAGTAGTAATATTGTCGAAAGTATTTGCGCTGCCGCAAAAATAGAATTAAGAGATACTTTCTTATTTGGTTCATCAGCAGGTGGTGTGGGGGCTTTGTTAAGCAGCACTTATTTTAGTAGTAAAGTCCAGGTTCTATCAGTCAATTCGCAAATCTTTACTTATGCTTTATCCCAGGTAATGGAAACTCTGTTAGGAACAAGCGATCATAAAATTCTGCTGGAAAAGTTTGGTGATCGCGTATCTTGCATGAAGCGATTTCAACAAGATATTGACAGCATACCTAATATTTATTTATTAGCTAATGTCAATGATAATATATATCAAAGAAACTATAAGTTTTATCAACTATATCAAAAATTATTTACTGCAAAAGGTAAAACAAGTCAATCTGTCTTTGATAGTTATTATGGAATAAAAGGTCATGGTCGTCCTAATAAAGTTTTATTGAAGAAAAAAATCGAGATGGCTAGAGAAACTCTTACAATGAATTTTAATCGATCTAATCAATCAGCCAACATAGTAGAAAAGTATCGCCTCAACGATATTGAAATAAAAATCAAAGATGATCTAGACCAAATAAAGCCAGATACTAATGATTGGAGAGAATTAGAAAAGTTATCTCTTAAACTCAGACAAGCAGGTAAGTTTAAAGAAGCAGATTCTTTATATCAAAAAGCTGAACATTTATTTCTCAATAATTATCCCCAGATAGATCGAGATAAGTTTTTATTTGAAAATATTGATTGGAGAGATTATATTGAGTTTTATCCTAACCTAAAAAGAGCTGGTTATACTAAGCTCAGGTCTATTAGACGTGTCTATACTAATGACATAGCTCAAGGTAGATTAGGTAAATATCTATTTGCTAATGGAAAAGCTGAGACAGCGATATCTTTCTTCACCCAAAAAATTCTAAAATATCCCCAAAGAAATCTATTTTCTGTGGGCTATTCAAAGTTACAGAATTTAATAGCTAATTCATCTTGTCAGTCATTAGATAACAGCCTTTCACTGGAATTAAACTATCAAATAGAAAAAGAATATAATCAATTTGCTGAGTCAGTAGAAGACAGCAGTTATGAGGTTAATTCCGAAGCTATTAGTAAACTTAATAACAATTTTTACAATTCAACAAATGTAGAGTCTGAGGATAGTTTTCCACAGCTAGATTATCAAGCAAAATATAAGTCTAAGCTGAGTCAAGCAGAACAGGAATCGGCTGCAGATATTTTTAAAATAAAATCATTAAATCCCAAGCAACATCCAGAAGTAGGACAAATTTCACCAGATAAATCAGCAATAGTTGGTAAGCAGGGATGGATTTATATTAGCTCAGGTACTAATCATCTGATGGAATATCATATTGGGCAAAGAAGGTTGCCACTATTAAAGATTAATCAGTGGGAACAATTACTAGCTGACAGAATTAAATGGCATAATTCCCAAAAGATTAAATATCAGCATATATTTATCCCCAATAAGATAGCAGTTTATCCTGAATACTATCCTTATCATTTAGATATTAAAGGCAATCGACCAATTCTACAGCTTCAACAGAAATGCAGGCAACTTTTTACTTATCCTCTTGATATATTTTTTCGTTACAAAAATTACTTTAGACTATATGAAAAGCAGGATTGTCACTGGAGTTTTTGGGGCTGTTATTTTACTTATAAATTACTTTGTCAGAAATTTGAAATCGCACCTAATGCTGAATTATTAGACTTTCCAATAGAAATAGTTCAAGAAAAAGGAGATTTAGGTGGTAAGTTTGGTTTGACAGAGAAAACTTTGCAAACAAACCTAAAATTCAACTCACGGATTATTCACGACAATCGAGTAATTAATCATTGCAATCAAGGTAGTATTAGAGTCTTAAAAAATACCAGTATTTCCTATGGCAAAATGATTATTTTTGGGGACAGTTTCTCTAATCCTGGAAAGCCAAACTATACTAGTCAAAATAGACTTATTGCCAGATTATCATCTCTATTTGCTGAAACTCTCAACGAAGTTCATTTCGTTTGGACTCCCTGGATTGATTACGATTATATTGAGCAGGAAAAACCTGATTTTGTCTTGACTGAAATAGCTGAAAGATTTCTCGTTAGAGTTCCCGATGATCGCGATCATCTTCCTCTCCACGAATTTGCAGTAATGAAAATAGATCAGAGTAAAAATAAATCTAAGTAGAGATTATTTATTTATCCAAAGATTGTTGATGCCAAGAGGCAGAGTGAATATACTTTACATTATTAATTTATCAGGAGAGTAGAGATGGTTGAACTAGATAATACACTAGCCAAAGCTAAAGAAAACTTAAGTAAGGCAACTGAGCTAAGAAGAAAAGGAATGTTAGCTGAATCCATAGGTGAATATAAACAATCCCTTAAAATAAAGCCAGATTTTATCGGAGCTATAGTTGATTTAGCTAAAGTATATGAAACTCAAAAAAAATGGGGAGAAGCTTCAAAATGCTATCAGAAATTGATTGCTTTTAGACCAAATAACCATGTTGGCTATCTTAAATTAGCTAAAACTTTAAAGCAAAATAAGAAAATCTATGGTGCGATCGCAGCTTACGCGGAAGCAATTGAACTTAAACCCAATTTGCCAGCTAAAGTTTATAAGGATTATGGAGATCTTTTAATACAAGTAAATAGCACTAATTCAGATGCGATCGCAGCTTACATTAAAGCAGCAGAAATGAAGCAGAATTGGGGTTTTGGTTTTTACAATAAGTTAGCCAATCTGTTCGAGAAGCAAGGAAACTTAACTGAAGCTACTACATATTATCTAAAAGCTTTAAATTTACAAGAAGATAATCCCCAACTTTACTTTAATGTGGGTAACATTTATTTTAAGCAGGGACTGTTAAACAAAGCTGTGGGAAATTATAAAAGAGCATTGCAATTAAAGCCTGACTTTAGCAATGTTTACCACAAATTAGGAGATTTATTCAAACAAAGAAATCAATCAGATGATGCAATTAAATGCTATCAAAAAGCGTTAGAGATCAAACCAGATTTTAAGACTGCTTATCGTTCTTTAGGAGATGTACTAATGACACAAGGCAAGCAATCAATAGCTCAAAAATGTTATCAAAAAGCTCAGTAGGGCTTACTGAAAAACTGAGATATGGGGATTTAACACTGAATAAGCTATAAGCTATAAGCTATAAGCTATAAGCTTTTGAGAAAATCGGGTTATTTATTATTTATAATATTAACCCGTATTTCTCATGAACTTGGCGATCGCCTCACTGTGGGATTACTTTAACAATTTATAGAGATATAGCGTTTCTCAGATGAGTGAGGTACGATCTTTCCCCTTTTCCCTTTAACCTTTACCCAAACACAACCGAGGTGTACCTCATAGATACGAGAAACGCTATAGTTAACAGCAACTATCATTTTGGAACAAAAAAGATTAGTAATCAGTAATTAACATGGGTTATTATAAATTCAATCCCAGAAATCATCTTTGTTCTCTAGTTTGGATTTTGTTTCTGTTAATTACTGTTACCAAAGAAACCAAGTTAATTAACGGTATTACCTGTGCTACTTTGTTTGGAGTTCCTACTATTGTGGCAGGAATTAATCTACGAGAAAAAGCCAAACGCCGCCAACGTCGGCAAATTATTAAGGAGATCGCCGAAAAGCAGATGCTTACTGTTAGCCAGACGGCAAATATATTAGATATCCCTGTCAGTGAGGCTCAAGTTTTGCTGAGTCAACTCTGTCGAGAATCGAGAATTGATATTGCTAACCGCAGTGATGATATGGCTGTTGTTTATATTCCACCGCAATAATTATGATAGATTGTGCGATCGCTTTAGGCAGTAATCAGGGCAATTCTCTAAATATCTTAAAGAGTTCTCTCAATACACTGAATCAGATTCCTGGGATTACTCTCAAACAAATATCTAGCTGGTATCAAACTAAACCAGTCGGTACACCGACACCCCAACCAGACTATCTTAATGGTTGCGCTGTACTATCAGTCGAACAAACCCCCGAAGAACTATTAGTTATTTTCCAAGCTACCGAAATTCAGTATGGCAGAGTCGGGAAAGGAACATTGCAGGCACGTACTTTAGATTTAGATCTACTGTTATATGGCGATGTAGTTTTGAATACACCCAACTTAACCATTCCCCATCCTCGTATGGGAGAAAGAGCTTTTGTGCTAGTACCTCTAGCTGAAATTGCACCAGACTGGATCGAACCAGTATCAGGAATTAAAATAGCTACTTTGCTTAAAAATCTAGACACTTCTGGAGTACAATCCTTTGCCTCCGCGTAATCTAAAAGCGATCGCAATATTTAATGATTTAATAGGATAAAGTCATAGTAGTAAAGATACTGATTGGCAAAGATTCATGTCCTCCGAGAAGCACAGCAAAACAGACAGAAATATTATTACCGATTGCCGTAATATAGATAAATCTCAGCTTTCACCGATGTACCAACATTATGTTGAGGTGAAAGAACAGTATCCCAATGCGCTGCTGCTATATCGAGTAGGGGATTTTTTTGAATGCTTTTTTCAGGATGCTGTCACTATTGCTAGAGAGTTAGAATTAGTTCAAACCAGCAAGGAAGGCGGGAAAGAACTAGGAAGAGTAGCAATGACGGGTGTACCTCACCATGCTTTAGAACGCTACAGTACCATGTTGGTGGAAAAGGGCTATGCGGTGGCAATTTGCGATCAGGTAGAAGATGCTGCTACTGCTGCTGCGGACAAACGGAATTTAGTCAAAAGGGAAATTCAGAAATTACTTACTCCTGGAACCTTAACCGATGATGGGATGTTGCAATCTCGTCAGAACAATTTTCTAGCTGCGATTGTAGTTGCAGGAGAACACTGGGGATTAGCTTATGCAGACATATCTACTGGAGAGTTCTTTACTAGTCAGTCGAATGAATTAAGCTCTTTGACGCTAGAATTACTTCGTTTGCAGCCTTCAGAAGTTTTAATTCCTGCTAATGCTCCTGATGTTACTGGTTTACTGCGTCCAGGAGAGAAATCTGAGTATTTAGCTGATTATTTACCCGATAGCTTTTGTTACTCCTTGCGATCGCAACAGCCTTTTACTCTAGTGGAAGCTAGTCAAAGACTCAAGGATACATTTCAGGTAAGCTCCCTAGAAGGAATGGGTTGCGCGACTATTCCTTTAGGAGTGAGGGCTGCGGGAGGATTATTAGAATATGTCGAGGATACCCAAAAAGCCTATCAAGTGCCATTGCAACCTCTACGCACTTATAGCTTGGCAGACTATCTAATTCTCGATCATCAGACACGGCGCAACTTAGAAATCACCCAGACTATTCGTGACAACACCTTTCATAGTTCTTTGCTCTGGGCATTAGATCGCACTAGCACAGCGATGGGTGGTAGAGCATTAAGACGCTGGGTATTGCAACCACTGATTGATATCAAGGGGATTGCTGCGAGACAAGATACGATTAAAGAACTAGTGAAAAATACCTCCATGCGCCAGGATTTACGCTCTATGCTGCGTAAAATATACGATATTGAAAGATTATCAGGTAGAGTGGGGTCTGGTACGGCTAATGCCCGAGATTTACTGGCTTTATCAGAGTCTTTGATTAAATTAAGCGATTTATCAGCGATCGCCTCTTTCGGTTCATCTGCTTATCTTAAAGCCTTACATAAAGTTCCTCCAGAATTGGAAGAGTTAGGCGTATATGTAGTAGAGCGTTTGGTAGAATCTCCGCCTCAACATCTCAAAGACGGCGGAATAATCAAAGATGGGGTTGACTCTCGACTAGATGAAATTCGCCAAAGACTAGAAGACGATAAACAATGGCTAACCAACCTGGAAGTAACAGAGAGAGAACGAGTTGGGGTAGCTAATATTAAGGTGGGCTACAACAAAACCTTCGGCTATTACATTAGTATGCCCCGTTCCAAGGCTAGTCAAGCTCCTGATAACTACCAGCGCAAACAAACCTTAACTAATGAAGAAAGATACATTACTGCGGAATTAAAAGAGCGCGAAACCAGAATCCTCACGGCAAAAGATGACCTCAATAACCTGGAATACGATATCTTTACCGAATTAAGAGCTAAGGTAGCCGAGAAAGCCCAGGAAATTCGTAGTATCTCCAAAGCCGTAGCGGCGATCGATGTTTTGGCAGGATTAGCCGAAGTTGCTGTCTATCAAAACTATTGCTGTCCCCAAATGGTCAAAGGACGGGAAATAAATATTATTGAAGGTAGACATCCCGTTGTGGAACAATCTTTGGGAGAAGGCTTTTTTGTGCCTAATTCAGCACAAATGGGGAGTCAAGATCTCAACCTTTCCCCTAACCCGTCTCCTACAAAGAGAGAGGGACAAGAAATCAATCCCGATTTGATTATTTTAACGGGACCAAATGCCAGTGGCAAAAGCTGTTATTTAAGACAGATTGGGTTGATTCAACTAATTGCTCAGATTGGTAGTTTTGTTCCCGCTACAGAAGCTAAATTGGCGATCTGCGATCGCATTTTCACTCGTGTTGGTGCAGTAGATGATCTCGCTACAGGACAATCTACCTTTATGGTAGAAATGAACGAAACCGCAAATATCCTGAACCATGCCACTCCTAAATCTTTAATCCTTCTAGATGAAATTGGGCGAGGTACAGCAACTTTTGATGGGCTTTCGATAGCTTGGGCGGTAGCGGAATACTTAGCTACCAATATCCAGGGAAGGACGATATTTGCTACTCACTATCATGAATTAAACGAACTGGCTTCTATTTTGACTAACGTGGCTAACTATCAAGTCACCGTCAAAGAAATGGCTGACAAGATTATCTTCTTACATCAGGTAACCCCAGGAGGTGCAGATAAATCCTATGGTATTGAAGCAGGAAGACTGGCAGGTTTACCCCCTTCAGTAATTTCTCGGGCAAAACAAGTAATGGGACAAATCGAGAAGCACAGCAAGATTGCTCTGGGTTTACGTAAGGGCATTGAACAAGTACAGCCGAAGAAAGATGCTGATGGCAAAGCGATCGAACAGTTAGATATTTTTGAAGATTAAATGGTAGCTAGTAATTTGCTATTATATGTACATAGTTTGTACAAAATTATCATGTCAAATATTACTAAACTCTAACTATTTTTGTATTCTTCTAACAATTTTGGAAGATGATCGTAACCATCAACGCCAATGAGACTGATGATTTGCGATCGCTTTTGCCCTAAGATACGATTAAACTCTTCTTTGCCGATTTGTCCTTGGAGAATTGACATTAAACCTGCTACCTGTCGCCACTCAACGGAGTTGATTTGATTAAGCAGGTACATACCCAAGCTACCGTAAGTAATCGCTGCTGCTCGATCTTCGATGCTGTAATAGGCTTCGGCAAGATAAGAAAAGCTCAATCCCTGAAGGTAAACATCTCTGGAATACTGAGCTAATTCTACCCCTTTGATCAGGGATGCGATCGCAGCTGTCGGCTGTTCTAAAATGACATAGGCAATACCCAGACTAGTATGACCAAAGGATTGACTTTGTGAATCTCCTTGTTTTTGAGCCAGTTCTACTCCTTGTTCTAAGTAGCGAATTGCCTCGCTATAGTCCTCTGCTGCCATAGTATCAAGCTGTCGCGCGGCAAATACCTTGGCATAACCCAAGTTAACTGAAGCATTAGCTTCTCCTAACTTATCCCCTACCTGACGGGCAGCAATCAAAGCTCGCTGGCTATATTTAAGGGCTTCGCTATAGTTTTTTTGATTAACACTGGTGCGACTCAGGTGATTCAAATTAGCAATTTCGCAGGAATAATCATTAGCTTCAATGGCGATTTCTAAGGCTTCTTGATGAAAAATAATTGCTTTCTCATAGTCTCCCGCAGCTCGCTGAGAATAGCCTAATAAAGTTAAAATACGGGCTTTTTCTTCTGTTCCCTCCACCTGCTTCAGGGGTTCGTCAAAATAATCGAGAGTATCCTGTAAATAGTCTCCTGAAAAAGAGGCAAATACTCCGCTATAGAGAGGAAAGTCTGATCGTTGAGCAAAAGTCCGCAAGATTTGTAGCATAACCAGAAAACACCCATCAGCTAGGGCTGGTTTACTGTCGACAAATGCCTGCCATAATTCACACCAAATGGAGGCAAAGGTAAGCAGAGTGCTATAAGAAAGTTCCTTGCCAAACTTGGAGTTATAGGGCTGCTGATCGTACCAGGTAACTAAACCTCGTTGGAGATATTGCAGTAAAATTGCCAGTTCGATCCAGGCTCTTAATTCTAAATTATTAGCCACACGAGCAAAAGCTGTGGTTGACTGCTGTTGAGCCAAGGTTTGGAATAGTTGTTTGGGTAGGGGACTAGATATTTTTTGCCCCCAGATGCGCCAGGGATTTGGTTTTTCGGCACCAAAGCCAGAGAAGTTACTTCCTGCATACATCCAGCTTACTAAGTCTCCTTCCAGGATCGTGAATGACTTTAAGCCCTCGGTAATTCCTGTGGCTAACTGTTGCCATTCCTGGGCAAGTTGAGCATCCTCTTGAGTTTTGGCAGCAGTCTGGAGATTTTCGGCTAATTTATGCAGTTCGTCGATACTTAGGGGAACATCTTGGTTAGGATCGATCGCATCTACCGTTCTGAGGAAATAGTCTTCAGGCTCACCAGCGATAATGCTTTGAGCAGTTTCGGATATTTCTGCCTCAACTTGATTCTCTGATTGCCAACGTGACCATTGCTTCTCAATAGTTTGTAATGCTCTTAATACTCGTGCTGCTTTGAGTTTAGTTTCTAATTGTGCTGTTGCTACTTCGATACGTTGAGCCAGACAGCGTTCTAATATCTCTCCTGTGCCAACTTCTACCTTTTCCACTAGTATCCGATAAACTCGCTCTACGGAACTTATTTTTCCCTGGAGAGTAAGCTCAACAATCTGGTCAATGAGGGCAAAGTAGCGATCGCTTAATGATTCGGACACAATAACTAATTAACTGGTTGAAAAAATTATTATACCTTCTTGAGAATCGGGACTATCATTTCTGATTTCCTAGTTTAACTAAAACAAAACTAGTTCAATGACG
>CALNYB010000053.1:0-153899 GCA_942490675.1 Cyanobacteriota bacterium | reverse complement strand
TGACAGGATTTGAACCTGCGACATCCTGCTCCCAAAGCAGGCGCGCTACCAAGCTGCGCTACATCCCGTTTGTGGCAACGTCTAGAACGACGTAAATACGTTCCAATAATTTACCAACTTTAATAGACTAGCACATTTCTATATCAATTGATTTGTTTTTCTGGGCAAAATCTGGGCATTATCCATGTTTTCAGAAAATCAATCAAAAGCGCGTATTGGCAAAGTTTCCATAGATATCAAAGCCAACAGATACAGAATCAGATTTACTTACCCAAAAGGTAGATCTCATGAACTAAGGATTGCTCAAGTAACCGATGATGGATGGTTAACTGCATTAAGAGCAGCCAAGTTAATCAATCAAGATATTGACCTTGGTATCTTTGATGATACTTATGCCAAATACTCACCTACTCATGCCAAACGGCTTGAAATAGCTCAAGAAGAGACTCAAAGAATCTATAACATCATTGAATTGTGGGAACGATACAAAGACCTAAACAAAGATAGAATTGCTGAAACATCTCAAGCTTATTGGTGGAAAGACGTTGATAGATATTTGAGTCAAACCCCAAAAGCTTTGATATCACTAGACAAAGCTCAAGAATTTCTACAATATCTTCAAACTAAGTACGCTGCTTCTACTATAAATACTTTGTTTAGGTCTTTTCTTCATCCTGCTATCAATAGCGGAATCCAAGGCGAGTTAGTTGAATCTAATCCTTTTTACAAACTAGCTTTCCCAAAACAGATTAAGAAACCTATCCAATGCTATGAACCTGAAGAAATCAAGCTAATACTTGATACGTTTGCTAAGGATATTTATAATCCAAAATCTAGTAGGTACAAACATTCCTACTACTATCCTTATGTTTCTTTCCTGAGTCTTGTGGGTTGTCGTCCAGAAGAAGCTTTAGCAGTTGTCAAAGAAGATATTAGAGCAAAAGGGGATAGAACCTATATCCGATTTAATAACAGCTATAGCAAAGGTATTCTACTCCCACATACCAAAACTCATGAGATAAGGCTTTTTCCTGTTAACGAGCAATTAAAAGCTTTACTAAACGTAGTACAGAAAGAACAAAATCTATTATTTCCAGGTGTGAAAGGTGGCTATATAAATCACCATCGCTGGCGTGAAAGCAACTGGCGTAAGGTTATTAATGGATTAGTCGATGATGGGTTAATAGAGTCGTATCTCAAACCTTATTCGTTACGCCATTCCTTCATCACTCGTTTAGTGAGAGACGGAGTAGATATAGCTACTATCGGGAGAATATCAGGTAACTCACCTGAGACTATTATTAAACACTACTTAGCAGCAAAACAGGACTTTAACCTACCAGAACTGTAATCCACAAATAGAGGGTTTCAAATCCCTCTATTTTTGTTGTCAAAATGTAGCTTCAAAAACCTAATAAACTCCTGCTTGGTTTCTTTACTTAGAATAGGATTTTTCTGTATTTTCAATAGCTGCTTTTCTAAAGAATAGTTTTTGTCTTTCATAGTTTTATATCTTAAATATCTACCTAAATAAAACAACAAAAACAATACTAAATGGTGTTCATATTTATTGAGTATTCCCCAAAATCTTAAGATATGGCTAAAAATATCTCAGCTATTTTTTAGATTCACTTTTAAACCACTTCTTGTAAATAGGAGTGGTTATTTATTTTGGTAGTAAAAAATAGGCGCACATAAACTTCTGAGATTACTCACTGAACACGAAGCAAGATATCTGATGCAACCCTCCCCCCTCATACCTTGGGTTCTGGTCAAGTCAGATATTTTTTTTCAAAGGGTTGGTCATTAGACTGACCCTTTTTTTGAGTTTATTCAATTAAATCAAAGGAGAAAATAATCATGAAAACTCAAACTTTAGTATCCGTATCCGTAATCACTTTAAACTGGGTGCGCTCAAAAACAGTTGGTAATGCAAAACAGGCGATCACTTAAAAAATGAGAACTAAAAAAGTAAAATCGGCTCTCTCTCAATGATTGATTTTTAAGACAGCACAAAAATAGGGCGTTTCTTTTCATCCCTTGAAATTTACGGTTGATTAAAGAGCAGAAGAAAGGCTTTTTCTGATTCAATCCCCTCAGCTAACTTAGAGGTAAAATTAAGCCAACTTTTTCTCGATTAGATGAGTCCAAAAGTCTGACCACCATTCATTGGCTCGGATAACTCGTAAAGCTAACATGGGATTAATTGTATCAGGATGCCATGTCGCTCCTGGAATTTTTAACCGATGAAAGAGGAATATAGCGATGGGCACTTTCAACTTCTCCTGAGCCTATTGGTAATCCTTGGATTTTATAAAGCTCGTAGTGGCAAGCATCTGCAAACCGTTGTAAGTATTTGGATAAATTGTCTAATTTGTTCTTGGCTGGACTGTTCTGAAAATGACGATTAACGAATTTAATCGCTTTGAAGGCCGAACCTCGGTCAATTAAGCTCAGAAGGTGGCTAGTCCAAATATGACGATGTATACTCCTTAAGCCAATATCATCAGCAGTTTGATAAATATGTTGTTTGAGATGAATGCGATCAAGAATAAACTTAAGTTTAGGAAAACCTACTTCAAGAGCTTCACGTAACCCATTTCCTCCATCCGCCACTGCCGTAACTTCTGTGTCTGTTCCCAATCCCTGGTTAATAGCTGCACTTACCAATTGTTCCACCACCCCAGGATATTTGTCCATTCGAGCCATAAAAGTTCGCTTTTGGCGATCGTCAACTGGACGGGCAAATCCCACTCTGACTTCGCGCCAATCGATTTTTCGCTCTTTTTGGGTGAGCTGACGTTTCGGGGTCAATTCTCCTTGTTGAGAAGGAAAATAGACTCAATAGCGAATCTGACAACCGTCTAATTCAACTACCAGTCTGGGAAAGCCTTGGGTTTGATTTTTGTGGTCATCGGCTTGCTGTTTAAGACTATCCAAGCGATGCTCAATATATTGCTGTCCTAAAGTCGCTATCGTTTCGACTTCTCTTCTAACTGCATTTCTTTCAACCTCAAAGCCATAATGTTCTTGAAACCTTTTGACTGCCCCTTTAAAGGATTCTTCAGAACCAAAATCTGTTAAGGCTTGTTTCACTCAAGAACGAGTAATCTCCTTGGGAAATTCCTAATTTTTCAACCACAGGGCGAACACCCTGTTTGATTTTTTTATTCCATAAATAGGGAGATTCTATTTTCAACTGTCCAAAGATTACTGTATATTTAATTTTCGGTCTTCGATGGACAACCCAACCCGGGTTTTTCGTTTGGCTCGTGACCTGATTGACTAACCAACTTAATAACATCGACATCACCCTCAAGCCAATAGCTCGTAACAATGATAATAAGTCTCTGTCGAGTTGAGCGACTTTTTCAGCTAGATTTGGCTCTTGCTCTACTATTGTCTTAAACAGAAGATCGCTGATTTGTTCAATAAGGTCACTATAATTTTGATTCATGGCAGTGTCTTAATTTATTCATCTCTTTAAACACTGCCTTTTTTTGCTTCTCAAATTCTGTTGATTTTTGCTTTAAATTTCTATTTCCTCAAAAGCGTGATCGCCAAAAGCGCGATCGCCTGTTTTGCATTACCAACTATTTTTGAGCGCACCCCTAGAAAGTCGAGAAAACTATCTAAGTCTCAAACTTTTACCCTGCCTACTGTCCCGTCTTAAGTTGGTTGCCAGTTTCTACAAATATTAAAAAATAATTGACAAACATAAAGGTAAATTTAGTTAATCGCTACTAAAATTACCTTTATCTAATGCAAATGGCAATCTACAGGATTGGACGCAAAATTTTCAGGGGAACTTCCAATAGCCTGTGCCGTAAGTATGACAGTTCCTTGAGCATCTCTATACCAGTTACGGGCGGGAGGGGGTAGAGTTTTTTTGGAGGTAGCAGATGATCCCTCTATTTGAGCGACAGGATTATCAAATTCAATCATAGATTGGGCATTTAACGGCTCTTGGGGACGGTTTGGCAAGCCTCCTCTTCCTGTAATAGTGAGTTGGCTAGTACTGACTCCTCTTTCAGAGGGACAAGCTACGGCTACCGTTTCTTGGGGCTGAGTTGGCTGCTGAGGTACTTCTAATGAATCTAAAGTGGTAGGTTCGAGAGTTTCGATATCTACTACCCCATCTACTCCTAATTTTGAGCTGGCAGTAATTTGGCATTCTCCGCAAATAAACAATCCTTGGGTATCTATGTCAATATTCCCCCCCATCCCCAAAAAGGCATCTGCAGTAATCTGACTATCTTCCAAAACTATAAGATTGTTGGCATCGATAATGATATTACCGCCATTTCCTGTTCCCCCTGCCGTTGCCGAGGTAAGACTAGCGCCTCGCCAAAAAATATTGTCAGCGCTGAGGAATATGTTACCACCACCACCAGATTGAGTATCTGCGGTGATCGTGCTTTGATTATCTAAAGTGATCGAATCTGCATCTACTCGAAGGCTTCCTGCACTTCCAGTCCCTACAGAACTAACGGAAATTGCGCCTTGATTATCAAGATTAAGATTAGCAGTATTAATCGTTAAATCTCCGCCATTTCCTGTGGTTGTTGGTAGTGGCTGCGCTCCCACCCCAATACTACTCACTAGAACATTATTGTCTGATGCCCCTGTAACGCTAACTGATTCAGCAGCATTGATGATTACGCTGCCACCGTTTCCCGAACCTAAAGTATCAGAGGTTATTTGACTCCCTGCCAAAACTTCTAGCTGATTGGTATCAATAAAAATATCTCCCCCTTGACCAGCAAATAAAGTGCTAGCGGAGATAATCGAACCATCTAAAGTGACAGATTGATCGACATTCAGCACAGTCGAACCTGCCGTTCCATTCCCTACGGAAGTTGCGGCGATTAAAGCTCCTTCTCTTAGCTGTAAATTCGGGGTTTCAATACTAATCTTCCCTGCTTCACCATTTCCTGTAGTAACAGCGAGAATTCCCTGGTTAACCATATCCGCATCCAGATTAGCTAGGGATTCGGCACTAAGAAAACTGGGATCAAAAAATAGTGTCTGCAAAAATTCAAAACCCGAACCAACTACTGCCACAGATGTTTTAGCTTCAATCTCAATATTACCACCTGTTCCTGAACCAAATACTGAAGCGTTAATCAACCCGCGATTTAGCTCAAGAGTATTGGTAGTAATTGTAATGCCTCCTCCCTGACCAGATAGAGTAGAGGCAGACAAAGATCCCAGATTTTCCAGCAGAATCGAATCGGCAGCGATTTCCAAACTGCCTGCATTGCCAGTGCCAAAACTCTGTACATCAACCGTAGCTCCATCTCGCACAATCAGTTCAGGGGTAGTAATGTTGATATTACCTGAACTGCCATTAACTCCATTTCCATTAGATGAAGTTAGATTTCCAGAAGTTGCTAACAAACCAATCTGACTAAGGCCTTGAGGAATGCTCATGCCAATTAACTCTACCGAATCAGTTGCGTTTATGGTTAATTCTCCGCCATTTCCTGCGCCAAAGGCTGCCGAAGCAAAGGATGCCCCATCACGAATAATCAGCTTCCCCGTAGTAACTGTTAAATCTCCGCCATCAGAAGCACTAAAAGTAGATGTACCAATTCCACTACCACTTGTAGCTTGAGGAGCAACAGGATTGACGATGATTCCTGATGCTTCAATGCTCTGATCAGCTTGGATATTGATATTTCCCCCTAAACCTCCAATGGGAATCAGCAACCCATCAGGAGGAAGTAGCGCCCCAGAATTACTCAAAATTCCCGCATTATCTATCTTGATGGTATTGGCTTGGATATTAATATCTCCTCCCTTGCCTGAACCAAAAGTGGAATTAGTGATAATTCCTGTTTGCACGATGCCGTTTAAGGGACTATTTCTCAGGTCGATAGAGTCATCAGCCGTGATGTTTATATTCCCCCCTGCAACTTCGCCCAATGTCAGATTGATAATGTTTGCACCGTCACTCACCTGCAAGCGTTCCGTGGCTATATTAATATCTCCCACTGATGCCGATGCTATACTTGCCAGTCCTCCACCACTTTCTAATGCGGAGGCATTGAGAACAGTATCAGTGGCAGTTATGTCGATATCGCCACCGATTCCTGCGGTAAAAACTGGGTTAAAGATAATTGCGCCTTCATTGAGGCTTAGGGAATTAGTATCAATCCTGATGTTTCCTGCCGTTCCTGTCGTCGCTGTCCCTGCAAAAATTCCTGTATTGCGATCGCCTGGTTGCAATGTCCCGTTTAAGACATTAAGTTGATAAGTTTGCTGGAATTCAGTAAATCCAGTCCCAGTAATATTGATATCTGTTGCCGAAATACTAATATCGCCAGCATTACCCGCCCCAAAGGTAGTACTACCAATAAACGATCGCGGGTCGATATTCAACCTATCTGTAGCGATGCTGATTGTACCACCTTGACCACTCGCTTCTGGACTAACATCATTGACAATCTGGGAAGTGGTTACAGCGTTTTCCGCTACTCCTGATAAGGACAGAGACTCAGAAGCATTGACAACCACCTTTCCTCCTGGTGCATCTGCCAAAGTTTGGGCGGCAATTTGCGATCGCTCTAAAACAACATTACTTCCCTGTACCTGAATTCCCCCAGTTGAGTTGGCAATGAAGTTGGGATTGAGTAAAGAAGATCCTGCTAATAGTTGCAGATCGGCAAATTGAGTTACTCCTTCGTATCCTAATTGCCAACCCGCAGCAATTTCAGTGATGCTTACCTGTCCTTCTATCACGCTACCAAGATCGATTCTTCCTGATTCGACTGTTACTACTGCACCATTAAAAGTAATGCCGTTACCGACAAGTGCCAAGGTATTTCCTGGGGCTACTGCCAAATTTGCATCGACATTCCCTAGCCCTGAAACCTGAATATTTGCCGAATTTTGACCCAACTGTAAGCCCACGGGAGTACTAACAGTTAACAGAGGTTGGGCTGTCACATCTGTATTAAAGACAGTACCGTCCTCAAAAATTAGGCTATCTGCGGTGCTACCTAAAAATGAACCGCCGATGTCTAAAGACGCATTGTCACCAAAGCTAATTCCTCTGGGATTGAGTAGAATCAAATTGGCACTACCATTAGCGCGAATCAAACCATCGATGTTAGAAATATTATTACCTGTCACCCGACCGATAATATTATTTATGTCTACACCATTATCAAAAAATGCGGTGTTGCCTGTCTCGACAGAAAAGTCTTGAAAACTATGAAATAAATTACTATTTGCTTCTGTCCCCCCAGTAATTTTGGTGACGTTATCAGTATTATTTACCTCTGTTCCTAATGTGCCATCAGGGGTTACCTGTGCTGCGAGAGGATTACTAATCAAGCAACACCCTGTCAAACTGCCGAGAAATCCCATCCAATATGGCGATCTTCTGGTCTGCTTGATTCGCTGATTGCGATCGCCCACTCTTAAAAATGCTGTCTGAACCTGAGTATCGTTGCTCCAAAATATCGCCATTCTACACCATATCTGAGGGAGTCCCTCATAGTTTCTTGACCCGAACTATCTTGTTTTGTAATTATACAGATTTACAATGTCAGAAAAAGCATTACTAAATTAATACATATTTGCGACAGATAAAATATTCAAGATAAAGTTGATGGCGAATTTAGATCACCCATCTTATATTTTGCTTTGGTTAATATTTAATTAGGTCTAACTAAAATTAAAAATTTTAAACTTTTAAATTTACTCAAGCTCAAGATTAAATAAAAGAGGTATACCAACGATGGTTAATGTTGCTCAGGCAAGTCCTAATGATCGTCTTAAATTTATTAGAAACACTTATACTCATCTAGCTGGTGCGATCGCTGCTTTCATTTTGGTGGAATTTATCTTATTCCAAACAGGCATTGCGTCAGGGATTACTGGTTTTATCTACGAGAATAGATTTGGCTGGTTGATGATCTTAGGTGGTTTTTCTTTGTTAGGGTATTTATCACGAGGCTTGATCGCGAAAGCCGATGATGTTGGCACACAATATGCAGGATTGGGCATATATGTTGTTGGGGAAGCATTAATTTTTGCCCCGATACTATATATTGCTGCTTACTATGCTAACGATCCTAATTTAATTCCCATGGCTGCCATTCTGACATTGATGATGTTGGTCGGTATCACCACTATTGCTTTCACCAGTGGTAAAGACTTTTCCTTCTTGGGTAACTTTCTGCGAGTTGGCGGTTTTATTGCTCTTGGTTTGATTGTTTGTAGCGTTTTGTTTGGCTTTACCCTGGGTTTAATTTTCTCAGCGGGAATGATTGTTTTTGCCTCCGCAGCAATCCTATACAGCACATCTAACATCATTCACAGATATGCAACCCATCAGCATGTTGCAGCATCTCTAGAGCTATTCGCTTCCGTAGCATTATTGTTTTACTACATTTTAATGACGTTACTCAGAATGTCTCGTGATTAGATCTGCTATTGGTTAATCTAAAGATATAGATCTATAAACAAAGCGATCGAAATCATTTTCTGTGATTACTATTTAAGTAATGATTTTAAATCATAGCCCTATTAACATTATTTAATATGTTTTTATCTAAATTTCTTTCAGTTTTCTCGTCTGATACTACTCACAATCCTCTATTATATAAAGCAAGAAAAAGACACAATAATTTACCAAGAACAGAGAATGATAAGTTCTATCAGTTAGCTCATAAAAATTATCAACAAGCTCGTAAAATTGCCCAGAATAGGTATACTGATTTGGCGCAAATGCTGCGAGCAGTTATCAAAGAACACTATACTTCAGCAGAACAAAATAAGCTTAATAGTATTGTTATTTCCCTGATCGATATCCTTGCTAGTAAAGCTAGTATCTTTCCCGATATGGATTACGAAAATATTTGGTATACCGATCATTATGATGTGATTGAATTAGCTAGAAACATGGGTGTGGGAGATGAGATTTTACCCCACTGGAAAGATGAGCCAAACTTACACAATCGTTATCTAGAAATAACTGCCTCGGATTTGGTCAGAATCCTGTTAGAAATTTCCGATGAAGCCTTAATAGATGGCTATCAATCTGGTGCTGATGTTAACAAGTGGTTTAGTTACATAGCCAGAGAAGCACTAAAATCTCGCAGGAGACTGTCTCGCTATCGTCAGCGACAAAGTGAATCTCTGTTTATCACATATAGAAGTTCAGGTATCGAAGGCTGGGATAAAAATTAGGGCTTGGTGATTTAATGTCTGAAACCGATCAATACAAGATAATAATTAATGTTTCTGCTGTTTATTGTCTTCTCTCGCCCTACGCCGATTTACTTGGCGAGCTTTTTTCTCTGAGGTTAACTTGTCGTAACAGTAAGGGCAAGAAATATCCGATTCATAGTTCGGCGAGTTTTTATCCGCTTCTGATAAAGGATGTCCGCAAGCATAACAAAGTTCATAGCTGCCACGCTCTAGCCCTTCTTTTACGGCAACTCGTCCATCAAAGACAAAACATTCTCCCTCCCACATACTTTCTTCAGAGGATACTTTTTCTAAATACTTTAAAATTCCTCCTTTAAGGTGATAGACTTCCCTAAATCCTTGAGAAAGCAGATATGACGAAGCTTTTTCACAACGAATTCCCCCTGTGCAAAACATAGCTACTTTAGGATGCTCTTGGGGGTCGAGATTTTGCGCCACATATTTAGGAAATTCGCGGAAAGATTCCGTATTAGGGTTTTTAGCTTGTTTAAAACTTCCGATCTCTACTTCATAATCGTTTCTAGTATCAATTACGGTTACTTCCGGATTACTAATTATCTGATTCCAATGTTGAGGCTCAACATATTTACCTACTTGTTGATTAGGATTAACTGCTGGCAAACCTAAAGTAACAATTTCTGACTTGATTTTTACTTTTAGTCTGACAAAAGGCAATTTTTCCGAGGTAGATTCTTTATGTTCCAAATCCGCTAGCTGAGGAAGACTTCGCAAAGTATTTAAAACATCGGAGATCGCCTCACTACTACCAGCGATCGTAGCATTAATCCCTTCTTCTGCCAAGATAATCGTGCCCTTGACTTGTTTTTTCTGGCACAACGCCAAAATTTGCTTTTTTTTGGCTTTAAGGTCAGATATGGCGACAAATTTATAAAAAGTAACAATCAGATAAGTCATAGGACGCTTCGTGTGGATTGGCTTGGTTCATCTTAAGATGGAGGAAATTGGTTATTTTGTACTTCTTGAGTAAAATCTGACACGGCATCGGTTATGATTTTTCGCAGGTTGATGTAAGATTTGGCAAAAGGTGGTTGCCTTGCCGATAAGCCCAGCAAATCGGCAGTAACTAAAACCTGACCATCGCACTTATTTCCTGCACCAATACCGATAGTGGGAATGGAAATTTTATTAGTAATAGTTGCAGCTAGATCACTAGGAATATGCTCTAAAACAATGGCAAATGCCCCTGCATTAGCTAGTGCGATCGCTTGACCAATAATTATTTCCGCTTGATCTCTAGTTTTACCCTGTTGCTTGTAGCCCAAAATCCGAACTGACTGGGGAGTCAGACCGACATGACCCATGACAGGGATACCAATAGCAGTTAATTCTGTAACTATGCCGATAATCAAAGGATGTCCACCTTCTAGTTTGATAGCAGAAGCACCTGTTTCTTTAATAACTCGTCCCGCTGACTCAATTGCCTGGGTAAGGCTAACTTGATAAGTCATAAAAGGTAAATCGCAGACTACATAGGCTCGGTTGACTCCACGACAGACCGCTTTGGCATGATGGATCATCTCATCCAGAGTTACGGGTAAAGTACTGGAATAACCCAAACCGACCATTGCCAAAGAATCTCCTACTAGAATTAGGTCTACTCCCGCTTGGTCTAAAACTTGTGCCAGACTATAATCCCAAGCCGTTAAAGAAATAATTGAGCGTCCTGACTGTTTCCATTGAGTTAATTGCTGTAAAGTTACTGCCATTGCGATCTAAGCTGGATCTAATATTTTGTAGGCTACTTTCCTATTGTAAAAGCAGAAATATAACAACTTATTTATTAGAACATGGCAAAACTACAATTACAAAATTTGCAGAAGAAATATCGTTCTGATGTCATTCCTGTCAAGGATATTTCTTTAGAAATTGATGATGGTGAATTTTTGACCTTATTGGGACCCTCAGGATGCGGAAAATCCACCTTATTACGTTTGATTGCGGGTTTAGAACCTCCCACCAGAGGAGAGGTCGTTATCGGTGGAGAAAATGTTAATCGGGCTGCCCCAGGCGATCGCAATATGGCAATGGTATTTCAAAGCTATGCTCTCTATCCTCACATGACCGCAGGGGAAAATATCGCCACCGCACTTAAACTACGTAAGATGCCCTATGATGAAATCAAACGTCGGGTCAATGAGGTAGCACATAAATTAGAGTTGACTAGCTTGCTCAACCGTAAGCCTGGTCAGATGTCTGGAGGGCAAAGGCAGAGAGTTGCCCTAGCCAGAGCCTTAGTCCGCGATCCTGAAGTATTTTTATTAGATGAGCCGTTAAGTAATCTGGATGCTCTGCTGCGAGAACAAGTTAGAGCGCAGATGAAGCAGCTATTTAAAGACCAAAATAAGCCTGTAGTGTACGTTACCCACGATCAAACTGAGGCGATGACTCTTTCCACCAAGGTAGCAGTACTAAATCAAGGCATGATTCAGCAACTAGATCCTCCTAGCCGAATTTATTCCCATCCTGCTAACGAATTTGTTGCTAGCTTTGTCGGTAGTCCGCAGATGAACTTGATAACTCTCAATTGTGAAGGCAATAAAGCATTTCTAGGTAACTATCAACTGGAGTTGCCCAACATGAATGATCAACCCGAACAAGTTGTCTTCGGAATTCGACCTGAAGATGTATCCCTTTCCTCTCCCGAATCAGAATTCACTATCATGGGTCAAGTCTATTTAGTTGAACAATTGGGCAAAGATAATTTAGTCAGTGTCAGGGTGAAGGATTCTGAGACAACGATTCGAGCTTTACTCCCCAGTGATACTGAGTGGCAGGACGAAACTAAAGCTATTACTCTAGCCATCAAACTCAGCAAAATACACTGGTTTGATATTCAAACAGGCGATCGCCTTAATTAGGGCTTGCTGAATAAATTAAAACTCTTTATTAATAAAGGGAAAGAAACTCCTAATGCATAATCAAGTTTTGTTGGGTTAGTAACTGCGTAACCCAACTCTAAGATTAACAATCTAACTTGCTACTTTCTCTGCTGCTGGTTTAGAAGCTAGATAGTTGGCTAGCTGGGTATTAATTTGTTCTTTAACAATAAAGCGATACTCAGTAAAGTGTTCTAGGTAGGCACAGAGAGTCAGATAAATTTCTAACTGACGAGGTTTCTTTAGCAATACCTGAATCAAATTACCCCAGAATAGCAAGCGAGTCTGAGCGATGACACCCTGTTTCCATAAAATTAAACCCAGGGCGCGAATTGTTTTCAAACTTGGTCTTTTGGATACCACATTTTTAGCATCGCCCAATTTCATGTAATAGCGGAAGATACGATCTAAATAAGCTGTCGGATCGTATAGCTGCCAGAAGGCATCAACGTACTCGGTAGCAATATCTTCAATCGCTCTTGTGGGCAGGAAGTTCATTAAGGTTGTCTGATTGATATTTGCCGATGAATTTAATAATCGACCTTCTTTTTCTAATCTATGCCAAAGAGCCGTGCTGGGTAAGGCTTGAAGCATACTAAACATTGCCATAGGTATTCCAGTCTGCTCCACAAACTGAACAATGCGATCGCCTGCCTGGGGTTTTTCGCCATCAAAGCCAATAATGAACCCTGCCATCACTTGCATTCCTGCTGTAGTAATCTTGTCGATAGATTCAGTTAGAGGATCGCGGGTGTTTTGAAATTTGCTGGTAAGAGCCAGGCTGTCTTGATCGGGAGTTTCGATGCCCAAAAAGACTTTTTTAAAGTTGCATTCCACCATCAACTCCATTAACTCGTCATCCTGAGCTAAATCTACTGAGGCTTCGGTAGTTAAGCCAAAAGGATAACCTTTTTCTGCCATCCAAACTTTTAACTCTTTCAGCAGCAATTTAACGTTGCGTTTGTTGCCAATAAAGTTATCGTCTACCATGAATACTGCACCACGCCAACCCAAGTCGTAGATACGTTCTAATTCTGCTAGTAGCTGCTCAGGAGTCTTGGTGCGAGGTTTGCGTCCATAAAGCACAATGATGTCGCAGAATTCGCACTGGAATGGACAGCCACGAGAAAACTGTACCGACATATTATCGTAGGCATTTAAATCTAGTAAGTCATAGCGAGGGATGGGAGTCTCAGTTACCGCAGGCTTTTCTGCTGAACGAAAAACTCCAGAGCGATCGCCACGTTCAATTGCAGCGATAAACATTGGCAAGGTGATTTCTCCCTCGTCTAGCACCAAAAAGTCAGCAGTTTCCACTTCTTGAGGTGATGTCGTGGCGTAAGGACCACCAACAGCGACCAGTTTTTCTCTGTTTTTCGCTTCTGCTATCTGGGCTAACATATCGTTTTTCTGCACTATCATGCCAGAAATGATCACTAATTCTGCCCAATCCCAATCTGATTCAGTAATTTCTTGAACATTATGATCTACCAACTTGAATTCCCATTCTTGAGGCAAGATAGCTGCCACCGTTATTAGACCTAGGGGTGGCATGAGAGCTTTGCAATCTACCAAAGCTAAAGTTTTCTCAAATGACCAGAAACTTTTTGGAAACAAGGGGTATAGCAATAAAACCCGCATAAGTATGACGCCTCAGATTAAAAATTCAAAAGTTATATAAGCTTATCTGTCCTCAAGAAGAACGTCGTTAAGGGTTTATATAATTCTGATGTATAAATACTCGATATAAACTAAACCTTAGAAGATAAATTCCTCTGACATAAAGCACTTAAGCCACTATAGCGGATCAGTAATCTTCTTGTTCATTATTTTTAGAACATAATCAATGTAACAGTACAAAATATTAAAAAAATCTACTTTTGTCTTTAGCAGGTTGTTTATTTTATCTCTAATCTCCTCAGTAATATCCACTAATATGCGAACAAATATAATATCTTCTCTTGTTGAATTTTCAGTGTAATTACTGAGAAAATTTTAAAAAAGAGGCTTTTGATACTAAAATAAAGACAATGCTAGATCATTAAAAAAAACTAATTCAAGATAATTTTTTGAAAAAATCGTATATTATATATAGTATATATAGGGGATCAAGCAAGTACATTGACTTTATTATAGATAAGTTCAATGTTTCTCATTTGTACCTATTTTGCAGAACGATCTTCAAGACCAAGAATTCAACTGATATTTAGTTGAAGCAAATTTTCAATACAAAATACATTAATAAGTGGCTTTAAATAGTCCATTTAAAAAATCAAAACAATGTTATCTTCTCCCACACGACCTACCTCAAACCTTACTCTCTGTTGCTATGTAAATGCTACTTCTCATGTAGAAGTAGTCCGTATTACCAACATTACTCACTGGTATTTTGAAAGAGTAGTTTTTCCTGGACAACGTTTACTTTTTAAAGCTCCGAGTACGGCAAGACTAGAAATTCACACGGGAATGAGTATCAGTTCAATCATATCGGAAACAATTGACTGTCGAAAGTTGCAGCTAGTAAACTTATCAGATACTGATTCAGCGTAATTAGTTAAGTTTTAGAATTAAATACCAATTAAAGAAGCGATCGCCTTGTAGTGCATATTTACGTGCATTTAAGGCGATCGCTTCTTTAGGCAGTCACTATTGATCCTCGAATGGGTACAATGGGGAAAAACCCGCAGTCTGCTAGCCGTATCGCTTTTTATCTAGATATTACTGTTAGATATTACTGTGAAATAAACCACGGCAATGTGCCATGTTCATGTTATTTATTGCTCAATCAAGTAACTCCCTCAACTGCTGTCTATTCAAACACAGTTGCTCCAACAAGCACATCAGGGTACATCTCATCTGCTAGTCCGATATTACCTTCAATATCTTGTAACCACTGTTGCTGTACCTGAGGACTATAGTTAAGATAAAGCTTATTATCAACAATTTTCCATGCTTCAGGATCACTAGAAACAACGTTTCCTTCACTCAAAGCTTTAGCACAGTAACCACCGTATTGAGGAGTATAAGCTTCGGGATCTGATTCAAATAATTCTTGGTTTTCTGCGCTAGAGAATCTCCAGGTTGCACCTTGCCATTCACTTTCATACTTACTATCACCTTCTACAACTTTGCCTTCTGTAAAGTAAGCTACTGGATCAGTACCTCTGATGGCTAAATCACTAGACGACTCTATATATACTAATGGTGCAGATTCTGCTGCTCCCGCACAGGGGTCAACACTAGCACAAGGGTCAACTCCCGCACAAGGGTCAACACTAGCACAAGGATTAACTCCCGCACAGGGGTCAACACCAGCACAAGGATTAACTCCCGAACAGGGATTGGCATTAACTATATTAAAACTTCTGGGTGATCCTGCTAATCCCAGCGAAATAATTGATACAGCCGTAATCGTTGCTAAATATTTAAACTTCATTAATACTAGAATTTGCATTTGCTACAGAATATTTTCAATTCATTGTCATTTTTTGCTAATCAGATTGAATCACAAAAAAAATACAATGTAGTTATTTAACTACCTAACAACTTTCAAACAGCAATTCCCTCAATATGTTTTAAGGTTTAGAGTTGCTGGATGAGATTGTTTTTTGGGCGTTTTTACTAACGATTACAGACTAAACAAAAAAACTTAGAATTAAATTAGAAAATACTTAATTAATTGGAATTCAGGCAAAAAATAAATTAACAAAAATTAACAAAGAGAAAAATGTAGATAATAGTAAATTAGGAGCATGTCAGCAATTAATTAGGGCTTGCTGAAAAAAATGAGAATAGTTGAAATAAATCAATTTGAAAACGGTTGAGGGTTGCTCAAAGCCAAGGAAAATTGGGATCATCATCAAAACCCCTTGCGCCTTCGGCATTAAAATTTACAAGACTACATTTGTTAACTTCTTTGTTGTCAGCTTACTGCTCTTCTTCTCGATTTCAATTTCAACTTTAACTCATTATCAAATTCCGCTCAGAGTTTTTTATTAAGCTCTAATTAAGCCTTAAACTGCTCAGTGATCCGTTTCATTGCTTCGTTAACATTATCCCGACTATTAAAAGCAGAGATGCGGAAATAGCCCTCTCCTGCTGCACCAAATCCAGATCCAGGCGTACCGACTACATTGCAGTTAAACAGCAATTTATCAAAGAAATCCCAGCTAGATAAGCCGTTGGAAGTTTTAACCCAAACGTAGGGTGCATTTGTTCCGCCATAGACCTGGATTCCTGCTGTGGTTAGCTGTTCGCAAATGATTTTGGCATTTTCTAGATAGAAGCTGATTAATTCTTTAGTTTGTGCTTGTCCTGCTTCAGAATAAACTGCCTCTGCCCCCCTTTGGACAATATAGGATACGCCGTTAGATTTAGTAGACTGACGACGATTCCAGAGTTGCCACAGCTTAACATCTGAACCATCACTTGCCTTACCCGTGAGGTTTTTAGGGACTACGGTAAAGGCGCAACGAGTCCCTGTAAAGCCAGCATTTTTGGAGAAAGAACGAAATTCGATCGCGCAATCATTTGCCCCTTCGATCTCATAAATAGAGTGAGGTAAATCGGGATCGGTTATAAAGGCTTCATAAGCTGCATCAAACAGAATCAATGAGCCATGTTGTTTAGCGTAATCTACCCAAGCTTGGAGATGTTCTTTGGTAGCGGTTGCACCTGTAGGGTTGTTGGGAAAACAGAGATAGATTAAATCTACTTTTTCACTAGGGATTTCCGCAGTAAAGTTATTATCGGCACTGATCGGTAGGTAAACTAAGCCTTCGTATTTACCGTCTTTTGCTTCTCCTGTGTGTCCCGCCATGACGTTAGTATCGACATACACAGGGTATACAGGATCGGTGACGGCAATTGTATTATTCTTGCCAAAAATATCGAGGATATTACCGCAATCACACTTAGAACCGTCTGAGATAAAGATTTCCGAAGCATCAATATCACAACCGCGTGCTTGAAAGTCTTGTTGGGCGATTTTATTTCTTAACCAGAGATATCCCTGTTCTGGTCCATAACCTTTAAAGGTAGCGCGATCGCCCATTTCCTTCGTCGCTTCAATGATTGCATCACGACAGGCAGCAGGTAAGGGTTCGGTGACATCTCCAATACCTAGCTTAATAATTGGTGCATCAGGATTTTCTGCTGCGAAAGCATTAACTCTACGGGCAATTTCAGGGAACAGGTACCCTGCTGTTAGTTTGAGATAATTATCGTTAATTGTTGCCATTGATTCTTTGCTACAAACGCCACTTATCAAGCTTACTGTTATCTGGCAAGTTTAGATCGCGTTTTTTAGCTTTTAGCGTTTATTAGAAATCAAGTAATCAATAAATTTAACTTTGTGAGCGGGAAGTCCCGCGCTATAGTCCCAAGTATGTAGGACTTAGCGTCGGGAGGAGGTCACTGAATCTAGGTATTCTCTGCGATCGCTATTCCTAGAAAAGCTTAGGAGTCGTCCAAAATTAACTTCGGATTTTTAACTCACATATTCCATACACACTCTGAAAGCGAGTTGGAACTTGTTTCTGGATGACTCCTTATTTCTTCCTACTCAGGCAAAGCCTTTAGTTGACGATTCAAAGCTGAAAATTCTCCATATATTAAATTTGAATTGATGGATAGAGGTAAGCAGAATGAAAATTATGTATGATTGTAATTTTGGAGTATCAGTAGATTAACTTAAGTAAAAATATTTAGATACTATTTTAGTTGGCTAATGTTCAAGCTATTTCAAAATCTTTTTTCGGGTGAAGCTAACAACGAATCCAATTCCCCATTCTCAGGATCTGAGATATCCGCTTGGGAAAAGCAAATTGCTCAAGCTGATGTTCTTTGGGAACAAGGAAAATTAAGTGAAGCTTTAGCTATTTATGGTTTAGCCATTGAACAAAATCCTGGTTTACGGGAAATTCAACAGCGTTTAGCAGAACGTTTGAAACAACAGGGGGACTTGGCCATAGCTTATGAAAAATTAGCAATGGGTTTGAAAAACCAGGGCAACATTGAACAAGCAGCCAACTACTATCGTCAAGCAATTAATCTCAAAGCTTTAACTGGAAATACTAAAGATCAGCTTCTAAGATCCAGTATTTCTCCGACGAAAAGATCACCGATTCCCATTGCTAGTTTAAAAGAAGCGGCATTTTCGTTTCAGCCTCTGTCTGGGAGTCGAGCTCTAGTCAAAGTGTCATCACCGCAATCATCATTACCAAATGCAGGAACAGGGTATAGCACATCGCCTGCACTTACTCAACGCCTCAAAGCAGTTAATCCAAAACAGGCTAGGGATATTGACTGGGAAACAGCACAAGTTTATTTTCAAAAAGCTTTAGAACATCTCGAACGACAAGAATGGCAACAGTCCACACTCGCCTGTAAACAAGCCATACAGATTATGCCTAACATGGCAGAAGCCTATAAGATTTGGGGTAATGCTTTACAAAGAATGGGCAAAACTGGTGAAGCGATGTCCTGTTATGCCAAAGCGGTAGAGGTTAAACCCAACTTAGCAGAAGTATATGCAGGAATTGCTGATATTTATGCTCAACAAGAAAAATGGCAGCAGGCAATTAAACATTACCAAAAAGCAATCATTATTAAGCCCAGTGCCACCATACACCGTAAGTTAGCGTTTGTCTGGCAAAAATTAGGTGACCCAGAAAAGGTTGAGTTGAATCTTAATCAAGCTAAGGAATTGGAATTATCCGAAACAGCAACAACTAAAGCCGATATAGATATAAATATGGATCTCGATGAGATAGATCATTCTAATATTGAAGATTCTGTGGCAGCTTATTGTAGTGTGGCGCAGCAGTTGGAACAACAAGATCAGTGGCAGCAAGCAGCAAAATATTATCGTCAGGCTTTAGACCTCAGTATGTCTCAATCAGCTTTAATACAACAGGAGTCGGGACATGGTAAGTCAGTTGAAGCTCAACCTCAACCTCAATCTCAACAGTCCTCGCAAACAAACAAACATACCGAGCAGACAGAATTTGCAGCTACTACAGAAAGCCAGTTAGATAAAGCGATTAAACGCTATCGTAAACAATGCAAGTTGCAACCTAACTCTCCTAAAATTTACACTGATCTGGGTAATCTTTATGCTAAAAAAGGTAAGCTGCAATATGCGATCACTTGTTATCGTCAGGCAATTCAATTAAATCGCAAATACCCCAACGCACACTTGAGTTTGAGCAGAATCTTATTCAAGGAGGGTAAGCAAAAAGAGTTTATCAAAGAAATGCAGTTAGCTCTGGCTTTGCAGCCCAGAATAGGTACTGCTCTAGATCGGTTTTATCTGGGAAACGCTTTAGTTGATCAAGATCAACAACAGCAGGCGATGGGCTTTTACTATAAAGCGATCGTTTTGAACCCACGGTTCTCTCCCCCATATCACCGCCTGAGCGATGTTTTGAGCAAACAAGGAAAACATCAAGAGGCAATTGAGTTTTTGGAACAGGGGATTCAGCAAAATCCGCAAAACCCAGAGTCATATTATTTATTAGCCCAGCAGTGGGAACATCTGCAAAATTGGGACAATGCGGTCAAATCCTATAGTCAAGTATTACAATTAGAGCCACAATTTCCTGAAGCATCTCAGAAATTAAATCATGCTTTAGCAGAGAAACTCAAGTTGAACCGCCAATCAAAAATCCAATCTACCAATTAGGCGTTGCATCATTGCGGGATGATTTATAATCAAGGATAAATTTTTACTCTAGGCGATCGCCACTCCTAAAAAGAAGATGAACTGTCCAAAATGTAGCTCTAATAATATTAGAAAAAACGGTCATAGAAAAGGAAAGCAAAATCATCAATGTCAAGACTGTGGGCGACAATTTATCGAGCATTATTCTGAATTAGGTTATCCTAAAAAAGTCAAAGAAGATTGTTTGACTATGTATGTAAATGGAAATGGATTTAGAGCAATTGAAAGAATAATAAAAGTCAACCATAATACCGTAATACGTTGGGTTAAGAAGGCAGGAAACCAGCTATTAAATAGTAATGATACTTCTGATATTCCCATAGTTGCTCAATTAGATGAATTATATGCGAAGCGGCTTGCACCCATTCGGGCATAAACCCTCGAATGGGGGTATCCTTTAGGACAAACATTTGTCGGTAAAAAAAATAAGAGATGGATCTGGACAGCTTTAGACAAGGATTCACCTGGGATTTTAGAATATGTAATTGGAGATAGAAGTTCAGCAACTTTTGAAGAATTATGGGGCAAAATCAAGAATTAAAATTGTTATTTTTGGATAACAGATGGTTATAAAGTTTATCCAAAGTTCATTCCTGATGGAGACCAGATTATTAGTAAAATATATATGACAAGAGTTGAAGGAGAAAACAGTCGCTTACGACATTACTTAGCTAGACTACACCGTAAAACTTTTGGTTATTCCAAGTCCGAGGAAATATTATTTCTCTCAATCAAACTGCTTGTTTATTACTTAAAATATAAGACTCTTTCTTTGATAGTTTAAAGGTTGAAGTGGAATTTGGCAACTCAGCGATCGCTTTAATTAAATCATTTTTAAAACTTAGGAGGAAATTGTAGATCATCCCGCAATGATGCAACGCCTGAAATATCTACATTACGAGATTGAGCAATATGTCCTGAAGATTTACAAGATGATTATCATATACAGCAGCTCTAACCATTTCTACCTGATTATCAATAATTTTTCCTCTGGCTATTTCTGTCTTGTCTTCCTCAAAACCACTAGGTATTTCACAAATAATTATTTCATTATTTAATTTTTCAATCGAATAATTTTGATTGGCAAATTTATTTCTCTTAGTTGAAGCGAGTATTTTTTGGGCAATTGATATTGCTTGGTTGAACCTGTCTTTTTGTTCTTCTTCTGTATATTCAAATGTTCGTTTTAAAATATTAAAATCTTCAACACTGAAAGAACTTTCTACTAAATTATTTCTTATTTCTAAAATTTTTCTTGGTTGAGGCCTTCGTAGCTCTTGTGATTTTTTTCCATTGTAGCCTGGAATAATTTCCGTATACAAACAGTTATTACCCTTAAAGATATTCACAAAAGGAGGAATTATCTTAAGTCCTTGGTGAGTTGCAAATAAACTAAACTCTTCCTTATATCTATAATCCCCGTATTTATTTACTAGAAGTTGAGAATATTTAACAATTTCAGTTTCAAGATTGTAATAACTAACAAACTTTTGAGTAAGAAGAGGATTATAGCGTTGTAAATAAGTATATTGAGCTAGAGCAAGGTCTTTTACTGAAATTCCTTCAAATCCCTCTGGAGATATAAATGTGTTTTCAGTTCTTACGTCTTCTAGATTAGTTTGAATAAATGTAGAACCATAAATAGAACATTGACTAAATTTAGCTTTTTTCAAAGAAGCATGATTGAGATTTGCCTCTCTTAATTTTATATTAGTAAATTGAGAGAATTCGAGATTCGACTGTTTGAATTTAGCTCCTGTAAGATCTACTTTAGTAAAAACTATTTTTTTCATATAAGCTTTTTCAAAAGTCACTTCTTTTGCGAGATTGGTTTGCCAATATTTCCGAACCTCAAGTTCATCAACGAGCGATTGAGGTGTATCTAGCCTCACTGCTTTGCAATCAACAAAAGAGACGTAATCGTAAATCTAGATAATTTTCCATTTTCCAAATAAAGTAGTGCCTTTTGAATTATTTCAAGAGGTACTGATTCGCTACACAATTATTTTGTACACAATTATTTTGTACACATCATGTCTATCAAAAAAGTTCAAGGCAAGTTTTATCCGCTTCAACATCAAGAATTTCTGAAACTCAATCAAATCCTTACTCAGTCTGAGCTTGCAGTATATCTATGGCTGAAAACGAACGATCCTTTTGGGGGAAAACTTATTGAAGCTGATACTCAAAAAATCGCTGAAGATTTAGCAATCAGTCGTCGTAGTGTTCAACGCGCTTTGGTTAAGTTGCAACAAGAGGGCTTGGTTGAACTTGTAATTAGTCAATTCAAGTATCGTCTTAAATCTAAGTCTACACCCGAAAGTGAAAATAATTTTGGAGTAAAAGATAATTTACAAGTAGCGACATCAAGATCGCCTGACGACATACAGATCGCTTCAACCCCCCTTAAACCGATATTTGAAACAAAACAAAAAAAAAAACATTTTTTTCTTTCTCGTTTATCTTCTTTGTTTTTCGTTTTCGCTTTTATCCGCCTTTTATGGCTGTTGCCCTTCCCCCCCTTTCACATTCCTACATCGTCATGTGCCCCCCCCCCCCCTTTTCCCTTCCTTCCCCCCAGAGTGCTATTTCTCTCTATCTTTCTTTGCAACAGATGATTCAACATAAGCTACCTGTAATCATCTTTTCTCTAGAGATGACTAAGCATCAAATGGAATATCGACTTTGGAGTTTAATGAGTCGCATGGATTGCTATCAGCATTTAGATTTAATTCCGATTAACGGCGATAAGCCTTACGGCATAGCTTCGCAACGCATTCGTCAACATCGAGCGGGATTATCTTCTCTCACTGAAAAGGAAATGGAAAGCATAGCTAAGATTGTAGAGGTTGCTGTAGATCTCCCTCTTTACATGAATGATAATCGGGGAATAAGTGTGGCGGGAATTGCTTCTGAGGCTCGTCAAGTCAAAGCAAGAGAAGGAAAATTAGGATTAGTGATTGTAGATTATATACAAATGATGGCATCTGACAATGGTGGCAATCGCAGTTACGAACTCGGTGATGTGGGTAGAGGATTGTATCAACTTGCAGGGGAATTAGAAGTACCAGTTTTAGCTCTTTCTCAAGTCGGTAGAGGGGTAGAAGGAAGACAGAATAAGCGTCCCATGATGTCAGATCTTTCTCAATCGGGGATTCTGGAAATGGTAGCAGATAATATTATCTTTGCTTATCGGGATGAATATTACGATACTAATACTTCTCAACCTGGAATTTTAGAGTTGATTCTAGCTAAAGCCAGACATGGAGATACAGGGACGGCAGAAGTGCTGTTTGATAAGTCTTGTGGGATGATTCGCTCTCTTAAAGAATTTGCTTAGAATCTTTCTAGAAGACATTTCTAATCATTGAAATTATCTGAGAGCAAGGATTCTTGCTCTCAGAATTCGATTTCTCGCCACTCTTTTGCTTCGGTAAAGAGACTTAAATGCTTAACATTAGTAGTCGCAATAACGATATATCTGCCTGGATATTCTTGCTCCAGCAGCTTATACTGGGCGCAGATGATGATGTCAGCATCAAGGCTCTTATCATCTGCGGTAGGTACTCCTTGTATTCGTGCTTCTGCCCAAAGACTAGCAGCCTTTATCATTACCTCGTTGCTTATAGGTAAAAAAATTATTAGCTTTTTGAGTTCATCTAGACTAGTAACGCTATTAACATTAGGCTTCCTAAAAGATTCCAAAATTAGGTTTCTTCTCACTTCATAGTCGCAAATATCTGAAGTTAAAACATACACACCTTTCGATAACAAACCTAAAAGCCATTGTTCGCAGTCAGCAGCCTCTCCTTTTTTATTGGGATTAGCAAGCAATCCTAAAACACCCGTGTCAACAAATACAATCATTCTGAAGAATATAGTTTCCGTTCTGAAACTCTTTGTTCATCAACTGTTTTTTGAAAGTCAGTGAAGAATTCTGCTCTCTGGTTAGATTCCTCTTCGCTCATAAGCTTATTTCTGGCAATTCTCTTTTTTAGTAACTCGATCGCTGGTTGATTTTTACGTATTTGCTCTTCTCTATCCCACGCAATGTTATTGTGCTTTGAATTTAAGAGCGTAGTAGTTGGACTCAGCGACGAAGGTTTCGCTTTGTCGTCCCCAACGTTCATTTTTAGGTGTTCTTTAACTGATATTACTTCTTGGGAATCCAAAGAAATCGCTTGGTTACAGCCTTCTAAAATTAAGTTATATCCATGATTTGCTGCTTTCTTATCAGGTACTAAAGCAACGAAACGATTTAGATCGATAATTTTTCCACTAGGCAGTTCTATAGTTTTGTTCATGGTATGTGAGTATAACAATAGTTATTTCTCCTAATCTAAATTCGTCAAAGCTTTATAAAGTAGACGATTTTGCCGAATATATTGATTAAATTACTAATGGTTTGCCATTTGCTCTATTTTTAGCTACTGCTTCTGCTGAAAAGAATTCTTCACAGTAGTAACCAGACTCATCAATGATTTTGGCATCTTTGAGTAATTGTATATTTTCTTCGCGAGTTCGGGTTTTTGCCGACTCTTTGACCTGTTTGGTAAGCTCTCGAATATCCATAATTCTAGTGCCTCGTTGATCTCAATTCTATTTTATCATTATGATTTATTTCATTTAACAATTGGATTCATGAAAGACTCGGTGGCTCTATATTGACGAAATTGGTAGCTCCATAATGTTTATCAATCATTTTGGCAGATGTTCCAGTCCATCTTCCAATTGCGGTACTGTTGTAATGTGCTTCGACGCACATGGTAATGAATGTGTGCCGTGTTTGATAACTTTTACGATATGGAATTCCAGATTTTTTTAAAATTGACTTCCAAGCTCTGTTGGCGAAGTTGTGATGATCTAGAAATTTACCTTGACGACTGGTAAATATGAAAGAATCTGGTTTCGCTGAATTAGATCTGATTTTATGGAGAATTTCTTTCACTTCAGCATTTATAGGAAAATCTCTTTTCTTCTGAGTTTTTAATCCTTCCTTGCAAACCAATCCAGATTCAGACATGACAATAGCTTGCCGAAATTGAATCTCCCTTTCAGTAATATGTTTCCACTGCAAGGCAATTGCTTCAGAAGGTCTACACCCAGTGAAGAAAAGAAACCGAATATAAGGCGTATAGTAAGAATAATAGCGATCGCTTTCAAAAGTTTGAATAATTAAATCTCTTTCGTATTTGGAAAAAGGATTTACATCAGCTTCTTCATCTGTTCCTTTTGGGAGTGAAATTGTCATCAAATCAAACGGGTTTGTTTCTATTAGTCCCTCTTTGATAGACCGTTTACAGCAAGCTTTAAACTGTGTCAGACATGGTTTTGCCGTACTGACAGTTTTGTGTGCAAGCAACCAGTCTCGAATAGTCGATGCTTCATCTAATGAACGAGTAGGTAAAGCTGCTATGTGATTTCGATATCTTTGGAAATCTTTGGCATAGGTACTTGGACTCACTTGGGGCTTTTTAAACTCGCTATATTTTTTCCATAGCTTATCTAAACTGATATTGGAAGCGTCCGTGGTTGAATCTAAAGCAATTTTCTCTCGATCTCCAGCCGATTTATACTTTTCAAGTGTAGTATCAAATTTTTCCTTGAAAATGTCTTGTTCTATTTCTGCTGCTTTTAACTCAGCAAATCTTCGATTAAGAGGAGTATCCGATAGCCCAAGAGAAATATAGCGACGTTTACCGCCAAACCGAAAGCGCAACTGTAGGCGATCGTGAGAGTTGAAAACTACTACCGAACCTTTAGTGGATTTTTTGCCAGGAATTTTAGATTGCATCTCAGTAGATGGGTGTAATTACATTTTTATCCTGACAAAATTTACACCCAATTTACACCCAATTTTTGTCTAAACCCCCTTTAAAATACCTAAAAAAATTTTCTCAAGAGAATTTAATATGTAATTATGCAAGCTTTCGGGTGCTTACAGTAAGCTGAATCTAGCATTATTATTAAAGTGTCAGAGGGGAGACTTGAACTCCCGACCCTCGGCTTATGAGTCCGATGCTCTAACCAACTGAGCTACTCTGACATATCCGACAAGAATATAAATATAACAAAAATCTGTAATTAAGTAAATATTTTTTGAAGGAGAAACTAGTATCTCATCTTTCTTCGCGCAGGAGACCCTCGCCATAGCCCCAAGTATGTAGGGCTTGGCGACGGGACGTGGCGTATAAACATCTGGGGAAACCCCAGATGACAGCCACTAAGGAATGCGCGCCTCTAATTAGGTTTTTTACATTCAGTACTGTATAATGTGAAGCATGGTTGAACGTGCTTATAAATATCGCTTTTTCCCAACTACCGAGCAAGAGATTCTCTTGCGACGGACAATGGGTTGTGTTCGTTTGGTCTACAACAAAGCTTTGGCTGCTAAGACCGAAGGATGGTATCTCAGGCAGGAGAGGATTGACTACAAACAAACCTCTAGTTTGTTGACTGGTTGGAAGAAGACCGAAGACTTGGAGTTTCTCAACGAGGTTAGCTGTGTACCTTTGCAGCAATGTCTGAGACATCTGCAAAAGGCTTTCGCTAATTTCTGGGGAAAAAGAGCTAAGTATCCGAGATTTAAAGCCAAACGCAATGGCGGTTCGGCTGAATTTACCAAGTCGGCTTTTAAGTACAAGGACAATACTCTTTGGCTTGCTAAAAGCAAAGAACCATTGAATATTGTTTGGTCTAGACTCTTGCCTGACGGGTGCAATCCAACTACTGTTACAGTCAAACTCGAACCTTCTAGTAAATGGTTTGTTTCTTTGTTGGTAGATGACCACACTGTTCAACCATTGCCCCCAACTGATAAAAAAGTTGGAATTGACGTTGGCATCTCCAGTCTTCTTACTACCAGCGATGGAGACAAAATAGCCAACCCAAAGCATTTTAATCGGCTGTATCAAAAGCTTAAAGTCGCGCAGAAGTTGTTGAGTCGGAAAACCAAAGGCTCTAATAACCGATATAAAGCAAGACTTGAAGTAGCCAAGATACACGCCAAAATTAAAGATGCTCGTACCGATTTTCTGCACAAGCTGACTACTGATTTGGTCAGAGCAAATAGCGTAATCGCTATTGAAGACTTGGCAATTAGAAACATGGTCAAAAACCATAAGCTTGCTCGGTCTATTTCCGATGCGGCATGGGGTGAAATGTTTCGTCAACTTGAGTATAAGTGTGATTGGTACGGGCGAACATTGGTCAAGATTGACCGATTTTTCCCTAGCAGTAAACGATGCCACCATTGCGGGTTTGTGATGGACAAATTGCCTCTTGATATTCGTACCTGGGATTGTCCTAGTTGTGAGACTAAAGGCATCGATAGGGACATCAATGCTGGTCAAAATATACTCGCCGCAGGGCTTGCGGTGATTGTCTGTGGAGCGGACATAAGACCTGATAGACATTGCTCTAAAGGGCAGTTGCGAAAGACTTCCAGTGGAAGAAAGAAACAGAAACCTAAGTCGTGAGTCTTAGGAATCCCCCGCTATAGCGCGTTAGCGTTTAGCGGTGGGAGGATGTCAATAAGTATTGATTTATTCCAAGGCATTTTTATCATGCACAGATTGACAGTATTACTAAAGTGTAAATATTTTCGATGGTTAGAAAACTAGTGGTCGCTACGGGGAATCCTGGCAAGTTGTTAGAGATGCAGGAGTATTTGATAGATCTACCTTGGGAATTGGAATTGAAACCTGGTTCGATAGATATTGAAGAGACAGGGACTACTTTTATCGCTAATGCTCGTCTTAAAGCCTCGAAAGTGGCAAAAGCTTTGGGTAAATGGTCGATCGCCGATGATTCTGGACTGGCAGTAGATGATCTTGACGGTGCGCCTGGATTATATTCTGCACGGTATGGCAAGACAGACAAGGATCGGATTCATCGTTTACTAAGAGAATTAGGAAATACAAGTAACCGACAGGCAAAGTTTATCTGTGCAGTGGCGATCGCCAATCCCGAAGGTAAGATTGTCTTGGAAACTGAGGGAATATGTACAGGCGAAATCTTAAAATCTCCCCGTGGTGATGGTGGTTTTGGTTACGATCCCATATTTTATGTCCCCTCACAACAACAGACTTTTGCGGAAATGTCTTCTGAGGTAAAAGGTAAAATCAGTCATCGTGGGATAGCATTTGCTCAAGTAATGCCCGAGTTAATCCGATTGTCTGAAAAACTCGCTACTGAATGAATAGCCAACCGTAACCCAGAAAAGCGATCACCCAAAGTCCCCCATAACATAATTGAAACTTATGAAGAATATTTATAACAGTCTCCTCCTAATGTGGAAGAAGGATTTATTGTTGTTAGAGAAATTAGATCTGAGCCAAAAAATTAGATATTTTATCAAGTATCATAGTAAATCCTGTAAACCGTAGACACCAAATAAAAATTTAACAAAATTCAGAGTTTAAACGCTGATTTTTGTATAGCAAAGGCTATACTTAATCCATAAGTATAGCCTGATACTAACTTAATAGTTTTAAATAAAGCTTTTGCTACTTTGTGTTTAAGAGACAATTGAGATTTACTAGCAAATTGTAAGTCAATGCGATCTTTCATTCCCAATCTACTGGGTTCTAATAGCAAGGGTTTGTCCTGGGATTTCTCTTTAATAATGTTGATAATTTCCGCTTCGGTACCGCCACGTATTCCCCTGCGTAATAACGAGTCCCAGGTTTCGTCTGCTTTAATTCTCTGGGAAAATCGACGAGCACAAAATAGGGTCAGAGAATCGGGCAAATAATTAATCAAAGGCAAATTGGTAGTGTGACCCTCAATCGGGGAATATCGATGAGGAGTCTCGTTAAAAAACATCATTCCCTGCGATCGCAATACTGACCACAACTGAGGTAAGACGGTCAATCTTTCATCGGGTAAGAGATGTTCAAATACTGCATTGAGTAAGATGAAATCAAATTCTCCGATATTTGCGGGAAGTACCTGACCATTAGGCGACTGGAGAAATTGAATATTCTCTAGTTGATAGTATTTCGCTCTCAATTTAGCTACACTCAAACTGTCCGCACATAGCTCTATGCCCACAATTTCTGTATCGGGAAACATTTTGGCTAAAATAACCGTAGATGAACCACTACCACAACCAAAGTCTAATAACCTTTTATTTTTAAAAGCTTCTGGCTCAACATGACCAAAAATCAAGGATTCCAGGCGTTTTCTAACATAAAAAATGTCTTCATCTCTAGCAATTTCGTCGCAAAGATAACTAGCCCCTTTATGTTTTAAAATTGATTCGATTAATTCAAGGGGATAAGTAGTTTCAATGCCTGAACGAGATACAAATAAGGATGAATCTGATGGCTCAACTACGATTTTACGCTTTTGGTTGGGTAATTCTTCGATGTTTATTTTAGCCTGAGCATGTTCAAGAACAGTTCTCATAATCTCAGTTTTTAAAATATAAAGATCTTTTAACGTTAAGAATGATAATACAATAATCTAGAAAAGATTAATATTAATAATATTTAAGCAATAACTGTAATTTCAATCTGTCTGCAAGCATTACTAAGTAATTTAAAGGCTGTGAGTAAATGGTCGATCGCCGATGATTCTGGACTGGCAGTAGATGATCTTGACGGTGCGCCTGGATTATATTCTGCACGGTATGGCAAGACAGACAAGGATCGGATTCATCGTTTACTAAGAGAATTAGGAAATACAAGTAACCGACAGGCAAAGTTTATCTGTGCAGTGGCGATCGCCAATCCCGAAGGTAAGATTGTCTTGGAAACTGAGGGAATATGTACAGGCGAAATCTTAAAATCTCCCCGTGGTGATAGTGGTTTTGGTTACGATCCCATATTTTATGTCCCCTCACAACAACAGACTTTTGCGGAAATGTCGTCTGAGGTAAAAGGTAAAATCAGTCATCGTGGGGTAGCATTTGCTCAAGTAATGCCCGAGTTAATCCGATTGTCTGAAAAACTCCCTACTGAATGAATAGCCAACTGTAACCCAGAAAAGCGATCGCCCAAAGTCCACCGTATATATATCCCAGTCTTTTCTTATAAGTATTAGATTCAGCTTTTTTTATTGCTAAGTGGATGGTTAAAGCAATGGGAGTTAAGCAAAACAATACCGAAAAGGTGATCGTCCTGATATTTTCCATAATTAGAAACTCATTACTTCCCCAGCATTTGCAATTTATAAAGGCTGGCATATAACCCTTCGATTTCTAGTAATTCATCGTGACTACCAGATTCTACTAATTCTCCTCGCTTTAGTACGAAAATTTTATCCACGTTGCGGATTGTCGAAAGACGGTGGGCGATAATGATTGCTGAGCGATTTGTGAGTAAATGCTCTAAGGCTTCTTGGATTAAAGCTTCCGTAGAGACATCTAAGCTGGAAGTAGCCTCATCTAATATCAGTACGTGGGGATTACGAATGGCTACCCGCGCAAAAGCTAAAAGCTGTTTTTGTCCTCCAGAAAGATTTGTACCTCGCTCCCGCAAAATTGTATTGTAACCCTCGGGTAAATCTTCAATAAAGCGATCAATATTAACTAGTTTGGCAGCCTGTTTAACTTCTTCAAGAGAATAATCATCTCCCAAAGTTATATTGCGCTTGACATCTCCTGCAAACAAAAAACTTTCCTGTAAGATTACGCCAATGTAGCGACGTAAATCTGCTTGAGGAATATCTCTAATATCAATTCCGTCTACGAGAATTCTACCCTTGCTAGGTTCATAAAGACGGCAGAGTAAGCGAATTATCGAACTTTTGCCCGCACCTGTTGGTCCAACTAAAGCCACCTTTTCTCCAGGTTTGATCGTAAAGTCGAGGTTTTTAATCACATACTCATCGGGTTTGTAGCCAAACCAAACATTCTCGAAACGGATTTCCCCTGTTTTTGAACTATCGATATCGGTTAATAAAGTACGATGTCCTTCGGCGACAGTAATCACCTTATCTCTAATTTCAATTGGTTCGTTCAATAGTTCCGTAATCCGCTCAATGGCAGTAAATCCTGACTGGAACATCGTGAACTTATCGGCAAACTGACGTAAGGGATTAAATAGCCGTTGAGCATAGAGAATAAACGCCGATAATGCACCGTACGTCATCGTATCTTGTAGTACGAAAATACCGCCTAACCAGAGTACTGCGGCGATCGCCACCAGCGCAATCCATTCCAATGTCGCAGACACAGCCGAATCATGAAAAATAGTTTGATCGATCTCTAAACGGTAACGTTCATTTATGGAGCGATACATTTCGCTGTTGTATTTTTCCCGCCGAAATAGCTGCACAATATTAATTCCTGCTATGTTCTCTTGAAGCATGGAATTAAGGCGAGAAAGTTCTTCCCGCGCCTTATAGTTGGCTTTGCGATACTGCTGCTGAAAATAAATAATCAAAGCAGTAACAGGAATCAGCATAAACACGAGAATTGATGCTAACTTCCAGTTAGTGATATAAATCATCACTACAATCGCCACAATAGAAACAAAGTCGCTGACTACTCCTACTGCACCACTGGCAAAAACATTGCCTAGAGCTTCTACATCACTAGCAATGCGCGTAATTAATTTCCCTACGGGAGTGCGATCGAAAAAGCTGGAAGCAAGAGAAGTTACATGGGCAAATAAATCTTGTCGAACTTCAGCCGTAATCTCTTGTCCAATTTTCTGTACCAAATAGCCTTGAACCGAGACAAACATGAGCCTGATCAAAACAGTTAACAGCAACAAGCCCGATAACAGATTAATTCCTTGAACTACGGATCCCTCACTTAAGAAAGTCCAAGTTGGCTCATTCTTTAATAACGATATTGCTTGACCAATAATTAACGGTTGAATCGAACCCGCTACTGCTAAAGGTACCAACAAAATCAGGCAAATCACCAGTGTTCCTCTACTTTTGTGGGTATAGGGAATTAGTTTGAGAAACAATCGCCAGTCGTTGTCTTGATTTTTGCTCTTGGTTTTCGGCTGGGAAGAAGCGACAGTCATACTAAATCCTGTTCATGTAGATTATTTAAATTATGACAATAAAAAGCAGAAGTAAAATTAGCTTAGTAAATTGAGTAGCAATGCCTCATCCACGTTTATTTTTTCAGTCTTGCTACTAAATCGTTAATATTATCTCGGTTTAGACGATAGCTTAGGGGATGGGCAATTAGTCTGGCACTACTTTCGTATAGTATATCTGTTTCAATTAAGCCATTCTCTTTGAGGGTTTTGCCCGTGGAAACCAAATCGACGATCGCTTCAGACATGCCCGTAATTGGTCCAAGTTCTACCGAACCAGACAAAGGTACAATTTCTACGGGAAGATCGATACCATCAAAATGTTCTTTGGCACAGTTGACGAATTTTGATGCCACTCTACCGTGGGGTGGCAACTCCACTGAACGTCGATAGGGACTACTAGCAGGAACGGCTACCGACAGGCGACAATAACCAAATTGAAGGTCAACTAAATTAGCAACTTCAGGCTGTTTTTCCCGTAATACATCGTAGCCCACAATTCCTAGTTGCGCCTGACCATATTCTACATATACAGGAACATCCTGCGCTCTAACTAGTAAAGCTTTGGCAGTATTGGTCGGATCAGTTATCTGTAGCTGACGATTGGATTTATCTAGAAAGGCACTAAAATCTAATCCGAGATTGCTAAATAGTTCAATACTGTCTTTTAATAACGCGCCCTTGGGTAAGGCAATAGTAATCATATGAAATTATTATCCAGAAGATAAGCAATAAAGATTTTATATATTTTATGATGTTCCAGAATATAGATTGAATACTTACCAAATTCTCATCTCATTGTCAGTAATCTATATGTCAGGAAATAGACACATAAATCATGCATAATTAGCCAAAATTTTGCAAATATAACAGTAGGATTAAAAAATGTAGCTCATAACAATTGATATTTTTGATTGGACTCAAAAAAGTCGGATTAAGCTTATCTCACATTTGTAAATAAATAAAAATCCTTTTCATTAAAATTAGAGGAGAAGCAAACGCGATGGATTGTAGTCATATTCAGTTTTGCGCTGACACATCAAAAGTAGATTTCGGACAATTGCAGCACTTACTGGCAAAAACTGCTTTTTGGGCGCAAGAACGAAATATTGATCAACTAAAAATTGCGATCGCTAACAGCAATCCTGTAGTTACGGTTTGGGATACCGAACGTCTGATCGGTTTTGCTAGAGCTAATTCTGACGGTGTATATCGCGCTGCTATTTGGGATGTGGTTATCGATCCAGACTATCAGGGAGCGGGTTTAGGCAGAAAGCTAGTACAAACTGTCCTGTCCCATCCTTTGGTTAGTAAGGTAGAGCGAGTCTACTTAACTACTACCCACAAACAAAGCTTTTACGAACGTATCGGCTTTGAGCGCAACGAAACTACAACGATGGTGCTATACAACGACCATGCGACCGACGACTTAGCCCGACGTATCCAAGAAATCCCTGTAACAATTGACAATTGGTAACAGACAATTGACAATCACTCTAAAAGCTTAGAGCTTAAAGCTACGAACCAAAGCACTTTTAATCTAAACCAAGGTAACCGCAAAGATCTAAGCCATTACCATCCCACCGTCAACATTAAACACCTGACCTGTAATATAAGCTGCTGCGGGATCGGCAGCTAGGAAACGAATTGTTCCCGCAACTTCCTCAGGTTTACCATAACGTCCCAGGGGAATGAACTTGATGATGTCGTCTGATTTGAGGTCATTAGTCATATCAGTTTCAATAAACCCTGGGGCAACAGCATTAACAGTGACACCACGATTAGCTAATTCCTTAGCCACAGTTTTAGTAAAGCCAATTACTCCAGCTTTAGCAGCACTGTAGTTAGCTTGTCCTGGATTACCCATTTGTCCCGCAACGGAAGCAATGTTAATAATTCTGCCACTGCGTTGCTTGAGCATCGTTTTACTAACGGCTTTGGTACACAAGAAAACCCCTGTTAGATTAAGATCGATCACTGCTTGCCACTGTTCGGGCTTCATCCGCAGCAACAACGTATCCTTAGTGATACCTGCATTGTTCACTAAAACGTCAATACGTGCCAACTTATCAAGGGTTGTTTTAATTAAATTATCTACTTCTGTACCTTGAGAAACATCAGCCTGTATAGCGATCGCCTCTCCTCCAGCAGTAGTAATTTCCTGCACTGTAGCCTCGGCAGCATCACTAGAACGAGCATAGTTAACCACAACCTTTGCTCCTTGGCTAGCCAGTGCCAAAGCAGCAGCTTTACCGATCCCCCTCGAAGCGCCTGTAATGATCGCAACCTTGTCTTTTAAATGCTGTAAATTCTCTGGCAGTAATTCCATAACTCGCCCCTCCATTCATAAGCTTAAGAAACCAAATAAAATTACTTAGCTTTCTTTTCCCCTAGATCAGTTTACCAAGGAATTGGACAGACTAACCCCTTGTGGTGTTTTAGGTCAACACCGTGATTCAGTCAGGCGAAATAAATTCGCCCTACAGATCGGTCATTTCTTTGACCAACTCTTTAAAGAGGCGTTGTTCAAAAAAGGGGTATTTTGGGTAACAAAAGCAGCACAAATTAAGCCAAGTTTTGACGCTCGCTTATAGAAACCCACAATATTTATTTTAAAGTGATCAATGATCAATCTTTAATCACGGGCAAAAAAATAGGACATGGCAATTATCATGTCCTATAGAAAATTTAAATTAAGCTAACTAAAACTAGTTAGTCTAAGTTGTCCGTAGGCTAAGATTTTCCAGCAACTTTTGTCCATTCTGTGTGCAAAAATTCACCTCTAGGACGATCTACTCGCTCGTAAGTATGGGCGCCAAAGTAATCTCTCTGTGCTTGAGTCAGATTTTGCGGTAAAGTAGCACGACGGTAGCTATCAAAATAATCCAGTGATGAACTGAAAGCAGGAACAGCAATACCTAGCTGATTTGCCGTCGCCAAAACATCACGCCAAGAAGCCTGACGGTCTAAGATTGATTGCTTAAATTCGGGTGCCAGTAAGAGATTTGGTAAATCGGAATTTTCCTTAAACGCCGTTTTAATTTTGTCTAGAAAACCAGCTTGAATAATACAGCCACCCTTCCAGATGCGCGCTATTTCTGCCAGATTCAGCTTAAAGTCAAACTCTTTTGATGCTTTACTTAATAAAGCCATTCCTTGAGCATAGGAACACATCTTAGAGCAGTATAGAGCATCTCTGACTTGATTGATAAATTGCTTCTTATCGCCATTATATTTACCAGAAGGAGCCGTGATTTCCTTGGAGGCTGCTACCCGTTCATCTTTATAGGCAGACATAACGCGGGCATTAACCGCAGCATAGATGGTAGGAATTGGTACGCCCAACTCCAGAGAGCTTACTACTGTCCAGCGTCCTGTCCCTTTTTGACCCGCAGCATCCAAAATTGAATCTACTAGAGGCTGACTAGTTTTAGGATCTGTATTGCTAAAAATATCGGCAGTAATCTCAATCAAAAAGGAATTTAGTTCATCAGTATGATTCCACTCGCTAAATACTTCTTTTAGCTGATCACCATTTAGATTTAGAGTGCTTTTCATTAAGTCATAGGCTTCAGCAATTAGCTGCATATCCCCATACTCAATGCCATTATGTACCATTTTTACATAGTGACCTGCACCACCAGGGCCAATGTAAGTAACACAGGGACCATCATCTACTTGAGCAGCAATTTTAGTCAAAATCGGCTCTAGATCTCGATATCCAGATTCTGTACCTCCTGGCATCAGACTAGGACCATTAAGCGCCCCTTCTTCTCCGCCACTAACGCCCATACCCACAAAACCAAGTCCTGTAGCTTCTAGGTCTTTGGTACGTCTTTCAGTATCGTTATAAAGAGAGTTTCCACCGTCAATAATGGTGTCTCCCTGGTCAAGTAGTGGTTTTAACTGCTCAATAACGGCATCTACAGGTTTACCTGCTTTAACCATAACTAAAATATTACGAGGACGTTCTAAAGTCTGGACAAATTCTTCTAAAGAATAAGCAGCTTTAATATCTTTGCCTTGCGCTCTTTCTGCCATGAATTTTTCAGTTTTGGCAGCGGTACGGTTATATACGGCAATTGGGAAACCGCGACTTTCTACATTGAGGGCGAGATTCTCCCCCATCACGGCCAAACCAATTACACCAAAAGTTCTTTTCGTCATAGTATTCAACTTGCCCTAAGATTTCTTATTTGTTCAACTGGAAGATAACAACCTAGGAAAAGGCTAACGCAGTTTCTTATGTTGAGATTCTTTCCTTAATTAACTCTTCGATTTTTTTTGGGGTAAAAAGTGTTTGAGGAACAATTACACTACAAAACTGTGTTGAGTTACACAATTAAACTAGCTTGAGACGATTGAGCCATCACGCTCTAAAAATCTTTAAGAGATTTGAGCGATCGCTACAATACATATTTTTTAACCTGAAAACTATTTAACTGACAAAACTCCTTAATAATGAACTCAGATTATGAAACTATTATTAGCATTGGAGAAATTTATATGGTTTGGATAAAAGCCTTAGCAGTTAATGCCCTTGCGCCTAATACCAGGCAGGTTGTCAAATTAGAAGAGCGATCGCTTTTATTACTTAACGAATCTGGAACTATATACGCAATTGATAACATCTGTCCCCATTTAAAACTCCCTTTAAAAAAAGGCAAAGTAACTCCTGATGGTTCAATTGTCTGTCCTTGGCATCGAAGCGAGTTCGATTTGGCAACTGGTAATGTCAAAACATGGTGTCCTTTTCCTCCAGTAGTAGGTAATGTCTTAGGTAAAATTTCCTCTGAAAAAACTTTGGGTGTTTTTCCCACTAAAGTTGAAGATGAACAAATTTTAGTTGATTTGTCGGTTTAGTATTTTTAGGGTGTTTAATATAGCTGCACCCTAATCCTTAATTTCTGCCATAGGTTTTCATCGGCTCTTTAATAAAGCGAATATAAAAGTTTTTAAAAGTCGATCGCAAGACACGAGGAAGTCCAAAGTCAATCGGCATTAAGACATCAGGTAATTTCCAATCTGATACCTGTAAGTCAGCAGGTTTGCAGTAGGGAAACTCAATGTCTGCAAGTTCGGTACAGCATCCTTGTTTAAATTGAGCAGCAAGAGTAGGCACAGTAACAGGATCAACATTTAAAATGTCAATCATGGCACGATCTAGAGCAAAGACATCGGTAGATGCCCCTAAAACTCCTAGCTGCTTTGGCTCACCCCCGCTAGGTCCATTTCCTTCATGACCAATAATACCGTCAATAATCGTGAGATTAGGGGCGATCGCTTTTGCTGTTTCCACAATCATTTCTCCAAAGCGAGCAGCATCTTTACCTGCTTCCATATGCCACCAAGCTTTCATTTTGCCAGGGACACAGCCAAAGAGATTTTTAACTCCCAAAGTCATGGTTAACTGCATATGGGATTTTACCTTAGGCAAGTTAATTACCACATCAGCATCCATTGCTTCTTTTGATAGTCTGAGATGTTGAAAGTTTTCGTTTTCTGTCCCGTAACGCTGACCTTTAAATTCAATAATTGGTAAATCCAATTCTTCGCACAAAGGTAGATAACCATTAGCTTTTGCCACCCCTCTCGCACTACCAAAAGCAGGGCTATCTCCTAAAAAAGATTTGCCTCCTGCTTCTTTCACTAGCTGGGCGACGCAATATACAATCTCAGGACGAGTAATACATTCTTTGCTGGGGCGATTAGCAGTTAAGAGATTAGGCTTTAGTAAGACGCGATCGCCTGGTTTAACGATAGCTGCCATTCCTCCCAAGGGTTCGAGAAGATATTTAATGCGTGATCGTAATTCCTGAAGTTCGTATGACTCGGCACGAATTAGACTTACTGTATACATTTTTAGCTTGTTTATAACATTACGGCTCTTAATGATATTCGGCGATTGTTAATAATTGATTATCGGATCGGATATTCCTGACTCAAAAAAAACATTTAAGTAATTTACGTAAACAGAACTTAGTACGATAAAAGTAATTAATCGTAATCTGAGAGCCTGTAAATTTAGAAGCTATGACTAACCTCAAATATATAGTTAACTTGAATTACCTCTACACTCTCATTACCAAGGCAAAAATCAATGTCCAAACTGCCAAAAATCGCTATTAACGGGACTTATATTCAGGAACAAGCTAGTGGTTTAGGAGTAGTAAACCAGAATTTAATTTCTGGATTAATAAATCTTGATCAGGAGTTCGATATTTCACTTTATTCCCATGCAGATTCTTTTTGCACCCAGTATCCAGACAAAACTATTTTTGTAGATCCTGCTTTATCGCCAGATCGCGGTTTTTCAGGACATATCAAGCGTATTCTCTGGTATCAAACTGCGCTCAATAAACAACTTAAACGTCAACAAGCTGACCTATTTTTTTCTCCTGTATATGAAGGCATCTTTTTTCCCAACGTCCCCCAAATATTAACTGTTCATGATTTGATACCCCTTAAATATCCTGAATTAAGTCCCAAGTGGAAATATTACTATCGTTACGCTTTACCCTTTCTGCTCAAACAATCTCAGCACATTATCTGTGTTTCCGAATATACCAAGCAAGACATCGTAACCAACTACAAACTTAATCCAGAATCAATTGCCGTAGTTTATAACGGATACGATCGCCATCTATTTTATCCGCAACCAAATCCCGAAATTCTCAGGAAATATAACCTGGATCAATACCTGCTTTACGTAGGAGACATGCGCTTCTATAAAAATCTTAGTCGCTGCCTAAAAGCTTTTGATAACTTACCGCTCAAAGATTATCAATTTGTGATTACGGGTAAAAAAGATGACTTTTTCTATCCCGAAATTGAACGTCAAGTTACCCAACTAGCAGCTAAAGATCGCATCATCTTTCTCGACTATGTACCTACTGAAGAACTACCAGGCTTGTATTCAATGGCGCAGTCTTTAGTATTTGCTTCCCTGTACGAAGGGTTCGGACTCCCCGTATTAGAAGCCATGGCTTGTGGTTGTCCTGTAATTACTTCCAATACCACTTCTATTCCTGAAGTTGGGGGGGATAGTGTATTCTATGTCGATCCTTGTGATGTAGATAGTATTGCTCAAGGAATGTATCAAATATTAACTAAAGTTGAACTAAGAGAAAGTTTACGCCAAAAAGGAATAGTGCGATCGCAACTTTTTAGTTGGGACAAGACGACAAAAGATGTTCGAGATATATTTTTAGCTTGTCTGGAAAAATAACTACTATCTACTGTACAGACAAGGCATGCCTTGTCTCTAACCACTATCCAGATTGCAAATTTTGGAATTATGTCTTATTGATTAAAGAAATAATCTGTTGAATAAATGCCTCATGATCAACTACTGGTTTAGAGATATAGCCGTCTGCACCGCTTTGCCTCAGAAAGTTTTCGCGATCGCCCTCCATAGCATGAGCAGTCACCAAAATAATGGGTAGACTAGCAGTTGCGGAATCTGCCTTGAGCATTTGGGTAATTTTTATGCCATCTACTGGCTTATCCTCATAAATACTATTGGCAAGAGCAACATCCATGAGGATTGCATCTACTTCTCCAGATTGAGCATATTGCAAGACTTCTTCGACAATTTCTGTCCCTCGGACTTGCAACCCGCCTCTTTTTGTTAGTATTTTGGAAAAAACCCGCAAATTGATGGGATCATCTTCTACAATCAAAACCGTTGTCATAGATGTTACTCAGAAAGTTTGGTCGAATTAGGTGATTTCTGATAAACAATGTACCCTCATTAGACAAACCGTTGATTCACACAGTTAAAAATCTAAGCAATTTTTGGATATATTATTTCCTGGAAATCACCTTAGAGAAACGTAATGTTAAAAATGACGAATACAAAAATCATCTAGATTGAGTAAACATGTTTTATTGTGACTTAAAAAACTAAGATTGCAAAGTTAAACTAAAACGCAAAAAAATCAGATGACACCATTATATTATATTTGATTTCTGATTGTCGTATTTGATCCAGGTCTCGATTGCATTTTTGGCATATTCCCCATAACTCTTGGAGATTTTTTGAATGGCACAGCAGCTAAATTTATTAGGAAATGGTCAGATCATTCCTACCCCTCTTCACCAAGAAATGGAGAGGTCATATCTCGAATATGCCATGAGCGTAATTGTCGGGAGAGCCTTACCTGATGTCAGGGATGGTTTAAAACCAGTACATCGACGTATTCTCTACGCTATGTATGAACTAGGCTTAACTCCAGATCGTCCTTATCGTAAGTGCGCTCGTGTAGTGGGGGATGTTTTGGGTAAATATCACCCCCACGGCGATCAGTCTGTCTATGATGCTTTAGTTCGCCTAGTGCAAAGTTTTTCCACCCGCTACCCCCTGTTGGATGGTCATGGTAACTTTGGTTCGGTAGATAATGATCCCCCAGCAGCAATGCGGTACACAGAAACTCGGCTTGCTCCTGTGGCTCATGAGGCGATGCTGGCAGAGATTGGGGAAGCGACAGTTAACTTTAGCGATAATTTTGATAGTTCTCAAACCGAACCCGTTGTCTTACCTGTTCAACTGCCGATTTTGCTGCTTAACGGCTGCTCAGGAATTGCCGTCGGGATGGCAACCAATATTCCTCCTCATAATTTGGGAGAGGTAGTAGACGGTTTGATTGCTCTGATTGATCGCCCTACTATCACCGACGAAAAACTCTGGGAATTAGTCCCTGGTCCTGATTTTCCTACAGGAGGGGAAATTATTGAGATTCAAGGGATTGAAGATGCTTATCGTACAGGAAGAGGCATCATCAAGATGCGCGGTATTGCCCAAATTGAGAAAATCGCTACAGGCAAAAAACGACGTAAAGAAAAGAAAGCGATTGTGATTACTGAATTGCCCTATCAGGTTAATAAAGCTGGGTGGATTGAAAAGGTTGCTGCTCAGGTTAACCAAGGCAGAATCGAAGGAATTTCTGATATCAGAGACGAGAGCGATCGCAGTGGCATGCGAGTGGTCATTGAAATTAAGAAAGATACTACTCCTCAAAAGGTTCTACATCAACTCTATCGCCATACTGCATTACAAAGCAATTTTGGGACAATTATGCTGGCATTAGTGGATAATAAGCCAGTTCAGCTACCTTTACGCAATTTATTAGCAGAATTTCTCAAGTTTCGCGAACATACTCTGAGGAAGCAATACAGCCATGAGCTAGAACAAGCAAATCAAAGACTGCATTTAGTAGAAGGTTTATTACTGGCACTGAACCAAATCGATAGGGTAATTGAAATCCTGCGTCATGCTCCTGACGGCACTACGGCTAAATTAGGTTTCCAAGATGAGTTGGATTTATCCCCAACCCAAGCAGATTCAATCCTAGCAATGCCAATGCGCCGTATCACAGGTTTAGAAAAACAAAAGCTGGAAACTGAATCCATAGATCTCCAAGAGCGTATTGCTACGCTGAATAATATTTTGGGCGATCGCCATGAACTAATGAAGTCTCTCAAAAAAGAGTTACGTTCTCTTAAACGCAAGTTTGCTGATGAACGTCGTACTCGCATCATCAATGTGCAAGTCAGCGAAGAGATCACCACCACACCTACTCAGAAAAAATCTGCTGACAAGAAAAAAAATCTCAAAAAAGATCCTGCTTTAATTGTTGCTCCTACCCTAACTTTTGAACGCTCCCCCGAAGCAAAGTTAAAAGTAACTAGCTCTGGCTGCGTTTATTGGTCAAATCCAGCCACAGAGACAGAAGCAGCTAATTCTAATCCGAGACAAGGGGAAGATTTTCTCTTGCATCAAGAACTAATTGGCGATCGCGATAAACTAATTGTGGTGACTGATAGTGGGAAAGTCTACCCTGTACCGATTGAAGAAGTTCCTTCCAGCCTGGAGACTACTGAGTTACCCGCAGTAGAACTTTTGTCAGCAGCAGCACAGAGAGATGCCAAGAATACAGTTGCTCATTTCTTTCTTCCTGAAAATCATCAGAATTTAGACTTAGTAATGCTAACCGAAAAAGGTATTATTAAGCGCTTGGCTGCTGTGGAACTAGACGCTCTTGGCAATCGTGGATTAGTCCTGGTAAAACTTAAGGAAAAAGATATTCTTAAATACTTCTGTTTTACCCACGAAGATCAGGAGATGTTAATTGCTACCACTGGTGGGCGAATCTTACGCTTGTCAATTGATGACATGCAAATTCCCCTCATGGGAAGAAATGCCCAAGGGAATCGAGTAATGCGTTTGCGACTAAAAGAAAGTTTAGTCGGGTGCTGTAATGTTAATGCTCCAGACTCTATTGCTGTAATTTCCCAGCTAGGATTTGGTAAACGTATTGCCGTTAATTCTCTCAGATTAGGTAATCGAGGAGATATTGGAACTCAGGCAATTCAATTTACGACTAAGGAAGATAAATTGGCGGGAATAATATCTACTACGGGGAGAGAAAATATTACTCTAACTACCAGCATTAATCGCAGGTTAGTTTTGCCAGTAAATAGCCTTAAACTAGCCGAAAAAAATAGTCCAGGGTCAAGAATTGGTAAACTTAAAGCAAATGAAATTATTACTGGGGTGTATCCTTTTGCGTGATGATCACTGTTGATTTGAATGCTGGTAATAGTTTGTGATTTGGTTCGTAGCTTTTAGCTCTTAGCTCGTAGCTTTTATAACAAGAGCCGTTTGTAGGGTAGTAAGTGGGTATTTGGAAAATTTTATTGTTAGCCTTTGTGTTGAGTATTATCAGCATTTTTCCTCACCAGAAATTGAAGGCTCAATCCTCATCAACTAATCCTTTGGAGAGGAAAATAGATCAAAGCGATCCTGTAATTCCTTCGGGTTATGGTAAACGGGAGCTATCTTCCTTTGAAAAATATCGCATTGAAAAGACAATCGCTGAACTGAATCAGTCTGCTAATGCAGAATTGCAGCAAGGCAATCAAGATAAGGCGTTTGAGCTATGGTATCGTCAATTGAAATTAACTCGGGCTATTAATACTAGGGCAGAAATTAAGGCTTTGGGAAATATCGGCGCGATCGCTTGGCAAGAAAACCGAGGCTTAGATTTACGGAACATTGCTGATCGTCTCATTAGTCTGGAAGAGGAAATAACTGGGAAAAAACCTTTATCTCTTGATTTACTTGAGCAGTTTGCTACTGCTTACCAACAGGTACGATATTTAGATCAGGCGATTAATATTCAAACAAAAATTACTGAAATCAGTAAAAGATCCGATAATTATAATTTAGCGGTAGAACAGGAGAATTTTGAGGTTTTAGGCAAACTCTATTTAGCTAAATTCGACTATCAAAATGCAGCTAAAATTTATCAAACTCTGTTATCTTTGGCAGATTTGGCAGATGACGAAAAACCAAAGTTTCAGAGTGAAAATAAAGCTGCTCTATATCTTAAAAGTTTAATTGATATTTATGATCGTACTGCTCAAACTAATCAAGCCATTGCCACTAAAAAACGCTTAGTTGAACACTATACGGTTACTAAAAAATTAAATAAAATAGCAGCATTAGAAATTGCGATCGCCCGTGATTATGAAACTTTAAACAAAATACCAAAAGCAATTGAAGTTTATAATCAGACCTGGAATATGGCATCCCAAAACAAGCAGTTAGCTATTGCTAGTGATGCTCTGACTAGATTAGGTAAACTATATCAAACAAGGGGTCAGGTTGATCAGGCGATCGCAACTTATACCAAGTTAATTGAGTTCCAGCAGCAATCTTATAATTATTATGGTTTAATTAATACCTACGATACTTTAGGGAAAATATATTTAAAATCAAATCGAAAAGTTAAAGCTAAGCAATCCTTCCAACAGGCTTTAGAATTAGCACAGTCTTTAGATTATAAAGTTGAATATTTTAATAACCAAATCAAACAAACTGAAAAATAGATAATTAGCTTTACTTCTAAAATTACGATAGAAAGAGTTTTACATCAAATAAAACTGTAACTGAGAAGGAAACAGAAATGTGATCCTATTTACCCTCCCAGTTACAGTTTTTAGAAATTAAAAAAGTAGATTGATCTTCTAATCTTCATCAGGAACGGATACAGGTTCTGCTGCAGCATTTTGGGCTGCAAGGATCGCACGCTTTTTCAACTTGATAGTTAGATAGCGAATTGCATCCTCGCTTAGACGCATCATTCTCTCTAAAGGAGCATTTTGTGAGCCGTCAGCTTCGTAATTCATCTGGACGTAAATACCATCTAAATATCTACCTACAGGGTATGCGAGTCTTCTTTTGCCTTTTACTTGGATCTCCAGATTTTCTGCACCGTTATCGTTTAAATAATCTTTATATTTATTAACCGATTCTCCTACCTGATCTTCTGAAAGATCTGGACGTAGAATATACATCAATTCGTAACTGTTACTCACTTTAATTTTTCTCCTTATGGGCTAGATGGCTTCACCATGGTCAATTTATCGAATCTAAATTTCTATGAGAAATGTTCGATCAACCAAAGAAGCAAGGATCTATAATCCTACTATTACTTGACAATCAATTACCAGTATTATGATGAATTAACAACAGATTAGCCTAGAATTGAGCTAGCTCAAAGCTGTATTGTTGTATCTTAAAGAGAGCTAACTTTTTTGGGTGTGTTCTCTTTCCGATAACTAATTTTTAAGCTTGATTTTGTTATGGCACAACGCTATGTCCGTATTAAAACCAATCGTGAGCAGATTTATTATGGTTTGCTGAAAGCAAATCGTAGTGTAGTCGTATATGATGCTCCACCATGGTTAGGCGGGCAAGAAACAGACATAGAACAGACAGTAGATACGTATCAAATACTTGCACCTTGCGTTCCTTCAAAAATTGTCGCAGTAGGGAAAAACTACCTTAAACACGCAGCAGAAATGGGTACGCCTGTACCGCAAGAACCTTTGCTATTTCTCAAGCCACCAACTACAATTGTGGCTGATGACCAAGACATCTATTATCCGCCCCAATCTCAGCAAGTTGATTACGAAGGGGAGTTAGCTTTAATTATTGGCGATCGCTGTAGTCATGCTAATACAGAGCAGGCAGCTAAGAGCATCTGGGGATACACCATTGCCAACGATGTTACAGCCAGAGATTTACAAAAGAAAGATGGTCAGTGGACAAGAGCCAAAGGATTTGATACATTTTGTCCCCTAGGACCTTGGATTGTTCGGGAATTGAGCGTAGAAGCCAAAATTCAGACTTTTGTTAACAACGAAGCCACCCCTCGTCAATCTTCCTCCATCAGCGACATGGTTTTTAGCCCAGATGTCCTTGTCTCCTATATCTCACAAATAATGACTTTAACTCCAGGAGATATAATTTTAACTGGTACACCCGAAGGAGTTGGGATGATGAATCCAGGGGATTTAGTCAGAGTGGAGATCGAGGGAATTGGACACATCTCAAATCAAGTTAGGTAATTCTCAGATAAATTTGCTTCGTTCTGATAAATTGATTTAAGTTGTCAGAAAGAAGCTCCCAGCTTAAGGTTTTATCTTGGTAACTGACTATATGCGGCAGCAGAGATCGTAGGAATTTCGGGATAACGACCAAAAGCACACTCTACCATGCAAAAAAGACTAGCAGCCGTTGCCACAATAAACACTAACCCACCGATCCAACCCAATGCACCAAAAGTTCCAAACACAATTGAAATCAGAGCGATCGCAATGCCAAATAAAATCGATTGCAAAGTATTGAAGCGAATGAAATAAGCAATTTTTTCGTTTCTGACTACAGCGATAAATAAGATAAAAAAGACCACTAAACTGCCAAATCTCGGAATGACGGTGTTAAAGATGCCATAGACTATACTTACTGGAATTACTAGTGCTTCTAATAGTTTGAAAAAAGGTTGCAGAGCAGGAAATTGAACCAGTAGTCCTGTTCCTAAACCCAGTGCATCATGTATAGCAAAGAGGTATACAGCTGCTCCAAAAAAACGCTCTTTGATATCCGCAGAACCAAACCTCGCCATATCAAGTAATCTCCCACAATTAAAAGTTTTAGTAAAAGTTTTAGTTTCTAGGTAATTGATAAGTAAGTTTATTAGAGTTAGCTTATCTAGTTAGTAAAATTGCCAACTCCAGTCATATTTCAGTAACCTAGCTGGTTATTGTTACTAGATTTTAGAATAGCCTAATTAATTATTATTGGTATTATTGATATGTTAGTCAACATGGGCTTACAGCTTAATTAAATCTGAGTTACCTTAAAACCCATCTGGCACTTGTATACTTTTGCTTGTCTTGAAGCTGGCTTCTGAAGAACTTTGCCACATCCTAAATTGCTACCGCGCCATCGAGGTAAACCACTTTGATCTGCCAGCAAACAATTTTGACAAACTTGTTTTGCGGACAAGATTTGTTCATCTGCAATCATAACTATCATGATGTTAATCCTCCAGAAGCTATACTCATTCAGGCAAATGTTGTGCTATATGATAATTTTAGCTTTTTCCCAGTAATATCGGAATTTTTGCTACATGGCTTAATAATTAAGCCTGCTAGTTTACTGCTAATGAAAAAATCCCTGAAAATAGCTATTTCAGAACTTGATAGTTTTCAGCGGTCACTGAATTAGATAGCATATATAGTACTTATGAAAAAATATAGAATCAGATAGTGACTCAAACTAATTTAGATTTCCTTGTTCAAACAGATCCAGAAATTGCCGAAATTATCGATCTAGAATTGGGTCGCCAGCGATCGCATTTGGAGCTTATTGCCAGCGAAAATTTTACTTCTCCTGCGGTACTGGCAGCCCAGGGTTCAGTATTGACTAATAAATATGCCGAAGGTCTACCTGGAAAACGCTACTATGGCGGTTGTGAATTTATAGATCGCGCTGAACAACTTGCGATCGACCGTGCCAAAGAACTATTTGGGGCAGCGATGGCAAATGTTCAACCCCACTCAGGTGCACAGGCGAATTTTGCCGTATTTTTGACTCTGCTGAAGCCAGGAGACACCATTATGGGAATGGACTTGTCTCACGGTGGACATCTAACCCACGGCTCCCCTGTAAATGTTTCAGGCAAGTGGTTTAAGGTAGTTCAATATGGTGTAAACCAGTCAACTGAACAGCTAGACTTTGACCAAATCAGAGAAATAGCTTTAAAAGAACGTCCTAAACTTATTATTTGTGGCTATTCAGCCTATCCCCGTACTATTGATTTTGCTAAATTTAGAGAAATTGCCGATGAAGTTGGTGCGTATTTATTAGCTGATATTGCTCACATTGCAGGTTTAGTAGCCACAGGGCATCATCCCAATCCTATCCCTCACTGTGATGTAGTTACTACTACTACTCATAAAACTTTGAGAGGTCCTCGGGGTGGTCTTATTTTAACTCGTGACCCTGAACTAGGTAAAAAACTCAATAAATCAGTTTTTCCTGGTACTCAAGGAGGTCCCCTAGAACATGTAATTGCAGGCAAGGCAGTAGCTTTTGGAGAAGCTCTCAAAGCCGAATTTAAATCATATTCTAGTCAAGTAATTACCAATGCCCAAGCAATGGCAGAAGGCTTCAAATCTAGAAACTTTAAGCTAGTATCAGATGGTACTGATAACCATCTCATTTTAGTTGACCTGCGTTGTATCGAGATGACAGGCAAAAAAGCAGATGCTTTAGTTAGTCAAGTAAACATTACCGCTAATAAAAATACTGTCCCGTTCGATCCAGAGTCTCCTTTTGTTACTAGTGGTTTACGTTTAGGTTCTCCTGCGATGACCACTAGAGGCATGGGGGCGACAGAGTTCCAAGAAATTGCTAACATTATTGCTGACAAACTACTCAGCCCAGAAGATGAAGCTGTACAACAAGATTGTTTAAATCGGGTGGCTGCATTATGCGATCGCTTTCCTCTTTATCCTTATTTACAAATTCCTGTACCTGCCAAAATCTAAAGTTATGGTGAGATCAGAAAAGATCGTGTAATGTCAGTAACCACTTAGTGCTTCCGTAAAGTACACTTTATACTCACACTAACTCTCCCTGGATCATAAACTCAGATGCCTGTTGAACTGTATCATCTGATTGCTTTTCTAATTTCTGTGACTTTTGTGTTGTGGACGATCCCTGATGTAAAAACCTTAGGTTTGAAGTTGGGTATTGTAGATCAACCAAACGCCAGGAAGATTCACAAAAACCCCGTTGTCCGTGTTGGCGGAGTTTCTATTTTCGCGGGAACAATTGCTGCCTTAATTATTGTCTGGCTTCTGGGAGGTTTTTCTGCCTTAGCTCCCCACAAAGTGAAAGAAGTTTGGGCGGTAATTATTGGCAGCATTCTATTTTTTGGCATCGGTTTTGCTGATGATTTATTTAACCTCACTCCTATTTCACGGCTACTAATGCAGATTGCCGTAGCTACGGGCTGCTGGTACTTGGGAGTACGAATCGATTTTGTCTCTTTTCCTGTTTATTCACTGATTAAAATTTATTGGCTTAGTTTACCTATTACCGTACTTTGGTTGGTAGGGATGGCTAATGCGATCAACTGGATTGATGGCGTTGATGGTTTAGCTGCTGGAGTCTCGGGAATCGCAGCATTTGTGATGCTTGTTGTCACCCTTTTCATGGATCAGCCCGCTGCTGGTTTGATTGCTGCTGCAATGGCAGGGGGAGCTTTGGGATTTTTGCGCTATAACTTTAATCCTGCTCAAATTTTTATGGGAGATGGGGGTGCATATTTCATGGGCTTTACTCTCGCAGCAGTTGGAGTCATTGGCTTGGTTAAAACTACCGCTATTACTGCTGTAATATTGCCCTATTTAATCTTGGCAGTGCCAATTTTAGATATGTCCGCAGTTATTTTTTCACGTATCTGCAAAGGAAAATCTCCCTTTATCGCCGACAAAAGCCATCTGCACCACTGGTTGCTTAAAACAGGTATCTCTCAGCGCCAGACTGTATTATTTATTTACACCCTGACTTTTTGGGTGGGCAGTTTAGCCCTAGGTTTTTCTAATATTCCTAGCGGTTGGGGATATGCAATTGGTGCCACAATGTTGTTAATTTGGCAATTCTGGCAGGTTTGGCAAGTCTGGCGAGCTAGCCGAAGCAGTAATAGGTAATAGGCAATAATAGTGGGTAAATAAAATTGATGAGCGCAGAAATTATTTGCATTGGCACGGAATTACTTTTAGGAGATATTTTAAATACTAATTGTCAGTATCTCGCTCAGGAATTAGCCAAACTGGGTATTCCACACTACTATCAGACTGTTGTGGGAGATAATGTTGATCGTATTCACCAAGTCTTAGATATCGCCACCAAACGCTCCTCAATCCTGATCTTTACTGGGGGCTTAGGCCCAACTCCTGACGATTTGACTACGGAGACTATTGCCAGCTTTTTTAACACTCCTCTACAAGAAGATGGGTTAATTATTCAAGATATTGAACATAAGTTTGCCTCAGTGGGAAGAGTCATGTCTCCTAGCAACCTCAAGCAGGCACTACTTCCTCAAGGAGCAACATCATTGCCCAATCCAACTGGAACCGCACCAGGTATTATTTGGCAGCCACAGAACGATCTCACCATTATGACTTTTCCTGGAGTTCCTTCCGAAATGCATCGTATGTGGCAGGATACTGCCGTTCCTTTCCTTAAAAGTCAAGGTTGGGGTAATGATATTATTTATAGCGAAATGATGCGCTTTCGGGGGATTGGGGAGTCTGCCCTTGCAGAAAAAGTGGCTCATCTGTTTGATTCAGACAACCCTACTGTTGCACCTTATGCAGGAAAAGGAGAAGTACGGTTGCGAATTTCGGCTAAAGCTGCTGATAAAAATCAGGCAGAGTCTTTAATTAATCCAATAGCAACAGAAATCAAGAATATTGCAGGACTAAATTATTTTGGCAGCAATGAAGATACTTTAGCTTCAGTGGTGGGAAAGTTGTTGAGCAATAAAGAACAAACTCTCAGCGTAGCTGAATCCTGTACAGGAGGAGGTTTAGGGTCAATGCTGACCGAAGTTCCTGGTAGTTCTAGCTATTTTCTTGGTGGCGTAATTGCCTACGCTAATCAGGTTAAAAATACTCTATTAAACGTCAATCATCAAGACTTAGAGAAATATGGTGCAGTAAGTAAGATTGTTGCGTCACAAATGGCTTTAGGAGTAAAACAACGTTTACATACCGATTGGGGTATTGGCATTACAGGCATAGCCGGTCCAGATGGAAATAGCGAAAAAAAACCTGTCGGTCTAGTTTATATAGGACTGGCTACACCTGAAAATAAAGTCTTTAGTCATGAATATCGTTTTGGTAAACGGAGAGGGAGAGAATTAGTTCGCTATCTAAGTTCTTGTTCTGCCCTCGATTTATTGCGACGCAGTTTGCTCAAAAGCTAGTAAATCTCTAACCCAGGTCTAATTTAGCCTTGCTATAAAGCCAATCATAAATACGATCTAGCTCTTCCAAGGTAACTAGTCCATACTGCCAAAGAATCATTGGTATGGGAGCAGGATGATCCTCTACCGAGCGCTGAACAATCTCGATGGAATCGTTAGAAAGAGCTAATTCCTCTTTCAGAAACTTAATAAATTTGGCATAAATGGCTGGCTTCATAACTGGTTACTTTTATTTTTAAGGTTTTAGATTATGTCATAAGTAACTTGATTGGTTGAGAAGTATAGTTTTAATCTATTCCTACTCAAAAACGAATTTTTTAATGTTGTTGAAGATCAATGAACTTTTGCCATTGTTCTGAATCACAGTTGAGCAGAATTTTTAGTTCATTCATGACATAAGGTTTCTGCTTCAGATCGTGATTAAAGCAAATCGCATCTGAAATAAAACTGTAATATTTAATGACTAATAGCTATCAAATTATTATTAGTTTTCCCAAAGATTGGAAAAGCCTATCACAATACTCGAAAATCTTGATTCTTCATAATGACACAGATATGCCGATACGTAAAAACACTTAATTCTACAAGGTATAGAAAAGATAATATTTTATGCTGCTATTTTCACTCCATCTCTTGATAGATAATTATTCTAGAGAAATATTAAATATTTATAAAATAATTGAAGCCAAGTAATATTACTTATAATGATTTTTAATCATTAATTTGGGGAGATCGGCTCTAATCCCTGCTTTTAACCTGGTGGCCAACTCATATAGCGATCGCCTAAAATATGCAGATGCAAATGATCCACAGTTTGCCCTCCGTCTGCGCCGTTATTAATTACCACCCGATATCCATTGCTGAGGTTTGCTTGTTCGGCAACTTTTTTTACCGTCATCAAAAGATGTCCCATTAAGGCTGTATCTTGTTGACCAGATTCCGATAGACGACGTATCGGTTTTTTGGGAATAACTAAGATGTGCGTTGGTGCTTGAGGGTTAACATCTTTAAAGGCTAAAGCTAACTCATCTTCATAGACAATATCAGCAGGAATCTCGCGGCGAATAATTTTACCAAAAATAGTATCTTTCATCGGTATCTGAGAATTATTATGTCAATTTTGTCGGCAAACCTTATTGTAATGGTATTGTTAACCCTTCAACTAGACTAATATAAGGGATTTGGCAACTATCAATCAAATCTTTAATCGATTCTGAGGTAACTTCTGAAGCTTCATCTTGTTTCACTAACTGCTTCTGTTGTAGCTGCCGAAAAAAAATGCTCGCTTGTTCTGGTTTAAGCTGCTGTAATGCTTGCAGTAGAGCGATCGCTTGTTCTAATAGCTGTTCCACATCAATTTCTTTATAGTCTGGTTGATAGTCACATAGTCGCCTCACTGCCTCCCCTAAAAGAATAATTGCCCCCCGCAAGTTATCGTTACTCAAGTGATAACAGCCCACTGCCACTTGCAAGATTCCCTGATAGAAGCGTTTGTCTGTTTCGGGGGCTTCAACCCAAATGGCTTCGAGGGTGTCGTGGCAGGCATAAAACTGCTGCTGATTAAATTCGGCGATCGCTTGTTCAAATTCTGGAGAGGCAACCATATAGACTAATAAGAGGGATTTTCTGGCACTTAACATTATAAATTACCCGATTTTCCCCAAAGCTTAGAACTTATTGCTTTTCAGTGTTAAATCCCCAGACACCATTGGTGACAAGTTAAGAAAAAACAGTTTTAGTCAACTTCCTGGTGCATTCGCTCTTTACCAATCCAATTTAATTTGCCTCACTCCAATAGATAATCGCCACAGCATGAAAATTTGTAATATTTTTGTAGAACTTTAGTATGACGAGGAAATTTCAAAAGCTCGCTTTCGCTCGCTTACAAGGGCAAAAGTGCAATAGGGCAAAGAGCTATGTAATCCTGGAGGCGACGCACACAACACGGAAACCGAAAGCGTAGCAACGGTTATCGCGCGCATTGCTGCTGCGATACGCCGAGCGGGAGATAAGAGGACCGCCAGCTCATGAAACACTGCGTGTTATTTTTATATTTCCATTACTCGATAGCCAAGCACTACCATCAGTTGGTGCGTTTTCATAATTACCATACCAATCATCTGCACACCATTCCCAGACATTCCCATGCATATCATATAAACCAAAAGCGTTAGCAACTTTAAAATATCCTACTGGGGCTGTTTGTACTCTATAGATTCCTTTTGAACCACTTCCATAATTCCCTGGATAGACTTTGCCTTCATATACCCAATCAGTTCCTCGATAATTAGCTAAATCGGTCGAAATCGTCTCTCCAAAGTGAAAAGGTGTGGTTGTTCCAGCACGACAAGCATATTCCCATTCTGCTTCTGTAGGTAAGCGATATTTACCTCCGCTCTTTTGACTTAACCTGGCACAAAATTCCACTGCCTCATCCCAAGATATACATTCTACTGGTCTTGTCCATCTATCTATTCCCTCATAGTCTTCTTGAAAATAAGAAGGATCGGGATCTAATTCTCTTTCTACTTGTTCCCATCCTGCTACTACTCGCCATTGTGCTTGAGTAACTGGACTTTCGGAAAAAAGTAATTAATAATCATTGAACTAGAGGTACAGTAGTCTTTTTACCTGATTTTATCCCCAAATAAATCCCTGATTGGCTTTATGCTCCGCAAACAGTTCCATATTATTTTGTAGCCAGCTCAAGAAATTGTAAGAAACACCTGTTAAAAAAGCTTCTACAGTTTCAGCAAAAGTTGTTAAAGGTTTATTAGCATAGCGTTTTCTCAGCCCCCCCATTAATTGCTGATAAATAATGAAAGTATAAGCAGTAAATACTAAAATAAAGTGACGAATTAGAGCTTCTTTTTTTCTCATTTGATATTCTTTTAACCCTAACCATCCTTTAGCTTCCCTATAAAACTTTTCAATATAGTTTCTATTTGAAAAGTTTTTAACTATCCATTCTCCTGTTGCTTTATTACCTGGTTGATTAGTGATTAAATAATCGATTTCAGTAGCTGACTCTGGAGAGCTAGCATTCATGACGATTGCGATAGTTCTCTTACCTGAAAGACCATTAGTCTCAGCTTCAAATGTAGCTACCCAAACAGTTTTCGGTTTATCAAGTTCTAAAGTAACAGCTTCAAAGTCTTCTTTAGGCAAAGAAAATATTATTTCATCTAACCTTTTTTCTGACTGTTTTTTTTCTGTTTCTGGATTGATTATACTAGCTAGACGATTCTTAGCCAAACCTCCGATATAATTGAGTTGTAGCTTCTCTAGATCCTTCAAAAAACTAGAATTATTTCCATATCCTCCATCGATTAAAACAATTCCTGGATGATATTTTCTCTCTATTGTTTGATTGATTAATTTTAGAGCTATGTCAGGCTTTTTGACAAAATCTTTATCCTCTTTTCCTTGAGGTAAGGAATCAGCATGTTGATACAATTCAACGTCCAATGGAATACTTCTTACTCCATCATATAAATGAGTTGTAACTATCACTACTCCATTATCAGTTTTGCCAATTTCTCCTATATATTGTCGTCCTACTCCTGAAGTAAAGTTACCACTTTTTCTGTGTCCAGAATCATCTATTATCAGAGCAAAACCATTCCTGATTCTAGTCTGATTGCGACGCGAAGCTAGTCCTTTAGGGCACTTATTCATAAGTTTCAAACGACGTTCATTAATTTTCGAGGCTGACCATTGAGATTTACTAATAAAATGATGAACATTATGATAAGAAGAACCGATTATATTATCGGTCATTTGAGCAATATTTTTGCGTTTACTTTCCCCCAACAATCCCGCTAAATAGTAACGAAATCCCTTTTTTTGACCTTGGTTTTTCCATAAATCGTCAAATTTGCTGCACCATTTTTCAAAGCATGGTGGCATCGCCGACAGGGTTATTTCTTTCATTCTGGAGGTTAGGACTGCCATTCAAGTACAACTATTACTCTATCAGGATTATGGCTGATTATTCTCTTGTCCTTTCCTAAAGTCCAGTTAGGGAAAATTGACCTTTATCTTTCTTCCAAAAAAGACCCCCCACAATCCCCAAAAACAACAAAATAAAAAACTTCCCCCCAATGCGAAATCAAATCTCGTTGACCCCCCCACTCCTCCTCATTCTTCGCGCTGCCTCACGTCCCGTGATGGGAGGATGTCAATTCAATGTAATTATACTTCAGGAACTACTACAATTAATCTCCTCTAAATTACAGTAAAATTTCTACTAACTACTAACTACTAGATTCCATAACAGTAATTTGTATCTCCTGAGTCGCCCATTCTGCATCAGGTTCCTGACTTTTCACGGGATCTTTTTCGGTTCTCAGGCGATCGCCAAATTTCCATTCTCCAAGCCTAATTCTTTCGTCATTCATTATCATTAACTATAGATTATTGAGAATTAGGCTTGGAGAGAAACCCTTATTTGAAGGGGCTTTCAGAGATGCCGTGAAAAGTCAGATAAAACTACTGGCTGGAAGCTATCTGAAGACAGGAAGTATATAACTTTCACTGACAAGAAAAACATTGGTAAAGTCAAACTAAAAGGTACTCGTAATTTGCATTGGTATGACAAGAAACAGTTTAAACGAGTGCGTATAGTCAGACGTGCTGATGGTTATTATTGTCAGTTTTTAGTAGATGTCGATACTAGACAAAAGCTAGAACCATCCTATTCAGAGACTGGATTAGATGTTGGACTGAATCACTTTTATACTGACGACAAAGGTACTCAGATTGAAAACCCTCGTTTCTACCGCCAAGGTGAAAAAGCACTTAATCGGTGCAATCGTCGTCACTCTAAAAAGTATGTCAAAGGTGCAAAGCCTCAGTCTAAAAACTATCACAAAGCTAGAAAAAGATATGCCATCAAGCATCTTAAGATAAGTAGACAACGTAAAGATCATGCCGTAAAGTTGGCACGATGCGTAATCACATCTAACGATGTAGTCGCCTATGAAGACTTAAGAATTGCCAACATGGTGAAAAATCATAATCTAGCGAAGTCTATAACTGACGCGGGATGGTATCAATTCAGAGTGTGGCTTGAATATTTTGGCGATAAGTTTGGCAAAATAACAATTGCCGTTCCACCACAATATACATCGGTTAATTGTTCTGAATGTGGGGCTAAAGTAACTAAAACTTTAAGCACTAGGACTCATAAGTGTAAATGTGGCTGTATCTTAGACCGAGATGAGAACGCAGCCCGCAACATACTCTCAATTGGATTAAGTACCGTAGGGCATACGGGATCTAAAGCTTGGGGAGACGAAACCTCTATTTTGGCTGGTGAGAATCTGTCAGGGTAAGTTTTTTCTGTGAGCCAAGAATCCCACGTCATTTATGCGTGGGAGTGTCAAAAGACTGACGGGAGACGAGAAAGCCATAGAATATATAAAAAGTAAATTAGAAAGTGTGCAGCGTCCCTATGAACTCAGCAGCTAATCAAATTTATCCTGTTATTTGGCAAGATAATTGTGTATTTTTAATCGATCAAACTCTTCTGCCACAAGAATATAGAAGAGTGATCATTAATCGTAGTGAGGATATGGCACAAGCGATCAAGACGATGATTGTTCGCGGTGCGCCAGCTATCGGGGTAGCAGCAGCTTATGGCATGTATTTAGGTGCAACAGAAATAGAAACAAGCGATCGCGCCTTATTTCTGGAGCATTTAGAACAGGTTGCTAACCTACTCAGACAAACTCGCCCTACAGCAGTAAATTTGTTCTGGGCGATCGCACGGATGCTCAAAACCGCCCAACAAACCACAGGTACGATTGCTGAAATCAAACATACTCTACTCAAAACTGCCCAGGAAATTCAGGTAGAAGATTTAGGTACTTGTCAGGCGATCGGCGATCATGGTTTGAGCGTCTTGCCCACCGCACCCCAAAAGCTCAGGATACTTACTCACTGCAATGCTGGCTCCCTAGCAACGGCGGGTTATGGCACTGCACTAGGGGTAATTCGCTCTGCCTGGCGCGAACAGCGTTTAGAGAGGGTTTATGCCGATGAGACTCGTCCTCGTCTTCAAGGGGCAAAATTAACCGCCTGGGAGTGTATTCAGGAAAATATTCCCGTGACAGTGATTACCGACAGTATGGCTGCTCATTGTATGCAACAAAACATGATTGATCTGGTAGTTGTGGGGGCAGATCGGATCGCTGGTAACGGCGATGCTGCCAATAAAATCGGCACTTATTCCCTGGCGATCGCCGCCCAAGCTCACAATGTACCTTTTTATGTTGCTGCGCCCTTTTCCACGATTGATTTTGATCTTGCTAATGGCGGACAAATTCCGATCGAATCCAGAGATGGGACAGAAATATATCAGATTGGTAATACTGTGCTTTGTGCTGAAGGTGTAGAGTTTTACAATCCCGCTTTTGATGTCACTCCTGCCAATTTAATCAACGCAATCATTACTGAAAAAGGTGTAATTAAACCTAGTTCTCTAATAAATTATTGTAGATCTTAGCCACAGACTAACGGTACTTCCCTTCCGTATCAGGACTTTCCATCCGTGGTAAGCCCATACTATAGTTGCGGACTCTCGCACCCAGGTTATAGCTAATCTCGCCCTTAAGTAACAGAGAGCGAATAAAATGCTCTAGATCTGAACCAATACGACGTAGATTATATTCACTTAAATCTTCGTTATTATTCTCTTCTACCAGTTCATCAAACTTACGATAGACTTTTTGTAGCGTATCTTCACTCCAGCTAAACTCATTATCGGGATCGACATCTAGGGTTAAGACATTATCGCTGGGGATTAGTTCATTGTCCTTTACTTCTGCACTGTAGAGGCGGATATGGCGGGTAGTTGATTTTACAAGCATCTTAAATATCTTGGGAATTACTTTAACAGAGAGAGCATTTTGGTAGGACAAATAATCAAATAATATTCTGACCTACCAAATTATAATTATCCTAATTATTTATAGGCTTTGATGCATTCTTCAACCAAAGGGGTAACCGCATCGACATCTTTCCAGCCTTGGATTTCAGTTACTTTCTTTTCCAGATTTTTGTAGGTTCTAAAAAATTCAGCAATCTCTTCTAGACGATGGGGAGCAATATCATTAAGAGACTTAACCTCATTGTAACGGGGGTCTTCAGCAGGGACACAGAGAATTTTCTCATCGCGATCGCCACCATCGATCATTAATAACATACCAATTGGTCGAGCAGCAATTACACACCCAGGAAATGTAGGCTCATCCATCATTACCATCCCATCTAAAGGATCACCATCGTCAGCTAAAGTATTAGGCACAAAACCATAGTCATAAGGATATTTCACTGAGGCAAACAAAACGCGATCCAAGGCAAAGGCGTTCATGTCTTTGTCAAATTCATACTTATTTTTGCTTCCGCCAGGAATTTCGATCAAAACATTAATTACACCAGCTTCGGGCTGTGGGGGGATAAGAGATAAGTCCATAAAATTCTCCTAATACTAATTGGTTTATTTACAACGATGGTTTGTGTCTATTGCTTTAAGTCCGCAAGACCTAATTAAACTGCCATGAAGCATTCTACCTGATTGAGAAGCCAAATCTAAATTCAATTCAATTAGTCAAGAAGAAGAAGGTAAAACATTACCAGAAGTAAGAAAATTTGCGGTATCTTCGTAAATTGGAGCGATCGCCGAAATCACAACAGTCGAGTAAAATACTTAAAAAATGTCACTCAAATCTAGAATAAATCCAGGTAAAACATTTTCTCCTGATAGAGTCTGAGGATTATTTAATATTTCTACTTTTTTTCCAGATCGATATATCTCAACTATTTTTGCTGCTGGTTCAATTAACCAACCAAGTTCAATACCATTATCTAAATACTCTCGCATTTTTGCCTGTAAGTCTTCATAGCGTTGATTTTTAAGATCGCTTGGACTAACTAATTCAATGATAAAATCAGGAGCAAGGGGAGGAAAACCATCTTGTTGTGCCTCGGTCAGTTGATTCCATCGATCTAACTTAATCCAACTTACATCAGGACTTTTTCTCGCACCATTAGGTAAGATAAATACTGTTGAAGAATCAAACACTTCTCCTGTAGCATCTCGATCCGCCCAATTTCTGACTTGTTGAGTAAGACGGCTATTTTTTCTTCCTGCTGTGCCACCTGTAGGACTCATAACAATTAATTCTCCATCTTTGGTTAACTCCATGCGCGCTGTTTGTTCGGCATATGCTAACTGCTCGAATTGTTCTGGAGTTACCTTGAATCCCTTAGGTACGGAAATCGCTTCCATTGTTATTACTCGAATTTCTTTTAATAATTATAATTATTGCCAAGGATTGACTAAATCGAGATTGCATTCCTCAAAATCTTTAACATTCCGCGTTGCCAAAGTTGCATGATGGGAAAGGGCGATTGCTGCAATCTGAGCATCAATCTGAGAAATGGGCTGACTTTTCCCGTTAAGTGTTTCTGGCAAGCTGCCAGCCTTCACAAAGGTCGTATAATTTTAACCAACCACGCCCCTGAACTTGGATGCCAATCTGACTTTTCCCGTTAAGTCTTAAAACGACCAAAGAATAGGGGTTTCAGCCCAGCCTTTGTTGTCAACAAGCTAAGTTTTATGACAATGAACAACGAGAAAATAGGACTTTGGGATAAAGGAATAGTCAGCGATCGCTCAACTAATAAGATAACGGGAAAAGTCAGGTTGGGTAATCGTCCCAAAGGGTCACTATAGCTGTTTGAGCGTCCATCAGAGTCTGCGTTAAAGGAGATGGGGCAGATAGATAATCCTAATCGCTTGGCAAGACAAGCCTCGATCAAATAATCCAAGAGATAAAGTTTCAATTTATATTGAAATGCGATCGCCCTCTCTTCTAAATCTTAAATATTCTTACTCCCCATCCCCACAAATGAAGTAGATGGTTAATAATAAATAACTGCTTACTGCTCACTGAATAACTGTTTTATGTCTTTTGTTGGCTTACATATCCATAGCGACTATAGTTTGCTTGATGGTGCATCCCAGATACCCCAGTTGATTGATCGCTGTTTGGAATTAGATATGCCAGCGATCGCTCTGACGGATCACGGGGTAATGTATGGGGCGATCGAACTAATTAAAGTTTGCCGTAAAAAGGGCATCAAGCCGATTATTGGTAATGAGATGTATGTGATCAATGGCGACATTGAAGTCAATATTACGGAAAAGAAAAAACGCCATCGCAAGTATCATCAGGTGGTATTGGCGAAGAATACCCAGGGATACAAGAATTTAGTTAAGCTAACCACTGTTTCTCACCTCAAAGGTTATCAGGGTAGTGGTATTTTTGCTCGCCCCTGTATTAATAAAGAATTGCTAGAAAAATATCACGAAGGGTTGATTGTCACCAGTGCCTGTTTGGGAGGAGAAGTACCCCAGGCAATTTTAAAAGACGATTTAGCCCATGCAGAGAAGATAGCTAAATGGTACCAGGATCTATTTGGTGATGATTATTATTTAGAGATTCAGGATCATGGTTCTCCAGAAGACAGGATAGTGAATGTGGCAATTGTGAATATTGCCCGTAAGTTGGGGATCAAAATTGTGGCCACCAATGATTCTCACTTTATTTCCTGCTATGACGTAGAGGCACACGATGCCTTATTATGTATCTTGACGCAAAAGCGGATTACTGACGATAAACGGCTACGCTACAGCGGAACAGAGTATCTCAAGTCTGCCGATGAGATGAGACTGCTATTTCGTGATCATTTAGAAGATGAGGTAATTAAGGAAGCGATCGCCACTACCGTTGAAGTTGCTGATAAAGTCCAACCCTATAATATTTTAGGGGAACCCCGTATCCCAGATTATCCCGTACCTGCGGGACATACTGCCGATAGTTATTTAGAAGAAGTTACTCGCCAAGGATTACTGGAAAGACTTAAGTGTCGAAATCATAGTGAAGTCCCTGCTGAATACATGCAAAGGCTAGAAGTTGAACTTCAAGTCATGCAGCAAAAAGGTTTCTCAACTTACTTTTTAGTAGTGTGGGACTATATTAAATACGCTAGAGACAATGATATCCCCGTAGGACCTGGTCGAGGTAGTGCAGCAGGTTCATTAGTGGCATATTGTCTTAAGATCACTAATATCGATCCGATTCATCACGGGTTGCTATTTGAACGTTTTCTCAATCCTGAACGGAAATCGATGCCTGATGTGGATACAGATTTCTGTCCCGATCGCCGCGCTGATATGATTAAGTACGTTACCGATAAATATGGAAAGGCTAATGTTGCCCAAATTATCACCTTTAACCGCATGACTTCCAAGGCGGTTTTAAAAGATGTGGGGCGGGTATTGGGTGTTGACTTTGCCGATCAAAATCGCATTGCCAAGATGATTCCCGTAGCGCGGGGTAAACCAGCCAAGCTTAAAGTAATGATTTCGGATGATACTCCCGAACCTGCTTTTAAACATGCTTATGAAAGCGAAAGCGTACCTATATTTAACGACAATAAAGAAGAAATTGGCTCAATTAAAATCCGCAACTGGATTGATATGGCAATTCGCATTGAAGGTACGAATAAAACCTTTGGAGTTCATGCTGCGGGGGTAGTAATTTCTTCTCAACCTTTAGATGAAATTGTACCGCTACAAAGGAATAATGATGGCTCAGTAATTACTCAATATTATATGGAAGATGTTGAGGCTATGGGTCTATTAAAAATGGACTTTTTAGGCTTAAAAAATCTGACCACCATTCAACGTGCAGCGGGGTTAGTTCAAAAAACTAAAGGTATCACCTTAGACTTAGATCAAATACCTTTAGATGAAAAGAAAGCCCTGGAAATAATTGCTAAAGGCAGGCAAAAGAAACTACCCGCAGATATTCAAGAGACACACAAGCTATTTAGGGCTGGAAATTTAGAAGGTATTTTTCAACTAGAATCTGATGGCATGAAGCAGATTACTAGGGATTTAAAACCCTCTGGTATTGAAGATCTTTCTTCAATTTCTGCTCTCTATCGTCCTGGTCCATTAGATGCAGGATTAATCCCTATTTTTATCGATCGCAAACACGGCCGAGAAAAGGTTAGTTACCAACATCCTATATTAGAACCGATCCTCAAAGAAACCTATGGCGTAATTGTTTATCAGGAGCAAATTATGAAGATTGCTCAAGAATTAGCAGGCTATTCTTTAGGGGAGGCTGACTTACTCCGTCGCTGTATGGGCAAGAAGAAATTAGCGGAAATGGAGAAGCATCGAGAGAAGTTTATTGATGGTTCGGCTAAAAATGGTGTGAGAAAAGAATTAGCTAACGAACTATTCGATCAAATGGTGCTGTTTGCGGAATATTGTCTCAGCTACGACACGGAAGTGTATACTGTTGAGTATGGTGAGCTACCTATTGGCAAAATTGTCACCGAAAAGATTAAATGCTGTGTTTATAGCGTCGATGATAACGGCTTTATTTATACTCAACCGATTGTTCAATGGCATGATCGCGGTATCCAAGAAATCTTTGAATATACTTTAGATAACGGTGCAACTATTCGCGCTACCAAAGATCATAAGTTTATGACTAGCACAGGTAAGATGCTGCCGATAGATGAAATCTTTGTCCAGGGTTTGGAACTTAGAGAAGTTGATTTGGCTGAGTATCAGTCTTGGTTAACTGACAAAACCGCTAAAACAAATGATTTTTGTAGCGTAAGTTAGTGCATAACTCAACAAAACCTTACTCTATTTGATTGCCAATTCAGCAGCTAAAAAATATCAAATTAACCTCGATTTTTTTCATTTGGATTCAAGTTTTTTTCAGTACACAATGACCGCCAATGATTCCTCGCTTACCTGTCAGTGATACGATAGAAACTGATGTCGATCGCTTTCTCCAGGAACTTAAACATACAGATTTTTCTGGGGAAATTCGCGCTGATTTTGCCAGTCGCTTACTTTCTTCAACCGATAATAGCATCTATCAAATCTTGCCCCAGGCAGTCATTTTTCCTAAAACTACATTGGATGTAGTAGCAATCTTTCAACTGGCAAACCAGCCTGCTTTTCAACGGCTTACCTTTTCCCCTCGCGGTGGTGGTACGGGAACTAATGGGCAATCCCTCTCCACGGGGATTATTCTAGACTGTTCCAAGTACATGAATCAGATTCTAGAGGTGAATCTGGAGGAGGGCTGGGTCAAGGTGCAACCTGGGGTAGTACTGGATCGGTTAAACAGTCATTTCAAACCCTACGGGGTTTTCTTTGCCCCCAACCTCGCTCCTAGTAGTCGAGCCACTTTAGGAGGTATGATCAACACAGATGCTTGCGGTAAAGGCTCCCGTATCTATGGACGCACTAGCGATCATATTTTAGAACTCACTTGGGTACTAAGTAATGGAACTAGCACTAGTTCCGTCCCTGTTGCTAGCAAAGATTTAACGCAGCTAAAAACAAAAAGCGATCGCATCGGACAAATTTATCGCCAAGTGGATCAGATTGTCACCACCAAACAATCTCTAATCGAGCAGCAGTTTCCTCAAATGCCGCGATTTCTTACAGGTTATAACCTGGCAAAAGTCTACGATGGAGAGAGACAATTCTTTGACCTCAACCGCATCCTGGCAGGTTCAGAAGGGACTCTGGCAGTGATTACAACAGCCAAACTCAAGCTAACTCCCATTCCTCGGTACAAAGAGTTGCTAGTGATTCATTACTCTTGTTTTGACCATGCCTTAAAAGCATCTCAATCTTTGTTAGCTTTCAACCCCGTTGCCATTGAAACCATTGATGAAACTATCCTCGACCTAGCTAAACAAGATGAAATTTACAATCGCGTCAAAGACTTTATTGCCAATGCTAAGGCGATTAATTTGGTGGAATTTGTCTCCGAAGATGCCACACAACTTCAAGCAACTGTCGCACAACTGCAACAACAATTAAGCTGTAATGGGATTGGTTATTATCAAACTAGCTCGGCGGAAGAAATCAGTTCTCTTTGGGAATTACGCAAACGGGGTGTCGGCTTACTGGGAAATCGTCCTGGGCAACGTAAACCCATTGCCTTTATTGAAGATACGGCAGTGCCACCAGTTAACTTGCCCGCCTACATTCAAGAATTTAAAGAACTGCTTCATGACTACAATTTAGACTATGCCATGTTCGGTCATGTAGATGTCGGTTGTCTTCATGTACGCCCAGCGTTAAACCTACAAGTTCCTCAAGATGAAGCTTTGATTCGTACCATCTCAGATCGGGTTGTGACCCTGGTACGCAAATATGGTGGTGTAATGTGGGCAGAACACGGTAGGGGCTTTCGCAGTGAATATACTCCACTATTTTTTGGAGAAGAACTTTATCAAGATCTACGCAAAATCAAAGCCGCTTTCGATCCGCATAATCGCTTAAACCCAGGCAAAATTGTTACTCCTTTTGGCAGTGAAGAGCAAGTTGTAACCCTAGAAGCACCTCTTAGGGGGCATTTTGATCGCCAAGTACCGACTGCTATGCAAGCAGACTATGAGGTAGCTTTTAGTTGCAATGGCAATGGAGCCTGTTTCAATGTGAACCCAGACTATGTAATGTGTCCTTCCTACAAAGGTGCCTTGGAGCGCATCCATTCCCCTAAAGGTCGTGCCAGCCTGCTACGAGAATGGTTACGTCGACTTGCTCTGAGCCAAGAGGGGGATTTAGATAAACCGGCAAACATCCTCGTCAAATTCTGGAATACCCTCACTAAAACCATTGGACAATACGATTACTCCCACGAAGTCTATGATGGTTTACATGGCTGTCTCTCCTGTAAAGCTTGTGCTAACCAATGTCCCATCCATGTTGATATTCCCAGTCTCAAATCCAAATTCTTGCAGCGTTACTACACTCGTTATTTGCGATCGCCAAGAGATTACCTCATGGGCTATATTGAATTCCTAACTCAATGGCAAGGTAGGTTTCCCCGTCTAACTAACCTGGTGCTGCAAAATTCTCTCACTCAAGGATTGCTGCGTAATGGTTTAGGCATAGTCCCTCCTCAGCCAGTAAGCGAACTAACAGTAGCAACTGCTCTACGCTCCAGAAACGCCCCACCATTAGATCTTGATCCCTTGGCGAAAGCTGACCCTAATCACAGCGTCATTCTGCTTCAAGATCTGTTTACCAGTATCTACGAAGCACCATTGGTATTAGCTACCTACGATCTATTAACCCAGTTAGGATTTCAGGTTTATGTGTTACCACCACTGATAAGCGGCAAACCGCTTCACGTACTGGGATTCTTACAGAAGTTTGAAACAATAGCTCGACAAAATATTGCTGATCTCGATGTACTTGGGCAGTTTGAAATTCCCATAGTAGGAATTGAACCTAGTATGTCCCTTACCTATCGTGATGAATATGCCAGTTTCGAGGGAATGTCCACCCTCAACATTCAACTACCCCAAGAATTTCTGGTCAAACAGGGCGATCGCTTTCCCCAATTGCAGCATCATAACTCCTACAGTCTACTAGGACACTGTAGTGAAAAAACTTTGACACCAGCTTCTCAGCAGCAATGGCAACAAGTATTTCAATCGGCTGGCTTACAGCTTAACATCCTAGAGACTGGTTGCTGTGGCATGGCAGGCATCTATGGCTATGAAATCGAACATTTAGCAACATCAAAAGATATATATCAGCTTAGTTGGGGACAGCATTTGCCCACAGATCCCCAAGCCAGATCTCATTATCTGGCGACAGGCTTTTCTTGCCGCGCCCAGGTACAAAGGTTTGCAGGATGGCTGCCATTGCATCCTCTACAAGCCCTACAGCAAGAGTTAACTCATGCAATTTTAGAATGACTATATCTTGTTTTTTTTGGTCAACAGTCCAATTCTGGGATGTTATTCTTCAACTAATATTGAAACTAAAGTTGTGCTTCTATCAGAAATTTTCAATCTAATTAATCATAGTGACGCGGATATATTTCGGTAATCCCTACAAGACTAACTAATTTAAAAATTTAGATAATGTTGTTTAGCACTCACAACCGAAGAGTGCTAAATTTGCAAATGGAATATATAGCGAAACCGAAAAGAGAATCCTATGGCGAAGATTGTTTCGTTTAATGAAGAGGCAAGACGGGCATTAGAAAGGGGAGTGAACGCTCTGGCTGATGCTGTTAAGATTACCCTCGGCCCTAAAGGTCGTAATGTCTTATTGGAAAAGCAGTTTGGCGCGCCGCAAATTGTCAACGATGGGATTACTGTCGCCAAAGAAATTGCGTTAGAAGATCCCTTAGAGAATACTGGTGCGAGGTTGATTCAAGAAGTAGCATCTAAAACCAAAGACAATGCTGGTGATGGAACTACTACTGCAACCGTCATTGCCCAAGCATTAATCAAAGAAGGTTTAAAAAATGTGGCAGCAGGAGCTAATCCTGTAGCGTTAAAGAAAGGCTTGGATAAAGCTACTACCTTTCTCGTTCAAGAAATAGCTAAAGTTGCTAAACCTGTCGCAGGTGATGCGATCACTCAAGTAGCTACGATATCTTCGGGTAACGACGAAGAAGTTGGGAGCATGATTGCCCAAGCGATGGACAAAGTTACCAAAGACGGAGTGATTACCGTAGAAGAATCCAAATCCTTGGCTACTGAGTTAGACGTAGTTGAAGGGATGCAGATTGATCGCGGATATATTTCTCCTTACTTTGTCACCGATCAAGAACGACAAATTGTGGAGTTTGACGGTGCGGTAATTTTAATTACTGATAAGAAAATAACTGCCGTCGCTGATTTGGTGGGGGTACTAGAAAAAGTGGCTCGTGATGGTAAGCCTTTACTAATTATTGCCGAAGATTTAGAAGGGGAAGCCTTAGCTACTTTGGTGGTTAATAAAGCCAGAGGTGTACTTAATGTTGCTGCCATTAAAGCTCCTGGTTTTGGCGATCGCCGTAAGCAAATGCTTCAAGATATTGCCGTTCTAACAGGTGCTCAGGTAATTTCTGAGGAAGTCGGATTAAGCCTCGACAGTGTTGATTTAGATATGCTGGGAACGGCAGAAAAAATTACCATCGATAAAGAAAATACCACTATTGTCTCTGGTTCTGGTAACAGCCAAGATATTGCGAAACGAGTTGAACAGCTACGCAAACAGCTAGCAGAAACTGACTCCGATTACGATAAAGAAAAACTACAGGAACGCATCGCCAAGCTAGCTGGTGGAGTTGCGGTAATAAAAGTAGGTGCAGCGACAGAAACTGAGCTTAAAGACCGTAAACTACGTATTGAAGATGCGCTTAACGCAACCAAAGCAGCGGTAGAAGAAGGTATCGTTCCTGGTGGCGGGACAACTTTAATTCACTTGGGTCAAAAATTAGCCGACTTCAAAAATCAGTTAAAAGATCCTGAAGAACAGGTAGCTGCCGATATCTTTGCTAAAGCTTTGGAAGCTCCATTGTGTCAGCTAGCCAATAATGCTGGAGTTGAAGGTTCTGTAGTCGTGGAAAAAGTTAGAGGAACCGATTTTAACGTTGGTTACAATGCTTTAACTGGCGAATTCAGTGACATGATTACGGCAGGAATTGTCGATCCCGCAAAAGTAGTCCGTTCAGCGGTACAAAATGCCTCTTCAATTGCGGGAATGGTTCTGACTACCGAAGCATTGGTAGTAGAGAAACCCGAACCTGAAGCTGCCGCGCCTGCTGGTATGCCTGGTGGCATGGGTGGCATGGGTGGCATGGGTGGCATGGGTGGCATGGGTGGCATGGGTGGTATGCCTGGAATGGGTATGATGTAGTCCCTGTTTCTCTGCTTACACCTAATCTACTCCAATGACATAGGTAATATAGTCTTAATACTTTGAGGTTAATCTTTAATTAGATTGCCTCTTTTTTTTATAGCTTATGAGGTCAATTCAATCTAATTTGAGCTTCAGTCTGACTAAGATGAGAAGTATCGGCACAAAACTCTAAATTCCAGTTATGATTTTGATCGCGAACCACTTTGGTTAAGCAGCACAGAGCAACTTTAAAATCAGGGGTATCTGGCACGAAACTTTTCGTTGCTCCAAATACTGACGCACCATGCCCCACAATTAGAATATCTTCTGAAAATTTAGCTAGCAATTGCTTAACTGTAACTGCTGTACGCTGGTTAACCTCCGCTTTGCTTTCGGGATATTGAGGAGTTACACAGGATTTATAGTTCCAGTCAATTAAAGGGTATTCTACCGTTAAAAAATCTTGAGGATGGATTTCAGGTGGTTCGCTCATCCATTCAGCATTATGCCATTCACTTAATCCCGCTTCTAGTTGAATTGGGAGATTAAGAACTTTTGCTACCTCGTTGGCAGTTTGGATAGTTCGCAGAAAAGGAGATGCCAAGATGTGACTGATATTTTCAGATTTAAGTCTTTGTCCGAGTTCTGCTGCCTGTACAAAACCATCGTCTGATAGAGGAGGATCGTAACGTCTTGCTGCCGTATTGAACCATTCAGGATTAACAAAATCAAGACGATTGCCATGTCTGGCTATCCAAACTGTTTGAGACATTATGTAAATCTAAATGTAAATCTAAATTGTGACTAAATTATGAATATTTCTATTGTCGATCAAGATCAAGCAAAAATTTAGTCTGGGTATCAAATACAAGATTTTTAGCATAGTTCATATTTACTATCTAAACAAGGCTAAGTTTCTAACCTTCTTTTAACTCAGATCTTGCACCAGTACAAAAAAACTAAATATTTTGAGGTTGGTAATCAATTTAATGCCCTTTTCCCCTTAACCTTTGCCCTTTACCCTCATAGCACAGATAAATTACATATTAGGTGCAAGATCTCAGTTTAAGGGGATTTTTACCTACTACCTAGCCCTTAGGGCGCTTCTCACTGTTCACTGTTCACTGTTCACTGTTCACTGTTCACTGTTCACTGTCTTCTCCTAACCAATAAATGCGACTTTGATTTGGAGAAGTTAAAGTACTATACTGCTCCATTAAGCTTTGAGTTCGGTAAGGATCAAAATTATGGTTAAGCTGTTCTCTTAGTTTGCCAACTCTGACATCAGTTTCTTGTACCTGGATTCGCAGCTCCTTTAACTTTGCTTGTTGATTCAGATGGTAGGGCAAGAGTCTGAATAAAGAAGCGATCGCACCAAGAGCAATTGCCCAGCTTAAAAGAAGCTTGAGGCTGATTTCCGCAGTTATACCTCGATTGGGATTTTGGCGTTGGCGAGAATTTCGACGTACTTTTTTAGGTGTTTGTCTGCCAGAATTCATAATTTGAATTGCACCTAACTAATAAGGACTCCAGATTAACAACTTTAAATAATAATCGCCAACCTGAAGTCCCTGCTTAGTATTTCAACTATTGATAGTTGTGTTTAGGGAATCTATTTATATAGCTCCAGAGATAAGCGCATCGCCATAAATCCAGCAAATAAAGCAACTAAAAGAGCAATATAAATTTGGTTATCTGATATAGACATCGTAATTTTTCTCCTTACGTTTTGACTTGGATAATAAGATATTCCATCCCTAATTTGCGTCATAATTGACCCCAGAAGAAACATTTTGTAACAACATGCAACATAATCAATCAAGAAACTGAGGGAAAATTACAAGATCTGCCGAGCATCATTTTTGGCTGACAGCCAACCCTAATCCAATTACAAATTTACCAATTTTCGTCTGAATTTTATACAAAAATATACATTGAATGCTGCAAAATATAGTTGATTATTTTACCGATGCTGGAGTTGAGATTTATTTTATACTCATAGTCTTAGTAGTTTTAGAGGCGGTTTTATCTGCTGATAATGCGATCGCCCTAGCTGCGATCGCCAAGAGCATTAAAGAGCCAAAATTGCAGCGTCAAGCTCTCGATATTGGTTTAGTTGGCGCTTATATTCTTAGAATTACGCTAATTTTTATCGCTACTTGGGTAATTCAGTATTGGCAGTTTGAGTTTCTCGGGGCAATATACTTACTTTGGTTAGTCTTTAACTACTTTTTTTCCTCTGATGATCAAGGAGATGAGCAAAACTCTCTGGATTTTAAGTCTATCTGGCAAGTAATTCCCACAATTGCTATTACTGATTTAGCTTTTTCTCTTGATAGTGTTACTTCGGCGATCGCTATTACCGAAGAAACATGGCTAATTATTGCTGGCGGTACGATCGGAATTGTGATTTTACGTTTTTTGGCAGGATTATTTATACGCTGGATTCAAGAATATACTTACCTCGAAGATGCAGGGTTTATTACCGTCGGTTTTGTTGGCTTGCGTCTTTTGCTTAAGGTGTGGCTACCAGATTACCTCATCCCCGAATGGGTGACCATTGCTGTAGTAGCTGTCTTCTTCACCTGGGGATTCTCTAAGAAAGAGCTGCTGGAATCTGATAGGAAAGAATAAGAGTAAACAATGCCTAAATATAACAATGCCTAAATATATTTTGTATTTGTGCAAATTTTTTATCAATCAAATCCTCAAATCCATCTTGAAGCTTTACTAGAAGAGATGTCGTAATCTTTCCCTGGTTGCCTCAGTCAGAGATTCTAGCGATCGCACTCACATCGCTTTACAATCATAAAGTTTATTTTTGGCTGTGATCCAAATTATAGATAATACTTGCGATCGCATTACTATAGTTGTCCTTCCCTAGACCAACATCCACAATAGTGCTGCCCCATACTATAACTATATGCCATGACTCTTCCCAATTACCCAATGGCGACGGAAAAATCGAGATAGGCTAGATTCTTCGAGAGAGAGATAAATTGGTCTACCGTGAGGACAGGTGCGGGGGTTACGGGTAGCTTGCCAGAGATTAAGGAGATTTTGCATTTCTTCGAGACTTAATTTTGTGCCGTTGCGAATAGCACTACGACAGGCAGTAGCAACTTGAGCCGAGGGCAAATCTCCTCCCCAACTCAATTCCATCAGAGCGTCAGCACAATCATCACGCTCCACTAGTATTTTAGGAGCATTTCGTACCGCCCAGATATTGTCGCCAAATAGTTCAATATCAAGGTCTAATCTCTGTAATTGCTCTACCTGTCGAGGCTGTAAATATTCTAGGGTGATTGATGTCTTTAAGGGAACTAATTCCCAAAAGTCCTGTAGCTGTTCATATAGTACTCGTTCGTGGGCAATATGCTGCTCTATTAGCCATACGCCTGAAGCATGTTCAGCGACGATATAGGTTTTATTGGCTTGAGCAATAGCTTTTAGTTGGAGAGAATTAATTTGGGATACTGGAGTTTCTGCATCTAATCTTTTAGATAGTTCGCGATCGATATGGTATTTTTTCGACGAGGTTTCAGCCACCTGCAACATCTTACCGATCCGTTGATCGCTTACCTTGGCAGGAAGATTAACTGTATTGAGTCTCAAAACTTGAGCAAATGCCTCACTAACCTTAGCTTGCCAATAGGGAAGAGAATGGAGATATATTTCCGATTTTGCAGGGTGACGATTCCAATCAATCTGACTAGGACAAGTATGAAGGTGAAGCAAGCAAACAGGAAAACGATCTCGGGGTAAGGTTTTCGCCATGCTGTTAAGGATAGTCTGTTCCAATTCTGGCGATCGCACAAAGCGATTATTCACCGATACTTTAAGCCAGTCTGCTCGATGGCGATGACAGCGATCTGGTAAACCGATAACTAATTCAATTTGGGACGTGGTTTTGACTAAGGGCTGAGAGTTGAAAGCTGATAACTGATACTTGCTGGTTACGGAAGTTGCCTTAACTAGCTCTTTTGCTACCACAGGCGTTGCCACCTCGACTTTTAGATAGTGTAAATCGCTGGGATTGACTCTTTTCAAAAACTGGGGCAGAATATCTCTGGCTGTTATACCAGGGCTGATATTGAACCAAGGGCGATTTTTTTGTTTGATTTGCCAAGTTACTTGCGGATGACACAGAGCAATTTGCTGAACTAACTTTTGAATTGCTTTTAGCTGTTGTGCTTCGGGAGGTACGGCACGACGACGTACAGGAATTCTGGCAAACAAATTAGAGACAGTAACGATTGTGCCAGTAGCGATCGCCACTATGGATTCTTGACTTACTTTTGCTGATTGATAACTAACTTTCCAGCCCAGATCTGCTAGATATTTGGCTCGGCTACAGATAGTTAGATCTGCCACTTGAGCAATACTGTGTAAAGCCTCTCCACGAAAGCCTAAACTGGTAATGTGCCATAAATCTTGTTGAGTCCGAATCTTACTAGTACTGTGGGGCTGAGCGCAGACTCTCAAATCTTCTAATAACATTCCTTGACCATTATCCGCCACTTGAACCTGCCATAATTCAGGATCTAAGGCGATCGTAATTCTGGTTGCTCCTGCATCTAAAGCATTTTCCACTAGCTCTCTGATTACTGCTGCTAAAGAATCAATTACCTCTCCCGCAGCAATAAGATCGATCACGTTATCAGGTAGAGTCTGTATCTCTGATGCCATACACTCCTTATTGGAGAGTTAATATCTCTCCAGTCATCTAATTAAACTGATACCTTTAAGTCCTTAATACTAGCGTTTTCGAGCATCAGTTTCACGCTTTTTTAAAGACTGTTCATGTTATTGTCAATTTGAGTGGAATCTCCTAAATAATTCTGAGAAATAGACCAAGCAGTATTTACTAGCTGCATTGCTTGTTCTGAACCGTGTAAATCAGGATGATATTTAAAGCCCATTTTACGATAAGAAGAGCGACCAAAAGCAATAAACGCCACGGCATACCAAATCACGTCCAAGCCATCGAGAATAAAGTTTTGATATGTTTTATGCTCTTCTAGATAGTTGGCAACTAGCTTTTGGTAAATTTTTTCTGCATTAGGTAAAGCGTTTTTGATCTCGTCAATACTAATCGAGTATTGGGAGTCATCTTTTGCTGGTGTTTCTAAAGAGTCAGATTTAGTTTTTTTTTGCTTAAACAGGGGTGAATCATCTAAAGCTTGTTTATTATCTTCAATTGACTCGGTTGAGACAGACGAGTACAAAGTACTGAGCAAGTCTTGACTATCTTGGCACTCGTTATGTAATTCTAAAAAATCTTTTGATAGATTAGCAATCCGCTCTAATTTATCTAGTTTGGGTCTTAATTCCTCAGCTTGGGTATATAGCCTCAAGGCTGCTTCATCTAATTCATTACGACGCTGTCGCTGTTGCTGGAGTTCGGTTTCTAAATCAACTATACGTTGGTTAACTTCCGCTTGCGCTTGTTGATTTGCTTGCTCTTGTTGCTCAATCTGCTCTAGTTGAGACTGCATTTGAGCCAGAGTCTCGTTGATGTCCATAGTTCAATAGATAATAGTAAATATAGGTGTGGAATTCAATTATTCATCGAAAAATGTTTGAGTGGATACCCCTTCCTCGGCAAAGCCGAGGGAGGGAAGGAAACGAAAACCAGTATTGCTATGCTGTGACGTTGAAATCCATTTCCTGTGTACAAATTAAATTAGTTGAACGTCGCAACAACCTTACTTTAGACGCGGTAAATTGACCGATGCGTTTCCAATTAGAATCGGAAACAGATATCTGTCTAGCAGTATCGCCACTACACCAGCCTTGGTATTTGATACCTGCTTTTTCTGCCTCAACAAAGTCACCTTTGCGGATACCATTGTGTCTAGTGACAGTACCACCGTATTTACGTCTAACTCCTCCTTTAGCTGGAATCATCAAGTGCAACTGCCTTCTCGAAACAGAAGGTCTTCTGATGACAAAAAACGGTGCATGAGTTATTTCTACCTGTCCAAGCCAACCATGACCTCTTCCTCCAGAATTCTCAAATGGCAAATAGTCTATAAACTGACTTGCTGCCAGTACTAATCCATCGACTGCATGGGTGGCAGGAATAGCTTGTTTCTTATTCTGCTTTTGCTTGTGTAAACCTAAATGCTTTCGCAGATTGGAAGTCTGCCATCCAAACTTAGTCACAACGGTTGCAATTTTATTTAATTGCTCAATCCCCCATTTCTGCCCGACCTGAACGGGTGAGAAAGAACAGCCAGGCAGAGTTCTTGCTTTTACGTATTCCCAAACAATAGAACTGACTGGGTATACTTTGGCTAGTTCAGAAATGACTTTGATCTCTAAAAGCCTGTTGCTCTTTATGCTCGGTGGGATTCCTTTTTGTCTACGATTCGAGAATCTACATTGTCGATGGGGGCGAAGTGAAAACTCAACCTTGCGATTGATTCTTCTACCTCTTCTAGAACGACGCATCATACGACGCACTTCCATTCGCTTTTTGACCGTCTCAAAAGGAAGAAACAAGTGAGCAGTAAACAAAGTAAATTTGCTCGACTGCAAGCCTATACCCGAATAGTATTTGCCTGGGTCAATGCCCACAGCTATTGGCTGTTTTTCCCTACCACTAGGTTCGCCTATTAACTGAATATAATAAATACCTAGTTTGTTCCGTTTGCCGATGGCTTTTCCGTCACGTACCATGCCCCTAGCTCTTGAAGCTTTGGTTGGCATGGCTGGACTGCTATCTGGATTTACTACTGGTACTCGTTGCATAAGAGATAATCCTATAAAAGTATTTGTACAATGTACGTCGCTTCGCGCATCTCAATCAAAATGTCCTCCCTCTAGAAGCCTCTTTAATCAGAAGAGTTGCAAATAGTCCAGACTAGCGAAAACATCTGGAAGTGCGTATCAGGTTGAGACTCGTGCGCTATTCAAAGGTTATGGCGGACTGAATTCCACATTCCCCTACCTCCCCTAAAGGCAGGTGGGGGTTATTGAATTGTGACTATCAATCAAAAAATTGAACCGTGCTTAACTTATAAATTATTTTAGGGATTTATGAATTTATTGTCAGGAAGTATTGAACAACTTGATAGAAACTAATGTAGCTAATGTAGCTCAAGTTTTTGTCACATAAACAATTTCATTAAGAAGTGGGTAGCAAGTGTAACCGTTCACTCCCCCCTTAAAAGCGATCGAGGACTATAGATGAAAACCAAATAATTGACCAGAAGTGGGATTGGCGTATGCTATGAATCATGGCTCGACTAAACTTTGAGCAAATCATTCACTGTTGATTCTGTCAAAATCTATAATCCTGAACCAATCCCGTCTAGGATAATAATAAAATAAGACAAAGCATTAGCTGTTAAATATCAAACAAAATAGTAAACAATATCTTTGATAGCTAATGAAATCTTATTTATAAAAATACGTACACAACGAATGTTAGACGGATCAGAATCTCTCGCCACTTTTATTCTATTTGCTGCTGTTGTTGCCATACTTTTATGGGGATACAACAGGGCTAAGACCTACGGCAGACTGGGAATTCTAGCTTGGTTACAGTCAATTGTCTTAATGAGTCCTTGGCTATTGTTCTTTGGCTTATTTTCTCTTGGCATATATCTCAATTTAGTTAGCATACTGTTTTTGTTATTAGCTTCAGTCGCCGTTTATATTTGGCTGGGCAGAAAACTTAGAGCAGCAGGACAAGAAGCCCTACTAAAAGAGAAAGCAGCAGCAAGAATTAAACAACAAGCTGTTGCTGAATCATCTTCTTCTCAAGCAGAGAATGAGTTGGAGCAGCCAGCAGCAATAGAAGTATCACCAATTCCTGACGAAGACTTGACAACTCTTAGGGGAATTTTTGGCATTGATACCTTTTTTGCCATAGAAACTATTCCCTATCAGGATGGAGCAATTTTTAAAGGGAATCTCCGAGGAGAACCAGACATCGCTTATTCTAAGATGAGTGAGAAATTACAACAGGCTTTTGATGACAAATACCGTCTGTTCCTCGTAGAAAGCCCAGAAGAAAGACCTGTGGTGGTTATTCTGCCCAAAACTAATGATCCTCAGACTACTACCCTGGCACAGAAAAACTTAGCATTGGTCTTGTTGTTCGGCACAATTTTCACTAGCTTAGAAGCAGCTAGTGTTTTGCAGGGATTTGATCTATTTAACAATATTAGTCGTTATGGCGAGGCGATTCCCCTTAGTTTGGGGCTGTGGTCGGTATTAATTGCCCACGAAATTGGTCATCGAGTTATCGCCAATCGCTACCAGATTCGCTTGAGTATTCCTTTCTTTTTACCTACTTGGCAGATCGGCTCTTTTGGGGCGATTACTCGTTTTGAATCTTTGCTGCCTAATCGTACTGCCTTGTTTGATATTGCTTTCGCTGGACCTGCCGTAGGAGGAATTATTTCATTATTGCTCTTAGTTTCAGGTTTAATCCTGTCTCATCCTGGTAGCACATTTCAATTGCCCACAGAGTTCTTTCGCGCGTCAATTTTAGTGGGAAGTTTAGCAAAAGTTGTTTTGGGTTCAGCTTTAGAAGCGCCAGTAGTTGATATTCATCCTCTGGTAGTTGTTGGCTGGCTCGGTTTAGTAATTACTGCCTTAAACCTTTTACCCGCAGGGAAGCTAGATGGGGGCAGAATTGTCCATGCTATTTATGGACGTAAAACCGCTAGGCGCAGCACCCTAGCAACTCTAATTATTTTAGGGATCGTTTCTTTATTCAATCCAGCTAACCCGATCCCTTTATATTGGGCAGTATTAATCTTATTCTTACAGCGGGACTTAGAACGTCCAGTGCAAAATGAATTAACGGAACCAGACGATAGCAGAGCAGCTTGGGGTCTATTGGCGTTATTTCTGATGTTGGCAACTTTAATTCCTCTTACTACTGGTTTGGCTGGTCAGATTGGCTTAGGCTCATAAATCTGAGCTGTGGTTATCGATTAGACAGTAGTAGAGCGTCTAAATTTTAATCACTTACTATGAAAGAGTTTAATGCCCATTTTAAGATCCAACATAAGTTATGAATCCTGATGATAAGAAATTTGCTTTCCTAGTTTTAGGAATACCCCTGTTAGGTTTGGTTTACTGTGGTTTAGGAATAACTGCGATGAGTTCTGTTGCTACCGTCAGACAACATCCCATAACGTCTGGAGCAATATTTATTTTGTTACCGTTTTGTATCGCAGCCTATACCTGGATCTCTGCTTCCGCTAAAGCTTATAAGAAATAAGACGTTTCTGATTTAATTTATGAAACCGATAGTAATACTGTTCGTAGCTCTAAGCTCTAAGCTTTTTGAGAACTTACTAAAATTGCCTGTTGTTTGTGGAAGCCAAAACAGCCTAAATTTTAAATTAGCGGGACTTAAACACTTTTAACAGTCAAAAAAAGTTTACCTTGTTTACTATTTATACTTTACAATCTCAACCGATCCATTAACACTGAGATATGTATTATTTCTGTTATTCTAGAAATATAACTTAGCTCGACTATTCAAAAAAAAGCATGACTAAGGATTCTGTCAACTATGCCAATGTTTTTGCTGCTTTGGGATCAGAAGCACGACTGGACGTGATGCGATTACTATTTGCTGCCTATCCAGAGGGGATGATCGTCAGTGATTTGCAGGCACATCTGAAAATCCCCAATTCAACCCTGTCTCACCATTTAGAGAAATTGCGGGTCGAAGGACTGGTTATAGTGCAGCGCGATCGCCAATTCCTTCAGTACTCGGCTAATGTCGAAGCGATCGAAGCTTTACTAACATTCCTCTACAATGGTTGCTCACTGCGTAATCAGGTTTCCCTGACTGAGCAAACCCACCAAATTCGAGAACTCAATACTGAAAAAACATCTGCTCAAGGAGGCTTTATAAAGATTTGGGGTTTGACTGCAAGATATTAGAACAACAGCTGCGAAGTGCTATTAACTAAGTAGGCTTGACATCCTCCCGCCACGGGACGTGGGGGATTCCCAAATCCTTGATGTAGCCGAGGTTCTTGGTTCAGCGAGTCCACTTACACTAACTACCTTGCGGTTACTAGTCCAGAGATGGTTCTCTCCCCAAGCGTTTAGCCCAAAGCATGAGCAGGTTCAGGGATGCCCTCCCTTACCTGAGAATACGAAAAATTGAATTGTGCTTCTCTGTACTTGTTGCTTCGGTCTTTTACCTGTTCAAGCTTTCCTGAACAGAACCCTATAGCCGAGTTTTCAAGGTGCGTTAACCGTTAGGTTACTAGGTTTTTAGAGAGGTTAAATACCTTTTCCTCTAGGGAAATTATACAACAACTAAAACCCTTACTCTGTGAAGATTATGTTGAAAAACTATGTATCGCCAAACCCTGCCCGTGATTCATCCCGACAGCATAGCTGTGGGTCTTCTCACGGAAGAGAGATAAAGTCCCTAATGTGCTGATTTTTAAGTTTTTACCTCAACGGAAATCATGAATCCCCTTAATTTAAAATTATTTAGAGACTTATGGCACGCCAGGGGACAGGTAATTGCGATCGCATTTAACATTTATCTTTAATTTAGTCAGATTAGCTTTTCGGCATGGCAGATATAATAGCTCGCAGAGCTTTATTAACCTCTTCAGAAGTTCTAAAGATTTCTGCAACGTCGGCTTCTAATTTAACAGTAATGGTTTTATCTGTAGATGCTGCAAAACGATTACGATGTGCTTGACTATAATCAAAATTATACTCAGGAAGCAAATCCTCCTCTAAATGTCGCTCATTATTAAAATCCTGCATGTTGTTCATAGTCTTGACGTTCTTTTTTAGTTGCTAGACGTGCGCTAATAATACGAATACGATCATTTCTTTCGGTAAAACAAACTAACAAAAGACGGTAATTGCGATCGTGTCCAATGATAATTTCTCTTGCTTCGTCCACAGAATGCCATACATCATCAAAAATCAAGGCTAAAGGATCGTAAAAAACTATTGTAGCTGTCTCAAAATCTATACCGTGTTTTTCTATGTTGAGTTTAGCTTTCTCCTCATCCCATTCAAACTGTAAGCTCATATTTGTGATTCTAGCTTATTTCCCGATTATCCTTTCTTTCGACGTATTTATTATCATTAGAAATAGAGACTTATGGCACGCACAAGAACAGGTAATTGCGATCGCTCGGCTAGGGGTCATGTAATCGCTTTATATTAGTAAATCAATTATAAATATTGTTTGAGAACATAAGCGATCGCACTGCAAAATTCTTCATATTCTCCATTAGTATTAGGTAACCGTTCAGGGGGGTGATGAAGTTAATAGGGTTTGAGCCATCGCTCAGCCTAGAAACTTGGGTGAACAGGGCTAAATTCTTCGGTTTGAGTGCCTGAAACCCTCATTCTGCCGTTACCCCCTGAACGGTTACAGTATTAGTTTGTTCAAAGCCATTTATGAGCTTTCTTATTTCATCGTCGTTCAGTGTCTCGATAATCTCCAAAATTCCTTCAATTGCTTGTTCGCGCATTCTTTTTAGTTTATTAATATTAAGAGCTAATCTCTTAATAGTTTCTGCTGCTGCTGTTTGCTTAACTGGATCAGTTGTAGCTAAAATTTGTCCATCATCTGTATAACGAAAAAATTCAGCGCAATTACCAACTAAAGGAGAAACCATAAACCTTTGTTCATACCATTTGTCCTTTTTGTGTCCACAGTGAACTGGAATAGTAGGGGGAGTTTCACTTTCTCCTTGACATGAAGCTAGAAAATTATCGTAATATAATGCTAATTTTGGATATTTATTTCTTGGTCTTAAATGCTCTATATGACTATCTATTTGATTGATTCTTCTTCCACAGTAACAACAAATAAAACCTTGCTCTTTTAATAATGAGTTATGAACTGAAGTTTTTTCTGGTTTTTGAAAATTATCCCAATTCGGTTGCCAATCTTCGTTTGCTTGATTTTTCCACTCACTAAAATCTTCTGGTGGCTGATTTTTCTTAATATGCTTCAACGATTAAGAATTTTCCTCCGTCTAATAGAAGTTGCAGCTTTGATTAATTCAGGTTCATCAGAGCCAATTTTATTAGCAATTTCTTGACGTAGCTTTTGAGCTTTTGGTAAATTTCCTTCATCAATTAATTCAAATAAATTAAGAATATCTTGCTTAATTTCTTGGGGACGTTCTGGAACTCCCATAATATCTTCTAAAATACTATTACTATCTCTACCAAAAGAACTTTCTGGTTTTCTAGCAATAATTCCTTCGTCAGTTGCTTCTAAGACATAAATATTTTTAGGTTGAATGTGACTCAATACTTGAGGTGAATGAGTTGTAATAATAAATTGACAATTGGGGAAAGTTCTTTTTAGTGCTGAAATAATATTTCTCTGCCATTCTGGATGAAGATGTAATTCAATTTCATCAATTAGAACAATTGCCTCTCCTTGAAGTGCATCTTGACAGTCGGGATTAGCAATTGCTAGTCTTCTAGCTAAATCTCCCACCATTGCTAGTAAACATTTTTCACCACTAGATAACTGATTAATAATTAATGTTTGATCTTCTTTTTCTAGAGTCATTCGTAAGGGTAATCTCTGAACTCTTAAGTTATAAAACCCTGGTATCATTTGATAAATAGCTTTTCTTACAGTTGCTAACTGTTGATCTTCGCTTTGTTCATTATATCGATATTTTTCATTTTCCAAATCTTCTCTATTTCTAAACCATTCAAAAAAGCGTCTAAAATCAATTGCTTCTTTAGCTAACGCTAAGTCGTAAGCGTTAATAGGATCGAATAAATGCTTTTTTTTGATTCTTAAAGAAACATCAATTACTGCTCGATTAGTTGGATAATAAACAGCTAAAGGTAAAGATACGAAATTGTTTTCATTTAACTGTTCACGTATTTTTTCAAGCAGTTTTTTTAATTGAATTAAATTACTACTGGTATCTTTGCTACGTCCCTTTTTTACTTTAGTTAAAGACCATTCAATATCACCTAAATTAGATGTGTTAACTTTTATCTGATTATGTGTTTCTTTATTTTTATTATTAATATCTGTTTCATTGAAATGAATTCCAGAACCTTGGGGATTTTGAAGGCGTGCTGTAAACCAAGATAATAAAATAGCCAGACAATCAAGAATGCTGGATTTGCCTACTCCATTAATGCCAATAAATACAGTAGGTTCATTTAAATCAAAGTCTAGTGTCAAATCTTTAATTCCTCGAAAAGAATTAATTTTTAATTGTTTAACTTTCATGACATTTACCACCCTACAGAAAAGATATTGTCCACAATTGATTTATATAGACCTTGTGAAAGTTTACCTTGTTTACTATTTATACTTTACAATCTCAACTGATTCATTAACACTAAGATATGAACTCTCTCGATCGCAAATTATTTAGAGACTTATGGCATGCACGGGGACAAGTAATTGCGATCGCCCTAGTAGTTGCCTGTGGTATTGCTAGCTTTGTGATGGCGAGGAGTGCCTATACATCCCTGACTCTGACACAGAATACTTACTACAATAAATATCATTTTGCTCAGATTTTTGCCTCTCTCAAACTGAGATCTTGCACCTAATATGTAATTTATCTGTGCTATGAGGGTAAAGGGCAAAGGTTAAGGGGAAAAGGGCATTAAATTGATTACCAACCTCAAAATATTTAGTTTTTTTGTACTGGTGCAAGATCTGAGTCAAACGCGCCCCAGAACCCCTGAAAGTACAGATAGCAAGCATCCCAGGAGTAGCCCAAACTCAGACACGCATTGTGGTAGACGTTACCCTAGATATTCCAGATTTGCCCGAACCAGGTACAGGCAGACTGATTTCTATTCCCGAACAACAGATCTCGATGCTGAATGAGCCTTTTATCCGTCAAGGAAGATATACTTCGCACGGTCAAAACTTGCGTTTTAGTTCCCCAAATAATAATCTAGCCAAGAGTCAAAACAAGGAGTAAAGCTAAGACTAAGGCATGATTTACCTTGAATTTAGCCAAGAAGATCAACAAGCTCTCTATTATGAGCGTTTTCATCATCCCCATCCGAGAGTGCAGAAAAAGATGGAAGTCCTGTGGTTAAAAAGTCAAAAACTGCCTCATCATCAAATTAGTAAATTAGCAGGAATCTCTCCTAATACTGTGCGAAGTTATCTCAGAGATTATCAAATAGGAGGGATAGAAAAATTGAAAGAAATTAATTTCTATCGTCCCCAAAGTGAGTTGGAAACTCATCGTTCAACCTTAAAAGCCTATTTCCAAAAACAGCCTCCAGCTACGATTAATGAAGCGATCGCAACCATTGAATTATTAACAGGAATTAAACGCAGTCCCACCCAAGTCAATACTGTTCGTTTAACGATTAAGCAGCCTCTGTTACGGGAGCAAAGGTGAGTGGTTGAAGTTGGGTTGTGCCACTTCTATGTGAGCGTTTCTTGCTCTTGAATTTGGAACGAGGTTTTTTCACCACTCGGGGATTAATCCTGCCTTGTCTGGGGGGAATCTCTTGCTCTAAAATCTCTGACATTAACCAACTGACAAACAGAGGAAGAGTAGGAGTTGTGATCTTTTGAAACAGAGGAATCGCGCGACGCAGGACACGCAAACTGCCAGTAAATCCTAGACGCAAAGGGGAAATACCAGCATTTGTGGAGGCTTTAAACATTAAACAACGCACTGCCCAATGTGCCAATAACCAACCATAAATTTCTTGTACAACCAAGCGTGGGGTTTTGGAGCGAATGGGGGTCTTGCGACTATTAAGATGAGTTTTCAATTCATCCAAAGTATTTTCGATTTCCCAACGCATATGATATTCTCTGGCTAACAGTAAAGCGGGAAACAGAGCAATATCGACCAAATCCGTAATCAACCGATAAACTTGTTCAGTTCCGTTTTCTTCAATGACATACTCAATTACTCGGACGGGAATTCTGGTGGCGCCTTTTTTCTTAGATTTGCGGTCAGGAGCAATCCAAGACAGATAGGAACCGTCAGCTAACTTTTGGACGACCTCAAACTTAACATTGGCGGGAATTCGCCCCAAAATATGACATTTTTGGTCGAGAGCAGCTTTCACCATTTTAAAAGAGTGAAGTCCCCTGTCCCAAGTCAGCAGCATCCCTTCGACTACTGACCGCAGCAACTTTATGGCTCTAACTCTTTCACCGATTTTATAAGGACTGATCAAAGCATCAGTAATCAGGTGAGTTCCCAATTCGACTAACAAGACCAACCTGGCTTTGGGGAAGGCAGCATGAGTCCCTTTTCTAGTACCTGGATAACCGAAAACTCTGGCATTAGCGTCAGTATCAGGAATATCGAACAGCGTCCCGTCAATTGCCATCCAGCGCAACCCATTGAGAAATGCCCCTGGAGTCTGAAGCGTTGCTAAAGGTCTTGCCAGCTTTTCAAAGAGCCGAGTCATTACTCTTGATCCCACTCGTTGACGTGCTCCACTAATAGAAGAGCCAGTCGGTGTTCTCCAACGGAAGCCTTTGGGTATCCATTGACCCGCTAATCCTGCTACTAAATTCTTGAACACATCGATGATGGAGTCAGCAGACCAAAGATTCATCCCAATCACTAAAGCTATAACCACGTAGGTTGGGAGAATCCGTTTTCGTTTTTCTTGACTATCAGTAGAGGCGCGCGCTTCTTCTAAGGCTTTTGAGTCCATCACCAGTTCGAGGGCTGGAAATAAGTCACCTGATTGGATTTTCGGAGGAACTAGAGTCAATTTAGGAAGTTGCATTCAGATTATACCAAACAATCTTCCATTTACTCATATTTTCGTCTTAAACGAACAGTATTACTTTTGCTTCGGGTTTAATTATCCGCCGACAAATTAATCGCTTGGATTTAATTGCCGTGTTGAAAACACGAGAATAAGTATTTAATTCTGCCTACCTAATTAGCTAATCCATAGGAGCGTTTTAAATAACGCCCATTGGGATAACCCATAACTTGTCCTTGATCATAAATCAGATTACCGCGCAAAAATGTACTCTTAACTCTTCCAGTCAACTCCATCCCTTCAAAGGGGGTATAACCTTGTTGAGATTCCGACTCAGCAGCACGAACGACAAAGGTTTCATTGGGATCGAGGAGTACCAAGTCAGCATCATAATCGACGGCAATGTCTCCCTTTTCCCACAAGCCAAAACGTTGAGCAGGATTCCGACAGAGTAACTCAGCCATGTGATTATATGACATCCCGCGCTTGCTGCCTTCGCTAAATATACTAGAGAGTAAATATTCGGTTCCTCCAAAGCCAGATTTCGCCAGCCAAATATTATCTGGATCTTTAAGACTGGCTTTCTTAGCAGCAGAACAGCAGGCATGATCGCTGACAATCCAATCTATCTGGTGATTTAGCAGTTTTTCCCATAAATATTCTACATCCTCCCGAGAGCGGATGGGTGGGTTGACTTTTGCCCATTTCCCTGTTGGAGCATCTACATCTAAGAGCAAGTGTCCTACGGTTACTTCTCGCCTGAAATTAATCTGAGGAAATGCCGTTTGCATAGTTAGGGCTGCTTCTACTGCTTTGCGAGAACTCAGGTGCAGCAGATTAATATTCCCACAGTCTGTTTCGTGGGCGAGATAGGAAGCGATAGAAATTGCCAGTCCCTCGGAATGAGGTGGACGAGCAGCACTGTAGGCTCTTAAACCAGTTAGGCTTTGATTGTTCTGGACAATTTTACTGTAGGCACGCAGTATCTCAGCAGTTTCGCAGTGCAGACTAAGGCTAAGATAATCTTTGGCTTCAGGGTAACGCTCCCTTAATTGAGTCAGACTGCGCATAATAAATTCAAAATGGGCAAAGTCATATCGTTCCTCTTTATTAATCATCAGGAATAGATTTTGTTGATCCGACAGACCATGCAAGCCGTAACCACCGTAAAACATAAAGATTTTAAACGATGAGATCCCATACTCCTCAAAGAGATACTGCATTTCATCGATATGCCCAGAGGCAATCGGTGCTATATGATAGCCGTAATCAACATAAAAATTGCCCTCTGATAGTGCCAGTACCTCTGGAAAAAAATCTTGATAAGAACCGCCTCTATTCAGATAATACTGACCTGTACGGATATAATTTAGGCTAGTAGTAACACCACCCATCGCTGCTGCCTTGCTTTCAGTGACAGCATCTTGGTCAAGGGGTTGATAAATACCAATATGCATATGTGCATCTATAACCCCTGGAAATCCCAGTCGATTCTGAGCGTCAAACACCTCTTTTGCCTGGTCAGGAGCAATTTCTGGGGCAATTTGGGCAAATTTACCATCTTTAATCCCTAGATCGAGTTGCGCAACAGATTGCTGGTTAGGACGAACCACACGCACATTTTTGATAATTTTGTCCAGAATTGGAGTTTCAGACACAATAACCTCTCAATCTCTTCTCAATCACTCTCTTTTAGACTTTAGCTTGAATTCAATCGGATGTAATTAAAGTATTTACTCACACAATCGAAGAATGTATTTACCAAATGTATTTACCAACAAGCTTTAAGCTACAAGCCTTAAGTTAACTCGGTGCCGCTTGACGGGAACTCGTAGCCGCAATCTTTTCTGAGATAGTTGCGATCAATTTTATGTCAAACTCTTCTTCAAATACCTCTTTCTTATAGCTGAGATTCCACAACTCTAAAGAGCATTTATCACCAATTTCTGTCGGCATAATTTGGAAATTAAGAAAGTGATGATTACTGTCGTATTCACATTCTACTGCTGCGATCGCACCTTTGTTTCTGCGGTCTAAAGCTACTGCTAATCTTAAAATCGCGCTTAGTTGCCTCACCATAAGCTGATATTGTTTGTGAGGCAGATTATAATAATCTTCGTGTTTTTTCTTAGGTTTGCTTTTGCGATGAAAGCGAGCAATATTGGCGATTAACTCTAGCTCTAATTCCGTGAAGCCTAAGAGTTCAGCATTGCGAATCAAGTAATAAGAATGCTTGTGATGGGATGAATGACTAATGTAAACTCCGCAGTTGTGCAAAATCGCTGCTGACCAGAGAAGTTCTCTAGCTTCGCTATCCCAAGCATGTAGGTGTCCCTGTAGTTGGTCGAATATGCTGAGAGCAAATTTAGCTACTCTTTGACTATAATCAAGATCGACATGATATTTCTGAGCAATTTTGATTACGTTGCGATTTTTGACTTCGTTTTGATAGCGTAAGCGACTGTTAATCAAACCACGGGTTAACATCCAGTCAACAATCATGCCTTCTCGTAATGCTCGCTCGCAGATGATAATTGATTCTAGCTTGAGCATGTTCATCGCTTCGAGCAAAATAACTGCTCCAGGTACGATAATTTCAGCTCGCTTTTCAGATAAACCAGATACATCCAGTCTTTCTTCATAGCTCATTTTCGCCAGCTTTTTGACGATTTTCTCAATATCTTTGTAGCTAATTTCATAACCATTGAGGGGGTCGGGAACTGTGTCCAGTTCTTCTTTGGCATGGATTACAGCTATGGTTTCAATCGTGCCAGAAGTACCGATGGTGCGGGGAACTTCATTTAGCTGAAGGCTCTGCCAAATTTCCTCTACAGGACGCTCCAGCATTCCTCTAACATAGGCTTTCAATACTTTTAATTCACTGTCACTAATGGGATCTGTGGTAACAAGCTCTTTAGCAAGACGAACTGCACCTACTTTAGTACTGCTCAAGAAGCGAGGCTCGTGGATATCAGCCAAGATTATTTCGGTCGAGCCTCCACCAATGTCGATAATAATATGAGGCTGTTCATTAAAGTCCATACCCGACAAAACGCCCAAATAAATTCGTCGAGCTTCTTCTTGACCCGAAATAAGATTTACTACTATGCCTAATTCTGCCTCGATCTGGCGCAAAAAATCTTCTCCATTAGGGGCTTCTCTAGTTGCGCTAGTTGCTACAGCAATAATTTGATTTGCTCCGAGGCTATTCGCTAGTTCCTGACAACGTTTCAAGCTATCGAGGGAGCGTTGGATCGCTTCTGAAGTCAACTCTCCTGTGACGGGATGCCGCTCGCCTAAACGAACCGTATCTTTTTCTCTGGCAATTACGGTAAAGGCTGGCAGAGAAGGCTCGATCCGCACAATTACCATGTGAATTGAGTTAGTGCCGATGTCGATCGCTGCAATAATCTGTTGGTTCATGGCAATATTTAGATGCTGATAATTCTCTTTGGCGCGGATTGATAGATAAAATTAAGCTGAAAAAGTCTTGAAACAAAAAAACCTGCTGATTTCTAGTTCCAGTCTTGATATGCTTTCATAATCTCATGAATTTTGCGCAGGACAGAAAATAGCCTTAAGATTTTATAAATATTTATCAATTTTTGTTCAAAATTATTCGGTAGTATACAAAAACTTAAAATATGACTCAAGATCAACTTATCAGCGAACCAACTTGGCAGAAGGTGATTCGTTTGCTGCGTTGGGATAAACCAGCAGGGCGTCTAATTTTAATGATTCCCGCTTTGTGGGCAGTTGTCCTGGCTGCCAAGGGAACTCCTCCCCTCCCTCTAGTGGGAGTTATTGTTCTCGGAACTTTGGCTACCAGTGCCGCAGGCTGCGTGGTTAACGATCTCTGGGACAAAGATATTGATCCCCAGGTAGCTAGAACTAAGTCTCGTCCTCTGGCATCTCGCGCTCTTTCCGTGAAAGTGGGCATGGTGATTTTTGCGATCGCGATCTTCTGTGCTGCGGTACTGGCAGTTTATCTCAATCGTCTCAGTTTTCTGCTCTGTGTTGCTGCTGTCCCGTTTATTGTGTTCTACCCTCTGGCAAAACGAGTATTTCCAATCCCTCAGCTAGTTTTATCTTTAGCTTGGGGATTCGCGGTGTTGATCAGTTGGACTGCGGTAACAGCCAAAATCGAATCTGTAACCTGGTTACTTTGGGGGGCAACCGTAGCCTGGACTCTAGGTTTTGATACGGGATATGCCTTAAGCGATCGCGAAGATGATCTGAAGATAGGAATTAATTCTAGCGCGATCTTGTTCGGTAAATACACGACTCCAGCGATCGGTATTTTCTACGCCATCACTGTCGCTTTACTCCTTTTCTTAGGCAGAGAGTTAGCTCTCGGTTTAGCTTTTTGGTTCAGCCTAACCTTAGCCACTGCTGGTTGGATCTGGCAGTATTTAACATTACGCCAGCCAAATATTCCACGTTCTGTATATGGTAAAGTTTTGGAGCAAAATGTTTGGTTGGGGTTTATTTTATTAGCAGGAATGATTTTGAGTTATTTGCTCTAGAAGCCAAGGCATTTGCTTCAAATCTCTCAGCCAAATTATGATAATATTTCTACTATATTTTAAGAAAATTGTTGGAAGGTAGATAAATATATGGAAGCTGCAATGATCTTGGCAGATTTGCCAGAGGCTTATGCAATGTTCAAACCTTTGGTAGATGTCTTACCAATTATTCCCGTATTTTTCCTTGCTTTAGCTTTTGTTTGGCAAGCAGCAGTGGGATTCAAATAAATTCTTTAAGTCGTATTTTAATTGTTAAGCATCCACAACGAGCTGGGTGCTTTTTTGATCTGCCAGATCAATCTTTCTCTGATAACATGCTCCACTATTTAGTTTTACTCAAATATGTCAGGCAACCAGGCTCTTCGTTTTTAGCTTTTGACTGTTAACGGGAATAATAAGTGTAAAACAGCTACCTTTACCTAGTTCCGATGTTACTGTAATATCTCCACCGTGAAGTTGAGCTAATTTTTTAGATAGCGTTAACCCCAAACCAGTATTTTCATGGTGATTACTAATTTGGGGAAAAGGCTTGAATAACTTGGCAATATTTTCCGCAGATATACCGGCTCCCGTATCTATGACAGCAAAATACAGATAATCTTCTTTGCGCCTAACTTTTAAAAGTATCGAACCTCGATCAGTGAACTTAATCGCGTTACTAAGTAGATTAATCAAAATCTGTTTAAGACGCATAGAGTCGGCAACACAAAAATCGATCTTGTCTGACAACTCAAAACTTAACTCTAATTCTTTTGCTTTTGCTTTCTCGGCAACGATTAAGGTAGATGCCTGGCAAATTTCTACTACAGCTATTCTTTCTAATTCTAATATTTGTTTGTTAGCGTCGATCTTAGTTATCTCCAGATAATTTTTGACTAAAGCTAATAAATGCTCCCCTGAACCAACTAGTAAACCAGCATATTGCAGTTGTTTGGCATTGAGTTCGCCATAGTATTGCTCTTTCAAGGCTCTGGCAAAACCGATGATAGCAGAAATTGGATTACGCAACTCATGAACCAAGTGAGAGATATGTTCTTGTCTTGCTTGTTGTTGTTCTTGCCAACTTTGTTTTTCCGCTTCCAGGCGTTCAATTTGTTCCTGTTGTTGGTTAATTAAATCCTGCTGTTGCTTAACTATTGTTTGCTTGCTAACAAAATCAAATAAAGACTTCTCTAAAGTTTCAGGTAGCTGATCTAGTTGTTGTCGCAGCACATAACCATTGACTCCTGACTGAATTAATCTAATTGCTTGTTCATCCCCTAAACTATCTGTAACTAAAATTAAGGGCGTATTCGGAAAAAGATGACTCCTCCATTGAAGTTTTTCGACTAGAGAATCAACAGAGTTACTATCAGAAACTTTACTGTAATCATATATAATCGCGCTGTATTTTTTTGATCGAGGAGGGTTTTCGCTTAACTGTTCATTATCTATCAGATCGTAAGTAAAGTTAATATCTGCTGTATACAAAGATGCTGCGATCGCCTGGAAATTAGTAGAATTATGGGAAACTATAAGAAGATTCACGTTGCTGAGTGTTGTTGCTCTTGATTGTAGCTGTAAAATTGACCCAGAACTTTCTAACATAGTAATCAGGCTTCTTAAGAGTTTTGTTTCTATTCGACAGTTCTATTTTTATGATATTATTATATCCATCGATTTTTGAGATCAATCTTATTGATATAAACTTTTACTTATTATCTCTTGGTTAAAAGTCAAGCCTTAGAGTTGTTATCAAAATTTATAGTGTTTGGCAGCATTTGTACTACTTGGATTTTCAATCATCTAGGTATAAAAACGTAATTTACCCCATCTCAATGAAGATAGTTATTGATATCAAAGTAATAAAGTAATCTAGTTACTAGATGCCAATTCAGGCTAATGGAGATATTCCCCCTCCCGCTAAAATTCTTTCTGAGCAAAGATTATCATAGAAATAATTAATAGTAAGGCAGTGTAAAGTAAACCATACAGAGCATGACTTAGAAGCTCTGCCAAATTGGGTAATAGACCATAGACTGCCTCATTTTTTAGGTCTAGCCGAGAAAGATTGGGCAACACTAGATAGAGACTAGTAGTCAGGCTTTCAATACTCGTGTTTTTGCTGAGTTTTCCTAACTCAACTAAGTCCTCGCTAAAGTGTCCCATTAAATAGACTCCAAAACTGAGCAAGGTAGCTAAAATTGAACTAGTAAAGACTCCAAATAAGATTGCCACCGCAGTAATGAGAGCCAATTCTAACAGTAAGTAAACCGAGGCAGTAACCAAAGGGACAACAGGATATTCGATCTTAGCAATACTTAGTGTACCTAGGTAGATTGCCATCATAATGATGACCATCACTCCTAGCACCGCAGTAAGTCCTAAATGCTTTCCCAATATAAGTTCAGCACGACTAATTGGTTTGGGAATCAGCATTAATAAGGTACGCTTTTCTATTTCTTTATTAATCAGTGCCGTACCGACAAAGATCGCTACAATCATGCTTAAAATTGCGATCGCACCAATGCCAACATCCAACAGAATCTTTTCATGAGTTCCCGCAGCAATCTCGGGAATAATTCTTTGAGCCAAGATCAGTAACAGGGAAAAGAAACCAATAAAATAAAGAATGCGATCGCGAATAACTTCTTGGAAACCATTGTTGGCAATGGTAAAAACTCTGATTAAATTCATTGATCGAAGAAACTGAAAACATACTTCAGGGTTTACACCGTTATTATTCCCAAACTGAAGACCAAACATAACACTATTTTGAGATTTTTCCCTGATCTCACCCCTTCTAACTTAGGACTTACGCACTAATTCACAACAATAAATTGTAAAATCGTTGAAAGCACTGTTGGATAAGGCTTTTAAGTTTTTGTCTTATCGAATTATACGAGAGCGCGTTGTTTTTTGTCCGATTGCTGTCTCAACGCCTACTTGTGCCCAATAGAATCCTTTGATTCCTTGATTCCTTGATTCGGTGTATGTGGAGAATGGGGATCAAGATCTTGATCGGTATGCTGATGATGGGTCAAGTGGTGCGCTTTCCAACAACTTGGACCCCACTGCCCCGCTGATGCGGCCACAAGGCTACCTGCCCATAGAAACAAAGCAGGCGATCGCTAATTTTGAAGTCGATCACGTTGGCTGAAAACCTCATTCTTTCGTGACTTTTCGATCTACTGAATCTTATTTCTTCCGAGCAGTCTAGTCGGGATTGTCACAATTATTATTGGCAATTTTAAGCAGATATTCTTCCGTAGGCAATTTTATGTTAGAAGCCAGATTAACTTTTTCTAGCAGCTGTATAAACCAGTAGGTAGGATCTGGAAGGCATACAATTTTGCCATCAAAAATTGTATAACCATGACGCGCCGACCACTCAGCAGCATGGTGTAGATTATGCCATCCTTCCCCCAAGGTTAAAAGAGCAACAAACCAATTGTTACGACTATTATCGGGAGCAACAAATGGCTGAGAGCCAAATATGTGAGCCAAAGAATTTACAAAACAAGTGGCATGATAAAGTAAAGTAGTACTCAAACAAAAAGCCCCCAAAAACTCTAGTCCGCCAATCCAGTAGGATAATAAACCTAAAAGCAATACGGGGAGGAAATGCAAGCGATCTATAGCTTTGAGAACTGGGTCTGATTCAACATCAACAGGTAAACTAGGGGGAAAAAAAGCTTTAGCGAAAAACCAACCTGTTTGTGACCACCAAAAGCCTTTTAATCCAGTAAAAGGATAGTTTGGAGAGTGACGATCTCCTTGCGAATCGGAAACTTGGTGATGTCCTTCTAGGTGATGACCTTTCCACCAATTAGGTCCCATCTGACCTGCTGAACTGGCAATAAAGCTACCCACCCATTTTACTATTAATGGTGCTTGAAAAGATTTGTGGATAATGAGTCTGTGATAAATAGCTGTGAGACCCATAGCTCTGACAACATAAAGAACTAAGACCCAAAGAAAAGCATTCCAACTAAGCCCTGTTGACAAAAGCAGGAAAACTCCCAAGTGGCTGACAATAATTAGAACTGGTCCAATAATATATCCTAGAATTACTAAGGGATGATATTGTTGCTGTACTCGGTAAACATTGCTCATGGTTAAATTAATTCAGATTTATTGAATAAAGACAACATTCAATTGCTGTGTTTTCTTAATTATGGAATATTTTAAACCCCATGTACCTATGTACCTTGAAAACCGTAGTCTTTCTTCTTAGGGTTTGAGATGTTTTTTGACCCACAGGCGATCGCCAGCGTTATAAAATTTTTAATTCACATTAGACGTATCTTATTATCTAGATATCAAACAAAATATTCACAACACCATCCCATCTCTTTGTCATGCTAGATTTTCTCAATCCCATCCTCAACCGCCATCCAGAACGCATCAAAGCTAAGGTTGAGATCTATACCTGGGCTACTTGCCCTTTCTGTATCCGTGCCAAACTGCTTTTATGGTGGAAAGGGGTAAACTTTACCGAGTATAAGATTGATGGCAACGACAACGCTCGTGATGACATGGCAAACAGGGCAAACGGGAAGAGAACAGTTCCTCAGATTTTTGTTAATGATCGTCACTTGGGAGGTTGCGATGATCTCTATGATTTGGATGCTAAAAATGAGTTAGATTCTCTTCTGGCTCAAGTTGCAACTTAATTTCCTGCTGCAAAGGGTTTGCATTCTCCCCCCAAACCATTAACGATCACACAGGTATTATGAGACATCATTGCGCTGTAGTTGTCTACTTCTCCTAAGCCATCGACGTATAGTTGCGACTGGGATAATTTGGCATTGGCTGCACGAGCCACATTGGTGATGACGCGATCGCTTTTCGTTGATTCAGCAAAAATAGTGAGGACTCCTGTTTGTCTAATTTCTGCTGCGAGATCTCTCACTTGAGAAGCGGTAGGGGCGGTTTGTGAACTGAGTCCCTGTAAGGTTTTGTAATCTTCTAGATTGTATGCTTGAACATAATAATTGAGGGAGTCATGAGTTGTGACTAAAACTCTTTGCCCCTGGGGAATTGTATCAATCTGTTCTTTAATCCAGGCATCTAACTGCCAAAGTTTTTCGGTTAAGGCAGTACTGTTTGCTAGGTAAAGTTCTGCTTCTAAAGGGTTTATTTGCAGCAACAATGATTTTAGAAGTTCCACCATTGCCACCGTGTTTTCTATGTTGTGCCAAACGTGAGGATCGGCTGATAATTCTGGCTTAGACTTTACTGCTTCTGACTCTTCTTCTAAGTTTTCGTCCTGTTCAGGTTCTACCATAATTGGTTTAGTAACTACCTGTTCATACAAAGCCATTTTCACCTGAGGAGTTTCTGAATCTTTGGTTGTTTTCATTAGTTTAATCAATCTCGGTTCTAACTCATACCCGCCAAATAGAATTAACTGTGCTTCTGCCATTACCTTAAGTTGAGAAGGAGTAGGGCGATAGGTATGAGGATCTTGATGGGCATCTATCAGGCAAGTTAGATCGATAGTGACTTGGGCAATAGTTTGAACTAAGTCGCAGATTACATTATGTGACGCTACTATTTTTGGCTGTTCTTGTGCTTGAGCGGTATTGTTTTGCATCTTAATGCTGCTACCGAGCAGGCTGGCTAATATACCTGCAACAGCTAAACTCAGAATATTTCTCACGCCATTGCCGTTAAACATGTTGTTAAACATAAAATTAATTGTTATTAAGTGCTTACAATGCTTACAAGTAAATCAGAATGATAATGATTCTAATTATTTTAATGTAGAATGATAATGAATCTCATTTTTATTGATTAATGCTGGAAGTTTGTAACTTGAGCGTAAACTATCGTCGCACTTGGGCAGTGGAAAACGTCTCATTTAAGCTAGAAGCAGGGCAAGTAACGGCTTTGTTAGGAGGGAATGGTGCAGGAAAAAGCACCTTAATCAAGGCTATTTTAGGTTTAGTGCCTTTGGCGCAGGGAATAGTTAACTGGACAGGAAAACCAGTTACTAAGCAATTAAACAAGGTGGCTTATGTGCCTCAGCGATCGCAGATTGATTGGGACTATCCTGTAACCGTTCAAAGAGCAGTAATGATGGGGAGAATAGCTACAACAGGTTGGTTTAAGCGCTATAGTCGTCGATCGCGTGAATTAGTACGTGATGCCCTTAAACGAGTGGGAATGTGGCAATATCGTCAGCGTCAGATTAATGAACTATCGGGAGGACAACAGCAGCGTGTTTTTTTAGCTCGGGCGATCGCCCAAGAAGCAGATTTGCTATTATTTGATGAGCCGTTTAATAATGTAGATCGGCAAACCGAAACGATCATTTTTGATATCTTTGCTGAACTAAAGGCACAGCAGAAAACCTTGCTAGTAATTAGTCATGATCTCAGTGAAACTTTAGAGAATTACGACCAGTTATTATTATTAAATAAGAAATTAATCGCCTCTGGTACCAAAGAAGAAGTGTTAACTAACCACAATATTAATCAAGCTTACGATCGATACTTGAATTTTGCTGCTCAACCACTAACTATTAACCATCCTGTCAATGCTAATTTGGTTAATTGAACCTTTAGAATTCGAGTTTATGCGCCAGGCGATCGCGATCGGCTTATCTTTGGGTATTCTCGGCGCAGTAGTAGGTAGTTATTTAATTCTGCAACAGATGGGAATGATGAGCGGAGTAATTTCTCATGCAGTGTTGCCAGGAATTTCGATCGCTTTTTTCTGGGAAATAAACTTAGCTATCGGGGCATTTATTGCGGGAGTATTAAGTGCTTTAGTAGTGATGGTCATTCAAAAGCGATCGCGGATTAAAGTTGATGCAGCAATGGCATTAACTCTCACCAGTTTTTTAGCATTGGGAGTAATTTTAATTACTACCTTAGAAACTAATCAAATTAACTTGGATGAAATTTTATTTGGTGATATTTTAGGTGTAACCAGTGGAGACGTTTGGCGCACGGTAATTATAACAGGAATTATATTAGTTTTAACTAAGCTTTTCTATAAAGAATTAGAATTTTATACCTTCGATCCTTTAGGTGCAAAAGCTGGTGGGTTACCTGTTAATTTACTCTACTTTGGCTTGATTTGTGCCATCACTTTAACCATTGTTGCCAGTATGCAAACCGTCGGTGTATTACTAGTAATGTCACTATTAGTCGGTCCAGCAATTACTGCCTATTTATTAGTCAAAGAACTATCGCAGATGATGATTGTAGGATCAATTATTGGTGCAGTTTCTAGCGTTACAGGGATGTATAGCAGTTACTATTTCGATTTGCCATCTGGTGCTGCGATCGTCATGGTAATTTTTACATTTTTCTTGCTAGCATTTCTCTTTAGTCCTAGTCAAGGACTTTTAACCGAACCAGAGTTTAAAAGTAAGATTTCTAATAAGATTTCTAATAAGATTTCTAATTGGTTTAGAATCAGAAAACAGTAATCTATTACTTAAAAGCCTCAATAGAATCAAGATTTGGGGATAGAGAAAGTAAAAGTAGTCCCTTGCCCTAAATGCGCGTCGCTATGCACTGTAATTTTTCCCTGATGAGCGTGAATGATTTGCTGACAAAGATACAAACCCAAGCCTTTACCAGATCGCCTGTGGTTTCCTTGATGATATCGCTGAAAAATAGTTTGTTGTTCTTGGTGAGATATACCAATTCCTGAGTCTTTAACTTCTACTAAAACTTCTGACTCATTTTGCGATAAAGACACTTTGACATTGCCAGTATCGGTAAACTTGATGGCATTGCCAATTAAATTAGTAATTACTCGACGTAATTCTAAGCGATCGCCTTTAATCTCAGAAACATCATTTTCCGAAGTGTGTTGCAGTTCAATACCCTTTTCTATGGCTAGAGATTCAAGTTCGGTGACAACTTCTGTAATTAACTGCTGAAGATCGACAGGAATAAAACTAAGAGTTTTTTGCCCTAATTCGTAGTGATGAGTTTCGAGCAATGTATTGAGCATTTCCAGCATATTTCGATTGCTGCTGACAATATTGGCGATCGCTTCTTGTTGTTCCCAGGTAACATCACCAAAGGCTTGTTGGGTAATCAAATCGAGCATTCGGTTAGCTGCTACTAAAGGAGTACGTAAGTCATGAGTTAGACAAGAAACAAAGTTTTCTCTCTGATCGATAGTTTCTTTGAGGCGCAACATTGAGCGCACTCTAGCTTGTAATTCGTCGATTTGAAATGGTTTGCGGACGAATTCATCTGCACCTGCATCTAATCCTTCAACTAAGCTAGATTCTTCTCTGGCAGTAACTAAAAGTATGGGAATAAAGGGAAGATTTTTATCCTGACGAATGCGCCGTGTCACTTCATAGCCATCCATCCCAGGCATCATCACATCTAATAAAATTAGGCTTGGAGGAGCTTGTTTAATTTGCTTTAAGGCTCTCTCTCCGTCATGAGCGAGAACAACTTGATGACCTTCTTGTTCGAGAGCTAACTGAACTAATAAAAGATTATCAGGAATATCATCTACCGCCAGAATATAATTACTTTTGACAGTTTGCGTAATGGACATCATTTATTAAAAAAATTATTAAATACAAACCATGCTAAATAATATTGATGTATTTAGACATCATACCTGCGAGGGATTTCTACAGTAAAACTCGATCCTTTGCCTAATTCACTCTCTAATGAAATTTTTCCCCCCATCATTTTAACTAAAGAATCTGTAATCGCTAAACCCAAACCTGTTCCTGAGTGTTGGCGAGTAAAGGTTTGATCTCCTTGTCGGAAAGCCTGAAAGATTTTGTCTCGATCTTCTGGTGCAATACCAATACCTGTGTCCGTAACAGAAATAGCAATTTTTGTTTGGTTCACTTCCCAGGCTTTTAGTTTGACTTCTCCCGATTCAGTAAACTTAATTGCATTAGAAAGTAAGTTAACTAAAGTTCGTTTGATAAAGTTAGAATCTTGAATTAAAATTTTATCTTCTAATTTAATATCAGCAACTAAATAGAGCTTTTTTTGTAGAGCTAAAGAACGTAATTCTTCTACGGTTAATTTAATTAAAGAATTCAGATCGAGTTGTTGGGGATTTAATTCTAGTTTTCCCGCTTCAATCTTGGAAAAATCCAACAGTTCTTTAATCATACCTAGCAAATTTTCACTATTATTAAAAATTCGCTGAACAAGATTTTGCTGCTGTTCAGAAAGAGGAGCGGGATATTGACGTAATAATAATTGAGAAAAGCCCATAATCGCATTCATCGGCGTTCTTAATTCATGGGACATAGTTGCCAAAAACTCGGATTTAAGATTATAAGATTCTTGTAATTTAATATTCTGTAATTTAATTTGCTGCTGCTGTCTTTCTAATTCTTGATTTTTTAGTACCAGCAATTCATTGCTGGCGCGAAGACGCTGATTAGCCAACTCTACTGCCTGTTCTGCTTTATGAATACGAATCCCATTATTAATTGCTCTAGCTAAAATAGTCGGCTCAATTTTGCCTTTGGAGAAGTAATCTGCTGCCCCTGCTTTCATCATTTCTACGGCAATTTCTTCATCTCCCTGACCTGTTAAAACAATTATTGGTAAATTTAATTTTAACGCTTTAATTTCGGCAATTAAATGCAATCCATCCATATCTGGCAAATGATAATCGAGTAAGATTAGATCAAAATTATCAATAATAGGTTCAAGTATTGGAGAGGAGTAATTAGTTTCTGAAACGCTAACTAAATTACTTTTCTTCTGTTGAAGTTTAGAGATTGCCTCTTCTCCATTTTCTACTTCAGTCAACCAAGTCGAAAAATTGGCTTTTTTTAAAGCCCGTTTTACCGTCAAGCGATCGACTTCATCATCATCTACTAATAAGATCGAAAACTGTTCTTCACTCATTACTCATCACTCATCACTCATCACTCATTACTCATCACTCATTACTCATCACTCATTACTCATCACTCATCACTCATCACTCATCACTCATCACTCATTACTCATCACTCATTACTCATCACTCATCACTCATCACTCATCACTCATTACTCATCACTCATTACTCATCACTCATTACTCCCTTAGACACAAAGCATGCCCTGCTTCTACGGCATTTCACATAAAGCCCAATACCTATTCAATGCCACCATTACCTCAGCAAAGTTGACAAAAGTAACGGGTTTAAGGATATATCCAGCAACGTTTAAGTTATAAGCCTCGATTCTATCTTTATCCTCATCCGAAGTAGTGAGAACAATTACGGGAGTGCGTTTTAACTTTTCGTCTCGTCTTATTTCATGGAGAAATTCTATACCGTTCATTTTGGGCATATTGAGATCTAATAAGATTAATCTTCTATTCTCTGGCACTTGAGGAGGTTGACCGTTTTGCGATCGCAACATATCCAATGCTTCGATCCCGTTACCTGCTATGTACAGAGGATTAGTTATTTTGTATTTTTTGAACGCCCGTTTAACGTTCATTACATCAACTTCATCATCTTCTACCAATAAAATATTGATCATTCTTTCTTGCATAATTGTGTCTCAGAGTTCTAAGGCATTAGTTTTAGTGTAATTTGGGCGATAAGATTAATTATTTCTTGATTACGATACCATCGTAAACTTTAGTAACTACTCAATCATCAGCTAAAAGTTGTATCTGAGTAGACCAAACTATGAAGAAAAAATTAAATAATCTTAAATAATCGATTATATTGGTTGAGAATCTTTGACTTTTTGCCAAGTAAAACGAAAAGTCGTCCCTGCACCAACTTGAGATTCTACTTCAATTTTACCGCCTTGATTTTCGACAGCTTTTTTGACAATTGCCAAACCAATACCCGTACTTTCTTTGGTATCTCTCGCTTCGAGGGTTTGGAAAATAGTAAAAATGCGCTCGTGATATTTAGGATCGATACCTTTGCCGTTATCAGCCACAGCAAATTCATAATAATTATCTAACTCTTTAACTGAGATAGTAATTTGGCTATTATCACAATGGCTATGTTTGATGGCATTACTAATTAGATTATTAAATACTTGCTGTAAGGGAATTAATTCGGTGACAAAAGTGGGCATATCTCCCTGAATCTGAATTTGACAGGAATCAGGAACAGCCAACAAATCAATTATTTCTGTTAGCATTCCTGCCACATTAACAGATTGGGGTTTGGATTTTAATCTACCGACGCGAGAATAATCTAGTAAACCATTGATGAGATTTTCTAGACGGTGAACTCTACCCCGCAGTAGGTTCATGTTGTATCTGGTGTCTTCATCTAGTTTGTCTTCTAAGTCTTCTTCAATCCATTCTGAGAGGTTAGCGATCGCTCTTAAGGGTGCTTTGAGATCGTGGGATGTTACATAGGCAAATTGTTCTAGTTCTTGATTGCTTTTTCTGAGTTGTTCGGTAGCTCCAAAGAGTAACTTGTTAACCTGTTCTAATTGAACAGTGCGTTGCTGTACTCTAGCTTCTAATTCATTGTTTAATTGAGCGATCGCTTGTTCTGCTCGTTTGCGCTCATCAATATTTTCAATTAAAGCCACCAAATATAAAGGTTGGTTATTTTTATCCTTAATCAAAGACACGCTAAGCTTAATCCAAACCAGACTGCCTTGTTTATTGACATAGCGTTTTTCCATCTGGTAAGAGGGAATTTTTCCCGATAACAACTGTTCTAACTTTGCCAAGTCGCTATCCAAATCTTCAGGATAGGTAATTGCTTGAAAATTAGTAGCTTGTAGCTCTTTTTCTGAATAACCTAGCATCTGAGACAAGGCGGGGTTAACTTCTAACCAATTACCATCTAAAGCCACAATTGCTATACCCACAGGAGCATGAATAAAAATTTCTAAAAATCGAGTCTGACTTTCCCACAAAGATCGTTCGATCTTTTTTAACTCGCTAACATCTCTCATGGCTACTATGGCGCCAATTTTATGATTATGGCGATCGATAATGGGATCGCCATTGGCTAATATGGTGCGCTGTTTTCCTTGCTTGGGAATAATCATCATCTCCACATCTCTAACTGATTCTCCCTGTAATGCCCGAAATAGGGGGATATCTGCTGAAGACATTCTGGTTTTACCATCTGGTAAATAGAGAGCGTAATATTCTGCCCATTCTTCTGGCGGGATGGCTTGTTGAGGAAGTCCGTGAAAATCTTTAGTGGCTTGGTTGAATAGAGTTAATATGCCATGTTCGTTGCAAGCAACGATCCCATCGGATAAATTATCTAGTAGTGCTTGTAGAAAGTTCTTTTCTCGATCTAATTCGGTTTCTGCTTGCTTGCGTTGATTAATGTTTAAACTGGTACCAATAATGCGGGATATCTTACCTGTTTGCTCTTTGAGGGGATTGAGAGTGGTTATCAACCAAGTATCCTCACCTTGAAAGGGTAAGCATTCTTCGTAAGAAAGAGTTACTTTCGATTCGAGACATTTTCGATAGCTTTGTTCGACTGATGCTGCTATTTCAGGGGGAAGAATTTGTGTGGGAGTTTTATTAATTACATCTTCAATTCCTGACAATCTTTTGGCAGCCGAGTTAAATCCCTGATAGCGAAATGTGTCATCTGCTGCGAGATCGACTACGAAAATCGCTTCTTGAACATTATCGTAAATGCTGCGGAGAAACTGTTCTTGTTGACGAATAGTAATTTTCTGTTGTTCTAATTGAATAATTTTCTCTTCTAGCTTTTGATTGATCTCATTTACTTGTGTTGGTGACGGCAAGGTTAGTATTTGAGGAATTTTAATCGCTAGGGCGATCGCTGTTGCTAAAGAAACTAAAGCAGTTAATAGTCTAATCCAACCTGATATCCAATAATTGGGATGCCACAACGTCCAAATATCAAAACCATGACCAGTACCGCAAAATAAGATAAATGCAGCAAACAGTAAAAATATGCCATTAAAGGGAATATCTTTTCGTTTACGTAAGATATAGATCAAAGTAATGGGAATGGAAAAATACGATAGTGCAATTATCCCATTGCTAACTAAATGCAAATCCACTAACCAAGGATTCCACAAATAACACATCCCGTGAGGCATAAAAGAAAAAATTGCCATTATAAATAGATCGATCCGTTTAAAATTATTGTCTAATTGTCTCCTATTCTAAAAATAGGATCGCCAAACTTCTTCCACTTTACTCGTCTTCAGATATATATCTTAAGGACGATGAAAACAGAAGCTAAATATCAGATACTCTTAAAGAGTATCGATAAATTAGTTTGATTTAAAGTTTTATTAGTAAAGATGAGTAAAATTAGCGTCGTTTTGATTGAAGACCACGATCTAAGTCGTATTGGTTTGTGTGCTGCCCTCAAACAGTATGAAGATGTAGAAGTCATCGATAATGCTGCTAATGGTAACGATGGCTTAAACAAGGTCAAAATTCATCAACCTAATGTCGCGTTAGTAGACATCGGGTTACCAGATATCGACGGTATCGAAGTTACCCAGAAACTTAAGAAGTATCAAGCAGATAATCCAGAATTTACTACTAAAATTTTGATGCTAACCATGCACGATAGCGAAGATTCGGTTATGGCTGCATTTGCTGCTGGTGCTGATTCTTATAGTCTCAAAGATGTCAGCATGGATAATTTAGTTCAAGCCATACGCAACACCTATGAGGGGAATGCTTGGATCGATCCAGCGATCGCTCGTATTGTATTAAAACAAGCTCAATCTACTAAAGTTACTTCAACCCCAATAAGCACATCTTCGCCTCAAGCTTTAGAAGAAGAAGATACCCAAGCGATTACTGCCGTAGCAGAAGAATATCAGCAGTTAATTGAGACTTACCCTTTGACAGATCGAGAATTAGAAGTTTTAGAATTGATTGTCGCTGGTTGTAGCAATGCCGATATATCTGAGAAGCTTTATATTACTGTAGGCACAGTTAAAACTCACGTCTGTCATATCCTCAACAAATTATGTGCTGACGATCGCACTCAAGCAGCAGTTAGGGCTTTGCGTGCGGGGTTAGTTAAATAGTTAGTTACCAGCGCCCTACGGGATAGATAGTAGGCTGACCGCCTGATACAAGTAGCTTCATTTTGTGTTTTATTCGTCAAAAGCTATTTTATAGTGATGCGATGCCTGAGTCCTACGGACTTGCGACCCAATCGCAACCGCAATCTCTCAAAAAATGTATTGATGTTTGCAGGAGTTTCAAATCTATCTAAAGTTGCATATCAATATCGTCCCTAAAGTAGATGTAGCGATTAATAAATTTTTAATAAGATTCGTACAGTAGTTAAAGGTAAAAAATAAATATATGACTATAGCTTTAAGAGATGATGTTATGTACATCTTGCTCCAAAAAATTCATCAGGGAGATGGTAACGGTAAACATTCAGTGGATTTTCAGGCTACTGACTTTACTGGAAGAAACTTAACTATTGCCGATTTTTTAGGTCACTTAGATTATCTCAATCAAAAACGGTATATTGATGCTGACTTTACTGGTAATGCTTACGCCAATCAAGAAGACGTACCCGATCTAATTAACGAAGAAGAAATAGATTTCCGCGTTGCTAATACCTTTGGCGCACCCGATGGTCCTTTACCTCACTTAATTAAATTCAAAAGAGCAGAATTAACCGAGAAAGGGGAAAAAATGCTACAGCGTATGGAGGAAAAACCACCCGAAGCATTAAACAAAGGTGCTTCTATCCCCGTAATCGATTGCTTTACTCCATTTCTAGAAAAAGTAGCTCTCAGAGCCGAATTGCCTGATATCTTTGATGCTAGAGATTTAACTACCATAGTTTATCGCACCATGCGGGATTTGATGTCTACAGAAGCCTCCAAAGCAGTAGAATCAGAGCTTCAGACCGATGCAGAAGAATATGCTGAGAATAAAAGATTACAGCAAGAAATAGCCGAACTTTGGCATGATGATAATCCTTTAGTTGCATGGTTGAGTAGTATTCGTCCTCCTTTAAAATTTGATGCCGATACCTTTATTTTCCGCATCGAAAAAGAAGGTGGAATACCTCGTGGAACAACTGGTGAAAAAGTAATTAATGCTGTTTTTTCTGCTACTAAAGAAGAATTATCTGAAAAAAGAATTAAAGAGGTTGCTGATTTTTTACCAGGGAAAATTCAAGAGATGTGGGAAGCAGCTTAAATCAGTAATCAGTTAGTTAGTTAATAGCTAATATTAATCACTTTCAGGGCATTGGTGACAAGTTAAGAAAAAACAGTTTTAGTCAACTTCTTGGTGCATTCGCTCACGGCACGGGAACCAACAAGACCGCGATGCACCGCTAGTACAGATAGTGTCTTATATCTCAGATAACACTAAATATGGATTAGAGTCGATGGGGATGGCGATCGCGCTTATTTCTCTGTTTGTTTTCTAGAAACACCTCAAAAGCTATTGGCTTAAAGCTTGGAGCTATTGGCTAGTAAGCATTTGACAAACAACACAAACCCTTAACTTGTCACCAATGACCTACTTCAGAAAATAGCTCCGCTTTAGTATATTTAGTAATATCATCAGTAACCGTAAAAGTTCCGTAAGCACCAGAACCAATAGCATGAACTACCCTTTCGGGGATGCGTTCGCGATTGAAGTGCGCCATCTTTTCCAGCAGAGTATAGTCTTCTAGTAATAAAGGACCTTGTTTACCAACGGACTTAGATACTGTATTGCTAGGTACGGGAATGCCACTTGCATTAGTCAAAATTTCTTTATTATTATTATTATCTGCCACGGTAAATTCTTCTCTCCATATAAGAGCGATCGCTCTACTTATTGCTTTTTTAAATGCTAGCAGCTTGTCGGAGAAATGCTTCTGGTTAACATAATGAGGTAGGAATCAATCAGAACCCGATGCCTCGAACATTTAAGACCGTAGACTACGAAGCCACCCTTGAGCAGAAAGTCAGTTTGCGAGAGTGCCTGCCACCAGAGCACTTGGCCCGCTTTATAGCCAAGGTGAGCACTCAACTTGACCTGAGCGATATCTATGCAGCCTATGGCACTAGAGGTGGACCAGCAATTGCTCCAGAAGTTTTGTTGGGACTGCTATTCTATGGCTATGCGACAGGTGTGTTCAGCTCTCGCCAGATTGAGCGAGCCAGCTACGAGTCCATCCCGTTTAGGTTTTTATCGGGCAATTTGCATCCAGACCATGACACCATTGCCAGCTTCCGTCAACGATTTTTAGTCCAAATCAAAGAGTTGTTTGTGCAAGTGTTGCTGTTGGCTGTGGAAGCTGAAGTGTTAACCCTAGAAGAGATCAGCATTGATGGGACTAAGATTCATGCTGATGCCTCGAAAAGTAAAGCCGTCAGCTATGAGCACCTTGTAAAGCTGCGCGCTGCTCTCGAATCAGAAGTAGAACAGTTGCTCAAGTGGGGTGAAGCTGCTGATGCCCCCTCGCGGCCAGAAGAATCATTGGATGTCGCGGCAGAAGTTGAACGGCGGCAGCAGAAATTAGCCAATTTAACCCAAGCCGAGGCAGTGCTGCAAGCCAGAGCTGAGGAACGCTATGAGCTAGAGCATGCAGAGTATCAAGCCAAGCTTGACGAGCGAGCAGCCCGAGAACGGCAAACGGGACGCAAACCCAGGGGACGCGCTCCCAAGCCCCCCTCTTTGACTATCCGAGACAAAGACCAGTACAATTTCACTGACCCCGAGTCACGAATTATGAAAAACTCTCGCGACCGAGGCTTTGACCAACATTACAATGCCCAAGTTGCCGTAAGCCATCAGAGTATGCTGATTGTGGGCACCAGTCTTTCTAACCATCCCAACGACCAACTTGATGCGCTGCCAACGGTTGATGCAATCGACCCTCGCTTGGGGCAGCCCAAGCAGGCCGCCTTTTAGACAACGGTTATTTCAGTATCACCAATATTGAGGGACTCCAAGACCGAGGCATTGAGCCCTACATTGCCACGGGTCGCCAATCTCATTCCCTGAGCTGGAAAGCCTTGCTCGAGGAATTAGGAGACCCGCCTGCTCCAGACGCAACCCCCAAACTAAAGATGGCTTACAAACTCAAGACTGAGGCAGGTCAGGGGATATATCGCTTACGAAAATGTACTGTTGAACCAGCAATTGGAATAATTAAGCAGGCGATTGGATTTCGTCAGTTTTCTCTACGAGGCTTGACCAAGGTTCAAGGAGAGTGGTCTCTGGTCTGTCTAGCCTTTAACCTGAAACGATTACATGGTCTCATGGGTGCGGCTTAAGCTTTTCTCCGACAGGCTGCTAGTCGGCTGGGCTTAATTTTTGGCTTTCCCTTTTCTCCTTTCAGACGGGCAATTTCATCCTTTAGTTCTTGGATGCACTCCTCTCTCTCCCGCAGTAACTGCCACAGGAGAGTCTCACGGCTGGAGAGGTCTTCACAGGATAGCTCAGGGAGCTTAGTCATTTTTATGCCCATAGTTGAGGATTTTACCAGTTAACGATGGAGATGGGAAGTCTGGGCCGACTCGCCCTCGCCCACTCATTTCTCTGTCCGTCCTCGTTTCTTTCGGCGAGCCCTCCCAGACTTATTGAGAAGGTTCAACTGAACCAGCATAAGAGCGATCGCCTTGTTTACCATTATTATTATGGTTAGTATTATCAGGCATAAAGTCATTGTATTTATCTTGATTATAAAAATAAAGCGTGCGAATAGGATAAGGAATACCAATATTAGCAGCATCTAAGGCTTCTTTAATTGCCATAATTGCTCTAGTTTGCACTTGTCTTACCTGGGGTTGTCTGGGGTGAGTCCAATAGCGGACAATAAAATCGATAGAACTATCACCAAACCCGACTAAATCTATCTCTGCGGGTTTGCTATCTAAAACTCCTTCTACACCCTCAATAGTTTTTTGTAAGATACCTTTAGCTTCTGGTAAAGAAGTGTTGTAGTCTACTCCTACTGCCAAATCGGTACGACGCTGATTGAAAGCTGTTCTAACTCTAACTGCACTGGTAAATACCTCAGAATTGGGCATCAATATTCTTTCGCCATCATAGGTGCGAATTTTAGTAGTACGAATATCAATCCGTTCCACTGTACCTTCATAGTCACTAACGATAATTTGATCGTCAATTCTAAATGGTCTTTGAATTAAAATTAAAATCCCTGATAAGAAATTTTTAAATATATCCTGAAAAGCAAAACCAATAGCTACAGAACCTAGTCCCAAGGTAGCAATAATATCTCCCAAACGTAACCCAGGAAAAGCAATTACGCAAGCAATAACTACTCCCAATATCCAGGTGGTAATATGTGCAGTTTTAGAAAGTAATAATTGTAGTGATTTACTACTTAAAGTTTTTTGACCTATTTGCTTGGCAATTTTTCTAGTAAACTGCGCTGCATAGCGAGTTAGCATGATAATAATTAGAGCGGTAATTATCGCGGGAAATACTTTTACCGCACTACCAATTAAATCTCGTAGACTGTTGACAACTGTATCTAATATTTTACTCATATATTCAAAGTAGTTTAATGGTCTTTTGATGATTGGCTAATTCAATCTATTCATTCTTTAGCAATTATCCAGACTGCATGAATGATTTCAGGGATATATCCTAGCAAGGTTAGCAATATATTTATCGCTAATTGGGTGCTAAATCCTGTTTGCAAAAATACTCCCAATGGAGGTAAAAATATGGCGCAAATAATTCTGATAATGTCCATTTTTTCTTGTGTTTATTATCTGTATTTGACTCACAAAATTTTTCTATTGAAACTTGGTTAAAGCACTTTCCCAAGCACTATTTAATTCCGTCCAAGCTTTTTCAAAACCTTTTTGTACCTCTGTCCAAGCTTCCTCACTGGATTGCTGCAATTCCTGAAATTTAATTTGAGCAGTATCTCTTTTGGTGTATAGTTCTGCTAATTTGTCTTGATACTGTATTTTGGCATCAGCTTTTGCTTGTTCGCTTCTTGCTTTTATCTCATCTATCTGGGCATTTAATTTTTCAAGTTGCGCTTTAGCTTTTTCTTGATATGCTTTTTTAGCATTAGCTTTAGTTGTCATTATTAACTTACCCTAACTATTTTAGATCATTAGCTATTCACAACACAAAGCTATCAAATATAAATTGATCGCGAATCTGACTAAGGGAAGAAATTAAAAACTGAATATGTTTATTTATCTCTATCTCAAGATAGACAAGTTATTTTTGGGACAACAATCTAATATTTATCGATTTGATAAATATTAGATAGTGGCGATCGCTTTTTGTTCTACTTCCACAGATTGATCATCTACATTTAATAGATTGGAAATAAACCCTTTGATAGATGAAGAATTTTAGTGGTACCGATAGTATAGGAACAACTTGAATATTAAAAGGTTAATAAACAATGGGTATCGAAAATAGAGTCGAAGCTACTGCTAAAAATATTGAAGGGAAAATCCAAGAAGTAGTAGGGGAAGTTACTGGAAATCCTCAAGATAAAGCTGAAGGTCAGGAGAAACAAGCAGAAGCCCAAGTTCAACATGGCGTAGAAAACGTTAAAGATAATATCAAAAAAGCGATTGATTAATCAAATAATGATTTGCTTTTGTAATTTTCGTAAAGGCTTGGGTTAACTAAGCCTTTTTGGCTTTAAATTTTTGTATTGTTTAATAAGACAATAATTTAAATAAAAACTATTAATTTTTTTCTATTTAAACCGCATCTACTTTGAAAACCTGAGTGAAAATATATTATTTTTGCCTTTGTTCTTGTTTCCTCTTACTTCTTTCCTGTTCCCAAATAACTATATCTACAGTAAGACATAACAATAGAAAGTTCTTTCCTATTGCAGATGCGCGCTCCCTTGGCTAATTGTTCTAATAAAAGTGAAGTCACACAGATAATATTTTATGCCTAAGTTAAATATTGGATTAACAGAAGAACAACGTCATGGAGTAATCGAGCTATTGAACCGCGATTTAGCAGATCAATACTTACTCATTATCAAAACTAAAAAGTATCATTGGGATGTAGTAGGTCCTCAATTCCGTACCCTACATACACTGTGGGAAGAACATTACAACGCTCTAACTCTTAATATTGACGCTACAGCCGAAAGAATCCGCGCACTTGGTGGCTATCCTCTGGGAACAGCAGCAGGATTTATTCAATACAGCACCATTAAAGAGCATCCTAACGATCTTCCTGACGCTAATGAAATGGTAGAGCGCCTGGTACAAGATCATGAGCAAATAATTCGTAACCTAAGAGAAGATATCGATAAATGTGGGGATGCGTATCACGACGAAGGCACTGCCGACTTTTTAACAGCACTAATGGAACAGTACGAAGAAATGGCTTGGATGCTGCGTTCCTTTATCGAAGGGGAAAATCTACAAGGTAATGATAATCGCACTGGGACAGAAACTAAACCATCAGTAAATGCCTAGTAATTGGCTAATTTTGACTGATTTAAACTCAACTGATACTAAATCCTGTTCATATAGGTGAGCTATTTATTTTGTAAGTCAGTAGCAGCATAAAACACTACTTCAGAAGTCAGCAATTTGATTGCTACCTTTGTCAATAGGATTTAGTATGATGCCGATACTAGTTGATATTGGCGGTTTATCCCTAATTCCAGACCATGATAGTCAGGTTTTACAAGCATTACCTCCTAACGTCAATTGCTATTTCGACAGCCTAGGCATGAACTGTAGATTCGATGTCTTGTGTTGAGTTTGATTCTTCTGAAACAGGAGTTTGAACTAGCAATACCGAGCAGGGAGCATGATGAACGACATAATTACTGACACTACCTAAAAACACTTCTTTCAAGCCTGAATGTCCCCGTCTCCCAATGACAACAACATCGGCATGACAGGATTGAGCAAAGTCGCAAATAGTCGAACTAGGATGCCCCGTAATCTGACTAAATTCAGTTTGTACTCCCGCGGCGATCGCCTTTTTCGTATAAAAACGCAGTAGCTTTAATCCTTCTTGCTTGAAAAGCTCCCATTCTTGCTCGTATACTTCATTGGCTCGACGCATTATTTGAGGATCGACGTGAAGACAACGATCTCGATGCTGTACAAAGTACGGAGACATTACGGGACTTCCTGATTCTTCTACTGACAAAACATGGAGTATGATCAAGTTTACTTGGGCAACTTTAGCTAAAGATAAGGCTTGGTCAAATACTTGCTTACTTACTGAAGAACGATCAATTGCTACGAGTATTTTGTTAAACATGTTACTTATCCTTGGGGTTCGTGGTTGAGGGTTAGTGGTTGTGAATTTGGTTGTTAGTCTTCAGTGTCGATATGGCTGCGCTTCGAGATATATAGGACACTCATTACTCATTACTCATTACTCATTACTCATTACTCATTACTCATTACTCATTACTCATTACTCATTACTCATTACTTACGAGCAGCTAACTTTTATTTCCTAACCGATTAACGTACTGCGATGATTAGCAGTACGTTTCTGCTCACCATCGACTAGTTGCTCACTATCGACTAGTTCTTGAGAAAATGCTGAATCAGATTCAAGATCAATAGGATTACGTATGATTAAAACCGAACATGGTGCATGATGCGTAACATAATTGCTGACGCTGCCCAGAAACATTTCATTTAATCCTTTAAGTCCCCGACTACCGACCACAATTAGATCTGCTGACCAGTTAGCTGCCAGTTCACAGATAACTTGACCAGGAATTCCACTCAATTGTGAGTACTCAGCTTCTACTCCTGCGGCGATCGCTTTTTGGGTTAGGTTTCGTAAAAAATCTATTCCTCGCTGTTCATATTGCAGCCACTTTTCCTGATATTCACTGTGGTCAGGATTTTTTAATACCTGATAGTAGACATAAGTAGGAAACACAGGATAATCTGAGTCTTCTTCTGATAGGATGTTCAGCAGCATCAAGGTTGCACCAGTTTGTTTGGCCAAAGATACTATTGAATCAAAAGCAAATAGTTTTTCTTGGGAACTATCTACAGCAACTAAGATTTTATTGATCATGATGAATACCTCTTGCTTTAAGTTAGGAGTTAGGAATTACTGATTATCTGCCTTTTCATCTTTAGAAGATGCTTGATCGGACTTAGAATTAATCTCGGCGCGGACTATTAAGACTGAGCAGGGTGCATGATGGGTGACATAGTTGCTCACGCTACCAAGGAACATTTCTTTTAAGCCTTTTAGTCCCCGACTACCGACTAGAATTAAATCAGCTGACCAGGTGTTTGCTAGTTCACAAATTGACCGCCCAGGATTTCCAGTTAATTGGGTGAATTCTGTGTTCACGCCTGCTGTCTTTGCTTCTTTGGCTCTCTCTTGTAAGAAATTAATTCCCTGTTGTTTATAGTCTTCGAGTTTTTTCTTGTATAAGTTGTAATCATAACTATCCAAAACTGGATAATAGGTATAGCTAGGTATCATGGGATAACCTGGTTCTTCTTCAGCTAAAACATGCATGATCATTAAGGTTGCACCAGTAGTTTTAGCTAAAGATACTGCGGTATCAAAGACAGATTTATTATTTTCAGAATAGTCTACTGCTACTAAGATTTTGTATATCATCGGAATACCTTTTACTTGAAGTTAGGAGTTAGGAGTCAGAAGTCAGAAGTTGCTGATTATCTGCTTTTTCTGCTTCGGAAGATGCTTGATTGGACTCACAATTAAGGTCAGTATGCATAATTAATACTGAACAGGGTGCGTGGTGTGTGACATAATTACTGACGCTACCGAGAAACATTTCTTTCAAACCCTTAAGTCCCCGACTACCGACCAGAATCAAATCAGCTGACCAGGTACTTGCTAGTTCGCAGATCATTTGTCCAGGATCCCCAGATAATTGAGTATATTCCGTCTCTATTCCTGCTAATGACGCTTCTTGAGTTAGGTTTTGGAGTAAATTCACCCCCCATTGTTTATATTCCGTCATTTGTTTGTGATATGCGTTGTATTCATGGTCGTCCACAATCGGATAATAAGTATATGTGGGTAATATTGGATAATCCGCTTCAGTTTTGGACATAACATGAAGCAGCATTAAACTTGCGCCAGTAGTCTGGGCTAAAGATAGTGCCGAATTAAAGATTGATTGATTGTTTTGAGAACGGTCTACTGCTACTAATATTTTGTTAATCATGATAAATACCTTTCCTAAGGGATGAAGTATGAAGTTATGAGGAAAAATTTTAATTGTTGGTTAATCGAGCTTCTACTTCGGCGATTGTCAGTCTGGTTTTGAGGACTGAATCGGGGTTAAGACTAATTGAGTCAATTCCTTGTTTAACTAAAAATTCAGCAAATTCAGGATAGTCGCTGGGTGCTTGACCACAGATACCGATTTTGCGCTGTTTGAGTGTGGCTATCGTGATCGCCATAGTAAGCATGGCTTCAACCGCAGGGTTGCGTTCATCAAACAGATGGGCAACTAAACTAGAATCGCGATCGAGCCCCAAGGTTAGCTGGGTCAAATCGTTTGAGCCGATGGAAAAGCCATCAAACACTTCGCTGAATTCTGCTGCTAGTAAAACGTTACTAGGGAGTTCGCACATGACATATACTTGCAAACCGTTTTCGCCCCTAACTAATCCATGGTTAGCCATTTCGGCTAGTACCTTACGTCCTTCATCAGGAGTACGACAGAAAGGAATCATGGGAATAACATTAGTTAAACCCATATCATCGCGCACTCGTTTAAATGCCTGACATTCTAGAGCAAAGGCTTCGCGATACTTAGGATCGTAATAGCGACTTGCACCCCGCCAACCCAACATCGGATTTTCTTCTCTCGGTTCAAACTGTTTACCTCCCAGAAGATTTGCGTATTCATTACTCTTGAAGTCCGACATCCGCACAATCACAGGCTTGGGATAAAATGCTGCTGCGATGGTTGCGATACCTCGCGATAGTTTATCGACGAAGAAATCGGGTTTATAAGAGTAATGAACTGTCTGGCGAGAGATCGCTATTTTTTCATGACAATCTTCTAGTTCATCAAACTTAAGCAAAGCCAGAGGATGAACTTTGATGTGATTGGCGATAATAAACTCTAATCTTGCCAAACCTACACCGTCGCAAGGTAAAGCGGATAACCCAAATGCTGATTCGGGATTACCTACGTTCATTAAGATTTGGGTCTTAGTTTGGGGTACATTATCTAGCTGGATAGATTCTACAGTAAAGGAAATTAAACCTGCATAGACTTTTCCTTGTTCCCCTTCGGCGCAGGATACGGTAACATCTTGTCCTGTTTGAATATTATGAGTCGCATCATTACAGCCAACGATCGCAGGAATACCCATTTCACGGGCAATAATGGCTGCATGGCAGGTTCTACCACCTTGATTAGTAACGATCGCACTGGCTTGTTTCATAATTGGTTCCCAGTCAGGATCGGTTTTATTGGTAACTAAAACTTCTCCTGGTTGAAATTTATCGATATCACTTAGGTGTAAAATAACTCTGGCAATACCTGCACCAATTTTTTCGCCAACTGCTCTACCTGTAATTAAAACTTCATCAACCGCAGTATCTAATTTGTATGTCTGCAATACATTATTGGTTTTCTGGGATTGAACGGTTTCAGGACGAGCTTGAACAATATATAATTCCCCTGTTACTCCGTCTTTTGCCCATTCGATATCCATCGGGGTATAAACACCACGAACTTTTGAATAGTGATCTTCGATCTGACAAGCCCATTTAGCTAGTTGCAGAATTTCCCCATCATCGATCGCAAACTGACTTCTTTCTAAGTGGGATGTGGGAATATTTTTAGTTAGCTTACTACCACCTACGTCATAGACCATCTTGATTTCTTTGCTTCCAAGACGTTTATCTAAGATGGGACGATAACCTTGATTGAGAGTAGGTTTAAAAACGATATATTCATCAGGATTAACCGCACCCTGAACTACATTTTCTCCTAAACCATAAGCAGCAGTAATTAAGGCTGCATCTTTAAAACCCGTTTCTGTATCGATGGAGAACATCACCCCAGAAGTTGCCAAATCTGAGCGCACCATCTTTTGCACACCCACAGAAAGAGCCACATCAAAGTGGTCGAAGCCTTTAATCGTCCGATAGGAAATAGCCCGATCTGTAAACAAGGAGGCAAAGCATTTGTGACAGGCTTCTAGAACACGCTGAACGTCATGAACGTTGAGATAAGTTTCCTGTTGTCCTGCAAAACTCGCATCGGGTAAGTCTTCAGCAGTAGCGGAGGAACGAACTGCTACATCAACATTATAGGTATACTTTTTGCAAATTTCTTTTTCTTCTCCTTCAAATTGGTCGCAATATGAGAAATCAATGCTGTATCCTTGACAAAGTTGAGTATAAGCTTCCGTAATCGCCGTTTCTAATTCGGTCGGAAAAGGAGTATTGAGGATTAATGCCCTGGCTTGTTTCCCGCGCGATCGCAAATTCCTCAGATCTTCCACATCCAAATCGGCAAACAGTTGACGCAGTTTGGTTTCTAGTCCTGCCTGTTCAACAAAATAACGGTAGGCATAGGCAGTAGTAGCAAAACCCCCTGGTACATTAATTCCTTGGGGAGTTAACTGCTGAATCATTTCTCCTAAGGAGGCATTTTTACCTCCGACTAGGGAAACGTCAGACATACCAACATCTTCAAACCAGAGAACAAGTGCTTGTTCTTTATCTTGATCAAGTTCTCGTTGACGATCTGCTGTTATGACCATAAATTCAAGCTCCTCATATGAACTGCCACCCTCTTGCATACACAGGATTAATTATGCTTTAAGGCTGTATAGTTCTCTTGTAAACAACTAATTTGAGGAACTTGTGAGGATATTAAGAGTTCGTAGTTCTTGGTTCGTAGTTATTTAGTCGGTTGACCGTAGATATTATCAAACCCACCAGGGTTTTGCACCAGTACGCGGATCGGTTTCTGTCCATGGTGAAATCGAAATCCTATCTCCTTCTACTTTGACCTGTACTAACTTCAGGGGGAGAGGGGCAGGACCCTTGACTACAGAACCATCAGCAGCATAACGAGAACCATGACAGGGGCATTGAAATTGATTATCATTGGGATTCCAGGGGAAAGTACAACCGAGGTGGGTGCAATTATCAACAATTCCCATTGTGTCTAACTTACCGTTTTCTGCGATCGCTAAATAAGTAGGTTCTCCAGCTAATCCCGCTACTAAAGCGCGAGTACCTCTTGATTCTGCTAAAATTTGACTGGCTGGAATGGGATGTCCTAGACGATCTTTGGCAACAACTGAACCATCACCACGATCTTCCACTGGGGGGACAAAGAATTTGGCACCAGAATAGAGTACAGTACTGGCTGTCGTCGCGACAACTGCTCCCGTAAGAAAGTTAAGCAATTGTCGGCGAGACATTGAAGGGTATTCTAGAGAGTGAATGTCTTCCATGAGATTGAACCTCCTATTTGCGAATAACTCTATCTATGACAAATAGTAGTCAATTTACCTTTATGTGTTCTGTGATAAAGTCACATAATCAATTTTCTAATTATAATGTTCCTAACTGGGCAATCTTCTCAAGTTCTTTCCAGTTATGTAGTTCAATCTTTCCTCTCGAAAGAGTTAATATTCTTTGTTTTTCCCAAGTTTTGAGAATACGACTAACTACCTCTCTAGAACTGCCTAATTCTTGGGCGATCGCTTCATGAGTTATCGATACAGTTTTTAGCTTATTTTCGCTATTATTTACATTATTTAAAAGATATGAGGCAATTCGACAATCCATCCGCCGAAAAGCAACCTCTTCAATTATTTCAATGACATTAGCTAACCGTTGGGAAAGAAGTCCGAAGATATATTCTTGCCAAACAGGGTTATGGGTCACCCATTCTCTTAAGCTAGATGCAGGAATAATAATCGCTTCTACTTCAGTTTCTGTAACAGCAAATGCAGGAAATACTTTTTGACTGACGATGCAAGAAGCTGTCATGATACAACTATCACCTGGGTCTAGATGATAAAGAGTAATTTCTCTGCCATTTTCTCCTATTTTGTAGACACGTATATTTCCCGAGATTACTAGTGGCAAATGATTACATACATCTCCTTCTAAACAGATAAATTGACCAGTCGATAAGCTTATGTATTGACTCTGGGTAAGAAAATCTGTCTTGGTCTCAATATTCAACTTTTCCCAAACAGGAAACATTGAAGCAATGGTTTTGGCGATCGCTTTATTGATCATTTCTGCCTACATCAAAGAATATTTTATTAACTTTGTGATCTTCACAAGATCTTCAGCTTGTTTGTTTAACTTGAATTTAGCTTGAATTTAGAAAAATTTTCAGGGCAGTTAATAAATCTGTGTAACTCGGTTTTTTAAGCAACGGAGGTATCAATCAATGAGTCCTAAACTTGTGTGGCAAGTTTTAGCTGCAATCATTATCAGTTTGATCTTAACAGTCAGTCCCCTTTCTGCTGGAGAATCTCTGGACAATTCTGAATATCCCTATTGTTGTCAGGGAAATCAGCCTGGTTGGGGTAGAGGTGGAAATTACAGAAGATACAATCCCAACAATACTGAAACTTTTGATGGGGAGGTAGTTAGTTTAACTCCTGACGCATCTCGAAGAGAAACTTTTCAAGGCGTACATCTTATGGTCAATACAGGCGAAGAAACAATAGAAGTACACGTAGCACCATCTTGGTACTTAGCAGACCAAGATTTTGAAATTACACCAAAAGACAAAATTGAGATCAAAGGTTCGAGAATTAATGTTGGTGGAAACCCAGAAATAATTGCTCGTGAAATCAAAAAAGACGATCGCATTCTGGTGCTTAGAGACGAAAACGGTGTTCCTCTGTGGAGTGGTCGTCAACAATAATTAGAACCCTTTCTTTCAAAACAAATTCTTATTTTTAGTTCTAACCCGTTGATACAACTCTTCCATGGTTTCAATAAATGAATTATCTTTCTGCCAAAAGGACGGGAAATCTCCCTGTTTCTTAACTGCGATCGCTGGTATACTATTGGCAGTTGGTACATCAATTGTTTGGGGTAATTTTTTGACTCCTAACCAAAATTCTCTGGCGCTAGGTTTATTTTTGAGAGACTGCTTTTCTACTCTTGTATAAAGCGAAGTAGAGAGTTCTACAGGAACTTCTTGAGCATTTAATTCTTCGGAGAGAATTTTTCCTAACGCTGTTTGAGCTAGTTTTTTTTGTAATTCTGATTTAGATAATCCCCGCAGTTCAAATAACAAAAACGGATTTTCATCTAATTGGGAAGCAACTAAATAATATACTCCTGCAATGTGTTTACAAGGATTAGCATAATCTGGACAAGAACAGTTGGTTTTAAAATCCTGGCGACTGTGGGGTAATAGATGTAGCCCTAACTCAGAAAAAGCAGACTCAATATTGTCTGGTACTTCATTCAACAGCAGTCGAGAAATTATACTTGCCTTGGAGGATAATTTATCTACTACCAAATTCCACTTTGCTTTGGCAATAGGTTTTATTTCAATGGAGATATTATAAGTTGGTTCTTTGTAAACCCCAAAGTAGGGATTGACGGAACCTCTAACTACGGCAGTAATCTGATTGCCATCAATATCAAAGCTTTTCACTTTGTTCCCCCTGGCATAAGAACGTCCCCGTTGTAGCCTTCCAGAATCAGTAAAAGATTCTAAAGCTTCAATAAAAACTTTTCCCCACCAGGTTCTAGTGAATTTAGCCATAACTTACTTTAGGATAGAAAGTGGATTTTTAAATTTAACTATTAGAATTATAAATTGAAGTAAAACCCTTTTTATTATTTTTATTTTGATTAATTTATTAATTTCTTCCAGTTGAGACGTAAAAACCTGATCTAAGTATAACCCAGGGTCATTTCATTCTAAATTTCATTAATGATTTCACTAGCTTTCAGATAGCGATAGTTAAACTACCTTACAGTTAAAATCACCTATTTTCGTGAATGCACAAAATGACACGGTTGAGAATGAAATAGCCCTGATTGATGACAAGTTAAGACACTACGCTGTTTGGCTGTTTGCTTGTCAATCGGGTTTTAGCTCTAAGCTCTAAGCTTTCTAAGCCTGTATGGTCGCTTTTTCTGAAGTGGCTGGGTATTTCTCTCAAAATAATAACACCCAAGCTAAAACCACCGAGAGATTTTCCCTTATAATTAACTCAATTTGGAGTGACACTGAACAAGATCATTCAGTAGGCTATCTCCCTTATTTCCAATCGAGAAAATATCAGTTTTCTAGTTGAGTGTTACTATTCTTATTTAACGAGACAGATATTAGATGAAACAGATTTTTGACCTCCTTGATTTAATGTGGACAAACCTGTAATCTCTGTCAGGGAAGTCTCTTAGGACTTCAATTACTAATGTATCACTTTCTCTTTTAAGTATTCAAAAAAGATACATAAGTTTACTTATTTTGGAGATTATCTATGATTATTGATATGCGATCGACTGACTAAGAAGTCTTGTTATATTCCCAAGTGTTTATTGGCAAGGGTTGAGAAGATGGAAGTTGAGAAGATGGAAGCTGAGAAAATGTCAGTTGGAGAATCAGGGACAAGTTAGCGTATTTATTCCGCTAACTTAGCAATTCAATGGGAGGAATTCTCGTTAACTTTTACTTAATGAGAATTCCTCCCCGAATCAAACCAATTAATGGCTCTTGTTATCAAGAGAAAAATAATTACCAAGCCTGACTGACTTCGTGAATTAATTGAATTTAATTCACATAGAGAGTCAAAGTTCTGTAGGAATTCAATTATATTTATTTGCTGCTCTTGATTCTGGATAATTAGCTACTTCTGAGCAATGCTCATTCTCCTGAATTCATGTTTCTTTCATACTTCATCTATGGGGCTGCTGAATGTGGGTATTAAATTAACCTTTTTTTTAAGATAAAATCACGGTTTGAGACAAATTCCGTCATATTTCATCTGTGGGGCTGCTGAATGTAGAATCTATATTCCCATAGCTGCAAAAAAAAATATCATCGCTAATATCAAAACTGTATTAAAACTGGTTGCGGTAGGGAATTTTACCCTTCTTCTTCTTACCTTTATTTTTTTCGTAATCGATTTCCTTGAGTTTTTTCATAATACGACCAAAATACTCCTGCATATATTCTTCCAGCGTCGTCGTTTTTTGAGGATCTAATCCAAAAGTTTCGTAAACATCATCCATCCGTGCATCCATCGGTTTACCGCTAGCTAGTACTTCGGCAAAAGTCAGACGATCTGCGGTGTTTTGTCCCCACTCACAAAAGCGAGTTATGCGACGCAGTAAACCCAATACTTTCAGAGATACACGAGAAATGCGGGTATTTTTTCCTGAAAGGTTTTCGCAGAGGTTCATAATTTCATAAGCACTCCAGGCTTTTGTTCCCACCACAGGGAAAGTTTTCTTTTCGGTTTCGGGCACTGACAAAGCGCGAACAGCAAACTTGGCAATATCTTGAGTATTCATGTAGGCAATAGGGGTACTTTCTCCCGACACCCAAACAACCTGCTCTTCAAGAATAGGTATCGCATATTGACTAATTAAACCCTGCATAAAACCAGCAAGTTGTAGAACAGTATAGTTCAAGCCAGATTCAGCGAGGAATAATTCAGTACATCGTTTAATATCCATTAAAGGAACGTCGGGATATTGATCAGCATTAATGATCGAGAAAAAGATATATCGATCTACCCCCGCAGCTTTAGTAGCCTGGATTAAATTGACTTTACCTGTCCAATCGACATCCCTTGCTCTGAGATTATCGGTAACTCTGGCGGTGGCAGCATCAATGACAGCATCAACACCTTCTAAAGCAGAAGGAAGAGTTGACTGATTACAAATATCTCCTTTAACTATTTCTGCACCCCATTCTTTGAGGAAAATTGCCTTGTTGGGATTGCGTACTAAGCAGCGCACCTCATGATCTTCATCCAATGCCTGACGAGCTACCTGTCTACCCAAGGTGCCAGTCGCGCCAACTACCAATAATTTCATTTAAAGAATTTTGTAATATTTTTTAATGTTTCTCTAATTATTTTATCAAAGAGTCATTTATTTGTAGATCTAGATTTTGATACTCCCACGGCTAAAAGCGCGTGGGATTCTTAGTTCACGGAAAAAACTTACTCTAACAGGTTCTCACCAGCTAGAATAGAGGTTTCGTCTCCCCAAGCTTGAGATCCCGTGTGCCCCACGGTACGGATGAGCGAAATTTACGGTGGCAACAATTAATTTTCGCGTTGTTTAAGTAATGAGTAATAAGTAATGAGTAATAAGTATTTACTCGTACTCGTTACTCGTTACTCAAAGCTTCTCTATTGTTTAACTGCCACACCTTTTTTCGTTCTATCTTCAGATAGCTTCCAGCCAGTAGTTTTATATTCTACTGAACGAGAATGTTTCTTGAATTTAGGAAACCCTTTCTTTCCAGCTATCTTCTTCTTACAGTTGCCATAGAAGCGAGATATTGCAGCCCAAGCACGATCAGCACTGGATTGTCTAGCCATTGAATTGAGTTCATTAGCAAAGGGAAGCTCAGCAGCTAATACCTTGCAGTAGGCTGATAACTGATATTTTCCTACACCCTTGTTGTCCATCCAATAGCGCAGTGCTTTGTTGCGTATGAATTGCGCCGTTTGTATAGCTTCATCCATCGCATTATATTGAGCTTGTTTGCCGTATATCTTCATTTCTAAAACTAACATAATCTTATGTTACATAATCTTATGCTACCGCAAAAGCATAAGATCCTATTTAAAGTTATGCTAAGTTATTAACTGGGGCTAAAGCCCCCCCCCCGTCGCGATTCATAAGGCGGAAACGGTCGGGTTTCCCGACCATGTTCCATATGCGGAGCGGCTTGCACTAAAGCACTCGCTTCGCGTCGCCCTCGAATGGGGGTATCCTTTAGGACGCCGTCCAACGGCTAAAAGCACGTTGGCTTTCTCGACTCCCGTATTATCTGTAAGTCTTCGGTATCTTTGTCTTTAAGTACTCCAGCTTCATACTTGAGTATTTTGCGACTATGTTTAGCGATCGCAATCTTAGCCCATTCTTTGATTGTTACTGCATGGTAATTATCAGTCATAATATTACTTAATTTACTAGTTTAATTAATGGGTTTGATGCCTTCGGCTATGCTTCGCAAATCGCCATGCAAACTTCTTATAATCCATATTTAGTGTTGACAAATAAGAAAGACACTATCTGTAGCAGTTAACTAAAACTACTTTTTCTTAACTTGTCACAGATGGGACGATTATAATGATTAACTAAACTTAGTATAGTTGAAAGTCAGATTCAACAAAGCTCATAAAGATTTTGTCAGTCAACCAGCTTTACACATTGTGCAAATCTTTACATAACTGTTGCCCATAATTCCATAATTATTGTAGACTGCAAATTGAAGAAAATATAAGACTGAATTCCAATAAAGTTAAAAGTTAAAAGTTAAAAGTTAAAAGTTAAAAGTTAAAAGTTAAAAGTTAAAAGTTAAAAGTTAAAAGTTAAAAGTTAAAAGTTAAAAGTTAAAAGTTAAAAGTTAAAAGTTAAAAGTTAAAAGTTAAAAGGTCGATTGGACTTTCCCTAAAAATGCTTTGACGAAAATGAAACAGCCTTACCAAAATTGGAGAGGCTGAGATCGACTATATTGATGCATTTATCAACTTGTGTGCAGGGTAGGGAAATATCTGAGGAGCGGTGGCTATTTTAGTCAACTGTATCGATTTGTGCTTGACTTTATTATCCCCATTCTACGACAAGTTCCACGAAGATAAGACCTTACAAATCGGGGAAAACCTGCGCATCTCTGTTGATGAAAATATTAGGAGCAAAAACTATGGCTGATGAAAAATTAATTGCCAAACCTGGTTCAAAAATTAAACTCAAGGATTTTGATACCAAATATACAGGCAAATACAAAAAGAAAAAAGAAGCTGTTCAAAAATTAGAGGACGATATTCTTAAATTAGAACAGTATCAAGATATCCTTTATGCCCAAAATACCTACGCGCTGTTGATTATGTTCCAAGCAATGGATGCAGCAGGAAAAGATGGGACAATTAAGCACGTCATGTCAGGGGTCAATCCTCAAGGCTGTCAAGTCTTTAGCTTTAAATCCCCTTCAACCGAAGAACTCGATCACGATTATTTATGGCGCTGCTTTAAATGTTTGCCAGAAAGAGGACGTATTGGCATTTTCAATCGCTCCTATTATGAAGAAGTTCTGGCGGTTCGAGTTCATCCAGAGTTCCTGGCAAAACAACAAATGCCACCAGAAGCTAAGGGGAAAGGTATTTGGAAACGTCGCTTCAAGGAAATCAATAATTTTGAAAAATACCTCGTCGATAATGGCATTATTGTCCTCAAATTTTTCCTTAATGTTTCCAAAGAAGAGCAGAAGAATCGGTTTCTAGAACGGATTGAAATCCCTGAAAAGAATTGGAAATTATCCCCCAACGATGCTAAAGAAAGGGAGTTTTGGGATGATTACATGAAGGCGTATGAAGATACTTTCAATCAAACTAGCACTTCTTGGGCTCCTTGGCATATTATTCCTGCCGACAATAAATGGTTCATGCGACTAGCAGTGGCGGATATTATCTGTGCCAAGTTAAAGGAATTGAATTTAAAGTACCCCACTGTAACTGATGAACAAAAACAAGGACTGATTAAAGTCAAGGAGTTATTAGAAAATGAGCAATAGTAATCCAAAACCCCCTACTGCGGATCTATCGTTACCAGAATTGATGACCCAGCTAAAGACTTCAACCAAGGGGCTAAGCCAAACAGAAGCCCAAAATCGTCTCACACAATACGGCTATAACGAACTAGCTGAAAAAAAAGTCAGCCCCTTAATGATGTTGCTTTCGTATTTCTGGGGTCCAATGCCTTGGATGATTGAAGCAGCCATCGTTCTTTGCGCCTTAGTCGGTGATTGGGTAGATTTTGGTATTATTTTGGGTCTATTAATCGGCAATGCAGCCATCGGATTTACTGAAGAAAAGTCCGCTGGTGATGCTGTGGCAGCCCTCAAAGCGCAATTAGCCTTGGAAGCAAACGCAAAACGAGATGGTCAGTGGCAAACTGTCCCAGCCAAGGAACTTGTGCCTGGAGACATTATCCGAATCAAAATTGGTGATGTACTCCCTGCTGATTTAAGGCTTCTCGAATGCGACACCTTGACCATTGACCAAGCCGCCTTAACAGGAGAATCTCTACCTGTAACCCATGGAACAGGAGATCTTGTTTATTCGGGTTCCATTCTCAAACAAGGTCAAGCCGAAGCTTTAGTAAGCAGTACGGGAGTAAATACCTTTTTCGGTAAAACAGCCCAATTAGTATCCGAAGCAGATGTAACGGATGACTTACAGACAGCCGTCCTCAAGATTTCCGATTATCTGATTATCATGAATGTTATCCTCGTCGCCGTCATTTTATTAGTGCGGGTTCATGGTGGCGATAACTTTATTCAGGTGTTGAAGTACTGTTTGGTATTAACTGTTGCTTCAATTCCTTTGGCTACCCCAACGGTACTAGCCGTCACCATGGCCATTGGTGCACAACTGTTAGCTAAGAAAAATGCCCTAGTGACTCGTTTAACAGCGATCGATGAACTAGCTGGGGTTAATATGCTCTGCTCTGATAAAACAGGAACCCTCACTCTCAATAAATTGAGTTTGGGAGATCCTTGGACTCTTGCTGGTGTCGCCTCGGAAGAAATGCTGATAGATGCAGCCCTAGCTTCTACCGCTGAAGATAATGACCCCATAGATCTCACCATCATTGGGGGCTTGACAAATCCCGATCTTCTCCATGACTATCAAATCACTCACTTTACTCCCTTCGATCCTGTTAGTAAACGCACAGAAGCCGAAGTCAGAGACAATGATGGCAAAACTTTCAAAACCAGCAAAGGTGCGCCTCAAGCAATCTTAGAGCTAATCCCCAATCACGAAGCAATTGCGCCTCAAGTCAACGCTCAAATTGATTCTCTCGCCAAAAGAGGTTATCGAGCATTAGGAGTTGCTCGCTCAGATAACCAAGGAGAATGGCAGTTTTTAGGCATCCTATCTTTATTCGATCCGCCTCGTCCAGATTCGCAGATCACCATTAAAAATGCGCGAAAACTAGGAGTTCCGGTGAAAATGGTTACAGGAGATCAAGTTGCGATCGCCAAAGAAACTTGTAATCAATTAGGTTTAGGTCAAAATATCGTTGATGCTCAGATTTTCCGGGAAACTCCCGCTTCTCAGATGAGTCAGTTAGCCAGAGAAATCAAAACTGCTGATGGGTTCGGGCAAGTCTTCCCTGAAGATAAGTTTCATATTGTAGAAAGCCTGCAAAAACAAGGTTATACCGTAGCCATGACAGGAGATGGGGTTAACGATGCACCTGCTCTCAAAGAGTCTAATGCCGGTATTGCCGTTGACGGGGCGACGGATGCAGCTAGAGCGGCAGCCGATATTGTTTTATTAACTCCAGGTTTGTCGGTCATTATTGATGCGATCAAAATTAGTCGTCAGATTTTCATCCGCATGAACAGCTACTGCGTTTATCGTGTGGTAGAAACTGTGCGTATTCTCATCTTTGTCACCTTAGCCATTCTGGTTTATGGCTCTTATCCTGTAACTGTGATCATGTTGGTGCTACTGGCATTAGTTAATGACGGTTCAATGGTGACGATCGCCTATGACAACACTAAGATTCCCAAACAACCGACATCTTGGAATTTGACCTTTCTGCTCAGCTTTGCTACCATCCTTGGTCTGGTGGGTGTAATTGAAACGTTTCTACTCTACTTCTACACCGAAATACATTTAGGACTGTCCCATGAAATGGTACAAACGTTGATTTATTTACATTTGGCTGTGGGGGGGATGATGACCATTTATGTGACTCGTGTTAAAGGGGCATTTTGGACAGTTCCTCCTGCTAAGACAATGTTAATGGCAACTGGTTTATCTGTAGCAGTTTCAACAATTCTCGCTTGGTTCGGGATTTTAATGAGTCCGATTGGTTTCTGGTGGACATTTGCTAGTTGGGGCTATGCTTTTGCCTGGTTTTTAATTTTTGATTGGGTGAAACTATGGCTCTATCGTCTCTTGGATAATAAAAAAGTTGTGCTGTTAGGGAAGCGCTATCTGCGTCGTTGGCAACAGCTCAAGAATCGACGATGAAATTATCGATCTATTATAGATGCTAATCACAAATTGATTCATAGACTTAACAATGAGGGGGAAGAATTCTGAACGCTTCTAATCATCACAATAGTAAAAACTTGCTACGGCAATATTTTCCGATCCTGGAATGGTTGCCCCAATATCAACTCTCTTGGTTAAAAGCCGATTTAATTGCTGGGGTGACCATTTGGGCAGTCATCGTGCCAGAAGCAATGGCTTACGCGGGAATTGCCGGGGTTCCGCCCCTGATTGGACTCTATACTGTCCCGATTCCCCTCTTTATGTATGCTCTGTTCGGAACATCTCGAACGATGGTGATCGGGCCAGACTCAGCTACTGCTCTGATTTCCAGCATCACAGTTGCCGCTGTAGCCACTTCGGGTTCTAATGAATACCTGCTCCTCACCTCAGCGATCGCTTTAATTGTCGGCATCCTGTTTTTGGCGTTGGGTCTGCTGAAAATGGGTTGGGTAGCCAACTTCATTCCCGTCCCCGTGATGAAAGGGTTCATTCAAGGTCTGGTGTGGGTGACGATCATCGGTCAAGTTCCCAAAATATTCGGTATTACTGGCGGTAGCGGTAATTTTTGGCAAAAGCTAGCGGAAATTGTCCATCAACTGCCCCAATCCCACCTAACAACCACAATTATTGGTATCGCCAGCCTGGGACTATTATTAATCCTCAAGAAATTTCTCCCTAAGATACCAGGGGCACTAACGGCAGTTATTATTGCCACCATCGCCGTTACTGTTCTGGGATTAGAGAGCAAGGGAGTCGAGTTAGTGGGAGAGATTAAAACAGGGTTGCCGTCCCTGAAAATCCCCCTGGTATCAGTTGCCCAACTTAAGTCAATTGTGCCTGGTGCTTTGGCAATTGTGCTGCTGGGCTATTCCGAATCTCTGGGGGCAGCCAAAGCCGCTGCCGAAAAAACTGGAGGCGAGATCGATCCAAATCAGGAACTGGTCAGCCATGGTCCAGCGAATTTGGGAAGTGCTTTCAGTTCTGGTTTTATCGTGGTGGGCAGTCTCTCGAAGACTTCTGTGGCAATGGAAGCAGGAGCAAAAACTCAGGTGTCCTCCTTGGTCAATGGGGGGTTAGTAGTTCTCACTCTCCTTTTTTTAATGCCCCTGTTTCGGAATCTTCCCCATGCCACATTAGCTGCGATCGTCATTGAAGCCATGCTCGGGTTGGCAAATATTGCTTATTTTCAGAATTTACGTCGGATAAATCGGACAGAATTTGCCGTTGCTCTGTTAGCTTTCTTGGGAGTACTGTTTTTAGGTGTATTACAGGGAATTAGTTTGGGTGTAATTGCGGCGATTCTTCTTTTGATTCATCGAGCGAGTCATCCTGATGCTGCTGTTTTAGGACAAATTCCCGAGACTCAAATGTATCGCGATATTTCCCTTCATCCAGAGGCAATTACTATTCCAGGCTTGTTAGTTTTTCGCTTTGGGACTGGTTTAATTTTTCCCAATGCTAACTATTTTCGCAGTTCTTTAAAACAGAAAATTCAGGAGTCAACCACTCCTGTTAAAACAGTGCTAATTGATGCCGAAATAATTAACCTAATTGATACAACTTCCTTAGAAATGCTAAGCAAACTACGTTTAGAATTAGCTAAAGAAAATATTGTTTTATCTTGGGCAAGATTACGAGATCCTTTGTATACACAGATGCGAAAAGCTGGATTAGTCCAAGAAATGGGAGAAAGTAACTTTTATGGACGAATTACCGAGGGGGTATTGGAATTTACTACTAAAAATCAATTATGAGTAGGTAGGCAAGTTTGTAAATTTTTTTATTGTCACGATGAGCGCGTTTGCTCTCGTGTCCCATATGTATTACGATTACAGAGTAATCTTGTAACAAGTTGTGCCTCGCTTATATCATCCGCCCGAACTAATATTTTAATAAAAAACTGCCTAAATTTTGGGGGGCTTATAGTCTATAGCTGATACACACATCTTGCCCCAGTACAAAAAATTTATTTTTAACTTTCAACTAATTGGTAGGGGCTGAAGTCCCTCATAGCAAGACTAACTATCCCTTTTTAAATCGGAATAATTAAGACATGAAGATGATCAAGACCGTCAACCAATTAACAAGTATTAGCGTATCTGTGCTGGTGACCATTGGCTGTTTGCTTAGTTTAACTCCTTCACTTACTGCCCAAGTTCCCTCTACACCAGGGACAGAAAGTGACAATGGAAGTTTAGATGATTTATCTAATGACCCAAACCAATTGACAATTTGGACTTGCCTTCAAGGAGATAAAAAAATTAAAGTTGATGCTGAAAATTATAGCGGCTGGCAGGATACGATTGAGGGAGACGGATGGGAATGTTCCCAACCAGAACAGATACCCGATTCGGTCAGTGGCGCAAATCAATTTACTTGCGAGCCAGAGGAGGGAACTGTCGGGCTTTTGTCAATTACTTGGCTAAAGGGAGCAGGCGGGAAGAAGCAGATGCAAGCCTGGATGGAGGAAATAGAATCTAAGCCAGGTCAGGGGTGTCAGATGAGCCAAGTGGAATCTTTGGATGCCGAATAATATCTAGAACAGCAACAATGACCAAATTACTAGGAGTCAAATCCCTATGAATAGTAGAATGAAAGTGTATCAGTTAATAAGCGCTATCTTATTAGCCTTTTCCATCTCGATTCTGATGGAACAATTGTTTCCCGTTAGGGCTCAAGAAAATGAATCACAAGAGTTCTTCGATGAGGGTAATCGGGAGTTCGAGCAAGAAGCGGAAACGCTAGAGGAGCCCCAGAATTCCAATTCTAAACCGCTGTTGACTATCGATGAAGAACCACCAGAGGCAGAAGTAGGTTCTCCAGAAGAATCCGAGGTAGAAAACCCGCAGCCAACGGAAGCAGCAACTGAAAGCATGGAAGAACAGTGAGGACAACAAGAGCAAAAACTGGAACAGGAACTCAACATCCGCAAGCCAGATCCTGGCAAACCGAAAGTAGAAGACGTTCCCGATCCTAACGAAGAGCTGGGACTCGAAGGCAACGAACCTTTCCAGCCTGCTGCTGAAGAAGCAGAAGTCGAATTTTAAATCTATTGTTTATTTAACCAAACAGGAAATGAAATATCTTACTTTAGGATTACCAATAGCAATACTAGCGTTGGTCACGTCAGTTTATGCCCAACCAAACCCCACCACTGAGGTGGAACTCCTGTTCGTTCAAAATGCGGAAGCAGTTGTTTTTGAAGGTGAAACCCTGACCCTCAAAGGCGTAAGTCCATCAGTGATCTTTTTTAGCGATCGCCCACAGAGGGTTGCTGGTCACGTAGCCCTTCCAGGGTTTCTGGAAGCTTGGGACGAGGGCAAGGATAGTTTTGCCGACGATCCCCCTAATGCTGCTCTCTCGATTGTCGGGTCAGGTGAGGTTACCAACGTTGTAGTGGAAATTTCTAATCCCCAACTTCAGGGAGACGAACTCTCTTACGAAGTTGTTCAGATTTTGGATGGGGAGTTACCCGCAAATGGTGGCACGAGTTCCTTATTTATCGACGATTTGTTTTCTGATAGCGAGAAGAGGGGTGCTGGTCGAGGAGCTGTTACGGGAGGTATTGTTGGCGCCGCCACAGGTGATGTGGGACAAGGGGCTGCGATAGGTGCTGGAATTGGTCTTATGGGCAAAGAAGGGGATGTTATCGAAGAACCAGATGTGACAACCCCATAGCTATAGGACGCAGCAGGAACTAAGAATGTCTTTTCTTGATCTAACCTGAGTTCGGGATAAACTAAAACCTTCTATCATTTACCAAGGTCTAAAATTCTTTATTTAACCAATTACAAACATGAAAAATATTACAAACATGAAAAATCTCACTTTAGCATTATCAATGGCAATTCTAGCGTCAGTTGTGCCAGTTTATGCCCAACCAAACCCCACCACTGAGGTGGAACTCCTGTTCGTTCAGAGTGCGTCAGGGGTAGTCTTTGAAGGTGAAACCCTGACCCTCAAGGGAGTAAGTCCATCAGTGATCTTTTTTAGCGATCGCCCACAGAGGGTTGCTGGTCACGTGGCTCTTCCAGGGTTTCTGGAAGCTTGGGACGAGGGTAAGGATAGTTTTGCCGAAGACCCTCCTAATGCTGCCCTCTCGATTGTTGGTGAAGGTCAAGTTACCAATGTGGTGCTGGAGCTTTTAAATCCCCAACTTCAGGGAGACGAACTCACTTACAATGTTCAGGTTCTCGAAGGAGAGTTGCCTGCAAATGGTGGCACGAGTTCCTTATTTATCGACGGTCTATTTTCTGAGGGTGAGAAGGAGGGTGCTGCTAAAGGAGCTGTTACAGGAGCTATTTTTGGTGCAGCCACAGGTAATGTGGGAGAAGGCGCAGCGATCGGCGCTGGAATCGGTCTTGTTACTAACTAATGTCGGTCAATTACCCGACTTTGATTGCCTTGGGGCAATACAAAGCGGGCTTGTTAAACCCAGTTAACAACTAAGAATTGCACTACAGCAAGAGCCTAATCCTGACACGTACTGCTAACCACTTCCCTCGGTTGGTTTATCTACAAAACTACTGGGCGTAGTCGCTTTAAGAGAGGACATTTTGGATTAGGTGCTGGAAGGGACACACAACTATATAGGGTTATACCTAATGAAAAAACAGCCCACAATCAGAGTTCCAGTTTTGTCTGCCGAAGGCAACCCCTTAATGCCTACTACTTCTGCTAGAGCTAGAAAGTGGATTGCTTCAGGAAAAGCTAAACCAGTATGGAACGACCTGAGCATATTCTGTGTTCAGTTGCTTGTAGAACCAAGTGGGGCTGAGACTCAAGAAATCGCAGTAGGAATCGACCCAGGAAAATTATTTTCTGGAGTAGCAGCAATTAGTAAAAAAGCGGTGCTATTTACCGCTCATGTTGTTTTGCCATTCAACCGAGTCATCGCGAGAAAACAAGCTCAAAAAATATTACGTCGGTCTAGGAGAGGAAGACGCATTAATCGCAACATTCCTTTTGCTCAAAGAGCGCATAGAGAAAAGAGGTTCGATAACCGTAGAGGTAATAAATTACCGCCTAGTATTCGAGCCAATCGACAACTAGAGATACGTATTGTTCAAGAACTAATCAAGTTATTTCCTATAACAGAAATAGTCTATGAATATGTTAAAGCGAGAGGAAACAAAGGCTTGAGTCCTGTCATGGTAGGTCAGAAATGGATGTTAGAGCAGCTAACAGCTATTGCACCCACATTCAAATTAGAAGGTTGGAAAACTAGCAAGATCAGAAAACATCTAAGTTTACCCAAGAATAAGGATAATAAATCAATTCCAGATGCAAGCACCCATGCTAATGATGGTATAGCCTTGGCAGCTAGCAGATTTATAGAGTACAAGCCATTCCACACTGCTAATTCTCATGGTCATCATTGGGTTGGTTCAATGGAATTAACCGATGCTCCATTCAAGGTAATAGCTCGTCCTCAGTTGTATCGAAGACAGTTGCATTTCGAGAATCCCCAGTTAGGCGGAACTAGGAAACGCAAAGGGGGAACAGTTACCCCGTTTGGCTTTAGAAGTGGCGATTTAGTTCGGGCTGCAAAAGGAAAGAAAACAGTAAAAGGTTATATTGGCGGTTATTCCGAGCCTAATAAAGTAATTAGTATTTACGACGTTAATTGGAAAAGATTAGGTCAATTTTCAGTTTCAAAAACAGATTTATTAAGAAGGAGTAACGGGCTATGTATTGCTTAACCCTGTCGGCTCTCCTCCCAACCTTCATTACTACATCCTTGGTAATAGAAGGCGGGACTCCGAGCCGAAGAGAAGTTGAAGGAAGTAAAACAGCTCCTGAAAATCGCGATCGCGGTTTTCAGGAGCTGTAGCTAAAATTCCATGCTTTAAATCCTTAATCAATATTCATCGTTAATAAAGGGACATCAGCAGTAGATAAAACTTACACTGCTGATGTCATTGGCTGTAATTAATATTTTTATTAAGAATAAAATGTTCGATTATAAATTAATTAAAAAGAGAAATAACTACTATCAATTAAGTTTAAGTCGTTGGCTGGTATCCCTTGCTTTAGGTGTAAGTGCCACAGCCGTGATGGCAATGCCCCTTAAAGCAGCCGAAAAGATTTACTTTTACTACAGTCCCTTGATTGACTCCCTGCGGATCAGTTCTTTAGAAACCTTCGCCGAGTCAGGAAAAATCAATAAAGACTTGGGTTTTTATCTGAATCTGGCAGGAACCAAGAAGAGAGAGAGAAAACTGTTTCGAGAACTCCTCACCAAACGGATTGAAGTCGAGCCAGTTGTGATATCTCGTCTGCTCAATACTGATGAAGGAGAACGCCTGCTCAACTTTTTTGGGGAATTGATCAATATTCAAGGTGGTAGCAATGGCAAATATGCTCTCAGGGGAGCGATAATTTCATCCGCTTTTGATTCGGAAGGGTTGACTTTACTCAACTTGCTGCGTAATTTGGGAACTAACATACAGCTAGATTTAAACAAAGCCATTAGCTTTCAGAAAGACCTGGAACTGATTGTTCAAGCAACCAGGCAGTTTGCCACTGAAATCGCCCAATTATCAGCCCAGGAAATAGCTAAAGAATCAGGTGCAAATTTTGCACAACTCCCAGATCTGCGCCGGATGGGAACTTATGATATTAAACAGCAGACTTGGAATCTTACTGATACCAGTCGCGATCGCAAATTATACGTCAATGTCTATCGCCCAGAACGCTGGCGACCTGGTAAAACTCCAGTAGTGATTATCTCTCACGGTTTAAGTTCCAAACCTGAGGAGTTTGCCGATAAAGCCAAGCACCTAGCTTCCTATGGTTTTTTTGTGGTCTTGCCCCAACATCCTGGTAGTGATGCTCAATATGCTCAAGAGTTCCGAACTGGTTATCATCGAGATCTTTCTAGCCTCAATTCCTTTATCGATCGCCCGTTGGACATCAGCTATACTCTCGATATTTTGGAGAAACGCAACTCAACCGATTTTGACTCCAGGCTCGATCTGGAGAATGTAGGAATTTATGGTCATTCCTATGGGGGGTATACGGCACTAGCCGTGGCGGGAGCTTCTCCTACTCCCAACTTTGAGCAGCTAGAGCGGGATTGCGATCGGGAATTGTTGGCACTGAATACCGCCTTATTCCTCGAATGCCGAGCTTTAAAACTAGAGCGCCAAGACTATAATTTCCGAGATGAGCGCATCCAGGCAGTTATTGCTAATAATGCCGTCAATGCCAGTATTTTCGGCGAGCAGGGCTTGAGTCAAATCCAAATCCCTGTTGCCCTGGGGGCAGGAAGTTACGACCCTGCTACTCCCTTTGTTTTCGAGCAAGCTCGTTCTTTTCCTTGGCTCGATTCTTCAGAGCGATACTTGGTGTTAGAACAAGGTGAAACTCATATTGACTTATCCAAACTGGACGGTGGGGCATCGAGACTACTTAAAATGGTACCCAAGCTCCAGCTACCTAGCCCGCAACTAATCTCTGAATATGGAAAAGCCTTAACATTAGCTTTTTTTGAAGTTCATATCGCCAATAACGCTGATTATCAACCATATCTCCAGCCTTCCTATGCCTCCTATCTCAGTGAAGGAGAAGAGTTCAAAACTTACATGATTACGGGGGCTTCCACAGAAAGTTTAACCCAGGCGATCGAGCAATGGAAGAAAGAGCATGATGTAGATTAGTCAGAAACCACCTCGAACAATCAATAACAAGTCAAACTGATGAAGGGAACCTCAAATTATGTGCGTCAAGAAAGGGAAAGTCGCAATTTAGTTTTAGATTATGCCCTGGGGATATCTATTTTAGGGCTGATCCCCATTGATGGTCTGTTGACGGTAAAATTACTCGCGGCTATAGGTTTGCTCGCTAAAATGCTCTGGGATATTGGCGTCAAGTGGAAATTTGCCAAGGGTCAAGACATTCTAGCACTTGCAGGTTTTCTGTTTGGGTTTCTTGGTGCTTTGGCCATGGCATTTATGGCCTGGTTAACTTTGTTGGCAATTGGACTATTTATTCCCTATGTAAGCAGCTTTAGGATAGCTGCTACCCTGTTCACTTTAACCTGGGTGCTGGGACAAAACACCAATCAATTTTATGCGAGTGGTCGAAAAAAAATTAATCAGGAGGCATTAGAGTGAAATTTAAACGCAGGCAGCTCTTATTAGGTGGGGTAGTAGCGGGAATTGCTGCTAGGATCGGGACTGACTATCGGACTCGTCAAAAGCAAAAGCAGTTACAAGCTTTAGCCAAGCAACAAATGCCCCAAGAGCAAGAAAGTCTTTTAAAAGCTGCTTTTCAAGCCGATGCTGAAAAAATCTATCAAGGGCAGAAAATTGTTGATTCTTTGAAGCTTACTCCTCCTAATATTCCTTATGATCGAGAACTATCAAAACTGTTAATTAAATGCAGTAAAATAGCTACGCAACAGTATTTGACGGGTAAAACTCTCCCCACTTATGATGGTTCGATTAAGGGTCTTTCTGCTTATACACCAAGTCTTGATCGCTATACTCAAATAGCCTCCTTCAAGGGCAAAGAAGCAGAAACATCCCAAACTGTTACTATCAATCCGTCAACTAACCAAAGCAATTCCTCAGATCCACTCCAAAAAAATTTGGATAATGCGGAAACCCAAGTGGGACAAGCAATTGGCGAAATGGTCAAGCTGACCAGAGAAACACCCGTTTATCTAGGATTTGTTTTATCTTCTCCAGAACACAACATCATTGTCTTTCGGGGAACCCAAACCAGGGTGGAATGGATTAACAATTTTACGGCTGTTCAAAAAGATTTCACCGATCCAAATTCTGGTCAATATTTCGGCAAAATTCACCAAGGATTTCTCAAAAATTATTTAAGGATTCTTCAGCCTCTGCCCCGAGAAGTTGCCCAAAACCTTGACCCTAAAATCCCCTGCTACATTACTGGACATAGTTTAGGCTCTTCTTTAGCAATCTTAGCAGCTTTAGATCTTGCTCTCAATATTCCTCAATTGAAGTCACAAATCCAACTGTATACTTATGCTACTCCCCGCGTAGGCGATCCTACCTTTGCCACACTCCACGCCAAGCACGTACCCAATAGCTACCGTGTAGTTAATCTAGCCGATGTCATTAACCTAATGCCTCCTACTAAGGCAGTAGGAACTTACGTTCATGTAGGACAGGAATGGTCGTTTTTAACTCAGAACGGGGATGTTATGCCTAATCACGTAGTCGATACCTATCGAGCAGCGGTTGAGGGGGAAGTTGAAACCGACCGCCCCCGTAATTACCCGATCTCAGGTTCAGCTTAACCAAATGACACAAAATGTGTAAATGTCAGAATTTTGATTAACTCACCACCAGGCTTATTGACCGATGAATATTTAGACTATGCTCACGAACAGTTATTAGATTCCGTATCGCATTTGGGAGTTAAAGATATGAATTTAAATATAAGAATAGCCCCCGTTCAGATTTTTGTACGGCTATAAAAAGTGCATTGCTATCAAAAATTTCGTACTATGGCTTGTAGGCGATCGCGTCAGAGTTGCACGATTAAGTCAAGTAAGTCAAGGCGATCGATTTGACCGTCGCTTCATCTTAAGTTCGGAGGTTTATGTGGGTATCAAATTCATAATTATCACCATTCTGATGTTTTGCTTGGGACAAATTATCCAGGCAGTTTCAATAGCAATGCTGATCGGAGTATTGTCAAAACTCTTTCATTCAGCTCGACGAATTACAAAAAAATCCCTTTTCTGGCACGCATTTACAATCTTGAACATAGCGCTAATATTTTTACTGATTAATTGTCTCTTGCAGATTGGTGTTTGGGCTGCTAGTTTTGTCCTCGTTGGACAATTTTCCAATTATCAGGAGGCATTTTATCACTCCGCCGTTAACTTTGCTTCACTAGGATATGGTGATATTGTGATGCAACCACCCTGGAGAATTTTGGGAGGGATGGAAGCGATTAGCGGTATTCTAATGTTGGGTTTATCGACAGCAACACTGTCCAATATTTTCGGTAAACTTTTGCAGTTGCGAAGAAAACAATAACTCATGACTAAAGTTATTTATAAATAAATCGATACTCCTCAATTTCAATTGGGACGATTTGTATAACTACCTCTATTGATTGAATTCCCATTTTGGATAGAGAATCGAATAGCCTTTTTCTCATAGTCTCTATATATTCATCCGTGATTAAGCTTTTTGGTGCGAAAGTCATAACTTGAATATATACCTTAGTGCCTTTTACTTGAACATTAATATAACGAATTTGAGACTTTTGACTAATTTCAAGGTGTTCGCTTCTGATGATCTTAATGTCTGCTTGAATGCGACTTTTAATTAAAAATTTCTTCAGTGCATTATTCAACGGAGCACATAACAAAGCTACCATTAAAACCCAAATAAGCGTTAAATTAAGAGCTTTTCTTAAACTGCCATAGGATTGAGAAAGAAAAACAATACTAGCAGCAATAGTAATTCCTCCTAAGTTAGCCATAAATAGCAAAAAAGCCCCTGAAGATACATCTATACTATTGACTACAATATGACCAACCTGCACAGTAAGTTCGTCTCCCATACCTATCCCAATTCCTACTACACATAGAGGAGGTACGAGGGCAACGGCAATGGCAACTCCAGCAATTGAACTGGCAATACTTTTACGGGTTAAAGAAAATGAACCAGCCGCGCCAGCCGCGATCGCAATTCCTAAGTCAAGTAAATTAGGTGAAGTTCGGCCTAAAATCTCTGAATCGGCAACCTCAAGACCAACCAAAGTAGTAATCAAATAAGAGACTAAGATAGAACAAAAGCACCCTAGAATAACTGTTATAACAGAGCGTTGATGCAATTTCCGATTGCCTGTAACAGTAGCAAAAGAAATACTTAGGATCGGGTTCATCAGAGGAGCAATTATCATGGCTCCAATAATTACGGCAGTACTATCGAGTAATAGTCCAAAGGTAGCAATTACTGTAGCGCTAATCAACAAAAAAAAGAAACCAAAAGAAGGAATGGAGGCGGCTTCACGAGAATCAGTTAATTCTTTAACAGAAAGAGGTTTTTCTAGATAAATCCGCCAACTAGCTGTGAGGGCTTTCCACAAGACCCAAATTCGACGAAAGAGAGGAATTTGCAAGAGTGATTTAAGAAATCGGAAAAATTCATTCATTGTTCGCCGTCTTTGTGATCTTAGCTTCGATGCCTATGAAATACATTATTCTCAGCTTGGGTTATTCCCAAACCCTGTCGATTTCTCCACTTTCGATTTTGTCGTAGATTAGGGTTCTAACTAAATGAATTTCTTCATAACTTACTTTTTGGTCGGCTCTGATTGAAGCTTTAATTCTGTCAAATTCTGCGCCTGTAAGTTTGCCATCTGCGATCGCGCTTTCGATAATAACTTTGAGTTTTTCTAATTCTTTCAGTTCTTCGGGAGTAGGTTGTTTATCTTTAGGGGTTGATATTTCCATAATTTGGATCTCCTATTTTTGAGATGTACTAAGATTTGAGGCGTTGCTGGATCGAGGCATTAATTGATCATTTTTACCCTCGATTGGATAAGCTGAAAAGCTAATAGCTGACATTGTGCCCTTGTGGTATAGTTGATAGCTACGAACAGATTACTTTTCGGTTTCACGTTGTACCCTTGTGGTGTACTTTAGATTAGCAACGCCATTTTAGTGATACAGAGATTTTCATCTCTACTAATTGACTATCTCTGGGTCGATTTCTGGCTTAATCCCTCTACGGGAGAGAACTTGTTGCAGTTCTGCTTCTTTATCTTTAGTCAGGGAAGTCCGCAAGACTTTACCACCATAGGGGGCAATTTCTTCTAATACTTTATCTGGGGTGACTTTAGTAACTAAGACAAACAGAGCAGAGGTTCCTGCTTGCAGACTTTTGCCCAGTTCTCGCATAAAGTCATCATCAACTCCAATATCGCTTAGTGCGCCACTAATAGCTCCAGTACTAGCACCTACAACAGCACCAAACAGAGGAGCAAAAAACAAAGTTCCAATCAGTAATCCCCAGAATCCGCCAGTTACAGCTCCTGCTGAGGTCAAATCTACGGCTTGTTTGAGCTTAACTTTGCCATTTTCGTTTTTAACCACAACAGCTGCGTCTTCTAGTTCGATCAAATGTTCTTTTTGCAGTTTGGCTAAGGTTAGGCGTACTTCTTCAGCCTTAAATTCATCGTCGTAAGCAATAGCTATTAAATCACTCATTTTGGTTATTGATTATTAGTATTTGCAAGTATTGGTAATGTTGAACTTTCAGATTTTGATAGTTATTATCGCTTTTATGGCTTGTTATTTGCGTTAAGTTCCATAAATTCAGGTTCTGATAATCCAGCAGATTAAGTACATAGATTACATCTCAAGCTATCCTCTAGATTGTAAAAATTTAGACTAAACTAAGATTTAACTATATTTAACTAAATTGTTAGGATATTGTGCAAAATTTTCATGATGCTCTTTACTCTTATCACAGTACAAGACAAAAAAAAAGTAGGAACAGGAAAATTTAATTTTTAAAAAGTGTTAGTTAACCAGAATAATTTAGTCTGAATTAAAATTCTATAGGGTAATGAGTTAAATTTTAATGTTAAAAATAATTTACGATTTAAGGTTTTCTTTTAGTAGTTTAAGTTTAAGTTTAGGAACTATTCTAGTTGCTCAATTTTGGACAACAGCCGTTTGGGGACAAACTACCTCAAAAAATACTCCGCTTTCGTCAAACCCGACCTCAGAAGCTCAGGAGATTAATTCAGAATCTCCACTGGAAACAGGAGTTTCCACCAGTGCTGTAGATTTACTTTCTCATCCTGATGAGAGGAAGCTAATTGTCCAAAACAATCCCTCTGCAAAACCGCAAAACAAAAACCGAGTCGATCCCTTTACCAAATCTAGTGGTGGACAACTCAAGATTAGATTAACAAACCCCGATAGCTCAACTAACTTTGGTTTCGGTTCCTTAATTGGCTATCCTGATGCCTTGAATGGACCGACTCGCGGTTCTCTAAATGTTCCTGAAGAAGAGACTAGACTGTCGGTTATTTCAGTGTCTGGTCATATCAAACAAGACCTGGGTGAAAATCAGGCAATTCTCTTGGAAGGGATCACAGATCCCAAGCTATATGGTCTTGATTTTAGATACGGAAATTTAGCTCCTTCTTTGCCTGGGGCATTTGCCGCCAACATTTATAATCAAAGTGGACAAAGCCCTGCCTTTGAGAATGGGGAGAAAGATGTTAACTTGCCTAACGGAAACCCTCCTTGGGTCGTTCGCTTCGGTGGTGGATTTGAATACGTAATACCGTTAAACACTGATCTCAATGGGGCTGTGGGAATTAATTACCAACAGGTTTCGGTTCGCAATGCTGCCTACACTAACAATATTCAACCTGAGGATGAATTAGGCAACCTTCTTACTGTTACTGAAGATGGACAGGACACGCTGTTGACTCTTGATGCTGCTATTTTGTTTGAGACTACGGATAATCCAACTGCGCCTACTCGCGGCTCTCGATTGCGGTTTGGTACTAGTCAATCGATTCCTGTCGGAGATGCGAGTATTCTTTATAATCGCCTCTCTACTAACTTTAGTCAATTCATTCCCCTCAATCTATTTGGATTTACTGATGGTCCCCGTACCCTGCTACTGAATTTTCAGGGAGGGACTTTTATTGGTGACGTTCCCTCATATCAAGCTTTTAACTTAGGTGGTACTCAGACAGTTCGAGGTTTTGAAACGGGGGCAGTGGGAACAAGTCGCAGTTTTATTAAGACAACTGCTGAGTATCGCTTCCCGATTATTTCATTGGGGCTGTTCAAGCAAGATATTGGTTTCGGCGGAGCTTTATTTATTGATTATGGTAACGATCTGTCAACAGCAGGTGACGTAAAAGGCAATCCAGCAGGGGCAAGAGACAAACCTGGTTACGGTTTGGGTTATGGGTTAGGTTTGAATGCCGACTCTCCTATTGGGCGTTTGCGCTTGGAGTTTGGCTTTAATAATGAAGGAGGCAACCTGTTGCACTTTGCTTTTGGCGATCGCTTTTAATCTCTGGTTATTCTGTAAATAAATATTCAATGGTAAATATTCAATGAGCAATATTCCTGATATTCTGGCATTAGATTTCGATGGTGTAATTTGCGATGGATTGCTGGAGTATTTTGCCAGTACCAAACGAGCCTATGAGCAAATATGGTCTCAAGAGCTTGATGATACTCTGGCACCCAGTTTTTATCGTTTACGCCCTGTAATTGAAACTGGTTGGGAAATGCCAATTTTATTACGAGCATTAGCATCAGGGATATCTGAAGCAGAGATTTTGGCTGATTTTCAGGCGATCGCACTGCAAATAATTCAGTCTGAAGGATTAGAGAAACAAGCTATAGTACAAAAGCTAGATCAGGCAAGAGATGGCTGGATCAAAAACGATTTAGATAATTGGCTCAAGCTCCATCGCACATATCCTGGTGTAATTGAACGTCTCCAGCAAATTATTAGTTCTGGAATTACAGTGTACATTGTCACTACTAAAGAAGGACGTTTTGCCCACAGGCTACTGCAACAGCAGGGAGTGAATTTACCTGTTACGCAAATTATTGGCAAGGAAAGTAAACGTCCCAAATATCAAACCCTAAGAATTTTACGCGATCGACATCAACAGCCAGGAAAAAGTATCAGCATCTTCTTTGTCGAAGATCGCCTTAAAGCTTTGCAACAGGTAACACAACAAACTGACTTAGCATTTGTCAACTTATTTCTCGCAGACTGGGGGTATAACTTGGAGAGCGATCGCCATATAGCAATTCAGGATCAGCGTATTAAGCTACTATCATTAGAGCGTTTTTCACAAGACTTTTCTCTATGGCTAAACGGGTGAATAACATAACTATAAATCTCTCTTTAAGAGAAAAAAGAAGGGTTGTGGCATTCCTTTCCAATCCATTAAGCCTAAAACAGTGTTTTCATCTACTTTTCTAAAAGTATCGAGAATCGGTAGATAGTCGTAAATCATGGTTGCGCTAATGCGATCGCGAAACTTCATCAGGCGAATTCTCGCCTTGCTCTCCTCTGTCTTAAGCATTTTGCTCATGGTGCTGTATAGAGGTTTAATTGCCTCATTTTGGGGGATTGGTAAGTGTAATCCAATATTAGTAATCACAGGGTTGGGATCTACTTTGAAAATTTTATTACCGTCAGAAAATAACAAAGGATGAACATTGTCCACATCGACAAACTCTTTGCCATACCAACCAATCATCTCTAACAAACCATCCATCTGGTGATTGGTATGAAGCCCAGATCTTGCCATCTCCCGAACATAAATTCTAGCTCCACCGTATCTAGCCCATCAAAAAGCCTTAGTGCTTCATCGGTAGTGGTTTTTCCCTGTTGCAATATGGTCTGGATCTCTAAGGTATTCATCACTTTTTGTCTGCTGCTGCCTCGTTGAATATTTAACCTTATGTACTTTTTGTTGGGATTGGGTTGAATAATTTTACAATTAGATAATTGATTTTCACATATCAACTCACATATCAACAATGACAAAAGCTGTAGTTAAATTTTCCTCAGAAGACTGTGGGATATGCCATAAGATGTCCTTTTATGATGCCAAGGTTGCTCAAGAATTAGAGTTGCAATTTATTGATGTCAAGATGCAGGATACTGCTACCTATCGCAAGTATCGTAAGATTTTGATGGCGCAATGTCCCGACAAGAAAGATATGGGTTGGCCTACTTATATTGTCTGTGAATCACCTAATGATGATTTTAAAATTATGGGGGAAATTAAAGGTGGTCATCCCAAAGGTGAATTTCGCAAGCGTTTGCAAGCTATATTGCAAGGTTGACACTCCCACCGCTGACCGCTTGAGCGGTTCAACGGGGGATTCTTGAATCATCGACTCTTGACTAGACATAACTTTGGTTATGTCCCCGTTAGACCGTCTCCGCAAGCATTTTATGTTGAAGACCACGATATGCCCTACCGCCGACTTTTTGCAATTAATGAAATCAATTAATTTACAGGTAGTACGGGAGTCGAGAAAGCCAACGCGCTTTTAGCCGTTGGATGAATCGCGACTCGGATGCTTTAGCGTCCGTCATTGTTTACCTTGGGCGGCTATATATTTTTCAATTGTACTGCTAGAAACATTTCCTGCGGTGGAAACAAAGTAACTGCGAGTCCACATAGACGGCATTTTCTTTAAATGTGGAAATTCTTTTCTCAGCACATAAGAAGAATACCCCTTAATGCGGTGCATTATCTGCTTGGGTGCGAGATGAGGAGAACAGTTAAGAAATAGATGTATGTGTTCGGGTTCGACTGCCAAACTAACTACTTTGCAGTCTAATTCATTAGTTTTTTCGTAGATAAACTCAACAACTCTATTCTTGACAGCACCAACTAATACTTTTCTTCTGCGCCGAGGAATCCAGATAAAGTGATAGTTGATTAAAGATACGGTAGTATTGGTTCGTCTATAGGATTGATTCATAGACAATATTGTACTATGATTATTTCATCGCGCATTCCCTAGCGTCGTAAGACGACGCGGGGTCGCTCATGCAAGTCACTACTACTTTAAAGCTTAAATTTCACCGTCTTAATGCCGTTAAAGCATCTATGTTTGCTGAGACGACAACAGCTTGTACTGACTTGGGTAATGAACTTCTGAAGCTACCAATTAAAGAGAGGAAAAAGTTAACTACCGCAAAAGTAGTAACTCCCCTTAAATCTGCTTTAGCTAATCAAGTCATTCGCCATTGCAAAGGCAAAGCTGGTAAAAAGACCAAGAAATTTAAGTCACTCCCTCCAGAGGTTAATTGTCAAAACTGGAGATTGTTTAAAGTTGGCGATGTGTATTCTGTTTCATTCCCTACTTTGTTTGGCATCAAACGAGTACCGATAGCAGTTAAATCTCATCATTGGCAACCAACATTAGATAGGTTGTTAGCTAAAGATGAAGCGTTAACCAAAGGAACTCTTAAATTGTGTCAATACAAAGGTAAATGGTACGCTTTAATTTCAATCGCTGAGGAAGTTCCAGATGTGATTGCAGACAATCGAGTAGGAGTGGACAGAGGGCAAAATCAAATAGCTGTAGCCACTGGCAAAAAAGGATTTGGATTATTCTTTTCTGGCAAACAAGTCAAACATCGCCGTCGTAAGTTTCAGCAACGCAGAAAGCAGATGCAAAAAGCTGGCAAGTATCGTGCTGTTAAGAAACTGGAGCAAAAAGAACAACGCTGGATGAGAGCAGTTAACCATACTGTATCCCGTAGAATTGTTGATTTTGCTGATTGGCAGGATGCAGACTTGGTTCTAGAGGATTTGTCTGGTTGTCGTCAGACGATGAAGCAAAGAAAGAAATCTCGCTCTGATAATGCTCAATCTCGCCATGCCTGGGCATACTACGATTTAGGTCAAAAACTAGAATACAAAATGGCTAAAGTTGGGCGACAAGTTCATGTCAGACCACCACATTATTCTTCCAAAACTTCATCAGTTAATGGTGTTATTGGAAAAAGAAAAGGTCACTGGTTTGAATGCACTAGTGGCGCAAAACTAAACAGCGATTTTAATGCTGCAAAAAATCTCGCGCTTTGGGATTATCGCAGTTGTCCAATAGATTTTCAAAAACCTGTATTTGCAATGAATACAGACAATCTATTGGGCGGGGTAGTTGGCAATCCCCTAAACTCCATGAAAATCATAAACGGGAGAGCAGAACAATTATGTCTGTTCGACAGCACCGATTATGAGACTAGACGGGAGAATCCCACGGCTTTAGCGTCAGCGTAGCCGTGCGGAGTGTCAATCACTCAGACCCTCAAAAGATTTTACGCCACCAGAAGGCTACCTGAGACTATGGTTACAACCATATATCTATTTAGTTTTCTAGGTTCGTATGCAGTCCAGCAATTTCAGCTTGTGTCGCCTACAAAAGTATTTTACAACAATTGAAGCCCATGCTAGATGAAGCTTTCGACAAGACTAATTCAGGTAGTCAAAATCAACCCACTACGTTGTTAAGTTCGATTCATCCCCCACTAATCTCTACATTCTTGGGGATTTAGCGGGGGTAATCTCTCACACAAAAGATAGATTTTGAGGTTGGCGATCGCTCAAGCTGTTGAAGGTTGAAGTTTGGTAGGATTAGACCAGAATTGAGCTAAATTAATTGTACTAGTTACTGAAGTATAATAACTTCCATCAAGTTGAATTTTTCTCAATCTATCCCGATCAGCTTTTCCTCCATGAAAATTCTTTTTCTAGCTGCCAATCCTCAATCAACCAGTCGCTTAAATTTAGGGAAAGAAGTACAGGAAATAGAAGACGGCTTAAGAAGATCGAAGCTATCAGATCGATTTCGACTGGTTCAAAGGTGGGAAGTGCGTCCTAGAGATATACGTCGTGCTTTACTCGAAGAAAATCCCGATATCGTTCACTTTTCAGGACCTGACTTTTCACGGGATCTTTTTCGGTTCTCAGGCGATCGCCAAATTTCCATTCTCCAAGCCTAATTCTTTCGTCATTCATTATCATTAACTATAGATTATTGAGAATTAGGCTTGGAGAGAAACCCTTATTTGAAGGGGCTTTCAGAGATGCCGTGAAAAGTCAGTTTTCAGGACATGGCAAAGAGGAAGCAGGTTTAGTTGTGCTAGATAATGCTGGGAAACCTAAACCAGCTACAGGGCAAGCCTTAGCAGGATTATTTACTCAATTTCCACAGATTAAATGTGTTTTACTCAATGCTTGCTATGCAGAGGTACAAGCTAGAGCGATTGTGAAACATATTGATTATGTCATTGGCATGAAAGATACGATTCTAGATGATGCCGCGATCGCATTTACTACAGGATTTTATGATGGTTTAGGCTATGGCAGAACGATTGAGGATGCTTTTGAATTGGGCAAGAATGCGATTCTGTGGGAACTTTCCAGTTTTTCTGATACGACTCGACAAATGATTCCTGTGGATCTTGCCACAACTGAATCTACAGCAAGTTTACCAGAAGATCTCAAACCGATTTTGCTCAAAAAAGGGGTAAATATTGACACCAATATATCCATTCAGCCTAGTCAAAATGTGACTTCCGTAACCCAGGACAATTCTGTTCAAAAATATCGAGAACGAATCAAGGAATATTTAGCAGATCATATCTTAACTCCTATTGAAAAATTTCAACTGGCAACATTGGCTAAACAGTCAGGTATATCGGAATCAGAAGCGAATAATATTTTGCAAGCAGAGTTACAGCAAATCGAGCAAGCCAAAAAAGATTATCAAACCGTCTTGAGACAAACTATTGAGCAGGGATATTATCCTTTCAATTCGCAAATACAGCAGCAACTTAAGGATTTACAAGGATCTCTCAAGCTCACTGATTCGGAAGTAGCAGATATTTCTCAAGTCATTTTAGAAGAAGCAGAAATTCAAATCCGAAGCAAAAAATTTACTTTTCAGGTAGTTACCGTAGATGAACGAGGAAGAGAAAGCAGTAGCAGTATCAAAGAAGCAGAACTGTTTGCCGAAGATTTAGGAGATCCCATAACTCTAGAAATGGTTAAAATTCCTGGGGGAACATTTCTGATGGGAACAGACGATGCGGAAATCGCAAGACTCAATAAAATCTATAATGTGGAATGGTTTAGCAGAGAAAGACCTCAACATCAGGTAAATGTAACCAGTTTTTTAATGGGACGTTATCCCATTACTCAATCACAATGGCGCATAGTAGCAGGATGGGAGTCAATAGAGAGAACATTAGAACCCGATCCATCCTATTTTAAAGAAGACTACGAGGGCATAGATAGATGGATAAGACCAGTAGAACGCATATCTTGGGATGATGCAGTGGAATTTTGTGCCAGGTTAAGTCACCAGAGTGGATGTAAATATCGCTTACCTACAGAAGCAGAATGGGAATATGCCTGTAGGTCACTTATCAGTTATCAGTCATCAGTGACCAGTGAAGAATTGACAGAAAAAGAATGGAACGAGAAATATCATCAACCATTTCACTTTGGCGAGACTATATCTACGGAGTTAGCTAACTATAGAGGAACAGATTGGGAATATAAAGGCAAAGTTTATCCAGGGAATTACGGAGGAGGTTCAAAGGGCATCTATCGAAAACAAACAACCCCAGTAGGATACTGTAAAGTCGCTAATGCTTTTGGTTTATACGATATGCATGGAAACGTCTGGGAGTGGTGTCAAGATGACTGGCATGGTGACTATAAAAATGCGTCAACTGATGGCAGTGCATGGGTTTTAGGCAACAGTAGTAAGAAAGTAGTACGCGGTGGTTCGTGGTGCGACAATCCTGATATCTGCCGTTCAGCGACTCGCTACTACGATACGCGCGGCAACCGTTACTTCAATATCGGTTTCCGTGTTGTGTGTGTCGTTCCCAGGACTACATAGCCCTTTGCCCTTTTCCCCTTTTGCCCTCTGCACTTAATTCCCTATGCCCTTTTAAGCGAGCGTAAGCGAGCTTTTTTTTATTTTTTACCGTATTTTTAGAGTAAGAAAGGTATTACTTTCTTACGGTATACTAAAATCAAATAGTCTTTCTGCTATGATGTGATGAAATTTTCTAAGTTAACTGCCAAATATCAAACCACCATACCCAAGTCAATTCGGAACAAGCTAAATTTACAGCCTGGAGACTACATTCAGTTTCGAGAGTTAAACGGACAGGTAATAGTCAATAAAGTCGAAGGTATCGATACTGATTATTTAAAGGCTGTAGGCACAACTCTCGAATCAGAATGGCTTTCCGATGCCGATGAAAAGGCTTATGCAGATCTTTAAGCGTCATGAGGTAGTAGTAGTTCCCTTTCCCTTCACCGACCGTAATACTGCCAAACCGAAGAAGTACGGGAGAAAGTTAGCCAGGTGGTTTTAACCCCTGGTTGAATAGCGACGCGGACACTTTAGTGTCGCGTATCCTATTTATTAGTTTGGTTTTCAATATATCGTTTAATTGTCTCAGTTGAGGCATTCCCAGTAGTCGCCACAAAGTAGCTGGGTGTCCATAGTGTAGGTAATTTTTTTAGCTCAGGAAATTCTTTTCTTAAGTGATGAGATGCCCGACCTTTAATTCTTTTGATTATTATTGAAGGAGCGAATGTAGGATCAGTATTGAGAAATAAGTGAACATGGTCAGGCATTATTTCTAATGCTACTAGTCTCCAGTTATTTTCAGTACAAAGCTCAAAAATAATTTCTTGTAGGCAAAGAAGGAGTAAAGAATTAAATGTACGGTTGCCAACAGCAATTAATCCATACAGATAACGATACTGAAGCAGTATTGGAGTTTATATGTTCCGAGGCCAATAAATTGTCTAACTGTGCTATCTATTACTGTCGTCAGATGTTTTTCAAAGCTCGAAAATATGTATCCAATTATGAGCTTGATGAATTAATGAAGTCTAACTTGCACTTTCCGCTGAGCTCACAAGCTTGTCATAAGGTGGGAGAATCATTTAAGTCTTATCGTAAATTAGCAAAGTTGTAGGAAGCCTAAGCTACAAGTATGGAGGAGGTTTAACATTGTTATATCCTGCAGATGGGTAAAGCTAGAAAATAATCAGGTTAAATTTACTCTTGGCAAGCAAGTCAAAGCTTGGTTTGGCATTGATAGTTTTACGTTGCCTATGGCAAGTAATCTTGATTTTAAAGATATGAAAGAAATAAGAATATTACCTCGTAATAGATGTTTTTATGCTGAATTTGTCTACAAGCAGAAAGAAATTAAGTCTAATCTTAATCAATCTAATGTGTTAGGAATTGACCCAGGACTGGGGAATCTTCTAACTTGCGTATCTACTACTGGAAAGTCATTCATTATTGACGGTAAAAAGATTAAATCAATTAATCAATGGTATAACAAAAAAATTGCACTACTTAAAAAATGCCAGCCACAGGCTTATTGGGATGATCAACTTGCTGCGTTGTCTGAAAAGAGAAATAGACAATTTAGAGACATCCGAAATAAGGTTGCGAGATTTATTATTTCCTGGTGTTTAACTAACAATATTGGAACAATCGTTCACGGATGGAATCAGGGTATTAAGAATGAATCCAAGATGTCTAAAAAAGTTAATCAAGAATTTGTAACTATACCTAATGCAGCTATCAAAAATAGGATTGAGCAACTAGCAGTCCAGAATGGAATTAATTTTCTTGAGACTGAAGAAAGTTACACTAGTAAATCAAATTTTTTAGCTAATGACGAGCTTCCGACCTTCGGTGAAAAATCTGAAAGGAAGCATAGATTTACTGGAAAAAGAGGCAAGAAAATCAAAGGCAAGTTAAATAATCTAGGTCGTGGTGGTTATTTAACTGATGATGGAATTTGGCTTAACAGTGATTGCAATGGGGCAGCTAACATTATCCGCAAAAAAGTAATGACGCAGCCAGAGAAAATATCTCTAGCCAAGGTCACTAGGGAAGTTTTGAGTCTTCCACATCGATATGACATATTCAATGACTTGAGTAAGTCATATCGAATAAAATGTGAAGAGACGTGCTTTCAAGCCGTCTCGTAACAACATTTTAGAATCCGCGTCTTTTTAAAGCGCGGAGAACTCAAGTCGACCAGCTTTGATCCTGAGTGAACCAGCGAGTTTGGATATAGATAAAAGTATTTTGGCTATGATAACCAGTTCATTTCATCAACCTTGGCCTTTGGATGTTGCCATCAAAGATCTAAATGCGCCTGGGCTAAATGCCCCCTCAATTGTCAGAATGAAACTATTTACTCTAGACAATTTATTAATTATCAAAACAATCGGTAAATTAAGCGAAAAGGATTCAGAAGAGGTAAGTTTCAATTTATCCCAAGCTTTTGGGCTTTGATAGCCATGGAAATCAAAATTATGACAGGTACAAGATTTACCGTGAAGCAGGTTAAACAGCAGCAGCGATCATTGGTGACAAGTTAAGAAAAAATTGAATTGGTCAACTTCTTGGTGCATTCGCTCACGGCACGGGAACCAACAAGACCGCGATGCACCGCTACTACATATAGTGGCTTGTTTATTATTTAACACTATATCTAGATCAAGGCTAAATCAATTAGCGATCGCAGTATCGAAGAGCTTGAATGTATAAAAATTCCTCAAAAGCTAAGAGCTAATAGCTAAAAGCTAAGAGCTTAAAACCATTTGACAAACAGCGTAGTTCCTTAACTTGTCACAGATGAGCAGCGATATACGAGATTGAAGGAGAGGTTAGAAGTGAAAATATAAAATTTAAGGGAATTAATACATATATTTTAAGTCCATTGACGAAAGAATGAGCCGTCTTCTCCAGCGTTGACAGTTAGTTGTTCTATTTGGGTCATCTGCGCTGTGTCTAAAGAAGTATAATTGCGTGCTACGGTAACATTGGATTCTAGTTGTTCGGGGTTTTCAGCAGCTATGATGCAACAATGTACTCCAGGTAAAGAGAGACTGTACCCCATAGCCTGTTCCATACTAGATAAAATACTAGGTTTGAGCAATCTACCGTATGCGGGGACTTTCATAGCGATCGTCCCGACATTTTTTTCACGTGCTACTGGCAATACGATCCGGGAAAATGGGCGAGGATGATGAACATCGGCAGCGTTGAGAGAGATCAAAGTTGTGTCAAAATCGTAGCGACGCAACCCCTCGGCAATAACTTCTGGTTCGTGATGTCCTGTAATTCCTGAAAATTTAATCAATCCTTGCTCTTTAGCTTCTTCAACAGCTTTGATTGCGCCTCCCTCGCTAAAGATGATATCTAATTCATCAGTAAAGGAAACGTGATGTAACTGCCAAGAATCGAGATAATCTGTCCCAAGACGTTTTAGAGATCGCTCTAATTCTCGCCAAGCACCATCGTAATCTCTGGCTGCGGTTTTACTGTTAAGATAAATGCCCTCGCGATAGGTCGGTAAAACTTTACCAAAGCGTTCTTCTGAAGGTCCGTAGCTGGCTGCGGTATCGTAATATTTGATGCCTAATTCTAAAGCTTTCTCAATCAAAGCGATGGCATCGGCTTCTTGATCTTCATGGGAAATAGGAGTTTGCCCTGCACCACCCAAGCCCAAAATTGGTAGACTAATCTGAGTCTTGCCTAATTTTCTTTCTGGCATAGATTTAATTTTTGATGAAGAGGCGCGGGTTGTTTTTTTTGTTAGAGCTTGAGTGCCAATAACTGTTGCTGCTGCTACACTATTTATAAGGAAGTTACGTCGATTGCTTTTCTGGCTCATAATTTTTGATTTCAGCTTCAATTCGTATTCGTATTCTAGCGAGAATATTTCTTTGGCAAAGAGTTAACTTTAACCTTTAATTCCAGATAAATTAGCCTTTTATATTCGAGATGTAACCAGCTTTCACGGCAATCAAGTTTAGCTTCAAGTCGAACTTAGAAGATATGATTAGCTCCGTCAAAGCACTACGCTATTGGATGGATAACAAAGGTGTAGGGAGGAATACTTCAATCAATGGAAACCAGAGCCAAATTTTTAAGCTACATCAAAAGATAGCGCGTCAGCGTCTCACTTTCGAGTAGCTTATCAGCTATTCGAGCAAGCAGAAGTAGTTTTTGTCGAAGACCTCAGCTTGACTACTAGATTGCAAAAATAAACCTAATCTAACGCAGTGGATTTCTCCCTAACCGTCAAGCTCAAAAATCGGGAATGAATAAGTTTTAAGGCTAGAATACTGAAATCTGCAGCCCGTCGGTGGGACACAAGGCCTGCTCGGTTTGTCTCCAGAAAACTCCTAAAACCCTGTCTGACAGGTGGCACGAGCTGTGTGGCTCCGTCGCCCCCCCCCGCCCCGACGATATTAACCCCCCGGGGGGGGGCCCCCCTCCCCCCCCCCCCCCCCGGGGGGAGGAGGCTCCCCCCCTCGCCGGCACGAGAGGGGGGTAGTAGTCCGCAAAAATAAATATGCAGGAAACAAGGCTTCCCGCAGATCAAGCTAAAATGTAGTTGTGGTTAGTGCAGTATAGCCTGGCTTAAAAGTGAATAATTAACACGAAGTATCTATTGTCTCTCTTAAACTTAAATTTATTATGGATAGCAATACTTATGAAGTTGTCATCATCGGCGGTGGTGTTTGTGGTACAGCTTTACTCTATACCTTGAGCAAATATACAAACGTTAAGAGTATTGCCTTAATTGAAAAAGAAACTGATGTAGCTTTGATTAATTCTTTTACTAATAGTAATAGTCAAACTCTTCATTTTGGCGATATTGAAACTAACTACACTTTAGCCAAGGCAGAGAAAGTAAACGCAGGAGCAAGTCTCGTCAAAAACTATCTGCTTACTGAAGACAAGCAGCAGAAGATTTATACCAAGTATCACAAGATGGTCTTGGGAGTGGGTGCAGAACAGGCAAATAAATTAAAAGATAGATATCAAAAATTTAAACAGCTTTTCCCCAATTTAAGGTTACTGGATCAGGTAGAAATTGCGGAAAAAGAACCAAAAGTTTTGCTTCACAGGGAAACTGATGAAGAAGTTATTGCTCTGTTTACCGATGAAGGTTACACAGTGGACTTTAATCTTTTGGCTCAGTCATTTGTCGATAATTCTCCAGGTGATTCTGATACTATGATCGATTTGCTGTTTAATACTAAAGTTGAGCAAATAACCAAAGCAAAAGGTCTGTATCAGATTAAAATCAAGGCAAAAACTATTCAAGCCAAGGTGGTTTTAGTCGCTGCTGGAGCACATAGTCTATTGTTTGCCAAATCTTTAGGTTATGGTCTAGATTACGCCCTCCTTAGCGTAGCAGGGAGTTTCTATTTTGCACCAGGAGTACTCAACGGCAAAGTATACACTGTGCAGCGGGAGAAACTACCATTTGCTGCAATTCATGGCGATCCTGAAGTGCATAATAGCGCGATCGCCCGTTTTGGTCCCACGGCTAAAGTACTACCAATGCTCGAACGTCATAACTACCGAACTATAGTTGAATATTTCCAAACTGCGGGCTTGAGCATTAAGGCGATTCTCAGTTTTGCCAAGATCTTATCTGATCCGATTATTTTTAAATATATTGCCCTCAATTTTGTTTACGATTTTCCGATTATTGGCAAAAGACTATTTATTAAGGAAGTCAAAAAAATAATTCCCTCAATTAAACTCCAGGATCTTAGTTATGCTCAAGGATATGGTGGAGTTAGACCCCAGATAGTTAATCTCAACACCCAGGCATTAGAAATGGGAGAAGCTAAGATTATTGGCGATAAAATCATCTTTAATATTACTCCTTCACCTGGGGCATCTACCTGTTTGCAAAATGCTCTGGAAGATACCGCAAGATTGATTGATTTCTTAGGAGAGGGTTATCAATTCAACCGTCAACAGTTTCTGGATGACTTATCCGCTAAAACAGTTAACAGTTAATAGTTAACACTCAACAGATTGATCTTATCTTTCATCTCAATTCTTCGCTTCCTCCAATTTCCATCGTTCTCCTTCCTGCATTTCTAGTAGCCAACGATGATATTGCACTAAACTAGGGCGATGACCGACGCTGACAAAAGTAGTATTAGTATCTAGCAGATGTTGATAGAGAGTTGATTCATTCTTAATGTCTAGGGCACTGGTAGCCTCATCCAGGATTACATAGCGGGGTTGATTGATTAAAATTCGCGCAAAGGCTAGTCTTTGTTGTTCTCCAAGAGACAAGATTTCATCCCAGTCTTTTTCCACATCAAATCCACCAGAACGTTCGGCTAGATCAGCTAAATTTACGGCTTTGAGAGCATGGTTAAGCTGAAGATCTGAGATATCTAAATCATCATGAGGATAAATTAGCTGACTCCGTAAAGTACCCAGGATCATATAAGGCTTTTGGGGTAGAAAGATCATTTCCGAGAGTTCTGGACGATAAATCGCGCCAGTCCCTGAATTCCATAACCCGGCGATCGCTCTTAGTAAAGAACTTTTACCACAGCCACTAGCACCCATAATCAACAATCCTTCACCTTTAGGCAAATCGACCGATAGATCGCTGATCAAGGTTCTTTGATAGTTAGGAGTTTGCAGAGTGAGATTTTTCAGCGCTAGCCTATCCTGTTGGATGGTGCTGATGGTAGGACATTCCAAAATATCCTTGTCTAAGAGAGTTTTGGGATGATCTAAATAATCTTCAAAAGTTGATAGACGGTCAACGCTAGCGGCAAAAGCAGTTAAGGATTGAAACTGACTTACAATCAAATTTAGAGAACCAAACACTCGGGCAAAAGCACCAACCGCTTCAGTAACTTTACCTACTTCTAATTCACCAGCAAGAACGGTGGGAGCAACCACAACGGCGGGTAAAATGTAGGGGAAGAAATCATAAGCATTGGTGAATAAACCTAAATATGCTTCTCGCCACAGAATTAATAAATTATAGTTACGGAAGGCTTCGCCAAATTTGCGTTTAAGGCTCTGAGTTTCTTGTTCTTCTCCTTGATAAAAGGCGATCGATTCGGAATTTTCTCTAATTCTGACTAGTCCAAAACGAAAATCAGCCTCTTTTTTAATTTGTGCAAAATTTATCTTAACTAGCTTGTTACCAAATACACCAATTACCACCAAAGTGCCTACCAGAGAATAGACCACCAAAAGATAGACTAAGTTGGCTGAAATTTTCCATAGCACAACGCTAAAGGCAGCAACTTGGAAGATGGAACTAACTAAGATTAATAAAAAAGTTAAGGATTCAATTGTAAATCCTTTAATATCTTCAGCAATACGTTGGTCGGGATTATCAATATTGCTATTAAAGTTTCCTAACTCATAAAAGGCACGATTATCAAAGTAACGGTCTAGAAAGTGATGGGTGAGCCATCTACGCCAATAGTTGCCCAATCTTTGTTTGACAAAACCATATCCAGCAAATAGAGGAACATAGATAACTAAGATAATCAAAAAAGTTTGAATAGTTTCCCAGAATCGATCCGCATTTTTTTTAGAGAGATAGGTAATGATATTCCCTTGCTGCTGCAACAGTAGTACACTAAGTTGAGTGTATGCCACAAGCAAGATAAGCAGCAGTACTAGAAGAGTTAAAGCTCCTTTCTTCTCGTTTCCCAACCAGTAAAGCTTTGCTAGAGACCAAAACCGTTTAAATACTGTAAAGTTAAATCGATTCATTGCGTTTCTATAAATAACAGAGATAATTCCCGAACAGTCATCGCTATAAAATTATGTTCTAGTTTGATATTCTTCTGAGTTAACTATGTGTTCTAATAAGCCAGCACAAGCATCAAGCAGTAAATCAATGACGTAATTAAAACCATCCTGACCGCCATAATAGGGATCGGGGACTTCTTTATCGGTTTTTTGGGTAGCAAAGTCGCACATCAATCGTACTTTATCTTCATATTTTCCTTCTCGATCTAAATACACGATATCCTGATAATTTTCACGATCCATAGCTAAGATTAGGTCAAAGTGCTGTAAATCTGAAGGTTTTAATTTACGAGCTTTTCCTTGTAATTTGATTCCTCTCTTGCTAGCAGCAGAACTCATGCGGCGATCTGGAGATGCACCGATATGATAGCCCGAAGTCCCAGCAGAATCACAGGTGATTTTATCCTGTAAATCAGCTTTTTGTATTAAATGGTTCATGATGTTTTCCGCTGACGGAGAACGACATATATTACCCAAGCAGACGAACAATAATTTATAGGTCATGAATAACTAAAAATAATTGACTGTTTTAGCACATTACTATTTTTGATTTGATTGCCTGAGCTACTGCGCTTAACAGTAAGCGGCACAATCTAAGAAAGCACCTAAGCTTGACTAGTTTACTCTACTTCTCGAACATGCTTGATCGTAAATTTACCATAGAGTTAGATATATGGGCTGACCAAGGGAAATTAGTCATTTAACCAGTCATGATTAAGATTTTCTTGGTTAAATAGGGAAAAATAAAACCAGCTAAATTAATAAGTAGGGGCAATTTGAGGTCATAACTGATGACCAATAGCCGATCGCCGACTTAAACGTTTAGTATGATTGATACATTGATCCTTAATTAGGTGAAACTTTTATATTCATTGCTATTGCACCTCTTGATAAAAATTAGTAGAACAAAAATTTTATGTTTAAGTCTAAAGTTAGAGAGCGTTACATTTTTACCAACCGTAGAAGAGTACGCCGTCGCTTTTCTTGGCTAGGGGCGATCGCATCGGTAGTGCTTTTTTTACTAGTGTTGGAATTATTAACCCGCATTTTTATTGATGTTTCAGGTAAGCGAGGCAAGTTTACTCAGACAGAAGTTGGGTCAAATACAACTGAAGCCTATCGGCTAAATTTTGTGGCACCAGCATCTAACCCAACAGACATTAAACAGGATTCCTTAAAGGCTAAGAGTACTATTGCCGTCGGTTATGAACTCCTGGGGAATCAAAAGAGCAAATATTGGCAGATTAACGAACAGGGATTTCGCGATCGCGATCCTGTACCCCTCGCTAAACCCCAAAATGAAATTAGAATCTTTTTGATAGGTGGTTCAACTGCTTTTGGCTATGGTAATTCTGGTAATTCTGCTACCATCAGTAACCAATTAGAAAAACGTCTGCAAGAGCGCTTACAACAGCAGAAAACTTCGCCACAGCTATATAAACCCGATCTATTGCCTTTCGACAAAGCGAAACAACAAAAGTATCTGACTAAACCTTCTAAGATCAAGTCAGGCAACTATCGTGTAATTAACGCTGCGGTGCCTGGCTATGCCTCAGGTAATGAATTGGCTCAGGTGGCACTACAAATTCTCAAATACAAACCCGATTTAATCGTGGTTCTCGATGGCTATGTTGATTTGATGCTTGCTAGCGACCAAAAAGCGACTCAAGTTCCCCAAGCTGATTATCTGGCAGATAAACCCAACAGTATCGAAACATATCTAAAGCAATTGATCAAACCAGTTAAAAACAACAGTTACCTGGCTCAAGTAGTGCAAGATTATTGGTTAAGCTCACAAGAAACTGATGCTAAGGCTGATTTGATACTTAACGAACAGACTACTAATCTAGTTAAACATCTACCAGGAGACGCAGCAGAATTACAAAATAGAGTTGATCGCTATATCGAACATCAAAAACAAATTCTCAACCTAAGTGCAGCAACCCAAGTTCCTTTGGTAGTGGCAATTCAGCCAGAAATCACGGGACGTAATCCCAGTCAGCTAACCGATAAGGAGGGAGAAATTACTACTGAATTAGGTAGAACTTATATCGATAAAGTCAGAGAGAGTTATCCAGTCTTCACTCAAGCTTCTTCCAAATTAGCTAAAGCCTATCCTCAAAATATCAAGGCGGTGGATTTATATAAACTGACCGATAAGTACCCTTCCCCCAGCTTTATTGATGCGATTCATCTTAATGAAGCAGCTAACAAAAAAGTTGCCGAACAGCTTTACTATGCTATTTCTAGCTTTTCTAAAATGCAGGTGATTCCTAAACAAACAAAAGCGCCAACACCTAAAAAGGTCAAAGCAAATTAGGTATTCGTGACCTAAGTACAGATGGGTGCAGCTCTTTTGAAGTAAAGATTGATAACGAAACCAGGGGATTTTTAGAAGATACTGCTACCTTTTATCAGGTGGGAGTGGAGACCTA